>NZ_CM181223.1:5615000-6720383 GCF_014852505.2 Pseudomonas sp. PDM21 | reverse complement strand
GGATATCCCCCAAAAGAAGTCGCAAAGCGAAACAGACGGCTATTGTATCCCCGACGAACCAACTTATCCACAGTTAAGCGCGCCGGGATACAAGCAAAATCAAGGTGTTAATGATTTTACCGGTGGTCGGGTAATAACGCCTTGAACCTTGTGGATAACAGCTTGATGGGGCAGGGGATGACCCTGGTGATGGTTCTGTGGAAAAAATCCCTGTGGAAAAAACCGCATTCCATACCCAGCTTTCCAACCGGCTCCGCACAAGCGGCCCACGACTTCCCGACAGGGTTATCATTCCCCTTGAGGCGCTTGTTCAAAGGCTGCCGGCGAGTTATTCACAGGCATCGGCCGCCGTAAACATAATCACTGCTTCAATCTTTAGAAAAAGAGATTTCCCTCCTTTCTATAGATTTTGTATCCGGGTCTGGTTGGAAATTGACCTGACCGCCTGATTTCACTAGAATCGCCGGTCTCTTTAAACGGGGTCACTGCGACCTCATGTCGTCAAACCCAGGTACCGAATCATGAAACGTACTTTCCAACCCAGCACCCTCAAGCGCGCTCGCGTGCACGGCTTCCGCGCTCGCATGGCCACCAAGAACGGTCGTCAGGTTCTGTCGCGTCGTCGCGCCAAGGGCCGTAAGCGTCTGACCGTCTGATTTGTCTGACACAGGTGGTGAGTCGAGATTTCAGCCGGGATAAACGTCTTCTGACAGCCCGGCAATTCACAGCGGTCTTCGACTCCCCCACCTCCAAGGTTCCCGGCAAGCACATCCTGCTGCTGGCGCGCGAAAACGGTCTCGATCACCCCCGTCTGGGCCTGGTGATCGGCAAGAAGAACGTCAAGCTCGCCGTCGAGCGCAACCGCCTCAAACGCCTTCTCCGCGAATCCTTCCGCCATCACCAGCAGAAGCTGGCCGGCCTGGATATCGTGGTGATCGCGCGCAAGGGCCTCGGCGATCTGGAGAATGAAGAGCTGCACCAGCAGTTCGGCAAACTCTGGAAGCGCCTGTTGCGCAACCGGCCCAGCCCGGAACCTTCGACAGAATCTCCGGGAGTGGCCGACAGTTCCCATGCGTAGACTGGCGCTGTTACTGATCCAGTTTTACCGCTACGCCATCAGTCCCATGATGGGCAGGCACTGTCGTTTCTACCCCAGCTGTTCCTGCTACGCGCAAGAAGCCATTGAAACTCATGGTTTCCTGCGTGGTGGCTGGCTGGCCGCTCGTCGCCTAGGCCGCTGCCACCCCTGGCATCCCGGTGGCTACGATCCGGTACCGCCAGATCCTTCCAAGCCCGCCCCTTCCTCGACGGCCGAGTAACCATGGACATCAAACGTTCAATCCTATTCGTCGCCCTGGCAATCGTGTCCTACGCACTGGTCCTCCAGTGGAACAAGGACTACGGCCAGCCCGAACTGCCGGCGCAGACCGCGACCTTCAATCAGACTGAAGGCCTGCCGGACACTTCCGTGCCTGCCGGCAATGCGGCCAATGCCGACGTACCCACCACGCAGAACGCCCAGGCCAGCCTGCCCAATGAGCAGAAGCCAGCGGCCGCCAGCGAGCAGCTGATCCGCGTGAAGACCGATGTCCTGGACCTGACCATCGACCCGCGCGGCGGCGACGTGATCAAGCTCGGCCTGACCCAGTACCCGCTGCGCCAGGACCGCCCGGACGTGCCGTTCCCGTTGTTCGAGCGTGACAACCAGCGCACCTACCTGGCCCAGAGCGGCCTGACCGGCGCCAACGGCCCGGACGCCGCTGCCAGCGGTCGCCCGCTCTACGCCTCGGCCAAACCTGTCTACGAACTGGCCGATGGCCAGGACCAGATGGTTGTCGACCTGACTTATGCACAGGATGGCGTCAGCTACATCAAGCGCTTTACCTTCCACCGCGGCCTGAAAAACGACTGCACCGAGAAGGAAAAGGCACAGAAGAAGCTCGAATGCATCAATCCCAATGCCTACCAGGTCGGCGTGAGCTACCTGATCGACAACCAGAGCGACAAACCGTGGAACGCCTCGCTGTTCGCCCAGCTCAAGCGTGACGCCAGCGTCGACCCGTCCTCCACCACTGCTACCGGCGTATCGACCTACCTCGGTGCTGCGGTCTGGACCCCTGAAAAGCCCTACGTGAAAGTGTCCATGAAGGACATGGACAAAGAGCAGTTCAAGGAAACCGTCCAGGGCGGCTGGGTAGCCTGGCTGCAGCACTACTTCGTCACCGCCTGGGTTCCCGCCAAGGGCGACGCCCACAGCGTGATGACCCGCAAGGACGCCCAGGGCAACTACATCGTCGGCTACACCGGGCCCAACCTGACCGTTGCGCCGGGTGCCAAGGGCGAAACCAGCATGACCCTGTATGCCGGCCCGAAACTGCAGGCGTACCTGAAGGAACTGTCCCCAGGCCTGGAACTGACCGTCGACTACGGTCCGCTCTGGTTCATCGCCCAGCCAATCTTCTGGCTGCTGCAACATATCCACAACCTCGTGGGTAACTGGGGCTGGTCGATTATCTTCCTGACCATCGTCATCAAACTGGCCTTCTTCCCGCTGTCCGCCGCCAGCTACCGCTCCATGGCCCGCATGCGCGCCGTGTCGCCGAAACTGGCTGCGCTGAAGGAACAGCATGGCGATGATCGCCAGAAGATGTCCCAAGCGATGATGGAGCTGTACAAGAAGGAGAAGATCAATCCGCTGGGCGGCTGCCTGCCGATTCTGGTGCAGATGCCGGTCTTCCTCTCGCTTTACTGGGTACTGCTGGAAAGCGTCGAGATGCGCCAGGCCCCGTGGCTGGGCTGGATCGTCGACCTGTCGGTGAAGGATCCGTTCTTCATCCTGCCGATCATCATGGGTGCCACCATGCTGGTTCAGCAGATGCTCAACCCGACTCCACCGGACCCCATGCAAGCCAAGGTGATGAAGCTGATGCCGATCATCTTCACCTTCTTCTTCCTGTGGTTCCCGGCCGGCCTGGTGCTGTACTGGGTTGTGAACAACTGCCTGTCCATCGCACAGCAGTGGTACATTACCCGTCGGATCGAAGCGGCCGCGAAGAAGGCTTCTGCCTGATATCGCCGCCCGACACCGATCGACAAGACGCCCCCTCGTGGGGCGTTTTGCTATGTGGATAACTTTGCCTTGCCGCGAGCCACGACAACAACCGCGAGACCGCCGACATGAATGCAGCCCGTGAAACCATCGCCGCCGTCGCCACCGCCCAGGGCCGTGGCGGGGTGGGCATCGTCCGTGTCTCCGGTCCTCGTGCGCGCACCATGGCGATCACCCTGAGCGGCCGCGAGCCCCAACCGCGCTATGCCCACTATGGGCCTTTCCACGCTGATGATGGCGAGGTCATCGACGAAGGTCTGCTGCTGTACTTCCCCGGCCCGAATTCCTTCACCGGCGAAGACGTGCTGGAGCTGCAGGGCCATGGCGGCCCCGTAGTGATGGACATGCTGCTGCAGCGCTGCCTCGAACTGGGCGCCCGCCAGGCCCGCCCTGGCGAGTTCAGCGAGCGCGCGTTCCTCAATGACAAGCTCGACCTGGCCCAGGCCGAAGCCATTGCCGACCTCATCGAAGCCAGCTCAGCGCAGGCCGCACGCAACGCCGTGCGCTCACTCCAGGGTGAGTTCTCCAAGCGTGTGCATAACCTCACCGACCAGCTGATCGGCCTGCGCATGTATGTCGAGGCTGCCATCGACTTCCCGGAAGAGGAAATCGACTTCCTCGCCGACGGCCATGTTCTCTCGCAACTGGATGCAGTACGCGCGGAACTCGCCTCGGTGCTGCGCGAGGCAGGCCAGGGAGCCCTGCTGCGTGACGGCATGACGGTCGTCATCGCCGGGCGTCCCAACGCCGGCAAATCCAGCCTGCTGAATGCCCTGGCAGGGCGTGAGGCGGCCATCGTCACCGATATCGCCGGCACCACCCGCGACGTACTGCGCGAACATATCCACATTGACGGTATGCCGCTGCACATCATCGATACTGCCGGCCTGCGCAGCACCGATGACCATGTGGAAAAGATCGGCGTCGAACGCGCCCTGAAGGCCATCAACGAGGCGGATCGAGTCCTCCTTGTGGTGGATTCCACTGCCCCGGAAGCCAGCGATCCCTTCGCACTGTGGCCGGAATTCCTCGACAGCCGCCCCGACCCGGCGCACGTGACCCTGATCCGCAACAAGGCGGATTTATCCACAGAGAGCATCGGGCTCGAAGAGAGCGCTGACGGCCACGTCACCATCACCCTGTCTGCCCGTTCCGGCAATGGCCTGGAGTTGCTGCGCGAGCACCTCAAGGCCTGCATGGGCTTCGAGCAGACTGCAGAGAGCAGTTTCAGCGCGCGCCGGCGCCATCTGGAGGCCTTGCGCCTGGCTGGAGACAGCCTCGAGCACGGCCGCGCACAGCTCACTCTGAGCGGAGCAGGCGAGTTGCTGGCCGAAGACTTGCGTCAGGCCCAGCAAGCCCTGGGCGAGATCACCGGTGCCTTCACACCGGACGACCTGCTGGGACGCATCTTCTCCAGCTTCTGCATCGGCAAGTAATCCACAACGCTGCTTTCGCGTACCGCTGACGGGGCCGTCCCGTCAGCGCGCCTCCTGCTGCCCCGAATTCTTCGCCACATAAATCTATCCACAGCCATAAGCTCACAAAGACTCCCTATTTACGGGGCTTACAGAGCACAAAAAGTGGATTCCACAGGCCTCCGTGAACCTTGTGGAAAAGTCGCGTACAGATAGGTTAACAAGCGCTGTCTCAACCAGTGGATAAATCGGCCTGTTGATAACGTTACACTTAATCCACAAGCTAGCCACCGGAGATCCCCTGCAACCGTACAGAATCGACACAGGGTTGTTAGGCGCTGAAAGCATCGCCGTATCTGGGCTGAAAGTGGTTATCCACAGAAAACGGCTTCACCATACATAAACACAAGCTCTAAAAAGATTTAAAAAGATTCCTCTCTTTTATTTTCTATTAGAGGCGAACAGTACCCGTTGGCTATTTTTTGTTCAGGTGCCTTCAATCGAGAGCCCTTAGCCCCTATACTGTCCGGCTCTCTTCTTTCTCCTTGATCAACAGGCACGAGGTGCGTGGTGGATTTCCCTTCCCGTTTTGACGTGATCGTGATCGGCGGCGGCCATGCCGGCACAGAGGCCGCACTAGCGGCCGCACGCATGGGCGTGAAGACGCTGCTGCTCACCCACAATGTGGAAACCCTTGGCCAGATGAGCTGCAACCCCGCCATCGGTGGGATCGGCAAAAGCCATCTGGTAAAGGAAATCGATGCGCTGGGCGGTGCCATGGCACTGGCCACCGATAAAGGCGGCATCCAGTTCCGTGTGCTCAACAGCCGTAAAGGCCCGGCAGTCCGTGCGACCCGAGCTCAGGCTGACCGCGTTCTCTACAAGGCCGCCGTGCGCGAGATCCTGGAGAACCAGCCGAACCTGTGGATATTCCAGCAGGCCTGTGATGACCTGATCGTCGAACAGGACCAGGTGCGCGGCGTAGTGACCCAGATGGGTCTGAAATTCCATGCGGACAACGTCGTCCTCACAGCCGGTACTTTCCTCGGCGGACTTATCCACATCGGCCTGGAGAACTACTCCGGTGGCCGTGCCGGTGATCCGCCCTCGATCGCCCTGGCGCGCCGCCTGCGTGAGCTGCCGCTTCGTGTCGGCCGCCTGAAGACCGGCACTCCGCCGCGCATCGATGGCCGCAGTGTCGATTTCAGCGTGATGACCGAGCAGCCCGGCGACACGCCGATCCCGGTGATGTCGTTCCTGGGCTCGAAGGAAATGCATCCACGCCAGGTCAGCTGCTGGATCACCCACACCAACGCGCGGACCCACGAGATCATCGCGTCCAACCTCGATCGCTCGCCCATGTACTCCGGCGTTATCGAAGGGGTCGGCCCGCGCTATTGCCCGTCGATCGAAGACAAGATCCATCGCTTCGCCGACAAGGACAGCCATCAGGTCTTCCTCGAACCCGAAGGCCTGACCACCCACGAGCTGTACCCGAACGGCATCTCCACTTCGCTGCCCTTCGATGTGCAACTGGATATCGTCCGCTCGATCCGCGGCATGGAGAACGCGCACATCGTTCGCCCGGGCTACGCCATTGAGTACGACTACTTCGATCCGCGCGACCTGAAGTACAGCCTGGAGACCAAGGTCATCGGCGGCCTGTTCTTCGCCGGCCAGATCAACGGCACCACCGGCTACGAAGAAGCCGGCGCCCAGGGGCTGCTTGCCGGCGCCAACGCTGCGCTGCGCTCGCAAGGCCGTGAAAGCTGGTGCCCGCGTCGCGACGAGGCTTACATCGGCGTGCTGGTGGACGACCTGATTACCCTCGGCACCCAGGAGCCGTACCGCATGTTCACGTCGCGCGCCGAGTACCGGCTGATCCTGCGCGAGGACAACGCGGATCTGCGCCTGACCGAGAAAGGCCGCGAACTGGGCCTGATCGACGACGAGCGCTGGGCTGTCTTCGAAGCCAAGCGCGAAGGCATCGAGCGTGAGGAACAGCGCCTGAAGAGCACCTGGGTTCGACCCAACACGCCGCAGGGCGATGCCATCGCCGAGCGCTTCGGGACTCCGCTGGCTCATGAGTACAACCTGCTGAACCTGCTGGCCCGCCCGGAAATCGACTACGTCAGCCTGGCCGAAGTGACCGGCGCCGGCGCGGAAGACCCGCAGGTCGCCGAACAGGTCGAGATCCGTACCAAGTACGCCGGCTACATCGATCGCCAGCAGGAAGAGATTGCTCGCCTGCGAGCCAGCGAAGACACCCGCCTGCCTGTGGATATCGACTACCCGTCCATCTCCGGGCTGTCCAAGGAGATCCAGCTCAAGCTGGGCAACGCCCGGCCGGAAACCCTCGGTCAGGCCGGCCGCATTCCGGGCGTCACCCCGGCGGCGATCTCCCTGTTGCTGATCCACCTGAAGAAACGCTCCTCCGGTCGTCAGCTGGAGCAGAGCGCCTGATGTCCCTGGTTACTGCCCGCCACGCCGACGAACTCGCGCATGGCATCCAGACGCTTGGCCTGGATATCGACGAAACCACCCAGCAACGCCTGCTGGATTACCTGGCCTTGCTGGCCAAGTGGAACAAGGCCTACAACCTCACCGCCGTGCGCGATGTGGATGAAATGGTCTCCCGCCACCTGCTCGACAGCCTGAGCATCGTCCCGCAGTTCGAAGCTGCGGGCGGTGAGCGCTGGCTGGACGTGGGCAGTGGCGGTGGCATGCCCGGCATCCCGCTGGCCATCCTGTTCCCCGGCAAATCCCTGACCCTGCTGGACAGCAACGGCAAGAAGACCCGCTTCCTCACCCAGGTGAAGCTGGAACTCAAGCTCGACAACCTGCAGGTTATCCACAGCCGGGTAGAGGCCTTCCAGCCCGAGCAGCCGTTCAACGGCATCGTCTCGCGGGCTTTCAGCAGTCTCGAAGACTTCGCCAACTGGACACGACACCTGGGCGACACCCAGACCAACTGGCTGGCCATGAAAGGCGTCCACCCCAGCGATGAGCTCGCGGCACTCCCGGAAGATTTCCGGGTCGAAGCCGAACACGCTCTGGCGGTGCCGGGTTGCCAAGGCCAGCGCCATCTGCTGATACTGCGCCGCACTGCATGACGGGGAGTGGGGAAAACCATGGCTAAGGTATTCGCGATCGCCAACCAGAAGGGCGGCGTCGGCAAGACCACGACCTGCATCAACCTCGCGGCATCGCTGGTCGCCACCAAACGACGCGTGCTGCTGATCGACCTCGATCCACAGGGTAACGCCACCACCGGCAGCGGTGTGGATAAGTTGTCCCTGGACCATTCCATCTACGACGTGCTCACCGGCGAATGCGACCTGGCCCAGGCCATGCAGTTCTCCGAGCACGGCGGCTACCAGCTGCTGCCCGCCAACCGCGACCTCACCGCGGCGGAAGTGGTGCTGCTGGAAATGGACATGAAGGAACATCGCCTGCGCCATGCTCTGGCAGCGATCCGCGAGAACTACGATTTCATCCTCATCGACTGCCCGCCCTCGCTGTCGATGCTGACGGTCAACGCCCTGTCCGCCTCCGACGGCGTGATCATCCCGATGCAGTGCGAGTACTACGCACTGGAAGGCCTGACCGATCTGATGAACAGCATTCAGCGCATCGCTGAGCGGCTGAACCCGGCGCTGAAGATCGAAGGCCTGCTGCGCACCATGTACGACCCGCGCATCAGCCTGACCAACGACGTCAGCGCGCAGCTGCAGGAACACTTCGGCGACAAGCTCTACACCACTGTGATCCCGCGCAACGTGCGACTGGCCGAAGCGCCCAGCTTCGGCATGCCGGCGCTGGTCTACGACAAGCAATCCCGCGGTGCCCTCGCCTACCTGGCGCTGGCCGGCGAGCTGGTGCGCCGTCAGCGCGCCGCCCGCACCACCGCCCCCGCCTAAGAGATTAAGGAACCCGCATGGCCGCCAAGAAACGAGGTCTCGGACGCGGGCTGGACGCCCTGCTCAGTGGCTCCAGCGCCGCTACGCTGCAGGAAGAAGCCGTTCAGGTGGACAGCAAGGAGCTGCAACACCTGCCGCTGGATCTGATCCAGCGTGGCAAGTACCAGCCCCGTCGCGACATGGACCCGCAGGCCCTCGAAGAACTCGCCCAGTCGATCAAGGTCCAGGGTGTGATGCAGCCGATCGTGGTGCGCCCGATCGACAAGGGCCGCTACGAGATCATCGCCGGCGAGCGCCGCTGGCGCGCGAGCCAGCAGGCCGGGCTGGACAAGATCCCGGCCATGGTCCGCGAAGTACCGGACGAAGCCGCCATCGCCATGGCGCTGATCGAGAACATCCAGCGCGAGGACCTCAATCCCATCGAGGAAGCCGCCGCTCTGCAGCGACTGCAGCAGGAATTCCAGTTGACCCAGCAACAGGTCGCTGACGCCGTGGGCAAATCCCGCGTGACCGTGGCCAACCTGCTGCGCCTTATCGCCCTTCCGGAAGAGATCAAGACCCTCCTGTCCCACGGCGACCTGGAGATGGGCCACGCCCGTGCCCTGCTCGGATTGCCCGAAAACAGGCAGGTTGAGGGTGCGCGACATGTTGTCGCACGCGGCTTCACCGTGCGTCAGACTGAAGCACTGGTGCGCCAGTGGCTCAACGCCCCTGGGGAACCTGTCAAAGCGGTCAGGACTGACCCGGACATCAGCCGCCTGGAACAGCGTCTGGCCGAGCGCCTGGGCGCCCCGGTGCAGATTCGCCATGGGCAGAAGGGCAAAGGCCAGTTGGTGATCCGCTACAACTCCCTCGACGAGCTTCAAGGCGTACTCGCCCACATACGTTGATACGAACGTAGCATGTAGGGGTCGTCGGAAATCACTACCTGACGGTTGAACGGGGGGCCTGCAGCCCCCTATACTCTGCGCGCAATTTTGTCGGCACAAAGTATGCCAAGTTATTGATTTGTGACGCCGACGCCAGAGGACTGTGAGCTGAAGATGGAACCCCGCAAGCCCGATCGTTTGCCCTTCCATCATCAACCGGCTTTTCGCCTGTTGCTCGTCCAGCTGGTGGTGCTGCTTATCGGTGCAGCAGTCCTGTGGTTTGCACGGGGATCGGTCGCAGGCTATTCCGGTTTGCTCGGGGGCCTGATTGCGTGGTTGCCGAATCTGTACTTTGCTCGCAAGGCGTTCCGCTACAGCGGCGCGCGTTCTGCCCAGCTGATAGTCCGGTCCTTTTATGCCGGTGAGGCGGGAAAACTGATTTTGACGGCAGTGCTCTTCGCACTGACGTTTGCAGGTGTGAAGCCCCTGGCGCCCCTGGCGCTGTTCGGCCTCTACCTGCTGACCCTCGCGGTCAGCTGGTTTGCACCCCTGCTGATGCGAAACACATTTACAAGACCTTAGAGCGATTGAGGCAAACATGGCAGCAGAAAGCGCTTCGGGTTACATCCAGCACCACTTGCAGAACCTGACCCTGGGTCGTCTGCCGGATGGTTCCTGGGGGTTCGCCCACACCGCCGAACAAGCCAAGGAAATGGGCTTCTGGGCATTCCACGTTGATACCCTGGGCTGGTCCGTATTCCTCGGCCTGGTGTTCATCCTTATCTTCCGCATGGCAGCCAAGAAGGCCACCAGCGGTCAACCTGGCGGCCTGCAGAACTTCGTCGAAGTTCTCGTGGAGTTCGTCGACGGCAGCGTGAAGGACACCTTCCACGGCCGTAACCCGCTCATCGCACCGCTGGCGCTGACCGTGTTCGTCTGGATCTTCCTGATGAACCTGATCGACCTGGTGCCCGTGGACTTCCTGCCGCTCGCGGCCCAGGCGGTCACCGGCAACGAGCACCTGTTCTTCCGCGCCGTAGCCACCACCGATCCGAACGCCACCTTCGGCATGTCGATCGCTGTCTTCGCGCTGATCATCTTCTACAGCATCAAGGTCAAGGGCATCGGCGGCTTCCTCGGCGAACTGACCCTGCACCCGTTCCACAGCAGCAACATGGTGGTTCAGATCATCCTGATCCCCGTGAACTTCCTGCTGGAATTCGTGACCCTGATCGCCAAGCCGGTATCCCTGGCACTGCGTCTGTTCGGCAACATGTACGCCGGCGAGCTGATCTTCATCCTGATCGCCGTGATGTTCGGTTCCGGCATCCTCTGGCTGGGCGGCATGGGCGTCGTGCTGAACTGGGCGTGGGCCGTGTTCCACATCCTGATCATCACCCTGCAGGCCTTCATCTTCATGATGCTGACCATCGTCTACCTGTCGATGGCGCACGAAGACAGCCACTGATCCAAAGATTCTGTACGCCCCTTCCCGGATGGGAGGGGGTGAAAGAAGAGCTTCACCACCTTAACTTGCTTCACCTTTAACCAACACGACAAAAAAGTCGGGAGGAAAAATGGAAACTGTAGTTGGACTCACTGCTATCGCCGTTGCTCTGCTGATCGGTCTGGGCGCTCTGGGTACCGCCATCGGCTTCGGCCTGCTGGGCGGCAAGTTCCTGGAAGGCGCTGCTCGCCAGCCGGAAATGGTTCCGATGCTGCAGGTCAAAATGTTCATCGTCGCCGGCCTGCTCGACGCCGTGACCATGATCGGCGTTGGTATCGCTCTGTTCTTCACCTTCGCTAACCCGTTCATTGCTCAGGTTGCCCAGTAATTTCCGCAACGCGGGAATCTGTGACTGAACAACGAACGAGCGAGGTATTGGCGTGAACATTAATGCAACTCTGATCGGCCAGGCCATCGCGTTCGCCATCTTCGTCCTGTTCTGCATGAAGTTCGTATGGCCTCCGGTCATCGCGGCTCTGCACGAGCGTCAGAAGAAGATCGCCGACGGCCTGGACGCTGCCAACCGCGCGGCTCGTGACCTGGAACTGGCTCACGAGAAAGCGGGTCAGCAACTGCGCGAAGCCAAGGCTCAGGCAGCCGAAATCATCGAGCAGGCGAAGAAGAGCGCTAACCAGATCGTTGACGAAGCCCGTGATCAGGCCCGTGGTGAAGGTGATCGCATGATCGCTCAGGCCAAGGCCCAGATCGAACAGGAACTCAACAGCGTCAAAGACGCCCTGCGTGCCCAAGTGGGTGCCCTGGCTGTCTCCGGCGCCGAGAAGATCCTGGGTGCTTCGATCGATGCCAACGCGCAAAAGCAGCTGGTTGATCAACTGGCCGCCGAGATCTAAGCAGAGGGCGATATGGCAGAACTGACCACATTGGCTCGTCCATACGCGAAGGCGGCTTTCGAGTACGCCCAGGCTCATCAGCAACTGGCCGACTGGTCCGCTGCTCTGGGTGTGCTGGCTGCAGTGTCGCGGGACGACACCGTGCGCCAGCTGCTCAAGGAGCCCCAGCTGACCGCGGCAGCCAAGGCTGACGCGCTGATCGACGTGTGTGGCGACAAGCTCAATGCTCCGGCCCAGAACTTCGTCCGGACTGTGGCTGAAAACAAGCGGCTCGACCTCCTGCCGACCATCTTCGTGATGTTCGAGCAGCTCAAGGCCGAGCAGGAAAAGCTGGTCGAGGTCGAGGTCACCAGTGCCTTCGCCCTGGACCAGGAACAGCAGGACAAACTCGCCAAGGCTCTCAGCGCCCGGCTCAGTCGCGAAGTGCGACTTCATGCGTCGGAAGACGCGAGCTTGATCGGCGGCGTGGTAATTCGCGCCGGTGACTTGGTAATCGATGGCTCGGTGCGCGGCAAAATCGCGAAACTGGCCGAAGCGTTGAAATCTTGAGTTTGAAGGGGCAGCGGCATGCAGCAACTCAATCCTTCCGAAATTAGTGAAATCATCAAGGGGCGCATCGAGAAACTCGACGTCGCCTCGCAAGCGCGCAACGAAGGCACCATCGTCAGTGTTTCCGATGGCATCGTGCGCATCTTCGGTCTGGCCGACGTCATGTACGGCGAGATGATCGAATTCCCGGGCGGCGTCTACGGTATGGCGCTGAACCTGGAGCAAGACTCCGTCGGTGCTGTGGTACTGGGTGAATACCAGGACCTCAAAGAAGGCATGAACGCCAAGTGCACCGGCCGCATCCTGGAAGTACCGGTTGGTCCGGAACTGCTGGGTCGCGTTGTCGACGCTCTGGGTAACCCGATCGATGGCAAAGGCCCGATCGATGCCAAGCTGACCGACGCAGTCGAGAAAGTGGCACCGGGCGTGATCTGGCGTAAGTCGGTAGACCAGCCGGTTCAGACCGGCTACAAGTCCGTCGACGCCATGATCCCGGTTGGCCGTGGCCAGCGCGAGCTGATCATCGGTGACCGTCAGATCGGTAAAACCGCTCTGGCCATCGACGCCATCATCAACCAGAAGAACAGCGGCATCCGCTGCGTATACGTTGCCATCGGTCAGAAGCAATCGACCATCGCCAACGTCGTACGCAAGCTGGAAGAGAACGGCGCCCTGGCCAACACCATCGTGGTCGTTGCCAGTGCTTCGGAATCCGCCGCTCTGCAATACCTGGCTCCGTACTCCGGTTGCACCATGGGCGAATTCTTCCGCGACCGCGGTGAAGATGCCCTGATCGTGTACGACGACCTGTCCAAGCAGGCCGTAGCCTACCGCCAGATCTCCCTGCTGCTGCGCCGTCCGCCGGGCCGCGAAGCTTATCCGGGCGACGTGTTCTATCTCCACAGCCGTCTGCTGGAGCGCGCTTCCCGCGTTTCCGAAGAGTACGTAGAGAAGTTCACCAACGGCGAAGTGAAAGGCAAGACCGGTTCCCTGACCGCCCTGCCGATCATCGAAACCCAGGCTGGCGACGTTTCTGCGTTCGTTCCGACCAACGTGATCTCCATCACCGACGGTCAGATCTTCCTGGAATCCGCAATGTTCAACTCGGGTATCCGTCCGGCCGTCAACGCCGGTATCTCGGTATCCCGTGTGGGTGGCGCGGCCCAGACCAAGATCATCAAGAAGCTGTCCGGCGGTATCCGTACCGCGCTGGCCCAGTACCGTGAACTGGCGGCCTTCGCCCAGTTCGCCTCGGACCTGGACGACGCGACCCGCAAGCAGCTGGAACATGGTCAGCGCGTCACCGAGCTGATGAAGCAGAAGCAATACGCGCCGATGTCCATCGCCGAGATGTCGCTGTCCCTGTATGCCGCCGAGCGTGGCTTCCTGCAGGACGTCGAGATCGCCAAGGTGGGCGCCTTCGAACAAGCGCTGATCGCCTACTTCCAACGTGAGAACGCCGCTCTGCTGGCGAAGATCAACGAGAAGGGTGACTTCAACGACGAAATCGACGCAGGCATCAAGGCCGGTATCGAGAAGTTCAAGGCCACCCAAACCTGGTAAGCCGCAGCGGGGGTCGTTAACGGCCCCCGCCTGCTAAACCGATAGGTGTGAAATGGCAGGCGCAAAAGAGATTCGCAGCAAGATTGCGAGCATCAAAAGCACGCAAAAAATCACCAATGCCATGGAAAAGGTGGCGGTGAGCAAGATGCGCAAGGCACAAATGCGCATGGCGGCCGGCCGTCCCTACGCGGAGCGCATTCGCCAGGTGATCGGCCATCTGGCCAACGCCAACCCGGAATACCGTCACCCGTTCATGGTCGAGCGTGAAGTAAAACGCGTCGGCTACATCGTGGTGAGCTCCGACCGTGGCCTGGCTGGCGGCCTGAACATCAACCTGTTCAAGGCTCTCGTCAAGGACATGAGCGGGCAGCGCGATCGTGGCGCGGAGATCGATCTCTGCGTGATCGGCTCCAAGGGTGCATCCTTCTTCAAGAGCTATGGCGGCAACGTAGTTGCAGCTATCAGCCACCTGGGCGAAGAGCCGTCGATCAATGATCTGATCGGCAGCGTCAAGGTCATGCTGGATGCCTACCTGGAAGGTCGTATCGATCGCCTGTACGTGGTTTCCAACAAGTTCGTCAACACCATGACCCAGAAGCCGACCGTGGAACAGCTGATTCCGCTGGTGGCCGAGGACAATGCCGAGCTGAAGCACCACTGGGACTACCTCTACGAACCCGACGCCAAGGCCCTCCTCGACGGCCTGCTGGTGCGCTACGTGGAATCCCAGGTGTACCAGGCCGTGGTTGAGAACAACGCCTGTGAGCAGGCGGCCCGGATGATTGCAATGAAGAACGCTACCGACAACGCCGGTGATCTGATCAGTGGTCTGCAACTGATCTACAACAAGGCACGTCAGGCGGCGATCACCCAGGAAATCTCGGAAATCGTCGGCGGCGCTGCCGCGGTGTAAGAACAGGTTCAAAATTCAGAGGAACCAGACATGAGTAGCGGACGTATCGTTCAAATCATCGGCGCCGTGATCGACGTGGAATTCCCGCGCGATGCCGTGCCGAGCATCTACGAGGCCCTGAAAGTTCAGGGCGTCGAAACCACCCTGGAAGTTCAGCAGCAGCTGGGCGACGGCGTGGTTCGTTCCATTGCGATGGGTTCCACCGAAGGCCTCAAGCGCGGCCTGAACGTGGAAAGCACCGGCGCAGCCATCTCCGTCCCGGTCGGCACCAAGACCCTGGGCCGCATCATGGACGTGCTGGGCAACCCGATCGACGAAGCCGGTCCCATCGGCGAAGAAGAGCGCTGGGGTATTCACCGCGACGCTCCGTCCTATGCTGACCAGGCTGGCGGCAACGACCTGCTCGAAACCGGCATCAAGGTTATCGACCTGGTCTGCCCGTTCGCCAAGGGCGGTAAAGTCGGTCTGTTCGGTGGTGCCGGTGTAGGCAAGACCGTCAACATGATGGAACTGATCCGTAACATCGCCATGGAGCACAGCGGTTACTCTGTATTCGCTGGTGTGGGTGAGCGTACTCGTGAGGGTAACGACTTCTACCACGAGATGAAGGATTCCGGCGTACTGGACAAGGTAGCCCTGGTTTACGGCCAGATGAACGAGCCGCCGGGTAACCGTCTGCGCGTTGCACTGACCGGCCTGACCATGGCCGAGAAGTTCCGTGACGAAGGCCGTGACGTACTGCTGTTCATCGACAACATCTACCGTTACACCCTCGCCGGTACCGAAGTATCCGCACTGCTGGGCCGCATGCCTTCCGCAGTAGGTTACCAGCCGACCCTGGCCGAAGAGATGGGCGTTCTGCAAGAGCGCATCACCTCCACCAAGAAAGGCTCGATCACCTCGATCCAGGCCGTCTACGTTCCCGCGGACGACCTGACCGACCCGAGCCCGGCGACCACCTTCGCCCACCTGGACGCCACCGTCGTACTGTCCCGTGACATCGCCTCGCTGGGTATCTACCCGGCAGTTGATCCGCTGGACTCGACTTCCCGTCAGCTGGACCCGCTGGTCATCGGCCAGGATCACTACGACACCGCTCGTGGCGTGCAGTACGTTCTGCAGCGCTACAAGGAGCTGAAGGACATCATCGCGATTCTCGGCATGGACGAACTGTCCGAGTCCGACAAGCTGCTGGTGGCCCGTGCTCGTAAGATCCAGCGCTTCCTGTCCCAGCCGTTCTTTGTGGCTGAAGTATTCACCGGCTCGCCGGGCAAATACGTCTCCCTGAAGGACACCATCGCTGGCTTCAAAGGCATCCTCAACGGCGACTACGATCACCTGCCCGAGCAGGCGTTCTACATGGTCGGCGGCATCGAAGAAGCCATCGAGAAAGCGAAGAAGCTGTAATCCGTGCGCCCGGCAACGGGCGCTTACGTGAGGCAAGGGTATGGCTATTACTGTCCACTGCGACATCGTCAGCGCCGAAGCGGAGATCTTCTCCGGTCTGGTCGAGCTGGTCGTAGCGCACGGCTCCCTGGGCGATCTGGGTATCGCTCCGGGCCACGCGCCGCTGATCACCGAGCTCAAGCCGGGTCCGATCCGCCTGGTGAAGCAGGGTGGCGAGCAGGAGGTGTACTACATCTCCGGTGGCTTCCTCGAAGTACAGCCGAGCATGGTCAAGGTTCTCGCCGACACCGTGATTCGCGCAGGTGACCTCGATGAAGCGGCTGCCCAGACCGCACTGAAGGAAGCTGAAAAGGCTCTGCAAGGTAAAGGTGCAGAGTTCGACTACAGCTCCGCCGCAGCCCGCCTGGCCGAAGCCGCAGCGCAACTGCGCACGGTCCAGCAGGTTCGCAAGAAGTACGGCGGCTAAGCCGCGAAGTCCCCAGGGACTTCAGCGTCAAATAGGAAAAGGGTAGCCTTGGCTACCCTTTTTCTTTTTCTACACCCGGGGTTTCCCCGCTCACCAGGACGGTCCCTCACTCATGTCCCTCGAAATCGTCATTCTTGCCGCTGGCCAGGGCACCCGCATGCGCTCGGCACTGCCGAAGGTCCTGCATCCGGTTGCTGGCAAACCGATGCTCGCCCACGTGATCGATATCGCCCGCGGCCTCAGCCCGACGCGTATCCATGTGGTGATTGGCCATGGCGCCGACCTGGTGCGCGAGCGCCTGCAGGCGGATGACCTGAATTTCGTGATCCAGGAGCAGCAGTTGGGCACCGGACACGCCGTGGCGCAGGCCGCCCCGTTCCTGAGCGCGGACAATGTGCTGATCCTCTACGGCGATGTGCCGCTGATCGAGCAGCCCACCCTGGAGCGGCTGATGGCCCAGGCCACGCCGGAGCAGCTGGCGTTGCTGACCGTCGAGCTGGAAGACCCCACCGGCTACGGACGCATCATTCGCGATGGCGCTGGCGAAGTTCAGGCCATCGTCGAGCAGAAGGACGCCACTGCCGAGCAGCGCGCCATCCGCGAAGGCAATACCGGCATCCTCGCTGCGCCGCGTGAGCGCCTGCTGGGCTGGCTGTCGCGTCTTTCCAATTCCAACGCCCAGGGCGAGTACTACCTCACCGACGTCATTGCCATGGCAGTCGGCGACGGCCTGCGTGTGGCCACCGCCCAACCCAAGGTGGCGATGGAGACCCAGGGCGCCAACGATCGCCTGCAGCTCTCCGAGCTGGAGCGCTTCTTCCAGCAGCGGGTGGCGCGGCGCCTGATGGCCCAGGGCGTGACGCTGATCGATCCGGCGCGCTTCGACGTGCGGGGTGAAGTCAGCGTCGGCCGCGACGTGAGCATCGACATCAACGTGATCCTCGAAGGCCAGGTGGAGATCGAGGACGACGTACAGATCGGTCCGAACTGCTACATCAAGGACAGCACCCTGCGCCGCGGCGCCATCATCAAGGCCAACTCGCACCTGGAAGGCGCCCACGTCGGCCCCGACAGCGACGTCGGCCCGTTCGCTCGCCTGCGTCCGGGCAGCGTGCTGGAGCGCAAGGTGCATGTGGGTAACTTCGTCGAGCTGAAGAACGCCCACCTGCAGGACGGTGTGAAGGTCGGTCACCTGACTTACCTGGGCGACAGCGAAGTCGGTGCGCGCACCAACATCGGCGCCGGCACCATCACCTGCAACTACGATGGCGCGAACAAATGGCGCACCACCATTGGCGAGGATGTCTTCATCGGCTCCAACAATTCGCTGGTGGCGCCTGTGGATATCGGCACCGGCGCCACGACCGGCGCGGGTTCCACCATCACCGCCGAGGTTCCGGCCGGCACCCTCGGCGTCGGCCGCGCCAAGCAGCGGGTGATCGAGGGCTGGAAGCGCCCGGAAAAGATCAAGAAACCCTGATGCACAAGCCATCGTCCTGTGGGTAAGTTGTTATCCACAGGATGATTGGCTCATTCCGTTATTCACAGGCCATCCCGCAAACCGCGGGGTGCCTCGTTCTCGCTGGAGTTTTCCCGGTCATGCTTGGCGTCGCCATCCTGATCTTTCTGATCACCGACCCGTTCGGCAACATCGCGGTATTCCTCGCCGCCCTCAAGTCCGTCCCCGCCGAACGCCGTCTGAAAGTGGCACTGCGCGAGCTGCTGTTCGCCCTGGGCCTGCTGCTGCTGTTCCTCACCCTGGGCGAACACATCCTCACCGGGTTGGGTCTGTCCAAGGAAGCCACCGGCATCGCCGGGGGCATCATCCTCTTCGTGGTCGCCATGCGCCTGATCTTCCCCACCCCCCAGGGCGTGCTGGGCGACATGCCGGACAACGAGCCGCTGTTCGTGCCGCTGGCCACTCCGGCTGTGGCCGGGCCCTCTGCGCTGGCGATGCTGATCACCCTGCGCAGCACCTACACTGGTCCGTTGTGGGAGCTGTATCTTGCGGTGATCCTCGCTTGGGCTGCGACTGCCTTCATCCTGATGCAGGCGGCGTTCCTCCAGCGCTTCCTCGGCCCGCGCGGGCTGATGGCCGTGGAGCGCCTGGCCGGCATGCTGCTGATCATGCTCAGCGTGAACATGCTCCTGCAGAACGTGCGCAGCTTCCTGCACATCGCTGCCTGATGCTCTCCTCCTGAGAACCGCCATGATCCTGCGTGTCCTGACCTTCGCCTTGCTCACCACACTGCTTGCCGGCTGCGCCGACAAGGGCCTGCAGATCGATCGCGAGCATGTGTCGAAGAACCAGGACAGCCGCATCCAGTACGTCATCGTCCACTACACCTCGGCCGACCTGCCGCGCTCGCTCGCGCTGCTGACCCACGGCGAGGTGAGCGCGCATTATCTGATCGGCGACAACCCGGCGACCATCTACCAGCTGGTGGACGAGAACCGCCGTGCCTGGCACGCCGGCGCCAGCGAATGGCAGGGGCGTACCTGGCTCAATTCCACCTCCATTGGCATCGAACTGGTGAATCCCGGCTACCGCGATACCCCGAGCGGGAAGATCTGGTATCCCTACCCGGATGCGCAGATCGACGCACTGATCGCCCTGCTGCGAGATATCACCAAGCGCCAGGGCATTACGCCGGAACACATCCTCGGCCACAGCGATATCGCACCCCAGCGCAAGGTCGACCCCGGCCCGCTGTTTCCCTGGAAGAAGCTTGCCGAAGCGGGCCTGATTCCCTGGCCGAAGCCGGGTGAGCTGGCACGCCGCCTGACTGAGCTGAACGGCCAGCTGCCGGCTCCGGGCTGGTTCCAGCAGCAGCTGGCACGCCACGGCTACGCGGTGCCGCTCAATGGGGTGATGGATGAGGAAACCCGCAATGTGATCGCGGCGTTCCAGATGCGCTTCCGCCCGGAGCGCTTCGACGGCAAACCGGACCTGGAAACCGCCGCGTTGTTGCTGGCGGTACCGACGTCTTAAACCGGCAGCAGCAGGTAGAAACGCGAGCCCTTGCCCTGTTGCGAGCGCAATGCGATGCGTCCGCCATGCAGTTGCACGATTTCCCGGCATAGCGCCAGGCCAAGTCCTACGCCGCCCTTCTTGCGGCCGACTTGCACGAAGGGTTCGAAGATGCGCCCTTGCTGGCTGAGCGGGATGCCGTCGCCGCTGTCCTCCACTGCAATCGCCACGCGCTCTTCCTGGCAGCGCGCCTGCAGGCGAATGGTGCCGCCATCGGGTGTATGACGCAGGGCGTTGCCGATCAGGTTGTCCAGCACTCGCTCGATCTGCGTGCGGTCGATATTGATGGCGGGTAGATCCTCGGCGATCTCCAGGTGCAGCTCGATTCGCTTGTCTCCGGCCGGCCCGATAAAGCGCTGGTGAGCCTGATGCAGCAAGGCGCCGACATCGCAAAGCTGTAGCTCAAGCTTCTGGGTGCCGCTCTGGTAGCGCGAGAAATTCAGCAAATCGTTGATCAGCCGCACCAGGCGGTGCATCTCCTCGTCCACGGTGCGCACCAGGTCGCGTTCGCGGGATTCTTCGGGGAACTTCAGGCGCTCGGCGAGCAGGCCGAACGCCATGTGCATACCGGTCATGGGCGTGCGCAGCTCATGGGAGGCACGCAGCACGAAGTCGTTGCGCACGCGCTCGAAGGCGCGCTGCTCGGTGACGTCGCGCACCACCATCACCGCGCCGATGTTGCGCCCATCGTCGTGGCTGACCGGCGACATGCCCCAGGTCAGCAGCCGGCTCTCGCCGCTCACCTCCACCACCAGGTCCTGTGGCGTTTCCTCCAGCAGGTTGCCACTCAGGACGCGCTGCACGGCCTGGGTCAGCGCGGGGTTGTTGAGCATCGCGCCCAGTTCCTGGCCCTGGGGATCGCTGTGGGAAAACAGCTGGCGCGTGGCCACCGGATTGGCGTGCTCGATACGGCCGTGGCGGTCGAGAATCACCAGGCCGTCGTCGATGCTGTCGAGTACCGCCAGCAGGCGCTTGCGGCCCGAACCCAGCGCTTCGGTATTACTCGCGCGGTAAAGCCGCAGGGCTTCGGCCATCAGGCCGAAGCGGCGACTCAGGGACGACATCTCGGAGACGCCGGAAATCGGCAGGGTGACGTCGAAATCACCCTGGCCGATCTTGTCTGCGGCCTTGGCCAGCGTCTCGATCGGCGCGCCGAAGCGGCGGGCGATGCTGTGGGCAGTGATGAAGCCGACCACCAGGATGGCGATGCCGATGAGCCCGAGCAGGCCGCTGACCAGCAGGGTGCGGTCGCGTGCCGAGCGTTCGTCGGCGCTGATGTTCTCCATCGCCCCCTGATGCAGCGCCAGCAGGCGATTGCGCAGGACATCGAGGGTGCGACTGAGGTCGCTGTCCTCCAGCAGTTCCGGGCGCCCCGGACCTGGCGTGTCGGTTGCCTCGACGAACAGCCGGTGAGCATCGGCGATTTCCGTCATGGCCTGGCGTTCACTGCTGGTACGCGCCAGAGCCCGCCCCTGCTCGAGCGCCTGGGCGAAGTGCGTGCGCGCCTGTTCCAGGCGCTCCGGGCTGGGCCGTGCGCTGAGGACCTGTACCAGTTCATCGCCCAGCGCCTGGCGCAGGCGCTGGCTGACCTCGATGGCGTCGAAGTTGCGCTGGATCAGCTGGGCCTGCTCGCGGCCGGTCAGCACCACGCTGAACAGCCCGAGCAGCAGGCCCAGCAGCGCTACCGTGATCAGCGCCGAGATACTCAGGAAGAGTCTCGTGCGCAGCGTCATCGGGATCGGCAGGTTCACAGGCTGTACTGCTTGCGCTTGCGATAGAGGGTGGAAGCGTCGATTCCCAGGGTTTTCGCGGCCTGGTCGAGAGTCGCGCTGGAGGCCATGACGGCGGCGATGTGGGCTTTCTCCAGTTCTTCCAGGCTCATGGCCTCGCCGATACGCGGCGCCGAGCTGGTGGTCTGTTCGCCGATAGAAAGCTGTTCGATACCGATAAGGTCAAGATTGCAGATGATGCTTGCGCGCTCGATAACATTGCGCAGCTCCCGCACATTTCCCGGCCAGTTGTAGCGGCGAAGCAGTGCGCGGGCCTCATCGGTGAAGCCGCGAGCAGGGCGACCATAGTCCTTCACGAAGCGGGCAAGGAAGCGCTCGGCAAGGCCGATGATGTCCTCGGCGCGTTCGCGCAGTGGCGGCAGATTCAACACGATGACGTTCAGACGGTAGAGCAGGTCTTCACGGAAAGTGCCTTGGGCGACCATGCCGGCGAGATCACGGTTGGTGGCTGCGAGGATGCGTACATCGGCGTTGCGGGTCACCGGATCGCCGATCCGCTCGTATTCCTTGTCCTGAATGAATCGAAGCAATTTCGGCTGCAGAATGAGGGGAAAATCGCCGATTTCGTCGAGGAACAGCGTGCCACCATCCGCCTGGCTGATGCGCCCGAGGGTGTTTTCGGTCGCGCCGGTGAAGGCGCCTCGGCTGTGGCCGAACAGTTCGCTCTCCATCAGTTCGGCGGAGAGGGAAGGGCAGTTGATGGTCACGCAGGACTTCTTCGCCCGCTTGCTCCAGCCGTGGATGGCCCGCGCCAGCTCACCCTTGCCGGAGCCGGATTCGCCGAGGATGAGGATGTTGGCGTCGGTGGCGGCCACCTGCCGAGCCGTCTCCAGCACGGCGGCCATGGCCGGGCTGTGGGATTCGAGCACATCGCCTTGTTTGCGCATCTCGCCTTCCAGTGCCTCGATGCGCGCGGTGAGCTGGCGCACTTCCAGCTGCTTGGCGGCGGCCAGGCGCAGCTGGTCGGGGCTGCAGGGCTTCACCAGGTAATCGGCGGCGCCGGCCTGCATGGCATCGACTGCGGTGTCCACGGCCGAATGCGCGGTGACTATCACCACGCGCATCCAGGGCGCTTGCACGCGCATCTGCGCCAGCACATCCAGGCCGTTGTCATCGCCCAGCCGCAGGTCGAGGAAGCACAGGTCGAACACCTGGCGCTGCAACAGGTTCTCGGCCTGCTGCGCGCTGTTGGCGGTAGCCACGCTGTACCCCTCGTCCTCCAGGCAGTAGCGGAACGAGCGCAGGATGGCGGACTCGTCATCGACCAGCAGGATCCGGCCTTGCTGTTCAGGCGTTGCGTCCATTCAGCGATTTCCTCGTTGTGTGATTCGTTGTTGTAAGGGGTGTGATTTTTCTTAGTCCAGGGATTTTCGTGCAAGTTGCAAGAATCTTTCGGGTCCCTCGGGCAGGGTGCACAGTCCGGGTTATGCACAGACCATTCAACACATTGAATTACAAGAATTTTATCCACAAATCGCACTGGCACGGCGCTTGCGAATCCAATGCTGCACCATCGTTTGACGGAGACCCGCCATGCCTAACCCGAAGATCCTTGTCCTCGCCCTGGGTTCCGCGCTGCTCGCCCTGCAGCCGCTGGCCAGCCACGCCGCCGAGGCCGGGCTGACCGCGCAACTGGCCGAAGCACGCCAGGAAGGTTCGATCTGGACGGCCATCAACCTCAACCGCGAACTCAAGCCCTACGCGATCAAGGTGGATGTGGAGAACGGCCGCGCGCAGCTGACCGGCGGCGTGGCCAGCGAAGAACAGAAGGCGCTGGCCGGGCAGATCGCCGGCAGCGTCGAAGGCATCACCGCTGTGGATAACCAGCTGGGCGTCGACGCTTCCCTGGCCGACGCACAAAAGGCCGACGCCACCAAGGACGAAGGCGTGGTGCAGAAGTGGGACGACGCCACGCTGGCGGCGAAGGTGAAATCCAAGCTGCTGCTGGAGAAACGCAGCGCAGGCCTGGATATCAAGGTCACCAGCAAGTCCGGTGCAGTCACCCTCGAAGGCACGGTTGTCAGCGAGGAGGCCAGCCAGAAGGCCGCTCACCTGGCGGCGCAGACCGAAGGCGTCAGCGCTGTGGATAACCGTCTGAAGGTCGACCCGGACGCGGCCTCCACGCAGACATTCGAGAAGTCAGTCGGTGATGCTCAGGCCGCCGTGAGCGATGCCTGGATCACCAGCCAGATCAAGGCCGGCATCCTCTCCGCTCATGCGCTGCAGGGGCTGTCCATCGGCGTTTCCACCCGCGACGGCGTGGTGAGCCTGAGTGGTCAGGTGCCCAATGCCGACGAGCGCCAGCAATTGATCGATTCCGCCCGCAAGACCCGTGGTGTGCGTGAGGTGGACGCCACTGCGCTGAAGGTGGCCGGCCAGGCTGCCTGACTCTTCCACCCTTCCTTTGCAGGAGTACCTGTCATGACACGCACGACCAGTCAGCTCAATGAACTCATCGAGATTACCCGCGACGGCCAGCGCTTCTACCAGCACGCCATCCAGGAAGTGAAGGATGCCCGGTTGCAGCGGCTGTTCCAGTCCATGGCGCAGGCCAAGACCGACGTGATCAACGCACTGGCCGGCAAGGTTGCCGCCAACCACGAAGACCCCGCCACCGGCGGCACGCTGCTGGGCAAGCTGCGTCAGGTCTATGCCGACACCCGCGCGACCTTGGCCAGCGATGAAGGCGCCACCTATGTCGCCCAGCTGGAGGAAGCCGAGGATCGCATCCTCCATGCCTTCGAGGACGCTCTGGAGAAAGGCACGCCGGAAACCCAGGCGCTGCTGCGCGCCGAACTGCCCAAGGTACGGGCTTGCCATGACCAGATGAGCGAGCTGAAGCACTCGCTGAAGTGATGCGGTTCACACGAGCGCAGGGAGGCGCTCCGGTGTCGGGATTGCAAATCGCACGACCCATCCCGACCCATCGTGCAGGATGCGGTAGAAAGGCACCTTGGTACCATATTTAACTGATTGATTTAAAAGGAAAAAAAAGATTCTGCAGACTGGCATGCGGCGTGCAATTCCTACTGCAAGACAGTCAACAAAACCACCCGCGACGACGAGAACCGGAAAGGCCAAGGAAACAGCCTCAAGGTTCGACAGACAGATCGGCGACGGGCAGGAGATGCGGGATGAACAGCGAAACCAACAGCCAAGTGCAAGTCGCGCGTATCGATGTGTGGAGCCGGATCTTCTTCGCCGGTGCCCTCCTGCTGTTGCTGGTCAACCAGGTGCAGTTGCAGATGCAGGTTTCCCGGGCCCAGGCCGCCAGCGCACCGGTCGCCTACGTTCCGGCCGCCTCCAGCACCCCCGATTTGTATCGCGAAGCTTCGCGTTATCCACAGGTCGCCCCCGCTCGCAATCAGGCCCAGGTGCTGCAAGCGCCGCAGGAGCAAACCCAGGCTCAGGTCCAGCCGATGGTTCGCCCGCAGGGTGGCTGGGTGTTCTGAGTCCCTGTTTCTGAATCAACGGCTTTCTGAATCGCTGGCAGGCCACTGGCTTGCCCGACAGGTCCGCAGTGCCCGGAAGCGCCCGGGCGGACACACCCTCCGGAGACTGCCTTGCGAGGACTCCGGAGCAGGTACCCGAAGCGGTGCCGTACCGACAACGAGAAGAGGAGATACCCCATGCTTAGCTGGGCACTGACATTCCTGATCATCGCCATCATCGCCGCGGTCCTGGGCTTCGGTGGCATCGCCGGCGCCGCGACCAGCATCGCCAAGATCCTGTTCGTGATCTTCCTGGTGCTGTTCATCGTGTCCTTCGTCATGGGCCGTCGCCGGGGCTGACGCCGCGGACCGGTGGAAGTTGAACAAGGAGCGTAGCGATGAGCTTTACCCGCAATCTGCTGCTGTCGGCTGTTCTGCTCGGCGCCGGGGCCCAGGCCCTGGCCGCCGAGGCGGACAAGGACGCGCAGTACCGCCTGAACGAGCTGGTGGCCAGTGACCCGCAGTACCGCGACACCTGGCAATCGGTGGTCAAGGACGAGAGCCGCCTGCCGGACTGGGTGATGAACCTCAGTGGCACCGCGACGCCGATGCAGGCGGTGGACGAGCAGGGCGACAAGTACCTGGTCGGCGAGCTGTGCGAAGCGCACAACTGCGCCGCCCACCGGCTGTACGTGGCCTTTACCTGGGACAAGGACAAAGCCTACGCGCTTTACGTGAAGGTTCCCGAGAACCTTCCGGCGGACAAGTCTCCGAGCAAGCACGCCAGTTTCCGCTGGCTGGGTGAGCCGGACGATTCGGTGAAACGGATCCTCGACGACCAGCTCAAGAGTGATCCGAACTGGTACTGACCGTACCAGCAGAGAGTTGCTGAGATACGCGTACCCAGAAGGCGTACGCACGGCCAGGGGGCCGGGATGTTCGGGATGCGTCAGGTCCTGAATGACCCAGGGGTACAGGGGGTACCTCCGCATCAGCGGGCCGGGCCAGGCAAAGCCTCCGGAACCGACGCGGGATTCTCGCGTCGGCTCCGGAGCGCTTCATTTCAAATTGCGGCTTTCATGCAGACATACAGAAGCGGCTATGCAGCAGCGGATCACGGCTTGAAGTTGGCCGCGTCGCGCGCCCAGCCATCGAGTACCGGTTTCAGGTCCGTCAGATTCAGGTGAGTGCTGGTGTTCTCCAGCGTCTTGCCAGCGCCCTTGCGCACTACCTTGGCGACCGGTTTGCTGGTCGCGCCATCCAGAGCCTCGAATTCCACGTAGACCTCGGTGTCCTGGTCGCGGGTGCCAATCGCCGTGGTCGTCGCGGCAACCACCAGGGCGATCGGGATCACCTCATAGGCTTTCAGGCCTTCGGTGGAGATGTTCACCCCGGTGATCGCCGTGCGCAGCACCAGGGTGTCGCGATCAGCCTGTTGGACGATGCGGTAGCGGCTGCCCAGCTGCAGCTCGACCTGCTTCTTCAGGTAATCGGGGATTTCGTTGAGGGTCTTCTGGTCGATGTTCTCGTTCGGCTTGGGCGGCGGGTAGTAGACCGGCCGCTCGACCAGTACCGAGCTGTAGTTCTGCAGCTTCAGGTCCGGATCGACCCAGCGCAGCACCGGCTGGCCACTGGGAGAGGTGGCGGGTTTGAGTTGCGAGTAGTCGCCGAGGAAGCCCGAGTATTGCGAGGCGTCCGGTTTCTGGCTGGAGCAGCCGGCCAGCGCCAGGGCGCCAGTGAAAAGCAGGGTGGGTACTACGTAGCGTCGCGTCATAGAGCGTCCTTATCCAGAGTGTCACCGCGTTGTGCTTTCACCACACATTCAACAACCCGTTGCTGCCCGGCTGTCGCGGTCGTGGCGGCAGGGTATCCGCACGCACGCTCGAAGCCGGTTGAACTTCACTGATGTCGGTCAATTCGGAGTGCTGTGGAAACGTCCTACAATCACTCGCCGATTCCCGTCGGTCGATTTACCCGACTTTCCGGGAACCAGCCACCGCCACAATGAAGAGCGGAATCCGGCGACTTATCCACAGGAGCGCCCGCATTCCCGCCAGCCTTGCAGTCGAAGGGCCCTTTGCTCGCCCTCGGCCATCCCTGACGGTCCCCGGACGGCGACCGTACATCCGGTAGCAAGAAGCCGAGACGTGAACGTCCCGACCTTCCTGACCGATCAATCCGGGCCATTGATGGCCGTTTTGCACCAAGCCTAGACGGCTTTGAAGAGCGCTGCGTGACAGGCGTTGAGGAACCTGTGTCATGCAGAAAATCAAGGGTCTCGCGACCTGGAACCAAGGTTTCAGATGCCTTTTCCTATGCCGATTGTGCATGGGGTAGGCGTTTCCGGCATTAGACGGGGAAAGGGTGGGTCGGAATCATGCGCCCCTTTTTTCGCTGGCCGTCGGCATCCCGATGGTTCGGCGACCCCGACTTCCACAAGAATCAAGGGTGACTCACTATGGGCAAAGCCAAGCTCAGCCTCGCCTGGCAGATCCTCATCGGCCTGGTACTCGGAATCGCACTGGGCGCCGCGCTCAATCACTTCAGCGCGGAAAAAGCCTGGTGGATCAGCAATATCCTCCAGCCGGCGGGCGACATCTTCATCCGCCTGATCAAGATGATCGTCGTACCGATCGTGATTTCCTCGCTCATCGTCGGCATCGCCGGCATGGGTGATGCGAAGAAACTCGGCCGTATCGGCCTGAAGACCATCATCTATTTCGAAATCATCACCACGGTTGCCATCGTAGTCGGCCTGCTGCTGGCGAACATCTTCCAGCCCGGTGCCGGTATCGACATGAGCACCCTGGGCACTGTGGATATCTCCCAGTACGCGCAGACTGCCAAGGAAGTCGAACACCACCACGCGTTCATCGAGACCATCCTCAACCTGATCCCGTCGAACATCTTCGCGGCGATGGCCCGTGGCGAGATGCTGCCGATCATCTTCTTCTCGGTGATGTTCGGTCTGGGCCTGTCCTCGCTGCCGGCGCCGACTCGCGAGCCGCTGGTGAAGATGTTCCAGGGCGTGGCCGAGGCCATGTTCCGGGTCACCCACATGATCATGCGCTACGCCCCCATCGGCGTGTTCGCGCTGATCGCGGTGACGGTCGCCAACTTCGGCTTCGCCTCGCTGCTGCCGCTGGCCAAGCTGGTGGTCCTGGTGTACTTCGCCATCGCCTTCTTCGCCTTCATGGTGCTGGGCCTGGCCGCACGCCTGTTCGGCTTCTCGATCATCAAGCTGATGCGCATCTTCAAGGACGAACTGGTCCTGGCCTACTCAACCGCCAGCTCCGAGACCGTGCTGCCGCGCATCATCGAGAAGATGGAAGCCTACGGCGCACCCAAGGCGGTGAGCAGCTTCGTGGTGCCCACCGGCTACTCGTTCAACCTCGATGGCTCGACCCTGTACCAGAGCATCGCGGCGATCTTCATCGCCCAGCTCTATGGCATCGACCTGTCCATCGGCCAGCAACTGATGCTGGTGCTGACCCTGATGGTCACCTCCAAGGGCATCGCCGGCGTGCCGGGCGTTTCCTTCGTGGTGCTGCTGGCGACCCTGGGCAGCGTGGGCATTCCGCTGGAGGGTCTGGCCTTCATTGCCGGCGTCGACCGCATCATGGACATGGCGCGCACCGCGCTGAACGTGATCGGCAATGCCCTCGCGGTCCTGGTGATCTCCAAGTGGGAAGGCGTGTACGACGCGCAGAAGGGTGCCCGCTACTGGGAAGCCATGCGCAACGGTCGTGTCGAACAATTCCTTGAAGGGGAAGGTTCCGACAGCAAAGAAAGCCCGGCCATGCATTGACCTGAAAGGGTTAGCCACAAGGCCCCGGTTTCGTCCGGGGCCTTGTCGTTTCTGGCGTAGGACTGGCCCGTGCCGCTATCATCGCGGCCATTCCAAGGGGGACATCGCATGCTCAACGGCCTGTGGCTGGGCTTTTTCATCGTCGCGGCGGTCACCGCGCTTTCCCGCTGGCTGCTGGGGGGCGAGGCCACCGTGTTCGCCGCCATGGTGGAAAGCCTGTTCGCCATGGCCAAGCTGTCGGTAGAGGTCATGGTGCTGCTGTTCGGCACCCTGACGCTGTGGCTGGGCTTCCTGCGCATCGCCGAGAAGGCCGGGCTGGTGGAGAAACTCGCGGTGCTGCTCGGCCCGCTGTTCCGCCGCCTGATGCCGGAAGTGCCCGCTGGCCACCCGGTCATCGGCCTGATCACCCTGAACTTCGCCGCGAACGGCCTGGGCCTGGACAATGCCGCTACGCCCATCGGCCTGAAGGCGATGAAGGCGCTGCAGGAACTCAACCCCAGCAGCACTACCGCAAGCAACGCGCAGATCCTCTTTCTGGTGCTCAACGCCTCGTCGCTGACCCTGCTGCCGGTGACCATCTTCATGTACCGCGCCCAGCAAGGCGCGGTGGACCCGACTCTGGTATTCCTGCCTATCCTGCTGGCCACCAGCGCCTCCACGCTGGTCGGCCTGCTCAGCGTGGCGGTGATGCAGCGCCTGCGCCTGTGGGACCCGGTGGTGCTGGCGTACCTGATTCCCGGTGCGCTGGCGCTGGGCGCCTTCATGGCACTGTTGGCGGGACTGTCCTCCGCCGCGCTGGCGCAGTTGTCCTCGTTGCTGGGCAACCTGACGCTGTTCGGCATCATCATGCTGTTCCTCATCGTCGGCTGGCTGAAGAAGGTGCCGGTGTACGAAACCTTCGTCGAAGGCGCGAAGGAAGGCTTCGACGTTGCCAAGAGCCTGCTGCCGTACCTGGTCGCGATGCTTTGCGCGGTCGGCGTGCTGCGCGCCTCCGGTGCGCTGGAGATGGCACTGGACGGCATCCGCTGGGTAGTCGAAGGCGTGGGCTGGGACACCCGCTTTGTCGATGCGCTGCCCACCGCACTGGTCAAGCCGTTCTCCGGCAGCGCCGCGCGGGCGATGCTGCTGGAGACCATGCAATCCCATGGCGTGGACAGCTTCCCGGCGCTGGTAGCCGCTACCGTGCAGGGCAGTACCGAGACCACCTTCTACGTGCTTGCCGTGTACTTCGGTGCTGTCGGCATCCAGCGTGCCCGCCACGCCGTGGGTTGCGCGCTGCTGGCGGACCTGTCCGGCGTGCTGGCGTCCATCGGTGTCTGTTACTGGTTCTTCGCTTGAAGAGCCTGAGCGGCCTTGCGCATCGACTGGGCCTGGAACAGCAACCACTCGCGCTGGATCACGCTATAGGGCACGAATACGCTCAGGCGTGACATACCGGCCAGCTCCGGTCGGTTCGCCGGCGGCCGGAAGCCTGCCTGGAAGCCGATGTTGATCCCCAGCACGCTGCCGTCACTGCCGATCAGCGGCCCGCCGGACATGCCCTTCGCAATAGCCGCGTCGTGCACGCCGTAGCGTTCGCCGCTGGCGGAACCGTCATCGACGAAGGGCACCGGCCAGACCTTGCCCCTGCTGCTCATCGGAATCAGCAAAGAACTGCTGCCCAGCGCCGTGACCACCTCGCCTGCGCGGAACTGGCGCCATTGCGGCAGGGCACCGTCAGCCTTGTGCGCGATGAACAGCAGGTCGCAGCCGGTGCTGCAGCGATAGGCCTGGTTGCGCAGGAAAGGCGTATGAGCGGCGGTCACGGCGTAATCGGCATTCCATTGCACCGCCGAGGCGACGATGAAGCCCGGAATCGGTGGTCCGGAGAGGACAGTGAAGTAGCGCTCCGTCAGGCGGCCATCGGTTTCCGGTGAGACCCAGCCGTTGCAGCCGGCGAGGGAACACAGCAACAAAATTCCCCACAGATTCTTCATGTGAAAGCTCTCCTCTTTTGTGGGAAAGCTAACTTCTAATCCAGGAAATTTCTTATATAAAAATAAGATTCTTACTTGCGATATTTCATCGGTAATTATCTTGAATAATGAAAACTTCCTACAGTTAATTGCGTAGGAAGTTAAATATGTAAAGGGTCAAGTAACTTCTCTGTTGATTTTAATGTATTCAGATGAATGAGAGCTCTATCGCTAAACACAATCTTCCGACGAACGGGTACGAAGCTTTCGCCAATCTTTCAATCTCAGTAAATATGGGCCTTTCAGCCATTTTCTGATTGTCGAGCCGAGGCTTTTACACATAGGGTTACAAATCAATCGCCCATCCAGTGCCTGCCTGCCGCGGATGGGGATCATCGATTTCCCTGCCGGGAAGTCCCCCGTGTAACAGCCCTGAGTGATGTTCTTATGGCCTCGAACAACTCCAAAGCCAAAGCCGTCTTCCGTGTGGTGAGTGGCAACTTCCTCGAGATGTATGACTTCATGGTGTATGGCTTCTATGCCACCGCCATTGCCAAGACCTTCTTCCCCGGCGATGACCCCTTCGCCTCCCTGATGCTGTCGCTGGCGACCTTCGGCGCCGGCTTCCTGATGCGCCCGCTCGGCGCCATCTTCCTCGGCGCCTATATCGACCGCCACGGTCGCCGCCAGGGTCTGATCATCACCCTCGGCCTCATGGCCATGGGCACCCTGCTGATTGCCTTCGTCCCGGGCTATGCCACGCTCGGAGTGGCGGCGCCGCTGCTGGTGCTGTTCGGCCGGCTGCTGCAGGGCTTCTCCGCGGGCGTCGAGCTGGGCGGCGTGTCGGTGTACCTGGCGGAAATAGCCCCCCCCGGCAAGCGCGGCTTCTTCGTCAGCTGGCAGTCGGCGAGCCAACAGGTCGCCGTGGTCTTCGCCGGCCTGCTGGGAGTGATCCTCAACCACTGGCTGAGCCCGCAGGACATGGGCGAATGGGGCTGGCGCGTGCCCTTCTTCGTCGGCTGCCTGATCGTCCCGGCGCTGTTCATCATCCGCCGCTCGCTGGAGGAAACTCCCGAGTTCCAGCAGCGCAAGCATCGTCCGACCCTGAGCCAGGTGCTGCGCTCCATCGGCCAGAACTTCGGCCTGGTGCTGGCCGGCACCGCCATGGTGGTGATGACCACCGTGTCCTTCTACCTCATCACCGCCTACACCCCGACCTTCGGCAAGAACGAACTGCACCTGTCGGACTTCGACAGCCTGCTGGTGACCATGTGCGTGGGCCTGTCCAACTTCATCTGGTTGCCGCTGATGGGCGCGGTATCCGATCGTATCGGGCGCAAGCCGCTACTGCTGGCCGCCACCGTGCTGGCGCTGGCCACCGCCTACCCGATGCTGTCCTGGCTGGTGGCCGAGCCGAGCTTCGCGCGCCTGCTGGAAGTGGAGCTGTGGCTGTCCTTCCTCTATGGCAGCTACAACGGCGCGATGGTCGTCGCGCTCACCGAGATCATGCCGGCGGACGTGCGCACCACTGGCTTCTCCCTGGCCTACAGCCTGGCGACAGCGACCTTCGGCGGCTTCACCCCGGCGGTCTGCACCTGGCTTATCCACACCCTGGACAACAAGGCTGCGCCGGGTATCTGGCTCAGTGGCGCGGCGGCCCTCGGCCTGCTCGCCACGCTGGTGCTGTTCCGCAAAGGGGCCGCTAGAACAAGGCAGGGATTCGCCGCTCTGGAATCGTCCAGCACTTGATCCAATCGAGCGGGGAAATGAGGTTATCGTCGGTCAAATAAGGTAGAAAATTCCAAGAATAGGGTGTGAATGTCCTGAAACGTTCCTGCGCGCCGGGATAGCCGGATTCTGCGTGATAGCTTTCCGACTTCTTTGCCGGCGCCGCTTCCTGACGGGCCGGCTTTCGTCTTTTCGAGGTCGATTCGGGATGCCTATCAGCCATCTTCACAAGGAATTTCTGCCTGCTGCTCATGGCGCCCCACCCTCCCTGCGCCGCCAGGGCAGGTCGACGGTCAGTGAGCGGATGCCTGCGGATAGCCTGCTGCTGAGTGTGATTATTCCTGCCTATAACTACGCCCGGTTGTTGCCGCGCGCCCTGGCATCGGTGATGAGTCAAGCCGACCTGCGGGTTGAACTCATCGTCGTGGATGACGGCTCCAGCGATGACACGCCGGCCCTGTTGCGCGAAGCCCAAACGCTCTATGGGCCGTCCCTGATCGTGCTTCAGCAGGCTAACGCCGGTGCGGCGTCGGCGCGCAATCACGGGTTGCGGACCTGCCGCGGCAGGCATGTGCTGTTCCTTGATGCCGACGATGAACTGTTACCCAACGCCGTGGCGACCGTCCTCGATATCCTGGCAGCACGTCCCTCGCTGGACCTGCTGTTGGGCGGCAACATCAAGTGCGATCCCGACGGCCGCGAGAAGCGCTTCATGCCCGGCAGCCTGGCGAGGCAGCCGCGGCAACGGCTGAAGGACTATCTGCTGTTCAAGCGTATCGCCATCGGCCACGGTTACATGGTCGCCAGTCGCAGGATGCTGCAGACCCGGTGGTATCCGGAGCATTTCCGCTGCAACGAGGACGTTCCCGTCTTCGCTTACCTGCTGGCCCATGGGCAGGTCGCCAGTGTTCCGTTCGCGCTGGCGCGCATACACAAACACCCGGGCAGCCTGCGCCATCAACTGGCCGCCGACCAGGAAATGGACCTGCAACTGGTGGACGAAGTGTTTATGGGGTTGCCGGAGAATTGCCTCGATCTGCGTTCCCGCTATTGCGCCCAGCGAAGTCTGTCGCTGTTCCGCAGCGCCTGCCTGGCCGGCAAGCGCGACGCGGCCCGTGGCTATTACCGGCGGGCTTTGAGCCAGGATCTTCGCCAGGCATTGCGCCTGACGTACCTGAAAAAGGCTCTGCGTCTCTGGCTGGCACGCTGATGTCGGTCCTGGTGCTGACCGCCGAGAAGAGGCTGCCTGATCTGACGGGGTTCTATCGCTCGCTGGGCAGCCTGCTGGAACTCGATATCCACCGGCTGGACAAGGCACAGCAATCGAATCTGCGCCGGACCCTGCGAGTGATCGATCTCGATCGTTACTCACGCGTTCTGCTTGACCTGCCTTTCCGCCAGGTGCATCGCCAATGGCGGACGTTGCGTCGGCTGCCGGGCTTACTGATCTACGACGAGGACGCCTGTCAGAACTACCTGGCCAACTCCCGCTGGCACGGTGCATTCAGCCAGCTTTATCGGCGCGTGCCAAACGCTCAGGTGGTGGTGACCGGTGCCCGGATCGCCGAGCGACTGGGCGAGGAAGGATTCGATGCGCACTGGTTGCCGAAGGGGTACGACTCGCAGCAGGTGTATTTTCAGGCCGGCGAACGAGATATCGAGCTCGGCTTCATCGGCCGGACCTCCAGCAAGGTCTACAGCGGTCGGCAGGAGCTGCTCGCGGCACTGGCTGCAGAGGAGCACCTGCAGATGTTGCGGACCGAGCCCGGCGCAGACTACCGCGCCGCCCTGAACCGCATCCGCTTCTTCATCAGCGCCGACGTCGGCCTGGGCGAGTACATGGCGAAGAATTTCGAGGCCATGGCCTGCGGCTGCGTTTTGCTGGCCTGGCGCCAGGGTCAGGAAGAGCAACGACTCGGCCTGGAGCACGGGCGTCACTTGCTGCTGTATTCGAGCCTCGCCGAACTGCGGGATCACCTTTCGCGCTTGCGCGGCGACCCGCGCTGGGCTGCGGACATCGCCGATCAGGGCCGGGCCTGGACAGAAGCCCGGTACAGCTACGCCCACATGGCCGCCTGCATGGCAAAACTGCTGATGGATCCCCGCCCGTTCAAACCTGCGGTCATCCGTTCCTCCTGGTGGCGCAGCCTGATACGCAGAGCAGTTCTGAGACCGATATGACCGAAGAATCCCCGATGAACGAACCTCTGGTCAGTGTGATCATCGCCTCATACAACCACGGACCCTACATAGAGGCTTCCATCGCGAGCGTCCTGGCGCAGACTTACCCCCATATTGAGTTGTTGGTCGTTGACGATGGTTCGAGCGATGACAGTGTGCAGCGAGTCCGCCGGCTGCAGGCTCTCCACGGATTCGATTTTCAGGTGCAGGCCAACCAGGGGTTGTCGCGGACGCTCAACGCCGCCATCGCCAGGGCCCGGGGAGGCCTGATCGCCCCGTTCGGGTCGGACGACGTCATGCTGCCCGGGCGTATCGCGGCCCAGGTCGCCTATCTGGCGGACAAGCCCGACGTCGGCATCTGCGCCTGCGGCATCCAGGAGATCGACGCTCAGGGCGCGAATAGAGGACAGGCACAGTGCCATGGAAACCGGCGTCTGGACTTCGAGGATGTCTTCCTCGATCGCAAAAAGGGCGCACCTGCGCCTACGCTGTTGTTCCGCCGCGAGGCGCTGGAGCGGGTGGGAGGCTTCGATCCCGCCATACGCCTGGAGGATCTGCTGATCGAGTTGCGTATCACCCGGGCGGGTTACTTCATCGATGTGCTGGATGAAGTCCTCGCCCTTTACCGGGTGCATGGCGATAACACGTACCTGAACTACCGCTTCATGACTCAGAATATTCTGCAGACCTATGCTCAGTTTGCAGACCATCCGGCGTACGAAACGGTACGCCTGCGTTTCCTGCGATCCATGGCCCTCAAGTGCGCTCGCCGGGACAAGGCACTGGCGCGCGAGCTGCTGGCGAAGCTGCCTCTGCAGGCCTGGAATTCGAAGGCGATCCGGGCGCTGCTGCGCCTGAAGTTTTCCCGCTGATCGCCTTGCTCTGGCGGGCAATCCACAAGCCAGCCAGCATCGCCAGGGGTATCCAGATTAGGAACCAGTGCTCTTTCGGTCGCGAGATGAAGGAGCCCCCCTCGGTCATGCCAGCTGTGAGGCCGAACACCAGCAAGGCTGAAACTCCGCGGACCCTGGCGCATTGGCGCTCGCGAATGCAGTAGGCCAGTGCCACGCCGTACATCAGCGTCCATAGCGCCCAGCCCGCCAGGCCGCCGCAGATGAGGACAGCCAACTGGATGTTGTGAGGTTCGGCGAACGCATCGGGAATGTCTTCAAGCTTGATGCGGATCGGATGCTCCAGACCGTGGCCGAACCAGGGCGATTCCTGGAATTGCCGTAGGGCCTCGCTCCAGATCTGCGGGCGGTAAGAATAGCCTCGCTGCAGCAACGTTTCGGGATGAATGCAGAACACCGCTGCGCTTGCGCAGGCCACGCAGGCCAGCAACAGCAGGCTCTTTCGATTGACATCGAGCAGGGTCAGCCAGAGCAGGGTGACGGCCAGCCCGACCAGGGGTGTCCGCGATCCGGTGGCCAGGATCAGCATCGACAGGATCAAGACCGAGGTGATCGGAATCAGCGGAAGCCTACGTTGATCGGAGAGCCAGCTGGCCAGCCACCACGCTGTGAAAAAACCATAGACATGGGAGGTCAGCAGCGGGTTGTAGAGTGCGCCGTACCCTGCCAGGCGGACCTCCGGGATGCCCTGCTGGAGCAGGTTGTAGTTGCTGTGCAAGAACCATAGCAGCGAGCCCAGAGCGCACAGGCTGCTGGCCAGGGCGGCCAGTTGCGTGGACCTTGTCAGAGCGTCGGAGGAGCGTTGTGTGAGCAGCGCACAGAGGGAAAACAGCAGAAAGATGTACAGCGGGCGCTTGATGATCCCTGCGACCGAGTTGTCTGTGTCGCTCCATTGCAGCGACAGCATCATGTAGGCGGAGAACGCGAGGAAACACTGCACCAGCGGATTGCGCAGCAGGTCGAGCACGGACTGCGGACGACACAGCAGGGCGACGAAGGTGGGAAGCGCGACCAGCAAGTAATAGAGCTTGTGGTAGTGGGTACGATCGGAGGTCCAGAACATTCCTGTCAGCAGGCAGAACCAGCCGAAGGGAAGAATGAAGCCTGTCAGCCAGGCAAAGGTCGTATTTGCGAGCGAGGGGCGTAAAAGGGGCATCGGGTGGGGTTTTCCGGGCGCGGCCATCTGCGCAGGGAGGCGATTGAGACGTTGGCAGGTGCCAGGGTTCGTCGGCTGATGACCTGGGACTGCGCCGCAATCGAAGCGAATCCGCGGGACGGGTGGGCAGACAAAATGGATTGCCCGGAGCCGGACGCCGAGAGTACTGATCCTGTGGGCGCGCGGGCGCCTAGCTGGAGTGCTTGGGAATTTTCTGGCGAAAGATTCGTCTGGAAGGCTGCGACGTTCTGCCCCAGCACGCTTCCGGGCAGCATTGACATAAGTCAGGCTCGACCGGCACTTGCAGGAGAAGGATAGGGTCATCCCAATCCCTCTTCGCCAGCGGAGAACGCGTCATGATGACCCACACCACCGCCGAGCTCGCAGCCCTCGGGGCTGTTGGCGCCGATCACTGGATAGAAACCCTCGACGACGGCAGCCATGTGCTGATCCGCCCGTTGCGCGCGGAAGATCGCGAGCGCGAGCGCCTGTTCCTCGAACGCCTGTCCCCCATGACCCGCAAGTTCCGCTTCCATGGCGAAGTGAAGATCGACGACAAGTTGCTCGATCGCCTCATGGACGTCGACTACCAGACCACCATGGCCTTCATCGCCCTGACCCATGTGGATGGTGAACTGCGCGAAGTCGGCATCAGTCGCTACGCGGCTGTGGATAACCAGCAGTGCGAATGCGCGGTGACCGTCGCCGACGAGTTCAAGCAACTGGGTCTTGGTCTGGCGCTGATGCGCCACCTGATCGACGTGGCCAAGCGCAACGGTTTCCACCAGATGTACTCGATCGACTCGTCCATGGACCGCGACATGCGTGACATGGCCCGCGAACTGGGCTTCCGCGCGCAGGTCGACCCGGACGATTCCTGCCAGGTCATTCGCCGCCTCGCACTCTGAAGTCTGAAGGCAATCCGACGGGGTTTCAGCCCCGTCGGCGCCACAGCGCCAGGCCCAGTAGCACTGCCAGCAACACCGCGCCCAGCGCCGCCAGCGGATAGACCATATCGTCATCCAGCAGCGGCTTCTCGATGCGCAGATAACCCTCGTCCTTGAACAACTGCTTCGCCACGTCGTTGGCGTGGGCCAGGCTGACCTTCGCCAGGCGCTTGTCCTCGTCCGGGAACTTGCCGTCGTCGAAGTCCGCCAGTGCGCCCCAGTAGTAATCCGCCAGTGTCGAATTGCCCGGCGTGCTCCAGGCCAGTTGAGCCCGCGCCACGCGCTGGATGCGGGCGAAGCGCTGAGGGTCGAGGCCGTCGTGGCGGATCTTCTCCACCAGCTCCCTCAGGGCCTTTTGCGCCACCTCCTGCTCATCCCGCTCGACATTCGCGTTGAGGCTCATGAAGCCCTGGTTGGCCCAGGCGGTGCGTTCGCTCCAGGGACCGTACGACAGCTCGCGGCGTACGCGCAGCTCGGTGTAGAGCGCATCGTTCAGGTAGGCCTGCAGCAGGTCCAGCGTGGCGCCGTCGGCATCCTCGGGCTCGGGGAATATCCAGTGCAGGACAGCGCTCTCGCCGAACAACCCGGTGGTCAGGTTTCGCTGGCGCTCGGCGCCTTTCTTCATCTGCGGCAGGTCGCGGCGCTCCGGCGTGTCGTGATCGACGAGAGCGCCATAGGTGCGTCCCAGGTAGACCGGAAGGCGCGGGTCGAGGTCGCCGACGATGATCAGGGTCATGTTGCCGGGGACGTACCAGTCCTTGCGCAACTGCTCCAGCTGGGCCTGGGTGAGGTTATCCACAGGCGCGCGCTCATCGCAGGACAGCCCCAGCTCCACGGCCAGCTGTTCCTGCCCGGCGCGGCTGACGTTCTGGTGATCCAGCCAGCGCTGCAGGTGCGAATAGTGGCCGCCGTCCTCGCGCACCAGCACCTGCTTGGCGGAGGCGATCTTGCGCTGGTCGAGCTGGGTGCGGGTGATGATTTCCAGCAGCAGGTCCAGCACCTGGCGTTGGGTGGCGGCGGGGGATTCGACGACGAAGGCGGTGTCACCCTCGCTGGTATAGGCGTTCCACTGACCGCCCAGGGCCTGCATCCGCGCTTCCAGGTCGGCCTCGTCGCCGCCGTCCAGGCCACTGAAGAACAGGTGTTCCATCAGGTGCGGCAGCTGCCGGTCGCGGCAACTGAAATCGCTGAAGCCGACGCCGACGATCAGGCGGATCGACACGTGGCCCTTCTCGCCGGTGGGCTTGAACAGCACGCCCATGCCGTTCGCCAACTGGTAGGCCTCGACCGTCTGTCGCTGGTCCGCATGGGACCAGGCGCTGAGCAGCAGGGACAGCAGGGGGACGAACAACCAACGCATGAGCGGTGTGCCTGAACGCAAAGCCGTGAGGATAGCGGATTGACCGGCGCGAACCCACCGCGTTCAACCTTTGTCGGGTGGCATCTTCGGTCATGGACGCTGGCTTGCTAGGTCACTGTCGCTGTCGGACCACGACACTACGCTCAGATCATCTAACCTCAGTGATGGACCCGTCGTTCGTTCCGCGCGGAGCGATCTGGAGGCTACATGCGTGTCCTGGTTACCGGCGCCGCGGGAATTCTCGGGCAGAGTCTGCTCAATGAGCTTGCCGTCCAGCATCTGGACTGGACGCTCATTGCCGCCGATATGCAACGGATCAAGTCCCAGGGCCTGCGGCCGAACATCGAGCCGGTAACGCTGGACCTCAGCGTGGCCGCCAATACGCGGGCCTGCGTGGAACACTGGAAGCCCGATGCGATCGTGCACCTGGCCGCGGTGGTGAATCCGCCGCGGGAGATGACGCCGCAGAAGCGCCATGCCATCGAGGTCGGTGGCACCCGCGCGCTAATCGAGGCGGCGCGGGACACCGGCGTCCAGCAACTGATAGTGACCAGTTCCGGCGCCGCTTATGGATTCCACCGCGACAACGCCGAATGGATCGACGAATCGCATCCGCTGCGCGGCCATCCCCACCTGCTCCACGCCCGCTGCAAGCAGGAGATCGAGCAACTGCTGGCCAACGCACGGGAGCGTTATCCACAGCTCAAGCAGCTGATTCTGCGCCCTGGCACCATCCTTGGCCGGCGTGTGCATAACCCGCTGGCCGAACTCTTCGCCCGCCCCACCCTGGTGGGAGTGCTGGGACATCGCAGCCGCTTCGTGTTCATCTGGGACCAGGACGTGGTGAACGTGATCCGCCAGGGACTGGAGCGCGGCAGTGAGGGCATCTACAACCTCGCCGGCGACGGCGCTTTGTCCATGCGCGAGATCGCCGGCCTGCTCAACAAACCTTACCGGTCCATGCCGGCAAGCTTGATGCGCGTGGGCTTGGGACTCCTCAAGCCGCTGGGGCTGTCGCGCTTCGGGCCCGAACAGGTGGACTACCTGCGCTACCGGCCGGTGCTGGACAACCGTCGGTTGAAGGAAGAGTTCGGCTATGAACCGCGCTATTCCAGCCGCGAGGCTTTCCTGGCCTATCTCGCGGCGCGTGGCCCGCACGGTTGATTCCCAAGCTGTGTAAAACCTGTAGATAAGTCTGTTGAAAAGCCTGTGAGCCGCCCACTGGGATCGGCCCTGACGGCGCTCGTCAGTTCTCCGCCTGGCGCCGCCGCTGGCGGTACTCGCCCGGCGTCAGCCCCGTCCAGTGGCGGAAGGCGCGGAAGAACACGCTGGGCTCGGAATAACCGAGCAGGGCGGCGATGTCCGTGGCCGGCAGGTTGCCTTCCCCCAGGTAGCGCTCCGCCAGTTGCCGCCGGGTATCGGCCAACAGCTGTTGATAACTGCTGCCTTCCTCCGCCAGCCGGCGCTGCAGCGTGCGTTCGCTCAGGCCCAGTTCGCTGGCGACAGCGGCACGGCCGGGTTCGCCGCGGGTCAGTTGCTCGCCGAGCAGGGCAACTACCCGCCCACTGACACTGGCGCTGGGCAGGCGGGCGAGCAAGCCCTCCGCGTGCTGGCGCAGCAGGTCGCGCAGTGGTGGGTTGGCCTGCGGCAATGGAGCGTCGATGAGCGCACGGGGTAGGCCCAGGGCGTAGTCCGTTGCTTCGAAGTACAGTGGGCAGTCGAAGGCTTTTTCGTAGTCCGCGAGGCTTTCCGGCTGACTGTGCATGAAACGGCAGCCGGCCAGTTGCAGACCGCTGAGCAGGGCGCGCAATTGCCGCGACCAGAACCCCAGCAGCGCCAGCGCGCGGGCACGGGTGGCCGGCGCCTCCGGGTTCAGCGGGCGGTAGCTCACCCAGATGATCTCGGCCTGGGCCTCGATGGTTACCTGGCCGCCCTCTCCCACCAGGCGCTGGTAGCGCATGGCCGATTCGAGGGCGTCACCCATCGTGGTGCTCGACTGCAGCAGGTAGCCCAGCGCGCTGAAGGATGCCGGCGACAGTGCGCGGCCCATGGCCAGGCCGGGCTCGTCATGCTTCAGGTCGGTCTGGATCACCTGCCACATGCGCTCCTGCAACGCGAAGTCTATGCGCGCGTCCGGGTCGCTGAGCTGGGATTCCTGAATACCGCTGGCGGCGAGCAGGGCGTCGCGGTTCAGACCGAGACGCACAGCCGCCAGCAGGATGGCCTGGGTCAGGCTGGCGCTGACCGAGGGAGGGCGTTGGGATTGAGTGCATGCTTCCATGGCGGCGGATTCTGCCCGAACCCTGGGCGTCGTGATATCAGGACTTTGTAGGGGCTGGCGAAGGTTCCGACGGAACGTTCGCACAGGCCCCCTGGCCATCAACCCGTCGCACTGGAGCCGGGGGGAGCCGGCCGCTGGTGATCCTGTACCGCTTCGACTTCGCGTTCGACGAAGTCCTCGTCTTCCACAGGTTCGCCGATTGCCGAACTGCTGGCATCGGGGTTGTCCAGAACAGCATAGGCGATGGCGCAGAACAGCGAGTTCAAGCGTTTCATGTCGCTGATCAGGTCAAGGTGCAGCGAGCTGGTCTCGATGCTCTGCACCACCTGCTGGCGCAGGCGGTCGACGTGGGAGTGGGCGAACCGCCGTTCCTGCAGGCGGAAGCGCTGCTTGGCGCGGCGCAGGCGCTTGGCGCCTTCCTGGTCGCCATTGAGGAACACCGAGAGCGACAGGCGCAGGTTGGCCACCAGTTGGCCGTGCAGCACGGTGATCTCCTCCAGGCCGTTGTCGGAGAAGGAGCGGCTGCGCGAAGTCTTCTTGTCCTGCACGGCGCCGAGCATGTGCTCGATGATGTCGCCGGCCTGCTCCAGGTTGATCGCCAGCTCGATGATCTCCGCCCAGCGGCGGCTGTCGGCTTCGCTCAGGTCCTCGCGGGGCATGCGCGCCAGGTACAGCTTGATCGCGGTGTAGAGCGCGTCGACATCGTCGTCCTGCTTGCGGATTTCCTTGCCCAGCAGCGGGTCGCCGCTGTGGATAACCTGCATCAGGTTGTTCAGCATCTGCTCGACGATATCGCCCATGCGCAGGGTTTCGCGCACCGCGTTGACCAGCGCCAGGCTCGGCGTATCCAGCGCTGCCGGGTCGAGGTGGCGTGGGCGCACGGTGTCTTCCGGGGAGTGGCGGTCGGGCATGATGCGTGTGCAGAACGCCGCCATCTGCCCGGTCAGCGGCAGGCAGGCGAGGCAGCGGGTGGCGTTGTAGAGCACGTGGAAGGCGATCACCAGTTCGGCGGTGCTGAACTGCCAGTGGTCGATCCACTCGGCCAGCGGGCCCACCAGCGGCAGCACCAGGGCGCAGCCGGCGACCTTGAACAGCAGGCTGCCCAGCGCCACGCGGCGACCGGCGGCGTTCTGCGAGGAAGCACTGATCATCGCCAGGATGCCGCTGCCCAGGTTGGCGCCGACCACCAGGCACAGCGCCACCTTCAGCGAGATCACCTTGGACGCCGCCAATGTCGCCGTGAGCAGCACGGCGGCCAGGCTGGAGTAGGAAATCATCGCGAACAGCGCGCCGGTCAGGGCGTCCAGCATCACGTCGCCGGTGAGGCTGGAGAACAGCACCTTCACGCCCTTGGCCTGGGTCATGGGCTCGGCGGCGGCGACGATCAGCTGCAACGCAAGGATGATCAGCCCCAGGCCGATGAACACGCGGCCGATCTGGCCGAGGCGCGTCTGCTTGCGGCCGAGGAAGAAGATCACCCCGAAGAAGATCAGCAGCGGCGACAGCCAGGACAGGTCCAGGGTCAGCACCCGTGCCATCAGCGCCGTGCCGACGTCGGCGCCGAGCATGATCGCCAGCGCTGGCGCCAGGGCCATCAACCCGGTGGCGACGAAGGAGGTGGCCAGCAGCGCCGTGGCGTTGCTGCTCTGCACCAGAGCGGTGACGCCGATGCCGGCGGCGAAGGCCAGCGGGCGCTTCTCCACGCTGCGGCTGAGGATTTTTCGCAGGTTGCTGCCGTAGACCCTGAGAATGCCGGTGCGGACGATATGTGTGCCCCACACCAACAGGGCGACGGCAGAGAGCAGATCGAGCAGTTTGAGCATGTCGGGCCCCCTCGCACTCAAGCGGGCCCGTGGGCGGTGCGTCCGTCAACGGACCCTGTAACGACCTCGCCCGCGGCTCCGTACAGACAGCGCGGAGGGCCGAGAAGGACACGGCAACGCTCAGGCGATTGTCACAAGACTGTCATGGTAGACCCTCGTTCTTCCTTGAGGGTTCGCCAAATCTCTGATTTGCCGGCAATCCTGTCTGTCAGTAAAGCCGATCAAAAGCGGATGCGAGCGCCTTTGCATCGGTTAATTCGCACGGAATGGCGAGCGGTAATGTCTAGACTGCCTGTCCACTTGCTGAAAGAAACACACCAAGGGTCGAGGAGTAGTCCCATGCGTTGGTCGTTCCCCCTCCTGATTGCGCTGGCGGTTACCGGTTGTGGCGACAAGTCGGCGTTACCATTCACCGCCGGTACCGGGCCGCAACCGCAGCTGCCGGAACCGCAGAGCAGCCTGCTGCCTACCGTCAACATCGCCAATGCCACCGGCTGGCCCGCCGACCAGAAGCCGCGCGCGGCCGAAGGCCTGGAAGTGCAGCGCTTTGCCGAGAAGCTCGAGCACCCGCGCTGGCTCTACGTGCTGCCCAACGGCGACGTGCTGGTGGCGGAAAGCTCGGCGCCACCCAGGGAAGAGTCCGGCGGACTGAAGGACTGGGTCGCCGGCAAGGTGATGGAGAAGGCCGGCGCCAACGTACCTAGCGCCAACCGCATCACCCTGCTGCGCGATGCCGATGGCGACGGCGTGCCGGAGCAGCGCAGCGTGCTGCTCGAGGGTTTGTTCTCGCCCTTCGGCATGGCCCTTGTGGATAACTGGCTGTACGTCGCCAATGCCGACGCGGTGGTGCGTTTCCCCTACAAGACCGGTGAGACGACTATCAGCGCCAAGGCCGAGAAGGTCGTCGACCTGCCGGGCGGGCCGATCAACCACCACTGGACCAAGAACATCCTCGCCAGCCCCGACGGCCGCTACCTCTATGCCACCGTCGGCTCCAACAGCAACGTCGGCGAGAACGGCCTGGATGCGGAGAAGAACCGCGCGGCGATCCTGCAGATCGACCTGTCCAACCGCAACGTGCGGGTGTTCGCCTCCGGCCTGCGCAACCCCAACGGGCTGGATTGGGAGCCCAACAGCGGCGCCCTGTGGACAGCCGTCAACGAACGCGACGAACTGGGCAACGATCTGGTGCCTGACTACATGACCTCGGTGAAGGACGGCGGCTTCTACGGCTGGCCCTGGAGTTATTACGGCCAGCATGTGGATAAACGCGTTGAGCCGCCGCGCCCGGACAGGGTGGCGGAGGCGCTGGTGCCGGATTACGCCCTCGGCGCGCACACCGCTTCCCTAGGCCTTGCCTTCTATCAGGGCAGCCTGCTGCCGGAGCGCTATCGTGGCGGGGTATTTATCGGCCAGCACGGCTCGTGGAACCGCAAGCCGCGCAGCGGCTACCAGGTGGTGTTCATCCCCTTCGGCGGCGGCAAGCCCAACGGCCAGCCGGTGACGGTGCTGGACGGCTTCATCAACGACAACGACGAAGCCATGGGCCGGCCGGTCGGCGTCGCTGTGGATAAGTTCGGCGGCCTGCTGGTGGCCGACGATGTGGGTAACACCGTCTGGCGCCTGCGCCCGGCGACCCTGAAGTGAATCGACAAGGAGAAAGCATGGCGATTGCCCGGCGTATTGCCCTGATGACTTTGCTGCTGGCGCTGGGCGCCTGCAGCAGCCTGTTCGGCACGCGCGACCCGCTGAACATTGATCTGGTCGGCCTGGAGCCGGCCACCGGGCAGGGCATGGAAGCGCGCTTCACGGTCAAGCTGCGGGTGCAGAACCCCAATGACCAGGCCATCGACTACAACGGCATCGCCCTGGACCTGTCGGTGAACGGCCAGCCGTTGGCCAGCGGGGTGAGCGACGCCAGCGGGCAGGTGCCGCGCTTCGGCGAAACAGTGATCAGCGTGCCGGTGAGCATCTCGGCCTTTTCCGCCTTCCGCCAGGCCTGGGGCCTGTCCGGCGGGCCGCCGCGCCAGGGCATGCCCTACGAGATCAACGGCAAGCTGGCGGGTGGCCTGTTCGGCACGGTGCGCTTCAACGACAAGGGCGTGCTGAACTGGCCGGAGCCGGTCGCACGCCCTTGACGTCGAGCTGCTGTGGATAAGCCAGGCTGTGGATAGCCCGGCTTTTTATTGCCCGGCTGTTATTCACCGCCGGTGGATAACACTCGTGAATTACTGCCCCGGAATGTCCTTGCGCAGTTTCACCGGGTCTTCCTTCTTGCCGCGCGCGGTGCGCATGCGAATGTTCAGCGCTTCCACCGCCAGCGAGAAGGCCATGGCGAAGTAGACATAGCCCTTGGGCACGTGGACTTCGAAGGCTTCGGCGATCAGCACGGTGCCGACCACGATGAGGAACGACAGCGCCAGCATCTTCAGCGACGGGTGTTTGTCGATGAAGTCGCTGATGGCGCCGGCCGCCAGCATCATCACCAGCACCGCGACAACGATCGCCGCGACCATCACCGGCACGTTGGAGACCATGCCCACGGCGGTGATCACCGAGTCCAGCGAGAACACGATGTCGATGATGGCAATCTGGATGATGGTGCCGATGAAGCCGCCCATCACGCTCTTGGGTTCGCCCTCGGCTTCATCCTCGCCTTCCAGGCCATGGAAGATCTCGCTGCTGCTTTTCCACAGGAGGAACAGGCCACCGAAGAACAGGATCAGGTCGCGCCCGGAGATGCCCTGGCCGAAGACCTGGAACAGGTCCGCGGTGAGGCGCATGACCCAGGTGATCGACAGCAGCAGCAGGATGCGCGTGACCATCGCCAGCGCCAACCCGAAGAAGCGCGTGCGCGGCTGCATGTGCTTGGGCATGCGGCCGACCAGGATGGAAATCATGATGATGTTGTCGATGCCCAGGACGATCTCCAGGGCGGTCAGGGTAAAGAACGCAATCCAGATTTCAGGGCTGGTGAGCCATTCCATTTAATCGGTACTCGAAGTCAGTCGTTAAGCTGTTCATTTATTGAACAGGGGGAACAGGCCCAGCAGCAGGGCCGCGGCGAGGATCGCCAGGCACACCAGCACGGCCCACTTGAGGGTGAAGCGCTGGTGGTCGCCGAAGTCCACCTTGGCCAGTCCCACCAGCAGGTAGGTGGAGGGCACCAGCGGGCTGAGCAGGTGTACCGGCTGGCCGACGATGGAGGCGCGGGCCATTTCCACCGGGGTGATGCCGTACTGCGCGGCGGCCTGGGAGAGTACCGGGAGCACGCCGTAGTAGAAAGCGTCATTCGACATGAAGAAGGTGAACGGCATGCTCACCAGCGCCGTGATGGTCGCCAGGTACGGCCCCAGCGCCGGCGGGATCACCGCCAGCAGACTTTTCGACATGGCTTCGACCATGCCCGTTCCGGAAAGAATTCCGGTGAAGACCCCGGCGGCGAAGATCAGCGAGACCACCGCGAGGACGTTCTCGGCGTGGGCGCCGATGCGCTTTTTCTGCTCCATGATGCAGGGATAATTCACGATCATCGCGATTCCGAAGGCGATCATGAAGAGAACCGGCATCGGCAACAGGCCGGCGATCAGGGTGCCCATCAGGACCACCGTAAGCACCGCGTTGAACCACAGCAGCTTCGGCCGGCGCGCTTCGGGGAACTGCGAGACGCTGACCTCGGCCATGGCCTCGTGGTCGGTAGGCAGGTGCAGCTCGCCCAGGCGGGCACGCTCGCGTTTGCCGTAGACCCAGGCCAGGCCGAAGATTGCCGCGATGCCGGCAAGCATGGCCGGGATCATCGGCACGAAAATGTCCGCCGGGTCCACGTGCAGTGCGCTGGCCGCGCGGGCAGTCGGGCCGCCCCAGGGAGTCATGTTCAGCACGCCGCTGGAGAGCATGATCAGGCAGGCCATCAACAGCGGGCTCATGCCCAGCCGGCTGTACAGCGGCAGAACGGCCGCCACGCAGATCATGTAGGTGGTCGAGCCGTCGCCATCCAGCGAGACGATCATCGCCAGCGCGGCGGTGCCCATCGATACCTTCAGCGGGTCGCCCTTGACCAGCCGGAGAATGCGCCGCACCGCCGGGTCGAACAGTCCGGAGTCGATCATGATGGCGAAGTAGAGGATGGCGAACATCAGCATCACACCCGTCGGCGCCAGGGTGCGGATGCCGTCCAGCATCATCGGCCCCAGGCCCTTGGCGAAGCCGCCGAGCAGGGCGAAGGCGATCGGGACCAGGATCAGCGCGATCAGCGCCGACAGACGCTTGGTCATGATCAGGAACATGAAGGTCGCCACCATGGCGAAGGCGAGGAAAGTCAGCATGGGGATAACTCCAGGTCGGCGCGGGGATTCAGCAGCGGCTGTGGATAAGCACGTGCGGTGCGGACGGAGTCGGGGCGGGAAGGGACAGGAAGCGGGGCATGGGCAATCACCGATTGTTGTTTTTGTACGCTGCGCGAACGCAGGTCCGGCCGGGAGGACCGAGGCGGCGATGCTAGGGGGTCAAGCTTTCAGCAGGCTTTCGCGGACGATGACCGCTGATCGGAGCGATTTCTCTAGGAGCGGGCCATGCCCGCGACAGCCTGGCAGCGAATCTTCCCCACGCTGATTCAGCGGCGCTGGAAAGCTTTGGCCGGCGGCTGCCAGTCCATCAGCTCGTTCTCCCGCGCATCGGCGTTGGCCTTGAGCCAGGCGCTCATGCTCTCGCCAATCGCCTTGCCGTAGAGCCTGTGGGAGTAGATCACCCCCGTGCCCGTGCCGTTCTCCAGCCTGAGGCGGGTGAACACCGCTTCGATGAAGCTCGGTTGCGGGAACACCGCGGCGATGAAGTAGACCGCGGGCTGACTGCCCCGGGCGGGGCTGGCGTCGACCTTGAGGATCATCGCGCCCTGCTGCTTGTAGTTGTCCAGCACAGCGTTGGCCACGGCCGCCATCTGCTCGGCATTCGTGGCCGCCGTGTAGCGGTGCAGGGTGACCATGTCCTGCCACTTCGCCAGGTCCTCCTGGCTTTGTGGCGTGAACTCGTGCTGATCCTCCCGGGACCAGCGATGGAAGTAGTCGGTGCCGGCGAAGGTGAAGTCCTTCGTCACGCTCGCGGCCCAGGACAGAGGAGCCATCAGAGCCAGCAGGATCAGCCAGAGACGCACGGTGTTGCCTCGTCGTGAGAGAAAACGGTGGCGTCAGCTCAGCTGCCCGACCACGCCAGGATCGCCTGCCTCCATTGTGGATCACTGCGTTGGCGATAGCGGCCCGCCAGGCGAAATTGCCTGCGGGACGGCCGTGTCGGTGATGGAGGGGGTTCGATCGGGCCAGCAGACAATTCCCGAGAACGATCAGCCGAGCGTCTGGATCAATCCCATCACCACCAGCAGGCTGGCGCCGGCGAGCAACGTCTGCAGGGTAATGATTCCGGCCATCAGCCCGCTCTCGCCACCCAGTTGGCGTGTCAGCACATAGGCGGTCGGGGCTGTCGGCAGGGCGAAGAACAGCACCAGCAGCGCGCTTTCCAGCGGCGGCAGGGCCAGCAGGCGGGTGATGGCGAAGGCCAGTAGCGGCATGGCCAGCAGGCGGATCGCGCAGTTCCAGCCCAGTGCCGAGGCTTCCGCGCGCAGTTCCTGGGGCTGCAGCGCGGCGCCGACACAGAGCAGGCCCAGCGGCAGGCTGGCCACGGCAAGCAGGTTGAACAGCCGGTCGGTGCCGCCAGGCAGGCCGATGCCCGTGACATTGAGCAGAGCGCCGGCCACGCAGGCGAGGATCAGCGGGTTCTTCACGATCGGCAGCAGCAGCGAGCGCAGGCTGATGCCGCGCTCGGCGGTCAGCGCCCACACCGACATCACGTTCACCGTCGGCACCATCAGCGCCAGCATCAGCGCGGCCAAGGTCAGCCCCGGCTTGCCGTACAGACTGCCGACGGCGGCAAGCCCCAGGTAGGTGTTGAAGCGCAAAACGCCCTGGGCGATGGCGCCGAAACGTGCGGCGTTCCAGCCGCGCAGGCGCTTGACGACCAGCAGGGCGACCCAGGCGATGCCCAGGCCCAGCACCACCGCCAGTGCCTGGCGGGCGAGGCCGGGGTCGTTCAGCGGTGCACTGGCCAGGCTGCTGGCGAGCAGCGCGGGGAACAGGATGAAGTAGTTGAGCCGCTCAGCTGCCGGCCAGAAGGCGTCGCCGGGGAAACCTTTGCGGCGCAGCACGAAGCCGCCGACGATCAGCGCGAACAACGGCCAGAGGGCCTGGAACAGAGCGGTCACGGCAACCCCGCGATGGTGGTGGGAGCGGGCATCTTGCCGAGGGCGTGCGGGAAAGGGCAAGGCGTGTGGATAAGTTTCTCACCTTGCCCGAAGCGGTTTTCCACAGCCACCAGCGCTGTGGAAAACCTTGTCCACAGGATCAGCGGCGGAAGCCGCCTCCACCGAAATGACCCCCGCCGAAATGCCCGCCACCGAAGCCGCCACCGCCCCACTGCCGCTGGGTCTGGTTGAAGCGCTGCTGGCCGATCTGCCGCGACTGGTATTGCTGGTCCAGCTGGCTGCGGACATTGGCCTGGTTCTGCTGCACCGGTTGCCAGCCGTTGCTGGTGTGCTGCTGCCAGCCGCTGTCGGTGTGCTGGTAGACGTTGCCGTCGTGGCCGGCGTAGACGTCGCCGTTCTTCCAGGCCACGGCGTTGCCAGTGCGCCGGTTGTAGCTGATGCCCTGGTTCTGCTTGTCGTAGCTGCCGCGTCCGTCGTCCACGTCGCCGGAGACGCCCCGCTCGGCGATGGTGGTGCGGCCGGTCTGGGCGTTGTGCTGGATGCCCTGCTGGCCGGCCTTGAAGTCACCGCTGTCGGCGTCGTAGGCCACGCCGCTGCGGCCCGCGCCGGACATTCCGGTGGAAGCATTGGAGTAAGCCCCGCGCCGCCCGGCCACGCCCTCGTCGGTGTAGGGATTGAAGGCCGAACCCTGGGCGCCCTGGAAGTGCGTCCCGGTGCGCGGGTTGTAGCCCACCGCTGAGCTGCCCTGCCACTGGGTGCCGGTCCAGCCGTTGTAGCCATAGGCGTGGGTGACCGTGCCCTGGCCCCAGCGGCCGTAGAAGTTCGCCTGGTTCACGTTGGCGTAGCTCCAGCCTCCGTGCGGATAGGGGCCCCAGTACGGGCCCCAATAGGGTTCCGGGGAACCCCAGTAGGCGCCCGCCGCGTAACCGAAGGCGAAGCCGGTCAGCGCGCCCACGGCAAAGCCTGCGCCGTAGCCGTAGGTCGGCGGATAGCCGTAGTAGACGGTCTGGCTGACGTAGGCCGGGTAGGTGTAGCCGGTGCCGTAGACCACCGTGCCGTCGCTGCTCACCACCACGCCCAGGTAGCCGGGCGTGTAGCCCACCACCACGGTCTGCGGGGTGACCGAGTAGATGTGCACGTAGGTCACGTAGTACACCGGCGAGCTGGGCGGGATGCCGTAGATCGCCGCCGGCACCTCGGTTGCCACCTGCCAGGGCCCGGTGGGGCTGGGGGCAACGAACCAGACGCCGTTGGTGACGGCGAAGAACTGGTTGGCGGCGACCTCGATCACCGGCGTCGGCGTGTTCACCGCGTACTGCAGGCTGGTGCCGCTGATGGGCTGGAAGCTGGGCGCACCGTCGTAGCTGACCTTCATGGTCGCCTTGCTGCGCGAGACCGAGGCCGTCTGCGGGATGCTCGCGGCGATGGCCGCTTCCTTCGCCTGCGGGGTGCCGGGCACGGATACCAGTACGTTGGCCTTCGGGTCCTTGGGCGAGATTTTCGCGAAGTCGGCGGGCAGGTCCTTGCCCTCGACGAACTGCCACGGTCCCTGCTCGCCGGGGCCGCTGAACCAGCGGCCGGAGAGCAGCACGTACCAGGTGTTGTGGGTCGGATCGACGAACACCGCGTGGTCGGCATTCTTCATCGTCAGCAGGCTGACGCCGTCCACCGGCTGCATCTGTGCGGTGCCGTCGCTGACGATCAGCTCGGTGGGCCGGGTCGCCACCAGAATCGCTGGCGCCTTGCCCGGCACCTTGCCGTCCTTGGGCAGCAGGGCGTCCACCGGGCCGGCTTTCTCCGCCACCTGCTGCGCATTGAGCAACGCCTTGGGTGGCTGGCTCAGCACCAGCCAGCTGCCATCCAGTGCCTGGGCCGTGTACCAGTTGCCGGCGGCATTGAGGTAGTGGTTGCCCTGGGCGTCGCGCAGGACCAGTACGCGGCTGTTGAGTACGCGCTGGAAGTCGCTGCTCGGCAGTGCCTGCCAGTTCGGCTGGCCATCGATCATCACCAGCACCGTCGGGGTCGCGGCGAAGACAATCTGCGGCGCGTCGTTCTTCACCTGCACATGGCGCAGCTGGTCGAGCTGCTGGTTCACCGCATAGGAAGCCTGCAGCTCATCGAGGGAGACGGTCAGACCGTCCCTGGGCAGGCGCGCTACCAGCGCGTCGCGCACCTTGCCGGCGCTGTCCGGGGCGGTGGGCACTTCCACCTTGTCGATGCGCAGGTCGGTGAGCTGCACCAGCCCCGTGGCCTTGTCGATGGCGGCGGCAGCGGAGAACTGCGCCACGCCGTAGGTCGGTGCGCCGTTGGCGGGGCCGATGGCGATGGCCGCGCGGCCACTCATGCGGGTGCCGTCCCAGCCCTCGATCTGCGGCTGGAAGATCTGCACGTGCTGCTCGCCCAGGGCGAAATCCCGCGGCCATTTCAGCTCGGTGACGGCGGGGGCCTGGGGATCGGCGGCGACGGAAAGAGCGGGGTGCAGCGACAGCCCGATGGCGAGCGCCAGGGACGACAGAACGGGACGTAAAGCCATGTTGGAAACCTTCCTTGAGGAGAGCTGCGTTCAACCTTAGTGCAGCGCGAAACAACCCGCGCGTGTCCGAGTTCTCCCCTGCGCCATGCTGGTGCAATTTCGCCGGCAAGGCAGCTTTTTCTTATGGTGCAACGACATATTTAATAATTTTCCGAGCCTCCCGCTTCGGCGACCATCGGTCTGTCAGACATGTCGCGAGACAAAGCCTTCAGACGCTGAGCCATAGAGCTCGATGCCGCGCATGTCCCGGTTTTACCGGCCTTCTGGCCACTGCCGCAGTAAATCAACAAAAAAGCCAAACGGCTGTGGGAGTGCTTCATGATCAAGTCCTTGCTCGTGCGTTCCATCGCGTGTTCCGCCCTGGCTCTCGCCGCCGTTTCTGGCGCGCAGGCCGGCACCCTGTCCATCGGCCACACCACCTGGGTCGGCTACGGCACCCTGTACCTCGCCCGTGACCTGGGCTACTTCAAGGAGCAGGGCCTGGACCTGCAGCTGACCACCATCGAGGAAGCCTCGATGTACATGGCGGCCCAGGCTTCCGGCCAGCTCTCCGGCTCCGCCTCCACCATCGACGAAATCCTCAAGTACCGGCCCAAGTTCTGCTTCAAGGCCGTGGCCGCGCTGGACGACAGCCATGGCGGCGACGGCGTGCTGGTGGGCAAGGACGTCACCTCGCTGGCCCAGCTCAAGGGCCAGGAAGTGGCGGTCAACGAAGGCTCAGTCTCGCAATTCTGGCTGGCCTACCTGCTCAAGCACGCCGGTATGAACATGAGTGACATCAAGGTGCAGAACATGACCGCCGATGACGCCGCCAGCGCCTTCATCGCCGGCCGCGTGCCCGCCGCCGTGACTTGGGAGCCGCATCTCTCGCTGGTGCGCGAGAAGCAGCAGGGCAAGGTGCTGGTGGACAGCTCCACCACCCCCGGCGTGATCGTCGACGTGGTCGCCCTCAACTGCGACGTCATCGAGAAGCAGCCCGAGGACGTGAAGGCCCTGGTGAAAGGCCTGTACAAGGCCGTGCAATACACCAAGGAGCACCCGGACGAGGCCTACGCGATCATGGCCAAGGGCGTCGGCGGCTACCTCTCCGATCCCAAGGCCCTGGCCGATGCCGCCAAGGGCGTGCGCTTCTACGACAAGGCGATGAGTGAGCAGCTCATTGGCACCCCCGGCAAGCCTGGTGACATCAAGGGTTTGATCCGTCTCGCCAACGAGACCTGGAGCGGCCTGCAGGGCAAGCGCCTGGAAGTCAGCTACGACGACCTGGTCGACCCGCGTTTCGTCTCCGAGTAACCGTCTCACTCTCTGTCCCCGTGGGCGGCCCCGTGCCGCTCGCCTGGAGGAACCCGCGATGCCTCGTCGTTCGCAATCCTGGCTCAGCCGTTGCCTGACGCCCAAGGTCGACCTGCCGTTGAAGCTGGTCTGGTCCGCCGGCACTTTGTGCTGGCTGCTCGTGTTCGGCCTGTGGGCCGGGCTTTCCTACGGCGGCGTGGTGCCGGCGATGTTCTTGCCGACCCCGGACGCGGTGCTCGCGGCCGGCGTGCGCCTGGCCAGCGACGGCACCCTCGCCACCCACGTGATGGCCAGCGTCAAGGTGGTGATGATCGGCTTCATCATCTCCTCGCTGGTGGCGGTGCCGCTGGGGCTGCTGATGGGCAGCTTCCGCATCGTCCAGGCCTTCCTCGAACCGCTGGTGAACTTCATCCGCTACCTGCCGGTGACCTCCTTCGTACCGCTGTTCATCCTGTGGATCGGCATCGGCCTGGAACAGCGCGTCACCGTGATCATCTTCGGCGTGTTCTTCCAGCAGTTGGTGATGATCGCCGACGTCTCCCGCGGCGTCGCCAAGGACCTGGTGAACGCCTCCTACACCCTGGGCTGCAACCGCCGCGACGTGGTCCTCCACGTGCTCGGCCCGGCCTCGCTGCCCGGCGTGCTCGACACCCTGCGCGTGACCATGGGCTGGGCCTGGACCTACCTGGTGGTCGCCGAACTGGTCGCCGCCTCCAGTGGCCTGGGCTACATCAGCCTGAAGGCCATGCGTGGCTTCCAGGTCGACGTGATCTTCCTGGCCATCGCCATCATCGGCCTGCTGGGCCTGATCACCGACCAACTCTTCCGATTCATCCGACTGAAGGTGGCGTCATGGGCGCAGTAGCGATCAAGCAGGAAGAACCCGCCGTGACCGGTCAGCAACCTGCCAACCCGGCCCGCCTTCGGGTCGAAAACGTCAGCCTGCGCTACCGCACCCCGGACGGTGGCACCTTCAGCGCGCTGGAGAACGTCTCCTTCGAGGTGCCGGACCAGCAGTTCGCGGTCATCGTCGGGCCGTCGGGCTGCGGCAAGTCGAGTCTGCTCTACCTCACCGCCGGCCTGTCCGAGCCCACCGAGGGCGATATCTACGTCGGCGGCCAACTGGTAGACGGCCCCGGCGCCGACCGTGGCATGGTGTTCCAGAGTTACACCCTGTTCCCCTGGCTCACCGTGCGCCAAAACGTCGAATTCGGCCTCAAGCGCCGTGGCATGCCGGCGGCCGAGCGCCGCGAGATCGTCGACTACTACCTCGACGAAGTCGGCCTGCGGCGCTTCGAGAACAACTACCCCAAGCAGCTCTCCGGCGGAATGATGCAGCGCGTGGCGATTGCCCGCGCGCTGGCCAACGACCCGCAGATCCTGCTGATGGACGAGCCCTTCGGCGCGCTCGACAGCCAGACCCGCATGCAGATGCAGCAACTGCTGCTGCGCGTATGGGACCACAGCAAGAAGACCGTGGTGTTCGTCACCCACGACATCGACGAGGCCATCCTGCTGGGCGACCGCGTTTACGTCATGGGCGCGCGCCCCGGCCGCATCAAGCAGATCCTCGACGTGCCCATCGAGCGTCCGCGCTCGCTGGACATGGTCATGGACCGCCAGTTCATCGAGATGAAGCGCGAGATCCTCGGGCTGCTGCACGACGACCTGGAAGAAGCGCACTGACCTGCCGCCGGCTGGCGCCTCCTGCAGGGCGCCGGCCGATGCGGTGATCCGCTGCAGCACCGTTCGGCCCCCTCTTCCCTCGGGAGAGGGTTGGGGTGAGGGGTTCTGCGATTCACGCAAGACTCACTGGGAGAGCCCCCTTGTCTTCGAACCATGACTCCACCCAAGATGCCACCTACGACTACCTCATCGTCGGTGCTGGCTCCGCCGGCTGCGTGCTGGCCAACCGCCTGAGCGCCGACCCGTCGGTGCGCGTCTGCCTGCTGGAAGCCGGCGGCAGCGACGCCAGCCCGCGAGTGCAGACCCCGGCCGGCACCATCACCCTGTACAAGAGCAAGGTGTTCAGCTGGAACTTCTACTCCGCACCGCAGAAGCGCCTGAACAACCGCTCGCTGCACTGCCCGCGCGGCAAGGCGCTGGGCGGCTCCAGCTCGATGAACAGCATGATCTACATCCGCGGCCACGCTTCCGACTACGACCGCTGGGAAGCCGAAGGCTGCCCGGGCTGGGGCTGGAAGGACGTGCTGCCGTTCTTCAGGAAATCCGAGCGCAACCTGCTCGGCCAGGACCCGGCGCTGCACGGTACCCTGGGCGAACTGGTGGTGGACAAGCCGCGCGACCCCAACCCGCTGTCGCACCTGTTCATCAAGGCTGCCGCGCACCTGGGCCTGCGCCGCAACGATGACTTCAATGGCCGCGAGTTCGAAGGCGTCGGCATCTACAACGTGACCCAGAAGGACGCCAAGCGCCTGAGCAGCTACCGCGCCTTCGTCGCGCCGCTGCAACGCCCGAACCTCACCGTGCTGACCGAGCGCCAGGTGGGCCGCCTGCTGCTCGAAGGCGAGCGCGTCACCGGCATCGAACTGCGCAGCGGCGAACGTCTGCAGGCGCGTCGCGAGGTAATCCTCACCGCCGGCGCCCTCGGCTCGCCGCAGATCCTGCTGGCCTCCGGCATCGGCCCGGCGGCTGAGCTGAAAGCCGCCGGCATCCCGGTGCAACACGACCTGCCCGGCGTGGGCAAGAACCTCCAGGACCACCTCGACGGCCTGGTCACCGTGCGCTCGCCGAGCCCGCTGAGCCTGGGCTTCTCCCTCGGCTCGCTGCCGCAGATCCTGCTCTCGCCGTTCAAGTACCTGCTGGCGAAAAAGGGCTGGCTGACCACCAACTACGTCGAGGCCGGCGGATTCGCACGGACACCTCTCGCGCAATCGCTGGCTGACGTGCAGTTCCACTTCGTGCCCGGCTACCGCAGCCACCGTGGCCGACTGTTCGAATGGGGCCATGGCTACGCCGTGCACACCTGCGTGCTGCGGCCGAAAAGCATCGGCGAGTTGCGGGTGAAGCCCGGTGGCGACATCGAGATCGACTACAACTTCCTCGCCAACGAGGAAGACGGCCGCGTGCTGGTGGAAGGCGTGAAGCTGGCGCGCAAGATCCTCGCCCAGCCAGAGTTCGACAGCATCCGTGGCGCCGAGATGCTCCCCGGTCCGCAGGTGCAGACCGATGAGCAACTGATGGAACACCTGCGCGAATACGCCGCCACCGTGTTCCACCCGGTGGGCACCTGCAAGATGGGCGAAGACCCTCAGGCGGTGGTCGACCTGCGCCTGCGCGTTCACGGGCTGAAGGGCCTGCGCGTGGTGGACGCGTCGATCATGCCGACACTCATCAGCGGCAACACCAACGCACCCTGCATCATGCTCGGCGAGCGCGCAGCGGCGATGATCCTGGAAGAGAGCAGCGCGACGTCGGCCGCTCCCGCCCAGGCAGTCCCGGCCTGATAGCGGAGTGGTAGGGCGAATAACCTGGAACAGGTTATCCGCCGTTTTCTGCGCCCTACGACGGCACCCCCATTGGCTCTGCCGTCACCGGGAAGCTCATTCGTAGGAGGGGTGGAGCTTGCGATACCCATCGGCGAGTTTGCCGGTGATCGATGGGCATCGCTTCGCTCCACGCCATCCGACGCGGTGCCCCAGTCAATCTTGTGGATAACGGATCTAGAGCCCCAGATCGCTGAGCGACGGATGATCGTCCGGCCGGCGGCCCTGCGGCCAGCGGAAAAGGCGCTCGTCCTCGCTGATCGGCAGGTCGTTTATGCTGGCGTGACGCTCGAACATCAGGCCGTTCTCGTCGAAGGCCCAGTTCTCGTTGCCGTAGGAACGGAACCAGTTGCCCGAGTCGTCGTGCCACTCGTAGGCGAAGCGCACGGCGATGCGGTTGTCGGTGAAGGCCCAGAGTTCCTTGATCAGCCGGTACTGCTGTTCGCGCACCCACTTGGCAGTGAGGAACTGGACGATCTGCTCGCGGCCCTGGACGAAGGTCGCGCGGTTGCGCCAGCGACTGTCCGGCGTGTAAGCCAGCGACACGCGATGCGGATCGCGGCTGTTCCAGCCGTCCTCGGCGAGACGGACTTTCTGGATGGCGGTTTCGCGGGTGAAGGGCGGCAGAGGGGGACGGGCTTCGCTCATGGTGGTCTCCAAAGGCAGTGAGGGGTTTGAACCTGATCTCCATACTCCGCCCGGCCCCGGATGGGGTAAATGACGGTAATCCCACAGATATTGCCAACTTGCTTTTCGTAGCAGCGGAACTCCAGAAACGCAGGGTGCATAACCTGGAACGGGTTACCCGCCATGGCGGCGGATAACGCCGTAGGCGTTATGCGCCCTACAGGTTTCAGGCTTTGGCAGCGACCTTGCGCAACCCCACGCGGTCCTGGCTCGGGCACACCCCGAACTTCGCCCGGTAGCTGCGCGACAGGTACGAGGGCGTCTCGAAGCCGCAGGCCACGCCGATCTCCAGCACGCTCATGTCGGTCTGGCGTAGCAGCTGGCGCGCCTTGTCCAGGCGCAGGCCGAGGTAGAAGTTCGATGGCGTGTCGTTGAGGTGCAGGCGGAACAGGCGCTCGAGCTGGCGCCGGGTCACCTGGATGCGTTCGGCCAGCTCCAGCGTCGACAGCGGTGGCTCGGTGTGACGCTCCATTTCTCCGATCACCTGCACCAGCTTGCGGTTGCTCACCCCGTAGCGGCTGGCGACCTGCAGGCGCTGGTGGTCCTGGCGGGTACGGATGCGCCCGACCACGAACTGCTCCGAGACCTGCACCGCCAGCTCCGGCCCGTGGGCCTGGGCGATCAGGTCGAGCATCAGGTCGATGGATGCAGTGCCGCCGGCGGAGGTGATGCGCGGCCCGTCGATCTCGAACAGCTCCTGGGTCGCCTGCACCTGTGGATAAGTCTCCCGGAAGGCATCCAGCGCCTCCCAGTGCACCGTGCAGCGCTGGCGCTGCAGCAGCCCGGCCTCGGCCAGCACGAAGCTGCCGGTGTCGATGCCGCCCAGGGTCACGCCGTCGCGGTCCAGGCGCTTGAGCCAGTGCAGCAGCGCCGGGGTGCAGGCGCGCAGCGGTTCGAAGCCGGCCACCACCAGCAGGGTGTCGCCCTCGCGCAGCGCTTCCAGGCCACTGTCGGCGTTCATCGACATGCCGTTGCTGGCCAGCACCGGCCCACCGTCCAGGCTCATCAGGTGCCAGCGATACAGCTCGCCGCGAAAACGGTTGGCCACCCGCAGCGGCTCCACGGCGGAGACGAAACCCATCACCGAAAAACCGGGCAACAGCAGGAACCAGAAGTCTTGGGACATGGCGGGTACCGTGCAATTGGGGGCAGCGTAGTGGCAGCTGAGCCCATGCTTATGAACCAAGGACGTCGCCCTGGCAATCGGGGAGGTCGCTGCTGTGCAAGAGCTGGTCGCCGCAGTGCGATCCACCACCCCTGCGGCTGCGTAACTTGATCACCACAGCCCCCCGTGAGGGGCCGCATGACACACAACAACGATAACCAATGCCGCAAAGGCCTTGAGGGAGAAGTCATGAAGCTATCGATCCAAGCGCTCGGCTGTGCCGCGCTCATGCTCGTCGCCAGCACCAGCTGGGCCGCAGAGCCCGCCCAGTGCCAGAACGTGCGCATGGGCACGGTGAACTGGACCGACGTGGTGGCCAGCAGCGCCGTGGCCGAGGCCGTGCTCGACGGCCTGGGCTACAAGGTCAAGCAGACCAGCGCCTCGCAGCAGATCATCCTGGCCGGCATGGCCGACAAGCAGCTCGACGTCTTCCTCGGCTACTGGCAACCGACCATGCAGCCGGTGGCCAAACCCTACCTCGACAAGCAGCAGATCGACGTGATCACCCCGCCGACCCTGCCCGACGCGCAGTCCACCTACGCCGTGCCCAGCTATGTCTACGACGGCGGACTGAAGACCTTCGCCGACATCGCCAAGTTCAAGGACAAGCTGAGCAACAAGATCTACCTGATCGAGCCCGGCAGCGGCTCCAACCGCATCACCGCGAAGATGATCGCCGACGACAAGTTCGGCCTGAAGGGCTTCCAGATCGTCGAGTCCAGCGAGGCCGGCATGCTCACCGCGGTCAAGCGCGCCATCAAGCGCAAGCAGTGGGTGGTGTTCTTCGGCTGGAAGCCGCACCCGATGAACCTGCAGATCGACATGAAATACCTCACCGGCAGCGACGACGTATTCGGCCCCGACGAAGGCTCCGCCACCGTCTCGATCATGACCGCCGGCGGCTACCAGGCGCAGTGCGGCAACGTCGCCAAGCTGCTGCACAACCTCAAGTTCAGCAGCGAGCAGGTGAGCCAGGTGATGGTGCCGATCCTCGACCGCAGCCAGCCGGTGGACGCCGCCAAGGCCTGGCTGAAACAGAACCCTGAGCCGCTCAAGGCCTGGCTCGACGGCGTGACCACCTATGACGGCAAGGACGGCCTCGCCGCCGTCCAGGCCTCGCTGAAATAGCGCCCGGACAAACACCTCCCACCAGCAACTCCCTGCGCGTCCTCCGGCGCGCAGCGGGTTCGTTCGACCCGAAGAAGGACAGCCACCGTGAACCATGAAGTGATCGTCACCTGCGCGGTGACCGGCGCCGGCGATACCGTCGGCAAGCACCCGGCCATTCCCGTCACCCCCAAGGAAATCGCCGCCGCCGCCATCGAGGCCGCCAAGGCCGGCGCCACCGTCGCCCACTGCCACGTCCGCGACCCGCAGACCGGCAAGCCCAGCCGCGACGTGAACCTCTACCGCGAAGTGGTCGAACGCATCCGCGAGAGCGACACCGACATCATCATCAACCTCACCGCCGGCATGGGCGGCGACCTGCAGATCGGCCAGGGCGAGCAGCCGCTGGAGTTCGGCGCCGGCACCGACCTGGTCGGCCCGCTGGAGCGCCTCAAGCACGTCGAGGAGCTGCTGCCGGAAATCTGCACCCTGGACTGCGGCACCCTGAACTTCGGCGACGGCGACTTCATTTATGTCTCCACCCCGGCGCAGCTGCGCGCCGGCGCCAAGCGCATCACCGAGCTGGGGGTGAAGGCCGAGCTCGAAATCTTCGACACCGGCCACCTCTGGTTCGCCAAACAGATGCTCAAGGAAGGCCTGCTGGAAGACCCGCTGATCCAGATCTGCCTCGGCATCCCGTGGGGCGCCCCGGCGGACACCACCACCATGAAGGCCATGGCCGACAACATTCCCGACGGCCTGACCTGGGCCGGCTTCGGCATCGGCCGCTCGCAGATGCCCATGGTCGCCCAGGCCATGCTGCTGGGCGGCAACGTGCGGGTCGGCCTGGAGGACAACATCTGGCTGGACCGTGGCGTACACGCCACGAATGGCCAACTGGTCGAGCGCGCTATCGAGATCATCGAGCGCCTGGGCGGCCGCGCCCTGAGCCCGGCCGAGGGGCGCAGGAAGATGAGCCTCAAGGCCCGCTGATTGCGAACCGCAGGGCGAATAACCCGGAACGGGTTATCCGCCGCCGAACAGGATCGGCGGATAACGCTGCGCGTTATGCGCCCTACGAAGAACCCGACGCCCCGCCACCTTTCCGGAGCCATCCATGTCCTTCATCACCCAAATCAAGACCTTCGCCGCCCTCGGCAGCGGCGTCATCGGCAGCGGCTGGGTCGCCCGCGCCCTGGCCCACGGCCTCGACGTCATTGCCTGGGATCCGGCGCCCGGTGCCGAAGCCGCGCTGCGCGCGCGTGTCGCCAACGCCTGGCCGGCGCTGGAAAAGGCCGGCCTCGCCCCCGGCGCCTCGCCGGATCGCCTGCGCTTCGTCGCCACCATCGAGGAGTGCGTGCGCGATGCCGACTTCATCCAGGAGAGCGCCCCCGAACGCCTCGACCTGAAATGCGAGCTGCACGCGAAGATCAGTGCCGCCGCCAAGCCCGACGCCCTGATCGGCTCCAGCACCTCGGGCCTGCTGCCCAGCGAGTTCTACGCCGACGCCACGCACCCCGAGCGCTGCGTGGTCGGCCACCCGTTCAACCCGGTCTACCTGCTGCCTCTGGTCGAAGTGGTGGGCGGCGCGAAGACCGCGCCGGAAGCCGTCCAGGCCGCCATCCAGGTCTACGAATCCCTCGGTATGCGCCCGCTGCACGTGCGCAAGGAAGTCCCCGGCTTCATCGCAGACCGCCTGCTCGAAGCGCTCTGGCGCGAGGCGCTGCACCTGGTCAACGACGGCGTCGCCAGCACCGGCGAGATCGACGATGCGATCCGTTTCGGCGCCGGCCTGCGCTGGTCCTTCATGGGCACCTTCCTCACCTACACCCTGGCCGGCGGCAATGCCGGGATGCGCCACTTCATGGCCCAGTTCGGCCCGGCGCTGCAGCTGCCCTGGACCTACCTGCCCGCCCCGGAACTGACCGACACCCTGATCGACCGCGTGGTGGAAGGCACCGCCGAGCAGCAGGGCAGCCGCAGCATCGCCGAGCTGGAGCGCTACCGTGACGACTGCCTGCTGGCGGTGCTCGGGGCGATCAAGGAGACCAAGTCCAGGCACGGCTTCGCCTTCGCCGACTAACCTCACGGTTCATCATTCGCTCCAAACCACCCCCTCTCCCTTCAGGGAGAGGGCCGGGGAGAGGGGCTCTTCGGACGCGAACATGACCCACGCCCTGAAAACCTACGAAACCCCCATCCTCGCCGAGTGGACCGACTACAACGGCCACCTGCGCGATGCCTTCTACCTGCTGCTGTTCAGCTACGCCACCGACGCCCTGATGGACCACCTCGGCCTCGACGCCGAGCACCGCGCGGCGACCAACGATTCACTGTTCACCCTCGAGGTGCACCTCAACTACCTGCACGAGGTGAAGGAGGGTGAGAAGGTCGAAGTGCGCACCCAACTGATCGCCCACGACCGCAAGCGCCTGCAGGTTTTCCACAGCCTGCACCGCGCCAACGAAGACCTCGCCCTGGCCGCCAGCGAGCAGATGCTGCTGCACGTGAACCTCGAAGGCGGCGCGCGCTCGGCACCCTTCGAAGGCGTGGTGCTCGAGCGCGTGCTGGCGCTGGCCGAGGCTCATCGCTCGCTGCCGCGCCCGGATTACGTGGGCCGCGTCATCGGCCTGCCGGGCTGAGCGGGCATGAGCCGGCGTTATCCGCTGTCCGATGCCATGCAGGCCTTCGTCACAGAGACGGAGGCTCACCCACTGGAAGGCCCCACGCTCGCCGCCCAGCGGGAAAACTACGAGCGCATGGCCGCCGCCTTCGCGCCGCCGGTTCCGCCGGGCCTGCTGGTCCGCGACGTACAGCCTGACGGCCTGGTGGAGCTGCGCCTCTACCGGCCCGAAGGCGCGCCGCCGGCGAATGGCTGGCCGACAATTTTCTACATCCACGGCGGCGGCTGGGTACTGGGCAACGCCCGCACCCACGACATGATCTGCATTCCCCTGGCTGCCGCACTGGGTGCGCTGGTGGTCGCCATCAGCTACCGGCTGGCGCCCGAGCACCCTTATCCCGCGGCCCTCAACGACTGCCTCGACACCTGGCGGCGGATTCACCTGGACGGCCTCGACGAGCCTGTGGATAAAACCCGTATCGCGGTCGCCGGCGACAGCGGCGGCGCCAACCTCGCCGCCGCGCTGTGCCTGGCCCTGCGCGGCAGTGGTGAAGCGCTGCCGCTGGCCCAGGCGCTGATCTACCCCGCGCTGGGCAACCTCGACACACCCTCGCGCACCACCTGCGCCGACGCACCGCTGATGACCAGTGCGGCGGTGGACGAATACCTCGCCGCCTACCTCTCGCGCCCTGCCGATCGGCGCGACCCGCTGGCGCTGCCGCTGCTCGCCGAAGACCTCGGCGGCCTGCCGCCGGCCTTCATCGCCGTCGCCCAGTTCGACCCGTTGCGCGACGACGGCGCGCTGTACCGCGACCGCCTGCGTGAGGCCGGCGTGGCGGTGGATTACTTCCCCGGTGCCGGGCTCGTCCACGGCTGCCTGCGCGCCCGGCGCGTGGCGGAAGTGGATGCCCTGCGCGGCGCCCTGATCGCGGCCCTGCGCCGCAGCCTGAGCTGACAAGGAGAAGAGCATGGAAACGACGCTGGAACGTCCCACCATCGCCGACTGGCGTACTTATCCACAGACCGCCGCGCTGACCTCGCTGCGCCCGCAGGCCAACCGCCTCGACCTGGTATGGGACGACGGCCGCGTCAGTCCCTTCCATCACCAGTGGCTGCGCGACAACTGTCCGTGCGGCGAGTGCGTCTACGCGATCACCCGTGAGCAGGTGCTGGAGATCATCGACGTGCCCGCCGATCTTGCGCCCGAGCGGGCCGCCATCGAACTGGGCTATCTGTGTGTGCACTGGAGCGATGGTCACCGTAGTCAGTACGACCCGGGCTGGCTGCGCGCCCACGCCTATGATGACGAGTCCCGCGCCGAACGCCTCGCCGCACACCAGACCACCCGCGTCTGGCGCCGCGACTTCGAGGCGCCGGTGTTCCAGCACGACCAGTTGATGGATGACGACTCGGCACTGCTGGAATGGATGCTCGCCCTGCGCGACCTCGGCCTCAGCCGCGTGGATGGCGTGCCCACTGCGCCCGGCTCCTTGCATCGCATCGCCCAACGCATCGCCTTCATTCGCGAGACCAATTTCGGCGTGCTGTTCGACGTGAAGTCCAAGGCCGCGGCCGCCGACAGCAACGCCTACACCGCCTTCAACCTGCCGCTGCACACCGATTTGCCGACCCGCGAGTTACAACCGGGGCTGCAATTCCTGCATTGCCTGGTGAACAACGCCGACGGCGGCGACAGCGTGTTCGTCGACGGCTTCGCCATCGCCCAGGCGCTGCGCGACGAAGCGCCGGAAGACTTCCGCACGCTCTGCGAGATGCCCATCGAGTTCCGCAACAAGGACCGTCGCAGCGACTACCGCTGCCTGGCGCCGGTGATTGCCCTGGACGCGCGGGGCGAGATCAGCGAAATCCGCATCGCCAACTTCCTGCGCGGCCCCTTCGACGCCCCGGCCGAGCGCATGGATGCGCTGTACCACGCCTGGCGCGCCTTCCTCACGCTCACCCGTGACCCGCGCTTCCGCCTGCAACAGAAGCTGCGCGCCGGGCAGATGTGGTGCTTCGATAACCGCCGCACCCTGCACGCCCGCACCGCCTTCGACCCGGCCAGCGGCGAACGCCACCTGCAGGGCTGCTACATCGACCGCGACGAACTGCTGTCACGCATCCTGGTGTTGCAGCGCGAGCAGTGAAGCGGCGCAAGCCGGACAAAAAAATCCCCTGCGGCGCCCGACGCGCGGCAGGGGACAAATCGAGCCGGTTCGGGCTCTCAGTGTGCGAGGCCCCGCAGCTGGCGCCGGTGCCGGCCGCAGGGTATGGAAGCCAGTCTGCGCGTCGCGCCGCCGCCTCGGTTAGTCGAAAACGACCTGCGCTTGCCCGCCGCGGACATTCCGTCGGACAGATGCTTGCCGCGCCCCGCCGGGCTTACCAGAATCGATGCAGACCCCTGCCGCTCCCAAGGAGACCCGCGATGATGCACGCCGACCTGATCGACCAGGACGATTTCCGCGAACGCCTGCAAGCGCTGGGTTTCGCCGTGCCGCCGGGTATCACCGCCGAGCAGGCCTGCGAATACGCCGTGCGCGGCCTGACCCCGGAGCGCTCGCTGGCGCTGCGCCGCCTGGTGGAGGAAATGCTCGCCGGGAATGCGACCCTGCTGCCCGCCGTGCGCGAGGCGATCTCCCGGCAATTGCTGCCGGCGCTGGTACCCAAAGTGTGACAATCAGGCGCACAGGCAAGCGTCGTTTGTGCGCCGCATCTCCCAGAAATTGGGAAATGGCGTACAGTTCGTCGGGGTAATGGCCTAAGGGCATCATGTATCAAATATGATCCAATTCGTCTTTTTGGATGAACTGGCCGCACGGCCAGACGACAGGGATCGTAAGGATGCATGCTCTCTACCGTGGCTGGATGCCCGTCCTGGCATTCTGCTGTGCCTCGGCAAGCTTTGCCGCGCCACTCCCCTCGCCGGGCGACAACGACCTTCAGCGCCAGCGCCAGGAACAATTGCTGCGCGAACAGCGCCAGCGCCTGGAAGAGCTCCAGCAGCTCCCCGGCAAGGCGCCGACCGAGGCGCCGCCGACCACCGCGCCGGACACCCGTTGCTTCACTGTCCGCAGCATCAGCCTCGAAGGCGCCGAGCACCTCGACGCGCGTTCGCGCGAAGCGCTGCTGGCGCCGTACCAGGGTCAATGCCTGGGCGTAAACCAGCTCAACGAGCTGCTCAAGGGCATCACCGACCATTACCTCTCGCGCGGCTTCGTCACTACCCGCGCCTACCTGCCGCAGCAGGACCTCTCCAGTGGCGAGCTGAAGATCATCGTCGTCGAGGGCCGCCTCGAGGGCTTCGACCAGTCCGAGCTGGCCAGCGAACGCGAGCTGGCCATGACCTTCCCCGGCACAACCGGCGAAGTTCTGAACCTGCGTGACCTGGAACAGCTGGTCGACCAGATCAACCGCCTGCCCTCGCGCCAGGCACAGATGGAACTGGTGCCGGGCAAGGAAGTGGGCGGCAGCCGAGTGCAGCTCAAGGGCGAGCGCAGCAAACCCTGGCGCGTCTCCGCCAGCCGCGACAACAACGGCGACGCGACCTCCGGCGAACAGCAGGCCGGCGTCGGCCTCGACTGGGACAGCCCGCTGGGCCTGGCCGACCAGTTCGGCCTGCGCTACGGCGAGGACGTGGTCAGCGACCACTGGAAGCACTCCGACAACCAGAGCCTGTGGTATAGCGTTCCCTACGGCTGGTGGACCTTCAACTACAGCTACAGCCGCAACTACTACCGCACCCGCAACGAAGACGCCGGCTTCGCCTTCAAGTACGACGGCGACAACGAGACCCACCAGCTGGGCGCCGAGCGCGTGCTGCACCGCGACGACGTGAGCAAGACCGGGGTGAACTTCGGCCTCAGCCACCAGCGCACGCGCAACTACATCGACGACACCCTGCTCGACGTCTCCAGCACCCACCTCAGCGAATTCAACCTGGGCTTCAACCATGGCCGGCGCATCGGCAGCGCCTTCGTCAACGCCGACATCGGCTGGCAGCGCGGCATCGGTGCTTTCGGCGCGCAGGATGACGACCACGACGCCCCGCACGGCAGCCCCACCGCCCGCTACAACAAATACAGCCTGACCCTGAGCTACCTGCAGCCGTTCACGCTGTGGGAGCAAGCCTTCAGCTTCGAAAGCCTCGCTACCGGCCAGCACAGCGAAGACGTGCTCTACAGCCCGCAGCGCATCAGCCTGGGCGGCCTCAGCTCGATCCGCGGCTTCAAGGACCAGACCCTCTCCGGGGACTCCGGCTACTACTGGCGCAACCAGCTGCGCTGGCGCCGCGCCGTGACCTGGGAGCCGCTGCTGCCCTGGGTGCAGGAGTACGGCGTGGCCTACGCCTACGATTTCGGCGCCATCGAGCACGGCCAATACAACCCGGGCCTCTCCGGACGCATGAGCGGCCATGGCGTGGAGTTCAGCGCGCGCGGGCAGTACGCCGCCGCCTCCGTGACCCTGGCGCGCTCCCTGGAGCGCCCGGACATCATCGAGCGACGCGAGCACCCGGTGTATTTCCGCGTCGACCTCTTCTTCTGAACCGATTCGCTCTTTAGCTAGTAGCTGGCATCTGCCGGCACTTGGGAGATTCCCACATGGACGTACGCCACCCGTTGTACCAGGCCATTGCCAGCGTGCTTGCCGGCATCCTGATCCTCAACCCCATCGTCGCGGCAGCGGCCGAGCTGGCGGTGGACGCGGCAGCCGGTGGCAATACGCACCTGGGCGCGGCGGGCAATGGCGTGCCCGTGGTGAACATCGCCACGCCCAACGGCGCGGGCCTCTCCCACAACAAGTTTAGCGACTACAACGTCGGGCAGAACGGCCTGATCCTCAACAACGCCACCGGCAAGACCCAGTCCACCCAGCTGGGCGGGATCATCGTCGGCAACCCGAACCTCAAGGGCGGCGCGGCCAACAAGATCCTCAACGAAGTCACCGGGGCCAACCCCTCGCAACTGCGCGGTTATACCGAAGTGGCCGGCCAGGCCGCCCACGTCATCGTCGCCAACCCCCATGGCATCACCTGCAACGGTTGCGGTTTCATCAATACCCCGCGCGCCACCCTGACCACCGGCAAGCCGCTGATGGATGGCGAGCGCCTGCGTGGCTACGACGTCGACGGCGGCGAGATCAGCGTCGAAGGCGCCGGCCTGAATGCCAGCAACCTCGACCAGTTCGAGCTGATCACCCGCAGCGCCAAGCTCAACGCCGACCTCTACGCACAGCAACTCGCCGTGGTGACCGGCCGCAACCAGGTGGACGCCGAGACTCTCGCCGCCACCGCCAAGGCCGACGACGGCAGCGCCAAGCCGCAACTGGCCATCGACAGCTCCGCGCTGGGCGGCATGTACGCCGGCGCCATCCGCCTGGTAGGTACCGAGCAGGGCGTGGGCGTAAAACTCGCTGGCAACATGGCCGCCAGCGGCGGCGACATTCAGATCGACGCCAACGGCCAGCTGACCCTGGCCCGCACCAGCGCCGCCGGCAACCTGCGCGCCAAGGCCAGCGACATTGCCGTCACCGGCCCGGCCTATGCCGGCGGCGTCGCCGAGCTGAACGCCAGCGGCCAGTTGAGCAACAGCCAGAGCCTCGCGGCTGGCCAGCGTGTCGCGCTCACCGCCGCACAGGTCAGCAACAGCGGCGTCGTCGAAGCCGGCGTCAACCCGGACAACAGCCGCAACGCCCAGGGCGACGTGGCGATCACCGCGCAGACCCTGCGCAACAGCGGCAGCGTGGTCGCCAGCCGCAACCTGGACGCCAACGCCAGCGGCACCCTGGACAACCAGGGCGGCGCGCTCAAGGGCGCCACCACCCGCGTCAGCGCTGCCAGCCTGGACAACCGCCAGGGCCGCCTGCTCGCCAGCGATCAACTGACGCTGAACGCCGCGCGCCTGGACAACCGCAACGGCCAGGCCGTCGCCAACCGCCTGCAAGTCAGCGGCGGCGCGCTGGACAACCGCCTCGGCCTGTTCTCCGCCGAGCAGTCGCTGGACTTCACCCTCGACAGCCTCGACAACAGCGGCAAGGGCACTCTGGTCAGCAACGGCACCCTGCAGGCCCGCGTCCAGCACAAGCTCGACAACCAGGCCGATGGCCTGCTCTCGGCCAAGGGCGCGCTCGGCGTGCAGGCCGGCAACCTCGACAACCGTGGCGGGCTGGTGGTCGGCGATGCCGGCGTGACCCTTTCCGTGGCCAGCCTGAACAACAGCGCGCTGGGCGTGATCAGCAGCCTGGGCGACCTGAAGCTCGACGTCGGCCAGCTGGACAACAGCCAGGGCGGCGCCCTCGACAGCGGCGCGGCACTGCGCCTGACGGCCAGCCAGGTGAACAACGCCCAGGGCAGCGTGAGTGCCAAGGGCGACCTGCAGGCCAAGGCCGACAGCTTCAGCCAGCAGGGCGGCGAACTGCTCGCCCAGGGCGCGCTGAACCTCGACGCCGGGCAGCTCGACAACCGCAACGGCGGCCTCATCGCCGCCAACAACGGCGTCAGCGTCAAAGGCACCGACCTGCTCAACCAGGGCGGCGAAATCTCCAGCCGCGCCAAGGTCGCTGTGCAGGCTGCCAGCCTGGACAACGGCGCCGGCAAGGTCATCGGCGACGCCGGCCTCGACCTGCAGGTGCAGCGCATCGCCAACCGCGCCGGCACCCTGGCCGGCCGCGACGGCCTGAGCATCACCGGGCAGAGCCTGGACAACAGCCAGGGCGGCCGGGTGAACAGCCAGAACAGCCTCTGGCTGCAACTGGCCGGCGCGCTCGACAACAGTGGTAATGGCGCCCTGCTCAGCCAGGGCAGCCTGACCCTCAACGCCGGCAGCCTGGACAACCGTGGGGGCGCGGTCTCCAGTGCCGGCCTGCTGTTCTCCCATCTCGCCGGTGCGCTCGACAACCGCGGCGGCAAGCTGCTCAGCGACGGCAGCATCGACCTCGCCGGCGCCGACTTGAACAACGCCGGCGGCATCCTCAGCGCCGCCGGCGATATCCGCCTGCAAGGCGCAAAGCTCGACAACAGCCAGCAGGGCCGCATCGTCACCGACGCCGCCATCCACCTCGCCACCGCCCAGCTGGACAACAGCCAGGGCGGCAGCCTCTCCGCGCGCGGCGTCATCGACGGCCGCATCGCTGGCCTCGACCAGCACGGCGGCGGCCAGCTGATCGGCCAGGGCGGCGTCGACCTCGACCTCCAGGGCGGCGCCCTGAACAACGCCGGCGGCCTGCTCGGCAGCCCCGGCCAGTTGGCGCTGCGCAACGTCGCCAGCCTCGACAACCGGGGCGGCGAAATCTCCAGCGACCGCGGCTTTGCCCTCACCACCGGGGCCTTGCTCAACCAGGGCGGCAAGATTCTCTCCGGCGACCGCCTGACCCTCACCAGCGGCGCACTGAACAACAGCAACGCCGGGGTGCTCTCCGGCAGCAACGGCCTCAGCGTCAACGCCGCCAGCCTCGACAACAGCCAGGGCGGCACCCTCGCCAGCCGCAGTGACATGCTCGTTCGCAGCCAGGGCGCGCTGGACAACCACGGCGAGGGCGCACTGGTCGCCAGCGGCAAGCTCGATGTTGGCAGCGCCAGCCTGAACAACCAGGGTGGCCTGCTGTCCGCCACCGGCGACCTGCTGCTGGCCACCGGCACCACCGACAACCGCGACGGCCGCCTGCTCGCCCAGGGCCGTCTCGACGCCAACACCGCCGACCTCGACAACCGCGATGGCGTAATCAGCGGTGCGCAGGGCCTCGACCTCGGCGCCGGCAACGTCCTCAACGGCGCCAGCGCCACCGGCAAACCCGGTGGCCTGATCACCAGCCAGGGCGCGCTGACCCTGCGCGGCGGCAAGCTCGAATCCACCGGCGGCGGGGAAATCTCCGCCAAGGGCGACCTGCACCTGATCGTCGCCCAGCTCATCCAGCGCCAGGCCGCGCTGATCGGCGAAGGCAAGGTCACCCTCGACCTGGGCAACGGCGCCCTGCGCGGCGACTTCGACAACCGTGGCGGCCTGCTCAGCGCCACCGGCGCCCTGCAGATCAACGGCCTGCGCAACCTCGACAACCGTGGCGGGGAAATCTCCGCCAGCCAGGGCTTCGCGCTCACGGCCAGCGGCCAGCTCGACAACGGCGACAGCGGCCGGATCATCAGCGCCGGCCAGCTCGAACTGAACGCCGGCGCCCTGCGCAACGTAAGCCAGGGCCTGCTCTCCGGCTGGCAAGGCCTGGTGGTCAACGCCGCCAGCCTGGACAACAGCAGCAGCGGCACGCTCTCCAGCCGCGATGGCGCGCTGACCCTGACGGTCAGCGGCGCGCTCGACAACCACGGCGCCGGCGCGCTGGTCAGCAAGGGCAACCTCGGCCTTGGCGCCGGCAGCCTGAACAACGCCGGCGGCATCGTCTCCACCCAGGGCGGGCTCGGCCTGACCGTGGGCGGCGATGTGGACAACAGCAACGGCGGCCTGCTCAGCGCCCAGGGCAGCCTGACCGGTAGTGCCAAGGCTGTGGATAACCGCGCCGGGCAGATCAGCGCCGCCCGTGTCGACTACGACGCCAGCAGCCTGAACAACAGCGGTGGCAGCCTGGTCAGCCAGGGCGCGCTGCGCCTGGGCCTGCTCGGCGCCCTGCTGAACAACGGCGCCGGCTCGAAAATCGCCAGCGGCGGCCCGCTCAACCTGAGCGTCGGCAGCCTGGAAAACCGTGGCGGCCAGCTCGCCAGCCAGGGGCTGCTCAAGGTCCTCGCCGGGCGCTTCGACAACAGCGTCAGTGGCACCGTGGCCGCGCAGGACGACCTGACCCTGCAACTCACCGCCGAACTGCTCAACGGCCAGGACGGCCTGGTCTTCAGCAAGGCCGGCCAGCTCAACGTCAGCGCCGCCAGCATCGCCAACGGCGGCGGCACCCTGCAGGGCCAGGGTGATACCACCCTCAGGGCCACCGGCGCCCTCGGCAACCAGAACGGCCGCATCATCAGCCAGACCGGCCAGCTCGACCTGGGCAGCGCCAGCCTCGACAACAGCGGCGGCGGCGTCATCAACGCCGCCAACGGCAACCTCAAGCTTGTCACCGGCCAGTTCAGCAACAACGCCGGCACCACCCAGGCGAAGGGTCTCGATATCACCGCCACGGGCGGCATCGACAACCGCGCCGGCCACCTCTCGGCGGTCAGCGGCGACAACCGCATCAGCACCACCGACCTGAACAACCAGGGTGGCGGCCTCTACGCCGGCAGCCTGCTCTACCTGCGCGGCAACCAGCTGCTCAACGACGGCGCAGCACTTGGCCAAGGCGGCAAGATCGGCGCCGGCCACATCGACGCCAGCCTGAACGGCGCACTGAACAACCAGTTCGGCCTGATCGAAAGCAGCGGCAACCTGACCCTCGGCGCGGCCAGCATCAACAACGTGGTCGGCGCCATTCGCGCACTCGGCCAGACGCCCGTCAGCCTGCTGCGCGCAGCCAGCCCCAGCCAGATGAAGATCGTCAGCGGCGGCCTGCTCAACAACAACCTCGGCCGCATCGAAGGCGCCACCCAGGACCTGATCCTGCAGACCGGCGCCCTGCAGAACGGCGGCGGCAACGTGCTGCACGTCGGCACCGGCACCTTTGGCGTCGACCTCGCCCAGGCCGGCCAGGCCGGTGGCAACTTCACCTCCAACGGCAGCCTCACCTACCAGGCCGCCAGCTGGACCAACAACGCCATCATCCAGGCGCGCAACCTGGACCTGGACATCGGCCAGCTCGACCAGGGGCAGTACGGCCAGCTGCTGGCCGCGCAGAGCCTCATCGGCCGCGGCGGCAACTGGGCCAACGTCGGCCTGATCGCCAGCGATGGCAGCCTCGACATCCAGCTGGGCGGCACCTACAGCGGTGCGGGGCGCACCACCAGCGTCGGCAGCTTCAACCTCGGCGCCGACGTGATCGACCTGACCGGCAGCCTTGCCGGCGGCCAGGGCGTCACCCTGAACGCCAACACCCTGAACAACCGTGGCCGCATCACCACCGGCGGCAACCTCACCGCCAGCGCCGGCACCCTCAACAACTACGGCACCCTCGGCGGCGCCGGCGACGTGCGCCTCAGCGCCTGGAACCTGCGCAACGACGGCGAGCCAAACGGCGCGCTGATCTTCAGCGGCGGCAATATGCAGCTGCGCGCGCAGAACTTCACCAACCGCTACGCCAACGTCTACAGCCTCGGCGGCCTCGATTTCGCCGCCGACGACAACGGCGGCCGCGCCGCCAGCCTGGACAACCTCTCCGCCACCCTCGAAAGCCAGGGCGACATGCGCCTGAACGTCGGCGCGCTGAACAACCAGCGTGTGGTGCTGGTGGTCAACAACGCCGGCAAGTACACCGCGCAGATCATCGAAGTCAGCTGCTACAAGTACTTCAACGACGGCAACGCCGACTGCAGCGGCGGCAAGGAAAACCAGGTCTGGGAAGTCACCGAGCGCGACAAGCTCGAAGTGCTCCAGGCCAGCGCCGCGTCCTCCATCAGCGCCGGCGGCAACTTGAACCTGCTGGGCGACTCGATCAACAACGCCAGCAGCGTCATCAGCGCCGGGCAGAACCTCTACGCCAATGTCGCCAGCCTGAGCAACGAAGGTGTCGTCACCGGCGAGACCGAAACGCTGCGCGTGCTGCGCTCCGAACGTACCCGCGACCACGCCAGCCGCAGCAACGAAGCCAAGGCCTTCACCGACCAGTACTGGGTCGACAGCCCCAACTACGTCAACGACCCGGCCGCCATGGCTACCGCCTTGAGCCACTTCATCGCCCGTACCGAAAAGGAATACCCGCAGTACGGCTCGACCACCCAGCTCAACAGCGGCGACCAGAGCTACGCCGGCATCATCCAGGCCGCCGGCAACGTCAGCATCACCGCCAGCAGCGAGATCAACAACAGCGTCATCCGCAACAACTACACCTTCGTCAATCCGGGTCAGAAGACCGGCGACACCGCCATCGGCGCCAGCCCGGTCGCCACCGTGGTGCCGATCAACTCGCAACTGCCGCCCGACCTCGCCCAGCAACAGGTCAACCCCATCACCCTGCCGGGCTTCAGCCTGCCCACCGGCAGCAACGGCCTGTTCCGCCTGAGCGGCGAGCAGGGCAGCGGCGGCGCGGCCGGTAGCGTGCAGGGCGGCGGTGACCTCACCTTCAACGGCCAGAGCCTCGGCACCGGCCAGCGCGAACAGGCGCTGGGCGGCGCTGTCGGCAAGGCCGACAACGTCGCCCTGGGTGGCGGCGCGTCCACCGCCAATGCCACCTCCGGCAACGGCTTCGACATCCCCCGCGTGCAGGGCCTGCCCAGCAGCGCAACCCCGAGCAACAGCCACAAATACCTGATCGAGACCAACCCCGAACTGACCAGCCTGAAGAGCTTCCTCAGCTCCGACTACCTGCTCGGCCAGCTCGGCTACGACCCGGACAAATCCCAGAAGCGCCTCGGCGACGGCCTCTACGAACAGCGCCTGATCCAGCAGGCGGTGGCCGCGCGCACCGGCCAGCGCTTCATCGACGGCATGGCCAGCGACGAAGCCCTGTTCCGCTACCTGATGGACAACGCCATCGCCTACAAGGACAGCCTGCAGCTCTCCGTCGGCGTCGGCCTCTCCGCCGAACAGGTCGCGGCCCTGACCCACGACATCGTCTGGCTCGAAGAAGCCGAAGTGAACGGCGAGAAGGTCCTCGTCCCGGTGCTCTACCTCGCCCAGGCGGAAAACCGCCTCGGCCCCACCGGCGCGCTGATCCAGGGCCAGGACGTCAGCCTCATCAGCGGCGGCGAACTCAACAACGCCGGCACCCTGCGCGCCAGCAACAACCTCAGCGCCAGTGCCAGCAACCTGAGCAACAGCGGGCTGATCCAGGCCGGCAACCGCCTCGACCTACTCGCCGACGACAGCATCCGCAACGCCGCCGGCGGCATCATCGCCGGGCGCGACGTCAGCCTCACCGCACTGACCGGCGATGTGATCAACGAACGCAGCGTCACCCGCATCGACAGCGCGCAGAGCGCCAACCGCACCTGGACCACCAGCTTCGCCGACAGCGCCGCCCGCATCGAGGCCGCCAACAGCCTCGACATCAGTGCCGGCCGTGACGTCAGCAACCTCGGTGGCGTGCTGCAGAGCCGTGGCGACCTGTTCATCGGCGCCGACCGCGACGTCAACATCGCCTCGGTGGAAGTCACCAATGGCCAGCTCAACGGCCGCCGCTACTACAGCGAAACCACCACCCAGCTGGGCGCCGAAGCCAGCGCCGGGCGCGACCTCGACATCAGCGCCGGGCGCGACCTCAACGCCGTCGCCAGCCGCCTCGACGCCGCTCGCGACGCCGCCCTGAGCGCCGGCCGCGACGTCACCCTCGCCTCGGCGGCGGATGAGAGCCACAGCTATAGCAACACGCGCAAGATCAGTAGCCAGAAGGACCACGTCGAACAGCAGGGCACCGAGCTGACCGCTGGCGGCGACGTCAGCATTGCCGCCGGGCAGGACCTGGCGCTCAAGGCCAGCAGCGTCAGTGCCTCCGGCGAGGCCTACCTCTACGCCGGGCGCGATGTCAGCCTGGTCTCCGAGCAGGACAGCGACTACAGCTACTACCGCAAGACCAAGACCAGCAGCTCCGGGCTCTCCAGCACCACCAAGACCCGCGTCGACAGCAGCAGTAGCACCACCCAGGCCGGCTCCCTGGTCAGTGCCGACAAGATCGCCATCCGCGCCGGCCAGGACATCGCCGTGCAAGGTAGCGACGTCGCCTCCACCAACGGCACCAGCCTGCTGGCCGGGCGCAACGTGCTCATCGATGGCGCTACCGAAAGCTTCGAGACCAGCCACGCCGAGTCCAAGAAGAAATCCGGCCTCATGAGCAGCGGCGGGATCGGTTTGACCCTCGGTTCCAGCAGCCTGAAAACCACCCAGGACGATCACACCGAACAGACCCGTGGCAGCACCATCGGCAGCGTGCTCGGCAATGTCGACATCCAGGCCGGCAAGGACCTCACCATCCGTGGCTCCGACCTCGTCGCCGGCAAGGACATCAACCTCATCGGGCAGAACGTCAGCATCCTCGAGGCGCAGAACCGCAACCGCAGCGAGGAAACCCGCGAGCAGAAGAAAAGCGGCCTGACCCTGGCCCTGTCCGGCAGTGTCGGCAGCGCGGTCAATACCGCCTACCAGTCGTCCAAGGAAGCACGCCATGAAGACGACAGCCGTCTCGCCGCGCTCAAGGGCATCCAGGCTGGCCTGACTGGCTACCAGGCCTGGCAGGCCTCCCAGCAGGGCGGCGGCATGAGCGGTGACACAACCGGGCAATTTGTCGGCATCGCACTCTCTCTGGGAACACAGCAGTCCAAATCGAAAACTACCCAGGAGCAGAGCATCGGCCAGGGCAGCACCCTGACCGCCGGCAACAACCTCAGTATCCTCGCTACTGGCGCGGGCAAGGTCGGTGAAGACGGAGATATCCGCATCCAGGGCAGCCAGCTCAAGGCCGGCCAGGACGTCATGCTGGCCGCCAACCGCGACCTCATTCTCGAAGCCGCCTCCAACACCCAGAAACTCGACGGCAAAAACAGCAGCAGCGGCGGCAATATCGGAGCGAGCATTGGTGTCGGGTCCGGGGGCGCGGGTATCAGCATCTTCGCCAACGGCAACAAGGGCACCGGCTTCGAACACGGCAACGGCACCACCTGGACCGAAACCACCGTCGACGCTGGCCGCCAGGTCACCTTGATCAGTGGCCGCGACACCAGCCTCATCGGCGCCCAGGTCAATGGCGAGCAGATCACTGCCAAGGTCGGCCGTGACCTAACCCTGCGCAGCCTGCAGGACACCGACGAGTACAAGTCCGAGCAGAAGAACGTCAGCGGCGGCGCCAGCTTCACGCTCGGCACCATGACCGGCAGTGCTTACGTCTCGGTCGACAAGAGCAAGATGCACTCCAACTACGACAGTGTGCAGGAGCAGACCGGGCTCTATGCCGGCAAGGGCGGCTACGACATCGAAGTGGGCAAGCACACCCAACTCGACGGCGCCGTCATCTCCAGCACCGCCAACGCCGACAAGAACCGCCTGAGCACCGACACCCTCGGCTGGCGCGACATCCGCAATGAGGCCGACTACAAGACCCAGCAACAGGGCATCAGCGCGAGCACTGGCGGCAACGAAGGCAGCGCCTTCTTCGGCAACATGCCCAACGGCATGGTCACCGCCTACACCCATAGCGATAGCGACAGCGGCACCACTCGCTCGGCCATCTCCGCCGGCACCGTCGATATCCGCAATGGCGAAGCCCAGCAGCAGGACGTCGCCAGCCTGAGCCGCGACGTCGAGCACGCCAACGGCAGCATCAGCCCCATCTTCGACAAGGAGAAGGAACAGCGCCGCCTGCAGGAAGTACAGCTGATCGCGCAGATCGGCAGCCAGTCGATGGACATCATCCGCACCAATGGGGAGATCAAGGCGACCAAGGCAGGGCAGGAAGAACTGGACGAGAAGGGCACACCGCGTCCGGGCGCTAATGCAACTGCCAAAGAGATCCAGGACTACAACGATGCCTTGGCCAATACCAAGGCCTACCAGGATGTGATGCGTGAGTACGGCACGGGCAGCAACTACCAGAAGGCCGCCCAGGCCGTCACGGCAGCACTGCAATACCTGGCCGGTGGTGATATCGGCGGGGCCGTGGCGGGAGCCTCAGCGCCCTATGTGGCAACGCTGATCAAGCAGCAAACCGGCAACAACGACACTGCCCGCATCATGGCCCAGGCGGTGCTTGGCGCCATTGTGGCGAACGCCCAAGGCAACTCCGGCGTGGCCGGTGCAGCGGGTGCTGCGACGGGTGAGCTGATTGCAACCACGGTATACCCCAACAAGAAACCCGAAGACCTGACGGAGAGTGAACGGCAGATCGTCTCGGCCCTCTCCACCCTCGCAGCGGGGATGGCGGGTGGACTGGCGACAGGGGATAGCGCTGGGGTTGTGGCGGCGGCCGGGGCGGGTAAGACGGCGGTTGAGAATAACTACCTTTATCTCGGTGAAATGAAGGAGCGTGAGCGCCGCTTAGCTGCTGCTGAGACAGAAGAAGAGCGTAAGCAGATTCGAGATGAATATCGCGATCTTTCTCGGGAGCGAGATCAGGAAATTTCTTCCCTATGCACTAGCGATCCGACTCGTTGTGCAGCGATCAAGCAACAACTGGCTGACGAATCACAAGCTGCGTGGGACTACAACCGGGAAGTCAGGAAGGAAAAAGCGGCCAACGCTCTCTTAATGTGGGGAGATATCCAAGGTAATGAAGAAGCTCGCTTTGCGCTTGGCCGAGAACTCATAATTCAAGGCGGAGACAGTACTGACGCATTTCTAAATGACTTCTCCGAGGCGATAGCGCAATCTGCTGCTGGTGCCGGTGGCCGTGGGGGAATGAGCGCGGTCATAGGTGGTTTGGCTGTCAAGCAAGGGATGACAGCTTCCGCTGCAGGGGCAGCGGCAACTGACGCAAGCTCGGTCTTCAGCCAGCAGAGAAGCTTCTGGTCGAAGGAGCCCGTTCAGTTCAATGGCAATAAGGTTTATCAACGAGATGATTTGTTTGATCCGAGTCTTATGAGTAGCTGGCGTGATGGCGGGAAGGTTGTAAGCGGAACAAATATTGAACGTATGGCTAGTGGTCGAGCGCCAATAGGCGTAGACGGAAAGTCAGTAAATTTACACCATACTACACAAACTCAGACTGGACCTATTGCTGAAATGACGCAAACTTTCCATCAACAAAATAGCTCTGTTATTCATATTAATCCTAATACTATCCCTTCCGGGATCGATCGTGCTGCATTCGATAAATGGAAAGCTCAATATTGGGAGCAGAGAGCTGCTGGCTATGGTGGTGTCCAATGAGTAAAATCGGCTTTCGTGAAGTTGAAGAGTTGGTGGATTTGCATCGAGGAATAGTTAGTTTCGGTGATGAAAGTAGCTCGGTGGGTGATGATTGGGTGGAGAAGGCAGAGCGGGTGCTGGGCGCGGTCTTTGCCGATTCGTATAAATGGTTTTTAAAGAGATATGCTGGTGGGGAAGTTGGCGGTGAAGAAATCTATAGCCTTTACGGAATGGATTTCGATACAGTAAATGGTGGGGATATTGTTTTTCAGCACTTGGTGGGGCTGAAAAACAATACAGTGGATAATTCAAGGTTAGTTATAAGTGAGACGGATTTGGGAGAGGTGTTCTTTTTTGATTTGAACTCCTATGAGGGAGGGGAGTATTCGATAAAAGTCAGAATTCCTTCCGGTGAGTTTCTAAACTATGCAGGTAACTTCTATGAGTTTCTCTGCAAGAGGATATTAGCTCATATTTGATGTTTTTATCCTGTTGTCTGTCCCGTCCAAGTGTCCAAACGAAAAGGGGGCAGATTTATTTTTCTAATCTAAAACTGTCTGGCGAGTCGGGATTAGAGTACAGAAAATAAATCTGTCCCCTTTTTCGCTCTCTAACTTGAACATTCAATTCAAAGAGAGTAGGAAGTATATTACGCCTACGTTAATTGACGATAAAGGTGTTGGCCGAAAGGTAGTCAGCCCATGAAGTTCATATTGTGGATGCTTTTTTTCTTGGAGAGCGTCCTATTGGCTGGATGTTCTAGCCCAGGGCGGCTCGTCTATGAGACCGAGACGGATCGCTCTCTGATGTTGTGCGAGGTGGGTAAAAGTAGAGTCACCATGATGCAGCGCTTCTCGTTTGATATTCCACAAATATTTCAACGAGCTCCCTGTGGGGTGACTTCGGGTGGGTTTGATTATGATAAAGAGGCGGATGCTGTTTATATTGGAACAGCAGGGGTTTTTCAAAGCGGGAATTTTGAATCGCATACTGCTCGGTATTCTATGTCATTTGTAAGTAATGCCCGTCGACTTGACACTCTTGTAGGGAGGGAAACTTTTTCTAAATATATTTTGGCTAGAGGGGTTCACTCACCCGAACTTGGTCGTCCTGACAAGATCGAGAGAGTTCTGGTTGGGGATAATGATTGCGATAGATATAGCTATCTCCCACATAAATCGAATGTCGGCGGATGGGTCGAGAAGATCGAATATTGGTGCTGGGAAAAAAAGAGTGGGTTGTCGATTCCCTTTCACGTCGAAGTTTCGCAAAGACAAGAGCAAGGCTCGGACGGAATTGATATGGGAAAGGAATTTATTCAGCCATTCTTCGATAGTTTGGTCGTGAACCATATGAGTAGCGTCGAGATCGAGTCGGTTCAGAGGAATAGGCAGAAGATATGTGAAGATCAGAAAAATCGGTTCGATGAAAATAGAATGTCAGGAGATGATTATCCCGACAGGCGTTTCTTCAGAACTCGCCTACATTACTGCGGGTACGATTTCCCCTTGCCGGATCTGGGCGGAAATTTATAGATAAATATTGTGCTGAGGTTGAATGGATGATTTCTGCAAATAGGTTGTGGTTGCTAGGTGTTGGTTTGGCTCTTCTGGCAGGCTGTATGACGCTGTCTGGTTATTATCAGCTAACGGCCTACACCGAAAATGGTGACGTGGTGATGGGAGACAGGAAGAATATTGCCGAAGGCTCGGGTATATATACTGTCCGAAGTGCGTTGTGCGGAATTCCTTCTGTAGCGGTTGTTGTTATCAGAGATAACAAAACTGGTGAAGAGTTGAAAGGCGAAAGTCCTTATCGGTGCCGCTGAGATGTACACGCTTTTGCACAGTATAGGTATAGATACCCAAGCCGAGGCCGGGTCAACTGGTAACGTTCGAACAGCATCACGATTCGTTCCTAGTGAAAAGGACGCGCATATTGGTCGCGAGGCTGCGAGCTCTTTAACAAAACAATTTCAAGTTTCTATGGAAAGGGGACAGATTTATTTTTCTACTCTAAAACTGTCTGGTGAGTCGGGATTGTAGTACAGAAAGTAAATCTGTCCCTTTTTTCTTCTAACATCGTGCCGGCGAACCCTAACTGGAGTCAGAAATGAGCACTGGATTTAGCTTGAATGAGTGGAACTTTCAAGTGCTGATGCTTGTTCAAGCTTTGGTTGGTGCGATTTCATCAAACTTCAGAATGGTTTCTTTGTCCTGTGATGATGTTGGATGGATCCTGAGTTTTTATCTGGAAAAAGATCTCGAAGATGATGTGGGTGAGATCGAAGATGTCGTTTCCCAATACACGGCATATCAAGATTCTAACTTGAAATGCCGGTATGAAATTATTATTGGTAATCAGAGTTTGCCTGTGCTCGCTGAGTCGGGGAGAGTGGTTTACCGAAGAAGGGAATAGCTAAGCTGGGGCCGAAAAGGGGACAGATTTATTTTTCTACTCTATAACTGCCTGGTGAATCAGGGTTAGAGTACAGAAAATAAATCTGTCCCCTTTTTCCCCTGGCTCAGCGTTGCCTGCATATCCACCAAAATCAGGAGTTGAATAATGCATAGTGAATTTCAGGACTTTCCTAAGCAGAATTTCTTCTTCTATTTGGCTCAGGATATAGATCAGAAGGTTAAAGAAAGTATTCTGGATTTAATTTCAAAACTCGCTTTGTCAAGAGTGTGGAGTATCTCGCCGCCTTCATTTATTAATGAGGTGGATGAAAGCGGTCAAGAGATGGTTGGTGGTTTGCTAGAAGTTTACTCAGCTTTGCCGCCTAATAATCTTCCGCGTGAGGTAGATTCTAGAAATTTAGAGGAAGTTGAACAGCTTGTCCTCTATGTGAAAGAACTATCCAGTCGGGAAAATCTTTCTTTTGAGCTTCAGTTAGGCTCTACTTATGTCGGAAGTGTTGAGGATGGAGTAATAGATAGAACTCTTCTGGATGGTTTGATTAATCCTTGGCGGGATCATCTTAGTAAGCCCTCTTAGCTCATAAAAACCCAGCTCAATAGCTGGGTTTTTTCTTTGCTCTATCACCGTTTTCGTTTTTGCTCATGATCGGCCTGATACAACGACTGCGCATCGGACACCAGCAACAACAGCGCGCGGCTGATCTGGAACACATTCCGGATGGGTGCATTGTCCTGATCGACCCTTGCCAACACTGCGAGCAGGTCGATGACGGCGCCGAGCCGATCTTCCGCCGCGTCATACAAGGCCTCGGCGGGCGCGTGGGTATTCAGGAACAGCATGGAAAGGGGACAGATTTATTTTTCTACTCTAAAGCTAGATGCAGAGTCAGGATTAGAGCGCCGAAAATAAATCTGTCCCCTTTTTCTTTTTTTCCTTTTACCAGAATATCAGGAACTAAACTTTCAACGCGTGGATGGTTCTAGTATACCTCTCGATACAATGCGGACGATTGTCTTGATTAAGGAGTGATTGATCTTGAAAGTTGTCAAAAATTGTTGGAATTTAATTGAAACATACAATTGTCAGTATGGAGCGCATGTTTTTGATGGGGTAGACGCGAAAATATATGTTAACCACTGGCTGGACGTTGATGATTGCTTGAGAGAAGAATTCTCTAGAAGAAATGATAGTGGTTTTGTGGGGCATTGCTTGCTTGTCTTTCGTGGCGTCAAAGATTTTACTTTTGATATTTCCATGCATACAGGGAAGGATGGCCAAGTAGTATGGGGGCAGCCAGTTAGATTTAATTATTCAGGGAACTCAATGAAGGAAATTAACATGTACTCATTTGAAGGCAGTCTTCACGGTTTTCCAAGTGCGGTTAAAGTAAGTGTGAGAGCTGAGGGGTTTGAGCTTCACATTCTAGGCAAAGATGAGCCAGCCAAAGAAGGGTAAAATGTTGTAAAGGATTGTGGCAAAAGAGGCTCGTGGAAAAATAGCTGCTGGGGATATTGTGACTGCTATTACACCGTCCCCTCAACAGATGAAGAATTTTGGGTTATGAATACAAAGAGTAGTCTCGGAATATACTGGTCCATTGCAGATCCATCCAGCGGGAAGGTTTATCAAGATGAGGTCAGTGGGCTGATTTTTTATGGCTACTGGCGGCGAGGGTGCGCGAGTTCAATTGCAGATAACCTTTCAGAATTTAAAGCGGTTTGGGATGGTGGGGTTGATATAAAGCCTAGGGAGTGGGATGGGGAGGATGTGAGTAATATGTCTATTGAAGTTAAGATTAATGTGTGGCCGGATAAGGTTGGTTGGATTTCATGTGTTGAGAAATCGCTTAGATGGTTTGTAGATGGTGGCGCACTTGTTTCTTGGTGTGGAACAGAGATGTCCAGTCCAGAATTAGATGTCTTTATTCCTGAGGAAAGCTCTGGATCAATATACGCGGCCTACAGCAAAAAGGTTGGCCTACTTGTTGGGTCTGGATTGGAGGAGGAGTTTAGAGAGCTTGATGAAAAGCAAATTAAAGAATTTCAATTGGATGTTTATGGTGCGAGATTTCGATGATTTTCTTGTCTCTGTATCTGCTTGGAGAAAGATGACGAATTTATTTTTTCAAAATTGAGGTGAAATTTAAGTGACGGTATCGATAACTGATGATGAATATAAAAGTGTGCTTGAGTGGAGCTATGGACTTTCGATTGATGCTTTATGGCTGAGCGTTTGCAGTATGTTAGAAGGTGCTACGTTTACAGAGCGCAAGGAAGGTTTTTTGGAAGTTCTTTCGCGAGTATTGAGCGAGGGGCGGGCGAGATTGGCGTGCGGTGTTTTTCTGGAGGGAGAAATTTCTGATCAGATAAAATCCTTTGAGCTGGGCGAAAAGGGGACAGATTTATTTTTCTACTCTAAAGCAGCCCTGCGGGTCAGGACTAGAGTAGTGAAAATAAATCTGTCCCCTTTTTCACTTCGCTTATTCCTGGCGCACTTCCTCCGCCAGCTCGGGGTGCGTCCTAAGGATGCCGAACAATTTGACCAGAGCGACCGGAGGCTCGGTTTCGCCGCGTTCGTAACGGCTGAAAGCGTTCGGGCCTCCACCGAACAGCTCTCCCGCTTCACGCTGGGACAGGTGCAGCAGCTCCTTGCGGACCTCGCGGATCAGCGTCTGGTGGCCGGTAGCCTGATTCACCTGTCGGCGATGCTCCGCCATGGCCTGCATGACACGCTCGCTCTGGGTGGGGCCGGTGATGGACTCGCCGCAGGCATCGCACCACTCAGCCTCGACCTGGGCAATGGTGGTGAACTGCCCCTTGTACGTGTAGGGCAAGTCGCGGATGGCGTGGACCAGGTCGGCCTGGCCGCAGACCGGACATAGCATGGTCACTTCTCCTTGAATGAAACGATGAGCAAGTCGCCCCGCAGGGTGAGCTTTACGTACGCCTGCCGGCCGTTCACCCACGGGCGATAGACGTCTTGCCAGATGCTGTGGTCGGCGTAGGTGGTCATGCTCTTGTAGAAGTCCGCCGCGGTGAGGCGGGTGATGACCGCCAGGACCTGTTCAGTGGACTCCAGCCCCAGTTCGACGGCGCCTTCCAGTGCCACGCGAGTGAAGCGGTATCGCCGCTCGGCAACAGCGAGCCTGATCAGCGGAAGCTTGTAGTGAGGCGTGCGTTTGTCCATCTGACGAAATTAACCTTATAGGTTAATTTCGGCCACGGCAATGCGGTCGTTCCGGAATCGTCCTACCGATATCCTAGACTGCCCCCCTTCCCTCACAGGAGAACCCTCATGACCACAGCCACTCCTTTCCTCATGTTCCAGGACGGTGTCGCGCAGTCGGCGCTGGATTTGTATCTCGCCACTTTCCCCGACTCCCGCGTGGTGCACGTGGAGCGCTATGGCGCCGGTGAGCCGGGGCCGGAGGGCACGATCAAGGTGGCGCGGTTCGAGGTGTGCGGGCAGGCATTCATGTGCTCGGACAGCCCGGTGAAGCACGACTTCGATTTCACGCCGTCCAGTTCGATCTTCGTGGAGTTCGAGTCGGGGGATGTGCTGGAGCGCATCTTCGCGGTGCTGGCCGAGGGCGGGCGCATCTACATGCCGTTGGGCGACTATGGCTTCAGCTCGCGCTTTGGCTGGGTGAGCGACCGCTTCGGGGTGTCATGGCAGCTCAGTCTGGGGCGCTGAGTGTCAATCGGCAGGAGCGCCCCATGGGTGCGGTCGCGGGCATGGCCCGCTTGTGAAGTTCTGCGCGGGGGCGGCCCTCTCCCCCGCCCTCTCCCTGAAGGGCGAGGGAGCTATCCGTGCCGGCTGGCACTGTGGTTTCAGCCGGCACCGAACCAGTCCCCTCTCCCTTCAGGGAGAGGGTTAGGGAGAGGGAAAATCCAAGGGACGAACTATCAGAAGAAGACAGTTGCTCCTACAACGGCTCCGTGGCTCGATAGCCTGGGTAGGGCGAATAACGCCGAAGGCGTTATCCGCCGTCCTGGCGGATAACCCGTTCCGGGTTATGCGCCCTACGCGTCTGTCGGTGGGTTCCTGAGACGGCTTTCACCAGGTGGGGCAATTCCCTGGTTGGGGCGGGTTTCTGCTCCGGTCAACGCGGGAGTTTCCCTACACTGCGCCGGCGTTGCGGTCCTACAAGCCCTCTGCGTAGCGTTCCTCGCACCGCGTTTCGGCGTGGTCAGGTGTGGAAACCTGTACTCATACGAATACACCGCTATAGCAGAAGCGATCAGCCACTCGTGGGCTGTATGGTTCTGGTGGTCTATGGCGGATCGTGTAAGGCGGACTTCGGTCCGGCCGGTTTTCGTTCGTATGAGCTGGTTTTCCACCCTTGCACGGTCCGCCTCCCTTGTTTCGGCTGTTTCGGGCGGCGGCTTCCTGTCTTGAGCAAGGAGCTTCTGCATGATGACGTCGATGTCCTTCCCGGCCGAACATGGCCTGAATACCCAATCTTTCGTGCGCTACAACCGCCAGTTGCGCGGCGTGCTGCTGGATCAGCAGCCGTGGTTCGTGCTGCGCGACCTGACCAAGCTGACCGCGAGCAAGCGCGGCGTGGACCTGGTGCGCAAGCTGGAGCCGGACCAGTCGCGCTGGGAGCGCCTGGCCGGCGCGGCCGAGGATGAGCTGCTGGTGAGCGAGAGCGGGGTGTATGCGCTGTTGTTGCTGCACCTGTACCACCCGGAGAACCGCAGCCTGCGGCAGTGGCTGAGCAACGAGGTAGTGCCGGCGCTGCGCGCGGCGCAGCAGGACAACGCGCTGTTGCCGCGCCACAAGTTCCGGGAGGTGCAGGGGCAGCACATTGCCTTGCTGGATTGGCAGGGGCGGTTGTGGGTGCGGTTTACCGATGCGGCGCGGTTGATGGAGCTGGATGGGCGTGGGTAGGGCCTGCCCGGCGTAGGAGCGGATTTATCCGCGATGGGTGGGCGACGGTGCGAGAGTGGGGCTATCGCGGACGGAGTCCGCTCCTGCGGGGTTGGCCGGAGTTGGGCTGGCCCTCACCCCAACCCTCTCCCAGAGGGAGAGGGGGCTGTTCGGCGCAAGAGGGTGGCCGTGGGTACTCAGGGGTGTCTTAGAGCACCCGCACGCTGGCGAAGGTGGATTCGCCCTGGGCCTGGCTGAGGGCCGAGATGGCCGAGGAGTTGGGCATGAGGGCGAGGTCCTGCGGGATCGGCATGACCATGACCGGCTGGCCGATGGGCTGGCCCTGGCGCTCGTCGCGCGGCGGGATGCCGAAGTATTCGCGGTAGCACTTGGAGAAGTGCGGGGTGGAGACGAAGCCGCACACCGAGGCGACTTCGATGATCGACATCGAGGTCTGCTTGAGCAGCTGGCGCGCGCGGATCAGGCGCAGTTTCAGGTAGTAGCGCGACGGCGAGCAGTGCAGGTACTTCTGGAACAGGCGCTCGAGCTGGCGGCGCGAGACGTTGACGTAGACGGCCAGTTCGTCGAGGTCGATGGGCTCCTCGAGGTTGGCTTCCATCAGCGCGACGATTTCCTGCAGCTTGGGTTGGTTGGTGCCGAGCATGTGCTTGAGCGGCACGCGCTGGTGGTCCTGCTCGTTGCGGATGCGCTCGTAGATGAACATTTCGGAGATCGCCGCCGAGAGTTCGCGGCCGTGCTCGCGGCCGATCAGGTGCAGCATCATGTCCATCGGCGCGGTGCCGCCGGAGGAGGTGAAGCGGTTGCGGTCGATGGAGAACAAGCGGGTGCTCATGGCCACGCGGGGAAAGGCTTCCTGCATGGCGGCCAGGCATTCCCAGTGTACCGAGCAGTCGTAGCCGTCGAGCAGGCCGGCGCGGGCCAGGGCCCAGCTGCCGGTGCACACGGCACCGAGCTTGCGCCCCATGCGCGCCTGGGCCTGGAGGAAGGTGGTGTGTTCGCGGGTGACGCTGCGCTGGATGCCGACGCCGCCGACCACGATCAGCGTGTCCATCTGCGGGGCGCTGTCGCAGGCCGCGTCGGGGGTGATCTGCAGGCCGTCGCTGGCCCAGACCTGGCGGCCGTCGAGGCTCAGGGTGTGCCAGCGGTAGAGTTCGCGTCCGGAGAGCTGGTTGGCCATGCGCAGCGGTTCCACCGCCGAGGCCAGGGAGATCAGGGTGAAGTTGTCCAGCAGCAGGAAGCCGATGGACTGCGGAGCTCGGTTTTGCGGGGGAACTCCGGGGTTGAACGCGTTCATTCAGTCACCTCACGCTAGTCACAGTCGCCTCACGGGAGGCGTTTCTTATGCTTGTTGTTCTGTTCGGGAATCGGCCTCGGGGTTGGCCCGGGCGGTTCCTCTTTTCTCGCTGCCTATGACAAGGCAAGAGCCGTGCCTAGGTTGAATGGGTGTTCAACTAAAAAAGAAAACGGCATGGGAATGCCGTTTTTGCAGGCCTGGATTGCGACGCCTCGAAGGTCGCAAATACGCATGGATCGTGGCCTGGGGTTTTTGGTAGCACTCACCGGTCACGGCGCTGGTGGTGCTGTGCCCGGAACGGTAACGCCCGCTGTCTGGTCGGGACGGGCGTACCGCTTGCGCCATCAGGGGGCGCGCCGGGGCAGGCGTGGTCGATTGGGGGTCAGCACTCGATGATGCTGACGGCCAATCCGCCGCGCGAGGTTTCCTTGTACTTGTCGTGCATGTCGGCGCCGGTGTTGCGCATGGTGCGGATCACCTGGTCGAGGCTGATGAAGTGCTGGCCGTCGCCGCGCAGGGCCATTTGCGCGGCGTTGATGGCCTTCACCGCAGCGATGGCGTTGCGCTCGATGCAGGGCACCTGGACGAGGCCGCCGACCGGGTCGCAGGTGAGGCCCAGGTTGTGTTCCAGGCCGATCTCGGCGGCGTTCTCCACCTGTTCGGGGGAGGCGCCGAGCACTTCGGCGAGACCTGCCGCAGCCATGGCGCAGGCCGAGCCGACCTCACCCTGGCAGCCGACTTCGGCGCCGGAAATGGAGGCGTTCTTCTTGCACAGGATGCCGACGGCGGCGGCAGCCAGCAGGTAGTTGGTGACGTCGTCGTCGCTGGCGTCGGGGTTGAAGCGCATGTAGTAGTGCAGCACCGCCGGAATGATGCCGGCCGCGCCGTTGGTGGGCGCGGTAACCATGCGCCCGCCGGCGGCGTTTTCCTCGTTCACGGCGAGGGCGAAGAGATTGACCCATTCCATGGCGGAGAGGGTCGAGCCGATGACGTTGGGCTTGCCGATTTCCTGCAGGTTGCGGTGCAGGCGCGCGGCGCGGCGCTGCACGTTGAGGCCGCCGGGGAGGATGCCTTCGTGGCGCAGGCCGTTTCCCACGCAGTCGCGCATGGCCTGCCAGATGCTCTTGAGGCCTTCGCGGATGTCGGTTTCGCTGCGCCACATGCGCTCGTTGGCCATCATCAGCTCGGACACGCGCAGGTTGTGGCGGCGGCAGAGCATGAGCAGTTCGGCGGCGCTGGCGAAGTCGTAGGGCAGCACGGTGTTGTCGGTGTCGAGGCTGCCGGAGGCGGCCTGTTCCTCGTCGACCACGAAGCCGCCGCCGATGGAGTAGTAGGTGTCGCTGTGCAGCACGTGGTCGCCTTCGATGGCGGTCAGGCGCATGGCGTTGGGGTGGTAGGGCAGGTTCTCTTCGAGCAGGCGCATGTCGCGGACCCAGTCGAAGGGGATCGCCCGGCTGCCGGCGAGCAGCAGTTCGCCGCTGCTGCGCAGCTGCGCCATGCGCGGTTCGATCTGGCTGGGGTCGATGCGATCCGGCCATTCGCCCATCAGGCCCATGATCACCGCGCGGTCGGTGCCGTGGCCGACGCCGGTGGCGGACAGCGAGCCGTACAGGCGCACTTCCACGCGGCTGGTGCGTTCGAGCATCTGCCGTTCGCGCAGGGCGCCGACGAACAGCGCGGCGGCGCGCATGGGGCCGACCGTGTGCGAACTGGAAGGGCCGATACCGATCTTGAACAGGTCGAACACACTGATTGCCATGCCAGACTCCGGGCGAGCTGCACGTCCATGAGAGAGGGGGATAGGCACGTCCCTGTGCCCGCGATGCCCGGCCATCATCGACCCAAGTCCGGCGCCGGCTGCGTCCATCGGCGACGCGGCCGTATCCAATAACGCCGCCTGCGCACCCCGTCGGTGCGGGGCGCGAAGCCACCTGTTCCGAGGCCGACGAAAGCTTGCCTCTTTACGACGCGAGCGCCGCGAACCACGACCGGTCGATAGGCGCAGGCGGCTTCGCTGTTCCATGATCCGCCACCGACGAACGGCCGCGTTCGCCCGTATCCACCCCCATTCTCCGCAGTCAGAGGCTGGTCTCATGAAGAGTCTTGTGTCGTCGCTGTTGGCGTTATCCGTGGTACTACCGGGCGCTGCGCGCGCCGCCGAACCCGAATCCTGCGCCGTGGTGCGCTTCGCCGATGTCGGCTGGACCGACATCACCGTGACCACTGCGGTGACCCGCCTGGTGCTCAGCCACCAGGGCTATCGCACACAGGTGGTGCGGCTGTCGGTGCCGGACACCTACAAGGCGATGTCGGAGAAGAAGATCGACGTGTTCCTCGGCAACTGGATGCCGAGCATGGCGAACGACATCAAGCCTTTCGCCGACAAGGGCCAGGTGGAAACCGTGGGCGCCAACCTCGAAGGCGCCAAGTACACCCTCGCGGTGCCGCGCTATGCCTATGAGGCGGGCCTGAAGACTTTTGCCGATATCGCAAAATTCAAGGAGCAGCTGGGCGGGCGCATCTACGGTATCGAGCCGGGCAACGACGGCAACCAGCTGATCCAGAAGATGATCAAGGAAAAAGCCTTCGGCCTGGGCGACTTCAAGCTGGTGGAGTCCAGCGAGGCCGACATGCTGGCCTACGTCAAGCGAGCCGGGGCCTTGAAGCAACCCATCGTGTTCCTGGGCTGGGAGCCGCACCCGATGAATACCCGGATCCAAATGAACTATCTGGAGGGAGGGGATTCCTACTTCGGTCCCAACTATGGCGGTGCGACGGTCTTCACCAACGTCAGAGCAGGCTATCTTCAGGAGTGCCCCAATGTCGCGCGGCTGCTGAAGAACCTGAAATTCGACCTGGCGATGGAGAACCAGCTGATGGATGCGGTGCTCAACGAGCGACGCAATCCCCGCCAGGCCGCCAAGAGTTGGCTGAAGGCCAACCCGCAGGTACTCGACGGCTGGCTGCAGGGTGTCGCTCCGAGCGCATCGGGTGCGGCGCCAGGGGGCCAGAAAACCGCCGCCATGGAATGATCCGGGCCTCTGGAAGTCGCTGGAACCGGGCCTTTCCACTGGATGCGACATGGCTGGTGCTGAATACGACTTCGCCTGCACTGGATGCGACCCACCCGGTAGGCGACGAAATTTTCCTGCTCCATGATCGTTTACGAAATGACAACAAAAGGACCTGTACCTGAGGTCCCACCAATAATTTTCAGACCGCCGCGCCCCATGCGCGCAGCGCCGTCGCCCCACCCCGCAGAGGAGTACGCTCATGAAAGGTTGCAAGTCTTTGCTGCTGGCTGCTGTGTCCGTTTGCGCACCGCTGGCGGTTCAGGCCGCTGAACCTGAGTCGTGCGGCACGGTTCGCTTCTCCGACGTCGGCTGGACCGACATCACCGTGACCACCGCTACTACCCGTCAGGTGCTCGAGTCGCTTGGCTACACCACCAAGGTGACCATGTTGTCCGTGCCGGTGACCTACAAATCGCTGGCGAACAAGGATCTCGACGTCTTCCTCGGCAACTGGATGCCGAGCATGGCCAACGACATCAAGCCCTACGCCGACAATGGCTCGGTGGAGACGGTGAAAGCCAACCTCGAGGGCGCCAAGTACACCCTGGCCGTCACCCAGGCCGCTTACGACGGCGGGCTGAAATCCTTCGCGGATATCAGCAAGTACGCCGACAAGCTGGGCAACAAGATCTACGGCATCGAGCCAGGCAACGACGGCAACCGCCTGGTCCAGGGCATGCTGGACAAGAACCAGTTCGACCTGGGCAAGTTCAAGCTGGTGGAGTCCAGCGAGGCGGGCATGCTCTCGCAGGTCGGGCGCGCCGACCGCCGCAACCAGTGGATCGTGTTCCTGGGCTGGGAACCGCATCCGATGAACACCCGCTTCAAGATGAAGTACCTCGAAGGCGGGGACGACGTGTTCGGCCCCAACTACGGCGGCGCGACCATCTACACCAACGTCCGCAAGGGCTACGTCCAGGAATGTTCCAACGTCGGCAAGCTGCTGACCAACCTGACCTTCACCCTGGACATGGAAAACAAACTCATGGACGCCGTGCTCAACGGGGGCAAGAAGCCCGAAGAGGCGGCAAAAGCCTGGTTGAAGGACCATCCGGAACTGCTCGACGCCTGGCTCGCCGGCGTGACCACCCGTGACGGCAAACCGGCCTTGGCGGCAGCCAAGGTGGCATTCGCTAAGTAAGTGCCGAAAGCATTGCCGTTGGCCGATTCCTCAAGCTTCTGATGGGCCCGCATTATGTTTCTGACTGACCACAAGTTACCGCTGGGCGAGCATATCGCCGCCTTCGTCGACTGGCTCACGCAACATGGCGCGTCGGTGTTCGACAAGATTTCCGACACCCTCGAGTTCCTCATCCACGGCGTCACCAACAGCCTGCTCTGGTTCAACCCGCTGGCGCTGATCGCGCTGCTGGTCTTCCTGGTGTTCTACATCCAGCGCAGCTGGGGGCTTGCCGTATTCGCCCTGGCCTCGCTGCTGCTGATCCTCAACCTGGGGTACTGGCAGGAAACCATGGAGACCCTGGCGCAGGTGATCTTCGCCACGGTGGTGTGCATTGCCGTCGGGGTGCCGCTGGGCATCCTGGCGGCGCACAAGCCCTGGTTCTACACCGGGCTGAGGCCGCTGCTGGATTTGATGCAGACGGTGCCCACCTTCGTCTACCTGATTCCCACCCTGACCCTGTTCGGCCTGGGTGTGGTTCCGGGTCTGATCTCCACGGTGATCTTCGCCATCGCCGCGCCCATCCGCCTCACCTGCCTGGGTATCCAGGACGTGCCGGCGGAGTTGTTGGACGCCGGCAAGGCCTTCGGCTGCTCGCGCTGGCAACTGCTGACGCGCATCGAGCTGCCGCACGCCATGCCAAGCATCGGCGCGGGGATCACCCAATGCATCATGTTGTCGCTGTCGATGGTGGTTATCGCCGCGCTGGTGGGTGCTGATGGCCTCGGCAAGCCGGTGGTCAACGCGCTCAACACGGCGGACATTTCCCTCGGCTTCGAGGCCGGTCTGGCCATCGTCCTGCTCGCCATCCTGCTCGACCGGGTGTGCAAGCAACGTTCGCTGCGGGGGAGGTAAGTACTATGTCGGCGATTCGATTCGAACATGTGGATGTGATTTTCGGCACCCACACCAAGGAAGCGCTCAAGCTGCTGGATCAGGGCCTGGGCCGCGAGGAAATCCTCAAGCGCACCGGCCAGGTGCTGGGTGTCGAGGATGCCTGCCTGGATGTCGAACGCGGCGAAATCTGCGTGATGATGGGCCTGTCGGGCTCGGGCAAGTCCAGCCTGCTGCGTTGCATCAACGGCCTCAACCGGGTCAGCCGCGGCAAGCTGCTGATCGAGCACGAGGGCCAGCAGGTGGATATCGCCAACTGCTCGCCGGCGGCGCTCAAGACCATGCGCACCAAGCGCATCGCCATGGTGTTCCAGAAGTTCGCGCTGATGCCCTGGCTGACCGTGGCCGAGAACATCGGCTTCGGCCTGGAGATGCAGGGCCGTCCGGCCAACGAGCGGAAGAAGGTGATCGACGAGAAGCTCGAGCTGGTCGGCCTGTCGCAATGGCGCGACAAGCGCCCGGATTCGCTCTCCGGCGGCATGCAGCAGCGCGTCGGCCTGGCCCGCGCGCTGGCCATGGACGGCGACATCCTGCTGATGGACGAACCTTTCTCCGCGCTGGACCCGTTGATCCGCCAGCAGCTGCAGGATGAACTGCTGGTGCTGCAGCGCCAGCTGCACAAGACCATCGTCTTCGTCAGCCACGACCTGGACGAGGCGCTGAAGATCGGTACGCGCATCGCGATCATGAAGGACGGCCGCATCATCCAGCACGGCAAGCCCGAGGAAATCGTGCTCAGCCCGGCGGACGACTACGTGCGCACCTTCGTGGCCCACACCAACCCGCTCAACGTGCTGTGCGGCTCCAGCCTGATGCGTGGCCTGGACCAGTGCCGCCGCCAGGCCGACGAGGTGTGCTTCGACCAGGGCCGCGACTGCTGGCTGGGCCTGACCGAGTCGAACCAGATCAAGACCGCTCGCCAGGGCAGCAACATCATCGACCTGCAGCAATGGCGTCCGGGGGATCCGGTGGAGAAGCTCAAGCACGAGCCGACCCTGGTGGACGTCAACATCCGCATGCGCGACGCGCTGCAGATCCGCTACCAGACCGGCCACAAGCTGGTGCTGCAGGAGCAGAGCCGCGTGGTCGGCGTGCTCGGCGACAGCGAGCTGTACCACGCGCTGCTGGGCAAGAACCTGGGCTGATTGCCCGCCTGAACAAAAACGCCGGCTCCCTGGGAAGGGGGCCGGCGTTTTTGTTGGGGCTGGCGACGCTGATCACGTGCTGGCCCTCACCCTAACCCTCTCCCAGAGGGAGAGGGGACCGTCCGGCGCAGGATGAACCTGTGGCATCAGCCGGCACAATCGGCTCCCTCTCCCTTTGGGAGAGGGCTGGGGTGAGGGGAAAACCCCAACACAGATATTCCAGCCAAGCGTAGGAGCGGACTCCGTCCGCGATCGCTCAGCCCCGAGGACAGATCAGTGCTTGAGCTCCGCCAATCCTTTGAGCAGCGCGTCGTGGAAGCGCTTCGGGTCCTGGATCTGCGGGGCGTGGCCCATGTCGTCGAATTCCACCAGGGTGGCGTTGGGGATGGCCTTGGCGGTGGCCTTGCCCAGTTCGGCGTAGTTGCCCAGCTTGGGTTTCAGCTCGGCCGGGGCCAGGTCCTTGCCGATGGCGGTGTTGTCCCTGGTGCCGATCAGCAGCAGGGTCGGCATCTTCAGCTGGCCGAACTCGTAGACCACCGGCTGGGTGAAGATCATGTCGTAGAGCAGCGCCGAGTTCCACGCCACGCGCTCATGACCGGCGCCGTTGAACAGGCCGGCGAGCATGTTCACCCACTTGTCGTACTCGGGTTTCCACTGGCCGGCGTAGTAGGTCGCCTGCTCGTACTGGCGGATGCCTTCGGCGCTGGTCTTCAGCTCGCGCTCGTACCATTGGTCCGGGGTGCGATAGGGCACGCCCAGGGCTTTCCAGTCTTCCAGGCCGATGGGGTTGACCATGGCCAGCTGTTCGACCTGCTGCGGATACATCAGCGCGTAGCGGGTGGCGAGCATGCCGCCGGTGGAGTGGCCCAGCAGGGTGATCTTGCCGACCTTCAGGTGCTCGAGCAGGGCGTGGGTGTTGGTCGCCAGTTGCTGGAAGCTGTACTGGTAGCGCTCGGGCTTGGTGGACTTGCAGAAGCCGATCTGGTCCGGCGCGACCACGCGGTAACCGGCGTCGCTCAGGGCGGCGATGGTGGTTTCCCAGGTGCCGGCGCAGAAGTTCTTGCCGTGCAGCAGCACCACGGTGCGGCCGTTGGGCTGCTTCTTGGGCTTCACGTCGATGTAGGCCATGTGCATGTGGTGGCCCTGGGACGCGAAGCTGTAGTGACCGACCGGGTAGGAGTAGTTGAAGCGCTCCAGTTCGGGGCCGTAGGTGGGTTTGGATTCGGCGGCGTGCAGCGGCAGGGCGGCGGCCAACAGCAAGGCGGGTAGCCAGCGGCGGGGCATCGGGGAGCTCTCCTGGTGGTGGGGCACGGGTCAGACAGCGGGAAAGGCCATAGGTTGGCAGATTTCCGCGTGCGCCGCCGCATCGGTTGGTATCGAAACCGTACCGTCGTGCGCTCTGCGCAGGCGGCGGGCGTCAGGCCGCGCTCACGCCCCCGGTCAGCCAGTCGATGAACAGCGAGAACAGCTCCGCCTGGGAGTTGATCGCCAGCTTGGTGTAGAGGTGCTTGCGGTGCATGCGCACGGTTTCCGGCGAGATATCCAGCACCCGCGCGCTGGATTTCACCGAGTGGCCGCGCAGCAGCAGGTGGGCGATTTCCCGTTCGCGCTCGGTGAGCAGGTCGGCGCCGAAGTTCATGAAGGCCGCGCGGATATGGCGGTTCAGCGGCGCCTGGTCATCCGGCGCGCTGACTTTCGCGCCGCGCCCGGCCAGCAGCAGGTCCAGCCCGCCATTGCGCTCGAACTGGCGGAACAGCTCGCGCACCAGCGGCAGGGCGGTGGCCAGCAGGTCCAGCTGGGTCTCGCTGAAGCGCGCGCCGCTCTCGCCCTGGTACAGGCACAGCGAGACCTTGCGCGTCTCGCCCAGGTCGATGATGAAGTGGCAGTCCTCGGTGCAGCCGAACTTGAGGTAGTAGGTCTTGTAGTACTCGCTGGCGAAGAAGTCGTCCGGGGCGATGTCGGCCAGCGGGTAGAAGCCTTCGGTGAGGCCGTCTTCCATGGCCAGGCAGAAGGGGTCGAGCAGGTAGCCGCGGGCGTAGTAGCGGTCGACCAGGGCTTCGTGATGTTCCGGGTGGACGCCGCGGTGGTACAGCGGTTGCGGCGGCTGACCGCGCTGTTCCAGGCCGAGCATCACCGACTCCACCGGTACCAGGCAGCCCAGGGCGTCGGCCAGGCGTTCGACGAAGACGACTTCGCCGACGCTGGCCAGGGCGCGCGCCAGCCCCGCATGCCAGGCATGCAGGGCCGGTGCGTCGGAGGTTTCGCTCAGCGCCTGGGATTCGCTCATGTCCGGCAGTCTAAAGGGCTGCCGGGGTGTAGGCAAAATCCTCGGATCGATCATCAGTGCCCCGCGTAATCACCGCTGCGCTTGAGGTCTTCGGCGGCCTCGAGGATCGACTCGCGCAGGGTGTCGACGATCTCGTCGACCTGCTCGCGGGTGATGGTCAGCGGCGGCGACATCACGTTCAGGTGCACGATCGGCCGCACCAGCAGCCCCTTGGCCTGGGCGCGCAGGTGGATCTTCTCGCCGATGTTCAGCTCCTCGGGGAAGAGCACCTTGCTGCGCTTGTCGGCAACGAACTCGACGCAGGCCATCAGCTTCTGGCAACGCACGCTGCCCACCAGCGGCAGGTCGGCCAGTTCCTGCAGACGCTGCTCCAGGTAGCCACCGACGTCCTTCACGTGCTCCAGCAGATTCTCACGCTCGATGATCTCGATGTTCTTCAGTGCCGAGACGCAGCTCACCGGGTGCCCGCTGTAGGTGAAGCCGTGGGCGAAGCAGCGGCCCTTGTCGGCCTCGCCGATCACCTTCCAGATACGGTCGGAGAAGATGCACGCGCCCAGCGGCAGGTAGCCGGAGGTCAGGCCCTTGGCGGTGGTGATGATGTCCGGCTGCATGCCGAACACCTCCTCGGAGGCGAAGAAGGCACCGAGGCGGCCGAAGGAGGTCACCACCTCGTCGGCGACGTAGAGCACATCGTACTTCTGGCAGACCTGCCACATGCGCTGGTGGTAGCCCTTGGGCGGGATGATCACGCCGCCCGAGCCCATGATCGGCTCGGCAAAGAAGGCGGCGACCTTGTCCTGGCCCAGTTCGAGGATCTTGTCTTCGAATTCCTTGACCAGGAATTCGAGGAAGTCGCCCTCGGTCATCCCTTCCGGCGCGCGGTAGGGGTTGGGGCAGGAGATGTGGTGGATGACGTCCTTGAGGAAATCGAACTCGGCCGGGTGGTCGGCGACCTTGCCGCCCAGCGACATGGTGAGGAAGGTCGAGCCGTGGTAGGCGTTGACGCGGCTGATGATGTGCTTCTTCTCATGCTTGCCGCGGCAGTTCTGGTAGTACTGGATGAGGCGGTAGGCGGTGTCCACGGCGGTGGAGCCGCCAGTGGTGAGGAACACGTGGTCGAGGTCGCCCGGCGCCAGTTCGGCGAGTTTCTCGCAGAGCTGGATGGCGGTGACGTTGGCCATGTCGCAGAAGGGATTGGAGTAGGCCAGCTTGCGTACCTGCTCGGCGATGGCATCGGCCATTTCCGCGCGGCCCAGGCCGATGTTCGTGCACCACATGCCGCCCACGGCGTCCAGGTAGCGATTGCCCTTGGTGTCGTAGATGTAGGCGCCCTCGCCGGCGGCGATGTTCAGCGCACCGTTGACCCGGTGATCGTCGAACACGTGGTAGCCGTGCATGTAGTGGGCTTTGTCGGCGGCGACCAGCTGCTCGTCGTTGAACTGGGCGAAGAAGGCTGGGGTTGGGGTGGTCATCTGCTTTACCTCGGACTTTCGTTATTCGGTTGGGCGTTCTGCCCTCTCCCTAACCCTCTCCCTGAAGGGAGAGGGGACTGTTCGGAGTGCGTGGAGACTCCGAACCTCCTTGTGGATCGTGTTGCTCGTTACTTTCAGGATGCCGCCGAGATTTCCGGCGACTCCGCTTGGCCCCCTCTCCCTTCAGGGAGAGGGCTGGGGAGAGGGGGCTTTTGGGTCTTGCGCCATCAGGTCCCGGTCTTCACCGCGTTCCAGGTACGGGTGATCAGGCGGGTCGCCTTGGGGGTCTGCACTTTCTGGGTGAACAGGCGGGCGCGGGTCTCGGCGTCGGGGTAGATCGCCGGGTCGTTGCGCACTTCGGCGGCCAGCAGCGGGGTGGCGGCGGCGTTGCTGGAGGCGTAGCGGATGTAGTCGGCGACGCCGGCGGCCACCTTGGGCTGCAGCATGTATTCGATGAACTTGTGGGCGTTTGCCACGTGTGGCGCGTCGGCCGGGATGTAGAAGTCGTCGAACCAGATCAGCGAGCCTTCCTTGGGCACGAAGTAGCCCAGCTTGACCTTGGCGCCGGCTTCGTCGGCGCGGGCCTGGGCGGTGGCGTAGTCGCCGGACCAGGTCATCGCCATGCACTGGTCGCCGTTGGCCAGGCCGTTCAGGTAGCTGGTGGAGTCGAACTTGCGGATGTACGGGCGGATCGATTGCAGCAGGTCCTGGGCGGCCTTGAGGTCCTCGGGCAGCGCGCTGTTGGGGTCGCGCTTGAGGTAGGCCAGGGCCAGCGGGATCACGTCGGTGGGGGAGTCGATGATGGTCACCCCGCAATCGGCGAATTTCGACACGATCTTCGGATCGAACAGCATCGCCAGCGAGCCGATGGGGGCGTCGGGCATGCGCTGCTTGATCTTGTCGATGTTGTAGGTGATGCCGTTGCTGCCCCAGGTGTAGGGCGCAGAGTACTGCACGCCCGGATCGTAGTGGTCCAGGTGCTTGAGCACATCCGCGTCGAGGTTGTTCCAGCTGGGCAGCTTGGACTTGTCCAGCGGCTGGAAGACGCCCGCCTTGAGCAGCGGCGGGACCAGGGCGGCGTTGAGCACCACCAGGTCGTAGCCCGAGCGGCCGGGCAGCAGTTTGCCCTGCACGGTCTCGTAGGAATCGAAGGTGTCGTAGACCACCTTGATCCCGGTTTCCTTCTCGAAATCGGCGATGGTGTGTTCGCCGATGTAGTCGGTCCAGTTATACAGCCGCAGCGTCTTCGCGCCTTCGGCATCCTCCCCGTGACCCAGTGCCGGCAAGGTCGCCAGCGCCGCGCTGAGTACTGCTGCGAGCGTTTTCTGCATGTCAGTCCCACCTTTGATTTTGTTATGGATTGGAGATATCGCGGATGAAGCCACTCTCGACCAGGGCCGGTTCCCCGGCCATTCCCCGAACGGGTAGGTACTGGCGCCTAATCGAACAATCGTTCAGATTGGCCACCTGAAACCTTAGGAGCCAGGCATGAACGAGGAAGTCCGCTTTACCCGACTGGAGCCGGAGCAGCGCAAGGCGCTGCTGATCGAGGCCACCCTCGCGTGCCTGAAACGCCATGGCTTCCAGGGAGCATCCATACGCAAGATCTGCGCCGAGGCCGGGGTCTCGGTGGGGCTGATCAACCACCACTATTCGGGCAAGGACGAGTTGGTGGCCGAGGCCTACCTGACCGTTACCGGGCGGGTCATGCAGCTGCTGCGCGAGGCCATTGCCGAGGCGGCGCCGGATGCCCGCGCACGGCTGTCGGCGTTCTTTCGCGCGTCGTTTTCCGCCGAGCTGCTCGACCCGCAACTGCTGGATGCCTGGCTGGCGTTCTGGGGCGCGGTGAAGACGGCCGAGGAAATCAACAAGGCGCACGATCATTCCTACGGCGAGTACCGCGCGCTGCTGACGCAGGCGCTGAACGAACTGGCGAAAGAGCAGGAGTGGGCGGATTTCGACGCGGAACTGGCCGCGATTGCCCTCAGCGCCTTGCTCGACGGGTTGTGGCTGGAGTCCGGTCTGAACCCCAATACCTTCACCCCGGAACAGGGCGTGCAGATCTGCGAAGCCTGGGTGGATGGTCTCCAGTACGGCGGCCGGCAGCGCTTCTGTCGGGCGTCGGGAGTCTGTTGATCGATTGTTCAGCGGGCGGTAACCTGCCGCCATCTGCAGGACAGTTCCTACAGCTCTACCTCCACGCATAACAAGAACGGCCCCGTCACGAGCGGCGGCCTCAGCAGGGTATTGCGATGACTTCCCGTGTACTGATCGTCGACGACGATCCGGTGATTCGCGAGCTCCTCCAGGCCTATCTCGGCGAGGAAGGCTATGACGTGCTTTGCGCCGGCGCCGCCGAACAGGCCGAGGCGTGCCTGGCCGAAGCCGAGCAGGCCGGTCAGCCCATCGACCTGGTGATGCTCGACATCCGCCTGCCCGGCAAGGACGGCCTGACCCTGACCCGCGAGCTGCGGGTGCGGTCGGAGGTCGGCATCATCCTGATCACCGGGCGCAACGACGACATCGACCGTATCGTTGGCCTGGAATGCGGCGCCGACGACTACGTAATTAAGCCGCTGAACCCCCGCGAGCTGGTGTCCCGCGCGAAGAACCTGATCCGCCGCGTGCGCCACGCCCGCCAGCCCGCCGCCGCGCCCGTCCAGGGCAGCAGCCGGCAGAACCACAAGCGCTTCGCCCACTGGACGCTGGACCCGGACCGCCGCCGCCTGATCGACGCCGGCGGCAGCGAAACCCCGCTGACCCACGGCGAGTTCCAGCTGCTCGGCGTATTCCTGCGCAACACCGGCCACACCCTGAGCCGCGATCAGCTGATGGACCAGATCCGCAACCGCGAATGGCTGCCCAACGACCGCTCCATTGATGTGCTGGTCGGTCGCCTGCGCCGCAAACTGCGCGACGACCCGGCCGAGCCCGAACTGATCATCACCATCCACGGCGCCGGCTACCTGTTCACCGCCACGCCCGCCGACGCCTGAGCCAGCACAATGATCTGGAAGGGCTTGGAGCAGTCCCCTCTCCCTTCGAAGCGGGGCGCGCAGCCAGGGTCAGGGAGAGGGAAATCCCCGCTCCAGTTCCTCCTGTATTTCCTGGCTTTGCTCTTCTGCACCGCCACCCAAGCCGCCCAGCCCATCCGCTACTGCGACTACCCCGTCTACCCCCCCATTTCCTGGACTGATGGCCATGAAGTTCGCGGGCTGGCGCCGCAGACCGTGCGCAGTGTGCTTGGCGGGCTGGGCTACGAGGTGAAGACCGTGGTGCTGGGCAACTGGAAGCGTTGCCTGCTGGACGCCGCCGAAGGCCGCGTCGACGTGGTGCTCGCCTACCAGACCCCGCAGCGCGACGATGGCCTGCTGTTCTCCCGCGTGCCGGTGCTGCGCGAGGAAGTCGCGATCTTCTACAACCGCCGCAAGCCGGTGCGTTTCGACCAGCTCGGCGACCTCGCCAATTACCGTGGCGGGCTGCTGTTCGGCGAAAGCTACGGGCCGGAGTTCGACCATTTCGTCGCCGAGCACGGCAATGTCGAATGGGTCTCCGACAGCCGGCAGAACTTCGGCAAGCTGATCCGCCAGCGCATCGACTTCATCGCTCACGAGCGGCGCACGGGTACCCTGTTCGTCGAGCAACTGGCCGGCGGCCAGGACATCGCCGCGCTGCCCCGACCGTTGACCGTGGATTACCTGCGCATCGCCGTCTCCCGCCATTCGCCGCTGGCGGCGCGGATGGAGGAGATCGACGCGCTGCTGAAGCAGCGTGTGGACGACGGCAGTGTCGCCCGCTGGCTGCAGCAGAGCGAGCACGACTACCGCGCCATGCTCGCCGGCGACGGGGTGCCGCGATGAAGCTGCCCGGCGGCCTGGCCCGGCGCCTGCTGCTGCGGGTGCTGCTGTTCAGCCTGTGCTTCACCGTGCTGGCCAGCGCGGTGCAGCTGTACTTCGAATACCGCCGCGAGATGCGCGACATCGACACCCGGCTGGAGCTGATCCGTGTCGGCTATCTGGCCAGCTTCGAACGCAGCCTTTGGGACCTCAACCAGGAGCAGCTCAACGTGCAGCTGCACGGCCTGGCCGACTTCCCCGACATCGCCCAGGTGCGCCTGCGCAGCGCCGACTTCAACCTGGTGCAGGACGCCGACGACCCGCGCGGGCCGTTCCGCGTCGAGCGCTATGCGCTGGCCTTCCAGCCGCCGGATGGCGAGCGCCGCGACCTGGGCGAGCTGGAAATCAGCATCGACCTCGGCGCCGTCTACCTGCGCCTGCTCCACGGCGGGCTGACCAGCCTGCTGTGGATGGGCGTGTTTCTCTGCGGCCTGGCGGTGGCGCTGAGCTGGCTGTTCCACAGCCTGGTCACTCGCCACCTGCGGGCCATGGCCGGCTTCGTCCGTGGGCTCACCGGCGGCGACCTGGGCACCGAGCTGGCGCTGGCCAAGAAACGCTCAGGTGAAGAGGACGAGATCGACACCGTCGCCGATGCCCTCGATGGTTTGCGTCGTGCCCTGCGTGCCGAACTGCGCCGGCGCGAGGCCGACCGCGAGGCGCTGCAGAGCAAGCGCGACGAGCTGCAGCGCCGGGTCGAGCGGCGCACCGCCAGCCTGCGCCGCGCCAAGGAGGAGGCTGAGGCCGCCAACCGCGCCAAGAGTCGCTTCCTCGCTACCATGAGCCACGAGATCCGCACGCCGCTCAACGGCATCCTCGGCATGGCCGAGCTGCTGCGCGCCGCGCCTTTGGGCGAGCAGGACCGGCGCCGCCTGCAGGCGCTGTCCACCGCTGGCGAAGGGCTGCTGGCGATCCTCAACGAGGTGCTGCACTTCGCCAAGCTGGAAGACGGCGCCAGCCAGCCCGAGCCGGTGGACTTCTCCCTGCGCCGCCTGCTCGATGACGTGGTGACCCTGCTGGAACTGCGCGCCGAGGACAACGGCAGCTGCCTGCGCCTGCGCATCGAACCCCAGGTGCAGGACGGTTGTCGCGGCGCCGAGCAGTTCCTCCGTCAGGTACTGAGCAACCTGCTGGCCAACGCGGTGAAGTTCACCGAAGAGGGCGAGGTGCTGCTGGAGGTCGCCGTGTTGCAGGGCAGCGAGGCCGGGCAGTGCCTGCGCTTCAGTGTGACCGACGACGGCATCGGCATCTCCGCCGAGCAGCAGGAAAAAATCTTCCAGCGTTTCACCCAGGCCAGCGACGAGGTGGCGCGGCGCTACGGCGGCACCGGGCTGGGGTTGGCGATCAGCAAGCGGCTGGTGGAAGCCATGGGCGGCGAGATCGGCGTGGAGAGCCTGGAAGGCGAAGGCAGCACCTTCTGGTTCGAAATCATGCTGGCGCCGGGCATAGTGCCGCGCTCCGACGTGATCATCGAGCCGGCGCCGGCCCTGGACGTGCTGGTGGTGGAAGACGTCGCCCTCAACCGCGAAGTCGCCCAGGCTTTGCTGGAGCGCGACGGCCACCGCGTGCAGCTCGCCGACGATGCGCAACCCGCGCTGGCGCTCACCGCCGCGCGGCGCTTCGACCTGATCCTGCTGGACATGCACCTGCCGGGGATGACCGGCCTCGACCTGTGCCGGGCGATCCGCGCGCAGTCCGGTGGGCTCAACGCGACCACGCCGATCCATGCTTTCACCGCCAGCGTGCAGCCGGGCATGGTCCGCCGCTATTTCGAAGCCGGCATGCAGGGCGTGCTGGGCAAGCCGCTGCGCCTGGAAGACCTGCGCCGCGCGTTGTCCGGGGTAGCCTGGGAGCTGCTGCCCGCGGCTGTGGATAACGGCCCGCTGGACCGCCAGGTTCTGGATACCCACCGTCGCCTGCTGGGCGAGCACAAGCTGAACGAACTGCTCGCCAGCCTGTGGAAGCTGCTCGATGAGCAATGGCCGCTGCTGCTGGATGCCTTGCGCCAGGACGATGCGGTGGAGGCTGCCAGCCTCGCGCACCGGTTGGCGGGGAGTTGCCGGTCCATGGGGTTGCGTGGCTTGGGGGATTGTCTGGGCGAGCTGGAAGCAGCGGCGCTGGCGGGAGCTGCGCTCACTGGTTGGACGGAGCAGCTGGAGCAGGAACGGTCGTTGGCCGGCGAACTGATGGGCTCCCTGTAGGAGCGGGCCATGCCCGCGATCGCGCGCATGGCGCGCTCCTACAGGTTATCCGCCGACCGCTGCGGCGGATAACGCTGGCGCGTTATGCGCTTTACGAAAATCAGAAGCGCTGGAAAGCCCCGCCCCACAAGCCCTGCACAAAATCCTTACATCTTTCTACAACTTCGATCCAGGCGAACAACCCCGTCTTACATCGCCTTCCAATAATCCGGTGGCATCCGTGCCCGAGCCACGGCCTCTGATTGATTGGAGATAACAATAATGATCCAACGTAGAGTTCCGCTCAGCCGCGCCCGCCGTTCCCTGGAGGTGCGCCATGTCTGAGACCCATCACGCCGGTAGCGGCGAGAAGATCCAGCTCACCCGCGCGCTGAAGAGCCGCCATATCTTCATGCTGTCCCTGGGCGGCGTCATCGGCACCGGCCTGTTCATGGGCTCGGGCGTCACCATCAGCTCCGGTGGCCCAATGGGCGCCATCCTCGCCTACCTGGTCGCGGGCCTGCTGATGTACCTGGTGATGGTCTGCCTGGGCGAGCTGTCGGTGCAGATGCCCGTCTCCGGCTCCTTCCAGGCCCACGCCACGCGCTTCATCGGCCCGGCCACCGGGTTCATGATCGGCTGGGTCTACTGGATGAGCTGGGCCTCCACCGTCGGCCTGGAATTCACCGCCGCCGGCATGCTGATGACCCGCTGGTTCCCCGAGGTGCCGATCTGGCTCTGGTCGGGCTTCTTCGTGGTCGTGCTGTTCTCCCTCAACGCCCTGGCCACCCGCGCCTTCGGCGAGGCCGAATACTGGTTTTCCGGGATCAAGGTCGCAGCCATCCTCGGCTTCATCGTGGTCGGCCTGCTGGTGATCTTCGGCGCCATCCCGCTGAACGATGGCGCGGCCGCGCCGGGGCTGTCCAACCTGGTCAGCGATGGCCTGTTCCCCAACGGCCTGTCTGCCGTGTTCGCGGTGATGATGACGGTGGTCTACGCCTTCCAGGGTTGCGAGATCATGGGCGTCGCCGCCGGCGAGACCGACCAGCCGGAGAAGAGCATCCCGCGCGCCGTGCGCAACGTGGTGTTCCGCGTGCTGATCTTCTATGTGCTGGCGATTGCCGTGCTCTCCTGCATCGTGCCGTGGAAGCAGGCCGGGCTGATGGAAAGCCCCTTCGTGCAGGTGTTCGACATGGTCGGCATCCCCTACGCCGCCGACATCATGAACTTCGTGATCCTCACCGCGATCCTGTCCGTGGGTAACTCCGGCCTGTACGCCTCCACGCGCATCCTCTGGGCCATGTCCAAGACCGGCATGGCGCCGCGCAAGCTGTCCAAACTCAGCGCCCGTGGCGTGCCGCTCTATGCGCTGCTGATCAGCCTGGCGTTCGCCCTGCTCTCGCTGCTCACCAGCGTGGTCGCCGCCGATACCCTGTTCATGGTGCTGATGGCGGTGAGCGGCATGGCCGGCACCGTCACCTGGATCGTCATCGCCTACGCCCAGTACCGCTTCCGCCGCGAGCACATGGCCAAGGGCGGCACCGTGGCTGACCTGAAGTACGCCGCACCGCTGTTCCCGCTGATCCCGCTGGCGTGCATCGCGATCTGCTGCTCGCTGTTCGTGTTCCTCGCCATGGACCCGACCCAGCGACCGTCGCTGTATTGGGGCTTCGGCTTCATGGCGGCCTGCTACCTCGCCTACTTCCTGCTCAAGCGCAAGCGCGGGCAGGTGCTGAGCGACGAGGCGGTACCGAGCCTCGGCTGAGGCTTCGCCCGTTCCGCAGAAGCCCCGCAGCGCGGGGCTTCATGCTTTTTGTAGGAGCGGGCCATGTCTGCGAACAATCCCCGCAGCGGGCTCGGTCGCGGGCGTGGCCCGCTCCTGCAGGGCCGCTTCGCTGCTGAACGATTGTTCGAAGTTGTAACAAGCCCGCCGCGACTTCCCTGCAAAACCCCTCAGCCCCCGCACCGCGCGGCCTTCCCGTCGATTGGCGGAGCGTTACAAGCCACCCATTCGGGTGGATTGCCGTCTTGCTGAACACTTGTTTAGTATTGGCTCCAACGCTTCACCCGCCTCAGCAAACGACTACAAGAACGAGGGCAGCATGACTCAGCCATCCCCGCTCAGCCGGGTCCAGGACGGTATCGCCTGGATCACCCTGAACCGCCCCGAGCAGCGCAACGCGCTCGACGTCCCCACGCTCAAGAACCTGCTCGCCCTGCTCGAAGCCTTTGAGGCCGACGAGGCCGTGCGCGTCATCGTGCTCAGCGGTGAAGGCCGCAGCTTCTGCGCCGGCGCCGACCTCGCCGAATGGGCCGAGGCCGAAGCCCGTGGCGAACTGGAAACCTACGGCTGGACCGAAACCGCCCACGCCCTGATGCGCCGCCTGCACGGCCTGGACAAGCCGACCATTGCCGCCGTCAACGGCACCGCCGTCGGCGCCGGGATGGACCTCACCCTGTGCTGCGACTTCCGCATCGCCGGCGCCTCCGCGCGCTTCAAGGCCGGCTACACCGGCATGGCCTACTGCCCGGACGCCGGCGCCAGCTGGCACCTGCCGCGCCTGATTGGCAGCGAAGCAGCCAAGCGCCTGCTGTTCCTCGACGAACTGTGGAACGCCGAGCGCGCGCTGCAGGCCGGGCTGGTCGGCGAAGTGGTCGCCGACGATCAGCTGCAGGCCCAGGTCGGCGAGTTCGCCGCGCGTCTGGCTGCCGGCCCGACCTTCGCCTTCGCCCAGACCAAGCGCCTGATGCGCGACGGCGCCGCCCGCACCCTGGCCCAGCAACTGGAGGCCGAACAGGCCGCCGGGCTGCTCTGCGGCCGCAGTGAAGATGCCGCCGAGGCGCTGCGCGCCGTGGCCGAAAAACGCTCCCCCCAATTCAAAGGCCGCTGACGGCTGCAGGTGATGTGATGGATTTCCAACTGACCCAGGAACAGGAAATGCTCGTCGAGGCGGTCAAGGCTTTCGTCGAGAAAGAGCTGCTGCCCTACGAGGAAGAAGTGGACCGCGCCGATGCGGTGTCCCCGGAGCTGGCGGCGAAGATTCGCGGCAAGGCCCTGGCGGCCGGCTTCTATGCCTTCAACATGCCCGAGGAAGTCGGCGGTGGCGGCCTGGACTACCTGTCCCAGGCGCTGGTCGAGCGCGAGCTGTCCAAGGTGTCCTGGGCGCTGCACGTGTTCGTCGCGCGCCCCTCGAAGATCCTCATGGCGTGCAAGGGCGAGCAGATCCAGGACTACCTGCTGCCGGTGGTACAGGGCGAGAAGATCGACTGCTTCGCCCTCACCGAACCGGGCGCCGGTTCCGATGCCAACTCGATCAAGACCCGCGCCGTGCGTGATGGCGAGGACTTCGTGATCAACGGCTCCAAGCACTTCATCAGCCACGCCGGCCATGCCGACTTCGCCATCGTCTTCGCGGTCACCGACACCTTCGAGCGCAATGGCAAGAAGCGCAACGCCGTGACCGCCTTCCTGGTGGACAAGGGCACCGTCGGCATGACCGTGCGCCGTGGCCCGAAATGCGTGAGCAACAAGGGTTACCACACCTACGAAATCTTCTTCGACGACTGCCGCGTGCCGGCTTCCAAGGTCCTCGGCGAAGTCGACAAGGGCTGGGAAGTGGCCAACGCCTGGCTCACCGCCGGCCGCGTGATGGTCGCCGCCAACTGCGTCGGCCAGGCACAGCGCGCGCTGGACCTGGCGCTGCAGTGGTCGGCCGACCGCAAGCAGTTCGGCGCGGCCATCGGCAGCTACCAGGGTATCTCCTTCAAGCTCGCCGACATGGCCACGCAGATTCGCGCCGCCGAGCTGATGACCCTGCACACCGCCTGGAAGATGGACCGCGGCAGCATGACCGACGGCGAGGCCGGCATGGCCAAGCTGTTCGCCAGCGAAGTGCTGGGCAAGGTCGCCGACGAGACCGTGCAGATCTTCGGCGGCATGGGCCTGATGGACGAAGGTCCGGTGGAACGCATCTGGCGCAATGCGCGCATCGAGCGCATCTGGGAAGGCACCTCGGAAATCCAGCGCCATATCATTTCCCGCGAACTGCTGCGTCCGCTGCTGCGTTGAGGCCCGTGCGATGAAACGCGAAAACCTCCAGCGCCTGCTGGCGCCCCGGCACCTGGCCTTCATTGGCGGACGCAGCATGGCGCGCGCGCTCAAGCGCTGCGCCGAAGGCGGCTTCGCCGGCCAGATGTGGCTGGTCAACCCGCAATACGACGAACTCGAAGGCGTGCCCTGCGTACGCAGTATTGCCGAGCTGCCCGAAGGGCCGGATGCAGTGTTCGTCGCCACCAACCGTGACCTGACCCTGCAGGCCGTCGCCGAACTGGCTGCCAGGGACGCCGGCGGCGCCATCTGCTACGCGTCCGGCTTCGCCGAGACCGGCGCCGAGGGCGAAGCCCTGCAGCGCCGCCTGCTCGCCAGCGCCGGCGACATGGCCCTGCTCGGCCCCAACTGCTACGGCCTGCTCGACTACCTGCACGGCTCCGCGCTGTGGCCGGTGGCCCACGGCGGGCACCTGGTGGAGAAGGGCGTGGCGGTGCTGACCCAGAGCGGCAACTTCGCCTACAACCTGTCCATGAGCGACCGCTCGCTGCCCATCGCCTACATGGCCTCGGTGGGTAACCAGGCGCAACTGGGAGTGGCTGAGCTGATGGACGTGCTGCTCGACGAGCCGCGCGTCACCGCCATCGGCCTGCACCTGGAAGGCTTGAAGAACGTCCCCGGCTTCGCCCGCGCGGCCTTCAAGGCGCTGCAGAAAGGTATCCCGGTGATCGCCCTGAAGACCGGTGTTTCCGAGATCGGCGCCGAACTCGCGCTCAGCCACACCAGCTCCCTGGCCGGCTCCGACGCGCTGTACGACGCGCTGTTCGACCGTCTCGGGGTGATCCGCGTCAGCGGCCCGGTGAGCTTCATTGAAACCCTCAAGGCGGCCGCTTGCGGCAACCTGCCGGCCGGCCCCAGCCTCGCCGCGCTGGCCTGCTCCGGTGGTGATGCCGGGCTGATCGCCGACTACGCCGAACGCAACGGCCTGAGCCTGCCCAAGCTGGTCGACGCGCAGCGCGCCGAACTGGCCCAGGTACTGCCGGACTACGCCAACATCGCCAACCCGCTGGACTTCACCACCGCCATCTGGGGCGATGGCCCGGCGCTGGACCGCATGCTCGACAGCGCCCTGCAGACCCCGGCCGATGCTGCCCTGCTGGTGCTGGACTACCCCGGCGAGGAAACCGGCGAGCGCCCGCAGTGCGACCTGCTGCTGGAGCTGTACTGTGCGGCATTGAAGCGCCACGACAAGGTTGGCTTCATCGCCTCCGCGCTGCCCGAGCTGCTGCCCAAACATGCCCGCGAACTGCTGCATTCCCACGGCGTCGCCGCTTTGCAAGGCGTGGAAGACGGCCTCGCCGCCTGGGGTCGCATCGCTCACTACCGTCTGCGCCGCGAAGCGCTGCTGGCCCGTGGCGAAGCCGCGCTGGTACCGCTCTGCCCGCAGGCGCTGGACAGCGAAGGCCGGTTGCTGGACGAGTGGCAATCCAAGCAGGCGCTGAAACCCTTCGGCCTGCCGCTGCCGCGCGCCGCCCTGAGCACGCCGACCCAGGCCCGCGAAGCGGCCGCCGATGTCGGCTTCCCGCTGGCCTTGAAAGTGGTCAGCGCGCAGCTGCCGCACAAGACCGAGGCCGGCGGCGTGGCACTCAACCTGCGCAACGAGGCGGCGCTGGAAGCCGCGCTGTTCGACATGCGCGAGAACATCGCCCGCCACGCCCCCGGCGTGCCCTTCGACCAGGTGCTGCTGGAACGCATGGCCAATCCGCCGCTGGCCGAGCTGATCGTCGGCATCAAGCGCGAGAACGGCTTCGGCCTGGCGCTGGTGCTGGGTGCCGGCGGCATCCTCGTCGAGCTGCTCAAGGACAGCCGCAGCCTGCTGCTGCCGACCACCGACGCGGCGATCCGCGACGCCCTGCTGGGCCTGCGCAGCGCGCCGCTGCTCACCGGTTTCCGGGGTCGCCCGGCGGTGAACCTGGAGGCGCTGGTGGAGGCCATCCGCGCCGTCGCCGACTACGCCTGCGAGCACGTGGACAACCTGCTGGAACTGGACGTGAACCCGCTGCTGGCGGACGCCGATGGCGCCGTGGCGGTGGATGCGCTGATCCGCACCGCTGAGTGATCTGCAGCAGGACCTGAAGGAAGAACACGAACGCCCCCCTCTCCCTGAAGGGAGAGGGAGCAAAAGCGGCGCACGCCGGACACTCGGCGTTGGCCCCAACGAGTAGGGCGAGTAACCGCTTGCGGTTATCCGCCGAAGAACAGTTCGGGAGATCGTTCATGCAAAACGACAAGACCCTCACCGGCGGCCAGGCCCTGGTACGCCTGCTGGCCAACTACGGCGTCGACACCGTGTTCGGCATACCCGGCGTACACACTCTGGAGCTGTACCGTGGCCTGCCCGGCAGCGGCATCCGTCATGTGCTGACCCGCCATGAACAGGGCGCCGGCTTCATGGCCGACGGCTATGCGCGCGTCAGCGGCAAGCCGGGTGTGGCCTTCATCATCACCGGCCCGGGGGTGACCAACGCCGCCACCGCCATCGGCCAGGCCTACGCCGACTCGATCCCGATGCTGGTGATTTCCAGCGTCAACCACACCGCCAGCCTGGGCAAGGGCTGGGGCTGCTTGCACGAGACCCAGGACCAGCGCGCCATGACCGCGCCGATCACCGCTTTTTCCGCCGTCGCCCTGAGCGCCGAAGACCTGCCCGAGCTGATCGCCCGCGCCTACGCCGTGTTCGACAGCGAGCGCCCGCGCCCGGTGCACATCTCCGTGCCGCTGGATGTGCTGGCCAACCCGGTCGCCCGCGACTGGACCCACGAAGTGGTGCGCCGCGCCGGCCGTGGCCAGCCCAGCAGCGAAGCGCTCAAGCAGGCTGTGGATAAGCTCCAGGCTGCAAAGCGCCCGATGATCATCGCCGGCGGCGGCGCGCTGCATGCCGCCGATTCCCTGGCCGCGCTCAGCGAGCGCCTGGCCGCGCCGCTGTTCACCAGCGTCGCCGGCAAGGGCCTGCTGGCGCCGGAAGCGCCGCTCGCCGCGGGTGCGACCCTGTGCACCCAGGCCGGTTGGGACATGATCGCCGAGGCCGATGTGGTCCTGGCCATCGGCACCGAAATGGCCGACACCGACTTCTGGCGCGACCGCCTGCCGGTCACCGGCGAGGTGATCCGCGTCGACGTCGATTCGCGCAAGTTCAACGACTTCTACCCGAGCGCCGTGGCGCTGCTGGGCGATTCGAAGGCCACCGCCGAGGCGCTGCTCGCCGCGCTGCCGAGCGCGAGCCGGGATGCGGCGAAAGCGCAGTCGCGCATCGCCGAACTGCGTGCGCAGATCGACGGCGGCCACGCGCCGCTGCAACTTATCCACAAGTCGATCCTGGAACGCATCGCCAAGGTCCTGCCGGACAACGCCTTCATCGCCAGCGACATGACCCAGCTGGCCTACACCGCCAACTACCTCTACCCGAGCAAGGCACCGCGCGGCTGGCTGCACCCCACCGGCTACGGCACCCTCGGCTACGGCGTGCCTGCCGGTATCGGCGCCAAGTTCGGCGCGCCGGAGCGTCCCGGCCTGGTGCTGGTCGGCGACGGCGGCTTCCTCTACACCGCGCAGGAACTGGCCACCGCCACCGAGGAGCTGGACAGCCCGCTGGTGGTGCTGCTGTGGAACAACGATGCGCTGGGGCAGATCCGCGACGACATGATCGGCCTGGACATCGAGCCCATCGGCGTCCTGCCGCGCAACCCGGACTTCGCCCTGCTCGGCCGCGCCTACGGTTGCGAGATGTGCCAGCCGCAGAGCCTGGACGAACTGGAGCGCGACCTGCGCGCCGGCTTCGGCCATCCGGGCGTCACCCTGATCGAGCTGAAACACGCCTGCGCCCAGTAGGACCCGTTGCACCCGCCGGAGCCCACGGGCTCCGGCACCTTGAAGGAAGCACAGCATGCGCTACTCGAACTTCACCCAACGCATCGCCGGCGACGGCGCCGCCGCCTGGGACATCCACTACCGCGCCCTGGCGCGCATGGAGCAGGGCGACGACATCCTGCTGCTGTCGGTGGGCGACCCGGACTTCGACACTCCGGTGCCCATCGTGCAGTCGGCCATCGACAGCCTGCTGGCCGGCAACACCCACTACGCCGACGTGCGCGGCAAGCGCTCGCTGCGCGAAGCCATCGCCCGCCGCCACACCCAGCGCAGCGGCCAGGCCGTCACCAGTGATGACGTGGTTGTGCTGGCCGGCGCCCAGTGCGCGCTGTATGCCGTGGCGCAGTGCGTGCTCAATCCGGGCGACGAGGTGATCGTCGCCGAGCCGATGTACGTCACCTACGAAGCGGTGTTCGGTGCCTGCGGCGCCAAGGTCATCCCGGTGTCGGTGCGCTCCGAGCACGGCTTCCGCGTGCAGGCCGAGGACGTCGCCGCACTGGTCACCCCGCGCACCCGCGCGCTGGCGATCAACAGCCCGCACAACCCGTCCGGTGCCAGCCTGCCGCGCGCCACCTGGGAAGCGCTGGCCGAGCTGTGCATCAGCAACGACCTGTGGATGATTTCCGACGAGGTCTACAGCGAGCTGCTGTTCGACGGCGAGCACATCAGCCCTGCCAGCCTGCCGGGCATGGCCGAGCGCACCGCGACCCTCAACAGCCTGTCGAAATCCCACGCAATGACCGGCTGGCGAGTAGGCTGGGTGGTCGGTCCGCAGGAGCTCTGCGCGCACCTGGAAAACCTCGCCCTGTGCATGCTCTACGGTTCGCCGGACTTCATCCAGGACGCCGCCTGCACTGCGCTGGAAGCCAGGCTGCCGGAACTGGAAGCCATGCGCGAAGCCTACCGCCAGCGCCGCGACCTGGTGCTCGACTGCCTCGCCGACTGCGTCGGCGTGCGCGCCCTGCGCCCGGACGGCGGCATGTTCGTGATGGTGGATATCCGCGCCACCGGGCTCTCCGCCCAGGACTTCTCCGACCTGCTGCTGGACCGCCACGGCGTCTCTGTGCTGGCCGGCGAAGCCTTCGGCCCCAGCGCCGCCGGGCACATTCGTCTCGGCCTGGTGCTCGGCGCCGAACCGCTGCGCGAAGCCTGCCGCCGCATCGCCCTGTGCGCCGCCGAACTGCTCAAGGAAAAACGCTATGCGTGAGCGTACACAGCTCTACATCGATGGCGCCTGGGTGGCGCCGCAGGGGCAGGGCATGGCCGAGGTGCAGAACCCGGCTACCGAGGAATGCGTCGGCCGTGTGCCGCTGGGTGGCGAAGGCGACGTGAACCGCGCGGTGGACGCTGCCCGCCGTGCCTTCCCAGCGTGGTCGCAGACCCCGTCCCAGGTGCGCGCCGGCTATATCCGCGCGCTTGCCGAGCAACTGAAGAACCGTGCCGACGAGATGGCCGCGCTGATCACCGCCGAGCTGGGCATGCCCATCCAGTGGTGCCGCATGGTGCAGGTCGACGGGCCCCTCGAGGGGCTGGAAAGCTACGCCGCCATGGCCGCGCACATGGACGAATTGCGCGAGGTTGGCAACTCGCTGGTGGTGAAGGAAGCGGTGGGCGTCTGCGCCTTCATCAACCCCTGGAACTACCCGCTGCACCAGCTGATCGGCAAGCTCGCCCCGGCGCTCGCCGCCGGCTGCACCGTGGTGGTCAAGCCGAGTCAGGACACTCCGCTGCACGCCTTCCTGCTGGCCGACATGATCCACGCCATCGGCCTGCCGGCCGGCGTGTTCAACCTGGTCAGCGGCCCCGGTTCCAAGGTCGGCGAAGCCCTGGCGCGGCACCCGGACGTGGACATGGTGTCCTTCACCGGCTCCACCGGTGCGGGCGTCAAGGTCTCCGAAGCCGCGGCGCCGACGGTCAAGCGCGTGTGCCTGGAGCTGGGCGGCAAGTCGCCCTTCCTGATCACCGCCGATGCTGACCTGGCCACCGCCGTGCGCCACGGCGTGCAGGACGTGATGATCAACTCCGGGCAGACCTGCACCGCGCTGACGCGCATGCTGCTGCCGGCCCATCGCTATGCCGAAGCTGTGGAAATCGCCCGCGCCGAAACCCTCGCGCTGAAGATGGGCGACCCGCTGGATGCCGACAGCTTCCTCGGCCCGATGTGCTCGGGCGGCCAGCGTCGCACCGTGCTCGATTACATCCGCGTCGGCGAGGAAGAGGGCGCGCAGCGGGTCTGCGGCGGCGCCGAGCGCCCGGCCCATCTGGAGCGCGGGCACTACGTACAGCCGACGATCTTCGCTGGGGTGAACAACCAGATGCGCATCGCTCGCGAAGAAATCTTCGGCCCGGTGCTGTGCCTGATTCCCTACGCCGACGAGGCCGAGGCGATCGCCATCGCCAACGATTCGCCGTTCGGCCTGTCCAGCGCCGTCTGGGCGGGCGACCGCGAAGATGGCCTGCGACTCGCCCGGCAGATGCGCGCCGGCCAATGCTTCGTCAACGGCGGTGCCTTCAACTACCGGGCGCCGTTCGGTGGCTACAAGCAGTCCGGCAACGGCCGCGAATGGGGTGAGCAGGGACTGCACGAGTTCGTCGAGCTCAAGGCCATCCAGCTTTAAACAGACCCCCTCTCCCTCCGGGAGAGGGCTGGGGTGAGGGCTGTGCCGCTCACCGACTTGTCAGGAATCCACATGAACGTACTGATCGTCCACGCCCACAACGAACCGCAATCCTTCAGCACCGCGCTGTACCAGCTCGCCGAGGAAACCCTGCGCGGCCAGGGCCATGAGGTGCAGGTCTCCGACCTGTACGCGATGAACTGGAACCCGGTGGCCAGCGCCGCCGACTTTGGCGCCCGCGCCAACCCCGAATATCTGGTCTATGCGCTGGAACAGCGTGAAGGCGCCAAGGCCAGGACCATCGCCGCCGACATCCAGGCCGAGCTGGACAAGCTGCTCTGGGCCGATCTGGTGATCTTCAACTTCCCGATCTACTGGTTCTCCGCGCCGGCCATCCTCAAGGGCTGGTTCGACCGCGTGCTGGTCTCGGGCATCTGCTACGGCGGCAAGCGCTTCTACGACCAGGGCGGCCTGGCCGGCAAGAAGGCGCTGGTGAGCGTGACCCTCGGCGGGCGCGACCACATGTTCGGCGACGACGCCATCCACGGCCCGCTGGAAGACATGCTGCGGCCGATCCTGCGCGGCACCCTGGCTTACACCGGGATGAGCGTGCTGCCGCCCTTCGTGGCCTGGCACGTGCCTTACATCAGCAACGAGGACCGCCAGGAGTTCCTGCGCCAGTACCAGGATCGCCTGCAGAACCTGGAGAACGACCAGCCGCTGGAGTTCGTACGTCTGGATCAGTTCGACGAGCGCCTCTATCCGCTGCCGCGCTGACCGCTTTTCTGTAGGAGCGAGCTTGCTCGCGAACCCTGCTGTACTTCGGTGTTTCGGGCTGCCCTCACCCTAACCCTCTCCCAGAGGGAGAGGGGACTGATCGGCGAAGGATGAAGCAGTGGTGTCAGCCGGCACGAACTGCCCCCTCTCCTGGGGGAGAGGGCTGGGGTGAGGGGACCGCCCTCGCGTCGAACTCACCCGGCAGAAACGAAAAAGGGCGACCATCCGCAGATGGCCGCCCCTGGAGAAAGAGTCAGTCGCTGCAGCCAGGTATGCGCGGGGGAGAGGGCCGTCGATTGGTGTATCGGCGGCCGTACGATGAGCCTGGTATGCCCAACGTTGCTGCAGCGACTTGTCCGGCACTATACGTGGTAACAATCGGCAAAAAACGACCCTATACTGCGATTCAGTTTTGCGGCGCGGACAACAATGGTTGTCATCTCCTACAGGCGCCTACGACAAGATCAACACGCAGGGGGAAGCATGGACGTACTTCACGCGATGCGGGCATTCGTCCGGGTGGTGGATGCCGGCAGTTTCACCGCCGCCGCCAACGCTCTGGGGTTATCCACAGCCCAGGTCTCGCGTGTGGTCTCCGATCTCGAAGCCCAGCTGGAAGCGCGCCTGCTGCACCGCACGACAAGGCGCCTGGCGCTGACCGAAACCGGCGAGCGCTACCTGCTGCGCTGCCGGGAAATCCTCGCCGATGTCGACGAAGCCCAGGCCGAAGCCAGCGGCGCGCATCTCAATCCCCGAGGCCGCCTGCGCGTGCATTCGCTCACCGGGCTGGGCCAGCAGCACCTGATCCCGCTGATCTCGCGCTACTGCGAGTCCTTCCCCGAGGTCTACATCGAGCTGACTCTGGCGCAGCGCCAGCCGGACATCCTCGAGGAAGGCCAGGACGTGGTGATCACCCGCGACCGCGAACTGCCCGACTCCGAGTTCGTCGCCCAGACCCTGGGCACCATCTACAGCGTGCTCTGCGCCAGCCCCGAGTACCTCAAGCGGCGCGGCACCCCGACCAGCGTCGCCGACCTGCACCAGCACCAGTGCCTGCGCCTGCAGGACCCGACCTTCCCCGAAGGCTGGGCGTTCGAGGAGGGCAACGAGGAAAGCGTGATCCGCCCGCGCGACACTTTCATGGTCAACGTCGCCGAGGCGCTGACTGGCGCCGCCGCCGCCGGCATGGGCATCTGCCTGTTGCCCAGCTACGTTGCCGCGCCGGCACTGCGTCGCCGTTCGCTGGTGCGCGTGCTGCCCCGGCACAGCCTGCACGTGCGGCAGATCTATGCGCTGTACCCGTCGCGGCGCTTCCTCGACGCGAAGATCCGCACCTGGGTCGAATTCCTCAAGGCGGAGCTGCCGCGGGTATTCGAGGAAGACGAAGCAGCGCTCAACGATCCCGTCAACTGGGCATAAGGCAAAGGGCTAGCGTGGCGGATCGCCGCAGCCGCTCTATACCGGTGTTCTCGGACGATCGGCACGGATTGTTGCTTTTTAGGCAATGCTTTGTTGGTTAGCTAGCTATTTTTCGAGGGACTGTTGCGCCGTAACCTTTCATCAACCCCGACCAATCGGGTGTTCAGAAAGGATCACCGTCATGTCCCGTTCGCTTTATGTTGCTGCCCTGCTGTCCGTCTGCTCGCTGTCCTTCACTCAGCTGAGCTTCGCCGAAGAATCGCGCCTGATGACCGACAAGATGGTCAAGGCCAACGAAGCAGTGATTGCCCAGCAGCAGGCCCCGTCCGCCGAGCAGACCGCCAAGGCCGCCGCTGGCAGCAACGCCGATTCCTGATCGGCCGCTTCCCCCGGGAGGCTCGGTGCGTGAGCCGGGCTTCTCAACACCTTGCGCCGCATAAGACATGCGGCGTTTTTTTTGCCTGCGTTTCCCGCATCCCGACGGCGACTATTACAGAAGCTGTAACAGTCTTTCGCTGCCGGTGCTCTGTCTTCCTGTCCGATCGGTCAATATACTTGACCCAACAGTGCGGCCTTCGGGCAGCGCCGTTACCGGCCTCACCGCCGGCAAGCTTCCCGACGTCGATTCTTGATTGCTCCAGATCGATGTCCGTCTCAAGGCCGCTGCTATCAGCGGCCTTTTTTTTTGCGCGGAAAAATTAGCCGGCGTCCGCCTGGAAGACGAAGAACGGCAGGCCGAAATGGCCCTGCCAGGGGCCCCAGTAAAGATGTGCACGGACGTGGCCGAAGCCGGCGCCACGCAGTCGGTCGAGCAGGTCCCAGCCGAAGTGCTGGAAGCACAGCACGCCGCCGTCGCCCACCGGGTCGCCGTGGTATTCCGCCGGCAGCAGGTGCTCCAGAGCGCCGTCGGCGGCGAAGCGGGCGCGTACCTCGGTCTCGTTCTGGTTGGGGAAGAAGGGCACGCTGAACACCAGCCGTCCGCCCGGCCGTAACACCCGCCGGCACTCGGCGAAGGCGCGGGCGAAGTCCGGAATATGCTCGAAGATGTCCTGGCTGATCACCAGGTCGAAGCTGCCGTCGGCGAAGGACAGCCGGGTCAGGTCCTCGTGGCGGATGCGCTGGCGGTGCTGCTCGTTCCAGTAGGCTTCTCCCGACACCTTGTCCGGCCCGAGGTACTCGCTTCCCAGGAGCCTGGGGAAGCGTCGTTCGATCTGGCGGAAGCTGGGGGTGACGCATTCGGCGATGAACACCCGTGAATCACTCGGCAGTTCGAGTTTCTGCAGGCGGTCCAGTACCGCGCGCATCCGGCTGTTGAGGCCGCAGCCCTGACACGCGGCGGTTTCCGTCCAGGCCGGGTGCACGCTGCCATCCGGGGCGATACCACCCAGGCGCCAGTCGATGTGCATCGGCTGGATACTCTCGCAGGCCGAGCACCACGCCTTGATGTCCATGGGGTGTCGGGACCAGAGCACGCGGTCCTCGATGGCGCCGCACAGTTCGCGGGCGGTTGGAACCTGTTTCGCCTGGCGGGCCTGCTGCCAGTGTTCGGCGGATTCGAATTCACCCAGCCAGATAGAGGGGAGGAGGCTGCCGGTCATGCTGGTTTTCCTTGTTCGAGAGGGCGGCAGGAGTGGCCGGATTCCGGCACCCGCTTGAGGGTAGCGGCTCACCCGCTGATCGCCAGTGGGATGGCCCGCTCTGGCGGGCCGGCGCCGGCTGTGAGAGGCTCGGGCGCTTCAATGGACCGACAAGGATGCCGCCCATGACCACTGACAATCCCTTCGCGACACCCCATGCTCCACTCACTGCGCCTGCTGCCGTGCCGGCGGACGGCAACCAGCCCTGGCAGTTTGTTGCCGCCATGATGGTGGCGGCGGCGGTAGTGTTTTTCGGCAGCAATGCCGTGCAGTGGATCGGCGACCTGGGCAGCTACCGCGAGCGCCTGCCGCAGTACCTGCCGACTATGCTGGCAAACTGGCTGGGCGGGCTGGTCTTCTATGCGGCGGCTGTCCTGCTGCTGGTGCATCACCTGCGCGAGCGCCATGGCATTGCGCGTTTCCAGCCATTGGCCGGACTGCTGGTGGGTTTCGGCGTGGCCTACCTGATCGCCACCATGGTCGTCAGTACGGGGGTGTCCTACCTCAGCCTGTCCTTCTATCAGTGGGCGTTCGAGCAGGGCACCCGGAATCTCTGGATGGTCCTCTATGGCCAGGCCAATTCGCTGGTCAGTCTGGTTCTGGGCTGCCTGCTGCCGCTCTGGGTGGTGCTGTCTCTGGCGCGCTCACGCTCCGAGCGGTTGTTGCCCGGCGAGACCTTTTTGCTGTCGTCCTGGCAAGTGGCGCTGGGCGTGTCACTGTGCTTCAGCGCGCTGGTCTACAAGGCGCTGGCTGCCCTCAGCTACGGGGCGCTCTATCTGTATAGCGGCGCGGACGGCTGGCAATCGATGTTCCTGCTGGCAGGCGGCGCGCTGCCCTTCGCCATCGTCATGACCTCGGTGCAGGCAAGCCTGCCATCGCAGGTCTCGCGCTTCGCCGCCGGTCGGGTACTGGCCTGCGCGCTGGTCCTGCTGGTGATGTGGACGATTGCGATCGTGCTGGTCTCGATCCTGTTGGTGTTCGCCGCCTACAACTCGCTGAACGCCAACAGCCTGCCGCTTTACCTGCTGCCGCCGGTGGTCCTGCTACTGGCGCTGCTCTGGCCGCTGGCGCGCTGGTGTAGCGGCTGGTTCTTCGCCGAGCAGCTGGCTCAGTCCTCGCCCAGGTAATCCCCACGGCTCAGCCCGTGGCGCTGCATCTTCTCGTTGAGGGTGCGGCGCGGCAGGCCGAGCAGCTCCATCACCGCCTTAATGTCACCCTTGCACTGGCCCAGCGCCTGGCGGATGCACTGTGCCTCGTAGGCTTCCATGCGTTCGAACAGGCCGTTGCCGGCGGGCTCGATCGGCAGCTCGGCGCGGTCCAGGCCGAGCACATGGCGCTCGGCGGCGTTGGCCAGTTCGCGTACGTTGCCCGGCCAGTCGTGGGCGAGCAGGCGCGCCAGTTCGCTGGCGGAGAGCGGCGCGGCTTCGCGGCCGAATTTCTCGCTGGCCAGCAGCGCGTAGTGCTCGAACAGCAGCGGGATGTCCTCGCGGCGTTCGCGCAGCGGCGGCAGGCGCAGCTCGGCGACGTTCAGGCGGTACACGAGGTCCTCGCGGAAGCGCCCGGCGCGGGCTTCCTCGAGCAGGTCCGGCTTGGTCGCGGCGATCACCCGCAGGTCCACCTTGATGCTCTGGTTCGAGCCCAGGCGCTCCAGTTGCTGTTCCTGCAGCACGCGCAGCAACTTCACCTGCTGGGCCAGCGGCATGCTCTCGATCTCGTCGAGGAACAGGCTGCCGCCGTTGGAGTGCTCCAGCTTGCCGATGCGTTTTCCCTGGGCGCCAGTGAAGGCGCCGCTTTCGTGGCCGAACAGTTCGGTCTCGAACAATTGCTCGGGAATCGCCGCGCAGTTCAGCGCGACGAAGGGCTTGCCGGTGCGAGGGCCGAAGTCGTGCAGGCAGCGTGCGACCAGTTCCTTGCCGCTGCCGGTGTCGCCGCGGATCAGCACGTTCACCGGCGTACCGGCCAGCGCCATGATCTGCCGGCGCAGGGTTTCCATTGGGCGCGAGACGCCGAGCAGGCGTGATTCGATCTGGTCCTTGAGCGCCGCCTGTTCACGCAGCTGACGGTTCTCCTGCACCAGCCGGCGTTTCTCCAGGGCGCGGCGCAGGCTGTCGAGCAGGCGTTCGGGGGTGAAGGGTTTCTCGATGAAGTCGTAGGCGCCCTGGCGCATCGCCTGCACCGCCATGGGCACGTCGCCGTGGCCGGTGACCATGATCACCGGCAGGTCGCGGTCGATCTCCTGCAGGCGCTCGAGCAGGGCCAGGCCGTCGGTGCCGGGCATGCGCACATCGCTGATGACCACGCCGGGCAGCTCGCGGGAGACGCTTTTCAGGCACTCGTCGGCGCTGCTGCACAGGCGCACTTCGAAGCCGGAGAGTTGCAACCACTGCTGCACGGCGTCGCGGATGGCGGCTTCGTCGTCGACGAAGAGGATGGTCTCGCTCATGGTCTTCTTTCTTCGCTGGCGGCCGGCAGGCTAAGGCGGAACACCGCGCCGCCGGTGGGCTGGTTGGCGGCGTCGAGGCGCCCGCCGAGTTCGTGGACGATGCCATAGGATACCGCCAGCCCCAGGCCCAGTCCCTCGCCCACCGGCTTGGTGGTGAAGAAGGGGTCGAAGACGCTGGCCAGGTGGGCTTCGTCGATGCCGGGGCCGTTGTCGGCCACTTCCAGGCACCAGTGTTCGTCATCGCGGCGCAGGGTCAGGCGGATCTGCGGCGGGGCGGTATTGGCCACCGCATCGAGGGCGTTGCGGATCAGGTTGACCAGCACCTGCTCCAGGCGGATCGCATCGCCCAGCACCCAGGCGGGCAGGTCGAGGTCCTGGCTGATCTCCACGCCTTCGGTGCGGATGCGCACGGTCAGCAGCTGCAACGCCTGCTCGATCACGTGGCCCAGTTCGATGCGCTCGCGCAGGCCGCCGGGCGTCTTGCGGGCGAAGGTCTTCAGGTGACCGGTGAGTGCGGCCATGCGCTCGAGCAGCTCATCGACCCGCACCAGCGCGGCGCGGGCGTCGTCCTGGCGGCCGGCGTCGAGCAGCAGGCGCACGCTGGCCAACTGCATGCGCTGGGCGGTGAGCGGCTGGTTGATCTCGTGGGCCAGCGCGGCGGACATCTGCCCTAGCGCGGCCAGCTTGGCGGCCTGCACCAGGCCGTCCTGGGCGGTGCGCAGGGCGGCGGTGCGCTGCTCGACTAGGCGCTCCAGCTCCTCCTGGTTGCGCTGGCGCAGGCGCGCCAGGCGGCGGCGTTGCTGCAGCCAGAGTACGAGGAACACCAGCGCCAGCCAGACGCCGGCAGCGGCCAGCCGCGCGCTGGTGACGTCGGACTGCACGCCGTGGGGATTGCGCAGCAAATGCAGGGTCCACTCGTCTTCGGGCAGGCCGACCGATTGCCAGAGGTAGTCGCCGCTGATGTCCTGGCCGTCGACGCGGACCATGCGCGCGTGCTCGCCGAGGGTTTCCAGCGTCCGGTGCGGCAGCGCGCTGAGCGGCTGCTTGTGGTACTGGCGGGTGTCGGCCATCTCGGCGCGGGCCACGGCGTCCAGCGGTTGCAGTTCGCGGTAGCGCCAGCGCGGGTGGTTGGCGAGGAACACCACGCCCTTGCTGTCGCTCACCAGCACCACGTCCGGGGTCTGGCTCCACTGCCGCTCGAGGTCGGGGAACTCCAGCTTGACCACGATGGCGCCGAGGAAGGTGCCGTCGTCGTCGCGCAGCGCGTTGGACAGGAAGTAGCCGGGAATTCCGCTGGTCACGCCGACCGCATAGAAGCGCCCCGCGCCCTGGGCAATGGTCTGGCGGAAGTAGGGGCGGAAGCCGTAGTTGTGGCCGACGTAGCTGACCGGCAGGTTCCAGTTGCTGGCAGCCACGGCGAGGCCGGTGGGGTCCAGCAGCTCCAAAGTGGAGGAGCGCGCCGCGCCGTTGATTTCCTGCAGCTTGAGGTTGAGCCGGTGTTGCAGCTCGCCGGTCACCGGGCCGCGCATGGCCGCGCGCAGCTCCGGGTCCAGCGCGAGCACGGCGGGAATGCTGCGGAAGCGCTCGATCAGGGTGTGCAGGGAGTTGGCATAGAGACCGAGCTGTTCATGGGCCGCTTCCGCCTCGGCGAGCAGCGCGCGGTGCCGCGCCTTCTCGCCGGCCCAGAACACCGACAGCACCAGCCCGGCCAGCAGGAGCAGGCAGATCAGCAGCAGGCGAAGGGGGCGGGTAGGCGACATGTTCGACGGGGTTCGACCAACGGTTGGCGACAATAGCACGGCCGCGAGCTGGTCCGGCGCCCCGCCGCCTCGCTACACTGCCGGCATCCCGATGGAGAGCTTCGATGCAGTTGTCGTCCTGGACCCACGAAGGGTCCGCCGGTTTCACCCTGCGCGGCTGGCGCAGCGAGCCCAGTGGCAAGCCGCTGCTGCACTTCCTGCATGGCAATGGCTTCTGCGGCCGTGCCTACGAGCCGATGCTGAAAGTCCTGGCGCAGGATTTCGACCTCTGGCTGTGCGACGTGCAGGGTCATGGCGACAGTGACCACGGCGGGCGCTTCCACGGCTGGAACCGCAATGCCGAGATGGCGGTGGAAGCCTTCCAGGCCGGCAGCAAAGTATTCGGTGGCGTGCCGCATTACGCCGCCGGGCACAGCTTTGGCGGCGTGCTCACCAGCCTGATCCTCGGCCGTCATCCCGAGCTGTTCCGCCGTGCGGTGCTGCTCGACCCGGTGCTGTTCACCCCGGCGATGATAGGCGTGATGGCGCTCTCCGAAGTGCTCGGCCTGCACAAGCGCCGCACCATGGTGCAGAAGGCGCGCTCGCGGCGCAGCCAGTGGCCGGACCGCGAGGCGGCCTACGCCGGCCTGCACGGCCGCGGCATCTTCAAGGGCTGGACCGACGAAGCGCTCTGGGCCTATGTGGAGAACGCCATGAAGCGCACCGAGGCGGGCGTCGAGCTGAAATGCCGGCCCAGCCGCGAGGCGGAAATCTTCAGCTCCTTCCCCAAGCGCCTGTGGCCATCGCTGACCAAGGTGGTGACGCCGACACAGGTGCTGTTCGGCGAGCGCACATACCCGTTCGTGCCCAAGTCGGTGGCGCGCTGGTGCGCGACGAACACGGTGGTGAGTGGCCAGTGTGTCGACGGCGGCCACTGCTTCATGCAGGAATTCCCCGAAGACAGCGCCGCTCGCGTGTCGCGCTTCCTGCTGGGCCACGAATGAACGATCCGGCCCGCGAGTCCGTCTGGCTGGCACTGTCCGAGCTGTGGCTGGACACCGAGCTGGACGAAGGCGGACGTGCCGCTATCGCGGGCACCCTGTCGATCAGCGGATTCAGCGTGGACGAGCTGGAGGCCATCTACCGCCTGGAAGTGGCGCCGGTGGTCTGGGCCAACACCTGGGTGACGGCGGGCGTCTGGGACGGTTTCGATCCGGACTGGCTGTTCGAGCACTGCCGGCGCAACCAACGGCGGCGAACGTCACTCTGGCACCGCGGACGCTGCCGGTTGTTGCGCAAGGCGATGACGGCGGCGGTGGACGAGGACTGGCGGAAGATCCGCGCTCAGCTCTAGTCGCCGACCTTCTTGTCCTGGTGCGCGCGGCGCCATTCGTCCAGCCGCACGACTTCGGCCCTGGGGCGTGGTGGCGGCGGGGTGTCGTCGAACACGGCGTCGACGATGTCCTCATCGACCGGCGCGGCGGCGGGGTGGAAAGTGGCGACCGGCGATACCGGCATGCGCGGTTCGGGTTCCATGCGGAAGGGCGCCAGCTCGATGCGGCCCAGGTGCTGGCCGAACATGGCGATACGGCCGGCGTAGCGTTCCTGCCCGGTGGCGGTGAACTCGAAGGCGTATTCGCGGGCCAGGCGCAGGTTGCCCCGGCCGTCGCGCTGGAAGCGGAAGCGCTGCAGGGCCATGGCGTCATCGAGCAGCTCCACGCCCTCGCGCGCGCAGTGCTGCTTGGCCAGCGCCAGCGCACGCTCGCGGATGCCATGGGCGCGCCACCACCAGGCGGCGCCCGCGACGACTAGCATGAAGATGAAAAGATTGCCCAGGTCCACTTCGGCTTCCTCGGAATCGGCGCACCAGCTTACTCACTCCGCCGTCGGGCGGCGAGGGGCGGATGTTCACAGCGTGTGAATTGCGCCCCATACTGGCCCATTCTGTAGCAGGACACCGTTATGCCGCGCACTCCCCACGTTCTCGCCATCCAGTCCCACGTCGTCTTCGGCCACGCCGGCAACAGTGCTGCCGAGTTCCCCATGCGCCGCGTCGGGGTGAACGTCTGGCCGCTGAACACCGTGCAGTTCTCCAACCATACCCAGTATGGCCACTGGACGGGGCAGGTGCTGCCGCCGGAGCAGATTCCCGCGCTGGTGGATGGCATCGCCGCCATCGGCGAGCTGGGCAACTGCGACGCGGTGCTCTCGGGCTACCTGGGCAGCGCGGCGCAGGGCCGTTCGATCCTCGAAGTGGTGCGCCGCATCCGCGAGGTCAACCCGCGCGCCGTGTACCTGTGCGACCCGGTGATGGGCCATCCGGAGAAGGGCTGCATCGTTGCCCCAGAAGTCGGCGAGTTCCTGCTCAACGAGGCCGCCGCCGTGGCCGACTACCTGTGCCCGAACCAGCTGGAACTGGACAGCTTCTGCGACCGCCAGCCGACCTCCCTGGAAGACTGCGCGGCGATGGCCCGCGGCCTGCTGGTGCGCGGCCCGAAGGCGGTCCTGGTGAAGCACCTGAATTACCCGGGCAAGCCGGCGGACGCTTTCGAGATGCTGCTGGTAACCCTGGACGAGACCTGGCACCTGCGCCGCCCGCTGCTGGCCTTCCCGCGCCAACCGGTGGGCGTGGGCGACCTGACCTCCGGGTTGTTCCTCGCCCGCCTGCTGCTGGGCGATGACCTGCGCACTGCCTTCGAATTCTGCGCCGCCGCCGTCCATGAAGTGCTGCTGGAAACCCAGGCCTGCGGCAGCTACGAACTGGAACTGGTGCGTGCCCAGGACCGCATTGCCCATCCGCGGGTGAAGTTCGAGGCGGTGAAGCTGGGGTGATCTGAGGCGCACATCGGCGCTCCCCTGCAAAAGCGGGCCATGCCCGCTCCTGCAAGGGGCTCGGTGTCAGAGCATGTACTTGCCCAGCAGCAACCCGCCCACCACCATCGCCGTGAGCAGGCCGAACGCCAGCCCGAGGCGTTTCTCGATGGCTTCGCGCAGCGCAGGTCCTGCCCAGAACAGCAGGGCGCAGGTGGCGGCGAAGCGCAGGGTGCGCGCCACCACGCTGAGGGCGATGAACAGCACCAGGTCCAGCTGGGTGACCCCGCTGGTCAGGGTGATCAGCTTGTAGGGCAGCGGGGTGAAGCCGCCGCCCAGCAGCACCATCAGCCAGCCGAGTTCGTTGTAGCGCTCGGCGACCTCGGCGAAGTTCTCCTGCAGGCCGTAGAAGGCCAGGATCGCCTGGCCCACCGTCTCGAACAGCAGCAGGCCGATGAAGTAGCCAGCGATGCCGCCCAGCACCGAGCTGACGATGCAGATCGCCGCATAACGCCAGGCCTTGGCCCGGTTGGCCAGGACCATGGGCACCAGCAGCGCGTCCGGCGGGATGGGAAAGAACGAACTTTCGGCGAAGGTCACCCCGCCCAGCGCCAGCTCCGCCCGCGGATGCCCCGCCAGGCGCATGGTCCAGTCGTAGAGTCGGCGCAGCATGGCGTCAGGCCGACTGGGGCAGGTGATCGTCGCTGGCCGCCGGCGTGGCGCCCTCGCGCTCGACCCGCTCGACCATCCCACGGGCAATTTCCCGCTCGCCCATGATCACCAGGCTGGCGCCGTTCTGCTCCAGGTAGTCCACCTCGGCGTCGAAGTGGGCGCGGGCGATGATGTCCAGGTTCGGGTTGATCGCCCGCGCGTGGCTGGAAATCGTCCCGGCCTCGAAGCCGTTGGGGATGGCGATCAGCAGCCAGCGCGCCGAGGTGATGTTGGCCTGGGTCAGGACATCGGGGTTGGCGGCGTTGCCGACCACCACGCAGAGACCGTGCTCGCGCAGTTCGGCGGCCTTCTCGCGCTTGTCCTCGATGACCACCAGCGGAACTCTGTCCTTGCGCAGGCGCTCGCTGACCAGCGCGCCGACGCGGCCGTGGCCGATGAGGATTGCGTGGTTCTGCTCCAGCACCGGCGGGGGAAGGTCCGGCGCCTCTACCTGGACCGCACCCGGCTCGGCTTCGGCCTTCTGCTCCTGCCGCGCCTGCAGGCGGTCGATCGCGATGAACAGCAGCGGGTTGACCAGGATCGACAGGATCGCGCCGGCCAGCACCAGGTCGCGCCCGGCTTCGGGCAGCAGGTTCAGGGTCACGCCGAGACCGACCAGGATGAAGGAGAACTCGCCGATCTGCGCCAGGCTCGCGGCGATGGTCAGTGCGGTGCTGTTGGGGTGGCCGAACATCCGCACGATGACGTAGGCCGCCACCGACTTGCCGAAGACGATGACCAGGAAGGTCGCCAGCACCGGCAGCGGCTCGTGGATCAGGATCGCCGGGTTGAACAGCATGCCGACGGAGACGAAGAACAGCACGGCGAAGGCGTCGCGCAGCGGCAGCGAGTTCTCGGCGGCCTCGTGGCTCAGCTCGGACTCGTTGAGGATCATCCCGGCGAAGAAGGCGCCCAGGGCGAAGGACACGCCGAAGATCACCGCCGAGCCGTAGGCGATGCCCAGGGCGATGGCCAGCACGGCCAGGGTGAAGAGTTCCCGCGAGCCGGTCTTGGCCACGCGCTCCAGTACCCAGGGTACGAAGCGGCGGCCGCCAAGGATCATCACCGCGACGAAAGCGGCGACCTTGCCCAGGGTCAGCAGGATCGGCATCAGCAGGCCGCCGTCACCACCGTCGGAAGTACCGCCCAGCGAGCCGGCCAGCGCCGGCAGCAGGACCAGGGTGAGGACCATGGCGAGGTCTTCGACGATCAGCCAGCCGATGGCGATGCGCCCGCGCTTGGTGTCGATCAGCTGGCGCTGCTCCAGCGCCCGCAGCAGCACGACGGTACTGGCCACCGACAGGGCGAGGCCGAAGACCAGCCCGCCGCCGAAGTTCCAGCCCATCATCCAGGCCAGGCCCAGGCCGAGCAGGGTGGCGACACCGATCTGCACCACCGCACCGGGGATGGCGATGGCTTTGACCGACAGCAGGTCTTTGAGCGAGAAGTGCAGACCGACGCCGAACATCAGCAGGATCACGCCCAGTTCGGCGATCTCCGTGGACAGCGCCTGGTCGGCGACATAACCGGGGGTGAAGGGGCCGGCCAGAACGCCGGCGAGCAGGTAGCCCACCAGCGGCGAGATGCGCAGGCGGTTGGCCAGGGCGCCGAGGACGAAGGCCAGCACGAAGCCGACGGCGAGGGTGGTCAGTAGCGGGGTGTGATGCATGGTCTGGGCTCCGGGCACTCAGGGAGCGACCGGACTGCGCATCAGCACCGGGTCGCTCGACGGTGGGTCACGGGGGCAAACCCGCGTATGAAAAGTCTAGGCGTAGTAATCGATTCCTACCTTGCTTTCACGCAAGGGTAACCTGTTGACGCATTGGGAAATTTCCGCGACACGAGGGATTTCTTTTCAGGAAATGTCGTGAACGTCTGTCATTCGTGGCGAAGCTCGGCGTAGCGCTGTTCCAGCTCCTGGCGAATCTGCCGACGCTGCTGGGCCTGGGCGAAACGACGTTTCTCGTCCTTGGTCTGCGGCACCAGTTGCGGCACCTCGATGGTCTTGCGGTCATCGTCCAGCGCCACCATGGTGAAGAAGCAGCTGTTGGTGTGGCGCACGGATTTCTCGCGGATGTTCTCGGTGACCACTTTCACGCCGATCTCCATGGAGGTACGGCCGGTGTAGTTCACCGAGGCGAGGAAGGTGACCAGTTCGCCGACGTGGATCGGCTGACGGAAGATCACCTGGTCCACCGACAGGGTCACCACGTAATAGCCGGCGTAGCGGCTGGCGCAGGCGTAGGCGACTTCGTCGAGGTACTTGAGCAGGGTGCCTCCGTGGACATTGCCGGAGAAGTTGGCCATGTCGGGGGTCATCAGGACGGTCATGCTGAGCTGGTGGTTGCCAGGTTCCATGGAATTCTCTTCGGAATTGTCTTGGGAAAAGGAAAGGGCCTAACTCTGGACAACCAAAGCGCGGCAGGCGACACAGTTTTTTCTATACCGCCGATTGGCGCCCGGCACCAGTGGGCCATTTACCAATGGCCTTTCTGTCGTTCGATCAACGCCCCAAACGAAAACGGGCGACCCCTGGCCGCCCGTCCGTCTATCTTCCGGCTCAGCGCCCGGCGGAGAGGCCGAAGTCGATGGCCAGGTCCGCGCCGGTGATGGCTTCGGATTCCGGTTTGCACAGGTACCAGACCAGCTCGGCGACTTCTTCGGGGCGGATGAAGCGTGACGCCTTGCCCTGTGGATAATCCTTCAGCAAGGCGCGCTTGTAGCTGTCCGGGTTGCCCTGGCCATAGCGCTCGGCCTGGTAGTCGAGCATCGGCGTGGCGATGTCCGCCGGGGAGATGGCGTTGACCCGCACGCCGGACTCGGCCAGTTCGAGCGCCAGGGTACGGGTGAGCATGGTCAGCGCCGCCTTGCTCGCGCAGTACGCCGCGGAGCCGCGATAGGCCTGGCGGCCGGAGTCGCTGGAGATGTTGACGATGCAGCCGTGGTTTTCCTTGAGGTACGGCGTCGCCGCCTGGCACATGTAGAAGGCGGCCTTGAGGTTCACGCCCATGACCAGGTCGAAGTCGTCCTCGTTGAAGTCTTCCACCGGGCCTTCGCGCCAGACGCCGGCGGCATTCACCAGGGCGTCGAGGCGGCCGGTGCGGGCGAGGATGTCGGAAACCAGGCTGTGGCAGTTGTCGGCGCGGCGCAGGTCGCCGACGGCGGTGGCGTCCAGCGGGACCTGGGCGTTGAGCGCATGCAGGCCGGCTTTGTCCACGTCGGTTGCGGCGATGCGCCAGTGGCTTTGGGCGAAACGTTTGGCGATGGCTTTTCCGAGGCCACCGGCAGCGCCGGTGATCAGTACGACAGGAGTGCTCATTGTCTACGGGTTCTCCCTGCCTGAGAGAGGACGGCGGCCGGCAGGCAGTACCGGCGGCGCCGCTTTGACCACGGGGCGCATCTGCGCCCCGTGCAATTACAGACCAAGAAAAGACCAGATTCTTCAGTCTGACAGGGTAAATCTTTCGTAAGGCTGTCGTGTGTCAGTGCGGGTGCTGCGAAGCGTAGGCCTGGCGGCGGATAACGCTTCGCGTTATTCGCCGTACTGCCGCACGAATCACGCGTGATGCAGGTACCAGCGCCAGTCCTGCTCGCCGACCTCGCCCATGAACTGGCGGTACTCCTCCCACTTGATTGCCAGGAACACCTTGAGGAATTCCTCGCCCAGCGCCTCGCGGGCCCAGGTGGAGGCTTCCAGTGCGCGCAGCGCGGTGAGCCAGTCGGTGGGGAGGAACTCGGTGGCCTGCTCGTAGCCGTTGCCGACGATGGGCGCGCCCGGATCGATCTGCTCGCGGATGCCTTCGTGGATGGCCGCGAGGATTGCCGCTGCCGCCAGGTAGGGGTTGGCGTCGGCGCCGCAAATGCGGTGCTCGATGTGCCGGCTTTTCGCCGGACCGCCAGGTACGCGGAACGACACGGTGCGGTTGTTCACGCCCCAGCTCTTGGCCAGCGGCGCGTAGCTGTTGGCCTGGAAGCGGCGGAAGGAGTTGGCGTTGGGGCAGAAGATCGCCAGCGAATCCAGCAGGCGCGCCATCATGCCGCCGATGGAGTGGCGCAGCAGCGGGGTGCCGTGGATGTCTTCGCTGGCATAGAGGTTGTTGCCCTGCTCGTCGGCGAGGCTGACGTGCAGGTGCATGCCGGAGCCGGCGCGGTCGCCGAACGGCTTGGCCATGAAGCAGGCCTGCAACCCGTGCTTGTTCGCCACGCCCTTCACCAGGCGCTTGTAGCGCACGCCTTCGTCGATGGCCTGCATCACGTCGAAGCGATGTTCCAGGGTCAGTTCGACCTGGCCCGGCGCGTATTCGGAAATCGCCGTGCGTACTGGCAGGCCCTGGGCCTCGCAGGCGGCGTAGAGGTCGTCGAGGAACGGCTGCAGCTGTTCCAGCTCATAGACGCCATAGACCTGCGGCGCCTCCGGGCGGATGCCGTTCATCTGCAGCGCCGGCTGCGGACGGCCGTTGGCGTCGCGCTGCTTGTCCAGCAGGTAGAATTCCAGCTCCACCGCCATCACCGGGTGGAAGCCGTCGGCCTTCAGCCGGTCGACCACGCGCAGCAGCGCCTGGCGCGGATCGGCCGGGGTGGCCGGCAGGCCCTGGGTCGGGTGCATGCTCACCTGCAACTGCCCGGTGGGGCTGGCGCGCCAGGGTTGCAGGGTCAGGCTGCCGGGCAGCGGATAGGTCCAGCAGTCGGCGTCGGCGACTTCCCAGACCAGGCCGGTGCCTTCGACGTCCTCGCCCTGCACGGTCAGCGCGAGGATCGAGCTGGGCAGCGGGCGGCCGTTGTCGTAGATCGCCAGCAGCTCGTCACGGTGCAGCAGCTTGCCGCGCGGGATGCCGTTGGAATCGATGATGAAGAGTTCGATGCTGCGCACGTCCGGGTGGGCGGCGAGGAAGGCTTCGGCTTCCTGTCGATCGGCGAATTGCATGGTGGTCCTCGGAGGCGCTCGGCGCCGGATTGTTCTTTTGGCAGGAGCGAACCACGTCCGCTCCTGCAGGTGGCAGGCGATCAGGCCTCGCGCGCGCCGGGGATCGCCAGCAGTTCGGTGATGCCGGCATCGAGGGTTTCGATCAGGCGATCCACGTCGGCGGTGGTGGTGTCCGGGCAGCACAGGGTCATGTTGTGGAACGGCGTGATCAGGATGCCGCGGTTGATCAGGTACAGGTGCAAGGCCATCTGCAGTTCGTCGTGGAAGGCGGCCTCGGCCTCGGCGCCAGTACGCGGGGAGACGGGGCAGAACTGGAACTCGCTGCGCGCGCCCAGTTCGGTCACCGACCACTTCAGGTCGTGCTGAGCGATCAGCCGGCGGAAGCCGTCGGCCAGGCGCTTGGCCAGCGGCAGCATGTGGTCGTAGGCCGCCTGGGTCATCACCTGTTCCAGGTTGGCGCGCATGCAGTGCATGGCCAGGGCATTGGCCGAGAGCGTGGTGCCCATGCCGCTGTGGCCGTGGCCATGGCTGTCTTCCTGGGCACTCTTGCGCGAGGCGGCCATGCGTTCGGCCATCTCCGCGCTGCAACCGAAGATGCCGCAGGGCACGCCGCCGGCGATCGGCTTGCCGACCACGAAGAAGTCCGGGTCGAGGTTCCACAACTTCGTGCAGCCACCGATGTTGGTGGAGATGGTGTGGGTTTCGTCGATGATCAGCAGCGCGCCGTATTTACGGGTCAGTTCGCGGCACTTCTGCATGAAGCCCGGATCGGGCAGGACCATTCCGATGTTGGTCATCGCCGGCTCGCACAGCAGGGCGCAGACGTCACCCTGGGCCAGCGCGGCTTCCAGCGCCTCGACGTCGTTGAAGGGGATGGAGCGGCTGTGCTGGGTCAGGTCGTAGGCCTGGCCAACCAGGCCGGAGCGGTGCACGGTCTCGCCGTCGCGGTAGCGCACCATCACGTCGTCGACGGTGCCGTGGTAGCAGCCGTCGAACACCAGCAGGGTCTTGCGCTTGGTCACCGCGCGGGCCCAGCGCAGCACATAGCGGTTGGAGTCGGTGGCGGTGGCGGTCACCTGCCAGTAGGGCAGGCCGAAGCGCGCAGCGAGCAGTTCGCCGCAGACCACGGCGTCTTCGCCGGGGAGCATGGTGGTCAGGCCGCGTGCGCCTTGCTCGGCGAGCGCGCGGGCGATCGGCGCCGGCGAATGGCCGAACATGCTGCCGGTGTCGCCCAGGCAGAAGTCCACGTAGTCATGGCCGTCCACGTCGTAGAAGCGGGCGCCCTGGGCGCGTTCGACGAACAGCGGGCAGGGCGTGGACCAGTCGGCCATCCAGTGCATCGGCACACCAGCGTACAGCGACTTGTGCGCACGCTCGGCAAGGGCGACGGACTTGGGATTCTGTTCCAGGAAGCGCTGGCGCTCGCGGGCGGTGAAGAGATCCACGGCCTGTTGGGCGATTCCGCTGGCGGTCATGTTGCACACCTCGTTTGTTATTTCGCACATCTTCCATTTGTGATCACAAAAATGTCAATACAGCGCGTCGGCTGCCTGATAACCTGCCCTGTAACGAATTCTGTGATCACAGATCAAGAAGGTGCCCATGAACGATGCTACGAATGAGTCCGCCTGGGCCGGCCAGATCGCCCTGATCAGCGGTGCCGGCAGCGAGTCCGGCATCGGCTTCGCCAGTGCCCGCCGGCTGGCGCGCAATGGCGTGAAACTGCTGCTCACCGCCAGCAGCGAGCGCGTTCTGCTGCGGGCGCAGGAGCTTTGCGCCGAGGGCTTCGAGGCCCGCGCGCGGCCCGCCGACCTGACCTGCGAGGACGACGTCTGCGCCCTGGCTGAATGGGCGCAGGGGCAATGGGGAAGCGTAGACGTGCTGGTGAACAACGCCGGCATGGCCATGCAGGGCAGCCCGGAGCCCTTCGCCGAGCTGGCGGCGATGGACCTGGCGACGTGGAACCTGTCGTTGGCGCGCAACCTGACCAGCGCCTTCCTGCTCACCCGCGCGCTGCTGCCGGGGATGCTGGAGCGCGGCTACGGACGCATCGTCAATGTCAGCTCTACTACCGGCGTGCGTGCCAGCAATCCGGGCGAGTCGGCCTACAGCGCGGCCAAGGCCGGGATGCTCGGCATGAGCATGGGGCTGGCGCTGGAAGTGGCGCATCGCGGGGTGACGGTGAACAGCGTGGCGCCGGGCTGGATCGCCACCGGCTCCAGCAGCGAGGAAGAAATCCAGGCCGGACGGCGCACGCCGCTCGGCCGTTCCGGGCGACCGGAGGAGGTGGCGGCCGCCATCGCCTTCCTGGCCTCGCCCGAAGCCAGCTACATCACCGGCGAAGTGCTGGTGGTGGATGGCGGCAACTGTCTGATCGAGAACAAGGGATAAGCAAGATGAAGCACGACTGCAGCCTGACCTTCGCCCAATTACCGGCGCCGCCGGCCGGCCGGGAGTGAGTCACGATGGCCGACAACCTTCAGGAACAGCTGTACCAGAACCTGCGCCAGGCCTTGCTGAGCGGGCGCTTCCAGCCCGGCGAGCGGCTCAAGATCCGCGACCTGGCCGATGAGTGGGGCACCAGCCCGATGCCGGTGCGCGCGGCCCTGCAACGGCTGGTGGCCGAGGGCGCGCTGGAGGGCGAGCCGCAGCGCTCGCTGCGAGTGCCGGTGATGACCCGCGAGCGCTACCTGCAGATCCTGCAGGTACGGCAATCCCTGGAGGGACTGGCGGTGGAAGACGCGGCCAGGCACCTGAAGCCCGCCGACATGGCGGTACTGCGCGATTGCACCGAGCGCATGGAAATTGCGCTGAAGGCCCGCGACGTCCACGGCTACCTGGAGGCCAACAGCCGGTTCCACCTGACGCTCTACCGTGCCTGCGGCAATCCCACGCTGCTGCGCATGATCGAGGCGCTGTGGCTGCAGGTCGGGCCCTTCTTCAACCGGTTGTTCACCGAGGCCGACCTGTCGCTGCGCCTGAACGACTTCCACGAAGACACCCTGCAGGCGCTGGAGCGTGGCGATGGCGCAGGCGCGCGCAAAGCCATCGAACAGGACCTGGGCTACTGTGGCCAGTACCTGCTCAACCTGCTTGAGCTGGAAAGCGGGGGAAGGCTCGGGGCGCGCTAGGGCGCCCTTCACGGGGTCTTGATGAAGCGGACGTTGTCCTTCTTGATCAGGATCGTCTCGCCGTTGAGCTGTTCGAATTCGTAGTAGTCATTGTATTTGTCGTAGTCGGAGTGATCCTTCACCAGGATTTCGCTGCCGTCCTGCAGCGTCACCACGGCCTTGTCGGCGCATCCGGCGAGGCCGAGCAGCAACAGGCAGGTGAACAAGGCTTTCAACTTCATAGTTTCTCCACGGGGCATCGTACCCGCCCGGGCAGCAAGGGCTGGAGGTACGCTGGGTTGCCTGTGTGACCATGGAAGTTTCAGGAAATTCCGACACCGGGCTTCAAGTATCCAGCCATACGTCGCGTGCCCAGGTCCAGACGGAGTCCCAGGTCTCTTCGGTGAGCTCGCCGTCGGCCCAGAGAATCACCTCGCCGTCTTCGGCGACAGCGTAGTAGTCATCACCATCGGCGCAGAGCGGAATCAGCTCGCGCGGCAGGCCACTGGCCCAGGCCACGGCGGCCACTTCTGGCAGGTAGGTGTGGGACTGCGGATCGGCCACGGTGACCGGCTCCAGGCGCCCGTAGATCACGTCGCTGACCAGCAGGAGGAACTCACGGAATTCCGACGGAATGCCGATCAGCAGGGCTTCTTCGATCTCCACGAGCAGTTCTTCGTCGGGCAGTTCCAGCGGTACCGGAACCGGCTCGTTCGCTTCACGCAGTTTCTCGATCACATCTTCCACAGGCGGGGCCTCTTTGAATTCGACGGATGGCGCGCTTTATACAGTAGTAGCCGGCCATCCGCGCAAGACCACTGTGCGTGCACCGTCCGGACGAGCGGCGGGCCCGCGGGGAGTGCCGTGCCGGATTGCCGAGGCGGGCGACGGAAACGAAAAAGCCCGGCGATTGCCGGGCTTTTTCAGTGTTGCGCGCAGGATCAGTTCTGACGGATGCCCGCCACCAGCCAGGGCTGGTTCTCGCCCTGCGGGCGCTCCATGCGCCAGCTTTCGCTGAAGGGCTCGCCCTGGTCGAAGCGCGAGGACTTCGACACGCCGCTGAAGGTCAGGGTGGCGATGGTCTTCTCGGCCTGGTCGTCCACGCCTTCGAGCTGCACGTCGAGGTTGTCGATGTAGGTGGACTGGTAGCCCTCGCCCAGGTCAGCGCGCTCCTGCTTGAGGAACTGCAGCATCTGCGGGGTGACGAACTCGGCGATCTTGTCCATCTCGTTGGCGTCCCAGTGCTGTTGCAGGGACATGAAGTGCTCGCGGGCGGCGGCGACGAAACGGGTCTCGTCGAACCAGCTCGGCGCGTTGATCACCGGGCGGCTGTCCATCACCGGACGGGAGGCACCACCGAAGATCGACGGCGGGGCGGCCGGCATTTCACGCTGCATCGGCGCATGTCCACCGGCCATGGCGGGCTGGTTGCCCTGCTGCTGGCGGCGACGGGAGGCGATGAAGCGGAAGGCGATGAACGCGATCAGCGCGATGATCAGGATGTCGAGGAACTGCATGCCCTGGAAGCCGTCGCCCATGAACATGGAGGCGAGCAGGCCGCCGGCGGCGAGGCCGGCCAGCGGGCCGAGCCAGCGCGAAGCGCCGCTCTTAGCGGCGGCGCCGGCAGCGCCTGCGGCGGCACCGGCCGCGGCAGGACCTGCGGCAGTCGGGGAGTTGGGGGCGGCATTGGGTTGCGCCTGGCGGGTCTGGTGGCTTGGCGCCGAGCCCATGCTCTTGCCACCACCGAAACGCTTGGCGGCGTTGACGTCGAGGCTGAGCGTCACGGCGACACAGAAGGCCATGGCAAGGCTGAGAAAGCGCTTCATGGTTGTCATTCTCTTGGTTGGTATACGACGCACGTCATGTTGCCGGTGGGTGCCCGTGAGGGCCAGCCGGATTTTGTTTCGTGCTGTTGCCCTGCGTGGGCTCGCCCCCTGATATGGGGCCTGATGAATCCCTTTCCAAATCAGTCTGTTACTGATTCTTTCAGAGCCGCCTGTCGGAGGACTCGGATGGTAGGCTTCGCTGAGCGAGGCCGTCAGCCGCGCGATCCCCCTGACCAGCCCGCCGCGAGGACCGCCGACCATGCATGCCATCGACTTCATCCAGGACCTCGCGGTGATCATGCTGATCGCCGGTTTCGTCACCATTCTCTGCCACCGCTTCAAGCAGCCGGTGGTGCTGGGCTACATCATCGCCGGGGTGATCATCGGCCCGCACACTCCGCCGTTCGCCCTGGTGCACGACGAGGAAACGATCAAGACCCTCGCCGAGCTGGGGGTGATCTTCCTGATGTTCTGCCTGGGGCTGGAGTTTTCCCTGCGCAAGCTGTTCCAGGTCGGCGCCACGGCGTTCATCGCCGCGTTCCTGGAGATCACCCTGATGATCTGGGCCGGCTTCGAGATCGGCCGCCTGTTCGACTGGAGCACCATGGATTCGCTGTTCCTCGGCGCGATCCTGGCGATGTCCTCCACCACCATCATCATCAAGGTCCTGGGCGACCTGAAGATGAAGAACGAGCGCTTCGCCCAGCTGATCTTCGGCGTGCTGATCATCGAGGACATCCTCGGCATCGGCATCATCGCGCTGTTCTCCGGCATCGCCGTGAGCGGCACGGTGGAGGCCGACCAGGTGTTCTCCACGGTCGGCAAGCTCAGCCTGTTCATGGTCGTCGCGCTGGTCGTCGGCATCCTGCTGGTGCCGCGCCTGCTGGCCTATGTGGCGAAGTTCGAAAGCAACGAGATGCTGCTGGTGACGGTGCTGGGCCTGTGCTTCGGCTTCTGCCTGCTGGTGGTGAAGCTGGAGTACAGCATGATACTGGGCGCCTTCCTGATCGGCGCGATCATGGCCGAGTCGCGCCAGCTGATCCAGATCGAACGCCTGATGGAGCCGGTGCGCGACATGTTCAGCGCGATCTTCTTCGTCGCCATCGGCCTGACCATCGACCCCAAGGTACTGGTGGACTACGCCGCGCCGATCCTGGTGATCACCCTGGTGGTGGTCGCCGGCAAGCTGGTGTCCTGCGGCGCTGGCGCCTTCATCGCCGGCAACGACGGGCGCACCTCGATGCGCGTGGGCATGGGCCTTTCGCAGATCGGCGAGTTCTCCTTCATCATCGCCGCGCTGGGCATGAGCCTGGGCGTGACCAGCGACTTCCTCTATCCGGTGGTGGTCGGCGTGTCGGCCATCACCACGCTGCTGACGCCCTACCTGATCCGCTCGGCCGACCCGCTGGCGCTGTACCTGGGCCGCAGCCTGCCATCGCCCATGGTGCGCGTGTTCAGCCTGTACGGTGAGTGGCTGCGCAGCATCAAGCCACGCGGCGACAAGGCAATCCTCGCCGGGATGATCCGGCGCATCCTGCTGCAGGTCGGGGTCAACCTGACCCTGGTGATCGCGATCTTCTTCGGCCTGGCGTTCTTCGCCGATCGCCTGTCGCAGTGGCTGGCGCAGTTCGTCGAGCACGAGGCGCTGCACAAGGCGCTGATCTGGGGCGCCGCGCTGTTGCTGTCACTGCCGTTCCTGATCGCCGCCTACCGCAAGCTCAAGGCGCTGGCGATGCTGCTGGCGGAGATGGGCGTGAAGGCGGAGAGCGCCGGGCGCCACACGGCCCGCGTGCGCCGGGTGATTTCCGAGCTGATCCCGCTGCTGTCGCTGGGCGGCATGATGCTGCTGCTGGCGGCGCTCAGTTCGAGCATCCTGCCGCCGGGCGAGCTGCTGGTGGTGGTGGCGCTGATCGCAGGATTGGTGATCGCGGTGTTCTGGCGCTGGTTCATCCGCGTGCATTCGCGGATGCAGGTGGCGCTGATCGAGACCTTTGAGCAGAACGGCGGCGGGCATCACTGAGCCTGCCGGCTTCATTGCTGGATTTCGAGGACGCTCTGGGAAGCCTTGCGCTCGCGCTCGGCCTTGTGCATCTCGCGTACGGCCTGGCGCACGGTTTCGTGATAGCCGCTGATCACGGTTTCCGAGTCGCTGCAGATGATCGACTTGCCGCGCTCGATCCACAGCACGCGATGGCATAGCTCGCGGATCGCTTCCATGCTGTGGGAAACCAGAATCACGGTCTTGCCTTGCTTGATCTTGCTGCGCATGGCGGCGTGGGACTTTTCGCGGAAGGTCTGGTCACCTACGCCCAGCACTTCGTCGATCAGCAGGATATCCGGGTCGGCATGGATGGCCACCGCGAAGCCCAGGCGGGCGCGCATACCGGTCGAGTAAGTGCCCACGGGGCGTTCGAAGAAGTCGCCCAGTTCGCTGAACTCGCGGATGTCGTCCATCTGCCGGCGGATGTCGGTGAGCCTCATGCCCAGCAGCAGACCGCTGATGACCACATTGTCGCGCCCGGACAGGTCCGGCTTGAAGCCGACGTTCAGCGCCAGCAGGCTGGCACTGAGCGGCTTGCTGCGCCGCAGTGTGCCGCGGTCGGGATCGACGATGCCGGCAATCATCCGAAGCAGTGTGCTCTTGCCCGCGCCGTTGTTGCCGATCACCCCGAGGGTCTCGCCCTCGTAGAGTTCGAAACTGACGTCCTGCAAGGCCCAGAACGATTCGTAACGCAGCATACCGACCCGCTGCCGGTAGGACAGGCCGACGTGCTCGGCCTGGAGAATCAGGTCACCGGACATGCATCACCTCAGAACAGCAGCTTGGGGTACTTGCGCTCGTTGCGGTGCATGACCCACAGCGCCACAAGCAGTAACGGGACCGCGACCGACAGTACGTAGAACTGCTCGCCCCACGCCGGCCACTGGTTGTGCAGCAGCACGTCGCGGAATGCCGTAATCATTACCGTCATCGGGTTGAGATTCAGCAGCGGCGCCATGGAGGCGGGAATCTCATGGATGCTGAAGAACACGCCGGACATGAACATCATCAGCATCAGGAAGTTGTCCACCACCTGGCGCAGGTCCGGCACGAAGGGCAGCACTGCGGCGAGCAGGAAGCCGAAACCGATGATGAACAGCAACTGGTTGAGGATCAGCACCGGCAGCGCCAGCCATTCCAGCGAGGGGCGGTAGCCGGCGACCAGCAGCGACAGGATCAGCAGCGTCAGGATGATCAGGAACTTGAAGGTGTTGCTCAGCACCGGGATCAGCGCGAACACGTATTTTGGCACATGGATCTGCTGGATCAGCCCGGCGTTGGCCTGGATGGCGTTACTGGCCTGGCGCACCGAGCCGTCGAACCATTTCCAGGCGACCATGCCGCTGAGCAGTAGCGGTACATAGCCTGGACGGCTGTGGCCCAGTGCCAGACCGAAGACGATATAGAACGCGCCCATGTACATCACGGGCTCGAGGATCCACCAGAGAAATCCGAGGAAACGCCGCGCCACTTCGGTGCGCAGGTCGCTGTAAACGCCGTAAAGAATGATGTCCCTGTGCTTCATGTCGTTCTTGTTGGATTGAAAAGGGTGGGGTATTTAAACACAATGCGTCGCAGCAAGCCTGCGTGCCGATTGCGGCGCAATCTGTGCGGATCATCGCCCAAACATAAGAAAAAAGAGCTGGTATGCGCCTATTTGATGTCTTGTTCGGAACCTCCCGAAAAGCCCCCCAGCCCCCGGAAGACCTGGTTCTCATGGTGGTCGGCATGCACCGCAGCGGCACCAGTTTCCTCACCGGCTCCCTGCAGGAGTCCGGCCTGGAACTGGGCAAGCACAGCACCTGGAACCCCCATAACCTCAAGGGCAACCGCGAGAATGGCGATATCGTCGCGTTCCACGATGCGATGCTCGCCGCCCGGGGACATGCCTGGGACAACCCGCCCAGCGTGGCGCCGGTCTGGACCGAGAGCGAATACGCCGCTGCCCGCGAGCTGATCGGCGGTTATGACGGTGTGAAGCGCTGGGGTTTCAAGGACCCGCGCGCGCTGCTGGCCGTCGAAGGCTGGCAGGAGCTGATCCCCAACCTGCGTTTCGTCGGCATCTTCCGCCACCCTTCGGCGGTCGCCGATTCCCTCCAGGCTCGTGGCGGCATGCCGCGCGAGCAGGCGCTGGGCCTGTGGAAGGCTTACAACAGCCGCCTGCTCGAACTGCACAGCCGGGTGAAATTCCCGGTGCTGTGCTTCGATCAGGATGAGGACAGCCTGCACCGGCAGCTCGACGACGTGCTGCGCAGGTTCGGCCTGCAGCCTCCGGCGGCGGAGCGCTTCTTCAGTTCCGAACTCAAACATCACCGGCACGGCGACGAGGACCTCGCGCCCGAGCTGGATGCCATGTACCAGGCTCTCAAGGCCATCGCAGACTGATCCGGGGGTTGTGTCATGCCCATCTTTCGCCGCACGCCGCGCCTGAGCGTCGTGGTCATCGTCTACAAGATGCCGGAGCAGGCTGACAAGACGCTGCAATCGCTCAGCCCTGCCTACCAGCACGGCGTAAACGAGCGCGACTATGAAGTCATAGTCGTCGAGAACCATTCCGACCGTCTGCTGGGCCGCGAGCGCGCCACCCGGCACGCGGGCAACGTGCGCTATTTCCACCGCAATGAAACCGAACGCACGCCGGTGCACGCTATCAACTTCGGCGCGGCCCAGGCCCGTGGCAGTCACGTCGCGATCATGATCGACGGCGCGCGCATGCTCTCGCCCGGCGTGCTCCGCCATGCGCTGGATGCTTTCCGTCTCGATGCGGAAGCGGCAGTCTCGGTGCCTGGTTACCACATCGGTCACAAGCTGCAGCAGGTGGCGGTGAACGAGGGCTACAACGAAGACGCCGAGCAGGTGCTGCTGCAGAGCATCGAGTGGCCGAGCAACGGTTATCGCCTGTTCGACATCGCGGTGCTCAGCGGTTCCTGCCAGGGCGGTTTCTTCCAGGCCAACTACGAGAGCAACTTCATCGGTATGTCGATGCGCAAATGGAAGGCGCTGGGCGGGGTGAATCCCCGCTACAACGATTTCGGCGGCGGCAACGCCAACCTGGACCTCTACAAGCGCCTGCTGGAGTACCCGAACACGCCGTTTTATCTGCTCTACAGCGAAGGTTCGTTCCACCAGTTCCACGGCGGCGTGACCACCGGCACGTTGCGCGAGGAGCGCGAGCGGGTCTACAAGCTGCTCGATGAACAGGACAAGCAGATCCGCGGCGACAACCGCACTCCGCCCAGCGTGCGGCCGATCCTGCTGGGCTCCGCGCACCCGCACATCTTCCGCTTCCTCAACCATTCGCTGAACCGGGTGCAAGCCGTATGACCGCGTTCCATGAGAAGCGCCCGCTGCTGTCGATCATCGTCATCGCCTATGACATGCCGCGCCAGGCACTCAACACCTTGATCAGCCTTGCGCCGGACTACCAGCAGGGCGTCGATGCCGACGACTACGAAGTCATCCTGGTAGAGAACCGCTCGCAGAGGAACATGGACGCCGAGGCCATTGCCCGGCTGCCCGGAAACTTCCGCTACTACCTGCGCGATGAGGCGGGTGTGTCACCCGCGCCGGCAATCAACTTTGGCGTTGCCCAGGCGCGCGGCCGGTTCATCGGGCTGATGATCGACGGCGCACGGCTGGTCACGCCGGGCGTGGTGAAGTACGCGCTGATGGCTTTCCGCATGACGCCCGACGCCATGGTGGTGGTGCCTGGTTACCACCTGGGGGAGAACGAGCAACAGTTTCACCTTACCCACGGTTATTCCGAAGAGGCCGAGCAGCAACTGCTGGCGGATATAGGCTGGCCGGAGTCGGCAAACGGCTATCGGTTGTTCGATATTTCCTGCTGGAGCGGTGCCAACCCGAACGGCTATTTCCACCCGTTCATGGAAAGCAACTGTCTGTTCATCAACGCCCAGGTGTTCCGTGACATCGGCCGCGCCGATGAACGCTTCGACATGCCCGGTGGCGGGGCACTGAATCTCTATCTGTACCGCAAGGCCGCCATGCACCCGCGCACCCAGTCGGTGATGCTGGTGGGCGAGGGGTCTTTCCATCAGCTGCACGGCGGCGTCACCACCTCCGAGGTGGAGGGCCGCGAGGAGCTGCTCAAGCGCCAGAGCGAACAGCTTTGTGAGCTACTGGGCGAGCCTTTCCGTTCGCCGACGGTAGAGCCGATCCTGCTCGGTCAGGCGAAGGCGCCCAGCCTGCGCTATCTGGAACGTTCGGTGCAGCGCGGTATGGACCGCGTACAACGCTGCACCGGACGTCAGGAAGACCCGTTCGCCGACCAGGCGCTCAAACCCGAATTCCGCCTAGCCCCGGTGCAGACACCGGTGCGGATCATCGCTCCTCGACCATTCGTTTCCGGAGAAGGCCAGATCATGAAGACCCTCTACATGCCCCCGTCGATCAAGCATTTCGAGCCGCTGCACATGGTCTTCAGCACCTGGGTGGACCACCTGCCGTTCGGCTACGACCTGGTGACCGCGCTGCGGCCCAAGCTGCTCGTGGAGCTGGGTACGCACAAGGGCCTGTCCTACTTCACCTTCTGCCAGGCGATGAAGGAGAACGATATCGATGGTGTCTGCTATGCCGTGGACACCTTCGAGGGCGACGCCCACACCGACAAGTACGACGAATCGGTGTTCAACGCGGTCAACAACCACAACCGCCAGCACTACCACGGCTTTTCCTACCTGATGCGTATGTTCTTCGAGGACGCGCTCAAGCACTTCGACGACGACAGCATCGAGCTGCTGCACATTGATGGTTTCCATACCTACGAGGCGGTGAGCGCCGACTTCGCCAACTGGTATCCGAAGGTGAAGCCGGGCGGCATCATCCTGTTCCATGACGTCATGGCCCGCCTGCAGGACTTCGGTGCCTGGAAGTTCTGGGACGAGACCCGCGGTCAGCACGAGACGTTCACCTTCAACCACGGCTTCGGCCTGGGCGTACTGCGCAAGCCTGGTGGCGATCGCAGCAACGACCATCCGCTGCTCAAGCTGCTGTTCGAAGATGCCAAGGCTGACGAAGGTGCTGGCCTGCGATCCTTCTACGTTCACGCCAGCAAACACCTGGAAAACACCCGCAAGCTCAAGCGCCTGACCCAGGGCCAGCCGCAGCAGCAGCCGGCCACCTGAGTGGTGAGCGAGGCTGCCGAAGTCCGGGCGGCGCTGCGCCAACCGGCCAGCTACCTGCCTGAGCTGGAATCCCTGCGTGGCTGGGCAATCCTGCTGGTGGTCGGCTTCCATTACTTCGGCATCCTCGCCCTGGCCGAGCGTACGGACAACCCACTGTGGGCGACGCTGCTCGGCGGGGGCAATACCGGCGTCACGCTGTTCTTCGTGCTCAGTGGCTTCCTGCTGTCGCGACCCTTCCTGCAGGGGCTGCGCGATGGCCAGCAGGTGAGTACCCAGCGCTTCTACACGGCGCGCTTCTTCCGCATTGTGCCGCTCTACTATTCAGCGGTGTTGCTGGCCTGGTTCATGACGCAGAAGGCGGCGGCCCTCAAGGCTCTGCTGTTCATACCGATCGGCTTCCAGGCCTTCCCGTTCAGCGTGCCCTGGTGGTCGCTGTGCACCGAGATCCAGTTCTACCTGCTGCTGCCCTGGGCGATGTGGCTGCTGCGCTATCGTGTTGGGCGCTGGCTGGTCGCCGGCGCCCTGCTGGCGTGGGCGATGGCGCACGTCTACCTGTTCCACTCGCCGGGGTGGCTATCGCCGAGTAACTTCTGGGAGAACTCGCTGTTCGGCCGGGCCGGTGCGTTTCTCGTCGGCGCGGTCTGCGCCGGGATCAGCCTCGGCCGTGGCTATGACTGGTTGCGCAAACGTGCGCTGGTCTGCACCGTGCTGCTGGCCGGCTGCCTGCTGGGCCTGGGCCGCCTGTGGCTGTGGTTCTCCCTGAGCGGGGAGCGCAATGCCCTGCAGACCTTGCCGATGTACCACAACATCGAATCAGTGCTCTGGGGCGGAGTGATGCTCGCATTGCTGGCCCTGAGCTGGCGGGCCAAGGCGCTGTTGGCCAATCCCCTGATGGACCATTTCGGGCGCATCTCCTACTCGCTCTACCTGATTCACGTCCCGGTGCAGTTCTACTGTCTGTACCCACTGAAGGCCGCCGGCATGACGCTGGATGCGAATTCCGACGCCTATCTGCTGCGCATTGTCGCCAGCCTTGCGCTGTCCTGGGCTCTGGCCTGGGTGAGCTATCGCCTGGTGGAAATGCCCTTCCTGCGCCTGAAGTCCCGCCTGGCGACCTACTCCGGGCGCGCCCCCTGGGCGCGCCGTGCCGCCGACGCCTGACGCCGGTCAGACCGGGACGTCGCGCCAGTGGGTCGCGAAGCCGGGTTGCGCTTCACCTGCCGGGCGGCCATTGGTGTAGTAGTACAAGGCCAGGGAACGGCGGTAGACGTCATCGGGGCAGGTCAGCGGATGCGGATGACCGTGGAAGGAGCTGGACGTCGTGCTGAACACCACGCAGCGGTTGGCGATCGGCAGGACGCGAAGTGGAGGGCCGGCCATCTCCGTGTCCCACAGTTCGAGATGGCCGCCGTAGCTTTCGGGCCACTCCTCGTTCAGGTAGATGAGTACGTTGATCCGGCGATCCAGGCCGAAGTCGCGGTGGGTGGCGAAGTCGGTATGCACCTTGAGGAAGCCGCCACGGGAAATCTGGTGAATCCCCGCGCCGCGCAGGTTGGGGTCGGGGATCAGGTTGGGGATGCCGGTCAGCTGTGCCAGGTAGTCGAGGAAGGCATGGGAGTTGAGCTCCCAGAACAACTGGCGGTAGGTCGGAGGCATGCGCAGCGGATCGCGGATGTTGCGCTTGTCCTTCTGCACGTATTCGCCACTGGCCTTGTCGGTGTGCGTGGCGTTGTTCCACAGCGGATCGTTCTGATCGTGCGGATACTCTTGAAGCAGCCGCGAAAAGGTCGATGGAGGCAGAAAGTCGTCGATGACGATATGCGGGAAGGGGGCATTGCCGGCATAGTTCGGTGCCTGGCCGGCGACCTTGGCGGTCAGGGCGCAATAGTCCAGCAGCAGCCCATCGGATGGGGCGCTGACTTCGCCGTTGCTCTTTGGGGTGAAGAGATTCTTAAGCATTTTTCGGGAATTCACTGAATGTTGTTCTTTTCCACGCGAGCGGCAGCTGCGCTCACGACCCGACTAGCCATTGCCTGGCTGATTCTGCTTGCCATGGTCCCTGTGAGCAATGCTCAGGATCAAGGCGCGAAACCGAACATCCTGTTCATCCTGACCGACGACCTCGGCGTCAACGATATCGGCACCTGGGGTGACGGCAAGGCGCCCACGCCGACCCTGGACCAGCTCAGCCGCGAATCGCTGCGCTTTCGCGAGCACTATACCGACAGCACCTGCTCGGTCAGCCGTGCGGCGCTGATCACGGGGCGCGCGCCGGTCAGCATCGGTTTCGAGCCCAACGGCCTGGGTCTGTCGCCGGACCTGCAGACATTGCCCGAATCCCTGAAGGGGTTGGGCTACAGCACCCATCACATTGGCAAGTGGCACGTTGGCGAGGCTATCGAATACCTGCAGATCCGCCCCAACCACCACGGCTTCGATGACTGGTTCGGCATGCTCAACCACTTCGTCCTGCACGGGCCGGACAAGACCGGCAAGCTTGTCAACGGCCCGCCGACCTTCATCAACCCCTGGCTGGAAACCAACGACGGCCCGCCGGTGCAGTACCAGGGGCATCTGGACGATATCCTTACCGACCGCGCCATCGACCTGATCAAGCAGGGCCGGCAGGATGGCAAGCCCTGGTTCATCAACCTCTGGCTGTTCTCGCCGCATCACCCGTTCCAGCCGGCGGAGGCCTTCCGCCGCCAGTTTCCCGATACTGACGAAGGCCGGTACCTGGCGGTACTCAAGCAGCTCGACAACAACGTCTCCCGACTGCTCGACAGCCTGCGCGCCAGCGGTCAGCTGGACAACACCCTGGTGGTCTTCACCAGCGACAACGGCAGCCCGAACCTGGCCCGCGACAGTAATTGGCCGTTGGCTGGAACCAAGATGACCTACCTCGAAGGCGGCGTGCGCACGCCGCTGCTGGTGTTCTGGCCCGGCCATCGCGGCAATGCGGACGTGACCGGCATCAGCCACATCACCGATCTCTACCCGACGCTGGTCGGCATGGTGGGCGGCAAGGCGCCGGGCGGGCTGACCGGGCGCGATCTGTCCAGCTACATCGCCAAGGGCCAGCCGTTGCCCAAGGTCGATGCGCTCTACTGGGCGGCCGATGTGATGACCTGGGGCATGACTTACGGCGGCCACCTGACCGACCGCGGCCTCTTCTACCGGCCTACGCTGGGCAAGCTGGAGAGTCATCCGGTGACCGGCCCCATCGGGGTGAGCGCACCCAAGACCGAGGACTTCCAGCCGATTGGCCGCGACGAGGCGATGAACCTGTTGCGCGGCTGGGAGCAGAAGTACCGACCGGTCCCATTGACCTGGCATCCCGCCGCCGGCAGGAAGCCTGCCTTCCTCAGCGGCCGCGACTACCAGCGCGCGCCGGTCCACGGTGCCTACAGCCTGGGGCTGGGCTTGGGCAAGGCGCGGGTAGAGGGCGCGCGGCAGGTCCTGGTCGAGCAGGAAGGGCTATGGGGCATGGCCATCGACAAGGGGCGTGTGGAAGTGTGGCGTGGCCCGCTGCGCCTGCAGAGCGAGCCTGTGGCGCTGGAGGGCCAGTGCAATGCCCTGGTGGCCAGCTTCAACGTGAAGCCCTATTCGAAATTCCCCTTCCCGGGGCCGGAAAAGGGCGCGCTGACGGTCTACCTGAACGGCAAGGTCATCCTGCAATCCCAGGAGCCGATGCCGCGGCCGGAAACCGCCGAGCCGCTGGCGCACCCGACCTACATCGGGGCTTCGGCCAACGGAGGGGATCGTTTCGCCGGCCGGATCGCCAAGCCTCTGCTGGTGGACAAGTTCATGCTGCCGCAGCTCGATGGCTACGGCCTGGACGACATGCAGGCGACGATCTGCCCGGCCAGCACCGCCGCTCGCTGACGGGACTGGAGGCCTAGATGGCCTCCAGCTTCGCATACCCCATCATTAGCCACTTGCTGCCCTCGCTGTCGAAGTTCACCTGCACCCGCGCCTGGGCGCCGGAGCCTTCGAAGTTGAGGATCACGCCGTCGCCGAACAGCGGATGGCGTACGGACTGGCCGAGGCTGAACGGGGTGTCCGGCACGCTGGCGCCGCTGAACAGGTTGCCGCTGCGCTGGTTGCCCGACAGCGGACGGCTCACCGAGTTGGACAGGCGCACTTCCTGGATCAGGCTCGGCGGGATTTCGCGGACGAAGCGCGAGACCTTGTTGTAGGTCTCGCTGCCGTACAGGCGGCGGGTTTCCGCGTAGGTCATGACCAGACGGTGCATGGCGCGGGTGATACCCACGTAGGCCAGGCGACGCTCTTCTTCCAGACGGCCGGGTTCTTCCAGGCTCATCTTGTGCGGGAACAGGCCTTCTTCCACACCGGCGAGGAACACCAGCGGGAATTCCAGGCCCTTGGCGCTGTGCAGCGTCATCAGCTGCACGCTGTCCTCGAAGGCGTCGGCCTGGGTGTCGCCGGACTCCAGTGCGGTGTGGTCGAGGAAGGCCACCAGCGGCGGGGTGTCCTCGTCGTCCGGGGTCTCGAAGGCGCGGGCGGCGCTGACCAGTTCTTCCAGGTTTTCCACGCGGGCCTGGCCTTTCTCGCCCTTCTCTTCCTTGTGGTAGGTGATCAGGCCGGACTGCTCGATGACGATCTGGGTCATCTGGTGCAGCGGCAGGCCCTCGACCTTCACCGCCAGCAGATCGACGGTTTCCAGGAACACGTTGAGCGCACTGGCGGCGCGGCCGGCCACGGCCTTGGCGGCGATCACGTCGTTGATCGCACGCCACATCGAGGTGCCGTTGTGGCGTGCGGCGTTGCGGATCGCCTCGACGGTCTTCTCGCCAATGCCGCGCGGCGGCACGTTGATCACCCGCTCCAGCGCGGCATCGTCGTCGCGCAGGCGGATCAGGCGCAGGTAGGCCAGGGCGTTCTTGATCTCGGCGCGCTCGAAGAAGCGCTGGCCGCCGTAGATGCGGTAGGGAATCTTCTCGCGCAGCAGCGCCTCTTCCAGCACGCGGGACTGGGCGTTGGAGCGATAGAGGATGGCGATGTCGCTGCGCTTGAGGCCGTCCTTGCGCAGGGCATCCTCGATGGTCTCGACGATGTAGCGCGCCTCGTCGTGCTCATTGAAGCCCGAGTACAGGGTGATCGGGTCACCGTCGACGCCGTCGGTCCACAATTCCTTGCCCAAGCGCCCGCTGTTATTGGCGATCAGCGCGTTGGCTGCCTTGAGGATGGTGCCGGTGGAGCGGTAGTTCTGCTCCAGGCGGATGTCCTCGGTGCCGGCGAAGTCATCACCGAACTGCTGGATGTTCTCGATCTTCGCGCCGCGCCAGCCGTAGATCGACTGGTCGTCGTCGCCCACCACCATCAGGCTCTCGCCGCCCTTGCCGAGGAAGCGCAGCCAGGCGTACTGCACGGCGTTGGTGTCCTGGAACTCGTCCACCAGGATGTGGCGGAAGCGCCGCTGGTAGTGCTCCAGCAGGCTCGGGCGGTCACGCCAGAGGTCCAGCGAGCGCAGCAGCAGCTCGGCGAAGTCGACGACACCGGCGCGGGCGCAGGCCTCTTCGTAGGCCTGGTAGACGCTGACCATGGTCGCCAGGTACAGGTCGCCGCCGGCCTGGATGTTCTGCGGGCGGTTGCCCTCGTCCTTCTGGCCGTTGATGAACCACTGCGCCTGGCGCGGCGGCCAGCGCTGCTCGTCGAGGCCCAGCTCGCGCACCACGCGCTTGACCAGACGCAGCTGGTCGTCGCTGTCGAGGATCTGGAAGTTCTCCGGCAACCCGGCTTCCTGCCAGTGCGCGCGCAGCAAGCGGTGCGCCAGGCCGTGGAAGGTGCCGACCCACATGCCGGCCGGGTTGATCCCCAGCAGCTGCTCGATCCGCGCGCGCATCTCGGCGGCGGCCTTGTTGGTGAAGGTCACGGCCAGGATGCTGTGCGGCGAGGCGTTCTCGACCTGGATCAGCCAGGCGATACGGTGCACCAGCACGCGGGTCTTGCCGGACCCGGCGCCAGCGAGCACGCGCTGGCGCCCCAGCGGCGCGGCCACGGCCTGGCGCTGCGGGTCATTGAGGGAGTTGAGCAGGTAGGAGATGTCATCGTTCATGGGGCGGCATTCTACCGACGGGCGGTTTTCCCCGGCAAACCCGCCCGCCGTCCGGCGTCTTCCCGACGAAAGTTGGGCGGGCACGCAGCCAATTGCCATCATCCTGCTTGGGTGGGGCTACCTCCTCGGGTATGCTCCGCCGACGCCTAGGCCTGACACCTACAAGAAAAACGCCTATGACCGCTTATGTAGAGCCTTCGGCGATCCCGGTGAGCCATGCCGAGATCCGCCAGCAGTACGCTCACGAAATTGCTGTCGAACGCACGCGCCTGCTCTATCAGGGCTCGCGGGTTCCGACCCTGCTCATGCTGCTCAACGGCCTGGCTTGCGCCGGGTTGCTGTGGGCATACGTGCAGCCGGGGCTGCTCGCCGGCTGGCTGGTGTGGCTGGTGTTGCTGGCCGTGCTGCGACTGATCCAGGTATCCGCCTTCAACGCCGCTTCCGCCGAGCGCCAGGCCAGTCCGCACTGGCAGCGCACCTTCCTGTTCGGCGCCGGCGCTTCGGGGCTGACCCTCGCCTTCGCCGCCATCGCCCTGGTGCCGCCGGACGCCTTCCTCCAGCAATCCCTGGTCTTCGGGCTGATTGCCGCGGCCATCCTCTCCGCCAGCGTCGCCTACGCGGTCAGCCTGCCGGCCTTCCTCACCTTCGCCTTGCCCTGCCTGTTCCCCTCCATTGCCTATTTATTGATCAGCGAAAACCCGCTGCAGCAAGGCTGGGGCGTGCTCGGGGTGATCCTGCTGGCCGCGCTGCTGGTGGTGGCCTGGCAGATCCACCGGGTGGTGCATGTCGGCCTGCTGCGGCGTTTCCAGGCCCAGGCGCTGGTGGCGCACCTGGAGCGCGCCAAGGCGCAGACCGAGGCGCTGAACCAGGACCTGGAGCGCGAAGTCGAGCAGCGCCGCCGCGCCGAACGCGAACTCTGCCGCGCCCGCGACGCCCTGCAGGAGCGGGTCGAGGCGGGCAGCGCCCAGCTCAGCCATACCGAGGCGCGGCTGGCCCTGGCACTGGAAGCCAGCGAGCTGGGCCTGTGGGACTGGAACCTGCTGACTGACGAAGTGCACCACTCGCACCTGGAAGAAATCTTCGGGCTGACCCAGGCGACGGTGAAGAGCGTGCGCAACGACCTGCGCCCGCGCCTGCACCCCGACGACCTGCCACTGCTGCGCCGCGCGCTGGTCGAGCACCTCAAGGGCCGCACCGACGGCTACCGTATCGAATACCGCGTGCGCCACGCCGCCGGCCACTGGGTCTGGGTGGAAGACCGTGGCCGGGTGATGGAGCGCGACGGCCGCGGGCAGGTCACTCGGATGGTCGGCACCCGCGCCGACATCTCCACGCGCAAGCTGCGCGAGGAAGAACAACGCCTGGCCGCCACGGTGTTCGAGGCCGCCAGCGAAGGCATCATCATTCTCGACCCGGATTACCGGCTGATCGCCCTCAACGAAGCCTTCACCCGCCTCACCGGCTACCGCCGCGAGGAAGTGCTGGGGCACAACGTCGCGCGGCTGATGGGCTCGTCGGAGGCGCTGCGGCGCTATCAGTCGATCCGCACCGAACTGGAGCGCCAGGGCACCTGGCAGGGCGAGCTGATCGAGACGCGCAAGAACGGCGAGCTGTACCCGCAGTGGCTGCAACTGAACGTGGTGCGTGACGGCCGCGGACAGGTCGCCCATGTAGTCGGCTTCTTCGCCGACCTCACCGCCCGCCGCGATGCCGAGGAACGCCTGCGCTACCTGTCGCACTACGACGAACTCACCGGGCTGGCCAACCGCACGCTGTTCAAGGAGCGCCTGCACGAGGCCAGCCAGCGCGCGCGCCAGGAAGGCCGCACGGCGGCCCTGCTGCTGATCGACCTGGACCGCTTCAAGCTGCTCAACGACAGCCTCGGCCACGAAGTCGCCGACCAGTTGCTGCGGCAGATGTCGCGGCGCATGACCCAGACCGTGCCCGAGGCCGACACCATCGCCCGGCTTTCCGGCGACGAGTTCGCCGTACTGATCGACTCCTACGCCAGTCTCGCGGCGCTGGCGCGGCTGTCCAGCCGCTTGCTGGCCAAACTGCGTACGCCGATGACCGTGGGCGGCCACGAACTGGTGATCAGCGCCTCGGTGGGTATCAGCCTGCTGCCGGAAAACGCCTGGGAAATCTCCGCGCTGATGAGCCAGGCGAACATGGCCATGCAGCACGCCAAGCACCTGGGCGGGAACACCTTCCAGTTCTTCACCGACAACCTGCAGGCCTGCACCCTGGAGCGCCTGCAGCTGGAAACCCGCCTGCGCAAGGCCATCGACGAAGGCCAACTGGACGTTCACTACCAGCCCAAGCTGAACCTCGCCAACGAGCGCCTGGACAGCGCCGAGGCGCTGGTGCGCTGGCGCCACCCGGAGATGGGCATGGTACCGCCCAGCGATTTCATCGGTCTGGCCGAGGAAACCGGGCTGATCGGCGCCATCGGCGAGTTCGTCCTGCGCCGCGCCTGCCGGCAGGCTCGCGCCTGGCAGCTCCAGGGCCGCGAGTTGCGGGTGTCGGTCAACCTCTCGGTACACCAGTTGCGCACCGGCAACCTGGTCGACCTGGTGCGCACCGTGCTGGAGGACACCGGCCTGCCGTCGCACCTGCTGGAGCTGGAGCTCACCGAAAGCCAGCTGCTGGACAACGTCGAGAGCGTCACCACGACCTTCCAGCAACTGCGCGAGATGGGCGTGAAGCTGGCCATCGACGATTTCGGCACCGGCTATTCCTCGCTCAGCTACCTGAAACGCTTCCCGGTGGACTACGTGAAGATCGACCAGACCTTCATCCGCGACCTGTCCGAGCGCGGCGAAGACGCGGCCATCACCCGCGCGATCATCGCCATGGCGCACAGCCTGGAACTGAAGGTGGTGGCCGAAGGCGTCGAGCAGGCCGAGCAGCTGCGCTTCCTGCGCGCCCATGGTTGCGACGAGATTCAGGGCTACCTGATCAGCCAGCCGGTGCCGGCGGATGCCTGCCTGGCGCTGCTGGAGAGAAGCGACCGGCTCTGAGCGTGCCGGTCGCGCGGGGCGTGAGTCGCCCGCCGTGGATTACTTGAGCGTGACGATCCATTCGGCGAGGGTCTGGGCTTCTTCCGGGCTGACGGCGTTGGCCGGCATCGGGATCGGCCCCCAGTTGCCCTTGCTGCCGGTCTTGATGCTGTTGCTGATGTGCGCCACGCCATCGGCCCCGTACTTCGCCGCGACTTCCTTGAAGGCCGGACCGACCACCGACTTGTTGACGGCGTGACAGGCCACGCAGGCCTTGGCCTTGAAAAGCTCTTCGCCGGTACTGGCCATCGCGGTGGTCTGCGCCAGCAAGCCGCCGAACAGCAGGGCAACCAGGGCTTTGTTCATGAACGTCTCTCCTCAGGCTTGGCGCCTCGAGGCGCCGATCGTTTTCGCCGGCTTCCCGCCCGGCTTCTGTGGCGATTCTAGGAGCGGCCCGAGTGGCCCTGGCTTGATGGCAATCAAGAACTCCTCTCGTCGTGCTTGAGAGAGGGGGCTTGGCTGATTAGCTTGCCTACCGAAACTTCCTACAGAGATATCTTCGCCATGAACGCCCCCGCCCAGCACATCGAGCCGCTCTTCTACCAGGCGACCGGCAACGAGGTGGCGCTGTTCACCCATGCCTCCGCCCAGGGCATGCCGGTGCTGATCAAGGGCCCGACCGGCTGCGGCAAGACGCGCTTCGTCCAGCACATGGCGCAGCGCCTGAACCTGCCGCTGTACACCGTGGCCTGCCACGACGACCTGTCGGCGGCGGACCTGGTGGGCCGCCACCTGATCGGCAGCGACGGCACCTGGTGGCAGGACGGCCCGCTGACCCGTGCGGTGCGCGAGGGCGGCATCTGCTACCTGGACGAGGTGGTGGAAGCGCGGCAGGACACCGTGGTGGTGCTGCACCCGCTGGCGGACGATCGCCGCGAGCTGTTCATCGAGCGCACCGGCGAATCCCTGGTGGCGCCGCCGGGCTTCATGCTGGTGGTGTCATACAACCCCGGCTATCAGAACCTGCTGAAGGGCATGAAGCCCAGTACGCGCCAGCGCTTCGTCGCCCTGCGGTTCGATTACCCGACGCCGGACGTGGAGGCCGGCATCATCGTCCGCGAGGCCGGCGTTTCCTCCGAACTGGCGCAGCGTCTGGCGCAACTGGGCGTGGCCTTGCGCCGGCTGGGGCGGCAGGAGTTGGAAGAGGTCTGCTCGACGCGCCTGCTGGTGCTCACCGCTCGCCTGCTGCAGGCCGGCGTGGCGCCGCGCGATGCCTGCCGAGCCGGGCTCGCCGAACCGCTGTCGGACGACGAGCCCACGGTCGCCGCGCTGATGGACCTGGTCGATGTCCACTTCGCCTGAGGCGACACTCAGTGCCCGGCGACTGCCGGGCGACCTGGCGATGTGGTTCTTCATCCTCGCCGAGCTGACGGTCTTCGCCATCCTCATCATCGTCTTCGCCGTGACCCAGCACCTGGACGTCGAAGGCTTTCGCGCCGGGCGCGCACAGCTGGACCTGTCCACCGCCCTGGCGCTGACCCTGACCCTGCTCACCGCCGGCTTCTGCGCGGCGCTGGCGGTGGAGCAGGTGCGCCACGGCCGGCAGCGCCGCGCGGCCGCCCTGCTGGGTTTCGCCGTGCTGTTGGGGCTGGCCCACGTGGTGCTCAAATCCGGTGAATACCATCACCTTGCCGCGCGTGGGCTGGACCTGGAATACAGCACCTTCTTCACCCTGTTCTGGCTGATCACCGGCTTCCATTTCCTGCACGTACTGCTGGGGCTGGTGATTCTCGGCTGGATGACGCTGCGCTGTCTGCGGGGCGCCTACCGCAGCGACGCCCTGGGCGGGCTGGAGTCCGGCGCACTTTACTGGCACATGGTCGACCTGGTCTGGGTGGTGCTGTTCCCGCTGGTCTACGTGCTGGCGCCCGGCTCATGAAAACGCTGCTGCTCGCCTGGCTGGTGATGCTGCCGATGTCTGTCACTTCGGTCTGGCTCGGTCACCACGCGCCCGACCTGCTACTACCGGTGGCGGCGATCCTGCTGCTGGGCCTGGGCAAGGCCTGGATCATTGCGCTGCGCTTCATGGAGCTCAGCCACGGCCCGCGGCTATGGCAGGCGCTGCTGCTCGGCTGGCCGCTGGTGGTTACCAGCGTGATCCTGGCTCTGCACGCAACCCACTGATTTTCCTTCGAAAAAATACCTGACTGGAATCATTGGTCTTTCTTGATTGCCATCAAGCGAGACGTCCTAGGACGCTTCCTACAATGGCCCCGACCGTGACCTAGGAGGGCCCCATGTCAGAGACATTTACCAAAGGGATGGCGAGGAACATCTACCTGGGAGGAGGCGTTTTCTTCTTCCTGGTGTTCCTCGCGCTGACCTATCACACCGAAACCACCTTCCCCAAGCGCACCAACCAGAGTGAACTCACCGAATCGGTGGTGCGCGGCAAGCTGGTGTGGGAGCAGAACAACTGCGTGGGTTGCCACTCGATCCTCGGCGAAGGCGCCTACTTCGCGCCGGAGCTGGGCAACGTCGCCATCCGCCGCGGCGGTGACGCGGCCTTCGGCAGCTTCCTCGCCGCCTGGATGAAGATGCAGCCGCTGGGCGTGCCCGGTCGCCGGCAGATGCCGCAGTTCCACCTGAGCGACCAGGAGGTCACTGACCTTGCGGCGTTCCTGCTGTGGACATCGAAGATCGACACCAACAAATGGCCGCCGAACAAGGAGGGTTGAACATGAACCCGGGCAATCCCTATCTGAAATTCGCCTCGCAGTCGGTGGCCAAGCCGTACTTCGTGTTCGCCCTGATGCTCTTCGTCGGGCAGATCGTCTTCGGGCTGATCATGGGCATGCAGTACGTGGTCGGTGACTTCCTGTTTCCGGCGATCCCCTTCAACGTCGCGCGGATGGTGCACACCAACCTGCTGATCGTCTGGCTGCTGTTCGCCTTCATGGGCGCGGCCTACTACCTGATCCCCGAAGAGGCCGACCGCGAGCTGTACAGCCCGAAACTGGCCATCGTGCTGTTCTGGGTGTTCGCCATCGCCGGCGTACTGACCATCCTGGGCTACCTGCTGGTGCCCTACGCGGGCCTGGCGAAGCTGACCCACAACGAGCTGCTGCCGACCATGGGCCGGGAGTTCCTCGAGCAGCCGACGATCACCAAGATGGGTATCGTGGTGGTGGCGCTGGGCTTCCTCTTCAACATCGGCATGACCATGCTCAAGGGCCGCAAGACCGCCGTCAGCGTGGTGATGATGACCGGCCTGGTGGGCCTGGCGGTGTTCTTCCTGTTCTCCTTCTACAACCCGGAAAACCTGTCCCGCGACAAGTACTACTGGTGGTGGGTCGTGCACCTGTGGGTGGAAGGCGTGTGGGAACTGATCATGGGCGCGATGCTGGCCTTCGTGCTGATCAAGATCACCGGCGTCGACCGCGAGGTCGTGGAGAAATGGCTCTACGTGATCATCGCCATGGCGCTGATCACCGGCATCATCGGCACCGGCCACCACTTCTTCTGGATCGGCGCGCCGCAGGTCTGGCTGTGGCTGGGTTCGATCTTCTCCGCGCTGGAACCGCTGCCGTTCTTCGCCATGGTGCTGTTCGCCTTCAACATGGTGAACCGTCGTCGCCGCGAGCACCCGAACAAGGCCGCCGCGCTGTGGGCCCTGGGCACCACCGTGACCGCCTTCCTCGGCGCTGGCGTGTGGGGCTTCCTGCACACCCTGGCTCCGGTGAACTACTACACCCACGGCTCGCAGCTCACCGCCGCCCACGGTCACCTGGCCTTCTACGGCGCCTACGCGATGATCGTCATGACCATGATCAGCTACGCCATGCCGCGCCTGCGGGGCATCGGCGAAGCGCCTGACGCCCGTGCGCAGAGCCTGGAGATCTGGGGCTTCTGGCTGATGACCATCTCCATGCTGCTGATCACTCTGATGCTCACCGCCGCCGGCATCGTCCAGGTCTGGCTGCAACGCATGCCCGCCGATGGCGCCGCCATGCCGTTCATGGCCACGGTCGACCAGCTGAAGATCTTCTTCTGGCTGCGCCTGTACTCCGGTGTCGGTTTCTTCATCGGGCTGATCTGCTACCTGCTGAGCTTCCGCCAGCGTGGCCGCGTGGCCGTTGCCTCCGGCGCGGCTCAGGTGAGCTGATCGATACCGTCCACCCGGGCCCGTCCGCTTTGCGGCGGGCCCTTTTTTCGTTCTGCAGAGGGCGCCATGACCATCCACCTCGAAATCGAAGAAAGCTTCGGCCGTGTCTGGCACCGCTTCATCACGCGCCGCGCCAGCCCGGAGTTCGAAGAGGCGGCAGTCAGCCTGGATGAAGTGCGGCGCAGCCTGCTGCTGCTGTTCCGCGGCACCGGCGGCGAGGCCGGGGTCGGCGTGGAGGCGGCCAGCGCCCGCGAACTGCTGGTGCGGCGCAGCCTGCTGCAGCAGGTGGCCGGCACCTGCCAGCAATTGCCGGTGGCCTGGTTCGACGCGGATTCCCTGCGCCTGCCCGCGCAGCTGGCGGTGTACCCCGACGCCGAGCTGAACCGCGAACTCTATCGCTGGCTGGCGCTGCTCGCGGCCCACAGCCAGCCGATGCGCCACTGGGCGCGCGACAACCAGGCCTGGACCTGCGCCGTGCTGGAGCACTACCCATTGCTGCGCCCGCGCTACCGTCGACTGGTGGAAGCGCTGCTCAGCCTGCGCCCCGACGCCGCTGATCTGCCGCCCGCCGAGGCGCAGCTGGAGCGGGCGCTGCAACGGGCGCTGCGCGATCCGGGCAGCGTCGAGCGCTTGCCGCGCAGTGAAAAAGCACCCTGGCCAGTGCCGCTGTGGCTCTACCCGCCGCAACGCCTGGCCGCGCCGCAGCACACCGACCTGATCGACGGCGACGAGCAGGGCCGCTCCGCCCACAGCGAGGCCAAGGGCCTGGCTCGCAAGCGCGCCGAGCGGGTCGAGCAGGATCCCGGCCGCGGTGGCCTGTTGCTGTTCCGCCTGGAAAACCTGTTCAGCTGGTCCGAGCACATCGAACTGGATCGCGCCGGCGACGACAGCGAGGACCTCGATGCGGCGAAGGTCGCCGACGACCTCGATCACCTGAGCCTGTCCCGGCAGCGGCAGAAGAAGGGCGGCGGGCTGAAGCTCGACCTCGACCTGCCGGCCGCCGACTTCGATGACATGCCGCTGGGCGAGGGCATCCGCCTGCCGGAATGGGATTACCGTCGCCAGCAACTGATCGAAGACCACGTCTGCCTGCAGCCGATGCTGCCGCGCGACGCGGTGCCTGCGCCGCTGCCTGACGCCCTGGCGCCCATTGCGCGCCGCCTGCGCCGGCAGTTCGAGAGCCTGCGTCAGCAGCCTCAGTGGCTGCGCCGACAACCCCAGGGCGCGGAGCTGGACCTGGAAGCCTGGCTGGACTTCAGCGTCGAGCGGCGCCTGGGCGCGTGTAGCGAGCCAGGGCTGTTCCTCGAGCGCCGGCAGACCCGCCGCGACCTCGCGTGCCTGCTGCTGGCGGATCTGTCGATGTCCACCGACGCGCACATCGACAACGACCACCGGGTGATCGACCTGATCAGCGACAGCCTGCTGCTGTTCGGCGAGGCGCTGCAGGCGGTGGGCGACCGGTTCGCGCTGTACGGGTTCTCCTCGCTGCGTCGCCAGCAGGTGCGCCTCACCCAGCTGAAGACCTTCGATGAGCGTCACAACGACGTGGTGCGCGGACGCATCCGTGCGCTGCGGCCGGGCTACTACACGCGCATGGGCGCGGCGATCCGCCGGGCCACGCAACTGCTGCTCGAACGCAAGGAGCGCCAGCGGGTGCTGCTGATCCTCACCGACGGCAAGCCCAATGACCTGGATCTGTACGAGGGGCGCTACGGCGTCGAGGACACCCGCCAGGCGGTGCTGGAAGCCCGTCGCGCGGGGCTGGTGCCGTTCTGCATCACCATCGACCGCGAGGCGGCCGACTACCTGCCGCACCTGTTCGGCAGCCAGGGCTATCTGTTGATCAACGATCCGGCGCAGCTACCGGTGCAGTTGCCGCAGCTCTACCGGCAGCTCACCCGCCGGCAGGGCTGAGCGTCGTCTGTAGGAGCGAGGGGGACGCCTGGTTCTTGCTCGCGAACGGAACCCCAAGCGGAGCCTGTTCGCGAGCAAGCCAGCTCCTACCAAAAGCAGTTCGGTGCGGGTGTTCGGTCTGGCGGCGAAACGTAGGGCGAATGAAGCGGAACGCTTCATCCGCCATGGCGGATAACGCCTGGGGCACTATGCGCCCTGCAGTGCGTTCACAGGTAGCGGCGGAAAGCGGGAATCAGCGCGGCAACCACACCATCATCACCCCGCAGAACACCGCGAGGATGACGCAGTACCAGGCGAAGCGCCGCAGCCTGCGCTGCTTCGCCAGCTCCTGGTCCACCGGCAGGGGCATCCCGCACTGCGGGCAGTCCGCCGCGTCCTCGGGGCTCTCGTGCTGGCAGTACAGGCACTGGCGCATGGCTTACTCGAACTGTTCCAGCCGCGATACGTCGAGTACCTGCACGGTGCGACCGTTGAGGTCGATGATGTGCTCGTCGATCAGGCGCCGCAGCACGCGGGAGAAGGTTTCCGGCTGGATCGACAGGTGCCCGGCCACCAGCTGCTTGGCCATCGGCAGTTCGAAGCGGCCGTCCTGGTTGCCATGGCGGTTGAGCTGGGTGATCAGGTAGCGCACCACGCGGTGGGTGGAGTTCTTCAGCGACAGCGTCTCGATCTCGTTGATCCGCCGGTGCAGGCGCACGCAGAGGGTGGCGAGCAGGGAGAAGGGCAGCTGCGGGTTGCTGTGCAGCAGCTCCATGTAGGTGCGGTTGGCGAAGCGGTAGACCTGCGTGGGCTCCAGCGCCTGGGCCGAGGCCACGTAGTCTGAGGTGTCCATCAGCATCATGGCTTCGGCGAAGGTCTGCCGGCTGCCGACGACCTCCAGCACCTTTTCCTGTCCCTCCGGCGTCAGGCGGTAGATCTTCACCGCACCGGAAATCACGAAGTAGAAGGAGTGGGCCGGCTCGCCCTGGAGGAACAGCTTGTCGCCTTTCTCCAGGTTGAGCAGCGTGCTGGTGGCGAGCAGCTGCTCCAGCTGTTCTTCGTTGAGTACGTTGAACAGATGGTGGCCGCACAGAATCTGGTGGTGGACGCGATGCGCGAGCATGGCGGAGCGCTCCTGGGCGGGGACAATCCCGCCAGTATGCGCGATGCCGCTGGGCAGCGTGGTGAGACAAGCTGTCACTGGTCGCCCTCCTGGCTCCCGGTCCGGCACTCAGGCCGGGTGGTTGGCGCCCAGGAACAGCAGGTTGTTCTCCAGGTGGATGTGCTGCATCAGGTCGCGACGCAGCTCTTCCAGGCCGCTGTAGAGCCGGCGCCAGCTGTTGCAGCCGTCCGCCGGCACGGTGAGGTCGTCGGTCAGGTCGGCCAGCGCGGCGAGGGATTGCGAGTGTTCGTCGTGCTCATGACGCATCACGCCGATCGGGCCCTGCACGTGGGTCAGCGGGATGCCCTGGCGCAGCCAGGGGAACAGCACGCTTTCCTCCTTGCACATGTGCCATTCCAGCTCTTCCTGCATCTTCTTCAGGTGCGCGGTCAGCCCGGCGGGGCATTGCGGATGCGCGGCATGGGTCTTCTCGACGCGCTCGGCCAGCGGGATCAGCGCCGGCAATTGCTCGCGGTGGACCTTGTGGTAGCGCTCGAGGATGTGGTCGATCAGCTGGTCGTTGCTGGTCAGGCGCCAGTCGGTCTGGTCGTTGGCAGGCGGCAGCGATTGCAGTTCGGCGGCGATGCGCTGGGCGTCGAGGCCCTGTTCGCTGGCGGCTTCGCCCAGGCTGCGCTGGCCGGCGCAGCAGAAGTCGAGTTTGTAGTCGTGGAACAGCGCGGAGCTGCCCGGCAGGCTGAAGGCCAGGTCGCTCAGGGTGCGCTCGGTGAGGTTGTCGTTCATGGCGGGCCTCGGGTGGCGTGGGGCACGGCGGCCGCAGTCGTCGTGGCGGTGCTGGTGAGTCTAGGGAAAGCGGCGCGTCGGTCTCCTTGATTGCAGTCAAGCGTCCTCGTGCGCTACTTCCCGCTCGTCGCCGCCAGCGACCCGCATCAGTTGCTGCGGGTCGCAAACCAGCAGCTTCTGCCGGCCTCCGATCACCAGGCCGCGGTCTTCCCAGGCGCTGAGGATGCGCGAGACGGTGTGCAGGGTGGTGCCGGTCATCTCGGCGATGTCCTGGCGGGTGACCGGGAAATCGATGCGGATGCCGTCGGCCTCCGGTCGGCCGGACTGCTGCACCAGGCGCAACACGGTGTGGGCGACGCGCCGTTCGACCTCTTCGGTGGCCAGCTCGCAGAAGCGCACGTGGGCTTCCTGCAGGCGCTCGCCGATGGCCTGCACGGTGTTCAGGGCGAAGCCGGGGTGGCGGGCGAGCAGGGGTTCCCACTGGCCGGTGGGCCAGGCCAGGACCAGGCTGTCCTGGCTGGCCGTGGCGGTCGCGGGGTAGTCGCGCCGGCCGAGGGCGCGGACGAAGCCGAACAGATCGCCCGGATTGACCACGCGCACCAGCACGCGCTGGCCGTCGCCGGTGAGCTGGGTGGCTTTCAGCCGGCCGTGCACCAGCAGGTAGAAGCTGGTTGCCGGCGAGCCTTGCTCGAACACGGCCACGCCGCTGTTCAGGCGCAGGATGCTGGCCTGGCGGAGGATGTCGTCCTGTTCCTCGCGGCTGCTGTTGGCAAATGGCGGCAAGCTGCCCAGCCAGGCGCGGTTCAGCGAGATATCAGCGGTCACGGCAATGATTCCCGTCGGTTCGCCGCAGCATAACGGTTAAGCGCTGCGGCGAAACTTGAGGGGAATCAAGGGATGTCTCTGACCAGGCGGAAGCCGAGGTTGTCCGGTGGCTGGCCGGCGCTGCAGCCGCCGCCGCGGGCATCGCGGACGAAATCGTTGATCGCCGCGCGGTGACGCCCTTCGGCGATGCGGATCGAGCAGTACTCGGCGCGGTGGGTCTGGGCGCCCTGGGCGTCGAGGTTGACCCGCTGGTGGCAGCTCTGGGTCCATTCCCAGACGTTGCCGCCCAGGTCGGCCACGCCGTACTCGTTCAGCCCGTGGTTGCCGCGCGCCTGGGGCAGCGCCGAGGCGCTGGTGCGGGTTTCCGCTTCCAGACGATAGCGCGCCAGCCAGCGCCGGGCGGGGTTGCTGCCATCGTCGTCTTCGATGCGCAGGGCATCGTCGGCCCAGCGCGTACCGGCGAAGAAGGCCCACTCGCGGTCGGTGGGCAGCCGCCACTGCTGGCCGGTGCGCCGCGACAGCCAGTCGGCGTACAGCTGCGCGTCCAGCAGGCTGGCGCCGGTCAGCGGCAGGTCGTCGCGGGGAGTGCTGTTGTCCAGTGCCAGGCAATCGCCCTCGGCGACGCAGCGGGCGTATTCGCCCTGGCTGACCTGGAATTTCATGACTTCAAAGCGCGGGGTGAGGTGTTCACGCTGCGACGGCGCATCCACTGCCTGTTTCTCCAGCCAGTAGTCGCCCGCCGGGCGAAAGTCGAAGTCGCGGGGTTCGAGTCTCACGGTTTGCGGCGCGAGTTCCGGCGCGTACTGCGGCCGTAGCAGGAGGAAGGCCCCGCCCAGCAGCAGTGCGACGGGGACGCCGATCAGGAGGGTCTTGCGCATGGTTGGCCCGGTCGCCCGTATCGTTTACTGGGTAAGGGCCGGCCCGGGAGGGGCCGGCCTCGGGGCTTACTTGATCGCAGTCGGCGGCTGGATCTGGCTCATCAGGTCGTTGTTCCATTGGCCTTCGACCTGGATGTGCGCCGCGGCGCCCAGCAGCACAGCCTCGATGAGGTTGTGGTTGAGGTAGGTGTACAGGCCCGGCTGCAGGAAGGTGTACAGCGCAGCGCCGGCCGCACCGCCCGGAATGAACCAGGTTTCCAGGTCTTCCTCCGGCGGGTTGTGGAACTTGCCGGTGGCCCAGACGTGGTCGCCATGGCCGCCGATGAGGTGCGGGCGAGTATCGCGGTTGGCCTGGGAGTGGACGATCAGCACGGTTTCGCCGACGTTGGCCTTGAGCGCGTTCTTGCCGGTGAGGGCGCCGACCTTGCCGTTGAACACGATGTGGCTGGGGATCAGCCCCTTCATGACTTCCTGCATGTCGTTGTAGCTTTCCATCGGCGTGCCATAGCGCTTGAAGTTGCCGTCCTTGTCGCGCGGGACGTAGTAGTCCTGTTCGCCGATATAGACCACCTTGTCGTACTTCAGGGACTTGCCTTCGCGGTCCTTCAGGCCGTCGCGCGGCAGCACCATGATCGCGCCGTTCATCCCCGAGACCACGTGCCACGGGATCATCGCGCCGCCTGGAGCGCAGTGGTAGACGAACACGCCGGGGCGGGTCGCGCGAAAACGCAGCTTCACTTCCTCGCCGGGCTGGATGATGGTCAGCGCGCCGCCACCCAGGGCGCCGGTGGAGGCATGGAAGTCGATGTTGTGGGTCAGGGTGTTGGTTGCCGGGTTCACCAGGGTGAGCTCCAGGTAGTCGTCCTGGTGCACCACCATCATTGGCCCGGGCACCGAGCCGTTGAAGGTCATGGCGTGGATCTCGGTGCCATCGTCGTCGATGACCAGCTTCTTCTCCTCGATCACCATGCGGAACTGCACGACCTTGGGCTTGCCCTTTGCACGTTGCTCGTGGGCATGGACGAAGGGCGGAGCGACCAGTTCGATCTGGACGTGCTCCAGCTTCGAGAGGTCCGCGGCCGGCCCCATGTTCTTCGGCGCTGCCTCCCCGTCGGCCATGGCCTTGCCGCTGCCGAGCATGCTGCCGGTAACGCCCAGTACCACGGCGCCGGCCAGCAGGGTGCGGCGGGAAAGCGAAATCTCTTCCTGATCAAACATGGGTAACTCTCCGTAATCGACGAACTGTCGTTGGCTACAGAAATACCCGGTCGGCAGATTCCTTCTTTGAGCCGGAACAAAGAAGGAATCAGCTGGACAACGTGTCGCAGGCTCTGCTGTGCGGTAGATCGCGTTTACAGTCTTGTACCCATGCAGGCGGGCAAGACCGGGCGCGGCGAGGTAAGATTCTTCCTGCTCTGAATTCAGGCCCGGCGTGCGGGCTGCAACGGACAAGGATCATTCATGCGTCTGTACGGACTGACCCTGCTGGCCCTGATCACCGGCTGCCTTGGCGTGCAGGAAGCGCGCGCGAGCAGTGACGACTCCTGCTACCCGAGCTGGAACCTCAAGCGCGACTCGCTGGACGTGTGCAACAGCTTGCCGTTCCTCAGCCCGGGCAACGACAGCCGGGTCAACCTGCAACTGCTGCTGGCCGACGCCGGCCAGGCCAGCATTCCCAATCGCGCGCTGACCGACGACGAGCAGCAGCTGGGCTACGGCCAGGTGCCGTTCCCGCTGGCGCGCTGGCTGGAAGGTGCCGCGCCAGGGGATTCGACCGACAGCGCCAGCGCTGCCAGCACCGCACCGCTGGCCGACCTCGCCGCGCGCATCGGCCTGCCGGCGGATGCCGTGCAGCCCTCCGCGGACAGCTTCGCCAGCGGCGAAGGCAGTCGCTGCCGCAGCAACAACGCGGGCACCGCCCAGGATTTCCTCAGCCAGCTGTTGCTGGTCGACAGCCTTTCCGCCGGCGAACGGCAGGGCCTCGCCCGCGCGCGCCTGACCCTGCTGGGCGCCTGCCAGTGGGACGAAACCCAGCTCAGCGTGCTGCTGCCGGGTGACCTGCAGAGTGCGCAGGCCTTGGCCTACCGCAGCTACCTCAAGGGCGCCGCGGACTTCTACAGCGGGCGTTTCGGCGACGCGCTGAAATCCTTCCGCGCCCTGCGGGAAAGCGACCAGCCCTGGCTGAAGGAAACCTCGCGCTACATGGTCGCCCGTGCCCTGCTCAACCAGGCGCAGCAGAACGCCTTCGACGAGATGGGCTACCCGGACCTGCGCAAGGTCGACAAGAAAATCCTCGCCCAGGCCGACACCGCGCTGGGCGACTACCTCAAGGCTTATGCACAGGGCCGGTACAGCGCTTCGGCCAAGGGCCTGACGCGCCGCGTCTACTGGCTGATGAGCGATGAAAGCCGACTGGCCGGCGAGTACGCCGCACTGTTCGCCCGCGAAGATGCCGACGATCTCGCCCAGCTGGTTCAGGAAGTCGACAACAAGCTGCTGGTCACCGCTCATCCGGCCGACGTGCGCGACGCGCGCCTGCTGGCGGTGCTCGACCTGATGCAGATGCGCCACCACGAGCCCAACGAGCCCCGCGCCCTCGACGGCGCTGGCCTGGCCGCGCAGAAGGACCTGTTCGCCAGGTACCCCGGCCTGCACGACTACCTGACGGCAGCCTTCCTGCTGTACGTCGAGGAAAAGCCCGCCGAGGCGCTGAAGTCCTTACCCGCGGAGCTGCCGGCGAAGCTCGATTACCTTGCCTTCAGCCAGCAGACCCTGCGGGGTTTCGCCCTGGAAGCCGGTAACGACTGGATCGCCGCCGAGAAGCTCTGGCTGCGCCTGCTGCCGCTCGCCGAGCAACCGCTGCAGCGCGAGCAGCTGGAGCTGGCGCTGGCTTTCAACTACGAGCGCAGCGACCGCCTGGTGAAGGTCTTCGCCGAAGGCTCGCCGGTGCATACGCCGATCATCCGCGAGATTCTCCTGCGCCATGTCGCCGGTCCCGACCTGCTGCGCCAGCAGGCCAAATCCACCAGCATCTCGGTGGAGGAGCGCGACACCGCGCTGTTCGCGCTGCTCTACAAGGACCTGCTGCACGGCCAGTACCAGGCCTATATCGACGACCTCGCGCTGTTGCCCACCGACGGCAGCGGCAAGCCGCTGGGCGCCAGCATCGGCTACCTCTACGGCAGCATGCCGCTGTCGCTGTTCCAGTGGCCGGGCGGCAAGAACGACAGCGGCTACGAATGCCCGGCCATCGTCGACGTTGCGCGTGATCTGCTGCAGAACCCGCAGCCGCCCAAGGCGCTGAACTGCCTCGGCGAGTTCATCCTGCGCAACGGCCTGGACGGCTTCCCGCTGGATACCCAGCCCAGCGAGCGCGAGCTGGGCGGCGGCGAATCGCTGTTCCCCGGCATGCCCTATTCGCGCATGGACGGCTACCTCAAGGTCATCGCCGACAAGCAGGCGCTGGAAGAGGACCGCGCCTACGCGCTGTTCCGCGCCATCAACTGCTTCGCGCCCAGCGGCTACAACGGTTGCGGCAGCCAGGACATCGCTCCGTCGCAGCGCAAGCAGTGGTTCCGCACCCTCAAGGGCCAGTACTCCGCCACGCCCTGGGCGAAGTCCCTGAAGTACTACTGGTAAGCCCCGTGCGGCGCGTGCTGGCCCTGGCGCTGGCGTTGCTCGCGGGCAACGCCCCGGCGGCCGGCGTGGACGCCGCGGACCACAATGCCTTCTGGCTCTGGAGCGGCGTCGCACCCCAGCCGGTGCTGGCCCAGGCACGCACTCTCTACGTCCTGCAGGGGCAGGTCAGCGCGCCGCGCCATAGCGATGGTCGCGCCCGGCTGATTGCCCAGGGCATTGCCATCCCGCGCCTGAAGCAGGGCGAGGTGTGGGTGGTCTACCGCGCCCACACCCTGCGCTGGAACGAAGACATCTACCGCACCCTGCTCTCGCAACTGCGCCGCTGGCGTGCTGCCGGCAATCCGGTGGTCGGCGTGCAGATCGACTTCGATGCGCGCACGCGCTACCTGAACGAGTACGTCGACTTCCTCCAGGATCTGCGCACGCGTCTGCCTGCGGGCTGCAAGCTGAGCATCACCGGGCTGATGGACTGGGGCAGCAACGCCGCGCCGGAGACCATCAACCGCCTGGCCGGCGTGGTGGACGAAGTGGTGGTGCAGACCTACCAGGGGCGCCAGACCATCCCCAACTACCAGGCTTACCTGCCGCGCGTGGCGCGCCTGCAACTGCCCTTCCGCATCGGACTGGCGCAATACGGGGAATGGCAGGCACCGGCCTACCTGGCGAAGAGCCGGTGGTTCAGGGGGTATGTGGTGTTCCTGCAGAACCCTTGAGCCCGTTGGGACCCAGCCTGGAGGGCTCTTCGCAGGACGGGCGCTTTCCGGTAGCAGCGTAGGGCGCATAACGCCTCGGGCGTTATCCGTGATCGCGGGTATGGCCCGCTCCGACAGGGAGACTCCTGCGGTCAGTCAGTTCCCGCCACACCCGCACTTTCCGCAATCGCTCCCGCAACCGCCGGCTGCCGCTGGCTCCCGCGCATCGCGGGTACTGCCGCCCTTCAGGTTGCGCATCAGCAAGGCATATTGCAGGTCCAGCTCCTCGGGCAGCGGAAGGTAGACCACATGCCCGTCACCGGGCGCGACGCCGGTGGATTCGCCGCGGTTGTTCTCCAGCGCATGCAGGCGGAAAGTGCGGTTGCCCGCCGGGGTCATCAGTTCGACGCTGTCGCCCACTTCGAAGCGGTTCTTCACCCGCACCTCGGCCAGGCCATTTCGGCGCTCGCCGGTGAACTCGCCGACGAACTGCTGGCGCTCGGAGAGGGAGTGGCCGTACTGGTAGTTCTGGTATTCGTCGTGCACATGGCGGCGCAGGAAGCCCTCGGTGTAGCCGCGGTGGGCGAGGGACTCCAGGGTGTCCATCAGGCCGAGGTCGAAGGCGCGCCCGGCGACGGCATCGTCGATGGCCTTGCGGTAGGCCTGGGCAGTGCGCGCGACGTAGTAGTGGGACTTGGTCCGGCCCTCGATCTTCAGCGAATGCACGCCCATCTGCGTCAAACGTTGCACGTGCTGGATGGCGCGCAGGTCCTTGGAGTTCATGATGTAGGTGCCGTGCTCGTCCTCGTAGGCCTCCATCAGCTCGCCGGGGCGGTTGGCTTCTTCGAGCAGGACGATTTCCTTCGTCGGCGCGCCGATGCCCAGGGTCGGTTGGACGTTGCGCACTGCGTGGCCCAGCTCGTCCTCATGGGCGGCGTGGGTCTGGTATTCCCAGCGGCAGGCGTTGGTGCAGGTGCCCTGGTTGGGGTCGCGGCGGTTGATGTAGCCCGACAGCAGGCAGCGCCCGGAATAGGCCATGCACAGCGCGCCGTGGACAAAGACTTCCAGCTCCATCCCCGGCACGCGCTCGCGGATCTCGCCGATTTCCTCCAGCGATAGCTCGCGGGACAGGATCACCCGCTTGAGCCCCTGCTGGCGCCAGAACTCCACGCTGGCCCAGTTCACCGCGTTGGCCTGAACCGAGAGATGGATGTCAACCTCGGGGAAATGCTGGCGAACCAGCATGATCAGGCCGGGATCTGACATGATAAGCGCATCCGGCCCGAGGGCGATCACCGACTCCACGTCCTGCAGGAAGGTCTTCAGCTTGGCGTTGTGCGGGGCGATGTTGACCACCACGTACAGGCGCTTGCCCTGGGCGTGGGCCTCGTGGATGCCGGTGGCGAGGTTGGCGTGGTCGAACTCGTTGTTGCGTACCCGCAGGCTGTAGCGCGGCTGGCCGGCGTAGACGGCATCGGCGCCATAGGCGAAGGCGTGGCGCAGGCTCTTCAGCGAGCCGGCGGGGCAGAGCAGTTCGGGGGAAAACGGGGTGGGGGACATGGCGGCGCAGCGGGTAGTGGGAAAAAGGCCGCCACTCTAGGAAATCCGCGGGCTGCGCGTGCTGAGCGAGGTCAACGGATGCTAAGTCCGTTATGTCCGTCCTGCTCTTCGTAGGATGGGTGGAGCGCAGCGATACCCATGCTGTCGGCGCGCGGAACTGATGGGTATCGCTTCGCTCCACGCCATCCTACACGGCGTTCATCCGGCGAAATCGGCTTGGCGCATTACTCCAGCCATTTACGGCCCTGCAGCTCCAGCAGCGTCTGCGCCTGTTCCGGCCCGTTGCTGCCGGCGGGGTAGGGGCGCGGGCTCAGGTAGTGCTCGTGCCAGCCCTTGATGATCGGGTCGACCCAGCTCCAGGCCGCTTCCACTTCGTCGCGGCGCATGAACAGCGTCGAGTCGCCCTCGATCACGTCCAGCAGCAGGCGTTCGTAGGCGTCCCAGCGGCGCTTGTTGGTGCTGAAGGCCTGGGCGAGGTTGAGGTCGAGTTCCACCGGCTCCAGCTGCATGCCCTTGCCGGGGGCCTTGGCCATCAGCTGCACGCTGATGCGCTCCTCCGGCTGCAGTCTTATCCACAGGCGGTTGGCCGCGCCGGCGCCGCTGCCGATCAGGCTGTTGGGCACCGGCTTGAACTGGATGACGATCTCCGAGCACTTCTTCGCCATGCGCTTGCCGGTGCGCAGGTAGAACGGCACGCCGCCCCAGCGCCAGTTGTCGATCTCGGCCTGAACGGCGACGAAAGTCTCGGTATCGCTGTCGTTGTCGACATTTTTCTCGAACCAGTAGGCCGGCACTTCCTGCCCGCCGATGTGCCCGGCGGTGTACTGGCCGCGCACGGTCTTGTCCTGCACGTCCTGCCCGGAAATCGGCCGGAGCGCCTGGAGAATCTTCACCTTCTCGTTGCGCACCGCCTCGGCGTCGAAGCGCACCGGCGCCTCCATGGTCACCAGGCAGAGCAGTTGCAGCAGGTGGTTCTGCACCATGTCACGCATGGCCCCGGCATGGTCGTAGTAGCTGCCGCGGTTCTCCACGCCCAGGGTTTCGCTGACGGTGATCTGCACGTGGTCGATGTGCCCGTTGCGCCACACCGGCTCGAACAGGGTGTTGGCAAAGCGCAGGGCCATCAGGTTCTGCACGGTTTCCTTGCCCAGGTAGTGATCGATGCGGAACACCCGCGATTCGTCGAATACTTCGCCGATGGCCTGGTTGATCGCCACCGCCGATTCCAGCGAATGCCCCAACGGCTTTTCCAGCACGATGCGCGCCAGCGGCCCGGCGAGACCGGCAATCTTCAGGTTCTGCGCAATCGGCGCGAACAGGCTCGGTGCGGTGGCCAGGTAGTGCACCAGCACCCGGCCCTCCGTGCGTTTGAGGGCCTTGGCCACGCGACCGAAGTCGGCGCTCTGGGAGGCGTCCATCGCCACGTATTCCAGGCGCTGGGCGAAACTGCGCCAGGCCTCGGCGGAAAAGTCGCTGCGCGCCACCTGGGCGCGGCAGTTGCGTTCGGCCAGGGCGAGGTAGGCGGCGTTGTCGCGCTGGCTGCGGGCGAGGGCGAAGATCCGCGTGTCGGCCGGCAGGCGATTCTCCCGGTGCAGGTGGTAGAGCGCCGGCAGCAGCTTGTGCAGCGCCAGGTCACCGCTGCCGCCGAACACCAGAATGTCGCAGGAGCTGGGAAGACTAAGGCTGGCGGGCGTATTCAAGACTTATTCCCTGGGCGTGGCGGTTAGTTTTGTAGTATAACTACAACAAGACTACATAAATTTCAGACAACTATCACCGAGCCTATCCCTGTGAACCTTTTGCAGCACATTGCCCAGTCGCGTCATCTGCTCCGCAAGTCGGAGCTCAAGGTTGCCGATCACGTGATGCAGGACCCTGCATCGGTCATGCACAGCTCCATGGCGGACCTCGCCCATAGCGTCGGCGTCAGCGAGCCGACCATCGTGCGCTTCTGTCGCGCCATCGGCTGCAGCGGCTTCCAGGACCTCAAGCTGAAGCTGGCGCAGAGCCTGGCCGCCGGCGCCAGTTTCGGCCAGTTCTCGATCAACGAGAGCGACTCGGTGGCGGACTTCAGCCTGAAGATCTTCGACACCACCCTGCACTCGCTGATGGAAGTGCGCGAGAACCTCGACACCCACGCCCTGGAGCGCGCCATCGCGGCCATCGCCCATGCCCAGCGCGTCGAGTTCTATGGCTTCGGCGCCTCCGGCGCGGTGGCGGCGGACGCCCAGCACAAGTTCTTCCGCCTGCTGCTGTCGGCGGCGGCTTACTCCGATCCGCACATGCAGGCCATGTCGGCGGTGACCCTGAAGCCCTCGGACGTGGCGATCTGCATCTCCCAGTCCGGCCGCTCCAAGGACCTGCTGGTGACCGCCAACCTGGTGCGCGAAGCCGGCGCCACGCTGATCACCCTGTGCCCCAGCCAGACCCCGCTGGCGGACCTGGCCACGGTGAACCTGGCGGTGGACGTGCACGAAGACACTGATATCTACACCCCGCTGACCTCGCGTATCGCCCACCTGGTGGTGATCGACGTGCTGGCAATGGGCGTGGCCATGGCCCGTGGCCCGGACCTGGTGAATCACCTCAAGAGCGTGAAGCGCAGCCTGCGCAGCCTGCGCCTGTCGCCGAAGGTGGTGAAGAACCACGAGGAGCGCCCGGAAGAGGCGTCCTGATTCATCCCTGACGGTGTCGCCGACCGCCCGTCGGCGTCACCGGCGCTTCACCCTCGCGTCGTCAAACGGTCATCCGCCGTCAGCATGCTGGCGTCTCCAGCCCTTAGGCCTTGGGAGATGCGAGATGCCCCGCCATATCGACGACACCCAGCTCCAAGTGGATAGCAAGACCCGCCGCAAGCTCGAAGACCAGCGCCGCATGCAGTTCCGTCGCGCCATCGAGGACCGTATGGAGGCCCAGCGCCTCGCCCTCGAAACCTCCGATTACCCCGACCTGATCGCGGCCGCCTACCTCACTTCGGCGAAGGCGGGCCGGCGAAGCGTTCGGCCAGCTGGCTGATCAGCGCCCGCTCTTCACGGATGAAGGCGACGAACGCCTGGGCTACCGGGCTCAGGCGCTTGCCGCGGGCGTGCACCAGACACCAGCTGCGGTAGAGCGGCAGTTCTTCCACCGGCAGCTCGTGCAGCAGCCCGGATTGCAGTTCGCGGCTCACCGCGTGGCGCGGCAGCAGCGCCAGTCCCAGACCCGCCAGCACCCCTTCGCGTGAACCCTCCAGCGAGGCGAACTCCAGCGTCTGCGGGAAGTGCGCGCGCTTCTGCTGGAAATGTTCCTCGCAGGCCTTGCGCGTGCCCGAGCCGGGCTCGCGGATCAGCAGCGGGTAGGGTTCCAGGTCCTTCAGCGAAAGCTTCGCGGCGTTGCACAGCGGATGGTCCGGCGGCGCCACGGCCACAATGGGGTTGTTCAGGAACGGCAGGAATTCCAGCGCCATGTCCTGCGGCACCAGGGACATGATCACCAGGTCGTCGCGGTTGTCCGACAGGCGCTTGATCACCTGGGCGCGGTTGACCACCGTGAGGTTCAGGCTGACGTCCGGGTGCTGCGCGTGGAAGGCGGCGAACAGGTGCGGGGTGATGTACTTGGCGCTGGATTCCACCGCCAGGCGCAGCTGGCCCTGCAGCGAGCCCTTGAGGTCGGAGAGGTTCATGTCCAGCACTTCCAGGCGCTGGAAGATGTCGGTGGTGGCGCGCAGCAAGGCGTCGGCGGCGTCGGTCTGGTAGAGCTTCTTGCCGATGTACTCGAACAGCGGCTGCCCGACCAGTTCTTCCAGCTGGCGGATCTGCAGGCTGACCGCCGGCTGGGTCAGGGCCATTTCCTCCGCCGCGCGGCTGTAGGAACGGCTTTCGCACACCGCACGAAAAACCTGCAGCTGGCGAAGGGTCATACGCATCAATGACTTACGCATAGAACACGGCCTGATCGCGACATTTCCGCTCAACTATAAAGCATTCTTTATGGCTACCCCAATAATTATTGATTTTGGTTAATCCTCCCTCCCGCGCTAGGGTAAAAACACGCCGGAACCCGCTCCGGCCGAGCCATACCTACAAGAAGTGTCCACAAGAGAATCCAGCTGCCGTGTCCGGGGCTGCCGATGGGTTTTTACGCCGGGGTCCAAAAGGCCCGGGCCGAGGGAAAGCCGCAGTGATCAAGAAAATCCTGATCGCCAACCGTGGGGAGATCGCAGTCCGGATCGTGCGCGCCTGCGCCGAGATGGGCATCCGTTCGGTGGCCGTCTATTCCGATGCCGACCGTCACGCCCTGCACGTCAAGCGCGCCGACGAAGCCCACAGCCTGGGCGCCGATCCGCTGGCGGGTTACCTGAACCCCCGCGCCCTGGTGAACCTGGCGGTGGAAACCGGCTGCGACGCCCTCCACCCGGGCTACGGCTTCCTCTCCGAGAACGCCGAGCTGGCCGATATCTGCGCCGAGCGCGGGATCAAGTTCATCGGCCCGTCGGCTGAAGTCATCCGCCGCATGGGCGACAAGACCGAAGCGCGCCGCAGCATGATCGCCGCTGGCGTGCCCTGCACCCCTGGCACCGAAGGCAACGTCGCCGACCTGGCCGAAGCCCTCTCCGAAGCCGAGCGCATCGGCTACCCGGTGATGCTCAAGGCCACCTCCGGCGGTGGCGGCCGCGGCATCCGCCGCTGCAACAGTCGCGAAGAGCTGGAGCAGAACTTCCCCCGCGTGATCTCCGAGGCCACCAAGGCCTTCGGCAGCGCGGAAGTCTTCCTCGAGAAGTGCATCGTCAACCCCAAGCACATCGAGGCGCAGATTCTCGCCGACTCCTTCGGCAACACCGTGCACCTGTTCGAGCGCGACTGCTCGATCCAGCGCCGCAACCAGAAGCTCATCGAGATCGCCCCCAGCCCGCAGCTCACCCCCGAGCAGCGCGCCTACATCGGTGACCTGTCGGTGCGCGCGGCCAAGGCCGTGGGCTACGAGAACGCCGGCACCGTGGAGTTCCTGCTCGCCGATGGCGAGGTGTACTTCATGGAGATGAATACCCGCGTGCAGGTGGAACACACCATCACCGAGGAAATCACCGGCATCGATATCGTCCGCGAGCAGATCCGCGTGGCCTCCGGCCTGCCGCTCTCGGTCAAGCAGGAAGACATCATCCACCGTGGCTTCGCGCTGCAGTTCCGGATCAACGCCGAAGACCCGAAGAACAACTTCCTGCCGTCCTTCGGCAAGATCACCCGCTACTACGCGCCCGGCGGCCCCGGCGTGCGCACCGACACGGCGATCTATACCGGCTACACCATCCCGCCGTACTACGACTCGATGTGCCTGAAGCTGGTGGTCTGGGCGCTGACCTGGGAAGAGGCGCTGGACCGTGGCCTGCGTGCGCTGGACGACATGCGCGTGCAGGGCGTGAAGACCACCGCCGCCTACTACCAGGAAATCCTCAAGAACCCGGAATTCCGTAATGGCCAGTTCAATACCAGCTTCGTCGAAAGCCATCCGGAACTGACCCAGTACTCCATCAAGCGCACCCCGTCGCACCTGGCCATCGCCATCGCTACCGCCATTGCCGCCCACGCTGGCCTGTGAGGAATTCGTACATGACCGTTTCCAAGAAAGTCACCGTCACCGATACCATCCTGCGCGACGCTCACCAGTCGCTGCTGGCGACCCGGATGCGCACCGAAGACATGCTGCCGATCTGCGACAAGCTCGACCAGGTCGGCTACTGGTCGCTGGAAGTCTGGGGCGGCGCCACCTTCGACGCCTGCGTGCGCTTCCTCAAGGAAGACCCGTGGGAGCGCCTGCGCAAGCTCAAGGCCGCGCTGCCCAACACCCGCCTGCAGATGCTCCTGCGCGGACAGAACCTGCTGGGTTACCGCCACTACAGCGATGACGTGGTGCGTGCCTTCGTCGCCAAGGCGGCGGTCAACGGCATCGACGTGTTCCGCATCTTCGACGCAATGAACGACGTGCGAAACCTGCGTGTTTCCATCGAGGCCGTGAAGGCCGCCGGAAAGCACGCCCAGGGCACCATCGCCTACACCACCAGCCCGGTGCATACCATCGATGCCTTCGTTGCCCAGGGCAAAGCCATGGCCGACATGGGCGTGGATTCCATCGCCATCAAGGACATGGCCGGCCTGCTGACCCCCTACGCCACCGGCGAGCTGGTCAAGGCGCTGAAGGACGCGTTGCCGCTGGATGTGGTCGTCCACTCCCACGACACCGCCGGCGTTGCCAGCATGTGCCAGCTCAAGGCTGTTGAAAACGGCGCCGACCGCATCGACACCGCCATCTCCAGCATGGCCTGGGGCACCAGCCATCCGGGCACCGAGTCCATGGTTGCCGCCCTGCGCGACACGCCGTTCGACACCGGCCTCGACCTGGAACTGATCCAGGAAATCGGCATGTACTTCCACGCCGTGCGCAAGAAGTACCACCAGTTCGAGAGCGAGTTCACTGGCGTGGATACCCGCGTCCAGGTCAACCAGGTACCGGGCGGGATGATTTCCAACCTGGCCAACCAGCTCAAGGAGCAGGGCGCGCTGAACCGCATGGCCGAGGTGCTTGCGGAGATCCCGAAGGTGCGCGCCGACCTCGGCTTCCCGCCCCTGGTCACCCCGACCTCGCAGATCGTCGGCACCCAGGCGTTCTTCAACGTCCTGGCCGGCGAGCGCTACAAGACCATCACCAACGAGGTGAAGCTCTACCTGCAGGGCCGCTACGGCAAGGCGCCGGGCAAGATCGACGAAACCCTGCGTCGCCAGGCCATCGGCAACGAGGAAGTGATCGACGTGCGCCCGGCCGACCTGCTCAAGCCGGAGCTGAGCAAGCTGCGCGAAGAGATCGGTAGCCTGGCCAAGTCCGAAGAGGACGTGCTGACCTTCGCCATGTTCCCGGACATCGGCCGCAAGTTCCTCGAAGAGCGTGCCGCCGGTACCTTGAAACCCGAAGAGCTGCTGCCGATCCCCAACGGCAAGGGCGTCGCCGCTGCTGGCGGTGAAGGCGTACCGACCGAGTTCGTGGTCGACGTGCACGGCGAAAGCTACCGCGTGGACATCACCGGCGTCGGCGTGAAGACCGACGGCAAGCGCCACTTCTACCTGTCGGTGGATGGCATGCCCGAAGAGGTGGTGTTCGAGCCGCTCAACGAGTTCATCGGCGGCGGCGGCAACAAGCGCAAGCAGGCCAGCGAGCCGGGCCATGTCAGCACCACCATGCCGGGCAACATCGTCGACGTGCTGGTCAAGGAAGGCGACAGCGTGAAGGCCGGCCAGGCCGTGCTGATCACCGAAGCAATGAAGATGGAGACCGAAGTGCAGGCGGGCATCGCCGGTACCGTGAAGGCCATCCACGTAGCCAAGGGCGACCGGGTCAACCCCGGTGAGATCCTGGTTGAAATTGAAGGCTGACCAAGGACAGACGGGTCTTTAAGGTTCAGTCCCACGGGGGAGCATGATGCTCCCCCTTTTTTTGTCCGCTGGTTTTACCGCTTTGCTTGATCTGCGTCGGAAACTTCCTTCAGAAACTCATTAGCGTCGACGCTGGGAAAACTGACGGGGTTCGGCGATGGGGAGAGTCGTACTGGTGTGGGTGCTGCTTTGCGCGAGCGCCCAGGCATGGGGTCAGTCGTCGGAGATGATGGAGCGTCTCGCCGCGCTGGAGCAGGACCCGGCCAAGCGCGAGCAGGCCTATGCGGCGGCCGAGGAGCGCATCCTGCTGTGCAGCAAGTGCCACGGCAAGGACGGCAACAGCAAGCGCGAGTACATCCCCAACCTGGCCGGGCAGAACCCGCAGTACCTCTTCGACGCCTTCGAGAAGTACGTCGACGGCCAGCGCACCGACTTCGTCATGAACCAGGCGGCCAAGCTGCTGACCCTCAACGAGCGGGTCAACATCGCCTACTACTTCAGCCAGCAGAAGGTCCTGCCGCGCGCGGAAGCGGCGCCGGACCCGGTGCGGGTGGAGCAGGGCGCCCAGCGATTCGCCACCGTCTGCGTCACCTGCCACGGCAACAACGCCATGGGGCACGATGGATTTCCGCGCATCGCCGGACAGCCACAGGCCTACCTGACCCATGCCCTGCAACGTTACCGCGACAAGGACCCGAGCCGCGCGGACTCGCCAATGCTGGCGGTGGCGGCACTACTCAACGATGACGACATCACCTCACTGGCTGCCTATCTCAGCCAGCTGCAGCCCTGAAAGCAGCCAGCCGCCCGGAGGCGGCTGGCTGCTGTACTGAGCGGCGGACGCTTTACTGTTGCTGATTGTCGGCCGGTTCGGCCGGAGCGGCAGCTTGTTCGGCGGGGGCAGCCTGTTCTACCGGCTTGGCTTCCGGCTGAGACGCGGGCCTGGTTTCCTGCTGGGTGGCGGCGGGGACGGCGGTCTTCGAGGCTTGTTCTTCTTGCTTGTCACAGGCGGCGAGAACGGCGCAGGTGGCGATCAGGATGCAAAGCTTTTTCATGGGAGTGCTCACTCATCGAGGTTGGGTGGATACCGGTCGGCTGACCGGGGCGGCAAGCTTTGCCGTCGGCGCACGATGAGGCTATGTGTCAGTCTCCGAGACGGGCTGCGAAATTTCCGAATCTCTCGTCGTAACAGCGCCCATTAAAAAGCCCGGCTTCCGCCGGGCTTTTTCGTCAGTGGATCGCGATCAGAACGCCATCTGCCACTGCGCGATCAGCGCGTGGTTCTGCGCGTTGCTGCCCATCTGCCCGCTGTATCCGATGCCGACGGTGTTGCGCGCCGAGACGCCGACATCGAAGCCGACGTCCAGCAGCAGGCTGTTGCGATCCAGCGCGGTGCCCTGGACGCTGAAGGCGTCGCCGCCGGCGAGGAAGGACTGGCGGGTTTCGCTGTCGATGTCGCCGAAGGTGTGGCGCCAGCCCAGGCCCAGGCGCGGGGTGAAGCTCATGCCGTTGCTCAGGGTGTCGAGGCGGGCGATGCGCAGGCCGAGGGTGCTGCTCAGGTTGTCCTGGTCCTGGGAGTCGACGTGCAGCGCGGCGGCGCCGCCCTTCTCGTCGTACGAATCGCGCTCGTAGCGCTGGTAGTCCAGGCGTGCGTAGGGCTCGGCGCTCAGGCGGCCGTTGCCCATGGCGTAGCCGGTCTCGGCGAACGCCTGCCAGCTGTCGGCGTCGTAGTCGCCCTTGGGACGATCACTGAAGCCGTCGAACTCGACCCGGCGTTTGCTCTCGCCGTCATGGCTGCTATAGGCCGCGCCCAGACGCACCGCCAGCGGGCCGCTCTGGTGCAGCGCGTAGGCGCCCAGGTGCCAGCTGTCGATGTCGCCGGAGACGCCGCCGCTGCCGTCCAGGTCGGTGTGCGAGTAGCCGCCGAGCACGCCCAGGCGCCAGTCCGGAGTCACCGCCCAGTCGGCGCCGAGCAGGGTGCCGCCGGTGTTCTGTTGCAGGTCGCCGCTGTTGTCGTGTTCGTCGAGCTTGCCGTGGCTGCCGATGCCCTGGACCCAGAGGCGGCCGGCGGCGTTCGGGTCGTTCAGGTTGCGCGCTGCGCTGGGCACGCCAGTGGCGGCGAGCATCGGTGTGTCACTGTTCTCGGTGGCCGCCAGCAGGCTACTGCTGCCCAGCTGGCGCACGGCGTTGAGCATGGCGCTGCCGACCTGCTGGCTGCCGGCGATGGTCGCGGCGGCCAGGCTGGCGTTGCTGGCGCCGGCCAGTTGTTCCAGGGCGGCTGTGGCGTTGCTCGCGTCGCTGGTGATCAACGAGTTGTACAGCGCGCCACCGTTCTGGCTCTGCAGGGCGGAGGCGGCGTTGCGGCCATTGCTGCTGCTGGCCAGGTCGCCGAACTGCACGTCGTTGCGGGTCAGTTGCAGGTCGACGCTGTTGGCGCTGTAGCTCAGGGTCGGGGTGAGGAAGGCAAAGTTGCTCTTCACGTCGGCGAACTGGCCGCTGACGCCGCCGGTGGAGCTGATCACCTGCACGCTGCTCTGCCACGGCCAGTTGCCGCTGCCGGCCTGCACGGCGAGATGCGAGCCGTCGATGCGGGTGCTGCCGTCTACCTGCACGGTGGCGTGGGCGCCGCTGGGCTCCACGCCGAAGGACAGGGTCGAGCCGCTCTGCAGGCTCAGGTTGCCGGTCACATGGGCGGCGCCGGTTGCCGGTGAGGCGACCAGGGTGCCGGCGACGTTCAGTCCGCCGACGCTGCCGCTGCCCGAGTAGGTTGCGCCCTGGTCGATCTGCAGGGTGCCGAGGAGGCTGCCGGTGTTGTTCAGGCTGGCGCCGCTGAAGACTTCGCCGCCTTCGCTGAAATCGTCGGTGCTGGAGAGCGCCCAGCTGCCCTGTTTCACGTCCAGCCACTCGAAGTTGGCGCTGTTGCCGAAGCTGCCGCCAGCGGCGTCGTCGAGGGTCACGGTGTCGCGGCCGCTGCCGCCGTCCACCAGGCCTTCGAAGCGGCTGCCGGAGAGCAGCACCAGGCTGTCGTTGCCGCCACCCATTTCCAGGGCCACGCCGTTGCCGCCGTGGATCAGACCATCGTTGATCACGGTGTCGTCGAGGTCGCCGGACAGGGTCACGCCGGAAAGCTTCTCGCCAGTGATGGTGCCGTGGTTTTCCAGGTAGGTGGAGCTGAAGCCACTATTACCGTTGCCGTCGTCTACCAGGATGCCGCGGTCGACGCTGCGGATGATCGCGCCGGCGTAGTTGATGATGGTGCCACCGCCCATGGCGATGCCTTCGCTGCCGTTCGGCGAGCCGTCTTTCGAGCCGGCGGCGCCGGTGCCTTCGATGATGCCGTGGTTCTCGATGTGGCCGGTGTAGTCGATGTCCACACCGTCGCCGTCGCCATCCGGAACCAGCCCGTTGTAGGAGCCTGTGATGCGCCCGTAGTTGATCACGGTGCCATCGCCGTCGGAGCCGAAGCCCGAGCCATTGCGGCCGATGATCACGCCGTCGGCGTAGTTGATCAGGGTGGCGCCGACATCGGTGGTGATGCCGTGGCGGCCGCCGCTGATGAGGCCGTGGTTTTCCACGTAGCCGCCCGAAGCGCCCTGGAAGTCGATGCCGTCGTTCTTGGTGTCGGCGGTGATCATGTCCGAGCTGCTGATCTCGCCGTAGTTGGTGATCGTCGCGTTGCCGCCGGGGCGGATGCCGTCGTTGCCATCGCTGTGGATGACGCCGCTGGCGCGGTTGATCAGGGTGACGGTGGCGTTGCTCTGCAGCTTGTCGAAGTCCAGCGCCTGGCCGGTGGCGGAATAGATGGTGCCGGCGTTGTCGACCAGCACGTTGCCGGCGCTGAACGGGTTGTTCATGCGGATGGCGTCGTCGTAGCCGAGGATGCGCCCGCCTTCGCGGTTGATGATCTGGTAGAAGCGTGTGGTGCTGTCGCTGCCAGAGGTATCGAACACACGGCCGGTGGTGGACTGCATCAGGCCGCTGTTGTCGATGACCACGCCGCTGCCGGTGGTTGCGCCCTTGAGGTCGATGCTCTTGCCGCTGGTAACCAGACTGCCGGTGCTGGTGACGGTCAGGGTGTCCTGGTTGGCCAGGGTGCGGCTGCCGGTCTGCGCGTCGCTGATGACGGGCGATACCGGCACGGCGTGGGCGGTTTCGGCGGCCAGGCTCGCCAGCACCAAGGCGATGCTCAGCGCGAGCGGGGAGGGCTTGTGCAGCATGGTACGGGCGTCCTTTTTCTTATCGAAGTGGCCGCCTTTTATAGCGATGGATTCTTACGCTTTTGTAACGGTGCTGGCCCCTTGCCAACTTCGTCGCCGGGCAGGGACGGGAGAAACCTTATATACTCTGCGGTCTTTTACCGTTTCCAGTGTGAGAATCGCCGTGAGCCAGCTGCCGCCCTGCCCCCAATGCAACTCCGAATACACCTACGAAGACGGCACCCAGCTGGTCTGCCCCGAGTGCGCCCACGAGTGGTCCGCCGACGGCTCGGGCGAGGCCGACGGCGACGCCCGCGTGATCAAGGACTCGGTCGGCAACCTGCTGCAGGACGGCGACACCGTTACCGTGATCAAGGACCTCAAGGTCAAGGGCTCGTCCCTGGTGGTGAAGGTTGGCACCAAGGTGAAGAACATCCGCCTGGTGGACGGCGACCACGACATCGACTGCAAGATCGACGGCATCGGCGCGATGAAGCTGAAGTCGGAGTTCGTGAAGAAGGTCTGAGCCTTCTCAGCGCTAACAAAAAGCCCGGCCATGTGCCGGGCTTTTTCATGCGCCTCTTTTCGCCGCAGGGAAGGGGCGAGGGTGAGCACCTATGTAGGATGGGTGGAGCTTGCGATACCCATCGCTCGCTGTTGCAGGAACTGGTGGGTATCGCTTCGCTCCACGCCATCCTACGAAGAGCGAAGCGGCTTACTCCTTGTAGTAAACCACCTGGTTGCTGGTCGCCAGCAGTGCGCCGGACTGGCTCCACAGCTGGGCGCTCTGGTCGAAGAAGCCGTTGCGGAATTCCTGGGCGCGGGCGTCGCCCAGCAGGTAGCCGGTGCCGACCTCGGCCATCTGCGCCGCGTCGGTGTGGAAGTAGGTGGTGATCGACACGGTGCCGGCCGGCACCGGGGTGGCGCGGCGCAGCCAGATGCGCGGGTAGAAGATGTCACTCATCGCCGCCAGGGACAGGAAGTCCAGCGGGCGGTCCTGGGCGTCGCGCAGCCAGAGCTGGCTGCGGCTGGTCTCGCCGCTGCCGTCCCATTGGGTGGGGAAGGCGCCGGAGACCGGGCGCATCTCATATTGCTTGGGCCAGGCCACCCCCTTGGCGGCGGGGCTCATCGGCTCGAAGTCGCTGGGCGGGGCGAGGTCCGGCGCGGGGATGTCGGTCAGGCTCCAGGTCTCGCGGCGCAGCGCGGTGACCAGGGTGGCGGTGGTGGTGACCTGCTGCTCGCCGGCTTCATCGGCCTGGGTCAGTTGCAGCAGCCAGTGCTGGGTGCTGCGGTTGGTGCGCACCGGCACGGCTTCGACCTGGAAGGCGCCGGCCACGACTGCTGCGGCGTAGTTCACCGTCAGCGACACCGGGCTGCCGAGCAGCTGCGGGTGGCGCAGTGCGCCCTGCAGCAGGACCGCAGCGGTGACGCCGCCGAAGGGGCCGACCATGTTCCAGTAGTCCTGGCTGGTATGACCCTCGTAGAGGTTGGGCTGGCCGGTCACGGGTTGCAGGGCCACGGCGCGGTCGAACGGGTGCAGGGCGGTATCGGTCATGACTCTCTCGGCGCTTTTTGTTCTGGGGAGAGGGTCTTGTAGGGGAAAGCGCCGAGTCGGGTCAAGGAGACCGAGTGGTCAGGGCGTGACCTCGAACCTGAGCGTACCGATCACCTGCCCGGCTTCCGTGAGCACCTGCACCTGCCAGTTGCCGCTGGGGTCGGTGGGGAAGTTCTGCTTGTGTGTCCAGGCGCGGTAGCCGGCCTCGCGGCCGCCCTTGATGTCGAGGGCGATGCGGTCCACTTCCTGGCCGTTCAGCCGCCAGGCATGGTAGATGCGCTCGTTCAGCCCGCGCGGGGCATTGATCGCGGTGTAGGCGTAGAGGCCCTGACTCTTGATCTGCGCAACGCTGACCGTTTCCAGGCTGTCGCCGGGGGTGCGCTGGGCGTTGTCGAAGCTCTCGGTCACCGCCATTTCGGTCATCCACAGGGTCGACGGCGGCACCCAGGCGCGGGCGAACCAACCCACCGCGCCGATGGACAGGGTCAGGCCGACGAGGGCGAACCAGCGCCACCATTTGTGGATCTTCACCGTGACCGCGAGGCTCGGGAAAGACAGCAGCACGGCGATGCCGAGTGCCGCCTGGTAGCTCTGCGGGGTGCTCAGGTGGAGGATGATCGGCAGCGCGGTGAGCAGCACCGCGAACAGCGTCAGGGTGTGGTAGCCGAGGAAGGTCCAGCGCCGCACCGACAGCCACTTGTAGTAGACCGGGTCGGTGATCGCCATCAGTCCGGCCAGCGTCAGCACGCCGGTGAACAGGGCCTGGCCGCTGTTCCAGGTGGTGGTGACGAAGAAGAACGGCAGGCAGAAGAACAGGCTTTCCTGGTGGATCAGCTGGGTCGCGTAGCGCAGCAGGCCCGGTGGCACTTCCCAGCCGAAACGGCGTTTGAAGCGGTCGGTAAGCAGGTTCTCCAGCATCAGCCAGATCCAGCTGACCAGCATGACGATGGCCATGGCGCGGGCAAAGCCGGCGCGGTGGCGGTCCACCATGATGAAGCTGAAGACGCCGGAGCAGAAGCCGAACAGGGCGATGACGCGCGGATACTTCTGCAGCAGGCCGAGGACGAGAGTGATGAGGCGCTGCACGCGCTCTTTCCAGATGAGCATGGGGCGGGAAGGCATTGCGGATTGGGGGCGAGATTGTAACCCCGGATGTCGGCGCGGGGCACGGGGAGTGACGGGAGGGGTTGGGTGTTTGGGCATGGACCCTCTCCCCAGCCCTCTCCCTGAAGGGAGAGGGAGCCGTCCGCAGCGTTGGGGCATTTGTGGCGTCAGCCGGCGAGCGCTGAGCTTTCAGAGCCTGCCGAACTGTCCCCTCTCCCCTTGGGAGAGGGTTAGGGTGAGGGCAGGCCATCGCGCAGGAGGTTGAGTGATTCGCGAGAAAGCTCGCTCCTACGAAAAGCGCGCCTCAGTGCTTCCCGCTCAACTCCTCCCGCGCGTAGTCGACGAACAGCTGCGCCGGCTTGGTCAGCTGGGCGCGCTTGAGCCAGGCGGCGACCAGGCCGGAGGTGCTGACCTCTTCGGCGACGTCCACCGTCACCACCTTCTTGCCGTCGTAGGTGCACTCGGAATGCGGGCGAGTGACCAGCAGGGAGAAGCCGAAGCCCTGGCCGACCATGCCGCGCACCATCTCGATCGACGGCGAGCTGAAGGCGATGTGCGGGTTCAGTCCCAGTTCCTCGAAGATGCGCACGAAGTAGGTGCGGCTGGGCTGCACGTCCAGCAGGATCATCGGCTCCAGCACCAGGTCGCGCAGGGAGACCTTGTCCTGCTTGGCGAAGCGGTGATTCTCCGGCAGCAGCGCGTAGGGGCGCTGGGCGGGCATCAGCGGGTCGGTGGAGATGGTGGCGTCGAGGTCGTGCTCGTAGAGCAGCGCCAGGTCGAAGCGGCCGGCGGTCAGGCCCTGCACCAGCTCCTGCTGCTCGCCATCGCTGATGCGGATTTCCACGCCGGGGTAGCGCTCGCGGAAGCCCGAGATCAGGCGCGGCAGGTAGAGCGGGGCGACGGTTTCGAAGCAGCCGATGTCGATCTGCCCGGCCACCACGTCGTTGTCGGCGAGGGCGTTCTGCTCGAATTCGTGGGCCATGCGCAGCAGTTCCTGCGCCTTGCGGTAGAAGCGCGCGCCGCTGGGGGTGAGCGACACGCCCTGGGCGTGGTGGCGGATGAACAGCTGCACGCCGAAGCTCTCTTCCAGCCCCTTGATCGCCGTGGAAATGGACGGCTGCGCGATGTACAGCTTGCGCGACGCCTCGGCCACGCTGCCGCATTCCACGGTGGTCACGAAATACTTCAATTGCCGCAAGGTATAGGAAGCCACTGCACGCCTCGTTGATGCTTTTTTATACAAGATACCGCGTTGGGCCGGCCGGCGGGGGCGGCCCATGGCGAAGATTTTCCTCGCCGGGGACCACATTTTTCATGGCCTTGGCCGCCTGCTGCGACCCTCCGGGCGCGGGCATACTCCAGCGCAGCGCGTGAAAGCGCCCTGCAAATCCCGTACACGCAGCCTGGAGTAAAGCTCATGCGCATGGCCCTTTGGCAGACCTGCGGCCTCCCCGGCGATGTCGCCGGCAACCTCGACCAGCTGGAGCGCCAGGCCGGTGCCGCAGCTGCTGCCGGCGCGCAACTGCTGCTCTGCCCCGAGCTGTGGCTGGGCGGCTACAACGTACCGCAGCGGATGAACGAGCTGGCCGAGGCGGCGGACGGCCCGTCTGCCCAGCGCATCGGCGAGCTGGCGCAGCGCTTCGGGCTGGCCATCGCCTACGGCTACGCCGAACGCCATCCGCAGGGCGGCAAGCCGTACAACTCGGTGCAGGTGATCGGCCCGTCCGGCAGCGCGCTGGGCCACTACCGCAAGGCGCACCTGTTCGGTGCCATGGAGCGCGAGGTGTTCAGCGCCGGCGATGTGCTGGAAGCGCCGTTCGACTATGCCGGCTGGCGCATCGGCCTGCTGATCTGCTTCGATGTGGAGTACCCCGAGGCGGTGCGCACCCACGCACTGAACGGCGCCGGGCTGATCCTCATTCCCACCGCGCTGACGCCCGAATACGGCGCGGTGCCGGGGGTGATAGTCCCGGCACGGGCGGTGGAGAACCAGTTGTTCGTTGCCTACTGCAACCACTGCGGCGTAGAGGACGGGCTGGCCTTCCTCGGTGGCTCCTGCATCGTCGCGCCGGATGGCGAGCGCCTGGCTGCCGCCGGGCCCGCGGAGAGTCTGCTGATCGTCGATCTGGACCCGAAGCAGCGCGCCCGCCAGGCCGGCACTTTCCCCTACCTGCCGTGCCGTCGCCCCGAGCTTTACGACGCGCTCACCCGCTGAATACGGGCCCTGCAGCGGTGCGCAGGCGCGCACCGTGATGGTGCGCAATGCTCCGGGCCGGTGCGTGGCTGCCCAGCTTTTTCATATATCCCGAAGACAAATTTAATAATTTTCCTTGGCAAGGCCTTGGGCGACCATCCAATCCACATTCGAACAACAACGTCCCTTGAGGGCGAGCGAAGCAGGAGTGCCCTGGTGTACGAGCTCAACGATTGGCGGCAGCGTGCTGACCGGCAGACTTTCATCGACAGCGCGCTGATCGGCGGCCGCCGCGTGACTGCACAGGATGGCGCGACCTTCGCTGCCATCGACCCGGCGACCAATCGCCTGCTGGCCAATGTCGCCGCCTGTGGCGCAGCCGAAGTCGACGCCGCCGTGCGCGTTGCCCGTCAGGCCTTCGAGACCGGCCCGTGGGCGCGCATGGCGCCGCGTGAGCGCAAGGCCGTGCTGCAGAAGCTCGCCGAGCTGATGATGGCCCACCGCGACGAGCTGGCCCTGCTCGACACCCTGAACATGGGCAAGCCGGTGATGGACGCCTGGAACATCGACGTCCCCGGCGCCGCTGGCGTGTTCTCCTGGTACGCCGAAAGCCTCGACAAGCTCTACGACCAGGTCGCCCCGACCGCGCAGAACGCCCTGGCCACCATCACCCGTACGCCGCTGGGCGTGATCGGCGCCGTGGTGCCGTGGAACTTCCCCCTCGACATGGCCGCCTGGAAGCTGGCGCCCGCGCTGGCCGCCGGCAACTCCGTGGTGCTCAAGCCCGCCGAGCAGTCGCCGTTCTCCGCCCTGCGCCTGGCCGAGCTGGCGCTGGAAGCCGGCATCCCCGAAGGCGTGCTGAACGTCGTCCCGGGCCTGGGTGAAGCCGCCGGCAAGGCGCTGGGCCTGCACCCGGACGTGGACGCCCTGGTGTTCACCGGTTCGACCCAGGTCGGCAAATACTTCATGCAGTATTCCGCGCAGTCCAACCTCAAGCAGGTGTGGCTGGAATGCGGCGGCAAGAGCCCGAATCTGGTGTTCGCCGACTGCCGCGACCTCGACCTCGCCGCCGAGAAGGCCGCCTTCGGCATCTTCTTCAACCAGGGCGAAGTCTGCTCGGCCAACTCACGCCTGCTGGTGGAGCGCTCGATCCACGACGAGTTCGTCGAGCGCCTGATCGCCAAGGCCCGCGACTGGACTCCGGGCGACCCGCTGGACCCGGCCAGCCGCGCTGGCTCCATCGTCGACAACAAGCAGACCGCCGGCATCATGGCCTGCATCGATCGCGCCCAGAGCGACGGCGCGCAGCTCGCCTGCGGTGGCCGCCAGCTGAGCTTCAACGGCTCGGACAACTTCATCGAGCCGACCATTTTCACCGGCGTGCGCCCGCAGCAGTCCCTGGCCCGCGACGAAGTGTTCGGCCCGGTGCTTGCAGTCATCCCCTTCGACAGCGAAGAAGAAGCCGTGCGCCTGGCCAACGACAGCATCTACGGCCTCGCCGCCTCCCTGTGGAGCGACGACCTGCACCGCGCCCACCGCGTGGCGCGCAAGCTGAACGCCGGCACCGTGTCGGTGAACACCGTGGACGCGCTGGACCCGGCGATTCCATTCGGTGGCGGCAAGCAGTCGGGCTTCGGCCGCGACCTCTCGCTGCATTCCTTCGATAAATACACGCAGCTCAAGACCACCTGGTTCCAGCTGCGCGACTGAATGAAAGACAGGCCGCCGGGGTCGCGCCCGGCGCCTGAGCAACACCCGAATTCCTAACCGAACCGTTCGAGACGGCCGGTGAGACTGCCTAGGTAAGTCCGTCGCCCTCGATCCCCTGAAGACCCCTCAGGCCGGCTGCCGGAGCACCGCCGAGGGATAGAGGAGAAAGTCGATGACCGACCCGAAGAGAGCGCCACGTGATACCCGCGAATACCAGAAAGCGGACGCGGCCCACCACATCCATGCCTTCCTCGACCAGAAGGCGCTGAACGCCGAAGGCCCGCGCGTGATGGTGCGCGGCGAAGGCCTGCACCTCTGGGACAACGATGGCAACCAGTACATCGACGGCATGTCCGGCCTGTGGTGCACCAACCTGGGCTATGGCCGCAAGGACCTGACCGCCGCCGCCACCGCCCAGCTGGACGAGCTGCCGTACTACAACATGTTCTTCCACACCACCCACCCGGCGGTGATCGAGCTTTCCGAGACCCTCTTCAGCCTGCTGCCTGACCACTACAGCCACGCGATCTACACCAACTCCGGCTCCGAGGCCAACGAGGTGCTGATCCGTACCGTGCGTCGATTCTGGCAGATCGAAGGCAAGCCGCAGAAGAAGATCATGATCGGCCGCTGGAACGGCTACCACGGCTCCACCCTGGCAGCCACCGCGCTGGGCGGCATGAAGTTCATGCACGAGATGGGCGGCCTGATCCCGGACATCGCGCACATCGACGAACCCTACTTCTTCGCCGCCGGCGGCGACCTGACCCCGGCCGAGTTCGGCCGTCGCTGCGCCCTGCAGCTGGAAGAGAAGATCCTCGAACTGGGCGCCGACAACGTCGCCGGCTTCATCGCCGAACCCTTCCAGGGCGCCGGCGGCATGATCTTCCCGCCGGAAAGCTACTGGCCGGAAATCCAGCGCATCTGCCGTCAGTACGACGTGCTGCTGTGCGCCGACGAAGTGATCGGCGGCTTCGGCCGTACCGGCGAGTGGTTCGCCCACCAGCACTTCGGCTTCCAGCCCGACACCCTGTCCATCGCCAAGGGCCTGACCAGCGGCTACATCCCCATGGGCGGCCTGGTGCTGAGCAAGCGCATCGCCCAGGCGCTGGTGGAAGAGGGCGGCGTGTTCGCCCACGGCCTGACCTACTCCGGCCACCCGGTGGCGGCAGCGGTGGCGGTGGCCAACCTGCGTGCGCTGCGTGACGAGGGCTGGGTGAATGCGGTGAAGAGCGACACCGGCCCCTACCTGCAGCAATGCCTGCGCGAAGTCTTCGGCAACCATCCGCTGGTGGGCGACATCCAGGGCACCGGCTTTGTCGCTGCGCTGCAATTCGTCCAGGACAAGGCCACCCGCAAGCGCTTCGACAATGAAAACGACATCGCCTGGCGCTGCCGCACCATCGGCTTCGAGGAGGGCGTGATCATCCGCTCCACCCTTGGCCGCATGATCATGGCCCCGGCGCTGGTCGCCGGCCGTGCCGAGATCGACGAGCTGGTCGACAAGACCCGCCGCGCGGTGGATCGCACGGCCCAGGAAATCGGCGTTCTGTAAGGCGCCGGAGCCAACTGCAGGGTGGATAACGCGCGAGCGTTATCCACCCTGAGGCTCCACGAATACCGAATAACAACGCCGCGAGCGCAAAGACGCCCGCGCGATGGAACCCTTTTGTCCGGCTTCTGGCCGGGAGTACTGCCCAGCAACACAACAACGCCAATCCGGCTGTGGGAGTCGTTCCATGAAAGTGTCCTTGCTCACGCGCATCTCCATCACCTGTGCCCTTGCTGCCGCTGTCGGCAGCGTTAATGCACAGCCCCAAAGCATCACCGTCATCTCCTTCGGCGGCGCCACCAAGGCGGCCCAGGAGCAGGCCTACTTCAAGCCCTTCGAGGCCAGCGGCGCCGGCAAGATCGTCGCCGGCGAGTACAACGGCGAGATGGCCAAGGTGAAGGCCATGGTCGATGTCGGCAAGGTCACCTGGGACGTGGTCGAGGTGGAAAGCCCCGAGCTGCTGCGCGGCTGCGAGGAAGGCCTGTTCGAGCGCATCGACCCGGCGGCCATCGGCGACGAGAAGAACTTCGTCCCCGGCACCCTCAGCGAGTGCGGCGTGGCCACCTATGTCTGGTCCATGGTCATGGCCTACAACGGCGCCAAGGTCACCAAGGCCCCGCAATCCTGGGCCGACTTCTGGAACACCGCCGAGTACCCGGGCAAGCGCGGCCTGCGCAAGGGCGCCAAGTACACCCTGGAGATCGCCCTGCTGGCCGACGGCGTGAAACAGGAAGATCTCTACAAGGTGCTCGGCACCAAGGAAGGCGTCGATCGCGCCTTCGCCAAGCTCGACCAGCTCAAGGGCAACATCCAGTGGTGGGAAGCCGGCGCGCAACCGCCGCAGTGGCTGGCCGCCGGTGACGTGGTGATGAGCGCCGCCTACAACGGCCGCATCGCCGCCGCGCAGAAGGAAGGCGTGAAGCTGGGCATCGTCTGGCCGGGCAGCCTCTATGACCCGGAATACTGGGCCGTGGTGAAGGGCACGCCGAACAAGGCGCTGGCCGAGAAGTTCATCGCCTTCGCCAGCCAGCCGCAAACCCAGAAGACCTTCTCCGAGAACATCCCCTACGGCCCAGTCCACAAGGGCACGCTGGACCTGCTGCCGGCGGACGTGCGCGACGCGCTGCCCACCGCGCCGGCCAACCTCGAAGGCGCCCGCTCGGTGGACGCGGCCTTCTGGGTCGACCACGGCGAAGAGCTCGAGCAGCGCTTCAACGCCTGGGCCGCCCGCTGATCCTTTCCTGATCCAAGCCCGGCGTCCGCGCCGGGCCTGCCTTGCCAACGACGCGTGAGAAACACAATGACAACGACGCAAAACCAGGCGACGACTCTGGAGCTGAGCACCATCCAGCCCATCGCCGCACACGAACGACACGGCCGCGCCCGCGACCTCTTCACCATCTGGTTCGGCAGCAACATCATGCTGCTGACCGTGGTCACCGGCGCCCTGGCGGTCACCGTGTTCAAGCTGCCGTTCTTCGCCGCCGTGCTGGCGCTGGTACTCGGCAACCTGGTGGGTGGCGTGTTCATGGCCCTGCACTCGGCCCAGGGCCCGCAGCTGGGCGTACCGCAGATGGTGCAGACCCGCGGCCAGTTCGGCTCCTTCGGCTCCTTGCTGGTGGTCGCCCTGGTGGTGATCATGTACCTGGGCTTCTTCGCCTCGAACCTGGTGCTCGGCGGCCAGGCGCTGCACGCGCGCTTCGAGGTGATCGGCACCAACACCGGCATCCTGCTGGTGGGCGCGATCAGCGTGATCGCCACGGTGTTCGGCTACCGCCTGATCCACGGCTACACCCGCGTGATGTCCTGGCTGTCCGGCGCTGTGCTGCTGGTCAGCTTCGTCTGGCTGGTGTTCGTCCACGGCCTGCCGGCGGACCTGCTTGAGCGCAACGAGAACAACATCCCCGGCTTCCTCGGCGCGCTGTCCATCGCCGCGCTGTGGCAATTGGCGTATGCGCCCTACGTGTCCGACTACTCGCGCTACATGCCGCAGGGCACCGGTTCGCGCACCGCGTTCTGGTCGAGCTACTGGGGCTGCTGCCTGGGTTCGATCCTGCCGATGCTGCTGGGCGTGCTGGTCGGCCTGTCGGTGGGCGAGGGCGACGTCATCGCCGGCCTGATCGAGATGACCGGCGGCTTCAGCGCCATCATGGTCGCGGTGTTCTCCATCGGCATCGCCGCCACCAACTCGATGAACCTGTACTGCGGCACCCTCTCGGCCATCACCGTCGGCCAGACGCTGATTCCCGCCTGGTCGGCCAAGGCCGGCTGGCGCGCGGTGATTGCCCTGGCGCTGTTCGGCGGTTCGCTGACCATCGCCCTGCTCGGCCAGGACAACTTCATGGCCAACTACACCAACTTCATCCTGCTGCTGCTCTACGTGCTGGTGCCCTGGAGTGCGATCAACCTGGTCGACTACTACCTGATCGCCCATGGCGAGTACGACGTGCTGTCGTTCTTCCGTCGTGACGGCGGCATCTACGGCACCTTCAACTGGACCGCGGTGAACTGCTACATCCTCGGCATCCTGGTGCAGGTTCCGTTCATGTCCACCGCGCTCTATACCGGCGCCGCCGCGCAGGCCATGAACGGTGCGGACATCTCCTGGGTCGTCGGCCTGGGCGTGGTCTCGCCGGTCTACTGGCTGTTCAGCCGCAAGCGCCAACGTGCCCTGAAGGCGGCTCGCGCATGAGTCGTCGTACCGGGTTCTTCTTCGACGAGCGCTGCTTCTGGCACGCGACCGGGCTGCACGCGCTGATCCTTCCCGTCGGTGGCTGGTTGCAGCCGCCGGTGGGCGGCGGCCACGCCGAGTCGCCGGAGAGCAAGCGCCGCCTGAAAAGCCTGATGGACGTCTCCGGGCTGAGCGCTCAGCTGCACCTGTCCAGCGCGCCGCTGGCCAGCGAGGAAGACCTGCTGCGGGTGCACCCGGTCAGCTACCTGGAGCGCTTCAAGGCCTACAGCGAAGTCGGCCACGGCGACATGGGCGAAGAGACCATGGTCAGCCATGGCACCTATGACATCGCCCGGCAGTCCGCCGGCCTGACCATCGCCGCTGTGGATGCGGTGCTGCGCGGCGAGCTGGACAACGCCTACGCGCTGTCCCGTCCGCCGGGCCACCACTGCCTGCCGGATCGCGGCATGGGCTTCTGCTACCTGGCGAACATCGCCGTGGCGGTGGAGACGGCCAAGGCGCGCCACGGTATCAAGCGTGTCGCGGTGCTCGACTGGGACGTGCACCACGGCAACGGCACCGAGGCGATCTTCTACGGCCGTGACGACGTGCTGACCCTGTCGATCCACCAGGCCGACTGCTACCCCACCGGCACCGGTGCGGTGGGCGACATCGGCGAGGGCGCGGGCAAGGGCTACAACCTCAACGTGCCGCTGTATCCGGGCAGTGGTGACGACGCCTACCGTGTGGCCATGGAAACCCTCATCGTGCCGGCGCTGGAGCGCTTCCAGCCGGAGCTGATCGTGGTTGCCAGCGGCTTCGACGCCAACGGCGTGGACCCGCTGGCGCGCATGCTCGCCCACAGCGAGACCTTCCGCTTCATGACCGCCGCCGTGCGCGACGCCGCCGAACGCCTGTGCGAAGGGCGTCTGGTGGTAGTTCACGAAGGCGGCTACGCGGAAGCCTACGTGCCGTTCTGCGGCCACGCGGTGATCGAGGAAATGGCCGGCGTGCGGACCGAAGTGGTCGATCCCTTCCTGCCGATGCTCGAAGGCCAGCAGCCCGACGCGGACTTCCGCGCCTTCCAGCGCCAGGCGCTGGAGCGGATGGCGGCCAGGCTGCTCGGCTGATGTTGTTAGCATGGGGCCTGGCGACGTAACGGCGGATAACCGCAAGCGGTTATTCGCCCTACGTATTCGCCGGAGTCGGTCGTTCGTGTAGGGCGGATAACGCCCCAGGCGTTATCCGCCGTTTCACCGACTCGCAGGTTCATTGCCGAAGCGTCTAGAGTGGTGGTTCCATCCAAAACAACGGATCGCGCCCCATGAAGTTTCTGTCCCTTCCCCTGCTCCTGTCCACCAGCCTGCTGGCCTTTGCCGCTGCCGCCCAGGCTGCCGATGACTGCGCCGACGCCCAGACCCAGGCCGAGATCAATGCCTGCACCGGCGCCGCCTACAAGGCCAGCGACAAGCGCCTCAACGACCTCTACGGGCAGTACCGCCAGCGCCTGGATGCCGGACAGAGGAAGGCCCTGACCGCCGCGCAGAAGGCCTGGCTGAACTACCGCGATCTCAGCTGCCAGTTCGAGACGGCCGGCGCCAAGGGCGGCTCGGGCTACCCCATGGCCTACAGCAATTGCCTGAAGGCCATGACCGACAACCGGATCAAGGAACTGCAGGCGCTGTCCGATTGCCAGGAAGGCGACTTCAACTGCCCTGCGCCCAAGCCCTGATACTTGCAGGAGCAACGGTTCTTCCCCGGGTAGCTTCGTGTTTGCGCGTCCCCCTCACCCCAGCCCTCTCCCTCAGGGAGAGGGAGCAGACCGTGCCGGCTGAAGCTGCGGTTTCATCCTCCACCGCACGGTCCCCTCTCCCTTTGGGAGAGGGTTAGGGTGAGGGTCGACCTGAGCGGAGGAATATCTGGCAGGAACGGGCTCTAACCTGCGGGCAGAAAAAAGGGAGCCTTGCGGCTCCCCTGGAGAGACGGCCGCGGAAGTGGAGTCGCGGCCGGGGGGTTAAGCTGCGCCGTCAGGCGGCGCTGAACAGGCTGTGCGGGTCGATGACGAATTTCTTCGGCACGCCGGCATCGAACTCGCCATAGCCCTTGGGCGCCTGGTCCAGGGTGATGACTTCCACCCCGACGACGTCGGCGATCTTGATGCGGTCCCACATGATCGCCTGCATCAGCTGGCGGTTGTACTTCATCACCGGGGTCTGGCCGGTATGGAAGCTGTGCGACTTGGCCCAGCCCAGACCGAAACGGATGCTCAACGAGCCCTGCTTGGCGGCCGCGTCCACCGCGCCCGGGTCTTCGGTGACGTAGAGGCCCGGAATGCCGATCTTGCCGGCCACCCGCACCACCCCCATCAGTGAGTTCAGCACGGTGGCCGGAGCCTCATGCTGCGATCCCGAATGCCCATGACCACGGGCCTCGAAGCCCACCGCGTCGACCGCGCAGTCCACTTCCGGCTCGCCCAGCAGATCGGCGATCTGCTCGTGCAGCGGGGTGTCCTTGGACAGGTCGGCGATCTCGAAGCCCTGTGCCTTGGCATGGGCCAGACGAGTCGGGTTGACGTCACCGACGATCACCACGGCGGCGCCCAGCAGGCGGGCCGAAGCGGCGGCGGCGAGACCGACCGGACCGGCGCCGGCGATGTACACGGTGCTGCCCGGACCGACGCCGGCCGTCACCGCACCGTGGTAGCCGGTGGGAAGGATGTCGGAGAGGCAGGTCAGGTCGCGGATCTTCTCCATCGCCGCGTCGCGGTTGGGCAGGCGCAGCAGGTTGAAGTCAGCGTAGGGAACCATCACGTACTCGGCCTGGCCACCGACCCAGCCGCCCATGTCGACGTAGCCGTAGGCGCCGCCGGCGCGGGACGGGTTGACCGTCAGGCAGACGCCGGTGTGCTGCTCCTTGCAGGTACGGCAGTGGCCACAGGCGACGTTGAACGGCACCGAGACCAGGTCGCCGATCTTCATGGTTTCCACGCCACGGCCGATCTCCACCACCTCGCCGGTGATTTCGTGGCCCAGCACCAGGCCTTCGGGCGCTGTGGTACGGCCACGGACCATGTGCTGGTCGGAGCCGCAGATGTTGGTGGAAACGACGCGGAGAATCACCCCGTGGTCGATCTGCTTGCCCTGCGGGTCCTGCATCTTCGGATAGGGGATGTTCTGAACTTCGACCTTGCCCGGGCCGAGATAAACCACACCACGATTGCCAGACATACGCATTCCTCATTGTGTTTGTGGGTACAAAGACGGGCCTTGCGGCTCGCGGTTCTGCACTGGGATGTCGTGTGTTGCGCGACAGGGCCGGGGGATTGGCAGCCGGCGGTCTGTCGGTGTTGCTCGTGCATGGGAGCCGGGCTTCAAGAGCCCCTCTCCCTAACCCTCTCCCGCAAGCGCGAGAGGGGATATCCGTGTGTGGCGGGAGCGCCGTTTCATCCGGCGACTCCGCACTGCTCTTGCCCCCTCTCCCTTCAGGGAGAGGGCTGGGGAGAGGGCGATTTACCGCGAGCGCCACAGTCCAGATCGGAGCGTAGGGCGGATGAGCTCCATCCATCCGCCGTCCGGGTGTCATGGCGCATAACGCCTGCGGCGTTATGCGCCCTACGAAGGCGGCTCTTACAGCACCACCGTCCGGTTGGCGTTCAGGAAGACGCGTTTCTCGATGTGGTAGCCCACGGCTTTCGCCAGGGTCAGGCACTCCACGTCGCGGCCCTTGGCGATCAGGTCCTCGGGGTAGTGGGAGTGGTCCACGGGCTCGACGCCCTGGGCGATGATCGGGCCCTCGTCGAGGTCGTTGTTGATGTAGTGGGCGGTGGCGCCGACCAGCTTCACGCCCTTCTGGTAGGCCTGGTGGTAGGGCTTGGCGCCCTTGAAACCGGGCAGCAGCGAGTGGTGGATGTTGATCGCCCAGCCGTCCAGGCGGCGGCACAGCTCGGGGGACAGCACCTGCATGTAGCGGGCGAGGATCACCAGTTCGGCGCCGGTTTCCTCGATCACCTGCCAGACCTTCGCCTCCTGCGCGCCCTTGTCGTTGGGGTCGAGGGCGAAGTGGTGGTAGGGGATGCCGTGCCAGCGCGCCAATGGTTCCAGGTCCGGGTGGTTGGAGACCACCGCCACCACGTCCATCGGCAGTTGACCGATGCGCTGGCGGTAGAGCAGGTCGTTCAGGCAGTGGTCGGCCTTGGAGACCATGATCACCACCTTGCTGCGGTAGCCCGGCGGGGTCAGTTCGACATTCATCTGGAAGGGCGAGACGCGGTCGGCGAGGCCGGCGCGGAAGGCTGTTTCGTCGAAGCCGTCGCCGGCACGGAACTCGATGCGGATGAAGAAACGCTGCGCCAGGCGGTCATCGAACGAGTGGTGCTCGGTGACATAGCAGCTCTGTTCGAACAGGTAGCGCGTGACCACGTCCACCGTGCCCAGCAGGCTCGGGCTGTCGGCGGTGAGGATCCAGGTTTCGGGGGTGCGGCTCATGGTCTGACTCCGAAGGATTTCCCCCCGCCGGTGCGGCAGGGGGAATCGACGCCTGTTACGCCGCTACCTGCAGGCCGTACTCGGCGCAGGCGTCCTGCAGCCACAGCCAGAAGTAGTCGGAGAAGCTGCGGCGCACCACCAGCTCCCAGGTGTGCTCGCCGGTATGGCGGATCACCAGCTGGGACTTGGCGAAGTTCGTGCCGATAGCCTTGCCCACCGGGAAGTTGCTCGGGTGCACGTCGTAGCCGGTGGACTTCATCAGCACTTCGCGGACCTTCGCGCCTTCGAGCTCCAGCAGGGTCTGGCCGCCGCTGACGTTGATCACCGAGTAGTGCAGTTCTTCGCCCAGCGCCTCGCGCAGGCGCTGTTCGACGGCGAACTCCTCGCCGCCGGGGACGATCAGCAGCCATTCGTCCGGGCCGAGCCACTGCAGCGAGGTTTCGCCCTTGGCCACCAGGCCCAGGGCCACCGGCAGCTCCAGGCCCAGGGCCTTGTGCACGCCGCCGGCGAAGGCCGGATCGTGGGCGTCGCCACGCAGGGTCAGGTGGCCGAGGAATTTCTTCTCGCGCAGGGTCACGCCGGCGTTGGCCACCTTGCGCGCGGCGAGCTTGTCCAGCTCGGCATGGTGCAGGGGCGACTCGGCCTGGATGCCGTCTTCGGGGCGTTGCTGGTAGAGATTTGCCTTGCTCATTCTTTTTCACCTTGGGGCGTCGTGCGCCCTGGAAGCCTGTCTGCCCTCTCCCTAACCCTCTCCCTGAAGGGAGAGGGGATATCCGAGTGCGCTTCACGCACCGTGCCATCCGGGAGCTTCAGTCACTCCCTCTCCCTTCAGGGAGAGGGCGGGGGAGAGGGGCGAACCCCACTCCGATCAATCCACGTTCTGCCGTTCGCCTTTCGGGTCGTAGAACACCGAGCTGCAGATTTCCGCCTCGATCACGCGGCCGTCCGCCAGCGGGGCATAGACCTTCTCGCCCAGGCGCTTGATGCCGCCCTTCACCACCGCCAGGGCAAAGCTGTAGCCCAGGCTGCTGCTCATGTAGCTGGAGGTGACGTGGCCGACCATGGTCGCGGGGATGGTGTGCTGCGGGGTGAACAGCAGTTGCGCGCCTTCGGGCAGCAGGTCCATCGGGTTGGTGGGCTTGAGGCCAACCAGCTGCTTGCGGTCTTCGCGCTGGCAGTCGGCGCGGTTCATGCCGCGCCAACCGATCCAGGAGAACGGCTTGGTGCGACCCACCGCCCAACCCATGTTCAGGTCGTCCGGGGTGACCGAGGCATCGGTGTCCTGGCCGACGATGATGAAGCCCTTCTCGGCGCGCAGGACGTGCATGGTCTCGGTGCCGTATGGCGTCAGGTTGTACTTGGCGCCGGCGGCGACGATGGCCTCCAGCACACCCATGGCGTAGTTGGCCTGGATGTTCACCTCGTACGACAGCTCGCCGGTGAAGGAGATGCGGAACACCCGCGCCGGCACGCCGGCGACCTTGCCCTCCTTCCAGGTCATGAAGGGGAAGGCGTCCTTGTCCAGATCGATGTCGGTGACTTCGGCCAGCAGCTTGCGGCTGTTTGGGCCGGACAGGGTGAGGGTGGCCCAGTGGTCGGTGACCGAGGTGAAGTACACCTTCAGCTCCGGCCATTCGGTCTGGTGGTACAGCTCCAGCCACTCCATGACGCGCGCGGCGCCGCCGGTGGTGGTGGTCATGACGAAGTGGTTGTCCGCCAGGCACGCGGTGACGCCATCGTCGAAGACCATGCCGTCTTCCTTGCACATCAGGCCGTAGCGGGCCTTGCCCACGTCCAGCTTGGTCCAGGCGTTGGTGTAGACGCGGTTGAGGAACTCGCGGGCGTCCGGGCCCTGGATGTCGATCTTGCCCAGGGTCGAGGCGTCCAGCAGGCCGACCGACTCGCGCACGGCGCGGCACTCGCGGGCCACGGCGGCGTGCATGTCTTCGCCACGCTTGGGGAAGTACCACGGGCGCTTCCACTGGCCGACGTCCTCGAACTCGGCGCCGTTCTTCACGTGCCAGGCGTGCAGCGCGGTGAAGCGCACCGGTTCGAACAGGTGGCCGCAGTGACGGCCGGCGACCGCGCCGAAGGTCACCGGGGTGTAGTTCGGGCGGAACATGGTGGTGCCGGTGTCGGCGATGCTCTTGCCCTGGGCGCGGGCGGCGATGGCCAGGCCGTTGATGTTGCCCAGCTTGCCCTGGTCGGTGCCGAAGCCCAGCGCGGTGTAGCGCTTGACGTGCTCGATGGACTCGAAGCCCTCGCGGCAGGCCAGTTCGATGGCGGCGGCGGTGACGTCGTTCTGGGTGTCGACGAACTGCTTGGGCGCCCGCGCCGTGGTTTTCTCGTGGGGCACCTGGAACAGCGCGAGAGTGGCGTCCTCGGCGCGCTCGGCAACCACCGGCAGCTCGCCTTCGACGGACTTGAAGCCGCCGTCGACAGCGGCCTGGCTGCCGGCCTGGTAGCCATCAGCCAGGGCGTCGGCGAGGCGGAACACGCCGTTCACCGCGCCGGCGCAGAGGCGCTTCTGGAAGGCGAGGCCGGGAACGAAGGCGAGGATGTCCTCGCGCCATTCCGGCTTGCCGCCCAGGTGCGAAGCCAGGTGCACCACCGGGCTGTAGCCGCCGGAGCTGGCGATGAGGTCGCAGTCCAGCCACTCACCGGGCGCATTGACCTTGTGGCGGAAGGTGTCGATGGAGGCGACCTTCGCACCGGTCACGCGTTTGCTGCCGCGTGCCTCGATCACTGCGCTGCCGGTGATGACCCGCATGCCGCGCTTGCGCGCTTCCTCGACCCATTCGCCGCGCGGATTGGGGCGGGCGTCGGCGATGGCGACCACCTGCAGACCGGCTTCCTGCCAGTCCAGGGCGACGCGGTAGGCGTAGTCGTTGTTGGTGGACAGCACCAGTTTCTTGCCCGGTGCCACGCCATAGCGGCGGACATAGGTGGAGACAGCGCCGGCGAGCATGTTGCCCGGCACGTCGTTGTTGCCATACACCAGCGGGCGCTCGTGGGCGCCGGCGGCGAGCACCACGCGGTTGGCGCGGACCCGGTGTACGCGCATGCGTACCTGGCCCAGCGGAGCGGTCTCGCCGATATGGTCAGTGCGGCGCTCGTGAATGGTGAGGAAGTTGTGGTCGTGGTAGCCGTTGACCGTGGAGCGCGGCAGCAGGATCACGTCCGGGTTGCCTTGCAGCTCGGCGATGGCCTTGGCCACCCACTCCTCGGCCGGCTTGCCGTCGAGGGGCTCGCGGGTGTCGAGCAGACTGCCGCCGAACTCTTCCTGTTCATCGGCGAGGATTACCCGCGCACCGCTGCGCGAGGCGGCCAGGGCTGCGGCGAGGCCGGCGGGGCCGGCGCCGACGATCAGCACGTCGGCGTGGTGGTTCATCCAGTCGTAGCTGTCCGGGTCCACTTCGGTGGGCGCACGACCCAGGCCGGCGGCCTTGCGGATGTACTTTTCGTAGGTCAGCCACATGGACTGCGGGTACATGAAGGTCTTGTAGTAGAAGCCGGGCGGCATCAGCTTGCCGCCGACCTTGCCGAAGATCCCCATGAGGTCGTTCTGCACGTTCGGCCAGCCGTTGGTGGCGGTCGCCACCAGGCCGCTGTACAGGGCCTGCTGGGTGGCGCGCACGTTGGGCACCTGGGTGGATTCGCGCGAGCCGATCTGCAGGATGGCGTTGGGCTCTTCGGCGCCGGCGGCGACGATGCCGCGCGGGCGCGAGTACTTGAAGCTGCGGCCGAGGATGTCGACGCCGTTGGCCAGCAGGGCGGCGGCCAGGGTGTCACCGGCGAAGCCCTGGTAGCTCTGGCCGTTGAAGCTGAAGGTCAGCGGCTTGTTGCGGTCGATGCGACCGCCACGGGACAGGCGATTGATCTGGCTCATTAGGCCTTCTCCACGGCGGGCTGGACGGCGGATTTCTTCTCGGATTCGGCGCTGATGCTTGGTTTTTCGCCGATCTTGTAGGTTTCCAGGATTTCGTAGGTCACGGTGTGGCGGGTGACGTTGAAGTACTGGCGGCAGCCGGCGGCGTGCACCCACAGCTCGTGGTGGATGCCGCGCGGGTTATCGCGGAAGAACATGTACTCGCCCCACTCGGCGTCGGTGCAGGCAGCCGGGTCGAGCGGGCGCGGGATGTGCGCCTGGCCCTTGGCGTGGAATTCCTCTTCGGAACGCAGCTCGCCGCAATGAGGGCAGAAGATATTCAGCATGGTTTTTGCCCTCTTAGTGCGCGACGGCGGCAGCGCCGTGTTCGTCGATCAGCGCGCCGGTGTGGAAGCGTTCGATGGAGAAGGGCGCGGCCAGCGGATGCGGCTCGCCCTTGGCGAGGGTGGCGGCGAAGACATTGCCCGAGCCGGGGGTGGCCTTGAAGCCGCCGGTGCCCCAGCCGCAGTTGAAGAACAGGTTCTTCACCGGGGCCTTGCCGATGATCGGGCAGGCGTCCGGGGTGGTGTCGACGATGCCGCCCCACTGGCGGTTCATGCGCACGCGCGAGAGCACCGGGAACATCTCGACGATGGCCTGCAGGGTGTGCTCGATCACCGGGTAGGAGCCGCGCTGGCCGTAGCCGTTGTAGCCGTCGATGCCGGCGCCGATGACCAGATCGCCCTTGTCCGACTGGCTGATGTAGCCGTGCACGGCGTTGGACATGATCACGCTGTCGATGATGGGCTTCAGCGGCTCGGAAACCAGTGCCTGCAGCGGGTGCGATTCGATCGGCAGGCGGAAGCCGGCGAGCTTGGCCATGTGCCCGGAGTTACCGGCGGTGACCACGCCGACGCGCTTGGCGCCGATGAAGCCGCGGTTGGTCTCGACGCCGATGACGGCGCCGTCCTGCTTGCGGAAGCCGATCACTTCGGTCTGCTGGATCAGGTCCACGCCCAGGGCATCGGCGGCGCGGGCGAAGCCCCAGGCCACGGCATCGTGGCGGGCCACGCCGCCGCGACGTTGCACGGTGGACCCCATGACCGGGTAGCGGGCGCTTTTGGTGCAGTTCAGGTAGGGAATTTCTTCGGCCACCTGCTGGGCATTGAGCAGCTCGCCGTCTACGCCGTTGAGGCGGTTGGCGCTGACGCGGCGTTCACCGTCACGCATGTCCTGCAGGGTGTGGCAGAGGTTGTAGACCCCGCGCTGGGAGAACATGACGTTGTAGTTGAGGTCCTGGGACAGGCCTTCCCACAGCTTCATGGCGTGTTCGTAGAGCAGCGCCGACTCGTCCCACAGGTAGTTGGAACGCACGATGGTGGTGTTGCGCGCGGTGTTGCCACCGCCCAGCCAGCCCTTTTCGACCACCGCGACATTGGTGATGCCGTGTTCCTTGGCCAGGTAGTAGGCCGTGGCCAGGCCGTGCCCGCCGCCGCCGACGATGACCACGTCATACACCTGCTTGGGCGTGGGCGTGCGCCACATGCGCTGCCAGTTCTCGTGGTGGCTCAGGGAATGCTTGAACAGGCCGAAGCCGGAGTAGCGTTGCATGGGGTGCTCCTGATTGTTCTTGTCGCCAGGCCGCTTGTTGGAGGGAGGCGGCCGGCTCGCGAAAGGGTTGTCGGGTTCGCGAGCAGGCTCGCTCCTACCGCCGCCTTGAAAAACTCAGCGGTAGACCGGGAAATCTGCACACAGGCCCGCGACCTGGGTGGCCACCTTGGCCTCCACGTCGGCGTCGCCCAGGTGGTCCAGTACGTCGCTGATCCAGCCGGCCAGCTCGCGGCACTGTTCTTCCTTCAGGCCACGGGTGGTCACCGCCGGGGTGCCGATGCGGATGCCGGAGGTGACGAATGGGCTCTGTGGATCATTCGGCACGGCGTTCTTGTTCACCGTGATGCCGACGCGGCCCAGGGCGGCGTCTGCTTCCTTGCCGGTCAGGCCCTGCTTCACCAGGCTGATCAGCATCAGGTGGTTGTCGGTGCCACCGGAGACCACGTCATAGCCGCGCTCGATGAACACCGAAGCCATGGCCTGGGCGTTCCTGATTACCTGGGCCTGGTAGTCCTTGAAGCCGGGCTCCAGCGCCTCCTTGAAGCACACCGCCTTGGCGGCGATCACGTGCATCAGCGGGCCGCCCTGGGCGCCGGGGAAGACGGCGGAGTTGAGCTTCTTCTCGATCTCTTCGTTGGATTTCGCCAGGATCAGGCCACCGCGCGGGCCGCGCAGGGTCTTGTGGGTGGTGGTGGTGACCACGTCGGCGTAGGGCAGCGGGTTCGGGTACAGACCGGCGGCAACCAGGCCGGCGACGTGGGCCATGTCGACGAACAGTAGCGCCCCGACCTTGTCGGCGATGGCACGGAAGCGCGGGAAGTCGAGGGTCTTGGAGTAGGCGGAGAAGCCGGCGACGATCATCTTCGGCTTGTGCTCCACGGCCAGGCGCTCGACTTCGTCGTAGTCGATCAGCCCGGTGTCGGTGTTCAGGCCGTACTGCACGGCGTTGTAGAGCTTGCCCGAGGACGACACCTTGGCGCCGTGGGTCAGGTGGCCGCCATGGGCCAGGCTCATGCCCAGGATGGTGTCGCCGGCATTGATCAGCGCAAGGTACACGGCGGAGTTGGCCGAGGAGCCCGAGTGCGGCTGGACGTTGGCGTAGTCGGCGCCGAACAGCTGCTTGGCGCGGTCGATGGCCAGCTGCTCGACTTTATCCACATGCTCGCAACCACCGTAGTAACGCTTGCCCGGATAACCTTCGGCGTACTTGTTGGTCAGCCCGCTGCCCTGAGCCTGCATGACGCGCTTGCTGGTGTAGTTCTCCGAAGCGATCAGCTCGAGGTGGTCCTCCTGGCGCGCTTCCTCGGCATCCATCGCCGCGAGCAGTTCGTCGTCATAACCCTGGATCTGGTCTTGCTTGCTGAACATCGCTGGTCTCCCTGCGGCGCGGTGGGGCGCCATGGCTGGTGCGGGGCGCGAGCTGGCCCCCTTGGAAGCGATGGTATGACTGGCCCTGTCAGCCCAGATGCCTGCGCACGTCGCGGGTAGGTGCGTTTGCGACATGCCGCGACCGGCGCAAAAGCGACCGCGTGCGTGGAATTGCACGCGGCGGCTGGTCAGAATGCGACATGCCCGCGCCAGGACGGCGCGGCCCGCGGAGCCCTGCCCGATGAAGCGCTTCTTCTTATGTGGTTCGCTGTGCCTTGCGCTGCTGGCGCCGGCTTTGTCTGCGTGGGGCATGTCACGCCTGTTCGACGGCGACGCGCGCGTCCGGGTGCAGGGCCGGACGCTGTGCTTCGGCGGCGCCGCATTCAAGTCGCCCGGCCTGTTCTTCAACCGCACGCTGCAGGTGGATGAACGGCAGGTGGCGGTGCATTCCATCGAAGTCGCCCGCCAGCCTTACGAGCCGTTCTGGTCGTCGGCCAGTATCGAACCAAACCAGGGCGTGCTGCTGCGCAGCGATACCTGCTTCGCCTATGGCCAGGCCATCACCGGTTTCCGCGAGAAAGTCCCGGCACGGGCCCTGGAGCCCGGCCTCTACAGCGTCACCCTCGGCGGGCGCGACAGTGCCGGGGACGGCCAGCGGGCTACCTTCATGAAGACCTTCTGCCTGGAAGCACGCGGCGGCGGGATGGCCGTGATCGATGCCGGCTATGACGAGAAGCAGGGACGCTGGGTCTGCAACCCCCCGCAATGAAGCTGCCGATAGGAACCGCTGGGCCAAGGGACTAAACTGCGCCCCTCACGAAATGCGAGGACGCCATGAACCGTTCCCTGACTCTGCTTTCCGCCCTGCTGCTCACCGCGACGCTGCAGGGCTGTGGTGACGACAGCAAACCTGCCAAGGCCGAAGCGCCCGAAGCCGCCGGCAACGCCGCCGCGGCCACCTCGGCGGGCGACAGCTGCACCGGCCATGTACTGGAGAAGGCGCTGCCGCCGACCAAGGCCGTCTACGGCTATCCCTACCTGTCCCGCGAGTGCGGCTACGACGACGCCACCATCGTCTACGGCAAGGCCGATGGCAGCCAGCATCTGGTCGTGACCCTGACCGACACCGGCTTGCCGGCGCCGGGCGCCGACCAGCAGGGTGAGGCCGCCAGGCAGTACCTGGCCGCCCAGGCCAAGCTGCGCGACACCACCGCCAAGAACGTCTCGCTGCTCAACCAGGCCCGCCAGGCCGCGCTGCAGAATGGCACCGCCGCACAGTTCGGCGGCGAGCAATACCTGCCGGTGATCGACAGCACCCGCATGGGCGACCCGCTGGCCATCAGCGTGCCGGGCCCGGACGACAAGGCCGGCGAATCCAGCCTGACCGGCCTGATCAAGGGTCGCTACGTGCTCAACATGACCTCGCCGGACAAGCCCAACGGCGGCACTGCCCAGTCCCTGCGCGAACTGTTCGTGCCGATCTCCGAGCAGATGGCGCTGACCAAGCTGCCCTGATCCCTCCCGCGGCCTCCCGTCAGCGGGAGGCTTGCGCCCTCCGGCGGCGAGCGACTATCCGTTGCTACGCTGCTGTCTGACGCACAACGTTTTTCGAGGCCGCACCATGACCGACAACACCCAACAGTTCGCCAGTGATAACTACTCCGGCATCTGCCCCGAAGCCTGGGCGGCCATGGCCGAAGCCAACCGCGGTCACGAACGCGCCTACGGCGACGACCAGTGGACCGCCCGCGCCTCCGATTATTTCCGCGAACTGTTCGAGACCGACTGCGAAGTCTTCTTCGCCTTCAACGGCACCGCGGCCAACTCCCTGGCCCTGGCGTCCCTGTGCCAGAGCTACCACAGCGTGATCTGCGCCGAGACCGCCCACGTCGAGACCGACGAGTGCGGCGCGCCGGAGTTTTTCTCCAACGGCTCCAAGCTGCTGCTGGCGCGCACCGACGCCCAGGGCAAGCTGACCCCGGAGGCGATCCGTGAGATCGCCCTCAAGCGCCAGGACATCCACTACCCGAAGGCGCGCGTGGTCACCATCACCCAGGCCACCGAGGTCGGCACCGTCTACCGCCCGGACGAGTTGCAGGCGCTCAGTGCTACCTGCCGCGAGCTGGGCCTGCACCTGCACATGGATGGCGCGCGTTTCTCCAACGCCTGCGCTTTCCTTGGCGCGACCCCGGCCGAGCTGACCTGGAAGGCCGGCGTCGAAGTGCTCTGCTTCGGCGGCACCAAGAACGGCATGGCGGTGGGCGAGGCCATCCTGTTCTTCAACCGCGAACTGGCCGAAGGCTTCGACTACCGCTGCAAGCAGGCCGGCCAGCTGGCCTCGAAGATGCGCTTCCTCGCCGCGCCCTGGGTCGGCGTGCTGCAGGACGACGCCTGGATGCACTACGCCAGCCACGCCAACCGCTGTGCACAACTGCTGGCCGAGCGCGTCGCCGACGTGCCGGGCGTGCAGCTGATGTTCCCGGTGGAAGCCAACGGCGTATTCCTGCAGATGTCCGAACCCGCACTGGAAGCCCTGCGTCAGCTGGGCTGGCGCTTCTACACCTTCATCGGCGCCGGCGGCGCGCGCTTCATGTGCTCGTGGGATACCGAGATCGCCCGCGTCGAGGAACTCGCGGCCGACATTCGTAGGGTGATGGGCGCCTGAGCCTGAGTTGTCCCCAGGCGCTGGGGACGGTTGCTCGCGCAACCTGTCCCCAAGCTGTGGATGAATGCCTGCAGGCCTTTTGCGGCGTGGCTTTCATGCTTCTGATCGAAAATTGATCACGGCTGCTATCTGTAGCAGCGCCGTCAGATACGCACCGCCGTACCGCTCACGCTGACCATCAGCATGCTGCCGTTCTGCCCCACGACCTCGTAATCCAGGTCGATGCCGACCACGGCATTGGCGCCCAGCTCCTGCGCGCGCTCCTGCAGCTCCTCGAAGGCGATCTCCCGCGCCCTGCCCAGTTCCTTCTCGTATGCCCCGGAGCGACCGCCGATGATGTCGCGCAGGCCGGCGAACAGGTCGCGGAATACGTTGGCGCCGAGGATCGCCTCGCCAACCACGATGCCGCGGTATTCCTGGATGGTCTTGCCCTCGATGGTGGGCGTGGTGGTCAGGATCATGGGCTGGCTCCTCTGCTGGGGGAAATCCAGCATAGCTCCGCACCCTGCTTGAGGCCGCGCCGGCTGTGTTTCAGCATTTGGCGAAAATCCGGGGGAAACCTTGTGATAAAGCTGTGGATAACGGGGTGGAAAATGACAGCGGCATGGCACTTTCATGAACAGCCTAAAATCGCTGCGGAATTTCATCAAAGCCCCGTTATTCGTGGCTTTCATGGGTTTCTGGGTGAGGTGTGGAGATCTCCACAGCCGCTGTGGAGGCAAACTTGTCCAACCTGTGGAAAAACTGTTGGGCAGTGGCTGCGGAGCCGATGGTACGGGGCTTCCCTGAAGCTGGCTGTTTTCTGATCAGTCGCGTGTTTTCAATCACTTGCGGGCCTGTGTATCGATTGCGACGAAATTCCTGTGCACGATCCTTCCACCGCTATCCCCGGTTTGTGTTGACCCACTTGTGTGCCTCCTGTGGAAAACATCGTCGGCGCCACGGGCAGCGGGGCTTTCAAAGGGTTGTTCAAAGATTGATCAGCGAAGGACGCAAGCGACTGATCCATGGCGACTTTTCCCCAGTGATGCGGGCTGCGTGAAACTTTCCACAGTGCCTGTGGGGCGAATCTCGCAGAAGGTGTGGACAACCTGTACCCAGATCGCTGTAGGCCACGCGCGGCGCGGCCTGGTCTTCTTAGTACGTTTTTTGATCAATTGGCGAAAGTCGCGCCGTTACTGGCTTTCAGCGAATTTTCCGGTGGGTTTTCCACATTGGCTGTGCAGCGTTCTGCCGGGATCTTGTGGGCGGGTTGTGGATGAATCGCTGGAGGGCCCGTTGTGCCTGGCTTGCGCCGGGCTGATCAATATTTGTCCAGGGGCGCAGGGCCTGCTGCCTATACTTCACTCACCCTGGGGGCGGGAGATTCAGCATGTCCAGTTACTCGGTGGAACAGATCCGCACCGTGGCCCTGGTCGGCCACGGCGACAGCGGCAAGACCCTGCTTGCCGAAGCGTTGCTGCAGCACAGCGGCGCGATTCCCAGCATGGGCTCGCTGGAGCGCGGCGACACTCTGTGCGACTCCGACCCGCTGGAGCGGGAATACCATCACTCCCTCGCCGCCGCCTTGGCGCACTTCGAGCACGAGGGCGCGCAGGTCCGTCTGATCGATACCCCCGGTTATCCCGACTTCATCGGCCATGCGCTGCCGGCTCTGGCGGCGGTGGAAACCGCGCTGGTGGTGGTCAATGCGCAGAACGGCATCGAGCTGAGCACCCGCCGCATGATGGATTGGGCCGGCGAGCGCGGGCTGTGTCGGATGCTGGTGGTGAACAAGATCGACGCCGAGCGCATCGACCTGCCGGGCCTGCTGGCGGGTTTGCGCGAGTCGTTCGGCAAGGAGGTATTGCCCATCAACCTGCCTGCCGAGGGCGGAGCACGGGTTGTGGATTGTTTCTTCAATCCCGACGGCGAGGCGGATTTCTCCTCGGTGGCCGAGGCGCACCAGGCGCTGGTGGACCAGGTGGTGGAGGTCGACGAGGCGTTGATGGCGCATTATCTGGAGGAGGGCGAGGTGGCGCCCGAGGCGCTGCACGAACCCTTCGAGCGTGCCCTGCGCGAAGGCCACCTGATTCCGCTGTGTTTCGTTTCCGCCCGCACCGGCGCTGGCGTGCCGGAGCTGGCGAACATCCTCGCGCGCCTCGCGCCGAACCCCACCGAGGGCAACCCGCCGCTGTTCCTGCGCACCGATGACAAGGGCGCCGAGCACCCGGTGAAGGCCTGCCCCGACCCGGCCGCCCATGTGCTGGCCCATGTGTTCAAGGTGGTGATCGACCCCTTCGTCGGTCGCCTCGCAGTGTTCCGCGTGCATCAGGGCACGATCCGTCGGGAGATGCAGTTGTTCGCCGGCGACGGGCGCAAGCCGTTCAAGGTCGGCCATCTGTTGCGCCTGCAGGGAAAGAAGCACGAAGAGGCGCCGTGGCTGATCCCCGGTGACTTCGGCGCGCTGAGCAAGGTCGACGAACTGGAGTACGGCGTGGTGCTGCACGACTCCCACGACGAGGACCACATTCACCTCAAGCCCCTGGATTTCCCCACGCCCATGCAGGGCCTGGCCATCGAGGCGAGCCGGCGCGGCGATGAGCAGCGCCTGGCGGAAATTCTCCAGCGCCTGCAGGCCGAAGACCCCTGCGTGCGCCTGGATTACAACGCCTCCACCCAGGAAACCGTGCTGCGCGGCATGGGCGAGTTGCACCTGCGCTACCTGCTCGAGCGCATGGCCGGGCAGTACAAGCTGGAAGTGCAGACCCGCGCGCCCAGCGTGCCTTACCGTGAAACGGCGACCCGCAGCGCCGAAGGCCACAGCCGGCACAAGAAGCAGACTGGCGGGGCGGGGCAGTTCGGCGAGGTCTACCTGCGCATTGAGCCAATGCCGCGCGGCGAGGGTTTTGCCTTCGTCGATGCGATCAAGGGCGGGGTGATTCCCGGCAACTTCATTCCCTCGGTGGAGAAGGGCGTGCGCTCGGCTCTGGCGGCCGGGCCGCTGGCCGGCTTCCCGGTGGAGGACGTGAAGGTCACGGTGTTCGACGGCAAGAGCCACTCGGTGGATTCCAAGGACATCGCCTTCCAGGCCGCCGGGCGCAAGGCCATGCTCGATGCGCTGCGCAATGCCGGCGGCATCGTGCTGGAGCCGGTGATGCAGATCGAGGTGACCACGCCGGATACCCACCTGGGCGACATCACCGCCGACCTCACCGGCCGCCGGGGCCAGGTGCTGGGCACCGAGTCGCTGTCGGCCAGCGTCGCGCTGGTGCGCGGGCAGGTGCCGCTGGCGGAGCTGGACGGCTACGCCAACCGGCTGAAATCCATCACCGCCGGCCAGGGCCTCTATAGCCTTTCTTCCAGCCATTACAGCGCCGTCCCGCAGGACGTACAGCAACGCCTGTCGAGTGGCTACAAGGCGGTCCCGGAAGAAGACTGAGCGAATGTGGATATTCGTCGCAGCTGCTGCCCGCAAAGGCCCGTGGCTGGGCCTTGGCGCGCGCCTGCCCGGCGGGTCTGCGGGAAAGGCGAAAGTCACGTGGCATGCGGGTTGCAGACGGGATCGAGGCGGCCAGCCGGTTCGGCCAGAGGTGTCTCCGAGCTTGCCTCGGGACACCTTCAGCCTGTGGATAACTCAGTGGGTAACATGTGGGACAGGTGGGGGCAGGCTGTGATCAGTACTCGATCACCACGTCACCCTTGGGCACGCTGCAGCAGGACAGGATGTAGCCTTCGGCGACGTCTTCGTCGGTGATCCCGCCGTTGTGCTCCATCTCCACCTCGCCCGAGCGCTTCATCACCTTGCAGGTGCCGCAGATGCCCATGCCGCAGGCCTTGGGAATGTGCAGGCCGAGCTGCGCGGCGGCGGCGTGGACGGTCTCGCCCGGTGCCACGCGGATGCTCTTGCCGGTCTCGCAGAACTCCACCAGGTTCTGCTCGGCCAGGGGCACGGCCGGCGCCTCGGCGGCTTCGGCGGCCAGTTCCTTCACGTCGGCGCGGACTTCCGGCGGGGTCGGGCCGAAGGCCTCCTCGTGGTAGCGCGACATGTCGTAGCCCTCGGCTTCGAGCAGGCGCTTGACCGCGTGCATGTAGGGCGTCGGGCCGCAGCAGAATACCTCGCGCTCGAGGAAGTCCGGCGCCATCAACTGCAGCATCGCCTTGTTCAGGTAGCCCCGGTAGCCAGCCCAGGACTCGCCCATCTCGTACTTCTCGCAGACCAGATACAGCTTGAAGTTGTTGATCCGCGAGTTCATGTGCTCCAGCTCGCGGTGGTAGATGATGTCCTTGGGCGTGCGCGCGCTGTGCACGAAGACCATGTCGACATTGCCGTTGGTGTCGAAGAACCAGCGTGACATGGACATCACCGGGGTGATGCCGACGCCGCCGGAGAGGAACAGCACCTTCTCGGCGGGGAAGTCGATGGCGTTGAAATTGCCCACGGGCCCGTGCACCGGGATCTGGTCGCCTTCCTTGAGGTTGTCGTGCAGCCAGTTCGACACCTTGCCACCGGGCACGCGCTTGATGGTGATGGAGAAGCTGTAGGGCACCGAGGGCGAGCTGGAGATGGTGTAGGAACGCATGATCGGCTGGCCGTCGATCTCCAGCTCCAGGGTGACGAACTGCCCCGGCTTGAAGAAGAACATGATCGGCGCGTCGGCCATGAAGCAGAAGGTGCGTACATCCCAGGTTTCCTGGATAGCCTTCACGCAGCGCACCAGGTGGCGCCCGTTGGCCCAGGTCTGGGTATTCACCGGATTGAGGAAGTTGTTCGTCGACATGCTGTCTCTCCGCGCACGCGGGCCGTGCTGGGCCTGATGGGGCAGCGCCGGGGCCCGTTTGCCTACGTCGTTCGAGCGTAGAAAGCACGGGGCCTTTCGGCATGCCTGATGGGGCGGATTGTGTGCATGAGGATGGCCGCTGCATTTACCTGCCAGCGACATTTGCATGCTTATCGCGACCTGCCGCCTGGGACGTGCCGTTGCGCGTCGGGAAATGATCTGGCCGTGTCGCCCATGGATAAGGGTAATCCCGGGGTGCGGCCCCACACTCAGCGCCATGCCGAGCAACTCCCAAGGTTGAGCGAGACGGCGGGAAACGGCGCACTCGGCGCGCCTGGCACCTGCCGCAAACAAGCCCTGCGTGGCAAACCGTATCAGCCACTTATTTCCGCCGGCAGCCCGACCGGGCTGCGGCATGAGGACCGAGCAATGGACGTCACCACTACCCTGAGTCTGGGCGACCCGCTGGAACCGGCCCGCAAGGCCACCGCCGAGATGCTGCGCAGTCGCGACCACAGCTTCTCGCTGCCGCAGCCCTTCTACAACGACGAGCGCCTGTTCCAGCTGGACATGCAGGAGATCTTCCACAAGGAGTGGCTGATCGCTGGCATGACCTGCGAGATCCCCGCCAAGGGCAACTTTCTCACCCTGCAGATCGGCGACAACCCGGTGATCGTCCTGCGCGGCGCCGAGGGCAAGATCCACGCCTTCCACAACGTCTGCCGCCACCGTGGCTCGCGCATGTGCGTCAGCGACAAGGGCAAGGTCGCCAAGCTGGTCTGCCCCTACCACCAGTGGACCTACGAGCTGGACGGCCGCCTGCTGTTCGCCGGCACCGAGATGGGCGCCGACTTCGACATGAAGGACTACAGCCTCAAGCCGGTGAACGTGAAGACTGCCGGCGGCTACATCTTCATCTCGCTGTCGGAGAACCCGCCGGCCATCGATGACTTCCTGCGTACGCTCGAGCACTACATGGAGCCGTACGACATGGAGAACACCAAGGTCGCGGTGCAGACCACGCTGATGGAAAAGGCCAACTGGAAGCTGGTGCTGGAAAACAACCGCGAGTGCTACCACTGCAACGGCTCGCACCCGGAGCTGCTGAACACCCTGCTGGAGTGGGACGACGTCACCGACCCGCGCGCCAGCCAGGCGTTCAAGGACCAGGTCGCCGCCTGCACCACCGCCTGGGAAGCCGAGAAGATTCCCTATGCCCACGAAAGCTTCGGCCTGCGCAACCGCATTGTGCGCATGCCCCTGCTGCAGGGCACCGTGTCCATGACCATGGACGGCAAGCAGGGCAGCAAGAAGCTCATGGGCCGCATCCAGAACCCGGACCTGGGCTCGATGCGCATCCTGCACCTGCCGCACTCGTGGAACCACTGCATGGGCGACCACCTGATCGTCTTCACCGTGTGGCCGATCAGCGCGCAGGAAACCAGGGTCACCACCAAGTGGCTGGTGCACAAGGATGCGGTGGAAGGCGTCGACTACGACGTCGCCCGCCTGCGCGAGGTCTGGGACGCCACCAACGACCAGGACCGTCGCCTGGCAGAGGAGAACCAGCGCGGCATCAACTCCACCGCCTACCAGCCGGGGCCGTACTCCAAGACCTACGAGTTCGGCGTAATCAACTTCCTCGACTGGTACAGCGAGCGGCTGCTGAACAACCTGGGCGAGGAGTCCGCCCACGCCCGCCTGGTCGCCGAGAAGTAAGCCCCAGCCACCCAGCGCCCCCGTCTCTCGGGGGCGTTGTCGTTAAGGAGGAAGCCACGTGGATGCCATGCTCTTCTACAGCAGCTCCGCTTTCGTCACCGGCCTGGTGGCGTGGAACCTCTTTGCCTGCTGGCGCAAGCGCTGATCCCTGTCGCTGCGCTCTTTGTGGGATGGGTGGAGCGAAGCGATACCCATCGGCGCAGCGCGGTCGTGAATTGGCGGGTATCGCTGCGCTCCACGCCATCCTGCGTCTCGGCTCTGAATCTCCCCTTACTCCGTAATCTGCGGCTTCCGAGCCTTTGCGCGGCCCACGTTCCCCTGCGCGACGTAAACGCTGTCGCCCGTGTCGCGAGGTTGACGCTTTCGGTATGACCCTGGTCGTTTTCGAACCGGGTCGCCTCGGGGTGCAGGGATATCCTGCCTGCAAAGCGTCGGGGAAAAACCCGCCGCGCCAAGCCTGACAAGCCTTGCCTGACCAGCCGGCCCTGATAAGAGAGACGCCAAGATGAGCCCAGCCGAACTTCACGCCGACAGCATCGTCATCGATGGCCTGATCATCGCCAAATGGAACCGCGAGCTGTTCGAGGACATGCGCAAGGGCGGCCTGACCGCCGCCAACTGCACCGTGTCGGTGTGGGAAGGATTCCAGGCGACGGTGAACAACATCGTCTCCAGCAGCAAGCTGATCCGCGACAACAGCGACCTGGTACTGCAGGTGCGTAGCACCGCCGACATCCGCAAGGCCAAGGAGCAGGGCAAGACCGGCATCCTCTTCGGCTTCCAGAACGCCCACGCGTTCGAGGACCAGCTGGGCTACGTCGAGGTGTTCAAGCAGCTGGGCGTGGGCATCGTGCAGATGTGCTACAACACCCAGAATCTGGTCGGCACCGGCTGCTACGAGCGCGACGGCGGTCTCTCCGGCTTCGGCCGCGAGATCGTCGCGGAGATGAACCGCGTCGGCATCATGTGTGACCTGTCCCACGTCGGCTCCAAGACCTCCGAGGAAGTCATCCTCGAGTCGAAGAAGCCCGTCACCTACTCCCACTGCCTGCCGTCCGGCCTCAAAGAGCACCCGCGCAACAAGTCCGACGCCGAGCTGAAGTTCATCGCCGACCACGGCGGATTCGTCGGCGTGACCATGTTCGCGCCCTTCCTCGCCAAGGGCATCGACTCGACCATCGATGACTACGCCGAAGCCATCGAGTACGTGATGAACATCGTCGGCGAGGACGCCATCGGTATCGGCACCGACTTCACCCAGGGCCACGGCCAGGACTTCTTCGAGTGGCTGACCCACGACAAGGGTTACGCCCGCCGCCTCACCAACTTCGGGAAGATCGTCAACCCGCTGGGCATCCGCACCGTGGGTGAATTCCCCAACCTCACCGAAACCCTGCTCAAGCGCGGCATGCCCGAGCGCGTGGTGCGCAAGGTCATGGGCGAGAACTGGGTGCGCATCCTCGGCGAAGTCTGGGGCGAGTAATCCGCTTTTCCCCTCTCCCTCCGGGAGAGGGCCGGGGTGAGGGCTGTCGCGCTCACCCGTAGAACCCCTCACCCCAACCCTCTCCCCCAGGGAGAGGGAGCCAAAAGAATTGGAGCGAAACCTCATGGCCAAACACGCCCCCGAACTGCCCATCGAAGTCGACAGCGAAACCGGCGTCTGGACCTCCGACGCCCTGCCGATGCTCTACGTACCGCGGCATTTCTTCGTCAACAACCACATGGGCATCGAGGAAGAGCTGGGCGCCGAGCGCTACGCGCAAATCCTCTACAAGGCCGGCTACAAGTCCGCCTGGCACTGGTGCGAGAAAGAAGCCGAGTGCCACGGCCTAGTCGGCGTGGAGGTCTTCGAGCACTACATGAAGCGCCTGTCCCAGCGCGGTTGGGGCCTGTTTCAGATCGAGCAGATCGACCTCGACAAGGGCACTGCCCAGGTACGCCTGAAGCATTCGGCCTTCGTCTACGTCTACGGCAAGGTCAACCGCAAGGTCGACTACATGTTCACCGGCTGGTTCGCCGGCGCCATGGACCAGATTCTCCAGGCACGCGGTAGCGAGCTGCGCACCGCGGCCGAGCAGGTCTACAGCGGCGCCGAGGAAGGCCATGACGACGGTCTGTTCGTCGTCAAACCCCTCTGATCCACGACTTCGGCACCGGCGGCCCGTGGGCCGCCACCACAACAAGAAACCTCTGATCCCGTGAGGATGCCGCAATGGCTTTCGAGGCAATGTTCCAGCCGATCCAGATCGGCAAGCTGACCATCCGCAACCGCGTGCTCTCCACCGCCCACGCCGAGGTCTACGCCACCGACGGCGGCATGACCACCGAGCGCTACGTGAAGTATTACGAGGAGAAGGCCAAGGGCGGCATCGGCCTGGCCATCTGCGGCGGTTCCTCCGTGGTCGCCATCGACAGCCCGCAGGAATGGTGGAGCTCGGTGAACCTCTCCACCGACCGCATCATCCCGCACTTCCAGAACCTGGCCGACGCCATGCACAAGCATGGGGCCAAGATCATGATCCAGATTACCCACATGGGCCGCCGCTCGCGCTGGGACGGCTTCAACTGGCCGACCCTGATGTCGCCCTCGGGTATCCGCGAACCGGTGCACCGCGCCACCTGCAAGACCATCGAGCCGGAAGAGATCTGGCGGGTGATCGGCAACTACGCCCAGGCGGCACGCCGGGCGAAGGAAGGCGGCCTGGACGGCGTCGAGCTGTCCGCCGTGCACCAGCACATGATCGACCAGTTCTGGAGCCCGCGCGTCAACAAGCGGACCGACGAGTGGGGCGGCACCTTTGAGGGCCGCATGAAGTTCGGCCTGGAAGTGCTCAAGGCCGTGCGCCAGGAAGTCGGTGACGACTTCTGCGTCGGCATGCGCATCTGTGGTGACGAGTTCCACCCGGACGGCCTGTCCCACGACGACATGAAGCAGATCGCCAAGTACTACAGCGACACCGGCATGCTCGATTTCATCGGCGTGGTCGGCTCGGGCTGCGACACCCACAACACCCTGGCCAACGTCATCCCGAACATGACCTACCCGCCGGAGCCCTTCCTGCACCTGGCCGCCGGCATCAAGGAAGTGGTCAACGTGCCGGTGCTGCACGCGCAGAACATCAAGGACCCGAACCAGGCCACGCGCATCCTCGAAGGCGGCTACGTGGACATGGTCGGCATGACCCGTGCGCACATCGCCGACCCGCACCTGATCGCCAAGATCAAGATGGGCCAGATCGACCAGATCAAGCAGTGCGTCGGCGCCAACTACTGCATCGACCGCCAGTACCAGGGCCTGGACGTGCTGTGCATCCAGAACGCCGCCACCTCCCGCGAATACATGGGCGTACCGCACATCATCGAGAAGACCACCGGCGTGAAACGCAAGGTGGTGGTCGTTGGTGGCGGCCCGGCCGGCATGGAAGCGGCGCGCGTCGCCGCCGAGCGCGGTCACGAGGTCACCCTGTTCGAGAAGAAGGACCAACTGGGCGGGCAGATCACTACGGCCTCGAAAGCCCCGCAGCGCGACCAGATCGCCGGCATCACCCGCTGGTACCAGCTGGAACTGGCGCGCCTGAATGTCGACCTGCGCCTGGGCACCGGCGCGGACGCCGACACCATCATGGACCTGCGCCCCGACGTGGTGGTGCTGGCCAACGGTGGCCATCCCTTCCTCGAGCAGAACGAACACTGGGGCGCTGCCGAAGGGCTGGTGGTCAGCAGCTGGGACGTGCTCGACGGCAAGGTGGCGCCGGGCAAGAACGTGCTGGTCTACGACACTATCTGCGAATTCAGCGGCATGTCGGTGGCGGACTTCCTCGCCGACAAGGGCGCCCAGGTGGAGATCGTCACCGATGACATCAAGCCCGGCGTGGCTATCGGCGGCACCACCTTCCCGACCTACTACCGCAGCATGTACCCCAAGGAAGTGATCATGACCGGGGACCTGATGCTGGAGAAGGTCTACCGCGAGGGCGACAAGCTGGTGGCAGTGCTGGAAAACGAATACACCGGCGCGAAAGAAGAGCGGGTGGTCGACCAGATCGTCGTGGAGAACGGCGTGCGCCCGGACGAGAGCCTGTACTACGCGCTCAAGCAGGGCTCGCGCAACAAGGGCCAGATCGACGTCGAGGCGCTGTTCGCGATCAAGCCGCAGCCGTGCCTCAGCGAGGCTGGCGATGGCTACCTGCTGTTCCGCATCGGCGACTGCGTGGCCCAGCGCAACACCCATGCCGCGATCTATGACGCGCTGCGTCTGTGCAAGGACTTCTGATACAGGCCCGGTAAGGATCTCCGGCTGGCTCGGATAGCCCCCTCTCCCGCTTGCGGGAGAGGGCGGGGGGAGAGGGTGTTTCAGGCCATGCGCAGTGCCGGCTCGAACACCCTCTCCCCCCGCCCTCTCCCTGAAGGGAGAGGGGACTGGTCCGGAGTCCCCATTTCGGTCCCTGCGAGGAGACCCATGACAATGCTCAACATCATCCTCCCTATCCTGCTCTTCAGCGCCCTCGGCCTCGCCGTGCTGGGCGCCGTGAAGCGCTTTACGATGTGGCGCCGCGGCCGGCCCGCCCAGGTCGACTGGATCGGCGGCCTGCTGAAGATGCCGCGCCGCTACCTGGTGGACCTGCACCACGTGGTCGAGCGCGACAAGTACATGTCGAAGACCCACGTGGCCACTGCCGGTGGTTTCGTCGCCGCCGCGCTGCTGGCCATCCTCGTGCACGGCTTCGGCCTGCACAGCCGCATCCTCGGCTTCGCCCTGCTGGCCGCCACCGCGCTGATGTTCTGCGGCGCGCTGTTCGTTGCCAAGCGCCGCCTCGATCCGCCGTCGCGGCTGTCGAAAGGCCCGTGGATGCGCCTGCCGAAAAGCCTGCTGATGTTCTCGGCGAGCTTCTTCATCGCCACTCTGCCGGTGGCCGGCATCCTGCCGGAAGGTTTCGGTGGCTGGTTCCTCGCTGCCATCCTCGCCGTCGGTGTGGCCTGGGGCGTGTCCGAGCTGTTCTTCGGCATGACCTGGGGCGGGCCGATGAAGCATGCCTTCGCCGGCGCCCTGCACCTGGCCTGGCACCGCCGTTCCGAGCGCTTCGGCGGCGGTCGTTCCACCGGCCTCAAGCCGCTGAACCTGGAAGACCCCATGGCGCCGCTGGGCGTCGAGAAGCCCACCGACTTCACCTGGAACCAGTTGCTCGGCTTCGACGCCTGCGTGCAGTGCGGCAAGTGCGAGGCCATGTGCCCGGCCTTCGCTGCCGGCCAGCCGCTGAACCCGAAGAAGCTCATCCAGGACATGGTGATCGGCCTGGCTGGCGGCAGCGACGCCAACTTCGCCGGCTCCCCGTATCCGGGAAAACCGCTGGGCGAACACCGCGGCGGCCCGCACCAGCCCATCGTCGAGCTGGACGGCAAGGCGCTGGTGGATGCCGAGACCCTGTGGTCCTGCACCACCTGCCGCGCCTGCGTCGAGGAGTGCCCGATGATGATCGAGCACGTCGACGCCATCGTCGATATGCGCCGCCACCTCACCCTGGAAAAGGGCGCGACCCCGAACAAGGGCGCCGAGGTGCTGGAAAATCTGATCGCCACCGACAACCCCGGCGGCTTCGCCCCCGGTGGCCGGCTGAACTGGGCGGCGGACCTGAACCTGCCGCTGCTGGCCGACAAGCAGCAGGCCGACGTGCTGTTCTGGGTCGGCGACGGTGCCTTCGACATGCGCAACCAGCGCACCCTGCGGTCCTTCGTGAAGATCCTCAAGGCCGCCAATGTCGACTTCGCCGTACTCGGCCTGGAAGAGCGCGACAGTGGCGACGTGGCCCGCCGCCTGGGTGACGAAGCCACCTTCCAGGCCCTGGCCAGACGCAACATCGCCACCCTGTCCAAGTACCGCTTCAAGCGCATCGTCAGCTGCGACCCGCACAGCTTCCACGTGCTGAAGAACGAATACGGCGCGCTGGGCGGCGACTACCAGGTGCTGCACCACACCACCTTCATCGACGAGCTGGTACAGAAGGGCGCGCTGAACCTCGGCCAGAGCAAGGCCGCCAGCGTGACTTACCACGACCCCTGCTACCTCGGGCGCTACAACGGCGAGTACGAAGCGCCACGCGCTGTGCTCAAGGCCATCGGCATCGAGGTCAAAGAAATGCAACGCTCCGGCTTCCGCTCGCGCTGCTGCGGCGGCGGCGGCGGCGCGCCGATCACCGACATCCCCGGCAAGCAGCGGATTCCCGACATGCGCATGGCCGACATCAAAGAGACTGGTGCCGAACTGGTGGCCGTGGGCTGCCCGCAATGCACCGCGATGCTCGAGGGCGTGGTCGCGCCCCGCCCGGAGATCAAGGACATCGCCGAACTGGTTGCCGAGGTCCTCATCGAGGCCACCGAGGTGCCGGCAAAAAAGCCTTCGCTGGCGCGCCGTGAAGAAACGGCGGAGGTGCACTGATGAACTCGCCGGAAGCCTTCGTAGGGCGGATAAAGCCAACGGCTTTATCCGCCGTCTCGACGTCATCGGCGGATAACGCTGCGCGTTATTCGCCCTACAGCTGCCTGGAGCATCGAGCATGAGCGACATCATCCGCCGCGACCCGCGCGCCGAGTGGATCGCCCGCAACCGCCTGCATCCGCTGCACGCGGCCATGCAATCGGCCCTGGGCGGTGAGAGCCGCTGGATGGGCCCCGACGGTGTGGTACGCAAGAACCCCCATGCGGTCGGCTTCATCGGCCCCAATGGCGTCAAACGCATCGACCGCTCCGGTGGCCAGCAGGGCACCGGCGGCAAGCGCGGCAGTGCTCCTGAAGTGGTGCAGCTGCCGCTGGTGATTCTTGAAGAGCCGGCGTTCCTGATTGCCGTGGTACCGGACATGGTCGGCGGCCGCCTTTCCAGTCACGACCGCGACCTGCTGGGCCTGGCCCGCAAGCTCGCCGGCAGCGATGGCGCGGTGCTGGCTGTGGTGTTTGGCGAGCACAAGGAAAGTGCCTTCGATACCGCCGGCGTCGACCGCCTGCTGATGATCGAAGGCAACGAGTACGACGGCTACGCCCCGGAACAACGGGTGCTGGCGCTGCGCTCAGCCAATAGCCAGTTCGCTCCGCGCCACTGGTTGCTCCCCGACAGCCGCAGCGGTGGCGGCGAACTGGGCCGCCGCTTCGCCGCGAGCCTGGGCGAACGCCCGGCGACCCGCGTCTGGCAGGCCGAAGGCGAGCGCTGCGTCGGCCGTGCCGGTGCCGGTCAGCAGGACCTGCACCGCGAGCTGCCGCGCCTGATCCTGGCCGCTGCCGAGTGTGCCGAGCCGGTCAGCGAGACCCGCCACGAAGCCCGAGCCGTGGAACTGGACTCCAGCGTCGCGCGCAACATCCCGCGTATCGAAGACCTCGGCCCGGTGGCCGTGGACCCGGCGCAGATTCCCATGGCCGAGGCGGAGTTCATCCTCTCCGGCGGCAATGGCGTGAAGGACTGGGACCTGTTCCACCGCGCTGCTGTCGCTCTCGGCGCCACCGAGGGGGCTTCCCGCGTGGCGGTGGACGACGGCCACATGCCGCGCGCTCGCCAGGTCGGCGCCACCGGCACCTGGGTGACTGCGCGGGTCTATCTCGCCGTCGGCATTTCCGGGGCGATCCAGCACCTGCAGGGCATCGGCTCCTGCGACAAGGTGGTGGCGATCAACATGGACCCGGGCTGCGACATGATCAAACGCGCCGACCTCTCGGTGATCGGCGATTCCACGGCGATCCTCAAGGCGCTGATGGCCCTGGCCGAAGCCCATCGCAATGGAGCGGCGCGCGATGCGGCCTGACGCCTCCGGCATCCTCGCAGGGCGCATAAAGCCACAGGCTTTATCCGCCACCATCGTCACAACGGCGGATAACGCTGCGCGTTATTCGCCCTACGTCGAGATTGCAGCATGAACGACCTGAATATCGTCGCCCTGGTTTCCATTGGCGCCCACCCGGCCTCCGGTCGTGCGCGCCGTGCCGACCAGGATGCCCGCGCGGTGGAGCTGGGCATGAGCCTTGCCGGCAAGCGCCTGCGGGTGGTGCATGCCGGCGACGCCGGGGAGGAAGCGCTGCGCGGCTACCTCGGCATGGGCCTGGACGAGCTGGCGGTGCTGGAGCAACCCGCAGGCGCCGACGCCCTGCCGGCGCTGGCGGCTTACCTCGGCGACAGCGATGCGCAACTGGTACTCACCGGCACCCAGGCGGAAACCGGCGAAGGCTCGGGCATGCTGCCGTTCCTGCTGGCTGAGCGGCTGGGCTGGCCGCTGGTGGTCGGCCTGGCGGAAGTGGAGAAGGTCGAAGGCGGCAGCGCTCAGGTGCTGCAGGCCTTGCCCCGTGGCCAGCGCCGCCGGCTGAAGGTTCGCCTGCCCTTCGTCGCCAGCGTCGACAATGCCGCGCCGGTGGCTCGCCAGAGTGCCTTCGGCCCGGCCCGCCGCGGCTACCTGGAAGCCCACGAGGTGGAAGTGCTGGACGACCCGCTGCTCGCCGAAGGCAATCTGCAACCGGCGCGCCCGCGTCCCAAGCGCCTGAAGGTGATCAAGGCGAAGACCGGCGCCGAGCGCATGAAGGCCGCCACCGCCAAGGCTTCCGGCGGCACCGGGCAGGTGCTCAAGGACGTCACGGCTGAAGCGGGCGCCGAGGCGATCTTCAAGTTGCTCCGCGAAGAGGGTGTGATCCGCGTCTGATACCGCGCTCCCTTTAGGAGCGCCCCATGGGCGCGATGGCGGGCATGGCTCTCTCCTGCAGATGTCCGCGCCAGCGAACCTTGCGGGCGATTTCCCGGTCGAAATCACGCTGGCGGCCGGAAATCATTGAAATGACACGAGAATTATCTCGTAAGCTATTGAATTGACAGTATACGGCTTGTCAGAAGATTCCCGTTTCTGCTGGCCCCGCCGCGCCCCTTTCTTTATCCTCCGCACCCTTTGAAAGGCTTTGCGGAGGCTCCCATGCTTGATTCCACCCTCGAACAACTTGAACAGCTGGTCGCCGAACTGCTGCAGCAGAACGAAGTGCTGGTGCAGGACAACGCCGCTGTGCGTGAAGAGCTGCTCAAGGCCCGTGAGGAAAACGACAGCCTGCAGCTGTCCCTGATGGAGCAGGAAGAGAAGCACAACGCCACGGCCACCCGCCTGCAGGCGCTGATCCGCCGCGTCAGCGACAGCCGCGCCCACGCATGAGTGGCGACGGCGTCCGCGTCCTGCGCATCCTCGGGCGCGAATACAGCGTCCGGGCGCCGGCCGGTGAAGAGCGCCGGCTGCAGGACGCGGCCGCGCTGTTGCAGGCGGAGATCACCGCCAGCAAGAAGAAATTCCCCTACGTCACCAGCAATGAGCTGATGGTGCTTTCCGCGCTCAACCTCTGTGCCCGTCAGCTCGGTGCGCAGGACGGGGAGTGCGACGAGGCGGACGCCGTGGAGCGTATCGCCGCCCTCAACCGCCGGATTCTCGATCACCTGCAACGGCAGGACTGATTCCCGCCGGGCCTTCTCGCTCCTATAGGCACTGCCCTGGGACGCGCCCTCTTGTCACGGGTGAGTCCGTGACTGCGCCATTCCCTCACCCCAGCCCTCTCCCGGAGGGAGAGGGAGCAGATTGTGCCGGCTGACGCTATGGTTTCCGCCCGCACCTGACGGTCCCCTCTCCCCCTGGGAGAGGGTTAGGGTGAGGGCCGACCCGAGCGCAGAGCTATCCGTCCGCAATGCTTTTCGTCTTGCCCGAAACGCAGGCAAAAAAAAGGGGACACCGGGGTAAGCGGTGTCCCTTCTAAAGGAGAGTGGGCCAAGAGGCCCCTCAACCGGTGAGACGTGGCGCTTCGGACAAGTCCGCCGCGCCGGGCATAAAAGAAGGGAGTGGGGGTAACCAATCCCTGAAAGGTGAGGAAGGAGTACTCCCCCTCAACCGGTGAGACGTGCCCGGCTCGCACCGGGCGGGTGATCAGGCGCGCAGCGGAATCAGGCGCGGGGCGATCATGTTTTCCGGCAGCAGGATGTCGGCCAGGGTGGCTTCGTCCAGCAGCTGTTCCTCGCGAACCAGTTCCAGTACGCCGCGGCCGGTTTCCAGCGCGATCTTGGCGATGCGGGTGGAGTTCTCGTAGCCGATGTACGGGTTCAGCGCGGTGACCAGGCCGATGCTGTGCTCCACCAGTTGGTGGCAGCGCTCGACGTTGGCGGTGATGCCGGTGATGCAATGCTCGCGCAGCATGTCCATGGCGCGCTGGAGCAGGCGGATCGAGTCGAAGATCTTGTAGGCGATCAGCGGCTCCATCACGTTCAGCTGCAGCTGGCCGCCTTCGGCAGCGATGGTCAGCGCCAGGTCGTTGCCCATGATTTCGAAGGCGCACATGTTCACCGCCTCCGGGATCACCGGGTTGACCTTGCCCGGCATGATCGAGCTGCCCGGCTGACGCGGCGGCAGGTTGATCTCGTTGATGCCGGTGCGCGGGCCGCTGGACAGCAGGCGCAGGTCGTTGCAGATCTTCGACAGCTTGACCGCGGTGCGCTTGAGCATGCCGGAGAACAGCACGAAGGCGCCCATGTCGGAGGTGGCTTCGATCAGGTCGGCGGCCGGGACGACCGGGTGGCCGCTGATTTCAGCCAGGCGCTCGACGGCCAGCTTCTGGTAGCCGGGGTCGGCGTTGATGCCGGTGCCGATCGCGGTGCCGCCGAGGTTCACTTCGGTCAGCAGCTCCGGCGCCAGGCGACGCAGGCGGTCGAGATCTTCGCTCAGGGTGGTGGCGAAGGCGTGGAATTCCTGGCCGAGGGTCATCGGCACCGCGTCCTGCAGCTGGGTACGGCCCATCTTCAGTACGCTGGCGAACTCGACGCCCTTGGCGGCGAAGGCCTGGATCAGGCTGTCGAGGCTGGCCAGCAGGGTGTCGTGGCCGAGCAGCAGGCCCAGGCGGATGGCGGTCGGGTACGCGTCGTTGGTCGACTGCGCCATGTTCACGTCGTTGTTCGGGTGCAGGTGCTTGTACTCACCCTTGGTGTGGCCCATGGCTTCGAGCGCGATGTTCGCGATGACTTCGTTCGCGTTCATGTTGGTCGAGGTGCCGGCGCCACCCTGGATCATGTCCACCACGAACTGGTCGTGGAAATCGCCACGGATCAGACGGGCACAGGCTTCGCTGATGGCGGCGTGCTTGTCTGCCGGCAGGTGGCCGAGCTTGTGGTTGGCATCGGCTGCCGCCTGCTTGACCATCGCCAGGGCGACGACCAGTTTCGGGTAGTGCGACAGCGGCACGCCCGAGAGGCGGAAGTTGTTCACAGCGCGCAGGGTCTGAATGCCGAAGTAGGCGTCAGAAGGTACTTCGAGGGTGCCGAGGAGGTCTTTCTCGATGCGGAACGATGCAACAGGGGACATGACAGAGATTGTCTCAAAGGAACACGGCCAGTGCCGCGATGCCCGGTAGACTAGGGATTTCGCCTTTCGTCGGCCAATGCTGTTAAAGGCTGCCTCATGCACGAACGGCATAATGTACCCTGTGACGAATTGATGACGGCGAGCGTGTGACTGTGCTACGCGCGCCCGGCTCCTGACCAATCGATCAGCGTGTGACAGCGTTGGAGTTGACGTGAACCTCGAGACCAAATGGCTGGAAGATTTCAGCACCCTGGCCACCACCCGCAGTTTTTCCCAGGCCGCTGAAAAGCGCTTCGTGACGCAGCCGGCCTTCAGCCGGCGCATCCGCAGCCTGGAGGACGCCCTCGGCCTGACCCTGGTGAACCGCCAGCGCACGCCCATCGAGCTGACCGAGGCCGGTCAGCTGTTCCTGGTCACCGCCCGCGCGGTGGTCGAGCAGCTCGGCCAGGTGGTGCGCCACCTGCATCATCTGGAAGGCGGGCAGGGCGAGGTGCTGCAGTTCGCCGCCGCGCACTCCCTGGCGCTGGGCTTCTTCCCGGCGTGGATCGCGCGCCTGCGCTCCGAGGGCCTGAACATCGCCAGCCGCCTGGTGGCGACCAACGTCGGCGAGGCGGTGCACCTGCTGCGTGAAGGCGGCTGCGATCTGATGATGGCCTTCTACGACCCGGACGCCGCGCTGCAGATGGACCCGGAAGTCTTCCCCTCGCTGCACCTGGGGCGCACCGAGATGCTGCCGGTTTGCGCGGTGAACTCCGCCGGCGTGCCGCTCTACGACCTGGACAGCGGGCAGAGCGTGCCGCTGCTGGCGTACAGCGCCGGCGCCTTCCTCGGGCGCGGGGTGAACCTGCTGCTGCGCCAGCGCAACCTGCGCTACACCACTGTCTATGAAACGGCGATGGCCGACAGCCTGAAGAGCATGGCGCTCCAGGGCATGGGCGTGGCCTGGGTGCCGCGCCTGAGCATGGAGTCGGAGCTGGCGCGCGGCGAGCTGGCGCTGTGCGGCGGTCCGCACTGGATCGTCCCGCAGGAAATCCGCCTGTACCGCTGCGCGCTGGTGCGCAAGGCGCAGATTCGCCTGCTCTGGCGCAAGCTGGAAGGCGGCCTGGGGCTTGACGAGACGCCTTGATCCGCAGGACTGAGGCGGACGACCGGGACTGTTCCGTTTATTTGATAAGCATTATCATTTGCGGCTTTCCAGGGTCTTCCCCTCGCGCCGGCTTCGGTGCGAACCGCTGGCGAGCTTCCATCCCCGATGCCCCATTCCGACCGCCCGGCCGACTCCCGTGCCGCGGACGCCCCGGCGCCCGCCGAGGCGATGCCGCGCGAGGATTTCCTGCAGGTATTCCTGTCCCAGCGCCCGCGCATGGAGGCGCTGGTGCAGCGTCGCGTCGGTTGCCGCGCCACGGCGGCGGACCTGGTGCAGGACCTGTTCCTGCGCTTCTGGAAGCGTCCTCAGGCGCCGGTGGAAGAACTCGGCAGCTACCTGCTGCGCAGTGCGCGCAACCTCGCCATCGACCATCTGCGCGGCGAGGACTCGCGCGGTCGCACCCTGAGCGCGCTGCTGCCCGATGACGACGATGCCCAGCCTTCGCCCGAACAGGCGGTGCAGGCCGGTGCCGACCTGGACCTCATAGAAGACGCCCTGCGCCAGTTGCCCGAGCGCACCCGCCACATTTTCCTGCTCAGCCGCGTACACGGCCGCACCTACGGCGAGATCGCCACGGCCATGGGGCTTTCCCAGAGCGCGGTGGAAAAACATATGATGCGCGCCCTCGATGCCTGCAAGGCGAGCCTGTTGCCCGCCGCGCCGGCCAATCGCCGTGGAGCCGCCGACCGATGAAGCCCGAAATCGCCACCTCGCCCGAGGACGCCCAGCGTCAGGCGCGCCAGTGGCTGCTGCGTTTGCAGGATCGCGGCGGCGAAGCCTGGCTGGGTGCTTTCCAGGCCTGGCTGGCGGCTGATCCCCGGCACGCCAGCGCCTATGCCGAAGTCGATGCGCTGTGGCAGGCCAGTGCCGCACCGGCGCAACGGCTGGCGGTGGAGGAGGATGCTGCCCTGAACGCCTATCTGGCGCAGATGGATCGTCCCGCCATCCGCCGCGCGCAACCCAATCACCGACGCTGGGGCTATCCCCTGGCCAGCGCCGCCTGCCTGCTGCTGATGCTCTGGACCGGTGGCTGGTGGTCGCCGGGCAACTGGCTCACCGACCTCTCCGCCGACTACGTCAGCGCGCCGGGCGAAGTGCGCGAGATCACCCTGGATGACGGCTCGCGCCTGACCCTGGATGCCGACAGCGCCGTTGCCGTCTCCCTGGATGGCGAGCAACGCCGCGTCGAGCTGTTGCGCGGCGCCGCCTCCTTTGCCGTGAAGCACCTGCCCAAGCCCTTCGTGGTGCGTGCGGGCGAAAGCGAAGCGCGGGTGCTGGGCACCGAATTCGAAGTCCGTCGCCTGGGCGAGCAGACCCGTGTCACCGTCGCCGAAGGCCGCGTCTCGGTGCGTGGCAGCCGCGCGGTGGGCGTGCCGGAAGTGGTGCTCGGCGCGGGCGAACGCGTCGGTATCGACGGCACGAAACTGGGCGACGCGCAGCCCGCCGACGCCCAGGCCGCGCTGGCCTGGCGACAGGGCTGGCTGACCTTCTACCGCGCGCCGTTGGGCGAGGTGCTGGAGCGCCTGGGTACCTACTATCCGGGGCGCATCGTGCTGCTCGATAACGAACTGGCGCAGCGTCGGGTCAGCGGCAGTTTCCGCAGCGCCGACCCACAGGCTGCGCTGGATTCGCTGCAGGCGGTGGTGGGCTTCCGCCAGCAGCCGCTGCTCGGGCGTTTCGTGCTGATTCGCTGAGCGCGGAAAATATTTTCGAAAAAGGGATGAGGTACCGAGGCGGCTGCTCCGTGTAGTGGTCATGAATGCGATTTATTCGCATGTGAAGTCGACCTTTCGAGCAAGTGAGCCCCCGATGACCCCGCTGCGCCGCGCTGTCCCCGAACTGTCCCTGAAACCGCTCGCCGCCTTCGTGCTCGGCACCGCCCTGGTCGCCGCGCAGGCGCCGGCCGCGTTGGCGGATGAAGTCGCCGCCAGCTCCGCGCTACTGGCGAAACATGGGTTCGCCATCACCGCCCAGCCGCTGCCCCAGGCGCTCAGCGAGTTCAGCCGGGTGACCGGCCTGAGCGTGGTCTACACCGATGAAACGCCGTACGACCTCAAGGCCCCGGCAGTCTCTGGCCAGCTCAGCGCCAACGACGCGCTGAACCGCCTGCTCGCTGGTTCCGGCTACCGCTTCCGCGCCCTCGACGGTCATACCCTGACCCTGGAGCGCCTGCCCGCCGATCCCCTGAGCCTGACCGACACCACCGTCACCGGCCAGGCCGCCGCCACCAGCTACCAGCCGGAGCCGGTGGCTTCCATCGGCCGCAGCGACACGCCGGTGCTGGAGACTCCGCAGAGCATCGTCACCGTCCCGGCGCAGGCGCTGCGCGACCAGAAGCCGCGCAACCTCGACGACGCGCTGGGCAACATCAGCGGCGTGACCCAGGCCAATACCCTCGGCGGCACCCAGGATGCGGTAATGAAGCGCGGCTTCGGCGACAACCGCGACGGCTCGATCATGCGTGATGGACTGCCCTCGGTGCTGGGCCGCAACCTCACCGCCACCGCCGATCACGTCGAGGTGCTCAAGGGCCCGGCCTCCATGCTCTACGGCATCCAGGACCCGGGCGGCGTGGTCAACGTGGTGAGCAAGAAGCCGCAGCTGCAGCAGTACAACGCCGTCACCCTGCGCGGCTCGACCTTCGCCCATGGCAAGCAGGGCAGTGGTGCGCAGGTCGACAGCACCGGCGCGCTGGGTGAAAGCAACCTGGCCTACCGGCTGATCGTCGATCACCAGGACGAGAACTACTGGCGCAATTTCGGCCAGCAGCGCGAGACCCTCGTCGCGCCGTCGCTGGCCTGGTTCGGCGAGGACACCACGGTCAACCTCAGCTACGAGCATCGCGAGTTCAAGACGCCGTTCGACCGTGGCACCGCCATCGACCCGCGTACCAACAGGCCGCTGGATATCCCGCGCACCCGCCGGCTGGACGAGCCGTTCAACATCACCGAAGGCCGCTCCGACCTGAGCCGCCTGGACATCGAACACCGTCTCGACGATGCCTGGAAGGCGCACCTCGCCTACGGCTGGACCCGCGAGACCTACGACGACAACCAGGCGCGGGTGACCAAGGTGAACAGCAACGGCACCGTGACCCGCCGCGTTGATGGAACCCACGGCGCGGTGAGCAGCGACAGTTTCGCCACCGCCAGCCTGAACGGCGACCTGCAACTGGGTGGATTTCGCCACGAGCTGGTGGTCGGCATCGACAGCGAGAAGCGCAAGATCTACCGCGCCGACCTGATCCGCGACACCAAGAACACCACGCTGAGCTACCTCGACCCGGTCTACGGGCAGATTTCTCCCGCTACCAGCGTCAGCGCCAATGACAGCGACCAGACCGACAAGCTGCGCAGCGACTCACTGTTCCTGCAGGATTCCTGGCACCTGGACGACCACTGGATTCTGGTCGCCGGCGGGCGCTACCAGATGTACGACCAGTACGCCGGGCGCGGCCGGCCGTTCAAGGCCAACACCGACATCAGCGGGCAGAAGTGGGTGCCGCGCGCGGGTGTGGTCTACAAGATCAACGACGAGGTCTCGCTGTATGGCAGCTACACCCAGTCGTTCAAGCCCAACTCCACCATTGCGCCGCTCTCCACCGGCGAGGTGATCGACTCGGCGATCCAGCCTGAGGAGGCTTCGTCCTGGGAAATCGGCGGCAAGCTCGACATTCCCGGCCGCGTCACCGCGAACCTGGCGTTCTTCGATATCCGCAAGCGCAACGTGATGGTCACCCAGCTCGACGCCAACGGCGACAGCCGCGTCAGCACCGCCGGCAAGGTGCGCTCCTATGGCGCCGAGCTGGATGTGACCGGCCAACTGAGCGAAAGCTGGAGCCTGCTCGGCAGCTACGCCTGGCTGGACGCGGAAGTGACCGATGACCCTGAGCTGGAAGGCAACCGCCTGCAGAACGTGGCGAAGGAAACCGCCTCGCTGACGGCGGTGTACGACGCCGGCTCGCTGCTCGGCGGCGACGATCTGCGTCTTGGGGGCGGCGCGCGCTATGTGGGCAAGCGCGCGGGCGACCCGTCCAACTCCTTCGAGCTGCCGTCCTACACCGTGGCCGATGCTTTCGCCAGCTACGACACCAAGCTGGGCGGGCATAACGTCGGCTTCCAGTTCAACGTGAAGAACCTGTTCGACCGCACCTACTACCCGTCGGCGGCAAACAACCTCTACGTGGCCATCGGCGAACCGCGGCAGTTCGAATTCTCGACCACCGTGGAGTTCTGATCCGGAAGACGCGTTCGCTTTGTAGGGCGGATAACCCGTTCCGGGTTACTCGCCCTACAGGTGAGGCGCGGGGTAGGAGTCCACCTCGCGCAGAGGCCTACATCTCGACCACGATCCGCCCTTCGATCTGCCCGGCGCGCATGCGGTCGAGAATGGCGTTGATGTCATCCAGCTTGCCGGAGGCGACGGTGGCCTTCACCAGGCCTTCACCTGCGAAGTCCAGGGCTTCCTGCAGGTCGGCACGGGTGCCGACGATGGAGCCGGTGATGTGCAGGCCCTTGAGCACCACGTCGAAGATCGGCGTGGGGAAATCGCCCGGCGGCAGGCCGACCAGCGACACGGTGCCGCCGCGACGGGCCATGCCGATGCCCTGGCCGAAGGCGCTGTTGGATACCGCCGTGACCAGCACGCCGTGGGCGCCTCCGATATCGCGCTGCACCACCTCGACCGGGTCCTCCTTCTTCGCGTTGACGGTCAGGCTGGCGCCCAGGCGCTTGGCGAGCTCCAGCTTGGCATCATCCACGTCCACCGCCACCACATGCAGGCCCATGGCCTTGGCGTACTGCACGGCCACGTGGCCGAGGCCACCGATTCCGGAGATCGCCACCCACTGGCCGGGGCGCGCGCCGGTTTCCTTCAGGCCCTTGTAGACGGTGACGCCCGCGCAGAGGATCGGCGCGATTTCCAGGAAGCTGACGTCCTTGGGCAGGATGCCGACGTAGTTCGGGTCCGCCAGCACGTATTCGGCATAGCCACCGTTTACCGAATAGCCGGTGTTCTGCTGGCTCTCGCAGAGGGTTTCCCAGCCGGTCAGGCAGTGTTCGCAGCAGCCGCAGGCGGTATACAGCCAGGGCACGCCGACGCGGTCGCCTTCCTTCACGCGGGTGACGCCGGAGCCGACTGCAGCGACGAAACCGACGCCTTCATGGCCGGGAATGAACGGCAGGCTCGGCTTCACCGGCCAGTCGCCTTCGGCGGCGTGCAGGTCGGTGTGGCAGACGCCGGACGCCTCAATCTTCACCAGGATCTGCCCGGGGCCGGGCAGCGGGACTTTGACTTCCTCGATCCGCAGTGGCTCGCCAAAGGCGTGGACGACAGCGGCTTTCATGGTCGTGGGCAGGGTCGTGGACATTGCGCTCGCTCCTTGAAGGGTGAGGGACCTGCCCCATCCGGGCAGGTTCGTGTCAGACGAGTCTGAGCCTCTGAGCCTAGGCCATCTTGAGCTGCGGCAAGCTTTTCCGAGGTCGTCGCAGGCATCGTCGATGGCGGAATGACGAAATCGGGACCAACGGTCATGCCCAGTGCACTGCGCCACATCCTTTGCGGTATACTGCGCCGCCTTCAAGCCGGCACTGCCCGCCGGTTTGGCCACGTACAAGCCACGCCTCCGACGAGCGTGGCTTGTTGGTTTCTGACGCGCCCAAGAGCGCACTTGAGAGAGGCACGACGATGAGCGCACTGGTTGGCGTGATCATGGGTTCCAAATCCGACTGGAGCACCCTGAGCCACACCGCAGACATGCTGGACAAGCTCGGCATTCCGTATGAAGTGAAGGTGGTCTCCGCCCACCGTACTCCGGACCTGCTCTTCCAGTACGCCGAAGAGGCCGATGGCCGTGGCATCGAAGTGATCATCGCCGGTGCCGGCGGTGCCGCCCACCTGCCGGGCATGTGCGCCGCCAAGACCCACCTGCCGGTCCTCGGCGTGCCGGTACAGTCCTCCATGCTCTCGGGCGTCGATTCGCTGCTGTCCATCGTGCAGATGCCCGCCGGCGTCCCGGTCGCCACCCTGGCCATCGGCAAGGCCGGCGCGACCAACGCAGCCCTGCTTTCCGCCAGCATCCTGGGCGCCAAGTACCCCCAATACCACGAGGCGCTGAAGCAGTTCCGCGCCACCCAGACCGAGACGGTGCTGGACAATCCCGATCCGCGCGAGGCCTGAGTACGACCATGAAGATCGGTGTCATCGGTGGCGGCCAGCTGGGCCGCATGCTGTCCCTGGCGGGTACCCCGCTGGGCATGAACTTCGCCTTCCTCGACCCGGCGCCGGACGCCTGCGCGCAAGCCCTGGGCGAGCACATCCGCGCTGACTACAGCGACCAGGACCACCTGCGCCAGCTGGCCGATGAAGTCGACGTGGTGACCTTCGAGTTCGAGAGCGTGCCGGCCGAGACCGTGGCTTTCCTCTCGCAGTTCGTGCCGGTCTATCCGAACGCCGAGTCGCTGCGCATCGCCCGCGACCGCTGGTTCGAGAAGTCCATGTTCAATGACCTGGGCATCCCGACCCCGGCCTTCGCCGACGTGCAGTCCCAGGCCGACCTCGACGCCGCGGTAGCCAGCATCGGCCTGCCGGCGGTGATGAAGACCCGCACCCTGGGCTACGACGGCAAGGGCCAGAAGGTCCTGCGCAAGGCCGAGGACGTCACCGGCGCCTTCGCCGAACTGGGCAGCGTGCCGTGCATCCTCGAAGGTTTCGTGCCCTTCACCGGCGAAGTCTCGCTGGTGGCGGTACGCGCCCGCGACGGCGAGACACGCTTCTACCCGCTGGTGCACAACACCCACGAGAACGGCATCCTGCGCCTCTCCGTGGCGAGCACCGGGCACCCGCTGCAGGCGCTGGCCGAAGACTACGTCGGCCGCGTGCTGGACAAGCTGCAGTACGTTGGCGTGATGGCTTTCGAGTTCTTCGAAGTCGACGGCGGCCTGAAGGCCAACGAAATCGCCCCGCGCGTGCACAACTCCGGCCACTGGACCATCGAAGGTTCCGAGTGCAGCCAGTTCGAGAACCACGTGCGTGCCATCGCCGGCCTGCCGCTGGGCTCGACCGCGAAAGTGGGCGAGAGCGCCATGCTCAACTTCATCGGCGAAGTCCCGCCGGTGGCCGAGGTGCTGAACATCGCCGACTGCCACCTGCACCACTACGGCAAGGCTTTCAAAGCCGGGCGCAAGGTTGGCCACGCCACCCTGCGCAGCGCCGACCTGCCGACCCTGAAGGCGCGCATCGCCGAAGTCGAGGCGCTGATCGCCAAGGCCTGACGGCCCGTCGATCCGGGTGACAGGAGAAAGCCGCGTCAATCGCTGACGCGGCTTTTTTCATGGGCGATCGGCGGAGTGCTGTAAGGCCCACGAAACACTGCGGGTCGCTCTGGCTCGCGGGAATACACGGAACGCGAGGCTTTCCTACACTGTCCCATGACACGCGCGAATACGCCGCGCACATCCCACAAGGAGGGACTGTCATGGGCTTCATCGGAACCATCGTCATCGGCCTGATCGTCGGACTCATCGCACGCTTTCTGAAGCCGGGCGACGACAGCATGGGCTGGATCATGACCATCCTGATCGGCATCGGCGGCTCGCTGCTGGCGACCTACGGCGGCCAGGCGCTCGGCATCTACGCGGCCGGTCAGGCGGCGGGCTTCATCGGCGCGGTGATCGGCGCCATCGTGCTGCTGGTCATTTACGGCCTGATCAAGAAGAATTGACGGTGATTTCCGCCCCTCTCCCGCTCAGGGGGAGGGCGCAGGAAGCCCCTGCCGCCTGTGCCCGACCGGGCCCTTCGAGTCCACGATGCGCCGACCACTGCTCGCCTGCTGTCTGATCCTGCTGACTTCCCTGGCGTCCGCCGCCGAACTTCCCGAAACCGACTGGCTGTCCCTGATGCCGCCGAGCGACCGCAAGGCGCTGGAGGACATGCCGGAAATCACCCACAACGGCCCCGAGGCCAACGGCACCTTCACCAGCAAGGGCGGGCTGAAGCAGTCCGACAAGAAGCTGCCGCAGGTGATGTATTCGACCAGAACCGTGGCCGCGCTGAACGGCAAGGCGTTGCGGCTGGGCGGCTACCCTGTGCCGCTGGAGAACGACGCCAAGGGCCGTGTCACCGAGTTCTTCCTGGTGCCTTACCCGGGCGCCTGCATCCACGTGCCGCCGCCGCCGCCGAACCAGATCGTGCTGGTGCGCTACCCCAAGGGCATTCAGATCGACGATATCTACAACCCGATCTGGGTCAGCGGCACGCTGAAGGTGGAGAAGGTCAGCAATGACCTGGCCGACGCGGCCTACGCCATCGACGACGCCAAGGTGCGGCCGGTGGAAGAGAGCGATCTGTGAAGCGTTTTCGTAGGGCGGGAATGCAGGGCGAATAACCGGGAACGGGTTATCCGCCCTGCAAGGCCATCAGGCCTTCAGCGGCTCGCCCCAGATTTCCACCTTCATCGTCTCGCTGCGCCCCGGCGCGACGCTCATCACGTCGTCCCAGACCCGCGCTGTCTCGATGCAGAGCATGCCCTGCCAGGCGTCGTTCTCGAACTGCGACAGGCGCGCGGCCTTGTCGATCCAGGGGTTCCACACCACCGCCGAGCGCGAGCCGCTGGCCTGGATGTGAATGCCGCGCTCCCAGGCCGGGTCGCGGATCACCAGCGGTTTCTCCACGTCCAGGTAGATGCGGTCGGTTTCGCCGTTGAAGCGCACCAGACCGTGCTGGTCGCGCAGCTCCCATTTCTCCAGGGTTTCCACATAGCGGCAGCCCTGCAGTCCGTCGATGCTGGCCTGGCGCACGTCGCTGACGGCGAAGTAGGTATGCAGCGCCTGGCTGATCGGCAGCGGCGTGTCGCCCAGGTTGTGGGTGGTCATTTCCAGGGTCAGGCGTTCGCCGAAGCGCATCACCAGCTCCAGCCGCGCCGAGTGAGCCCAGCCGGGCAGTCCCTGGCTTGCGTCGTAGCTGAAGTGCACCGACAGCTGGCCCAGCTCGTCGGCGATGTCGTCCAGCTGCCAGTCGAGGGCGCGCACCAGGCCGTGGGCCGGCGGCTTGTCGCTCTGGTAGGCGGTGCGGATGTCCACCGGGTTGCGGTCCAGGTTGCCGAACCACGGCCAGCACACCGGCACGCCGCCGCGCACGGATTGGCCGTGGCGGTACTCGGCGGTCTCGCTCAGCCACACCAGCGGCGGCTGTTCGTGGGGCTGGTAACTGAGCAGTTGCGCACCCTGCTGGGCGATCAGGGCTTCACCATAAGCGGTGTGGATGCGCCAGCAGGACAGTTGATCGATCTGTACCTGCTCGACGCGGGGAGTCTGGATGTCGCTGCTCATGGGGGGCTCCGGGACTGCGCTGCGAAAGTTTCAGTATCACCGATCCTTCGCGCAGCGGGCAGTTCCCGGAGAATGAAAAGATCAGCTCTGGCGCAGGTCTTCGAGCCGTTCGCGCTGCTGACCGTCGGCATCGAGGTTGGCGGCGTCCAGCCAACGTTCGAAGGCCCGCTGGCAACGCGGCCACTCGCTGTCGATGATGGAAAACCACGCGGTATCGCGGTTACGGTCCTTGACCACCGTGGCCTGACGGAAGGTGCCCTCGAAGACGAAACCCAGGCGCACGGCGGCGCGCATGGAGCGGGCATTGAGCGCGTTGCACTTCCATTCCAGGCGGCGGTAGCCCATTTCGAAGGCCCAGCGGGCCAGCAGGTAGACCGCTTCGGTGGAGGCGGGCGAGCGCTGCATCACGCGGCCGTAGGCGATGTGGCCTATCTCGATGCTGCCGTCTTTCGGGAAGATCCGCAGGTAGCTGAGCAGGCCGACGGCGCGGCCGCTGGTGCGGTCGATCACGGCGAAGAACAGCGGGTCGTTGCTCGCTGCGTTGCCCGCCAGCCAGGCGTCAAAAGGCGCGCGCTCGGGGAAGGGGCCGTAGGGCAGGTAGTCCCACAGCAGCGGATCGGAGTCCGGACCTTGCAGCGCTTGCCACAGATCATCGCCGTGGAGGGTGACGTCCAGGGGCGCCAGGTTGATAGTGCGGCCGGTCAAGGTGCGGCGTTCGGGGCTGGCGGCGGGACGCCAGTTCAGCAGGGGTTGGTCGTTCATCGGCGCTCCGGCTCAGAGGATCTTGCGGTACTGGACGAACCCGGAGCGGTCGGCGATCCGGTCATAGAGGAACATGGCGTCGGTGTTGCTCTCGTGGGTCAGCCAGTGCACCCGCGAGGCGCCATTGGCGCGGGCGTCGGCGTAGACGTGCTCGATCAGCTGCGCGCCGATGCCGCCTCCGCGCTGGCCTTCGGCAACGAACAGGTCCTGCAGGTAGACGTAGTCGCCCTGGGTCCAGCAGGAACGGTGGTAGATGAAGTGCACCATGCCGATGGCCACCCCGTCGCGCCAGGCGAGGGCCGCGTGCATCGGTTCGGCCGCATCGAGGAAGCGCTGCCAGGTGATGGCCGTGGTGGCCTCGTCGATGGTGGTCTTGTAGAAGTGCTGGTAGCCCTGCCAGAGCGGCAGCCAGGCGGCGTGATCAGCGGCGCTGATCGGACGGATCTCGATGGCGGAAGACATGCTGACAACCTTGTGTGCGTTGGAATGCTTCCAGACTAGGTCGGGAATTGGTTCTGCTAAAGAGCCATTCATGGTGAAATCAAGGGAACCATTGCCGCCGTCTGGAAGCCGTCTCCATGAGCGTCCCGTTGCCCTTCAACCCCTCCGGTATCCGCCTCGATCCGGCTCGCCCATTGGGCGTACAGCTGTTCCAGGCATTGCGCGAGCGCATCCTCGACGGGCGCCTGGCGGCCCGCTCGCGGCTGCCGGCCAGCCGCGACCTGGCCTCATCGCTGGGGGTTTCGCGCAATACTGTGGTGCGCGCCTACGAGCAGCTCTACGCCGAGGGTTACATCGAAGGCCGCACCGGCGATGGCACCTACGTGGCAGAGCGTGTGCAGCCCTCGGTCGAAGCCGTGCGCAGCGAAACACGCAGCGCAGATGCGCCATCCCTGGAGCGCCTCGCGCGGCACCATCTGCCGCTGCCGCCCACCGGCGCGCCACGGGCGTTCCGGGTCGGCGTGCCGGCCTTCGACCTCTTCCCCTTCGATACCTGGGCGCGGCTGCAGGCGCGCTTCTGGCGTGATCCGCCGCTGGATTGCCTGGGTTACGGCGACCCGGCTGGCGAGCAGCGCCTGCGCGAGCTGGTCGCCGCCTACCTGCGCACCACCCGTGGCCTGCATTGCGACGCCGGGCAGATCATCATTACCAGCGGCGCCCAGCAGGGCATCGCGCTGTGCGCCCAGGTGCTGCTCGCCGAAGGTGACGGCGCGGCCATCGAGAATCCCGGCTACCGCGCCGCCGGCCATGCTTTCGCCACGGCGGGTGCGCGCCTGCATGGTATGCCGGTGGATGCCGATGGCCTGTGCACGGCGCAGCTGGAACAGCTGCCGAACTGCCGGCTGGTCTACGTCACGCCCTCGCACCAGTACCCCACCGGCGTAACCCTGTCGCTGGCGCGGCGACTGGAGCTGCTGGAGTGGGCCGAGCGCAGCGGCGGCTGGATAGTCGAGGACGACTACGACGGCGAGTACCGCTACAGCGGGACGCCGCTGATGCCGCTGGCGGCGCTGGATCGCCATGACCGCGTGCTCTACGTCGGCACCTTCTGCAAGATCGCCTTCCCGGCGCTGCGCCTGGGCTATCTGGTCGTCCCGCCGGCGCTGGCGCAGGCCTTTGCCCGTCGCCGCGCGCTGGACGTGCGGCATTCCGAGGTCGGCACCCAGCGGGTGATGGCGGACTTCATCGCCGAAGGGCATTTCCAGCGTCATGTCCGGCGCATGCGCCGAGCCGCTCGCAGCCGTCGCGACGCTTTGCTGCGCGGTTGGCCGGAGGTGGCTGGCTGCGCGCCGATGCCGGCGGTGGAAGCAGGCTTGCACCTGTGCGTGCGGGTCGACAGCCGCGAACGCGAACTGGAACTGGTGCAGCGCGCGGCGGCGGTTGGTGTCGAGGTGAATGCCCTGAGCGACTACTGGCTGCCGGAGTCCGTCGAGCCGGAGGATCAGCGTGCCGGACTGGTGCTGGGCTTCGCAGCGGTGCCGGAGGCGCGGATCGCTGAGGCGCTCAAGGCGCTGCGCAAGGCTTGGGCGCGAGCGTAGGGCGAATAACCGTTCACGGTTATCCGCCGTCCGAGCTCCGGCGCAGTGGGGCGGCGGATAACGCTTGGGGCGTTATTCGCCCTACGCTCAACTCGGGCTTTCTCCGAGGCTTGTAACTCCCGGCTATTTCCTTAGCTGCCTTACGAAGTTGGCGGGAGCCACTACGCTCCCTAGAATATCGCCCCTCTTGAAAATGCCCCGGAGTCGCCATGAGCCTAGCCCTGTCCACCGTCCCCGAGCGCAAGTCCACAGCGCCCTGGATCGCCTTCCTCCTGCTGCTGGCGGGCGCGCTGTTCCTCGCCCAGGTGGTGAGTGGCCGGCAGGCGTTGCTGTTCCTGGTCGGCGGCGCGCTGGGGCTGACGCTCTACCACGCCGCCTTCGGCTTCACCTCCGCCTGGCGCGTGTTCATCCGTGAACGCCGTGGCGCCGGATTGCGTGCGCAGATGGTGATGCTGGCGCTGGCCGTGCTGCTGTTCTTCCCGGCCCTGGCCGCCGGCACGCTGTTCGGTGAGCCGGTGAAGGGACTGGTCTCGCCCGCCGGTACGTCGGTCATCGTCGGCGCCTTCATTTTCGGCATCGGCATGCAACTGGGTGGCGGCTGCGCTTCCGGCACGCTGTTCACGGTCGGCGGCGGCAACGCGCGGATGCTGGTGACACTGCTGTTCTTCATCGTCGGCTCGGTGGTCGCCACTCACCACATCGGCTGGTGGTTCGCCCTGCCGTCACTGCCGCCGACCTCCATCGTGCAGTCGCTGGGGCTGTTCCCGGCGCTGGCGCTGAGCCTCGTGTTGTTCGCCGCCATTGCCGCCGTCAGCGTGGTGCTGGAGCGACGCCGACATGGCGTGCTGGAGCTGATCGCCAGCAACGGTGAGAAGGGCATCGGCCGGCTCTTCCGGGGGCCCTGGCCGCTGGTATGGGGCGCGGTGGCGCTGGCGCTGTTGAACTTCGCCACGCTGGCGCTGGCCGGGCGTCCGTGGGGCGTCACCTCGGCCTTTGCCCTGTGGGGCGCGAAGGCGTTCGAGAACCTCGGCATCGCTGTCGACCAGTGGGCCTTCTGGCAGGTCGAAGCCAATGCCAAGGCGCTCGCCGCACCGGTCTGGCAGGACGTCACCAGCGTGATGGACTTCGGCATCATGATCGGCGCGCTGCTGGCTGCCGGTCTCGCCGGCCGTTTCGCCCCGAGTCTGAAGATCCCGGCACGCTCGCTGATCGCAGCCGTCATCGGCGGCCTGCTGCTGGGCTACGGCGCGCGCCTGGCCTACGGCTGCAACATCGGCGCGTACTTCAGCGGCATCGCTTCCGGCAGCCTGCACGGCTGGCTGTGGCTGGTGGCGGCGTTCTTCGGCAACGCGGTGGGCGTGCGTCTGCGCCCGATCTTCTTCCCCGCCGAGCGCGTGGAAGCGCGCCTGACCGGCTGCTGAGTCAGGCCGGGCGGGGCGTCTCGCGCTCCGCCCAGTAGGTCTGCCGGTGGCCGCGGGCCTGGTAGTCCTGCGCCAGGGCTTCGGCCTCGGCACGGCTCAGCTGGCGGCGCATGACGAAGCGGTTGCCGTTGTCGTCCAGGCGCAGCAGGCACCAGTCCCGCTCCTCAGGCATTGAAGGTCGAGGTCTTGCGCAGGCGCAGCGCGAGCATGATCAGCAGGGCGCCAAAGAACACCGAGTAGGCGCCGATCACCCAGGCCACGGCGATCGCACCGGCTCCCGGATTGCCGATCATCAGCACGCCGAACAGCACCGATACCGCGCCGGAAAGCCCCAGCCACCATTCGTTCTGCAGCGCCTTGCGCAGGCGGATTGCGGCGATGATCTGCAGCACGCCCATCACCAGCGCCCAGCCGGCGATCAGCATCAGCAGGCCCAGCGCGGTCAGCTGCGGCCAGAGGAAGGCGACCAGCCCGGCGGCGATCCCCAGCAAGCCCACCAGCACCAGCGGCCACAGCGGCCGGCCGGATTCGCGCATCTGTGCGGCGGCGATCAGGGTGAACAAGCCGTCGACGAAGGCATAGGCGCCGAAGAACAGCACCATCACGGTCAGCACGATGCCCGGCCAGACCATGGCCAGGATGCCGAACAGCAGGGCAGCGACCCCGCGCAGGGCGATCCATTTCCAGTGGCGGCCCAGGGCTTGCCAGAGCGGGTGTTGCGACATGGCGGCGATCCTCGCGAGGGGGTATGGCTGAAACCATAGTCGCTGGTGCGCGGCGCGGGCCCTGACGTGGGGCAAAAGAAAGCCCGGCACGGGCCGGGCTGTGAAAGGCCCGTCGCAACGGGCAGGTGCCGTCAGGCGACGTCACCGGGGAGAGCGGCTGCGACACATCCGGCGCGGATTCTGCGATCCTTGCCGGTGGCGTAGCGATGAACGGTACAGGCCCCGCCATGCGGGCGCCTCGGAGGACTTGATGCAACGCAGCATATTCTTAGTTGATTGAGCGTTCAATAAAAAACGAATAGACTGACCCACATTATCGCCGGACGGCACAGGTACGCCCGGCGAAGAGGAGATTGAAAAATGCCCAAGGTCGGTATGCAGCCGATTCGCCGCTCCCAGCTGATCCACGCGACCCTCGAGGCGGTGGACCAGGTGGGCATGAGCGACGCCAGCATCGCCCTGATTGCCCGCCTGGCGGGGGTCTCCAACGGCATCATCAGCCACTACTTCCAGGACAAGAACGGGCTGCTGGACGCGACGATGCGACATTTGATGTCGGCATTGAGCAAGGCCGTCGCCGAGCGCCGCGCTACCTTGCGCAACGACGAACCGCGCTCGCACCTGCGGGCCATCATCGCCGGCAACTTCGACAGCTCGCAGGTCAACGGCCCGGCCATGAAGACCTGGCTGGCGTTCTGGGCCAGCAGCATGCACCAGCCGCAGCTGCGCCGCCTGCAGCGGATCAACGATCACCGGCTGTATTCGAACCTGTGCAGCCAGTTCCGCCGCGAACTGCCGCTGGCCCAGGCCCGCAGCGCTGCTCGCGGGCTGGCCGCGCTGATCGACGGCCTCTGGCTGCGGGGCGCGCTCTCGGGCGATGCCTTCGACACCGAGCAGGCGTTGGCGATTGCCTACGACTATCTCGACCAACAACTGGCCAAGCGCCCCGGATAGCGGGCGCAGCCTTGCGCTGACACCGACAAGAGAGGACCACCGCACCATGGCTCGATTCGAAGTACAGAACCTCTACATTGGCGGTCGCTACGTGGAAGCCACCAGCGGCGCCACCTTCGAGACCATCAATCCGGCCAACGGTGAAGTCCTCGCCCAGGTACAACGCGCCTCGAAGGAAGACGTCGAGCGCGCCGTGCAGGCGGCGGTGGAAGGGCAGAAAGTCTGGGCGGCGATGACCGCCATGCAGCGCTCGCGCATCCTGCGTCGCGCCGTGGACATCCTCCGCGAGCGCAATGACGAGCTCGCCGAGCTGGAAACCCTCGACACCGGCAAGCCGCTGGTCGAGACCCGCTTCGTCGACATCGTCACCGGCGCCGACGTGCTCGAGTACTACGCCGGTCTGGTGCCCGCCATCGAGGGCGAGCAGATCCCGCTGCGCGACACCAGCTTCGTCTATACCCGCCGCGAGCCGCTGGGCGTGGTCGCCGGCATCGGCGCCTGGAACTACCCGATCCAGATCGCCCTGTGGAAATCCGCCCCGGCCCTGGCCGCGGGCAACGCGATGATCTTCAAGCCCAGCGAAGTCACCCCGCTGACCGCGCTGAAGCTGGCCGAGGTCTACACCCAGGCCGGCCTGCCCGATGGCGTGTTCAACGTGCTCACCGGCAGCGGCCGCGAAGTCGGCCAGTGGCTGACCGAACACCCGCTGATCGAGAAGATTTCCTTCACCGGTGGCACCTCCACCGGCAAGAAGGTCATGGCCAGCGCTTCCAGTTCCTCGCTCAAGGAAGTGACCATGGAGTTGGGCGGCAAGTCGCCGCTGATCATCTTCGAGGACGCCAACCTCGACCGTGCCGCCGATATCGCCGTCATGGCCAACTTCTTCAGCTCCGGCCAGGTCTGCACCAACGGCACCCGCGTGTTCATCCCGCGCAACCTGCAGGCGCGCTTCGAGGCCAAGGTGCTGGAGCGCGTGAAGCGCATCCGCCTGGGCAACCCGCAGGACGAGAACACCAACTTCGGCCCGCTGGTGAGCTTCCCGCACATGGAGAGCGTTCTCTCCTACATCGAGTCCGGCAAGGAACAGAAGGCCCGCCTGCTGTGCGGTGGCGAGCGCGTCACCCAGGGCGAGTTCGGCAAGGGCGCGTATGTCGCGCCGACCGTGTTCACCGACTGCCGTGACGACATGACCATCGTCCGCGAGGAAATCTTCGGGCCGGTCATGAGCATCCTCGTATACGACACCGAAGACGAGGCCATCCGCCGCGCCAACGACACCGAGTACGGCCTCGCCGCCGGCGTCGTGACCCAGGACCTGGCCCGCGCGCACCGGGCGATCCACCGCCTGGAAGCGGGCATCTGCTGGATCAACACCTGGGGCGAGTCGCCGGCCGAGATGCCGGTTGGCGGATACAAGCAATCGGGTGTCGGTCGTGAGAACGGCCTGACCACCCTGGCTCACTACACTCGCATCAAATCCGTACAGGTAGAGCTGGGCGACTACACCTCGGTGTTCTGATCGCCGCGATCGAGCCATGAAAGGCCGGTCGCAGGCATGACTCCCTGACCACCGGCCATTCCCAACACGCAGACACCGGCGCGCACGCGTCGCGGGCGGTGTCGTGCCTGAAAAAGAGGAAGGCCTGCATGTCCCAGGAATACGACTACATCATCATCGGCGCGGGTTCGGCCGGTAACGTACTGGCTACCCGCCTGACCGAGGACGCCGACGTCAGCGTCCTGCTGCTCGAAGCCGGTGGTCCGGACTACCGCGCCGACTTCCGCACGCAGATGCCGGCGGCGCTGGCCTACCCGCTGCAGGGCCGTCGCTACAACTGGGCGTATCTGACCGACCCGGAGCCGCACATGAACAACCGCCGCATGGAGTGCGGGCGCGGCAAGGGCCTGGGCGGTTCCTCGCTGATCAACGGCATGTGCTACATCCGCGGTAATGCCATGGACTTCGATGGCTGGGCGCAGGAGAAGGGCCTGGAAGACTGGACCTACCTCGACTGCCTGCCGTACTTCCGCAAGGCCGAGACCCGCGACATCGGCCCCAACGACTACCACGGCGGCAGCGGCCCGGTGAGCGTCACCACGCCCAAGGCGGGCAACAACCCACTGTTCCATGCCATGGTCGAAGCCGGTGTGCAGGCCGGTTACCCACGTACCGAGGACCTCAACGGCTACCAGCAGGAAGGCTTCGGTCCGATGGACCGCACCGTCACCCCGCAAGGACGGCGCGCCAGTACTGCCCGTGGCTACCTGGACCAGGCCCGCGAGCGGCCGAACCTGACCATCGTCACCCACGCGCTGACCGACCGCATCCTGTTCAGTGGCAAACGTGCCATTGGCGCGACCTATCTGCATGGCGATGACAACGCGCTGAAGGACGTCCGCGCACGCCGCGAAGTGCTGGTGTGCTCGGGTGCCATCGCTTCTCCGCAACTGCTGCAGCGCTCCGGTGTCGGCCCGTCGGCGCTGCTGCGCGACCAGGGCATCGAGGTCGTGCATGACCTGCCTGGCGTCGGCCAGAACCTCCAGGACCACCTGGAGATGTACCTGCAGTACGCCTGCAAGCAGCCGGTGTCGCTGTACCCGGCGCTGCAATGGTGGAACCAGCCGCAGATCGGCGCCCAGTGGATGTTCCTCGGTACAGGGCTGGGCGCGAGCAACCAGTTCGAGGCGGGCGGTTTCATCCGCAGTCGCCCGGAATTCGAGTGGCCGAACATCCAGTACCACTTCCTGCCGGTGGCGATTAACTACAACGGCAGCAACGCGGTGAGCGAGCACGGCTTCCAGGCTCACGTCGGCTCCATGCGCTCTCCCAGCCGCGGGCGGATCAACGTGACCTCCCGCGATCCGCGCAAGCACCCGAGCATCCTGTTCAACTACATGTCCTGCGAGCAGGACTGGCAGGAGTTCCGCGATGCGATCCGGATCACCCGCGAGATCATGAACCAGCCGGCGCTCGACCCCTATCGCGGCCGCGAGATCAGCCCGGGCCTGGACAAGCAGAGCGACGCCGACCTCGACGCCTTCGTCCGTGAACATGCGGAAACGGCCTTCCACCCTTCCTGCTCCTGCAAGATGGGCGACGACGACATGGCGGTGGTCGATGGCGAAGGCCGTGTGCACGGCATGGAAGGGCTGCGGGTGATCGATGCGTCGATCATGCCGCTGATCATCACCGGCAACCTCAACGCCACCACCATCATGATGGCCGAGAAGCTCGCCGATAAGGTGCGCGGTCGCCCGTCGCTGCCTCGCAGCACCGCCGACTACTTCAAGGCCGAAGGTGCGCCGGTGCGTGGAAAGCCGCAGCGCTGATTCTGAATGATAGAAACGAAAACGCCGGCGAGATTGCCGGCGTTTTCAGTTTTCAGTTTTCAGCCGCGACGCGGCGGAACCGGTCGGGTGCGCCCGCTACCGTCGATGGCAACGAAGACGAACACCGCCTCGGTGACCTTGCGCCATTCGCTGGACAGCGGGTCATCGCTCCATACCTCGACCAGCATGCGGATAGAGCTGCGGCCCACTTCCAGGGTCTGGGTATAGAAGGAGAGCTGCGCGCCGACAGCGACCGGAACCAGGAAGGCCATGCGGTCGATGGCTACCGTGGCCACGCGGCCTCCGGCGATGCGGCTGGACATGGCGGTTCCGGCGAGATCCATCTGCGCCACCAGCCAGCCACCGAAGATGTCGCCAAAGCCGTTGGTCTCGCGCGGCAGGGCGGTGATCTGCAAGGCCAGGTCGCCTTGCGGGATAGGATCTTCTTGTTCGAGCTCGATCATAGGTAAGGGCCTCTTGCCCCCGGCGTACTCATGGTGAGGGTATGGAAAAACTCTCCCAAGACACCTGCCGGCGCAAGGCCTTGGGACAGCTTTTGATCGGCCTGCCCGCATTATATAGAGGGAGGGCCGGCGCGACGACCGCAGGATAGGGTGAAATTCCCGCGGGCGCGGCCGCTGTGTCGCCTCCGCGCAATTTGCTATGGTGCGGCACCTGCGGCTGCTGGCCGCAGCCTCCTTGCCTGCAGAGATAACAAGCACCATGCCTTCTGTGAACGCTCCTGCCGCGCCCGCGTCACGTCCGTTGACCCGCAGCGACTACAAGACTCTTTCGCTGTCCGCCCTGGGCGGCGCCCTTGAGTTCTACGACTTCATCATCTTCGTGTTCTTCGCCACCGTGGTCGGCAAGCTGTTCTTCCCCGCCGACATGCCCGACTGGCTGCGCCAGTTGCAGACTTTCGGCCTGTTCGCCGCCGGTTACCTGGCCCGTCCGCTGGGTGGGGTGGTGATGGCCCACTTCGGCGACCTGCTGGGCCGCAAGAAGATGTTCACCCTGAGCATCTTCCTGATGGCCGTTCCTACGCTGATCATGGGCTTGCTGCCCACCTACGCGCAGATCGGAATCTGGGCGCCGCTGGCGCTCCTGCTGCTGCGCGTCATCCAGGGCGCCGCCATCGGTGGTGAGGTCCCGGGTGCCTGGGTGTTCGTTGCCGAGCACGTCCCCCATCGTCACGTGGGCTATGCCTGCGGCACGCTCACGTCGGGTCTGACCGCGGGCATCCTCATCGGTTCGCTGGTGGCGACCCTGATCAACAGCGTCTACAGCGCCGAGGAAGTGCAGGGCTACGCCTGGCGTATCCCGTTCCTGCTGGGCGGCATCTTCGGTCTGTTCTCCGTCTACCTGCGCCGCTGGCTGCACGAGACGCCGGTATTCGCCGAACTGCAACTGCGCAAGCAACTGGCCGATGAGGTGCCGCTGGGTGTGGTGGTGCGTGAGCATCGCCCGGCCATCGTGCTGTCCATGCTACTGACCTGGGTGCTGTCCGCCGGCATCGTGGTGGTGATCCTGATGACCCCGTCGGTGCTGCAAACTGTCTATGGGTTCGATGCTGCCACGTCGCTGAAGGCCAATAGCGTGGCTATCGTCTGCCTGAGCGTCGGCTGCATCCTGGCCGGGCGTCTCGCCGACCGTTTCGGCGCGGGCCGCACCTTTATATATGGAAGCATCCTGCTGGGCGTCGTCTCCTGGACCTTCTACACCAGCCTCAAGGCGCATCCGGACTGGCTGTTCCCGCTGTATGCGGTCACCGGCCTGTGCGTCGGCGTCATCGGTGCGGTGCCTTACGTGATGGTCAACGCCTTCCCGGCGGTGGTGCGTTTCACCGGTCTGTCCTTCTCCTACAACCTGGCCTACGCCATCTTCGGCGGCCTGACGCCCATGGTGGTTGCCCTTCTGATGAAGGAAGACCCGCTGGGCCCAGCTTATTATGTAGTGGCGCTGTGCGTGGTAGGCCTGCTGGTCGGTGCCTACCTGTTGCGCCAGGAGCGCAGGTTGGTAGGGCAGGGAATGGCCATAAACTGATCGGTAGGACAGTTTTTTGCGAAAAGATTAAATTAGTCGTTGACGACCGATTTAAACTCCCTATAATGCGCACCACTCCCAGCGACGAAGCGCTGAAAGAACTTGAAAATCAAGTACTTACAGAGATTCGAAGTTGAGGGTGGTGGTCAGGCAGGTGGTTCACTTGCCGCTCTTCATTAGCTGCTCCGGCAGCGAGCTGAAAAGAAGATCGCCGAGGTGGTTGACAGCGAGTTTGATCGCTGTAGAATGCGCCTCCCGCTGATGAGAAGGTTTCCTTCGCTGAAGCACAAGCGATTGAGTAGAAAAGAAATTTTCGAAAAATAAAGCTTGACGGAAGATGAGGTTAGCGTAGAATGCGCGCCTCGGTTGAGACGAAAGCCTCAGCCAAACGCTCTTTAACAAGTTGAATCAAGCAATTCGTGTGGGTGCTTGTGATGTAAGACTGATGATCGACTGATTATCAGCAACGCAAGTGACACTCGTGAATTCGAGAGTTTTAGCTCTTTAAATAGAGCATGCGATTGCTGAGCCAAGTTTAGGGTTTTCTCAAAACCCAAGCAGTATTGAACTGAAGAGTTTGATCATGGCTCAGATTGAACGCTGGCGGCAGGCCTAACACATGCAAGTCGAGCGGATGATGGGAGCTTGCTCCCGGATTTAGCGGCGGACGGGTGAGTAATGCCTAGGAATCTGCCTGGTAGTGGGGGACAACGTTTCGAAAGGAACGCTAATACCGCATACGTCCTACGGGAGAAAGCAGGGGACCTTCGGGCCTTGCGCTATCAGATGAGCCTAGGTCGGATTAGCTAGTTGGTGGGGTAAAGGCCTACCAAGGCGACGATCCGTAACTGGTCTGAGAGGATGATCAGTCACACTGGAACTGAGACACGGTCCAGACTCCTACGGGAGGCAGCAGTGGGGAATATTGGACAATGGGCGAAAGCCTGATCCAGCCATGCCGCGTGTGTGAAGAAGGTCTTCGGATTGTAAAGCACTTTAAGTTGGGAGGAAGGGCAGTAAGTTAATACCTTGCTGTTTTGACGTTACCAACAGAATAAGCACCGGCTAACTTCGTGCCAGCAGCCGCGGTAATACGAAGGGTGCAAGCGTTAATCGGAATTACTGGGCGTAAAGCGCGCGTAGGTGGTTTGGTAAGATGGATGTGAAATCCCCGGGCTCAACCTGGGAACTGCATCCATAACTGCCTGACTAGAGTACGGTAGAGGGTGGTGGAATTTCCTGTGTAGCGGTGAAATGCGTAGATATAGGAAGGAACACCAGTGGCGAAGGCGACCACCTGGACTGATACTGACACTGAGGTGCGAAAGCGTGGGGAGCAAACAGGATTAGATACCCTGGTAGTCCACGCCGTAAACGATGTCGACTAGCCGTTGGGATCCTTGAGATCTTAGTGGCGCAGCTAACGCGATAAGTCGACCGCCTGGGGAGTACGGCCGCAAGGTTAAAACTCAAATGAATTGACGGGGGCCCGCACAAGCGGTGGAGCATGTGGTTTAATTCGAAGCAACGCGAAGAACCTTACCTGGCCTTGACATGTCCGGAATCTTGCAGAGATGCGAGAGTGCCTTCGGGAATCGGAACACAGGTGCTGCATGGCTGTCGTCAGCTCGTGTCGTGAGATGTTGGGTTAAGTCCCGTAACGAGCGCAACCCTTGTCCTTAGTTACCAGCACGTTATGGTGGGCACTCTAAGGAGACTGCCGGTGACAAACCGGAGGAAGGTGGGGATGACGTCAAGTCATCATGGCCCTTACGGCCAGGGCTACACACGTGCTACAATGGTCGGTACAGAGGGTTGCCAAGCCGCGAGGTGGAGCTAATCCCATAAAACCGATCGTAGTCCGGATCGCAGTCTGCAACTCGACTGCGTGAAGTCGGAATCGCTAGTAATCGTGAATCAGAATGTCACGGTGAATACGTTCCCGGGCCTTGTACACACCGCCCGTCACACCATGGGAGTGGGTTGCTCCAGAAGTAGCTAGTCTAACCGCAAGGGGGACGGTTACCACGGAGTGATTCATGACTGGGGTGAAGTCGTAACAAGGTAGCCGTAGGGGAACCTGCGGCTGGATCACCTCCTTAATCGAAGATCTCAGCTTCTTCATAAGCTCCCACACGAATTGCTTGATTCACTGGTTAGACGATTGGGTCTGTAGCTCAGTTGGTTAGAGCGCACCCCTGATAAGGGTGAGGTCGGCAGTTCGAATCTGCCCAGACCCACCAATTGTTGTGGTGTGCTGCTGATCCGAATGGGGCCATAGCTCAGCTGGGAGAGCGCCTGCTTTGCACGCAGGAGGTCAGGAGTTCGATCCTCCTTGGCTCCACCATTAATCGTCGAAAGCTCAGACATGAATGTTCAGGATGAACGAACATTGATGTCTGGTCTTTGTGCCAGAACTGTTCTTTAAAAATTTGGGTATGTGATAGAAGTAGACTGAATAATCTCTTTCACTGGTGATTATTCAAGTCAAGGTAAAATTTGCGAGTTCAAGCGCGAATTTTCGGCGAATGTCGTCTTCACGTTCGAGACAATAACCAGATTGCTTGGGGTTATATGGTCAAGTGAAGAAGCGCATACGGTGGATGCCTTGGCAGTCAGAGGCGATGAAAGACGTGGTAGCCTGCGATAAGCTTCGGGGAGTCGGCAAACAGACTTTGATCCGGAGATCTCTGAATGGGGAAACCCACCTAGCATAAGTTAGGTATCTTGCACTGAATACATAGGTGTAAGAGGCGAACCAGGGGAACTGAAACATCTAAGTACCCTGAGGAAAAGAAATCAACCGAGATTCCCTTAGTAGTGGCGAGCGAACGGGGATTAGCCCTTAAGCTTCTTTGAATCTAACAGAACGCTCTGGAAAGTGCGGCCATAGTGGGTGATAGCCCCGTATGTGAAAGGTTCTTTGAAGTGAAATCGAGTAGGACGGAGCACGAGAAACTTTGTCTGAATATGGGGGGACCATCCTCCAAGGCTAAATACTACTGACTGACCGATAGTGAACCAGTACCGTGAGGGAAAGGCGAAAAGAACCCCGGAGAGGGGAGTGAAATAGAACCTGAAACCGTATGCGTACAAGCAGTGGGAGCCTACTTTGTTAGGTGACTGCGTACCTTTTGTATAATGGGTCAGCGACTTATATTCAGTGGCGAGCTTAACCGTATAGGGAAGGCGTAGCGAAAGCGAGTCTTAATAGGGCGTTTTAGTCGCTGGGTATAGACCCGAAACCGGGCGATCTATCCATGAGCAGGTTGAAGGTTAGGTAACACTGACTGGAGGACCGAACCCACTCCCGTTGAAAAGGTAGGGGATGACTTGTGGATCGGAGTGAAAGGCTAATCAAGCTCGGAGATAGCTGGTTCTCCTCGAAAGCTATTTAGGTAGCGCCTCACGTATCACTCCAGGGGGTAGAGCACTGTTTCGGCTAGGGGGTCATCCCGACTTACCAAACCGATGCAAACTCCGAATACCTGGAAGTGTCAGCGTGGGAGACACACGGCGGGTGCTAACGTCCGTCGTGAAAAGGGAAACAACCCAGACCGTCAGCTAAGGTCCCAAAGTTATGGTTAAGTGGTAAACGATGTGGGAAGGCTTAGACAGCTAGGAGGTTGGCTTAGAAGCAGCCACCCTTTAAAGAAAGCGTAATAGCTCACTAGTCGAGTCGGCCTGCGCGGAAGATGTAACGGGGCTCAAACCATACACCGAAGCTACGGGTGCATCGCAAGATGCGCGGTAGAGGAGCGTTCTGTAAGCCTGTGAAGGTGAGTTGAGAAGCTTGCTGGAGGTATCAGAAGTGCGAATGCTGACATGAGTAACGACAATGGGAGTGAAAAACTCCCACGCCGAAAGACCAAGGGTTCCTGCGCAACGTTAATCGACGCAGGGTTAGTCGGTCCCTAAGGCGAGGCTGAAGAGCGTAGTCGATGGGAAACAGGTTAATATTCCTGTACTTCTAGTTACTGCGATGGAGGGACGGAGAAGGCTAGGCCAGCTTGGCGTTGGTTGTCCAAGTTTAAGGTGGTAGGCAGAGATCTTAGGTAAATCCGGGGTCTTAATGCCGAGAGCTGATGACGAGTCATCTTTTAGATGATGAAGTGGTTGATGCCATGCTTCCAGGAAAAGCTTCTAAGCTTCAGGTAACTAGGAACCGTACCCCAAACCGACACAGGTGGTTGGGTAGAGAATACCAAGGCGCTTGAGAGAACTCGGGTGAAGGAACTAGGCAAAATGGCACCGTAACTTCGGGAGAAGGTGCGCCGGCGAGGGTTAAGGATTTACTCCGTAAGCCCATGCCGGTCGAAGATACCAGGCCGCTGCGACTGTTTATTAAAAACACAGCACTCTGCAAACACGAAAGTGGACGTATAGGGTGTGACGCCTGCCCGGTGCCGGAAGGTTAATTGATGGGGTTAGCGAAAGCGAAGCTCTTGATCGAAGCCCCGGTAAACGGCGGCCGTAACTATAACGGTCCTAAGGTAGCGAAATTCCTTGTCGGGTAAGTTCCGACCTGCACGAATGGCGTAACGATGGCGGCGCTGTCTCCACCCGAGACTCAGTGAAATTGAAATCGCTGTGAAGATGCAGTGTATCCGCGGCTAGACGGAAAGACCCCGTGAACCTTTACTGTAGCTTTGCACTGGACTTTGAGCCTGCTTGTGTAGGATAGGTGGGAGGCTTTGAAGCGTGGACGCCAGTCTGCGTGGAGCCATCCTTGAAATACCACCCTGGCATGCTTGAGGTTCTAACTCTGGTCCGTTATCCGGATCGAGGACAGTGTATGGTGGGCAGTTTGACTGGGGCGGTCTCCTCCTAAAGAGTAACGGAGGAGTACGAAGGTGCGCTCAGACCGGTCGGAAATCGGTCGTAGAGTATAAAGGCAAAAGCGCGCTTGACTGCGAGACAGACACGTCGAGCAGGTACGAAAGTAGGTCTTAGTGATCCGGTGGTTCTGTATGGAAGGGCCATCGCTCAACGGATAAAAGGTACTCCGGGGATAACAGGCTGATACCGCCCAAGAGTTCATATCGACGGCGGTGTTTGGCACCTCGATGTCGGCTCATCACATCCTGGGGCTGAAGCCGGTCCCAAGGGTATGGCTGTTCGCCATTTAAAGTGGTACGCGAGCTGGGTTTAGAACGTCGTGAGACAGTTCGGTCCCTATCTGCCGTGGACGTTTGAGATTTGAGAGGGGCTGCTCCTAGTACGAGAGGACCGGAGTGGACGAACCTCTGGTGTTCCGGTTGTCACGCCAGTGGCATTGCCGGGTAGCTATGTTCGGAATAGATAACCGCTGAAAGCATCTAAGCGGGAAACTAGCCTCAAGATGAGATCTCACTGGGAACTTGATTCCCCTAAAGGGCCGTCGAAGACTACGACGTTGATAGGTCGGGTGTGTAAGCGCTGTGAGGCGTTGAGCTAACCGATACTAATTGCCCGTGAGGCTTGACCATATAACACCCAAACAATTTGCGTGTTGTACGGTGAAGACGTAACGAACCGAAAGTTCGTGTGAACCGCAAATACCTGTCACATACCCGAATCTGGATGAACGTGTGCACTTGCCACGAGCGTCCATAAAGAATTGCTTGACGACCATAGAGCGTTGGAACCACCTGATCCCATCCCGAACTCAGTAGTGAAACGACGCATCGCCGATGGTAGTGTGGAGTTTCTCCATGTGAGAGTAGGTCATCGTCAAGCTCCTATCCCAAAGCCCCTGGTCAGCATCGCTGGCCGGGGGCTTTGCTTTTGCGCGCGGAAACATTGGCCTCGCAATGAGGCTGGGCACTCGCTCCAGGAGGCGTAGATCGTCGCCGTGAGGAGTGTCATAGAAGGCGGAAAGCTGCGGACGGTTATGGACCCTGCGAGCTTGAATTCGTAGCGCCAAGGCAAGAGCTGTTCGCGGGCAAACTCGCTCCTGCAAAGGGCACAAGCGGCCCAGCAGAGGCTCTGGAACGCCATTTCCCGCCGCATCATCCATCCGATTTGGCTTGTTACAACCGCTTGCCAGCAGACTGATGGCATTTCATCCAACTGTCACATTCCAGTCATAGAGTCTTCATGCGGCCTGCCGATACTGGCCCCCGTTCCATCCAACCCCATTCTCCTTAAGGAGCAAGGCATGAAACTCAAGCGTTTGATGGCGGCCCTGACTTTTGTCGCTGCAGGCGTAGGCACCGCCAGTGCGGTAGCCGCGATCGATCCGGCCCTGCCGGACTACCAGAAAGCCAGCGGTGTGTCGGGCAACCTGTCGAGCGTCGGTTCCGACACTCTGGCCAACCTGATGACCATGTGGGCGGAAGAGTACAAGCGCCTGTACCCGAACGTGAACGTGCAGATCCAGGCCGCCGGTTCCTCCACCGCGCCGCCGGCTCTGACCGAAGGCACCGCCAACCTGGGCCCGATGAGCCGCAAGATGAAGGATGTCGAACTGCAGGCCTTCGAACAGAAGTACGGCTACAAGCCGACCGCTGTTCCGGTTGCCGTGGACGCCCTGGCGATCTTCGTGCACAAGGACAACCCCATCAAGGGCCTGACCATGCAACAGGTCGACGCCATCTTCTCCTCCACCCGCCTGTGCGGCGGCAAGTCGGAAGTGAAGACCTGGGGTGATCTGGGCCTGACTGGCGACTGGGCCAACAAGCCTGTGCAACTGTTCGGTCGTAACTCCGTCTCCGGCACCTACGGCTACTTCAAGGAAGAAGCCCTGTGCAAAGGCGACTACAAGCCGAACGTGAACGAGCAGCCGGGTTCGGCTTCCGTGGTTCAGTCGGTCAGCCAGTCCCTGAACGGCGTTGGCTACTCCGGTATCGGTTACAAGACCGCTAGCGTGAAGACCGTTGCCCTGGCCAAGAAAGAAGGCGGCGAGTTCATCGAAGACAACGAGGCGAATGCCCTGAACGGCACCTACCCGCTGTCGCGCTTCCTCTACGTCTACGTCAACAAGGCGCCGAACAAGCCGCTGAACCCGCTGGAAGCACAGTTCCTGAAGATGGTGCTCTCCAAGACTGGCCAGCAGGTTGTCGTGAAGGACGGCTACATCCCGTTGCCGTCCAAAGTCGCCGAAAAAGCGATCAAGGACCTGGGTCTGTAATCAGTCCTCCAACCGGACGGAGATCCCCGTCCGGCATGGGCTGACGCCTACTCGACCGAGCCCGCCAGCATGGCTCTGCTGGCGGGCTTTGTCGCGTCACCTCCATGTCATCTTTCTGTCATATAGGGCCGCTAGGGTGTCACTCCATGAACGACATGGCCAACTCCCCGATGACTTCTTCTCTCCCCGAGCGGATCGATTTCAATACGCCTGCACTGCAGCGCAAGCGCCGTATCCGGGCGCTCAAGGATCGACTGACTCGCTGGTACGTCCTGGTCGGCGGTCTCGCTGTGCTGGCTGCCATCACCCTGATCTTCTTCTACCTCGCCTACGTCGTGCTGCCGCTGTTCCGCGGCGCCGAACTGGAGACGCGTGACCCCCTCGCTCCGACCTGGCTGAAAACGGCCCAGGCGCCGCTGCTGCTGAGCATCGAAGAGCAGAACATGGTGGGCATGCGCGTCGCCGCCAACGGCGAAGTGGTGTTCTTCGACGCCAAGAAAGGCGACGAGATGGACCGCGTTGCGCTGAAGCTGCCCACCGGCACCAGCGTCACCTCCATCGCCGAGGACCAGCCGGGGCATCCGACCGTCGCGCTGGGCCTGTCCAACGGCCAGGTGCTGGTGTTCAAGCACAACTACAAGGTCACCTACCCGGACAACAAGAAGACCATCACCCCGCACATCGACTATCCCTACGGCGAAGCGCCGATGAACCTGGATCCCCAGGGCCGTCCGCTGGAGCACGTGGCGATCGTCTCGGGTGACGACAGCCTGTTGCTGGCCGCGTCCACCGGCAGCGAAATGCTCCTGCTCGGCCTGACTCAGCAGGAAAACATGCTGACCGGCGAGAGCTCCCTGCAGGAAGAACGCATCAACCTGCCGCAGATCGCCGATCCGGTGAAGGCCATCTACATGGACCCACGCAAGCAGTGGCTCTATGTACTCAATGGCCGCGCCCAGGCCGACGTGTTCGACCTGAACTCCCACCAGCTCAACGGCCGCTACAAGCTGCTGGATGACGCCTCCGCCGAAGTGACCGCCAGCAGCCAGCTGCTGGGTGGTATCTCGCTGATGGTCGGCGACTCCAAGGGTGGCATCAGCCAGTGGTTCATGGCCCGTGGCGAAGACGGCGAGCCGCGCCTGTCCCATGTGCGTGACTTCAAGCTGGGCGACCAGCCGATCTCCAGCATCGCGCCGGAGCAGCGCCGCAAGGGCTTCCTCGCCATCGACAAGCAGGGCAACCTGGGCATTTTCCACAGCACCGCGCACCGCACGCTGCTGGTGGAGAATGTCGCGCCGTCCGCCGGCCCGATGGCCTTGTCGCCGCGCGCCAACCGACTGATCCTCGAGCAGGGCGGTGAACTGCGTCGCTTCAGCCTGAGCAACCCGCACCCGGAAGTGTCCTTCAGCGCGCTGTGGGGCAAGGTCTGGTACGAGAGCTACGACAAGCCGTCCTACGTCTGGCAATCCACCGCCGCGACCACCGACTTCGAGCCCAAGCTGAGCCTGTCGCCGCTGACCTTCGGTACCCTGAAGGCCGCGTTCTACGCGATGATTCTCGCTGCTCCTTTGGCCATCGCCGCCGCCGTCTACACCGCGTATTTCATGGCTCCGGGCATGCGCCGCAAGGTGAAGCCGGTGATCGAGCTGATGGAAGCGCTGCCGACGGTGATCCTCGGCTTCTTCGCCGGCCTGTTCCTCGCGCCGTACGTCGAAGGCCACCTGCCGGGAATCTTCAGCCTGCTGCTGCTTACCCCGCTGGGTATCCTCGCTGCCGGCCTGATCTGGAGCCGTCTGCCCGAGCGCATCCGCCTGAGCCTGCCGGCCGGCTGGGAAGCAGCGATCCTGATCCCCGTGGTCCTCGCCACCGGTGCCTTCGCCCTGTGGATGAGCCCGCATCTGGAGACCATGTTCTTCGGCGGCGACATGCGCCTGTGGATCAGTCATGACCTGGGCATCACCTACGACCAGCGCAACGCTCTGGTAGTGGGTCTGGCCATGGGCTTCGCGGTGATCCCGAACATCTTCTCCATCGCCGAAGACGCCATCTTCAGCGTGCCGCGCAGCCTGACCTACGGCTCCCTGGCCCTGGGCGCCACGCCCTGGCAGACGCTGACCCGCGTGGTGATCCTGACCGCCAGCCCGGGCATCTTCTCCGCGCTGATGATCGGCATGGGCCGCGCCGTGGGCGAGACCATGATCGTGCTGATGGCCACCGGCAACACCCCGGTGATGGACGTGAACATCTTCCAGGGCATGCGCACCCTCGCGGCGAACGTCGCGGTGGAAATGCCCGAGTCGGAGGTCGGCGGCACTCACTACCGCGTGCTGTTCCTCTCGGCACTGGTACTGCTGTCCTTCACCTTCGTGATGAACACCCTGGCAGAGCTGATCCGTCAGCGCCTGCGCAAGAAATACGCGTCGCTCTAAGCGGCGCTCGACGAGGCTACGTTCCGTGAAACAGAAACAGGAATCCGTCAAAGCGTGGTTTGCCAGCGGTTCTCCCTGGGTGTGGATGAACGCGGGTGCGGTGTCCATCGCCGTGATCATGACCATCGGCCTGCTCGCCGTGATCGCCGTACGCGGTCTCGGCCACTTCTGGCCGGCGGATGTGATCGAAGCGACCTACACCGTCCCCGGTGAAGCGCCCAAGACCCTGATTGGCGAAGAAGTCCAGGTCGAGCAGGTGCCGCGTGAACGCCTGCGCGGCGCCGGTCTGCCGGTGCCGGACAATGGTCCGGAGTTCATGACCCGCGAACTGCTCAAGCTGGGCAACCGCGACCTATACGGCAGCGACTTCTCCTGGGTGATCGGCGAATGGCTGGCCGACCGTCGTCACCCGGCAGACCTGGTCACCCTGGAGCGCCGCGAGTGGGGCAACTTCTATGGCTACCTGCTGAGCGTGAAGGAAAATGGCAAGGTGGTTGCCGAAGGTCCGGGCGCCATGGCCGAGCTGCAGACCCGTCTCAAGCGCGTCGATGAGCTCTACTCCAAGCTGTACCAGCTGGAGAAGAAGGACATCGGCGGCATCAACCATGGTCTGGAGCGCCTGCGCCTCAAGGAGCGTGGCCTGCAGCTGAACAACAAGCTGGATGCCACCGCCGAGGCCGACATCGCCGCCGGCCGCGCCGAGCTGAACGCCCAGTACAAGGTGCTGGAAGAGCAGCTCAACGGCCTGCACCAGGAGTTCAACCGCGACAGCATCGTTATGCGCGACGCCACCGGCCAGCAGACCGAAATCAGCGTCGGCAAGCTGGTGCATGCCTACCAGCCGAACCAGATGGGCGTGGCCACCAAACTGAGCTTCTACTTCAAGAAGCTGTGGGAATTCCTCAGCGATGACCCGCGTGAAGCCAACACCGAGGGCGGTATCTTCCCGGCCATCTTCGGCACCGTGATGATGACCCTGGTGATGGCCGTGATCGTCACCCCGTTCGGTGTGATCGCTGCCGTCTACCTACGCGAGTACGCCCGCCAGGGCCTGCTGACCCGCATCATCCGCATCGCGGTGAACAACCTCGCGGGTGTTCCGGCGATCGTCTACGGCGTGTTCGGCCTGGGCTTCTTCGTCTACGTGCTGGGCGGCTCGCTTGACCGGATGTTCTTCCCCGAAGCCTTGCCGGCGCCGACCTTCGGCACGCCTGGGCTGTTCTGGGCCTCGCTGACCCTCGCCATCCTCGCGGTGCCGGTGGTGATCGTGGCCACAGAGGAAGGCCTGGCGCGCATCCCGCGGGCCACCCGTGAAGGCTCCCTCGCCTTGGGCGCAACCAAGGCCGAGACCCTGTGGAAAGTGGTCTTGCCGATGGCCAGTCCGGCGATGATGACCGGCCTGATCCTCGCCGTGGCCCGTGCCGCTGGTGAAGTGGCGCCGCTGATGCTGGTGGGCGTGGTGAAGCTGGCTCCGGCGCTGCCGGTCGACGGCAACTACCCGTACGTGCACCTGGACCAGAAGATCATGCACCTGGGCTTCCACATCTATGACGTCGGCTTCCAGAGCCCGAACGTCGAGGCCGCGCGCCCTCTGGTGTACGCCACCGCGCTGCTGCTGGTGATGGTCATCGCCCTGCTGAACTTCTCGGCCATCGCGATTCGTAACCGCCTGCGCGAAAAGTACAAGGCGCTGGAAAACTGATTCTGCAGGCGGCGGGCCGTGCCCGCCGCCTGGCCTCCCAAGGAGACTGAACATGCAACATGAAAGCGCATCCCACGGCATCGACATCGGCGCGCTCGGCCGCGGCGACCGCCATGGCATGAACCTGGAAAGCGAGACCGTCGCCCTCGAAGTGCCCGGCCTGAGCCTGTTCTACGGCGAAAAGCAGGCTCTGTTCGACGTCAGCATGAACATCCCCAAGCAGCGCGTGACCGCCTTCATCGGTCCGTCCGGCTGCGGCAAGTCCACCCTGCTGCGTTGCTTCAACCGCATGAACGACCTGGTCGACGGCTGCAACGTGAAGGGCGAGATCCTCCTGGACAGCCACAACATCTTCGCCAAGAACGTCGACGTCGCCGAACTGCGCCGCCGCGTCGGCATGGTGTTCCAGAAGCCCAACCCGTTCCCCAAGAGCATCTACGAGAACGTGGTGTACGGCCTGCGCATCCAGGGCATCAACAAGAAGCGTGTGCTCGACGAAGCCGTCGAGTGGGCCCTCAAGGGCGCCGCGCTGTGGGACGAAGTGAAGGACCGCCTGCACGAGTCCGCTCTCGGCCTCTCCGGTGGCCAGCAGCAGCGTCTGGTCATTGCCCGCACCATCGCCGTGGAGCCGGAAGTCCTGCTGCTCGACGAACCCTGCTCGGCACTGGACCCGATCTCCACCCTGAAGATCGAAGAGCTGATCTACGAGCTGAAATCCAAGTTCACCATCGTCATCGTGACCCACAACATGCAGCAGGCCGCGCGGGTTTCCGACTACACGGCGTTCATGTACATGGGCAAGCTGATCGAGTTCGGCGATACCGATACCCTGTTCACCAACCCGGCCAAGAAGCAGACCGAAGACTACATCACCGGCCGCTACGGCTAAGCGCTGCGCGCCAGCTTCAAGCCGCAGGCCACAAGCGGCAAGAACGTGCCACCGGGTACACCACGATTGACTTGAAGCTTGCGGCTTGCAGCTTGCAGCTATTTCGCGGAGCGAAAGCATGATCAACAAAGAAAGCCTCACCCACCACATCTCGCAGCAGTTCAACGCCGAGCTGGAAGATGTGCGCAGCCATCTGCTGGCCATGGGCGGCCTGGTGGAGAAGCAGGTCAACGACGCGGTCAACGCGCTGATCGACGCCGACTCGGGCCTGGCCCAGCAGGTGCGCGAGATCGACGACCAGATCAACCAGATGGAGCGCAACATCGACGAGGAATGCCTGCGCATCCTCGCCCGCCGCCAGCCGGCCGCCTCCGACCTGCGTCTGATCATCAGCATCTCCAAGTCGGTGATCGATCTGGAGCGTATCGGTGACGAAGCCTCGAAGATCGCCCGCCGCGCCATCCAGCTGTGCGAGGAAGGCGAGTCGCCGCGCGGCTATGTCGAGGTGCGCCACATCGGCAACCAGGTGCGCAAGATGGTGCAGGAGGCGCTGGACGCCTTTGCCCGCTTCGACGCCGACCTCGCGCTGTCGGTGGCGCAGTACGACAAGACCGTCGACCGCGAATACAAGACTGCCCTGCGCGAGCTGGTCACCTACATGATGGAAGACCCGCGGGCCATCTCCCGGGTGCTCAACGTCATCTGGGCCCTGCGTTCGCTGGAGCGCATCGGCGACCACGCGCGCAACATCGCCGAACTGGTGATCTACCTGGTGCGCGGCACCGATGTCCGCCACATCGGCCTGACCCGCATGAAGGAAGAAGTACAGGGCACCGCTGGCAAGGCCGACAAGGCCGAATAAGCCAGACGCCCGTACCAGGACGGACCCGGCCTAGCGCCGGGTTCGTCATTTTATGGCCGAGCGGTCCCTCACCAATGGCATGTAGCCACCCGGCAAGGCTATCCTTCGCCCTATCGTTTTCGGGAGATGCCGATGGGCAAGGTCAGTGTGCTGGTCGTGGATGACGCTCCGTTCATCCGTGACCTGGTGAAGAAGGGACTGCGGGACCATTTCCCCGGTCTGCAGATCGAAGAAGCGGTCAACGGCCGCAAGGCGCAGCAGTTCCTCGCGCGCCAGGCCGTGGACCTGATCCTCTGCGACTGGGAAATGCCGGAGCTGTCGGGCATCGAGCTGCTCACCTGGTGCCGCGAGCAGGACAACCTGAAGACCACGCCCTTCATCATGGTCACCAGCCGCGGCGACAAGGACAACGTGGTGCAGGCCATCCAGGCCGGCGTCTCCGACTTCATCGGCAAGCCGTTCTCCAACGACCAGCTGGTGAGCAAGGTGAAGAAGGCGCTGTCGCGCGCCGGCAAGCTGGAAGCCCTCGCGGCCCAGGCGCCGCAGCGCAGCCTGGTCGGCTCGATGCCCAACGACTCGCTGGCTGCCCTCACCGGCGGCAAGGCCGAGACGGTGCGCCCGGCGGCAGCGCCTGCTGCACCGCGTCCGGCTGCTGCGGCTCCGACTGCCGCCGCCCCTGCCGCCCGAAGCGGCGCGAAGGGTCAGCAGGGCCAGCTGCGCCTGCCGTCCGCCAACCTGCCCTGCGTGATCAAGGCGCTCAGCCTCAAGGAAGCGCTGCTGGTGGTGAAGCGCGGCACGCCGCTGCCGCAGGTGCTGGAAAGCGCCGTGCTGGACCTGGAAGAAGACAGCGACGTCGCCCGCCTCAACGGCTACCTGCATGCCGTGGCCGCGCTGGAGCCCAAGCCGGACAGCGAGTGGCTGCAGCTGACCTTCCGCTTCGTCGACCGTGACCCGCAGAAGCTCGACTACCTCTCTCGCCTGATCGCCCGCGGCAGCTCGCAGAAGCACTACGTGCCCGGCGCCTGATCCGGTTACAAATGCACCGACCGGCGGGCAGTACTGCTTCACACCCCGACCGGCGGCAGGTCGCGACGCACGGGCTACGCTGCTAGTCTTGCCTGCGTCGCCATACCTATAACCAGAGTCGACATGCTAGGGCGCAGTATCCTCCTGTGCGGTCTATTGGCCGCTTCCGGGACGGCTTCGGCCGTGACCATCTACAAGTACACCGACGCCAATGGCGTGGTCACCTACACGGACAAGGCCGTGGCGGGTGCGGCTGTCTTCGTTTTCCGCGATCGCATGGTCGAGCACCTGGAAGAACAGGTGAAGCTGGAGACGAAGAAGCACGCGGGCGGCGAGACCCTGCAGGTGCGCAATGACCTGTACGCACCGGTGGAAATCGAGCTGAGCGTGACCGGTGCGCAGAACGCCGTGGGCGCGCCGGAGCGGCCAATCCGCTGGGTGCTGCCGCCGCGCAGCTCGATTCGTCTCGCCACCCTGACGCCGCTCGACCCCGCCAGGCCGCTGCGCTACAAGCCCAAGCTGCGCTATGCGCTGGGCGATCCGCGACCGACGCCGTTGTCCTACCAGTACGCGCTGCCATGGACCGGCGGGCCGTTCCGCCTGACCCAGGGTGCCAATGGCCGCTACAGCCACTTCACGCCCAAGGGCCGCTACGCCATGGATATCGCCATGCCGGTGGGCACGCCGATCATCGCGGCGCGCGGCGGTACCGTGGTGAAGATCGAGAACGGCCAGGACGGGCGTGGCAAGAATCCTTCCGGCAACTTCGTGCGGATACTGCATGACGACGGCACCATGGGCGTGTACCTGCACCTGATGCGCGGCTCGGTGCTGGTGCGTGAGGGCCAGCGCGTCGGCACCGGCACACCGCTGGCGCAGTCGGGCAACACCGGCAACAGCAGCGGCCCGCACCTGCACTTCGTGGTGCAGCGCAACGTCGGCCTGGCGCTGGAGTCGATACCCTACGACTTCTCCCAGCCAGTGGATACGCTGCCGAATTTCGCGGTGGTGAAGGGCAACTGATCGAACCCATTGTAGGAGCGAGGGGCACCATCGTTCCTGCGAAGAGCCCATCCTGCAGGCACAAAAAAGCCGCCCATCGGGCGGCTTTTTCGTAAGCGGGACTCAGTCGAGCTTCACCACCTTGGCGAGGACGATCTTCGGGCCCTTCATCTTCTTCACGATGATGCGCAGGCCTTCGGTATCCAGCACTTCCTCTTCTTCCGGCACGCGCTTGAGGGTGTCGTAGACCAGGCCGGCGAGGGTGTCCGCCTCGACGTGGTCCAGGTCCAGGCCCAGCAGGCGTTCCAGCTTGAACAGCGGGGTGTCGCCGCGCACCAGCAGCTTGCCGGGCTGGTAGGCGACGATGCCGCGCTCGGCCTTGCGGTGTTCGTCCTGGATGTCACCGACCAGCACTTCCAGCACGTCTTCCATGGTCAGGTAGCCGACGACCTTGTGGTCGGCTTCCTCGACCAGCGCGAAGTGCGAGCCTCCCTGGCGGAACTGCTCCAGCAGGCGGGCCAGCGGCAGGTGTTTGGTGACCATTTCCAGCGGGTGGGTCAGCTCGTCGAGGTCGAAGGACTCCGGCAGGCTGTCCAGCGTGGCCAGGGCCAGCAGCAGGTCCTTGATGTGCAGCAGGCCGATGAACTCGCCCTTCTCGCTGTCGTACACCGGGTAGCGGCTGTACTTGTGGCGGCGGATGGTGGCGAGGATGTCGTCCAGCGGGGCGCTGCGCTCGAGGAAGACCAGGTCCTCGCGGGAGTTGGCCCAGTCCACCACTTCCAGCTCGCCCAGTTCCACCGCCGAGGCCAGCACGCGCATGCCCTGGTCGCTGGGATCGTGGGCGCGGCTGGAGTGCAGGATCAGCTTGAGCTCGTCACGGCTGTAGTGGTGCTCATGGTGAGGGCCCGGCTCGCCTTGCCCGGCAATCTTCAGGATGGTGTTGGCGCTGGCGTTGAGCAGCCAGATCGCCGGGTACATCGCCCAGTAGAACAGGTACAGCGGCACCGCCGTCCACAGCGACAGCAGCTCCGGCTTGCGGATCGCCCAGGACTTGGGCGCCAGCTCGCCGACCACGATGTGCAGGTAGGAGATGATGAAGAATGCGCTGAAGAACGACACGCCGCGGATGACTTCCTCGGAGTGCACGCCGATCGCGGCCAGCAAGGGCTCCAGCAGCTCGGCGAAGGCCGGCTCGCCGACCCAGCCCAGGCCCAGGGAGGCCAGGGTGATGCCCAGCTGGCAGGCGGAGAGGTAGGCGTCGAGCTGGTTGTGCACCTTGCGCAGGATGGTGCCGCGCCAGCCGTGTTGGTTGGCGATGGTCTCCACGCGGGTCGAGCGCAGCTTGACCATGGCGAACTCGGCGGCAACGAAGAAACCGTTGAGCACGACGAGGAACAGGGCGAACAGGATCAGGCCGAAATCGGCGAAATAGGTGAGGAAGTTACTACTAGGGGAAGGGTCCATGGTTCTGTTGGTTCAAGAATGGACGGACAAGAATGCGGTTCGTGGGGCCTGGCTGGCAAGCCCGTCTATACCAGAGTCGAAGTCGGGCACCGCTATGCGCGGCCCTCGACCTGCTGCGGCGGGAAGTGGCAGGTGAAGCTGCTGCCCTTGCCCGGCACGCTGCTGATGTCCAGGGTGCCGCGGTGGCGCAGCAGCACGTGCTTGACGATGGCCAGGCCCAGGCCGGTGCCGCCGGTGCTGGCATTGCGGCTGGAGTCGACGCGATAGAAGCGCTCGGTCAGGCGTGGCAGGTGCTTGGGATCGATGCCGATGCCGCTGTCCTGCACGGCGAGGTGCGCGCCTTGCTCGTCGGCCCACCAGCGGATGCGGATCTCGCCTTCGTCGGGGGTGTACTTCACGGCGTTGAACACCAGGTTGGAGAAGGCGCTGCGCAATTCGGCCTCGCTGCCCTTGAGCTTGACCTTCGAGTCCGCCTCCAGGCTGATGCGATGGCTGCGCGCGCCGGACAGCGCCTGGGCGTCGTTGCGGATCGACAGCAGCATCAGGTCCACCGCCACCGGCTTGTTGTCCGCCGGGTAATCGGTGGCTTCCAGCTTGGCCAGCAGGAGCAGGTCGTTGAGCAGGTTCTGCATGCGCCCGGCCTGCTGCTGCATCTGCTGCAGTGCTCGAGTCCAGCGCGGGTTCACGTCCTCGACATTGTCCAGCAGCGTCTCCAGGTAGCCGGCGATCACCGTCAGCGGCGTGCGCAGCTCGTGGGAGACGTTGGCGACGAAGTCCTTGCGCATCTGCTCCAGCTGATGGACGCGGGTCACGTCGCGCACCAGCATCAGGTGCTCGCCGGCGCCATAGAGAGTGATGTGGAACTGCAGGCGCAGGTTGTCGTTGATCGGCGAGGAGAGCTCCAGCGGCTCGCGGTAGTCCTCGCCCTCGAAGTATTCCTTGAAGCGCGGATGGCGCACCAGGTTGGTCACTGGCTGGCCGCCGTCCTGCGGGCTCTTCAGGCCCAGAAGGCGCTCGGCGGACTGGTTCCACCATTCCAGGTTGCCGTCGCGGTCGAGCAGGATCATGCCGTCGCGCAGCGCCGCGGTGGATTCCTGCATGCGGTCGATCACCGCCTGCAGGCGCCCGCGAGCGCGCTGGTTGCGTCGCTGCAGGTGGTAGATGCTGTCGAACACCTCGCCCCACAGGCCGTAGCCATCGGGCGGGGCTTCATCGGGCTGGTGGTTCTTCAGCCACTTGTGCAGGCGCAGCAGCTGCCAGGTCGACCAGCCAAGGTAGGTGGCCAGCGCCACGGCAATGGCCCAGCCGTACTGCCCGGTGATCAGGCCGAGCAGTGCGCCGGCGGCTACGACTAGCAGCAGGTGGCGTATCAGCATGCCACTCCAGTTCTGGGTCACGAAATTCCGTTCCTTGTGCCCGCCAGATGAGAAGCCGGGTCAGCTTTTGGTCGAGAAACGATACCCGGTGCCGCGCACGGTCTGAACCAGATTTTCGTATACCTCGCCCAGGGCCTTGCGCAGACGGCGGATATGCACGTCGACGGTACGCTCCTCGACGTAGACGTTGCCGCCCCAGACCTGGTCCAGCAGTTGGCCGCGGGTGTAGGCGCGTTCCTGGTGGGTCATGAAGAACTGCAGCAGACGGTATTCGGTGGGACCCATCTCGGCGGGCTTGCCGTCGATGGTCACGCGGTGGCTGATCGGGTCGAGCATCAGGCCGCCGACTTCGATCGGCGTCTCGCTGTCGCCGGCACCGGTGCGGCGCAGCACGGCTTTCAGGCGGGCAACCAGTTCGCGCGGGGAGAAGGGCTTGGTGATGTAGTCATCCGCGCCGACTTCCAGACCCTGGATCTTGTTGTCCTCTTCGCCCTTGGCGGTGAGCATGATGATCGGGATGGCCGAAGTCAGCTCGTCGCGCTTGAGGCGGCGGGCCAGCTCGATGCCGGAGGTGCCCGGGAGCATCCAGTCGAGCAGGATCAGGTCCGGCTTGCGATCGACGATCACCGCGTGAGCCGTCTGGGCGCTGTCGGCCTCCAGACATTCGTAGCCGGCCATCTCCAGGGCCACGGCGATCATTTCCCGGATCGGAGCTTCGTCATCGACGATGAGGATTGTCTTGCCAACCATGCTGAGGCCTCAGAATTTCTGTAATGCGCCGCATTAGATAACGGAAATATTTCATGAATGTGACACCGCGATGGTAGCTGAGCCTCGTGCCAGAGCGCTCGTCTATGCTCATGGGGTCGCCGCACGCTTACCGTGCGGCACAAGCGGAACCCACCGGCCCGGTCGGCGGTGTGCCCGGCAGAGAGCCTGCCGGAGTCTTGCGATGACGGTAGTGAGTGCGTTGTCGACGTCGCCCTGGCCGGCCCTGCCTGCAATCCCGCCGCCTTTGCGCCGATGCTCGCGCCGTTTCCACCTCACCAGAGGAGAAACACTATGAAACTGCTAATCCCGGCCCTGGCAATGGGTCTGATGCTGCCGGCGATGTCTGCCCTGGCCGCGGCGCCCGGCATGGAGAAGAACGGCATGCTGGTCGATGCCAAGGGCATGACCCTCTACACCTTCGACAAGGACAGTGGCGGCAAGTCGATGTGCAATGGCGGCTGCGCGCAGAACTGGCCGCCCCTGATGGCCTCGGCCGACGCCAAGGCGAAGGGCGACTGGACCATGATCAAGCGCGATGACGGCACCGTGCAGTGGGCCTACAAGGGCAAGCCGCTGTATACCTTCGTGCAGGACCAGAAGGCCGGCGACATGGCTGGAGAAGGCAAGATGGGTGTCTGGCACATGGCCAAGCCCTGATGTGATCCGCATTTCCCTGTAGGAGCGGGCCACGCCCGCGATCGGGCGCATGGCGCGCTCCTGCAGGGGCCCCGATCAGCGCAGGGCGAAGTCCGCCACAGTGCCGAGGAAGATCGCCAGCCCCGCCCAGTGGTTGTGCAGGAAGGCCTTGAAGCACTTCATCGGCTCGCGGTCGCGGGTCGAGTGGAACTGCCAGGCGAAGCAGCCGGCCGCTACGGCCAGGCCCAGGTAGTAATACAGGTGCATCGCCAGCTTGTTGCCGGCCAGGATCAGCAGCAGGAGCATCAGGCCCTGCAGGCTCAGGTTGATTACCCGGTCAGCGTCGCCGAAGAGAATCGCCGTGGACTTCATGCCCATCTTCAGGTCGTCCTCGCGGTCGGTCATCGCGTAGTAGGTGTCGTACGCGACCGTCCACAGCACGTTGGCGAAGAACAGCAGCCAGGCCACCGCCGGCAGCATGCCGCTGGCCGCGGTGAAGGCCATCGGGATGCCCCAGGAGAACGCCGCGCCCAGCACCACCTGCGGGTAGTAGGTGTAGCGCTTCATGAAGGGGTAGAGCGCCGCCACCGCCGCGCCGCCGAAGGACAGCCAGATGGTCTGCTCATTGGTGCACAGCACCAGCAGGAAACTCAGCCCCAGCAACGTAAAGAAGGCAATCCAGGCCTCGCGCACGGTGATCTTGCCGGTCGCCAGCGGGCGCGCCTTGGTGCGTTCGACGTGGCCGTCGAGCTTGCGGTCGGCGAAGTCGTTGATCACGCAGCCGGCCATGCGCATCAGCACGGTGCCGAGGACGAAGATCACCAGGTTCTTCAAGCTCGGCACGCCGCCGCTGGCCATCCACAGTGCCCACAATGTCGGCCAGAGCAGCAGGTAGATGCCGATCGGCTTGTCCATGCGCGTCAGCTGGATGAAGTCCCAGGCGCGGGGATGCAGGCGGGCGAGGGGTTTGATCAGGGCGACGAACATGGCGGCCTCCGGAAAACGATCCGGGAATTATACGGGCTGTTGTTCCACGCGGTGCCACAGCGATGGCAGGAAAACCTCGGCGACCAGCACGCCCAGGCCGTCGCGGCTGAAGCAGGAACGGCGGCCCCACAGACGCTCGGTGCGCACTTCCGCCGGCAGGCTGGCGGCCGGGTAGCGGCAGACCTCGATGGGGCCGCGCAGAAAGGCGCGGTCGCTGAACAGCAACTCACCCAGGGAGCGCGTGCCGAGCAGGCGCAGGTCGAAGCCGGAGCCTTCCAGCGCCGAACGCGCGGCGACGCTGCGGGCGAATACCCAGGGCGTGCCGTGGCCTTTCAGGTACACCTCGCGCACCCAGCCCTGGCTGCCGTCCGGCACACCCAGCGCGACGCACTCGTCGGTACGCAGGCGGTGCCAGCCCTCGGCCAGCGGCTGCACGGCGAAGTTATCGGCGGAGAGAGCCGTCAGCCGGCGCGTCAGCGAGCCTTCGTCGAACAGCCAGTCCACGACCTGGGCGGCGGGAGCGGGGTGCAACTGGGCGGAAGTGAGCCAGCGGGGCGGATGGATCAGGGCGGCTTCGGGCACGGCTTGGACTGCGGTTGGCCAGGGACGCGGCAGCTTAACATGGCGCCTTTGCGCGGCCGATTGCGTTGTCCGCAAGAGTGCATTACGCCAGACCCCACCAAAGGTTTGGCCAGCCGCCCGGCGTTTTCCATGGGGCTTGCGCCGCAAGCCCATCGCCAGTACAAAGCCGGACATTGGATGCACTGACGTCCAAGCGACAAGAACATGAGGGTGATAGCTGATGAAGAAGTGGCAGTGCGTGGTTTGTGGCCTGATCTATGACGAGACCAAGGGTTGGCCGGAAGAGGGCATCGCCGCCGGTACCCGCTGGGAAGACGTGCCGGAAGACTGGCTGTGCCCCGATTGCGGCGTCGGCAAGCTGGATTTCGAGATGATCGAGATCGGCTGATACCGCCCGGATCGATTCCCGCGACGGCGGCCCTCGGGCCGCCGTCTGCGTTTGCGCACCCCGCAAGCCCGCGCCTGACGCGGTAGACTGGAGGCGCGCCGGGTTGACCCTGCTGACGGAGCCCGGCGTCGCGCCCGCCGTTGGCCGGTGCGCGGCGATACGTTAGCTTCACCGGGCAATCGCAGGAGGGCTTGGCTGATGCGCAAATGGCAATGCGTGGTCTGTGGCTTCATCTACGACGAGGCACTGGGCCAGCCGGACGAGGGCATCGCCCCCGGCACGCGCTGGGAGGACATCCCGGCGGACTGGGTCTGCCCGGATTGCGGCGTGGGCAAGATCGATTTCGAGATGATCGAAATCTCCTGAGCCCCTGCCCGAACGAATTCATGCGGCGACTCCACGGTCGCCGCGCCGTCTGTACTGAAGTGCCGTCTTTACCGGGTGGCGATTCTTGAGGTGAGAGAGTAATGAGCGACAACGCACCGCTGGTGATCATCGGAACTGGCCTGGCCGGCTACAACCTCGCCCGCGAGTGGCGCAAGCTGGACAGCGAGACGCCGCTGCTGCTGATCACCGCCGACGACGGGCGCTCCTACTCCAAGCCGATGCTCTCCACCGGCTTCTCCAAGGACAAGGACGCCGACGGCCTGGCCATGGCCGAGGCGGGCGCCATGGCCGACCAGCTCAAGGCGCGCATCCTCACCCATACCCGTGTCACCGGCATCGACCCGGGCCACCGGCGCATCTGGATCGGCGAGGAAGAGATCCACTACCGCGACCTGGTACTGGCCTGGGGCGCCGAGACCATTCGCGTGCCGGTCGAGGGCGACGCCCAGGACCTGATCTTCCCGATCAACGACCTGGAAGACTACGCGCGCTTCCGCAGCGCCGCCGCCGGCAAGCGCCGCGTGCTGCTGCTGGGCGCCGGCCTGATCGGCTGCGAGTTCGCCAACGACCTCTCCAGTGGCGGCTACCAGCTCGACGTGGTAGCGCCGTGCGAGCAGGTCATGCCCGGCCTGCTCCATCCGGCCGCCGCCCAGGCGGTGCAGCAGGGGCTGGAAGGCCTCGGGGTGCGCTTCCACCTCGGCCCGGTGCTGAACAGCCTGGTGCGCGCCGGCGACGCCCTGGAAGCGCACCTCTCCGATGGCCAGGTGATCCCCTGCGACCTGGTCGTCTCTGCCGTCGGCCTGCGCCCGCGCATCGACCTGGCCGCCGCCGCCGGTCTGGATATCAATCGCGGCGTGATGGTGAACCGCGAACTGCGCACCTCCCACGCGAACATCTATGCCTTGGGCGACTGCGCCGAGGTCGACGGCCTCAACCTGCTCTACGTGATGCCGCTGATGTCCTGTGCCCGCGCGCTGGCGCAGACCCTGGCCGGCAAGCCGACGCCGGTTGCCTACGGCGCCATGCCGGTGACCGTGAAGACGCCGGTGTGCCCGCTGGTGGTGTCGCCGCCGCCGCGTGGCAGCGAGGGCGAATGGCGGGTGGAAGGCTCTGGCCCGGACCTCAAGGTGCTGTGCCGGGATACCGCCGGTCGATTGCTCGGCTATGCCCTGACTGGGGCCGCCGTGAGTGAAAAACTCTCCCTGAACAAGGAGTTGCCGGCACTACTGGCGTGACAGGCGTCGCCAATGGCGTTTTTGCCTTGGGAAAGTGCCCGCAAATTGTCAGACGATACTGGCGTACCAGCTTTCGGCGTGCCATTCTCCCCCCGTCTGCCGCAGCCTAGAGCCTGTACGGCAAGCCTGCGGTGCCTTGGGCGCTGTTGGGAAGACAGCACGGACACAACAACAACAAACCGTCAAAGAGGCATTTATGCGTAAACCAGAACTCGCCGCCGCGATCGCCGAGAAGGCCGACCTCACCAAAGAACAAGCCAACAAGGTGCTGAACGCGCTGCTGGATGAAATCACTGGCGCGCTCAACCGCAAGGACAGCGTTACCCTTGTCGGTTTCGGTACCTTCGTTCAGCGCCACCGTGGCGCCCGCACCGGCAAGAACCCGCAAACCGGCCAGCCGGTCAAGATCAAAGCCAGCAATACCGTTGCCTTCAAACCGGGCAAGGCGCTGAAAGACGCCGTCAACTGATCGCGTCTGACCCGGAGCCAGAGCGGCTCCGGGTTGCCTCCTCCAGTTACATAATCCCTCCAAAAGACCGGATGTAGTCCGTTTTCAAACTGGCTACAATGCGCAGACTATTGTCTCGAACGTCGAGGTTTGTGCATGAAATTCCGTCTACTCCTGTGGATGCTCGGTCGCCTGATGGCCAAGGCCAGCCGCGAAAACCCGGCGTTCCAGAAGCAGCTCGAAGGCAAGGACCTGGTGTTCCAGCTCCACACGCTCGACGGCAAGGTCGCGCGCCATTACATCGTCAAGGACCTCAAGGTCAGCGCCCGTCGCGGCACCCATCCACAGCCGGCCTTCGCGCTGGGCTTCAAGGACGGTGCCTACGGCTTCGCCACCATGACCTCGAAGAACCCGCAGCTGGCGTTCATGCAGGGCATCCAGAACAAGGACATCCAGATCCAGGGCAACCCCGGCCTGGTGATCTGGTTCCAGGGCCTGGTGAAGTACCTCAAGCCGAAGAAGAAAGCCGCGCCGGGCAGCGACAAGAAAGCCGCCTGAGGCGCTTTCGACGGACAGAAAAAAGGCCCCTGCCGGGGCCTTTTTCATGTCTGCATCGCGACGGCTTCAGCCTTGGTACATTCAGTGCGCGGGATTGAACTGGCTGGCCAGCTCGCGCAGCACCGCTTCGGCGTCGAGTACCTTGCGCACGGCGTCTTCGGCCTTCTCGCGGGGGATGTCCAGGCGATCCAGCAGGTCCTGCGGAATGTCGGTCTCCGGGCCGCTGCCGATGCCGTGGTTGCGCAGCAGGCGGGTCGCCAGGCAGACCAGGTTGGCATAGGCCGAGCAGTCACCGGCGTAGGTCGGGTCGTGCTGGAAGCGCAGCGCGGTGTAGATCTCTTCCGGCATGTCCCAGGTGCGCATCAGCCAGGCGCCGATCTGCTCGCGGGTGATCCCCAGCAGGTGCTGCTCGACGAGGTTGTGCTCGACGTGCGGGTTCACCTCCAGGTGCCGGCAGATCAGCGAGAAATGCGGCGGGAAGATGTGCGCCAGGACCAGGTAGCCGATGCTGTGCAGCAGGCCGCCGAGGTAGGTCAGGCCGGCTTCCGGGCGCTCGGCGCGCGGCACGGCGCGGGTGAGACCCTCGATCACCGCGGCGGTGTAGATCGCCTGGTGCCAGTAGGGCGTGGCGTGCTGTGGCTGGTCCTTGGGCAGGCTCAGGGTCTTGCCCAGGGCCAGGCCCAGGGCGAGGTTGATCACCAGGTCGAAGCCCAGTACGCGGACGATGGCGTCCTCCACCGAGCGGATCTTGCCGGGCGCGGCGTAGTAGGGCGAGGCCGCCCAGCTGACGACCTGCGCGGCCAGCGCCGGGTCGGTCTCCACCACGCCGGTGATGTCGTCCACGGTGGCGTTGGGGTCGACGCGCAGCTTGATGATCTTCTGTGCGGTTTCCGGCAGCGGCGGAATCTCGATGGTTTCCTCGAGGCGCTGCTGGATGCGGCGGGCGGTGAACGCCTGCACGGCCTGGGTGATTTCCTTGCGGTCGTCGTCCGGGCGGTCGAGGTTCGGCCGGATCGATTCCAGCGCCACGCCGAAGCGCGCCGCGCTGGCTTTTTCCAGCAGGCTGCGGAAGGGCGCGGTGGGAATCTCCAGCAGCGTGCCTGCTGCGCCGGATTCGATCAGCAGCTGGGGTTCCTGCAACAGGCGCTCGTCATACAGGCACGGCGAGCTGGTCAGCGGCGGCAGCGCCGGCAGGCGGCCGAGCTGGTGCTTGCCGAGCATGCGCTCCAGGCGATCGGGCTTGACCGCCACCAGCTTGCGGCCAGTGAGTTCGGCCAGGCGGTTCAGGTCCAGCAGCTGGCTTTGCGGGAACAGCACCAGCAGGGTGCCGACGGCATCTTCCAGCAGGCTGGCCTGTACCCGGCGCGTGGCTGGGAGCGTAGTGACATCGCAGACTTCGCGAGACGGTATGCCCAGCTTGGCGAGCAGCTGCAGGATGACCTCTGGGGCCTGCGAGGAGTCGGATGGGGCGCGTGCGGCGTCGCTCATGAATGTGATCCGGTTATCAACGGCTGGGTCGGAGTATAACCACGCAGTCAGCGTGACCGAGCAGTCAACTGACCGATGAAGGTGAAATAGATCACACTTGCCCGTATTGCTGCCCGTGTCTCAGCCAGCGTGCCAGCAATGGGCTGACCGATTGAGGCCAGTGTGCCAGCAGGGCCTGGGCGGCATCGCGCACCGCCGGCAGCAGGTCGGCGTCGCGCATCAGGTCGGCCACCTTGAATTGCAGCAGGCCAGTCTGACGGGTGCCGAGCATTTCGCCGGGGCCGCGCAGCTCCAGGTCCTTTTCGGCGATGACGAAGCCGTCGCAGGTCTCGCGCATGATCCCCAGGCGCTCGCGGCCGATCTGCGACAGCGGCGGGTGGTAGAGCAGCACGCAGTGGCTCGCCGCGCTGCCCCGGCCGACGCGGCCCCGCAGCTGGTGCAATTGGGCCAGGCCCAGGCGCTCGGGGTTCTCGATGATCATCAGGCTGGAGTTGGGCACGTCCACGCCGACTTCGATCACCGTGGTGGCGACCAGCAACTGCAGCATGCCTTCCTTGAAGGCTTCCATGACCACGGCCTTGTCCGCCGGCTTCATGCGCCCGTGGATCAGGCCGACGCGCAGCTCGCCCAGCGCCGAGGAGAGTTCCTCATAGGTGGTTTCCGCGGCCTGGCAGGTGAGTTCTTCGGATTCCTCGATCAACGTGCACACCCAATACGCCTGACGGCCTTCCGCACAGGCGGCGCGCACCCGCTCGATCACTTCGATGCGGCGACTGTCGGCCACCAGCACGGTGTTTACCGGGGTGCGGCCGGGCGGCAGCTCGTCGAGGATCGAAGTATCGAGGTCGGCGTAGGCGCTCATTGCCAGGGTCCGCGGAATGGGCGTGGCGGTCATGATCAGCTGGTGCGGGCAGAGCCGGCCGTCGACGCCTTTCTGGCGCAGGGCAAGGCGCTGCTGTACGCCGAAGCGGTGCTGTTCGTCGATGATTACCAGGGCCAGGCGCTTGAACTTCACTTCGTCCTGGAACAGCGCGTGGGTGCCGACGATCATCGGCGCGCCGCCGGCGATCTGTTCCAGTGCGCTGGCGCGGGCCTTGCCCTTGAGCTTGCCGGCCAGCCAGGCGACTTCGATGCCCAGCGGCTGCAGCCACTTGGTGAAGTTGAGGAAGTGCTGCTCGGCGAGGATTTCGGTGGGCGCCATCAGCGCCACCTGGTAGCCGGCTTCCAGCGCCTGCAGGGCGGCGAGGGCGGCGACCACGGTCTTGCCGGCGCCGACGTCGCCCTGCACCAGGCGCAGCATGGGTTCGGGCTGGGCGAGGTCGTAGGCGATCTCCGCGCCGACGCGCTGCTGCGCGCCAGTGGGCTTGAAGCCGAGGTTCTTCAGGTACAGCGCCGGCAGGCGCTTGGCCGGCGGCAGCTGCGGCGCGGCCTGGGAACGCACGCTCTCGCGCAGGCGTTGCAGCGACAGCTGGTGAGTCAGCAGTTCCTCGAAGGCGAGACGGTGCTGGGCCCAGTGGCGGCCTTCGGCGAGTTCTTCCAGGTCGGCGTCCGGCGGTGGCCGGTGCAGGTAGCGGATGGCTTCGTCCAGCGGGCCCAGGCGGTAGTCGCGGGCCAGTTCCGCCGGCAGCCAGTCCGGCAGGCTCGAGCGGTCCAGGCGCGCCAGAGTCTGCTCGCTGAGCTGGCGCAGGCGCTGCTGGGTGAGGCCTTCGGTGGTCGGGTAGATCGGCGTCAGGGTCTGCTCCACCGGCGCCGCGGCGGCGTCGGTGAGCGAGCGGTATTCGGGGTGGTAGATCTCCAGGCCCGAAGCGCCGGGGCGAGCCTCACCGTAGCAACGCAGGTGCGTGCCGCGCTTGAGGTTCTCCTTCTGCGCCTGGCTGAAGTGGTAGAAGCGCAGGCTCAGGGTGCCGGTGCCGTCCTGCAGGCGCACCAGCAGACTGCGCCGCTTGCCCATCACCACGTCGGCGCCGGAGACCACGCCTTCGACCACGGCATCCTGTCCCGGACGCAGGGCGCCGATGGGGGTGATGCGGGTGCGGTCCTGGTAGCGTAGCGGCAGGTGGAAGAGGATGTCCTGGAGGTTTTCCAGGCCGACCTTCGCCAGCTTTTCTTCCAGCGCGGCGCCCACGCCCTTGAGCGCGGTGACCGGGACGTTCGACAGATCGGTCATGCCGGCTCGGCTTCACCCTTGACGGTCGGCTTGGCGACCGAGCACAGGCGGATCGAGTCGGCCAGTACCTCGATGGCGCGCGGGCGCGGGAAGCTGGCGCGCCAGGCGATGGCGACGGTGCGTAAGGGGACTGGCGCGCTGAACGGGCGCACTTCCAGCACGCCCGGTGCGTAGTGATGGCTGTCCACGGCGGAGAACGGCAGCACCGACACGCCAAGGCCGGAGGCGACCATGTGGCGGATGGTTTCCAGCGAGCTGGATTCCACCGTGGTGTGCCTGTTTTCGCCGCCCTTGTGGGTGGTCGGGCAGGCTTCGAGCACCTGGTCGCGGAAGCAGTGGCCTTCGCCGAGCAGCAGCAGACTCTTGTCGTTGAGCAGCTCCGGGTCGATAGTCTTCTTCGCGGTCCATTGGTGGTCCGCCGGCATCAGCACGTAGAAGGGCTCGTCGAACAACTGCAGGGTCAGCACGTCGGCTTCCTGGAACGGCAGGGCGATGATGATCGCGTCCAGCTCGCCGGTGCGCAGCTTGTCGCGCAGGATATGGGTGAAGTTTTCCTCGATGTACAGCGGCATCTGCGGGGCAACCCGGTGCAGCTGCGGGATCAGGTGCGGGAACAGGTATGGGCCGATGGTGTAGATGGCGCCGACCTTGAGCGGCGAGGTCAGCTGGTTCTTGCCGGCCTGGGCCAGTTCACGGATGCCCTGGGCCTGCTCCAGCACCTTCTGCGCCTGCGCCACGATGCCTTCGCCGACCGGGGTCAGGCGCACCGCACTCTTGCTGCGCTCGAAGATCAGTACGCCGAGCTCGTCTTCCAGCTTCTTCACGCCCACCGACAGGGTCGGCTGGCTGACGTGGCAGCGCTCCGCGGCGCGGCCGAAGTGTTGCTCCTGGGCAAGCGTGACGATGTAGCGCAGTTCGGTAAGGGTCATGGCGACTAAGTCCGTTGAGGTGGCCCAAGCATAGCGGCTGCACCGCCGCGAACCAACCGCGCTAAACTGCCGAGCTTTGATTCGCGGAGCCAAGCATGAGCAAGAGCACCTTCCCCAGCCTGATGATCGTCGGTTGCGGCGATGTCGGCAGCCGCCTGGGACGCCAACTGGCCGCCCGTGACTGGCGCGTCCACGGCCTGCGCCGCAACGTTGCCGCGCTGCCGCTGGAAGTGCTGCCGGTGGCCGGCGACCTGGGCCAGCTCGAATGCCCGGACACCTGGCCGGTGGGCAAACTGGACTACCTGGTGTTCTGCGCCGCCGCGACCCAGCACGATGAAGCCGGCTATCGCGCTGCCTACGTCGAAGGCCTGCGCAACACCCTCGGCTGGCTGCAGCAGCGCGGGCAGTTGCCCAAGCGCCTGCTGTTCGTCTCCAGCAGCGGCGTGTACGCCCAGCGCGATGGCGAGTGGATCGACGAGACCTCGCCCGCCGAAGCCCAGAGCTATTCCGGCAGCGTGATGCTCGAAGCCGAGCAGCTGGCGCTGCAGAGCGGCATTCCCGCCAGTGTCGTGCGTCTCACCGGCATCTACGGCCCTGGTCGTGAGTGGCTGCTCAAACAGGTGCGCGAGGGCTACCGCGTCGCCAGCGAGCCGCCGCTGTACGCCAACCGCATCCATGCCGAGGACGCCGCCGGCCTGCTCGCCGCGCTGTTGGAGGCCGACCGCAGCGGCGTGGCGCTGGACGACTGCTACATCGGTGTCGACGACGAACCGGCGGCGCTGCACGACGTGGTCGGCTGGCTGCGCGAGCATCTGGGCGTCACCCACTGGGCCGACGAGCAGACCGTACGCCGCGCCGGCAGCAAGCGCTGCAGCAACGCCCGCGCTCGCGCGCTGGGCTGGGAGCCGCGTTACCCGAGCTTCCGCGAAGGCTACGCGGCCATCCTCGCGGGTAAGCGGGACTGATGGACGCCAACCGGCTGCTGGTGCGCCCCTGGTTACCGGGGGTGGAGTTGTTCCATGCGGACTTCTCCGGCCAGCCGTTCGGGCGCCACAGCCATGATGCCTTTGCCATCGGCGCCATCCTGCACGGCGCGGGTGGCTACCAGTGCCGCGGCGCGCACCACGTGCTGCCGGCCGGCACCCTGTCGCTGATGAACCCGGAGGAGCCGCACACTGGCAATGCCGAGTCCGAGCGGCTGGTCTATCGCATGCTCTATATCGAAGAGTCGCGCCTGCTCCCGCTGCTGGGCCGCAAGCAGTTGCCGCGCGGCTTCCAGGCGCTCAATCCGCACGATGACGGGCAGGTGGCGGAGGCGCTGCGGCGCGTCGCCACGGAGTTCGAACGCAACGACGCGCTGGCGCTGGAGAGCGAACTGCTGGCGCTGCTGGAGCTGGTGTTCGTCCGCCACGGCGGCATGCGCCCGAATGCTTCGGCATCCCGCGACGGCAGCGTCACCGCCAGATTGCGCGACTACCTGGAAGCGCATTACCGCGAGGCGGTCAGCCTAGAAGCACTGGCCGAGCTGCTGCAGCGCCATCCGCGCCACTTGATCGAAGCCTTCCGCAACGCCTACGGCGTGCCGCCGCACACCTACCTGCTGCAGCGGCGCATCCGCGAGGCCAAGCGCTTGCTGGTGGCCGGCGAGAAGCCGCTGGAGGTCGCGCTGAACCTGGGGTTCTACGACCAGGCGCACTTCTCCGGGACCTTCCGCCGCTTCACCGGCGTTACGCCCGGTCGCTTCCTGCGCGCCACGCGCACCTGACTTTCTTCCAAGACCGGCGAACCCCGGCGCTTCCAGACTGCGCGACGCCGCTATCCGGGAGATCGCCATGTTCGCCGCCTTCGCGCTGGTCGCCAGCACCCACTTCGCCGCCCTGCTGTCGCCGGGACCGGACTTCTTTCTGCTGATCCGCGCCGCGCTGCTGCGTGGTCGACGCCACGCCGACGGCTGTGCGGCGGGCATCGCCCTGGCCAACCTGGCGAGCATGCTGCTGGTGCTGTTCGTCCTCGGCCTGTTGCCGGAAGTGGCCAGCCATGGATTGCGGGTGGTGCAGTTGCTGGGTGGCGTCTACTTCGTCTGGCTCGGCGCGCAGGCGCTGCTGGCGCGTCGGGAGCTGGAGATTCCTGCGGAGCTGGGTGAACAGCGCAGCGGGGGATTTCTGCGCGGGATGCGCGAGGGCCTGTTTGCCAGCAGCCTGAACCCCAAGCTGCCGATCTTCTACACCGGGCTGTTCGGCGTGCTCGGGCAGTTCCACCTGCCGGGCTGGGCACTGGGAGTCTGCGTGCTGTGGATGGGCGCGGTGGTGCTGCTGTGGGACATGGCGCTGGTGCGCCTGCTGGATCGCCCGCGCTGGCGCGGCTGGCTGAAGCGCCGGGTCACGGCGCTGGACCGCCTTTGGGGCGGCCTGTTGCTGGCGCTGGGTGGCTGGCTGCTGTGGAGCGGGCTGCGCTGAAGGTTATCGTTCGCGCCCGCCCGCTCGCGCGGATCAGTCGCGCTCCAGGGTCCAGACCTTGTTGCCGGGCGCGTACTGCGGCATCTCGTCGGACTGGGCGCGGTTCACCGCTTCGAACAGCTCCAGCTTGTCGCCGTCGCGCTCGAAGAGGAATTCGCGGCCCTGCTGGCCCTGTTGCAGCCAGATGCTGTCGTTGTCGCCGCTCATGGCCGCGCAGTCGCCGGCCAGGCACAGCGCGTAGCGATCGAAGCCGGGCATGCCTTCGAGGCTGCCGTTGGCGGCGAACTTGACCTTGCTGCCCTTGCCTTCGCCTTCCTCGATGATCCAGGTGCCGTTCAGGTAGGCGGCGTAGAGGGCGTTCTCGAAGGTGCTGCCGGCCGGGCTCTGTGCGGCGGGCTGCTCCTTGGGGCGCAGGAAGCGCTGCTCGGGCCAGTTGTCGCTGCCCACCTGCACCAGCTCCTTGCCGTCAAGCTCCAGGGATTCCTGGTTGCTGCCGTAGAAGTCGACGCGGTAGTGCTTGGGATCTTCGGCGGTCAGCTGGCCTTCGCCGAGCTCGAAGCCGTTGCTGAAGGTGGCCTGGCTGGCCTTGGTGTCCAGCTTCCATTCCAGGTTCGGGCCGTAGGCCAGCAGCGCCTCGCGCAGCTTGCCACCCTTGCCGGCGGCATCGATGGCGGCCTGGTTGACCCAGACGCCGGAAGGGTCGGACGGGGTGCCGGCGCAGCCGGTGAGCAGGCCGATCAGGGCGCTCAGGATCAGGGCGCGACGCATGTTTGCTCCTTGCAGACAAAGGAACGGGGCCGCTGGGGCCCCGTAGGTGTTTCGCAGTGCTTATTCCAGGACGACGATGGCGTCCATCTCGACCTGGGCGCCCTTGGGCAGGGCGGCAACGCCGATGGCGGCGCGGGCCGGGTAGGGCTGGACGAAGTACTTGCCCATGATCTCGTTGACCTTGGCGAAGTGCGACAGGTCAGTGAGGAAGATGTTCAGCTTGGCGACGTCGTGCAGGTAGCCACCGGAAGCCTCGATGACGGCTTTCAGGTTCTCGAAGACCTGGACGGTCTGCTCTTCGAAGCCCTCGACCAGTTCCATGGTTTTCGGGTCCAGCGGGATCTGGCCGGAGACATAGACGGTGTTGCCAGCCTTGATCGCCTGGGAGTAGGTGCCGATGGCGGCCGGGGCTTTGTCGGTGTGGATAACGGTCTTGGTCATGTCGACTCCTAACGGGGTGGGATCAGTTGCGCATGCGGGTGATGCGGATCACGCCCTTGAGCGCGCGCAGCTTCTTGATGACGCGGGCCAGGTGCACGCGGTCATGCACGCTGACGACGAGCTGGACCACGCTGATGCGACCGTCGCGCTCGTCCATGCTGATCTTCTCGATGTTGCCGTCGGCGGCGTTGACGCTGGTCGCCAGCAGGGCGATCAGGCCGCGCTGGTGTTCCAGCTCGACGCGCAGTTCGACGTTGAATTCGCCGGTGACATCCTTGGCCCAGCTGAGCTGGATGCACTTTTCCGGATTGTGGCGGATTTCGCTGATGTTCCGGCAGTTCTCCAGGTGCACGACCATGCCCTTGCCGGCCGACAGGTGGCCGACGATCGGGTCGCCGGGAATCGGCGTGCAGCACTTGGCGTAGCTGAGCACCAGGCCTTCGGTGCCACGGATCGCCAGCGGCCCTTCGGCGCTGGGGGCCTGCTCACCCTCGCTGGACAGCAGGCGGCGCGCGACCACGTAGGCCATGCGGTTGCCCAGGCCGATCTCTTCGAGCAGGTCCTCGAAGACTTCCATGCGGTATTCGTTGAGCACGCCCTGGATGCGTTCCTGCGGGATCTTTTCCAGGTGGCTGTCGAAGCCGGCCAGCGTCTTGTTCAGCAGGCGCTCGCCGAGGTTGATCGACTCGGAGCGGCGCTGCAGCTTGAGCGCGTGGCGGATGTGCGTACGCGCCTTGCCGGTGACCACGAAGTTGAGCCAGGCCGGGTTCGGCCGGGTACCCGGTGCGGTGACGATTTCCACCGTCGCGCCGCTCTGCAGCGGTTCGGAAAGCGGCGCCAGGCGGCGATTGATACGGCAGGCGATGCAGCTGTTGCCGACGTCGGTGTGCACCGCGTAGGCGAAGTCGACGGCCGTGGAGCCCTTGGGCAGCTCCATGATGCGGCCCTTGGGCGTGAAGACGTAGACCTCGTCCGGGAACAGGTCGATCTTCACGTTCTCGATGAATTCCAGCGAGTTGCCGGCGCGCTGCTGCAGCTCGAGGATGCCCTTCACCCACTGACGGGCGCGGGCATGGGTGCCTTTCTGCGCTTCCTCTTCGCTGGACTTGTACAGCCAGTGCGCGGCGATGCCGTGGTTGGCCATCTCTTCCATCTCGCGGGTGCGGATCTGGATCTCGATGGGCACGCCGTGCATGCCGAACAGCGTGGTGTGCAACGACTGGTAGCCGTTGGCCTTGGGAATCGCGATGTAGTCCTTGAAGCGACCGGGGAACGGCTTGTACAGGTTGTGCACGGCGCCGAGCACGCGGTAGCAGGTGTCGACCTTGTCGACCACGATGCGGAAGGCGTAGACGTCCATGATCTCGTTGAACGCCTTGCGCTTGCCGCGCATCTTCTTGTAGATGCTGAACAGGTGCTTCTCGCGGCCCAGGACCTGGCCTTCCATGCTTTCGCGGGCGAGGCAGTTGACCAGCGATTCCTGGATCTTGCCGACGATCTCGCGGCGGTTGCCACGGGCCTTCTTCACCGCCTGGCGGATGCGCTCGGAGCGCATCGGGTGCATGGCCTTGAAGCCCAGGTCCTCGAATTCCACGCGCATGCTGTGCATGCCCAGCCGGTTGGCGATGGGGGCGTAGATTTCCAGGGTTTCCTTGGCGATGCGCCGGCGCTTCTCGCCGGACAGCACTTCCAGGGTGCGCATGTTGTGCAGGCGGTCGGCCAGCTTCACCAGGATCACGCGGATGTCGCGCGCCATGGCCATGGCCATCTTCTGGAAGTTCTCGGCCTGCGCCTCGGCCTTGGACTCGAAGTTCATCTGGGTCAGCTTGCTGACCCCGTCCACGAGTTCCGAGACGGTTTCGCCGAACTGCGCGGTGAGCGCTTCCTTGGCGATGCCGGTGTCCTCGATCACGTCGTGCAGCATGGCGGCCATCAGGCTCTGATGGTCCATGTGCATGTCGGCGAGGATATTGGCGACGGCGAGCGGATGGGTGACGTAAGCCTCGCCGCTGCGGCGGCGCTGCCCGTCGTGGGCCTGCTCGGCGTAGTAGTAGGCGCGGCGGACCAGATTGACCTGGTCCGGGCCCAGATAGCTCGACAGACGATCGGCGAAGGCATCTATGCTCGGCATGGGTTCACCCCCTGCCGAGCGGTACGTCGCAGTGCACCGATTCGTCGGCCGGACATCGACTTACAGAGCCTCGTTGTTGGCCTCGTCTTCGAAGGCAGCGAACAGCGGTTCTTCTTCAACCACGTCCTCCAGCAGAACGATTTCGTTGTCGATCAGGCCGGAAGCGATTTCGCGCAGGGCGACGACGGTGGGCTTGTCGTTTTCCCACGGTACCTTCGGCTCTTTGCCGCCGGTGGCCAGCTGACGCGAACGCTTGGTGGCGAGCATGACCAGCTCGAAACGGTTATCGACGTTGTCCAGGCAGTCTTCAACGGTGACGCGGGCCATGGTGTTCCTCGTTACTAAAATGTAGGCCCGGAAAATGCCGGGCGGACTGGATAGTCTAAAAAATCGCCAATCTTTATGGAAGTGCCTTCTCTCGGCGACTTCAGGCCAACAGGCGTTGCAGCAGCTCGGTATGACGCTGCTGCTGGGCATCCTGACGGAGTTGGCGGGCGCGGAAGATCGCCTTGAGGTCTTCCAGCGCGTGGGCGAAATCGTCGTTGATCACCAGGTGATCGTATTCCACATAGTGGCTCATTTCGCTGACGGCTTCCTGCATGCGCCGCTCGATCACCTCGTCGCTGTCCTGGCCACGGTTGGTCAGGCGCTGGCGCAGGGCTTCCTGGGTCGGCGGCAGGATGAAGATCGATTGCGCCTGGGGCATCAGCCGGCGTACCTGCTGCGCGCCCTGCCAGTCGATCTCCAGGATCAGGTCGTTGCCTTCGGCGAGGGTCTTCTCGACCCAGCGCTGGGAAGTGCCGTAGAGGTTGTCGAAGACCTGTGCGTGCTCGAGGAATTCGTTGCGCTCGAGCATGGCGCGGAAGGTGTCGTGGCCGACGAAGTGGTAGTTCACCCCGTCCACTTCGCCCGGGCGCATGCCGCGGGTGGTGTGGGAGACGGAGACGCGCACGCTGGGCATGGCGTCGAGCAGGGCCTTGACCAGGCTGGTCTTGCCGGCGCCCGACGGCGCGGAAACGATGTAGAGGGTGCCGGACATGGCGCTTTCCTGGAGTTGCGGTTGACTGTGGTTGAAGCCGGATGTGTCCGGCTTACTCGATATTCTGGACCTGTTCGCGCATCTGCTCGATCAGGACCTTGAGGTTGACTGCGGCCTGGGTGGAGCGCGGGTCGAAAGCCTTCGAACCCAGCGTGTTGGCCTCGCGGTTGAGTTCCTGCATCAGGAAGTCCAGGCGCCGGCCGGCGGCGCCGCCCGCCTTGAGCACGCGGCGTACTTCGGTGACGTGGGTGGTCAGGCGATCCAGTTCCTCGGCGACGTCGCTCTTCTGCGCCAGCAGGACCATTTCCTGTTCCAGGCGCTGCGGGTCGAGCTCGGCTTTCATCTCGGTGAAGCGGTCGAGTACTTTCTGGCGCTGGTTGGCGAGCATTTCCGGCACCAGCTGGCGCAGGTTGGCCACGTCTTCCTGCATGGCTGTCAGGCGCTCGTCGATGATCTTCGAAAGCTCTGCACCTTCGCGGGCCCGGCCGGCCTTGAGTTCATCCAGGGCCTGGTTGAAGGCGGCCAGCGCGCTGGCGTTGAGCGCCTGTGGATCGGCGGCATCGCCTACCAGCACACCGGGCCAGGCCAGCACGGCCAGCGGATCGAGCGGGGCGGGGTTCTTGATCAGGTCGGCGACGGTCTCGGCGGCGGCGACCAGTTGCCCGGCGCGCTCGCGGTCGACCTGCAGCGCCTTGCCGGCGTTTTCCTCGTTGAAGCGCAGGGTGCATTCCACCTTGCCGCGCGACAGGCCCTGGCGCAGCGCCTCGCGCACCGCACCTTCGAGGTCGCGGAAGGCTTCGGGCAGGCGCAGGTTGGGCTCGAGGTAGCGGTGGTTGACCGAGCGCAGCTCCCAGCTCAGGGTTCCATGGGTGCTGGCGCGCTCGACGCGGGCGAAGGCGGTCATGCTGTGGACCATGGAGTCACCTCTCTGAATGGACTGGGAAAACGGCCGACAGGTCGTCGGAAACCGGTAATTGTACCCCAGCGTAGCGTGCCGCAGTACGCCGGCGGTGGTTGCGCCCGTCCGCTGGCCTCTATAATGGCGGACATTCCCCCGCCAGTAATCTGTACAGGATGCCTCCATGAACCGTCCCAGTGGCCGCGCCGCCGACCAACTGCGCCCGATCCGTATCACCCGCCATTACACCAAGCACGCCGAGGGCTCCGTGCTGGTCGAGTTCGGCGACACCAAGGTGATCTGCACCGTCAGCGCCGAATCCGGTGTGCCGCGCTTCCTCAAGGGCCAGGGCCAGGGCTGGCTGACCGCCGAATACGGCATGCTGCCGCGTTCCACCGGCGAGCGTAACCAGCGCGAAGCCGCGCGCGGCAAGCAGGGTGGCCGCACCCTGGAAATCCAGCGTCTGATCGGCCGCTCCCTGCGTGCCGCGCTGGACCTGTCCAAGCTGGGCGAGAACACTCTGTACATCGACTGCGATGTGATCCAGGCCGACGGTGGCACCCGCACCGCTTCCATCACCGGCGCTACCGTGGCGCTGATCGACGCCCTGGCCGTGCTGAAGAAGCGCGGCGCGCTCAAGGGCAACCCGCTCAAGCAGATGGTCGCCGCGGTGTCCGTGGGCATGTACCAGGGCGAGCCGGTACTGGACCTGGACTACCTGGAAGACTCCGCCGCCGAGACCGACCTGAACGTGGTCATGACCGATGCCGGCGGCTTCATCGAAGTCCAGGGCACCGCCGAGGGCGCCCCCTTCCAGCCGGCCGAGCTCAATGCCATGCTGGAACTGGCGCAGCAGGGCCTGCGCGAGCTGTTCGAACTGCAGCGCGCCGCGCTGGCAGACTGACCCGGCGGGCGGCACGCCCGCCCGATCTTCAAGTGCAAGGAGCGAAAGAATGAGCGACGAAGTACCGGTACAGCAGGTTCAGCCGAGCCAGGAAGCCCGCCAGTGGGCGATGTTCTGCCACTTCGCCGCCTTCCTCGGCTTCATCTTCCCCTTCGGCAACCTGCTCGGGCCGCTGATCGTCTGGCAGATCAAGCGTGAATCGGACCCGTTCGTGGACCGTCAGGGCAAGGAAGCGCTGAACTTCCAGATCACCGTGAGCCTCGCGGTGGTGGTCAGCTGCCTGCTGATGCTGGTGGTGATCGGCTTCTTGCTGCTGGGGCTGGTGAGCATCGGCGCGCTGGTGCTGACCATCATTGCCGGAATCAAGGCCAACGAAGGGCTGGATTACCGCTATCCCTTCACCTGGCGGCCGATCAAGTAAGCGCGCTCCAGACACGAAAAAGCCGGCTCGAAGCCGGCTTTTTTCTGTCCGCCTTGCGGCGGCGCGACAGGACTCAGATGCTCAGGGTCCAGTCGTAATCGACGATCAGTGGCGCATGCTGGGAGAAGCGCGGCTGGCGCGGCAGCTTGGCGCTGCGCACGAAGCGGCGCAGACCCGGCGTGAGGATCTGATAGTCGAAGCGCCAGCCCAGGTTGAGCAGGTCGGCCTGTTCGCTGTCCGGCCACCAGCTGTACTGGTCGCCTTCGCGGTTGACCTCGCGCAGGGCGTCGACATAGCCCATGGTGCCGAAGATCTCATCCATCCAGCCACGCTCCGGCGCCATGAAGCCCGGCGATTGCTGGCATTCGCGCCAGTTCTTCACGTCCAGCTTCTGGTGCGCGACGTACAGCGAGCCGCAATAGATGTATTCGCGGCGCTTGCGGCGCTGCTTGTTCATGTACTGGGCGAAATCGTCCATGAACTTGAACTTGTGGTTCAGGTTCTCGTCCCCTTCCTGCCCGGTAGGCAGCAGGAGAGTGGCGATACTCACCTTATCGAAATCGGCTTGCAGGTAGCGCCCGTAACGATCGGCCATCTCGAAACCCAGACCGCTTATGACAGCCTTGGGTTGCAGACGACTATAGATTGCGACGCCGCCCTGACTGGGCACTTCGGCATCGCAGGCGTACAGGAAGTAGCCATCCAGTTGGTAGGATGGGTCATCCAGATCGAAAGCGGAGGCGCGGGTATCCTGCAAGCAGATCACGTCGGCATTCTGGGCTTGCAGCCAACTGAGCAAACCACGCTCGGCTGCAGCCTGAATACCATTCACGTTCACACTGATGATCCGCATAAATGGCCCCCAAAATCACGTGTGTGTATGATACCCGAGCTCAAACGGTTTAGCTAAATTCATACCGGCCGGTTCTCTCCCATGCAGCCATATCAACGCGATTTCATCCGCTTCGCCATCGAGCGCGGCGTTCTTCGTTTCGGCGAATTCACCCTCAAGTCCGGACGTACCAGTCCGTACTTCTTCAATGCCGGTCTGTTCAATACCGGCGTTGCGCTGTCCCAGCTGGGTCGTTTCTACGCCAGCGCGGTGGTCGACAGCGGCATACCTTTCGACGTGTTGTTCGGTCCGGCCTATAAAGGAATTCCGCTGGCGGCCGCTACAGCCATTGCGCTGGCCGAACAGCACGGCCGCGACCTGCCCTGGTGCTTCAACCGCAAGGAAGCCAAGGACCACGGCGAAGGTGGCACGCTGGTCGGCGCACCGCTGGCCGGTCGCGCGCTGATCATCGACGATGTGATCACCGCTGGCACCGCGATCCGCGAAGTCATGCAGATCATCGACGCCCAGGGGGCCCAGGCCGCCGGCGTGTTGATCGCGCTGAACCGCCAGGAGCGCGGCAAGGGCGAACTGTCGGCGATCCAGGAAGTTGAACGGGACTTCTCGATCCCGGTCGTAAGCATTGTCTCGCTGGAGCAGGTGCTGGAATATCTGGCTGGTGACGGGCAGCTCAAGCAGCATCTCGCGGCTGTCGAGGCCTATCGAGCGCAGTACGGTATCTAACCGGAACAAGGGTGTCGGGCATGGCCAAGCAGGGTGCTTACCGCTACAGGGTGTTGATGGGGCTTCTGGGGGCCATGCTTGCAGGCCAGGTGCTAGCTGCCGGCAAACCGGCAGCCAGTGCCGGCGGCGCAGTGGAGTTGTACCGTTATGTCGATGACCGGGGCATCACCGTCATCGACCGCCTTGGCGTACCGCCGCAGTACATCGGCAAGGGCTACCAGGTGCTCAACGACCAGGGCCGGGTGATCCGTGAGGTGCCGCCAGCGCCGACTGCCGCCGAGATCGAGCAGCGCAAGGCAGATGCCGCCCAAGCCAGTTCCGACCAGCAATTGATGCGCATGTACACCAGCGTGGATGACGTCGACCGCGCACGCGACCGCAAGCTGGCTGAGCTCGATGGGCTGGCCAGCGTGGCCAAGGGCAACCTGCAGTCGCTGAAAACGCAGCAGGCCAACCTGCAAGCCCGCGCCGCCGAGCAGGAACGCGCCGGGCGCCAGGTGCCAGAGGACCTGGTCGCGCAGCTGAGCAACCTGCGCAGCGATGAGCAACGCCTGAAGCAGGACATCGCCCGCTATCAGCAACTGCGCACCCAGGCGCAGAGCAGCTTCGCCTCCGACCGGGCGCGTTTCGCCCAGATATCCGGCGGCAACTGAGGCCGACGCTCTCGCCGCGCGTACTGCGGCCCTTACTGCTGAGGCGAGACGCGCTCGAATTCGTTGATTTTACCGCGCAGCCAGTCCGGCAGGGGTTGGCTCGTCCGGTCTTCGCCGGCATAGGCGTAGATCAGCTCGCCCAACGTCAGCAGAGTTTCCTCACACCAGATCGATACCTGGAAGGTCAGGCTGCTGCGGCCCAGCCGGCTGACGCGCACGCCCATTTCCAGCCAGTTGTCGAAGCGTGCGGGTGCCAGGTATTCCAGGGTGGTCTTCACCGCGAACAGATCGCCACCGCCGCGCAGCAGGTCGGCCGGGTAGCTCACGCCCAGATGGCGGTAATACTCGGTGGTGGCGACGTCGGCATAGGTCAGGTAGTTGCCGTTGAAGACGATGCCTTGCGGATCGACCTCCGACCAGCGCACGCGCAGGCCGTGGAAGAAGCTGAAGTCGTTGCGGGAAACGGGAGATGCGGCCATGCGGAAGCTCCTGGAAACCTGATCGAGGCGGCGCGTCCATGAAGCTGTCGCCGTTTCGAGCAGGCAGAAAAACACCCGCGAGGATCGCTCCTGGCGGGTGTCGTCGTTTCGATCAGCGCGACTTGCGGTTGGTGATCAGCGTACCGACACCGCTGTCGGTGAAGATCTCCAGCAGCACTGCGTTGGGTACGCGGCCATCGATGATGTGTGCGCTGGTTACGCCGCCCTGGACCGCCTCGAGGGCGCAGCGGATCTTCGGCAGCATGCCGCCGTAGATGGTGCCGTCGGCGATCAGCTCATTGACCTGTTCCGTGGTCAGGCCGGTGAGGACCTGGCCCTGCTTGTCCATCAGGCCGGCGATGTTGGTGAGCAGCATCAGCTTCTCGGCCTTCAGCGCCTCGGCCACCTTGCCGGCCACGAGGTCGGCGTTGATGTTGTAGGACTCGCCGTTGGCGCCCACGCCGATCGGCGCGATGACCGGGATGAAGTCACCCTGGACCAGCATGTTCAGCAGATCGACATTGACCCCGGTGACTTCGCCCACGTGGCCGATGTCGATGATTTCCGGCTTGGTCATCTCTGGCGTCTGACGGGTGACGGTGAGCTTCTTCGCACGGATCAGCTCGGCGTCTTTCCCGGTCAGGCCGATGGCGCTGCCGCCATGACGGTTGATCAGGTTGACGATGTCCTTGTTCACCTGGCCGCCGAGGACCATCTCCACCACATCCATGGTCTGCGCGTCGGTGACGCGCATGCCATCGATGAAGTGACTCTCGATCGACAGGCGGCTGAGCAGGTCGCCGATCTGCGGACCACCACCATGGACCACCACCGGGTTGATGCCGACGGCTTTCATCAGCACCACGTCGCGGGCGAAGCTGTTCTTCAGCTCGTCCGTTTCCATGGCGTTGCCGCCGTACTTGATCACCAGCGTCTTGCCGACGAAACGGCGGATGTAGGGCAGGGCTTCGGCAAGGACGCGGGCAACCTGGGCGGCGTCATCGCGGCTCTGGGTCATGGTGGGCTCCGGCATAGAGGTCAAAAGGGCAGGCTGAGGGCGGGGTCGACCGCTTTCAGCTGGGTGCGGAACACTTCCTTGATGCGTTCCAGTTCTTCCTGGGAATCCGCCTCGAAGCGCAGGACCAGCACCGGCGTGGTGTTGGACGCGCGAACCAGGCCCCAGCCTTTGGGGTAATCCACACGCACGCCGTCGAGGGTGGTGAGGTTGGCTTCACCCCACTGGCCTCGGGCCTGCAGCGCCTCGATCAGGGCGAACTTGCCCTCGTCGGTGACGGTGATGTTGATTTCCGGGGTGGAGATGTCCATCGGGAACGCGGAGAACACGCGCTCGGCATCGCGCTTGTCCAGGCTGATGATTTCCAGCAGGCGGGCGGCGCTGTAGATGCCATCGTCGAAGCCGTACCAGCGCTCCTTGAAGAAGATGTGGCCGCTCATCTCGCCGGCGAGCAGGGCGCCGGTTTCCTTCATCTTCTTCTTGATCAGCGAGTGGCCGGTCTTCCACATCACCGGGCGGCCGCCGTAGCCGCTGATCAGCGAGATCAGGCGACGGGTGCATTTGACGTCGAAGATGATGTCGGCGCCCGGGTTGCGCGATACCACGTCCTTGGCGAACAGCATCAGCAGGCGGTCGGGGTAGATGATGGTGCCTTCGTTGGTCACCACGCCCACGCGGTCGCCGTCGCCGTCGAAGGCCAGGCCCAGGTCGGCGCCGGTCTCTTTCACCTTGGCGATCAGGTCTTCCAGGTTTTCGGGCTTGCCCGGGTCCGGGTGGTGGTTGGGGAAGGTGCCGTCGACGTCGCAGTACAGCGGGATCACGGTGCAGCCCAGGGCTTCGATCAGTTGCGGGGCGATCACGCCGGCCACGCCGTTGCCACAGTCCACCACCACTTTCAGCGGCTTGGCCAGGGCGATGTCGTCGCGGATCTGCTGGAAGTAGCGCGGCAGGATGTCGACCTGCTGCACGTTGCCCACGCCGGAAGCGAGGTCGTCGTTCTGGATGCGCTCGCGCAGGGCCTGGATCTGCTCATTGGCCAGGGTCTCGCCGGCGACGACGATCTTGAAGCCGTTGTAGTCCGGCGGGTTGTGGCTGCCGGTGAGCATCACGCCCGACTTGCCTTCCAGGACGTTGGCTGCGTAGTACAGGACCGGGGTCGGCACCATGCCGATGTCGGTCACCTGGCAACCGCAGTCGACCAAGCCCTGGATCAGTTGCTGCACCAGCTCGGGGCCGGACAGGCGGCCGTCACGGCCCACGGAGACACACGGCTCGCCGCGCGCCAGGCTTTCGGAGCCGATTGCACGGCCGACCCAGTAGGCGGTCTCGGTGGTCAGGGTGTCGCCGACCACGCCACGGATGTCGTAGGCGCGGAAGATGCTGGCGGGCAGCTGCGGGGCTTTAGGCGTGCTCATAGCGTGTGTTTGCTCCAATCCCAGGAGATCCTGGTCTTCATCAAGAATGTCGATGTCCAGAATGTCGGTGTTCTGGAATAGCGGATCGACCAATGGCGTTTCGGTGGCAGCGGCCGGGGCGCTGGCAGCGGCGACAGCCGGGACTGGCTGGGCGGCGGCTGCAGGCGCGACGGGAGCGCTGGCACCCGGTGTTTCGGTCTTGCGACGCGGCTGACGAGCCAGCGCCTGAGCCAGCGCCTGCAGGCTCGGCAGGCTCAGCTCAGGAGCTTTGGCAGTGCGTTGGCCGGCGAGTTCCTGAATGAACTGCCCCAGGGCCTGGGCATCCTTGCTGACCCGGCGCTGCATCGCACTTTGCGCAAGATAGAGGCCGAGCAGGCCGCCCGCCAGCGCGAGGAGTGCGGCGATGCCCAGCAGGGCCGGCGAGTACAGCGGGTTGGTGAGGGTTGGGCCAGGGGTGAAGCTCAGTTTCCAGTTCGGGTTGCCGCTGGCGATGCTGAGCGGTGCACCCTCACTGGCCTGGCCGCGCTGCAGCAGCACCTGTGCCGGCGAGTTGCCGAACTGCTGGGAAAGCTGCAGCTGACCGATATCGGCGGACATCGGCGGCAGGCTGCCGAGCAGACGTTGCAGGTCGACGACCAGCAGCAGCGAGCCCTGGATCGAGTTGTCCGCACCGCGCAGGGCGGTGGGGCTGTAGACCAGCCAGCGGGTGCCGACCTTGTAGGCTTCCGGGGCCACGGCCTGGCCGCTCTCGACGCGGTGCAGCATGTCCAGCGCGGCATAGTTGAGCGGGCCGGGGCGGGAGGTGTCCTGTACGGCCTGACCGGTAGCATTCAGGTGAACGTCCACCAGCCCGTCCAGATGGCCCTGGCTCAGCGCCTTCTCCAGCGCGGCGATGCGCGTCGGATCATTGCTCTGCAGGGTCGGCAGCAGCTGCGAGTCGCTGGCCATGGCGCGGCTGTCCGCGGCCAGCAGGCTGAGTGACTGGTGCAGAGCGCCGGCCTGGCTTTCCGACCAGGCGCTGCTCAGTTGAGCGATGTGGGTCTTGTCCGCCTGACCGAACAGGCTGAACCACAGCAGCACCCCGGCCGCCGCTACGCCGCCGACGGTAAGGACCAGGGCGGGCAGCAGCGGTTTGAGGTCGACCTTGGCCGCCAGCCCTTTGACGGGCTTCTCCGCCGGTACGAGTTCCGGCAGTTCGGCGCTGTCCTTGGCAGTGCGTTGGAAAAGTTTCATGCAACGTCTCCTCGGCGATTCATCCTGAAAGGAAAAAGGGTCAATGGCTGCCGGAATGACCGAAGCCGCCGGCGCCGCGCTGGCTCTCGTCGAAAGACTCGACCAGCTCGAAGTGCGCCTGCACCACCGGCACCAGCACCAGCTGGGCGATGCGTTCGCCAATGGCGATCTTGAATGCTGTCTGGCCGCGGTTCCAGCAGGAGACCATCAGTTCGCCCTGGTAGTCCGAGTCAATCAGGCCGACCAGGTTGCCCAGCACGATGCCGTGCTTGTGGCCCAGGCCCGAGCGCGGAAGGATCAGCGCAGCCAGGCCCGGATCGGCGACGTAAATGGACAGGCCGGTAGGGATCAGTACGGTCTGGCCCGGCTCGAGGACGCAGTCCTCCTGAAGCATGGCGCGCAGGTCGAGGCCGGCGGAACCGGGAGTTGCGTACTGCGGCAGCGGGAAGTCGCTGCCCAGGCGGGGATCGAGGATCTTGGCTTGCAGGGAATGCATTGAGTTCTCAGTGTTGATTGATGCGTTCGGCGATGAAGGCAATCAGCTGGCGGGCGATCTTGCCCTTGCTGGTCTGGGCGAACGCAGTCTTGTGCAATTCGCGGTCGATGACCGTGATGGCGTTCTCTTCACTATTGAAGCCGATGGACGGATTTGCGACGTCATTGGCGACGATCAGATCGAGATTCTTGTCCTTGAGCTTACGCGAGGCGTATTCGAGCAGGTTCTCGGTCTCCGCGGCGAAGCCGACGCTGAAGGGCCGGTCCTCGCGCAGCGAGAGGGTGGCGAGAATGTCGGGATTGCGCACCAGCTGCAAGAGCAGGCCGTCACCAGTGGTGGGGTCTTTCTTGAGTTTCTGCGTGGCGACCAGTTCCGGGCGGTAGTCGGCCACCGCGGCGGAAGCGATCAGGATGTCCGCCGGCATCGCCGCTTCGCAGGCGGCGAGCATGTCGCGGGCGCTGACCACGTCGACGCGGCTAACGCGGTCCGGGGTCGGCAGGTGCACCGGGCCGGTCACCAGGGTCACGCGGGCGCCGGCTTCGGCGGCCGCTTCGGCCAGGGCGAAGCCCATCTTCCCGGAGCTGTGGTTGGTGATGTAACGCACCGGGTCGATGTTTTCCTGGGTCGGCCCTGCGGTGATCAGGATGTGCTGGCCGGTCAGGGCCTTGAACTCGAAGCAGTCGGCGGCCAGTTGCGCCAGCTCTTCGGCCTCGAGCATGCGCCCCGGACCGACATCGCCGCAGGCCTGGCTGCCGGCGGCGGGGCCGAAGAAATGCAGGCCGCGGCTACGCAGTAGCTCGGCATTCACCTGAGTGGCCGGGTCGCGCCACATGGCCTGGTTCATTGCCGGCGCCAGGGCGACCTGGGCGTCGGTGGCGAGCACCAGGGTGGTCAGCAGGTCGTTGGCCACGCCCTGGGCCAGGCGCGCCATGAGGTCGGCGGTGGCGGGGGCGATCAGCACCAGATCGGCCCAGCGGGCCAGCTCGATATGCCCCATGGCCGCTTCGGCGGCGGGGTCGAGCAGATCCAGATGCACCGGATGGCCGGACAGGGCCTGGAGGGTGAGCGGGGTGATGAACTCGCGGCCGCCCTGGGTCATCACGACACGCACCTCGGCGCCCTGGTCGCGCAACCGGCGGACCAGTTCGGCGCTCTTGTAGGCGGCGATACCGCCGCCGACGCCCAGAACGATGCGTTTACGATAGAGCCGCTGCATAGGCCAGCCTTAAATACGGAAATGGATGACGCGCGCTGAAGCCGATGACGCCTCCCCAGGCCTCCGGCCGCGCGCAGCGAGGGGGCTAAGATAGCACAGCGCCTGCGCCGGAACAGCGGGCGGACCAGACCTGGGAGGTTGCGTGAGAATTCTCGATTGGCCGGCATCGGAGCGGCCCCGTGAGCGCTTGCTCGAACAGGGCGCGGCGAGTCTGAGTGACGCTGAGTTGCTGGCGATTTTCCTGCGCACCGGCGTGACCGGTTGCAGCGCCGTCGACCTGGCGCGCCGGCTGCTGGTGGAGTTCGGCAGCCTGCGGGCGCTGCTGGAGGCCGATCTCGAGGCGTTCTGCAGCCATCGCGGGCTGGGGCCGGCCAAGTTCACCCAGCTCCAGGCGGTGCTGGAGATGAGCCGCCGGCACCTGGCCGAGGACATGGATCGTGGCCCCGCCCTGGAAAGCCCGCAGGCGGTGCGCGACTTCCTCAAGGCACGGCTGCGCCACGAGCCTCATGAAGTGTTCGCCTGCCTGTTCATGGACAACCGCCACCGCATGCTGGACTTCGAGGTGCTGTTCCACGGCTCCATCGACAGCGCCAGCGTCTACCCGCGGCAGATCGTCAAGCGTGCCCTGGCGCACAACGCCGCCGCGCTGATCCTCGCGCACAACCATCCTTCGGGTATCTGCGAGCCGAGTCACTCCGACCGCCTGCTGACCCGGCGCATCATCGAGGCGCTGGCGCTGATCGACGTGCGCGTGCTCGATCACTTCATCGTCGGCGACGGCGAGCCGCAATCCATGGCCGAGCTGGGGATGCTCTAGCTCCGGCGCGCTACAACTGTACCTTCGAGTAATCCTGGCGGCCGAAGGGGTTCACCTGGTAGCCCTTCACATTCTGGCGGGTCAGCGCCGAGGCGGTCGGGTGCGCCAGGGGTAGCCACAGCGCCTGGTCGTGGATGATCTGCTGCGCCTGGTGATACAGCTCGCTGCGCTTGGCCTGGTCAGCCACAGCCTTACCCTGGCTGATCAGGCCGTCGAGCTTCTCGTCGCAGTAACGCGCGAAGTTCAGCCCGGACTTGACGCTGGCGCAGGAGAATTGCGGGGTGAGGAAGTTGTCCGGGTCGCCGTTGTCGCCGGCCCAGCCCATGAACAGCAGGTCGTGCTCGCCGGCCTTGGCGCGCCGGATCAGCTCGCCCCACTCGATCACGCGAATCTCGGCCTGGATGCCGATTTGTGCCAGGTCCGCCTGCAGCAGTTGCGCGCCGACGCTGGGGTTGGGGTTGAGCAGGCTGCCCGAAGGACGGGTCCAGATGGTGGTCTTGAAACCGTCCTTGTGCCCGGCTTCGGCCAGCAGCGCACGGGCCTTGTCCAGGTCCCGCGGGTAGCCGGGAATGTCCTTGGCGTAGCTCCAGGTGTTGGGCGGGTAGACGCCGTCGGCGGCGGTGGCGCTGCCGGCGAATACGCTCTTGAGGTAGCTGCCCTTGTCGAAGGCGAGGTTGATCGCCTGGCGCACCTTGGGATTATCCAATGGCGGGTGCTGGCTGTTGATGCCGACGAAGGCGGTCATGAAGGCCGGGGTCTGTTCGACCTTGAGCTCGGCGCTCTTCTGCGCGGCTTCGACGTCCAGCGGTTTGGGCGACAGGGCGATCTGGCATTCGCCGCGCTTGAGCTTCTGCAGGCGCACGCTGGCGTCCGGGGTGATGGCGAACACCAGGTTATCCACCGCCGGCTTGCCGCCGAAGTACTCGGCGTTGGCGGTGTAGCGCACCACGGCGTCCTTCTGGAAGCGCTTGAAGACGAAGGGGCCGGTGCCGATCGGCTGGGCGTTGAGCTTCTCCGGGGTGCCGGCCTTCATCAGCTGGTCGGCGTACTCGGCGGAGTAGATGGAGGCGAAGCCCATGCTGAGCATCGCCAGGAAGGTGGCGTCCGGGTGGTTGAGGCTGAAGCGCACGTGGTGCTCATCGACCTTGTCCACGGCCTTGACCAGGCTCGGCAGCTGCATTGACTGGGCGTGGGGGAAGCCGCTCTGCGCGACCTTGTGCCAAGGCTGGGCCGGGTCGAGCATGCGCTGGAAGCTGAACACCACGTCGTCGGCGCCCAGGTCGCGACTCGGCTTGAAGTAGTCGGTGTGGTGGAAGGCCACGCCGTCGCGCAACTGGAAGTCGTAGGTCAGGCCGTCGTCGGAGACCTTCCAGCTTTCGGCCAGGCTCGGCACCACTTCGCCGCGGGCGGCGTCGAAGTCCACCAGGCGGTTCATCAGCACGTCGGCCGAGGCGTTGGTGGTGGTCAGCGAGTTGTACTGGACCACGTCGAAGCCTTCAGGGCTGGCTTCGGTGCACACGCTCAGCGAGGCGGCGCTGGCGAGGGCAGGGGAAAGAAGGAGGGAAAGAAGGGCAAGACGCATGACGAACTCCGTGTGAGCTGGCAAGATGCCCATCCGCGAGGCTGGGCGGGTCATGCAAGGCTGTTGGCAGCCTCGAAGGAGCTACCCTAGACCAAGCCGCCGCCGGTCACAACGATGACAGGCGACGAACGGCACGGGTGCCGCGCCCCACGGGGGCTGGCGTCGAGTTTTCCGAGTCATGCTTTCCCTTGCAGCGCTGAGTGTCTTTCTGATATAAAGCTGCGCTCTTTTCTGGGGCCCTGCTCTGATCCTGCGACTCGATCGCGGCGAAGCGGCAGTTAAGACCCCGGTGAAACTGAGAATCCTATTGAGTTAAGCAGCCAACCCATGCCGGGTTTGGCATGTGGTTTACAGAGGGCTGAGCCATGTCGAGAGTTTGCCAAGTGACCGGTAAGGGTCCGGTTACCGGGAACAACATTTCCCACGCACACAACAAAACCCGCCGCCGTTTCCTGCCGAACCTGCAGCACCACCGTTTCTGGGTTGAATCCGAGAAGCGCTTCGTGCGTCTGCGCGTTTCCGCCAAAGGCATGCGTATCATCGACAAGCGTGGCATCGAGGCCGTTCTGAACGACCTGCGCGCCCGCGGCGAAAAATTCTAAGGAGCTGCAGTCATGCGCGAACTGATCCGTTTGGTGTCCAGCGCCGGTACCGGCCACTTCTACACCACCGACAAGAACAAGCGTACCAAGCCTGAGAAAATCGAGATCAAGAAGTACGATCCGGTTGTTCGCAAGCACGTGATCTACAAGGAAGCCAAGATCAAGTAATTGATCTTCGCCCTTGTGAAGAAACCCGCCCTTCGTGGCGGGTTTTTTCTTGCCTGCGATTTCCCCTGGCGAAGTTCGTGGACGAAAAAAAGCCCGCCGATCGGCGGGCTTTTTCGTGTGCGGGGCTCAGGCCTTCTGTTCGAAGATCACGTAGACCTTGCGGCAGGGCTCCAGCACTTCCCAGGTGCCGCTGAAGCCGGCCGGGATGACGAAGCGGTCGCCGACGCGCACGGTCTTGGCGCCGCCGTTGGCGTCGCGGATCACCGACACGCCCTGGAGAATCTCGCAGTACTCGTGCTCGGTGTAGCTGACGTTCCAGTGGCCCGGCTCGCCTTCCCAGATGCCCACGTTGAACTGACCGCAGTCGCTGGCGTAGTGGTTGCGCACGTTCTGCGCCGGGTCGCCCTTGATGATGCGGTCCGGGGCGGGGCGGTAGTGTTCGGGGGCGGTGGTGGCCTGGGCGAAATCGACGATCTGCTCGACGTTCATGGCGGTCTCGGTTCTTTAGAGTTGTTGGCGAGAGTGCGTGCGGGCACGCGCAGCGCTGTTGGATATTTACTCCGAAGCGGCTGTCGGAAAACCATCAGCCGACGAATCGGGGCAGTCTATGTTTAATAAAACGAACGTGACAAGGCCATTTGGCCGCTTAGTGTAAAAAATATTGAAAATTGGCAGCCTCCGGTTTAGGGTGGCCAACAGCATGCGTTTGCTCCGCCTTGCGGAATTTTTGACAGCGCGCCCGCCGGGCGCCTGCACCTGATAAGTACATTAATAAGAGGACACGTTGTCATGGGTACCCTCACTCGCGCCGATTGGGAAGCTCGCGCCAAGGACCTGAAGATCGAAGGCCGCGCCTTCATCAACGGTGAATACGTCGACGCCGCATCCGGCGCCACCTTCGATTGCCTCAGCCCCGTGGATGGCCGTTTCCTGGCCAAGGTCGCCAGCTGCGACCTGGCCGATGCCGAAAGTGCCGTGCAGGTCGCCCGTGCCGCCTTCGATTCCGGCTCCTGGTCGCGCCTGGCCCCGGCCAAGCGCAAGAAGGTCATGATCCGCTTCTCCGAGCTGCTGCTGGAGAACGCCGAGGAACTGGCCCTGCTGGAAACCCTCGACATGGGCAAGCCGATCAGCGACTCGCTGAGCATCGACGTGTCCAGCGCCGCCAACAGCCTGCGCTGGAGCGGTGAAGCGATCGACAAGATCTACGACGAAGTGGCCGCCACCGCCCACAACGAACTGGGCCTGGTTACCCGCGAGCCGGTCGGCGTTGTCGCTGCCATCGTGCCGTGGAACTTCCCGCTGCTGATGACCTGCTGGAAACTCGGCCCGGCGCTGTCCACCGGTAACTCGGTGATCCTCAAGCCTTCCGAGAAGTCCCCGCTGACCGGCATCCGTATCGCCCAGCTGGCCATCGAGGCCGGCATCCCGAAAGGCGTATTCAACGTCCTGCCGGGCTTCGGCCACACCGTCGGCAAGGCCCTGGCCCTGCACATGGACGTCGACACCCTGGTGTTCACCGGTTCGACCAAGATCGCCAAGCAACTGATGATCTACGCGGGCGAATCCAACATGAAGCGCGTCTGGCTGGAAGCCGGTGGCAAGAGCCCGAACATCGTCTTCGCCGATGCTCCGGACCTGAAAGCCGCTGCTGAAGCTGCCGCCAGCGCCATCGCCTTCAACCAGGGCGAAGTCTGCACCGCCGGCTCGCGCCTGCTGGTGGAGAAGTCGATCAAGGCCGAGTTCGTGCCGATGGTCGTCGAAGCCATCAAGGCCTGGAAGCCGGGCAACCCGCTGGACCCGGAAACCAACGTCGGTGCGCTGGTCGACACCACCCAGATGAACAACGTGCTGAGCTACATCCAGGCTGGCCACGACGACGGCGCCAAGCTGGTGGCCGGCGGCAAGCGCACTCTGGAAGAGACTGGCGGCACCTATGTCGAGCCGACCATCTTCGACGGCGTGACCAACGCCATGCGCATCGCCCGTGAAGAGATCTTCGGCCCGGTGCTGTCGGTCATCGAGTTCACCGATGCCGAAGAAGCCGTGCGCATCGCCAACGACACCCCGTACGGCCTGGCCGCCGCGGTGTGGACCAGCGATCTGTCCAAGGCTCACCTGACCGCCAAGGCACTGCGTGCCGGCAGCGTGTGGGTGAACCAGTACGACGGCGGCGACATGACCGCTCCGTTCGGTGGCTTCAAGCAGTCCGGCAACGGCCGCGACAAGTCGCTGCACGCGTTCGACAAGTACACCGAGCTCAAAGCCACCTGGATCAAACTCTAAGGTCGGTTCGGAGGGGCTGCGCGTCGGCCATGCTGCGTTGAGAGCGAATTTTGGCTGCTCATTTACGAGAGTAAACTCCGCGCCAAAATTCGCTCTCGCCTTGCCTGGCTCTAGCTCGAGCCCTCCGTGGCGAACTTAGCGATTCAGGCTGGTACAGGTCGGCCCCGAGTCTGGGGCCGGCTCTGACAAAGAGCCACACCCGCGGCCGGGTTTCCCTCAGGGAAGCCCGGCCGCTGTGCATTGCGCATCGGGCACCCCTCGCGCCTGGCGTGCGCTCCGGATGGAACGGGAGAAAGACAATGCGTTGGGGACCGTATTTCGCTGTGTGTGCTGCCGTCATCAGCATCGGTCTGGCCCTGGGCCTGACCATGCCGCTGGTCTCGTTGCGCCTGGAAGGCTGGGGCTATGGCAACTTCGCCATCGGCGTCATGGCGTCCACGCCGGCCGTGGGTGTGCTGCTGGGCGCGATGATTGCCGGGCGCCTCGCGGCGCGGGTCGGCACGCCACGGCTGATGCGCCTGTGCCTGCTGTCCGGAGCCTTCTCGGTCGGCCTGCTGGCGCTGTTGCAGAGCTACCCGATCTGGTTGTTCCTGCGCCTGCTGATCGGGGTGCAACTGACTGTCGTGTTTATCCTCGGAGAAAGCTGGATCAACCAGCTGGCCATCGAGAAATGGCGCGGCCGCCTGGTCGCCCTGTATGGCACCGGCTATGCACTGAGCCAGCTGTCCGGCCCGGTGCTGCTGACCTTCATCGGCACCGCCGACAACCGCGGCTTCTGGTTCAGCGTCTGCCTGCTGGTGGGCGGCTCCCTGCTGCTGCTCGGCCGTACCGGCGCGCCCAGGGTCGACCCGCACAGCGCCAGCGGGCGCGGGCTGTTCGCCTTCTGCGGCCAGCTCCCGGCGATCGCCTGGGCGGTGGTGCTGTTCGCCGGCTTCGAGGCGATGATCCTCACCCTGCTGCCGGTCTACGGCATCCAGCAGGGCTTCACCCAGGCGGTAGCGCTGGCGATGGTCAGCACGGTGGTGGTCGGCGATGCGCTGCTGCAGCTGCCCATCGGCTGGCTGGCCGATCGCATCTCGCGGCAGACGCTGTTCAAGGGCTGCGGCATCGTGCTGTGCCTCAGCAGCCTGGCCATGCCGCCACTGCTTCACCACATCGCCATCTGGCCGGTGCTGGTGCTGTTCGGCGCCAGTGCGGGCGGGCTGTTCACCCTGTCGTTGATCCTCATCGGCGAGCGCTACCGCGACGACGCGCTGGTCCGTGCCAACGCGCACATCGCCCAGCTCTGGGGCATCGGTTGCCTGATCGGTCCGTTGGCAACGGGAGCGGCCAGCCAGTGGATCAGCGGCCACGCGCTGCCGCTGGTGATGGCGCTGGGGGCGGTAGGCTTCGTGATCCTGGTGAGCCTGCGCGGATTGCCGCCGGTGATGCGTTCGACCGACGCGCAGCTGCAGCAGGAGCGCTCCTAGAGCATCTTCTCCAGCCCGATGGCGCCGGCGATCCATGCGTTGAGCCGGCGCCAGGCGTTGCCCGGCTCACGGTCCAGCGCCACCAGCTTGCCGCCGCGCTCTTCGATCCAGACCAGCTTCGGCGGGTCGCTGTGCGGTGCGACCTTCACCTGGTAGCTGACGCTCGGCGACATGCTCGCCAGCGCCAGGCGGCGTACCTGGTCGGCCAGCTCCGGGCTGTCGACGATGATGCCGACCTCGGTGTTCCACAGCACCGAGCGCGGATCGAAATTCAGCGAGCCGACAAACACCTTCCGCTGGTCGAACACCGCTGCCTTGCTGTGCAGGCTGGCGCTGCTCGACCCACGTACCATCCACGGTGCGCCGGACAGGCGCTGGTCCGGATCGGCGCGTAGCTCGTAGAGCTTCACCCCGTGCTCCAGCAGCTCCAATCGATAGGGCGCATAGCCCGCGTGCACGGCCGGCACATCAGTCGCCTCCAGTGAATTGGTCAGCAGGCGCACGCTGACGCCGCTGTCGGCGCGCTGGGTCAGGTAGTCGACACCGGCGCTGGTCGGTACGAAGTAGGCCGAGACCAGGATCAGTTCCTTCGACACCCCGTCGAACAGCGGCTGCAGTTGAGTGCTGAGCAGGTACTCGCCCTTCGGATCGCCGTGGTCGAGGACTTTCAGGGGGGTGTCCCAGACTGCCTTGCCCGGCGCCCAGACCAGTTCGTCCAGCCAGTTCTGCAGGTGCGGGCGGTCGCTGTTGCGGTTGAGCCGGGCGATGTAGCTGGAGCTCTTCACCCGCTCCTTCGCCAGGTAGTGGTCCAGCTTGCGGCGCATGCGGTTGAGCTCGTCGAGGTCCGGGTCGCCCCACAGGTAGTCCTCGATGGGCCGGCTGATGCGGCTGTTCCAGTACTGGTCGAAGCTCTGCCCCAGCGACTGCGCCACCGGGCCGACGCCCATCAGGTCGAGGTCGCTGAAGTTCATCTCGGCCTTGGCGTCGAAGTACTCGTCGCCCAGGTTGCGGCCGCCGACGATGGCCACGCTGTTGTCCGCCAGCAGCAGCTTGTTGTGCATCCGCCGGTGCTGTTCGGAGAGGTTGAACAGCCGCCCCAGGTTGCGCGTGACACCGGTGCTGCGGCCCAGGTGCAGCGGGTTGAAAAGGCGGACCTGGATGTTCGGGTGGGCGGCGAGGGTGCCCAGTTCGTAGTCCCAGCCGTCGCTGCTGGTGTCGTCGATCAGGATGCGCACGCGCACACCACGGTCCGCCGCGTGCAGCAGCTCGCGGATCAGCGCGCGGGTGGTGAGGCCGTCGTGGACGATGTAGTACTGCACGTCGAGGCTGCGCTGGGCCTTGCGGATCAGCTCGGCGCGGGCGAGGAAGGCATCGACGCTGGAGGCCAGCAGGTGGAAGCCGGATTGCCCCGGATGGGCGGCGGCCTGTTCGCTGATCTGGTTGTCCAGCCGGGTGCCCTGCACCGGCAGCACGTGCGAAGGCTCGGGCGGCGGCGCGCTGGCGCAGCCACCCAGGGCCAGCAGGATCAGCAGGAGCAGGCGTGGAAGCAAAGAGGAGTCTCCGACAAGCCCGCCGGTGACGGGCTGCGGAAGATTCTAGCCGGTGGATCGCGCAGGCGGTCAGCCGCCGAGGGTTTCCTTGAATCGGTACCAGGCCATCCCTAAGGCCAGCAGCGGCGAGCGCAGCAGCTTGCCGCCGGGGAAGGTGATGTGCGGCACCTTGGCGAACAGCTCGAAGCCGCTGCCCTGCTGGGCGGTGATGGCTTCGGCGAGCAGCCTGCCGGCCAGGTGCGTGGCGTTCACCCCGTGGCCGGCGTAGGCCTGGGCGAAATACACATTGGGCTGGTCAGGCAGGCGGCCGATCTGCGGCAGGCGGTTGGCGCCGATGCCGATCATGCCGCCCCACTGGTAGTCGATGCGCACGTTTTCCAGGTGCGGGAACACCTTGAGCATCTTCGGTCGCATGTAGGCGGCGATGTCCGCCGGGTCGCGCCCGGAGTAGTGGCAGGCACCGCCGAACAGCAGGCGGTTGTCGGCGGAGAGCCGGTAGTAGTCCAGCGCCACGCGCTGGTCGCACACCGCCATGTTTTGCGGCAGCAGGGCGTGGGCCCGCTCGGCGGACAGCGGCTCGGTGGCGATCACGTAGCTGCCGGCAGGCAGTACCTTGCCGTCGAGATAATGGTTCAGGCCGTTCTGGTAGGCATTGCAGGCGATTACCAGGGACTTGGCGCGCACGCTGCCCTGGGCGGTGCGCACGCGCACTTCGCTGCCGTAGTCGATGCCGGTGACGGCGGAGTGCTCGAACAGCTTCACGCCCAGGCTCTGTGCCGCGGCGGCTTCGCCCAGAGCGAGGTTGAGCGGGTGCAGGTGGCCCGAGCCCATGTCTACCATGCCGCCGACGTACTGGTCGGAGCCTACGATGGAGCGCATCTGATCCTGCGGGATCATGCGCAGTTCGTGGCGGTAGCCGAGGCTTTTCAGCTCGTCGAAGTCTTCCTGGAAGCCTTCGACGTCCGAGGGCTTGTTGGCCAGGTCGCAGTAGCCCCAGGTCAGGTCGCAGTCGATGGCGTATTTTTCGACGCGCTGGCGGACGATCTCCACCGCTTCCAGGCCCATCAGCTTCATCGCGTGGACGCCGTCGGCGCCCACCACCGGCTCGAACTGTTCCAGGCCGTGGCCGACGCCGCGGATCAACTGGCCACCGTTGCGACCGCTGGCACCCCAGCCGATCTGATGCGCTTCCAGCAAGATCACCGAGAGCCCGCGCTCCGCCAGTTCAATGGCCGTGTTCAGCCCGGAGAAGCCACCGCCGATGACGCATACATCGGCCTTTTCCTCGCCCGCCAGGGGCGGTACTTCGAGGCGGCGATTGACGCTCGCGGCGTAGTAGGACGGGGCGTGGCGGTCGGTGTGCACCGGCTGGTGAACGCGGGCGTTCATGTGCGATATCCTGATTTTTGTGTTGTTAAAATTTTACGCAGGATAAACGCCGACTTCCCGCCCAGCCAATAGCTGCACGGGAAAAAACGCCGGGAAGTCGTAAATAGATCTTTTGAGATTGCCGCGAACGGCGGGGAATCAGACCGCTTTTCAGTCCGGGATGGGCAGGGTGAGGCTTTCCTTCACCTCTTCCATCACGATGTAGCTCTTGGATTCGCGAACGTGGGGCAGCTTGAGCAGGATGTCGCCCAGCAGCTTGCGGTAGGAGGCCATCTCCGAAATGCGCGCCTTTACCAGGTAGTCGAAGTGGCCCGACACCAGGTGGCACTCCAGCACGTGGGGCAGCTTGAGCACCGAACGGCGGAAGTCCTCGAAGGTGTCGCCGGACTTGTAGTCCAGGCTGATCTCGACGAACACCAGCAGGCTGGCCTTGAGGTACTGCGGGTTCAGCCGGGCGTTGTAGCCCATGATGATCCCCTCGCGCTCCAGCCGGCGCACGCGCTCGGTGCACGGCGTGGTGGAGAGGCCGACGCGCTCGCCCAGTTCGGTGAAGGAGATGCGACCTTCCTCCTGCAGGATACGCAGGATGTTGCGGTCGATCTTGTCCAGTTCGCGGCGGCTTTGATGCTGGGTTCTCATGGGTATGACTCTGAAGTCGAGCGATGAGCTTTGGGGGAATGTCGGCAATATAGTCGGTTGTGCAGGGAATATCACTGGCATCCCTTGAACTTCCCGCGCCGGACGGCCAGCCTGTAGGCCAAGGCTTTGCCCCTGTCGGGCGAAGCCGGCCGCTTTCTGCCGAGGCTTTCGTATGTCGCTGCCCCGTCTGCGCACCGTTCTCCTGCTGCTGTTGCTGCTTCTGGCAATGGCGGCCGGCGCGGCGTGGCTGGCGGTTCCGCGCCTGCTGGGGAATGCCGGAGTCAGTGTCGAGCAGTGGCAGGGGCTGGGCATTTCCCGCGAGGGCCTGACGCTGCAGCGCCTGGCCCTGCAGCGGCAGACGCCGGATGGCTCACGACTGGCGATCCAGCTGCAGGACCTGAGTGTCGGCTGGCCCGAGCATGAAGACGGACGCTGGCGCCTGAAGGAGCTGGCTGCCCGCAGCATCGATATCCGCCAGTGGCCGGGGCAGGGCGCGCCGGAAGAAGATGCCGGGCTGCCGGATATCACCCAGCTTAACCGCTGGCTGGCTCTGCTGCCCGGGCGGCTGGCGCTGGAGCGCGTCGCCGTCGAATTGCCCTGCGCCCGCGAGCAACGCTGTACGCTCAATGGCAGCGCGCACTGGCAGCAGATCCAGGGCGGTGCCGCGGCACTGGGCGGCGAGCTACGCCAGGGCGGACAGCAACTGGCATTCAACGGCCTGCTGCAACCGGGCGACGGCCAGTGGCGCCTGCAACTGGACAGCTACCTGGACAACGAGCCGCTGCTTTCCCTGGATTCCAGCTGGGCGCCGGCCAGCCGCCAGCTCAGCGGCAGCATTGCCAGCCCCGCCGTGCCACCGGTGCAGGCGGTGCGCAATTGGTTGGGCATGTGGTTGCCGACACCGAACCTGCCGTTGCCGATCCCCGAGGCCGGGCGTCTGCGCCTGAGCTGGGACACCCAGCTGGCCGGCGACGCCGCCTGGCCGGACTGGCCGGGCCTGCGTGATGGACGCGGCAGTATCGACCTGTCCCTGCAGCTACCGCAGCCCTGGCCGCTGCCGGGCGCGGGCAACCTGCAGGGCGACCTGAGGTTGATCGCCAGCGCGACCGATAGCGGCTGGCGCCCTTCGGTGGTCAGCGGTGATCTGCGCCTGTCCGATCTTTACGGCGACTGGTTGCAGGCGCTGCCGGTCGGCCTGCGCCCGGCACGCCTGACGTTGCATCTGGAGCCCGGCGTGGAAGAAGAGGTGGGCAGCGTGCGCGCCGACCTGCGCGCCGTGGGTGCCGCCGACCTGCGCCTGCGCTCCCGCGTGGCCCTGCTGGAGGCGACCCCGCTGGCGCTGCAACTTAGCGATTCGCGGCTGGAAGGGAAGGTCCCGCACCTGGAAATGGCCGGCCTGCGCGGCGACAACAGCCGACTCGACCTGAGCTTCGACGGTCGGATCGATCAACAGTCGGCGAGTTTCAACCTGGCCGACGGCGCGCAGTTGCAGGTCGGCACGCTGACCGGCCCGCAGTCGCTGAAGGCCAGCAAGCTCGCCGCCACGCTGGGTAAAGCCACGCTGAGCCTGGGCTACGCCAGTGACACGCCGGCCACCCTGCAATTCAACGCCTCGCTGAAACTGGCCGTAGGCGAGTTGCGCCAGTCCCATGTCAAACCGCTGTCCTGGAATGCCATGGGCACACTGGCGGCGAGCCTCGAAGCCCAGCAGTTCAAGGGCCGGCTGCTCAACAGCGGTGGCCTGAATGCGGAGGTCGAGCTGAGCCACTCGATGAAGCAGGGTGTTGCCCTGGTCGCGCGGCAGCCGGAGTTCTTCCTGCGCACCGGCAACCCGCTGGAGAAGTCCCTGGGCGACTGGCCGGGCCTGCTCAGCCTGAACAACGGCAAGGCGAGCTTCGACCTGAACTGGCGCCTGCCGCCGGGCGCCGCGACGCAGAGCCTCGACCTGAACCTGCGCGGCAGCGGGCTGGAGGGCGTCTACGATCGCAGCGAGGTGCATGGCCTCGACCTGCAGGCGAAGTTCGCCCTGAAGGGCTCGCAGATGGCGCTGCATCTGCCGCAGGTAAAAGTCGCCACGCTGAACCCCGGCGTCACCCTCGGCCCGCTGTCCCTGCAGGGTAATTACAAGGCCTCGCTGGCGGCGCCCCTGGCGGGCCGGGTCGACTGGCAGCAGGCGGAGCTGGGACTGTTCAAGGGGCGCGCCTGGTTGCCGGCCGGGGCCGTGGATCTTTCTGCGCTGGGGCAGGGTCTTACCCTGAAGCTGGAAGGTCTGGCGCTGGAGGCGATCCTCGCGGCCTATCCGGCGGAGGGCCTTTCCGGCAACGGCATCATCGACGGCAACCTGCCGCTGGGTCTACACGAGGGCAAGCTGGTGATCCGCAATGGCGAAGTGGCCGCGCGGCAACCCGGCGTGCTGCAGTTCCGTTCGCCGAAGATCCAGTCGCTGGGCCAGAGCAACCCGGCCATGCAGCTGGTGGCCACCGCCATCGACGATTTCCGCTACGACAAGCTGAGCAGCCGCGTGGATTATGATGAATCCGGCAAGCTGCTCCTCGCCCTGAGCCTGAGCGGGCGCAATCCCGAGCTGGAGCAGGGGCGGCCGATCAACCTCAACGTCAATCTGGAGGAGAACGTGCCCAAGCTGCTCACCAGCCTGCAACTGAGCGACCGGGTCAGTGACACCATCCGCAAGCGCGTGCAGGAACGCCTGCGCAACGACCCGGCCGCCGCGCCATGACCGCAAGGAGATCCTGAAATGCGCCTCCGCGCCCTATTCGCCCTACTGCTCCTGGCCGGCCTTGCCCAGGGCTGCACGCCCACCGTGCAGCTGGCAGCGCCCAAGGAGCCGATCAACATCAACCTCAACGTGAAGATCGAGCACGAGATCTATATCAAGGTCGACAAGGCGCTCGACGGCATCATCAACGAGAACAGTGGCCTGTTCTGAGAAGGAGCCTTTGCATGAGATTGCACCGCAAACTGGGCGTCGCGCTGGTCGCCCTCTGCCTGAGCCTGCCGGTCATGGCCATGAGCCTGGAGCAGGCGATGTCCGCGCTGGGCAGCGCCAAGTCCCAGGGGCTGGTCGGCGAGCAGGCCGACGGATACCTCGGCGTCGTGAAGAACGGCGGTGATGCCGCCGATGTCGCCGCGCAGATCAACGCCGCGCGCCGCGCCGAGTACCAGAAGGTCGCCAGCCAGAGTGGCGCCACCCTCAAGGACGTGGAATCCCTGGCCGGCAAGAAGGCCATCGAGCGTACGCCGTCGGGGCAGTACGTCCAGGTCAATGGTCAGTGGGTGCGCAAGTAAGCTTGCCAAGGGGATTTCCCTGCCTGTCGCCGCTTGTCGGGGCAGGCGGGGTGGGGCGGCCCGGTAGCAGGTAAGTCCCGTCCGCAATGGGGCTGGCGCGAGAAGTTCTGGTCGATCCCCTTCCGTTCGCTATTTCCTCTGGGTCTGGTGAAATTTTCGCCAGATCCTCGACCATCCGGTCTCGGGTAAAATGGCGCTATTCCTGGTGGATGTCCCTCCGTGAAAGCGACTTTTGCCAGGAATTTCCGTCAAAACACGCATCGCATTCAGTGAATATCGCTGAGCTCGACTTCCTATACTGCGCGCATCTACGTTCAGAATAAGAAACGTCAGCGCCCCCGGCGCGACGTAGGAGGCAAAGATGCGCGTTCTGGTGCTTGGCAGCGGTGTGATCGGTACCGCCAGTGCTTACTATCTCGCCCGTGCCGGCTTCGAAGTGGTCGTCGTCGACCGCCAGCCCGGCCCGGCCCTTGAAACCAGCTTCGCCAACGCCGGCCAGGTTTCCCCTGGCTACGCCTCGCCCTGGGCTGCCCCGGGCATCCCGCTCAAGGCCATGAAATGGCTGATGCAGACCCACGCCCCGCTGGCCATCAAGCTGACCGGCGACCCCAGCCAGTACACCTGGATGTGGCAGATGCTGCGCAACTGCAACGCCAAGAGCTACGCGGTGAACAAGGAGCGCATGGTCCGCCTGTCCGAGTACAGCCGCGACTGCCTCGACGAACTGCGTGCCGAGACCGGCATCACCTACGAAGGCCGCTCCCTGGGTACCACCCAGCTGTTCCGCACCCAGGCCCAGCTGGACTCCGCTGCCAAGGACATCGCCGTCCTGGAAAGTACCGGCGTGCCCTATGAAGTGCTCGACCGCGCCGGCATCGCCCGCGTCGAGCCGGCCCTGGCCAAGGTGGCCGACAAGCTGGTCGGCGCCCTGCGCCTGCCCAACGACCAGACCGGCGACTGTCAGATGTTCACCACCAAGCTGGCCGAGATGGCCAAGGCCCTGGGCGTGGAGTTTCGCTTCGGCCAGGACATCCAGCGCCTGGACTTCGCCGGCGACCGCATCAACGGTGTCTGGGTCGATGGCCAACTGGTTACCGCCGACCGCTACGTGCTGGCGCTTGGCAGCTACTCGCCGCAGATGCTCAAGCCGCTGGGTATCGACGCCCCGGTCTACCCGCTCAAGGGCTACTCGCTGACCGTGCCGATCACCAACCCGGACATGGCGCCGACTTCGACCATCCTCGACGAGACCTACAAGGTCGCGATCACCCGCTTTGACCAGCGTATCCGCGTCGGCGGCATGGCGGAAATCGCCGGCTTCGACCTGTCGCTGAACCCGCGCCGCCGGGCCACCCTGGAAATGATCACCACCGACCTCTACCCGGAAGGCGGCGACGTCAGCCAGGCGGAGTTCTGGACCGGCCTGCGCCCGGCCACCCCCGACGGCACCCCGATCGTCGGCGCCACCCGCTACCGCAACCTGTTCCTCAACACCGGCCACGGCACCCTCGGCTGGACCATGGCTTGCGGCTCGGGTCGCTACCTCGCCGACCTGATGGCCAAGAAGCGCCCGCAGATCAGCACCGAAGGTCTGGATATCTCCCGCTACGGCTCTGCCTCGGAGGCCCACAATGGCCATCCTGCGCCTGCACACTAACCAGCGGATGAGCCAGGTTGTCGTCCACAACGGCACGGTGTACCTCGCCGGCCAGGTGGCAGACGACCTCTCCGCCGGAGTCGAGCAACAGACCCGCGAAGTCCTCGCCAGCGTCGAGCGCCTGCTCGAAGAAGCCGGCACCGACAAGTCGCGGGTGCTCTCGGCAACCATCTACCTGAAAGACGTCGCCGCCGACTTCGCCGGCATGAACGGCGTCTGGGACCAGTGGGTCCCGCAGGGCTGCGCCCCGGCGCGCGCCACCGTCCAGGCGGCGCTGTGCTACCCGGAGATCCTCGTCGAGGTCTCCATCGTCGCCGCACTGCCCTGATCGTTTGCGTGGCCCGGCCGGAGCGCCGGGTTTTTTTCGTCCGTCGTTTTTGTTCCGTACACCATAAGAGAGCCTCGCCATGCGTCCCGCCCGTGCCCTGATCGACCTCGCCGCCCTGCGCCACAACTACCGCCTGGCCCGTGAAGTCACCGGCGCCCGAGCGCTGGCAGTGGTCAAGGCCGATGCCTACGGCCATGGCGCTGTCGTTTGCGCCAAGGCGTTGGAAGGCGAGGCCGACGGTTTCGCCGTGGCCTGCATCGAGGAAGCGCTGGAACTGCGCGAAGCCGGCATCCGTGCGCCGATCCTGCTGCTCGAAGGCTTCTTCGAAGCCAGCGAGCTGGAGCTGATCGACGCCCATGACTTCTGGTGCGTGGTGCACTCGGCCTGGCAGCTGGATGCCATCGAGCGCGCCCGTCCGAGCAAGCCGCTGACCGTGTGGCTGAAGATGGACTCGGGCATGCACCGCGTCGGCTTCTTCCCGCAGGACTACGCCGCCGCGCTGGCGCGCCTGAAGGCGCTGCCGCACGTGGCCAAGGTCGTGCTGATGAGCCACTTCTCCCGCGCCGACGAGCTGGACTGCGCGCGCACCGAGGAACAGGTCGCCGCCTTCCAGGCCGTGCGCGAAGCCGCAGGCCAGGGGCACGAGATCAGCCTGCGCAACTCCCCCGGCATCCTCGGCTGGTCCGACGTGCCCAGCGACTGGGTGCGCCCCGGCATCATGCTCTACGGCGCCACCCCCTTCGAACAGGCGCACCCGCTGGCTGACCAGCTGCGCCCGGTAATGACCCTGGAATCCCAGGTCATCAGCATCCGCGAACTGCCGGCCGGCGAGCCGGTGGGTTATGGCGCGCGCTTCATCGCCGACCGCCCGGTACGCGTCGGCGTGGTCGCCATGGGTTACGCCGACGGCTATCCGCGCCATGCGCCGGACGGCACGCCGGTGTTCATCGACGGCAAGCCCAGCCGCATCATCGGTCGTGTGTCCATGGACATGCTCACCGTGGACCTGACCGACCTGCCCAGCGCAGGCCTGGGAAGCCGCGTGGAACTCTGGGGCCCGAACGTGCCCGCCAGCCAGCTCGCTGCCCTGTGCGGCAGTATTCCCTATCAGCTGTTCTGCAACCTCAAGCGCGTCCCGCGGGTCTACGCAGGCGAGTGACGGATACCGCCCGTAAAGTTTGCGCAGGATCGGCGGGCGATCTGTTGTAAATACTGAACGGTGTTGCCATGATACGTGGCACTTGGAACCCGCTCGGCACAAGCCGTTGCGGGTTCTGCCTTTCAGAGCCTGCCTGATCACAAGAATAAGGAGGACCCCACCCTTGGACGTCGGTGCTCGTCTGCAAGCCATCCGTAAGCTCAAAGGTTTGTCCCAGCGCGAACTCGCTAAACGGGCGGGTGTTACCAACAGCACAATCTCGATGATCGAGAAGAACAGCGTCAGCCCCTCCATCAGCTCGCTGAAGAAAGTGCTGGGTGGTATTCCGATGTCCCTCGTGGAGTTCTTCTCCCTGGACCTGGAACAGAGCAGCAACACTCCTGTGGTCTACAAGGCAGACGAACTCAGCGACCTGTCCAGCGGCTCGATCATCATGAAGCTGATCGGCAAGGACTACCCCAGCCGCGCCATCACCCTGCTCGACGAGACCTATCCGCCGGGTTCCGATACCGGTGACGACATGTACGCCCACGAAGGCGAAGAGACCGGCGTGCTGGTCGAAGGCCGTCTGGAACTGACCGTCGGCGACGAGACCTTCGTCCTTGAATGCGGCGACAGCTACTATTTCGACAGCACCAAGCCGCATCGCTTCCGCAATCCGTTCGAAGCCCCGGCGCGGCTGATCAGCGCGACCACACCGGCAAATTTTTGAACAGCCGGTAGGACCGGCCAGATCAGCTGCGACCTAATGCCGCAAACGCCGGCTAGGTGGCGCAATTGTTTCGAGCTTCCCGGCTTTGCCGTTATACTTGCGCCCGCTCGCGCGGCCCGAGACTGTGACTGCACCGCGACCGGGCGTGATAAGCCACGATGAGGGTGAAAGGGTGAACCTGATTAGAAAAATCCTGGCAGCCCAAGCTGCCGTACTGGCCCTGTGGGCAGTGAGCGTTCAGGCCGCGACCAACGATGACGCCATTGCCAAGCGTCTCGAACCTGTCGGCAAAGTCTGCGTCCAGGGCAAGGAATGCGAAGGCGTTGGCGCCGTAGCTGCTGCCGGTGGTGGCGGTGCTCCGCGTTCGGGCGAAGAGATTGTCGGCAAGGTCTGCACCAACTGCCATGGCAGCGGCCTGCTGGGCGCGCCGAAAGTCGGCGACAAGGCTGACTGGGGCAAGCGTGCGAAAGAGCAGGGCGGCCTCGACGGCCTGCTGGCCAAGGCCATCTCGGGTATCAACGCCATGCCGCCCAAGGGCACTTGCGCTGATTGCTCCGATGACGAGCTGAAAGCTGCGATTCACCACATGTCCGGCCTGTAACAGCCGACCTGTGCGAAAAAGCCGCCCAAGGGCGGCTTTTTCATGCCCGCGATTTGTCACCTGGTGAGTCGCGGGAGCAACTTTTGCGTCAAGCCGGTCCAAACTCCTGTCGTTGAAACGAACCAGGAGGGACGCCCGGTGCAATCCTGCTCGATCGAAACTGCCGTCGAAGAACTGCTGCAACGCCTGGACGGGCACATCCGCCTCGGCCTGCCGCTCGGGCTGGGCAAGCCCAACCAGCTGGCCAACGCGCTGTACCGGCACATCCGCGAGAACCCGCGCCGGCAGCTGACGCTGTATACCGCGCTATCACTCGGCCGTCCGCAAGCCGGCGGCGAGCTGCAGCGGCGCTTCCTCGAACCCTTCGTCGAGCGCATCTACGGCGACTACCCCGAGCTCGACTACCTGCACGATCTGCGCAGCGGCAGCCTGCCGGAGAACATCCGCGTCGAGGAGTTCTACCTGCAGCCCGGCAGCCTGCTGGACAGCGCCCCGGCGCAGCAGAACTACATCAGCTGCAACTACAGCCACGTGGCGCGCGATATCAACGCCAAGGGCGTCAACGCCGTTGCCCAACTGGTGGCCCGCGACCCGGCGCGACCGGGCAAGCTCAGCCTGGCCTGCAACCCGGACATCACCCTCGACCTGCTGCCGATGCTGCAGCGTCGCCGCGCGGCCGGCGAAACCATCGTCACCATCGGCGTGGTTCACGACCAACTGCCCTACATGCCCGGCGACGCCGAGGTGGACGAGGACTTCTTCGACCTGCTGGTGGATGCGCCGGGCGACAGCAGCACGCTGTTCTCCACGCCCAACCTGCCGGTTGGCCTGCAGGACCATTGCATCGGCCTGCACGCCAGCGCTCTGGTGCGCGATGGCGGCACGTTGCAGATCGGCATCGGCTCCATGGGCGACGCTCTGACCTCGGCGCTGCTCACCCGCCAGCGCAACAATGACGGTTACCGCGCGCTGCTCGACGGCCTCGACTCTACCGCCCGGCACGCCGGGCTGATCGAGCGCGACGGTGGCCTCGGCGTGTTCGAACAGGGCCTGTACGGTTGCAGCGAGATGTTCGTTCCCGGCCTGTTGGCGCTGGCCGAGGCCGGTGTGTTGAGCCGGCGTGTTGCGGCACGGCCGGGCTCGTCGCCCAGCCAGCCGGGCGTCTGGCTGCACGGCGGCTTCTTCCTCGGTCCGCAGGCCTTCTACCGACGTCTGCGCGAAATGCCCCGCGAGGAACTGGCCGGGATCGGCATGACCGGCATCGGCTTCGTCAACAACCTCTACCGCGACGAGGAGCTCAAGCGTGAGCAGCGCCGCGACGCGCGTTTCATCAACAGCGCCTTCACCGTCACCCTGCTGGGCGCCGGCGTGGCCGACCAGCTGGAGGACGGCCGCGTGCTCAGCGGCGTCGGCGGCCAGTACAACTTCGTCGCCCAGGCCCATGAACTGGAAGGCGGGCGCTCGATCCTGATGCTGCGCAGCTGGCGCGAATCCGAAGGCGAGCTGAGTTCCAACATCGTCTGGAGCTACGGCCACACCACGATCCCCCGGCACCTGCGCGACATGGTGGTGACCGAGTACGGCGTGGCCGACCTGCGCGGCAGGAACGACGCCGAGGTGATCGCCGCACTGCTGGCCATCGCCGACTCGCGTTTCCAGGATGAGCTGATCGCCCAGGCCCAGGAAGCCGGCAAGCTGCCGAAGAATTTCGAACTGGACGAGCGCTACCGCAACAACACGCCGGAGCGCCTGCGCGAAGCGACTCAGGGGTTGCGCCAGTTGCTGCCGGAATTCCCGCTGGGCTGCGACTTCACCGATTACGAGCGCGACCTGCTTCGGGCATTGGGCTGGCTGAAGAGCAAGCTGCGCCTGAGCGAGATTCTCGAACTGGGCAAGGCGACCCTGGACGCGCCGGAGCCGGAGGCTTTCCCCGCGCACCTGGAGCGCATGGGGTTGGCGAAGCCGGAAGGTTTGCGCGAGGAGTTGTACCAGCGCCTGGTGCTGGCTGGCCTGAAGGCCAGCGCCCGGCCATAGGAGCGCAGGCATGAAAAAAGGCGGGCCCTGTCGGCGCCCGCCTTTTTCGTGGAGCGGTGGATCAGTCCTCGAGGAACTCGACCTGACCATTGGCCAGGGACTTCACGCGAGCCAGGGATTCCACCCGATAGCCTTCGCTTTCCAGCAGGGCACGACCTTCCTGGAAGGACTTCTCGATGACGATGCCCAGACCGGCGACGCTGGCGCCTGCCTGCTGGATCAGGTCGATCAGCGCCTTGGCGGCATGGCCGTTGGCGAGGAAGTCGTCCACCACCAGCACGTGGTCGGCGGCGGTCAGGTGCTTGGCGGAGATGGCGATGGTGCTTTCGGTCTGCTTGGTGAAGGAGAAGACCTTGGAGATCAGCAGGTCGTTCTTCAGCGTCAGCGACTGGAACTTGCGGGCGAAGATCACCGGGATGCCCAGCTCGAGGCCGGCCATGACCGCCGGGGCGATGCCCGAGGCTTCGATGGTGACGATCTTGGTGATGCCCTGGTTCTTGAAGCGTTCGGCGAACTCGTGGCCGATCAACTTCATCAGCGCCGGGTCGATCTGGTGGTTGAGGAAGGCGTCTACCTTGAGGACCTGTTCGGAAAGAACGATGCCTTCGCTGCGAATTTTGTCTTTGAGAGTGTTCACGGGGGTGCTTCCGAAAGCGGCTGTCGCTGATGAAGCGCGTAATTCTACAACGCCATTGGTCTTCTGCGCGACGTTCCGACCAATGCAATTGCTGATCGAGTGGACAGTTTTTCGATGGGCGGAAGAGGCAACCCCCCCTGTAGGAGCGGGCAATGCCCGCGATCGCGCGCACGGCGCGCTCCTGCAGGTGTAGCGGCTCAGCGCTTGAGCATCGCCCGGATATCCGCCAGCGCCGAGTTGCCCTTGGCGACCTTGACCTCCTGCGGCGCGTCCTCCTGGCCTTCCCAGACCAGGTCTTCGGGCGGCAGCTCGTCGAGGAAGCGGCTGGGCGAGCAGTCGATGATCTCGCCGTACTGCTTGCGCTTGGCGGCGAAGGTCATCGCCAGGTTCTTCTTCGCCCGGGTGATGCCCACGTAGGCCAGGCGCCGCTCCTCCTCGATGGTGTCGGCCTCGATGCTGGAGCGGTGCGGTAGGATTTCCTCTTCCACGCCGAGAATGAACACGTAGGGGAATTCCAAGCCCTTGGAGGCGTGCAGGGTCATCATCTGCACACCGTCCGCGCCTTCTTCCTCTTCCTGCTGGCGCTCCAGCATGTCGCGCAGCACCAGCTTGGCGATGGCCTGCTCGATGGTCATGTCGCCTTCTTCGTCGCGCTCCAGAGTGTTCTTCAGCGCCTCGATGAGGAACCAGACGTTGCCCATGCGGAAGTCGGCGATCTTGTCGCTGGAGGCGTTCTGCCGCAGCCAGTTCTCGTAGTCGATGTCCATCACCATGCTGCGCAACGCACCGATCGGGTCGCTGCCCGCGCACTGCTCGCGGACCTTGTCGATGAAGCGCTTGAAGCGCTGCAGGCGCTCGATGTAGCGGGCGTCCAGGTGCTCGGACAAGCCCAGCTCGCCGGAGGCGTTGAACATCGAGCAGCCGCGCTCGGTGGCGTAGTTGCCGAGCTTTTCCAGGGTGGTGGAGCCGATCTCCCGGCGCGGCACGTTGATCACGCGGAGGAAGGCGTTGTCATCGTCCGGGTTCACCAGCAGGCGGAAATAGGACATCAGGTCCTTCACTTCCTGGCGTCCGAAGAAGCTGGTACCGCCTGACAGGTGATAGGGAATCTGGTGGTGCTGAAGTTTCAGCTCGATCAGCTTCGCCTGATAGTTGCCCCGGTAAAGGATGGCGAATTCGCTGTAGGGCCGCTGCGTCTTCAGGTGGATGGTGAGGATTTCCATCGCCACCCGCTCGGCCTCGGACTCCTCGTTGCGGCAACGGATCACCCGGATCGGGTCGCCTTCACCCATCTCGCTCCACAGCTGCTTCTCGAACACGTGGGGGTTGTTGGCGATGAGGATGTTGGCGCATTTGAGGATGCGGCTGGTGGAGCGGTAGTTCTGCTCCAGCATCACCACCTTCAGCGAGGGGAAGTCTTCCTTCAGCTGCATCAGGTTTTCCGGGCGCGCGCCGCGCCAGGCGTAGATCGACTGGTCGTCGTCGCCCACCACGGTGAAGTGCGCGCGCTGCTGCACCAGCATCTTCACCAGCAGGTACTGGCTGGCGTTGGTGTCCTGGTATTCGTCCACCAGCATGTAGCGCACGCGGTTGCGCCACTTGTCGAGGATCTCCGGGTGCTCCTGGAACAGCTTCACCGGCTGCAGGATGAGGTCGTCGAAGTCCACCGCGTTGTACGCCTTGAGCGTGCGCTGGTAGTGCAGGTAGACCATCGCAGCGGTCTGTTCCTTGGGGTTGCGCGCCTTTTCCAGCGCCTCTTCCGGAAGGATCAGGTCGTTCTTCCAGCTGCCGATCAGGCCCTTGATCTCGTCCAGACCGTCATCGCCGGAATATTCCTTCTGCATGATGTCGGTCATCAGCGCCTTCACATCGCTCTCGTCGAAGATCGAGAAGCCGGGCTTGTAGCCCAGGGCCGCATGTTCCTTGCGGATGATGTTCAGGCCCAGGTTGTGGAAGGTCGAGACGGTCAGGCCCTTGCCCTCGCCGGGGCGCAGCAGGGTGCTGACGCGCTCCTTCATCTCGCGGGCGGCCTTGTTGGTGAAGGTCACGGCGACGATGTACTGGGCGCGGATGCCGCACTGCTGGACCAGGTAGGCGATCTTGCGGGTGATCACGCTGGTCTTGCCGGAGCCGGCGCCGGCCAGCACCAGGAGCGGGCCGCCGACGTAGTTCACGGCCTCTTGCTGCCGGGGATTGAGTCGGGACATGAAAGGCGGGGGTCTGTAGTGGAGCGGGCGCGTATTCTAGCAGGCCGTGCCGGGCGTCGGGGTGCCGCTCGGAATAGCGGCGATCTGTGACACGATCGTACTTATGTGTTTTGGATAAATCTGTACATGTATTAGGCTTGTGACAGCATTACTTGAAGAAAACTCTTAAGAGTTTCTCTGAAGTTTCGTCTACATCCGTGGGATGTCCGGATGGCGTCACTTCAAAACCGGGAGAAGTGGGCGCAGGGATGGCGTCTGGAGTTTCTCCCCTTTCCAGAGATACATGGGGGTCGCTTGGCAGCGTCGGTCGAACCAACGCGCCTGCTCCTGCTGGCGGAAGCGCCGCAGTGGGCCCAGCTACTGCGCGGGCATCTGGCCGCGTTGGGGCAGGGCTATTCGCTGATCACGGCCCCGTCCTGGCAGGCCGCCAGCAGTCTGTTCGACGAAGATCAGGTCGGCCTGGTGCTCGCCACGCCCGGCAAGTTGCCGTCCGCCCACCAATGCCACCTGCCGCTGGTCCTGCTGCTGGAGCGTGAGCCCGCGGAAGAGCCGGTCGGCGTCGCCGACTATCTGGTGGCCGAATCCCTCAGCGTCGAAGTCCTGCGCCGCACCCTGCGTTACGTGCGTGAACGCACCTCGCTGCAGAACACCCTGCAGAGCCTGGCCGAACAGGACCCGCTGACCGGCATCGCCAACCGCCAGGGCTTCCAGACCCTGCTTGCCGCCCGTCTCAGCGAGAGCGAAGGGCGCGGCCTGGCGCTGGGTCACCTGGACTTGGACAACTTCCGTCACGTCAACGACGCCCTCGGCCACCAGGCCGGCGACCGCCTGATCCTGCAGGTGGTGGCGCGTCTGAAGGCACACCTGGACAACGGCGACGATATTGCCCGCCTGGGCAGCGACGAGTTCGCCCTGCTGCTGGACACCCGCCGCGACCCGGCGCGGGTGGAAAAGATCGCCGAGCTGATCGTCGAATCCCTGGGCGAACCCTACTGGGTCGAGGGCGAAAGCCTGTTGCTGGGCTGCAGCCTGGGTGTGGCCCATGCCCGCGCCGGCGAAGCTGCCGACCCGCTGTTGTGGCACGCGCACATCGCCATGCAGCAGGCCAAGTCGCGCCAGGGCTGCACCTTCCACGTCTTCGACGAACGCATCAACCGTGGTGCCCGCAGTCTGGCCGACCTGGAAAGCGAACTGCGCCGGGCGTTGCGCCGCGACGAACTGGAGCTGCACTACCAGCCGCGCCTGGACCTGCACAGCGGGCAAATCGTCGGCCTCGAAGCTCTCGTGCGCTGGCGCCATCCCGAGCGCGGCTTGCTGACACCGGGCGACTTCGTGCCGCTGGCCGAGGAAAGCGGGCTGATCGTGCCGCTGGGCTACTGGGTCATTTCCCGTGCCCTGCGCGACATGCAATGGCTGCGCGGGCGTGGCCTGCCGCCGCTGCACATGGCGGTGAACCTGTCGTTCCGCCAGTTCCAGGACAGCCAGCTGCTGCCGACTCTGGAGCGCCTGATCCGCGAGCGCGGCGTCGACGCCCAGTGGCTGGAGTTCGAACTCACCGAAACCGCCGTGATGCGCCGCAGCGACCAGGTCCAGCAGACCATGCAGGCCCTCGGCCGATTGGGCGTGCGCTTCTCGCTGGATGATTTCGGCACCGGCTTCTCGTCCTTCGTGCACCTGAGCAGCCTGCCCATCACCCTGCTGAAGATCGACAAGAGCTTCGTCGGCGACATGCACGAGCGCCCGGAAAACCTGCAACTGGTGAAGGCCATGATCAACCTGGCGCACAACCTGAACCTGGAAGTGGTCGCCGAGGGCGTGGAGACCATCGCCCAGCAGGACGAGCTGCGCCAGTTCGGCTGCGACCAGGTGCAGGGCTACTGGATCAGCCGCCCATTGCCGCTCGCGGAGCTGGCGCGGTTCCTGGTGTTCGGCGCCAACCGCGCGCTGCGCCTGCAGGACTCGGTCAGCTAGCGGTCAGTCAGCACAGCCAGGCCCGCGCGGGACGTGTGCGGGCGCAGCAGGCGCGAGGTCTTCGCCTCGAACGCCAGCGTCAGCCCGATGGCCGCGCAGGCCAGCCCGGAGGCCAGCCCCCACCACACGCCGCTCGGCCCCCAGCCCAGCGGGAAGGCCAGCAGCAGCGCCATCGGAACGCCCACCAGCCAGTAGCCCGCCAGCCCGACGAGGAAGGTGGTGCGCGCATCCTTCAGGCCACGGATCGCGCCCATGGCGATGCACTGGGTGCCGTCGAACAGCTCGAACCACGCGGCGATGGCCAGCAGGCTGACGGCCAGCTTCACCACCTCGCGGTTGGCCGGGTCGTTGTGGTCGATGAACAGGCCGATGACCAGCTCCGGCGCGAGCCAGAACAGCGCGGCGAAGGTGAACATGCAGCTGGCGCCGAAGCCGATGCCCAGCCGGCCGGCTCGGCGCGCCTCGACCAGCCGGCCGGCGCCGTAGTGCTGGCCGATGCGGAAGGTCACCGCGTAGGAAATCCCCATGGGCACCATGAAGGCTACGTACACCGACTGGATGGCGATCTGGTGTGCCGCCAGCGCCGTGCTGCCGATCACGCCCATGCACAGGGTGGCCACGGTGAACATGCCCGACTCCACCGCGTAGGTGCCGCCGATGGAAATGCCGAGGCGCAGGGAGTCGCCGATCACCTTGAAGTCCGGCGTCGACAGTCCGGGCAGCAGCGGATAGGGCGCATACGCCCGGTGCCAGCGCAGGTACAGGGCGAAGATTACCGGCAGAGCGTTCATCACCACCGCGGTGACCATGCCGATCCCCGCCAGCCCGAGGCGCGGCAGGCCGAACAGGCCCTCGATGAAGGCGTAGTTCAAGGCGAAGTTGGCCAGCGCGCCGATCAGGCTGATGGCCATGACCGGGCCCGGCCGCTCGATGGCGCTGGTGAAACCGCGCAGCACCATGAAGGCCATGTAGCCGGGCAGGGCGAAGACGATGCTGTGCAGGAAAGTCATGGTGCCGTGGACGGTTTCCGGGGCTTGGCCGAAGGCGATCAGGATCGGTCCGAGGTTCCACAGCAGCAGGCCCGCCAGCATCGCCAGGGCGCCGCCGATCCACAGGCCGGCCTGGGTCGCCTGCACCACGCCACGCGCGTCCTTCGCGCCATGCCGGATTGCCACCAGGTTGCCGGTGGCCGCGACCACGCCGACGCAGAAGGTCGACACCAGCGCATAGGTCGACGCGCCCAGCCCGCCGGCGGCCAGCGCCTCGCGGCCGAGCTTGCCCATCATCACGGTGTCGGTGAACACCATGGCGACGTAGGCCAGCTGCGCGGCGATCAGCGGGCCGGCGAGGCGAAGGATGGCGGCAAGTTCGTCACGGTACAGGCGTTTCATGAGTCAGGCTCAGCAAGCGGCAGGTGCCGCATCGATAGGGAGTCGCCCATTCTCCGGCCGCCGTGGATGCGCGCACAAAAGGAAAAATGCGATGCCATCCATGAGTCATACTCATGCCAAGTCGCCCTTTGGAGCCCGCCATGAACCGCCAGTTGCCGCCCCTCTATGCCCTGCGCGCCTTCGAGGCGGCCGCCCGGCATGCGTCCTTCACCCGTGCCGCCGAGGAGCTGGCGATCACCCAGAGCGCGGTGAGTCGGCACATCAAGACCCTGGAAGAGCACTTCGCCTGCCGCCTGTTCCAGCGTCGCGGGCGCCAGCTGGAGCTGACCGAAACGGCGCGGATGCTGCTACCCGGCCTGCGCGACGGCTTCGACGCGCTGGAGCGCGCCTGCGCCAGCCTGCGCGCCGAAGAAGGCGTGCTGCGCCTGAAGGCGCCTTCGACCCTGACCATGCGCTGGCTGCTGGCGCGGCTGAGCCGGTTCCGCATGCAGCACAGCGAGATCGAGGTGCAGCTGACCAGTGCGTGGATGGACGTGGACCGCGTGGATTTTGTCCATGAGCCTTTCGATTGCGCGGTGCTGCTCAGCTCCGGGCACTTCCCGCCGGACTGGGAGGCCACCCTGCTGTTCCCCGAATGGCTGATTCCCGTGGGTGCGCCCGAGCTGCTCGCCGATGGCCCGTGGGACGCCGGGCGACTGGCCGCCGCCGAGTTGCTGCACCCCACGCCCGACCGTCGCGACTGGCGGCGCTGGCTGCAACGCATGGGCCTGGGGGAGCAGGTGTCGCTCAAGGGCGGGCAGGTGTTCGACACCCTGGAGCTGGGTATCGTGGCCGCCGCTCGTGGTTACGGGGTTTCCATCGGCGACCTGGTAATGGTCGCCGAGGATGCCAACCAGGGTCGGCTGGCGTTGCCCTGGCCCAGCGCGGTGGCCAGTGGCGAGAGTTACTACCTGGTCTGGCCCCGTGCGCGCCGGCATCAGGAGCGGCTGCGCCGGTTGCGCGACTTCCTACAGGCTGAGGTACAGGCCATGCAGCTGCCGCCGGTGCAGCTGCTCGACTGACACCGGCGACGCGGCGGCTCAGGAGCCGCTGCAACCATTGGCCCAGACCTGGTAGTGCAGCTCGTGCTGCCGGGCCTGAGAGTCTTCGTAGACCATGGTCACCGGCACGATGCCGCAGGCTTCCTGGGTATCGGTGATAGAGATAACGCGGGCGACATCGGGCTTCTCGTGCGCTGGCACGGTGCCGCAGGCGGCGAGGAACAGGGTGGAGAACAGCAGAGCAATCAGCGCTTTCATGATGTTTTTCCTTCAGAAGAGTGGAGTCAGGCGCGTTCGTGCAGCAGCGAGCGGGCGGAGTCGGCCATCACCAGCAGGCCGCCTGCGAGCATCAGGGTGTCCTTGAGCACCAGCCGGCCTGCGCCGGACAGGTAGGGGAAACCGTGCTGCGCATCGCCCAGCGCCTGCACCCAGGCCTCGGGCGTGGTGATCAGGAAACTCAGCGTCACCAGCGGCGTGCCAAACGACAGCAACCCACCCAGCAGGCCCAGGCGACGGGACAGCGGGTTGAGCAGCACCAGCAGCGCGATGCTCAGCTCCACCACGCCCAGCCCGTAGGAAAAGCCGTAGGTGTTGTTGTCGGTCTGCCAGGCACGCTTCTCCAGATTCAGCTCGCCTTCGTGGGTGAGGTGCGCGCGGTAGTCCTCGGGGTGCTCGTAGAAGAACGACATGAACGGGCTGTTGGCGACGAAGGGCGTGATGCTGTCGGCCTCGTAGGGCACGAACTTCAGCGCGCCGATCCAGATGAACACCACGGCGATGGCCACCCGCATCAGGTTCACGCCGAGGCTGTCGAGTCGGCTCAGCGCACGCAGGACTTGGGTTACGGAAGAGGTCATGGGGAACTCCTTGAGAGTCGGTTGGATTCAGTGGTTCCTATTGTCGGAATCCGGCCGTTTGGCTTCTTTCGCGTTGTGCTCGGCTTTTTGTCGGTTGCTCTCGGATGCGAGCGGACCGCCCCAGGGTGTTGCACCAAGGGGATACGGGAGAGGGGAAGAAGTAGGTAGTCGCGTTTACTTGGCCGATCCTGCGCGTAATCTGTAGTCCCTTTCCCGCGTATGGAATGCCATGAACTCCATTGACCGCCTGATCCAGCTCGCCGGCCTGCGCGGCAGCCTCGACCTGCGCTGCCAACTCCAGGGCGACTGGGCGCTGGACCACGAACAGGCACCGTGCGGGGTGGCGCAATACCACATCCTGCTGTCCGGCCGCTGCCAGGCGGAAATGCCTGACGGCCAGGTCCTTGCGCTACAAGCGGGTGACATCCTGGTTTTCCCGCGCGGTGGCGCGCACCTGCTGCGCAGCCAGGGACCGAAAGTGATCCCGGTGCCCACCCAGGTCAGCCAGGACGGCCTGCTGCCGGTGCACCGCATCGGCAGTGAAGGCGAGTCGCTGGATATCCTTTGCGGCAGCTTCCACTACCAGCGCGACTCGCTGCTGATCGGTGCGCTGCCGGCGTTCCTCAACGTCTCCACCCGGGCTCTGGGCCTGAGCGAACAACTGGCGTCGCTGGTCAGCCTGTTGCGCGCCGAGGCGGACGGCGACCAGCCTGGTGCGCGCTTCCTGGTCGATGCGCTGTCCTCGGCCCTGTTCACCCTGATCCTGCGCGTCTACCTGCAGGAGTACGTCCCCAGCAGCGGCACCCTGGCGTTGCTCGCCGACAAGCGCCTGAGCCGCGCCTGGCAGGCGATGCTCGACGACCCCGCCCACGAGTGGACCATCGAGGCGCTGGCCGAGCGTGCCAGCATGTCCCGCGCCACCTTCATGCGCCTGTTCACCCAGGTGGCCGGGCTGTCGCCCTGGGCGCTGCTGACCAAGGTGCGCATGGAGCTGGCCTACCGCCTGCTGAGCAGCTCGCAGCTGAGTCTCACCGACATCGCCGCGCAGGTTGGTTACCAGTCTCAGGCGTCCTTCACCAAGAAGTTCAAGGAAACCTACGGCGACGCCCCCGGTCGCCTGCGTCGCGCGGTGAACTAGACCAGCCGTCGTCGCGAGCAAAGGCGCATGGCGCGCATGGACATGTCCTGCCGCCCTCGCGACGGTTCACGTCGCTGCCGTCGCAGAGCTGAAACAGCGCTTTGCTAGGGTCATTGCTGGACTAGTCCAGTGAAGGCCCGCCATGGGCCTTCCCCATACCCACAAGACCACTCGGGGGAATTCCATGAAGCCCATGCGTACCTTGCTCGCCGGCCTGATCCTGGCCGGCCTCGCCAGTACCTCTTTCGCCGCCACCGAACTGAAACACTGGCCCGCGCCGGCCGCCAAGCAGCTCGATGCCTTGATCGCCGCCAACGCCAACAAGGGCGCCTTCGCGGTCTTCGACATGGACAACACCAGCTACCGCTACGACCTCGAGGAATCGCTGCTGCCCTTCCTCGAAATGAAAGGCGTGCTGACCCGCGAGAAGCTCGACCCCTCGCTCAAGCTGATCCCCTTCAAGGACGTCAACGGCCACAAGGAAAGCCTCAACAGCTACTACTACCGCCTCTGCGAGGTCGACGACCTGGTCTGCTACCCCTGGGTCGCCCAGGTGTTCTCCGGCTTCACTCTGAAAGAGCTCAAGGGTTACGTCGACGAGCTGATGGCCTATGGCAAGCCGGTGCCCAGCACCTACTACGAAGGCGACGTGGTCAAGAGCATCGAGATCAACCCGCCCAAGGTCTTCACCGGCCAGACCGAGCTGTACAACAAGCTGATGGAGAACGGCATCGAGGTCTACGTGATGACCGCCGCCCATGAGGAACTGGTGCGTATGGTCGCCAGCGATCCCAAGTACGGGTACAACGTGAAGCCCGAGAACGTTATCGGCGTCACCACCCTGCTCAAGGACCGCCAGAGCGGTGCCCTGACCACCGCGCGCAAGCAGATTGCCGAAGGCAAGTACGATCCCAAGGCCAACCTGAACCTGGAGATCACCCCCTACCTGTGGACCCCGGCCACCTGGATGGCCGGCAAGCAGGCGGCGATCCTCACCTACATCGACCAGTGGAAGAAGCCCATCCTGGTCGGCGGCGATACCCCCAGCAGCGATGGCTACATGCTGTTCAACGGCACCGCCGAGAACGGCGTGCACCTGTGGATCAACCGCAAGGCCAAGTACATGGACCAGCTCAACGGCATGATCAAGAAGAATGCCGCGGCCCAGGCCGGGCTCGGCCAGCCGGTCACCGCCGACAAGAACTGGGTGATCGTCACCCCGGAAGAGATCCAGTAGGCGCGTAGCGCTTGCGTAGGAGCGCGGGCGCTCTGGTAGGGTGCTTAACGCGCCAGCGTTATCCGCCGTGGTGCTATCGGCGGATAACCCGTTCCGGGTTATCCGCCCTACGGCCCTGCGCTCCACACCATCCTGCGGACTGACTCCGGATTCACACTGTAGGAGCGCCGTTGCCCGGACTGGAGCCCCCGCCCCAAGCCAAATCCGGGTGAATGACTCAAGTATTGTCACGCGCCGCCGATAGCCTGTGCAGACCGGCGAACCACGCCGGCACTCCCCTCGAACCGAAGCAGGCCGCTCCTCGAACCACGGGCGACGGCCCGCCGTTGCGTGCAGAAGCAGAAAAATGAACCAGCCCCGATCCCGCATCGCCCTGCAATTGGCGATGGCCCTGGCCGTGCTCCTGATCCTGTTGATCAGCGGCAGCACGCTGTTTGCCTTGCGCTCGCTAGACAGCGCTACCCTGACTACCCGCGAAGAACACCTCGCCAGCGAAGCGCGCCTGCTGGCGGACCAGCTGGAAACCTTCCACGGCACCCTGCGCGAGAGCACCCAGCGCCTCGCCGGCCTGTTCGAGAAGCGCTTCGCTGCCGGCCTGAAAGCGCACACCGATGAGCGCGTGCCGGTCGCCGCACTGCAAGCCCCGGCGCTGTACCTGGGCGACACCCGCCTGAACGGCGACTTCACCCTGGTCGACGAATTCCGCCAGCTCACCGCCGGCGTCGCCACCGTTTTCGTGCGTGATGGCGACGACTTCGTGCGCATCACCACCTCGCTGATGAAGCAGGACGGCAGCCGCGCCATGGGCACCGTGCTCGACCACAACAGCCCGGCCTACCCGCTGCTGATGCGCGGCGAAAGCTACGTCGGTCGTGCGCTGCTGTTCGACCGCTTCTACATGACCCAGTACACCCCGGTGCGCGACGGCAGCGGGCGGGTGATCGCCGTACTGTTCGTCGGCTTCGACTACACCGACGCGCAGAAACGCCAGTTCGACAACCTCGGTCGCTTCCGCCTCGGTCAGGGCGGCTCGCTGGCGCTGCTGGACGAACAACACCACTGGCTGGTGCCGCCGGCCGGCGCGCGCAACCCCGAGCGCGCCGCCGACAGCCTCGCCAGCCTGCTGGACAACCCCGGCCGTGGCCGCTTCTGGAGCGACGGCCAGGATGATTTCTACAGCGTGGCGCAGCCCTTTGCCGGCGGCCCCTGGACCGTCGTCGCGAGCATGCCCAAGGACGAGATCCGCGCGGTGACCTGGCGCGTCGGTGGTCAGCTGGCCATGGGCAGCCTGATCGCCATGCTGCTGGCGGTGATCGCCACCACCTGGCTGCTGCAATGCCGCCTGCGTCCGCTGGGCGACCTGGTGCGCCAGGCCCATGCGCTGGGCGCCGGCGACCTGGGCGCGCGCCTGTCAGTTGCCAGCCGTGACGAGATCGGCGACCTGGCGCGCAGCTTCAACCAGATGGGCGAGGCGCTCTCCCGCATGGTTGAGCGCGTGCGCGGTGCAGCGGAGGAAGTGGGGCATTGCTCGCGTTCGCTGTCGGGTCTTTCCAGTGGCGCCTATGCCGGCATGGAACAGCAGTCCGGCGAGATCAACAGCATGGCCGGCGCGGTGGAAGAGTTCAGCGCCACCTCGATGGACATCGCCGACAACATGCGCAGCACCGAACGCATGGCCAGCGAGAACACCCGGCAGACGCGCATTGGCCTGCACTCCATGGACGATGCCTCCGCCTCGCTGGCGCAGATCGCCGGCGCACTGCAGCAGACCGTGGAGCGGGTCAATCGCCTCGGCGCGCGCTCCCAGGAGATCGGCAGCATCGTCGGGGTGATCACTTCGATTGCCGAGCAGACCAACCTGCTGGCACTCAACGCCGCCATCGAGGCCGCCCGTGCCGGCGAGCAGGGGCGCGGCTTTGCCGTGGTTGCCGATGAAGTGCGCAGCCTGGCGGCGCGCACCCAGGCCGCCACCACGGAAATCTCGCAGATGATCGGCGCCATCCAGCAGGACACCGGCAGCGCCACCGAGACCATCGAGCAGGGCAGCCAACTGATGCAGCACGGGCTGGCGCTGAACGAGAAGGTCGCCGCGGCGCTGGCGGAAATCTCCCAGCAGAGCAGTGCGGCCGGCGAGCAGTTCGCCGCCATCACCACCGCGACCCAGGAGCAGAGCCGCACCGCGACCCTGCTCAGCAGCAACCTGCAGGGCATCGCCCAGGCCAACAGCGAACAGCGTCAGGTGGTGGCCGATCTGGCGCAGACCGTGCGCGAGCTGGACAGCCTGGCCGCCGGCCTGCGCGACGAGGTCGGGCGCTTCCGCTGAAGCGCCGGGCGGGTCAGTCCTTGAGCTGGCCCAGCCCGTACTCCAGGCTGGCGGCGGACAGCTCGCCCATCTGGCTGTGCTTCAGGCGTCCCTGGGCGTCGTAGAACAGCGTGGTGGGCATGCCGTAGGAGCCGGTGGCCTGACCGAGGCGGTTGCCGCTGTCGAGCAGCACCGCCGCCTCGCTCAGGCCCTGTTCGCGCAGGAAACGCTGCACGGCTTCGGCATTCTCGCCCTGGTTGACCAGCAGGAAGCGCACATCGCTGCGCTGTTGCTGAGCGGCCTCCAGCACCGGCATCTCGCGCCGGCACGGCGGGCACCAGGTGGCCCAGAGGTTTACCACCATGGGCCGGCCATCCAGCGCGCGCAGGTCCACGGCGGCCCCGCGCAGGTCCATCACCGTGAGTTCGGGAATCTGCTGGCTGCGGTCCAGCGCCGAGGTCACGGCCTTGCCGCCGCCCCATAGGCACACACCGACCACGGCCGCGACGGCCAGCGGGCGGCGCAGCTCTGTCCGCTTCCAGGCCAGCAGCGCGCCTATCAATGCGGCGGCGATCACCCCCGGCAGGGCGAGAAAGCCGCCATCGCGGATGTCGACGATGCTCAGCGGCGTCGCCGCGTACTGCTCGAAGTAGCGCGCGACGAAGGCCAGCCGCGCCACCAGCAGGCCACCGAGGAGCATGGCGAACAGCGCGCCTTCGGGGTTGGCGCCGCGCTTGCGCCCGGCCAGCCAGCCGGCCAGCAGGGCGCCGAAGAAGCCGAGGTAGAGCAGCACGTGGGGCAGGGGAAGGGCCAGAGGGCCGAGGGTGAGACTGGTCAAAGCGGGTGCCTGGCAAAAGGAAACCAAGGTACAGCAGGGCGCCGCCACGGGGCAGCGCCGGGCTGTGGATAAATGTTTCGCCTCAGGCGGGCAGCGGCTCGGCCTGCTGCTCGCGCAGCTCGGCGGTCAACCGCTTGGCGCAGGCGCCGACCTTGCGCACGGCATCCTCGATCACCGCCAGGTCACGGTGGGAGTAGTTCATGCGGATGCAGTTGCGGTACTTGCCCGAGGCGGAAAAGATGTTGCCCGCCGCCACCTGCACGTTGTCGCGGCGCAGCTCCTGGTTCAGCCGCACGCTGTCGAACAGCGGGTCGAACTCGACCCAGAGCATGAAACCGCCACGCGGCCGGGTGACTCGCGCACCCTCGGGGAAGTAGCGGCCGACCCACTCGGTCATCAGGTCGCGGTGGCGCTGGTACTGCGCGCGCATGCGGCGGATGTGCGGCTCGTAGTGGCCGCCGCCAATGAACTCGGCCAGCGCCATCTGCGGTTGCGGCGCGCAGGTGCCGCTGGCGATGTACTTGAAGTGGAGGATGCGGTCCAGGTAGCGCCCCGGCACCACCCAGCCAGTGCGCAGGCCGGGGGCTACCGTCTTGGAGAAGGAGCTGGCCAGCAATACGCGGTCATCGGTATCGAAGGACTTGATGCTGCGCGGGCGTGGGTAGGCGTAGGCCAGCTCGCCGTAGACGTCATCCTCGAGGATTGGCACGTCGTAGCGTGCCGCGAGCGTGAGCAAAGCGCGCTTGCGGGCGTCGGGCATGATGTAGCCCAGTGGGTTGTTGCAGTTGGGGGTGAGCAGGATGAGCTTCACCGGCCACTGTTCCATGGCCAGTTCCAGCGCCTCCAGGCTGATGCCGTTGGTGGGGTCGGTGGGGATTTCCAGCGCCTTCAGGCCATAGGCCTTGAGTGCCTGCATGGCGCCGTGGAAGCTGGGTGAATCGATGGCGATGATGTCCCCCGGCTCGCAGATGGCGCGCAGGGTAATGGCCAGCGCCTCCTGGCAGCCGGTGGTGATGACGATCTCGCTGGGCGGCACTTGGCAGCCGGAGTCCAGCATCAGCCGGGCGATCTGCTCGCGCAGCGGCAGCGAGCCCTGGATGCCTTCGTAGCCGAGGCTCTGCAGGTCGGTGCGGCGCGCGGCGTGCACCATCGCTCGCTGCAGCGGCTTGAGCGAGGGGCTGGCAATGTCCGGCGTGCCGCGCCCTAGCTGGACGAAATCGCCGCCCGGCGCGCGGCGCACCTGTTCCAGCACCTGGTCCCACTGCGATACGTCCACCGGCCGTTGCGCCGGGCGGGTCATGGCCGGCATCGGCGGCAGCTCGCGGCGCTCGGGTACGAAGTAGCCGGACTTCGGCCTGGGCTCGACCAGCCCGGAGTCCTCCAGCACACGGTAGGCCTGCTGCACGGTGCTGATGCTGACGCCGTGCTCCTCGCTCAGCGCGCGCACCGAGGGCAGGCGGTCGCCGGGACGGTACAGGCCCTGCTCGATGCGGTCGCCGAGGGTGGCGGCCAGCTGTGCGTAGCGTTTCATGACAGATCTCCCGTGCCGGACAGACTCGGCGGAATGCAGTACAGATTGGAAAAAAATACGCCATTCAGAAGGATTTCGCCTGTCTCTGTATGGAAAAAACTTCACAGCGTTGAATCTGTAATGATTTCTGCCGATTCGCCACGCTAGTCCCACGTTCGAAAGAGCTCGACTGGAGGAGTGACGAGATGAGCGGCCTGAGCGATGTGCGGCTGACCCTTTACCAACAGGAACTGCTGGAAATCCCCGGTGTGCGCGAAGCCCCGCGCGCCCCGCAGGAGAGCCGCTGGCAGCAGTTCTGGCGCCGTGTGCGCACGCGCAAACAGCTGATGGATCTGTCCGATGCGCAACTGAAGGATATCGGCGTCACCCGCGAACAGGCGCGGATAGAAGCGATGCGGCCGTTCTGGCGTTGCTGATCAGAAACTGAACAAACAGGGAGTGCTTATGAGCGAGACGCGCGCTGCTGCGTTTGATCGAGTCGCCGCCGAACTCGGCTACGACTTCAGCGGTGAAATGAAGATCGGCGGCAACTACGTGCCCTTCCTCATCGAAGGAAACCAGGTGCACATCAGTGGGCAGATTCCGCGGGTGGGTGATGAAATCGTCGTCACCGGCCGGGCGGGCAGTGAAGCCTCAATGGCCGATGCCCAACTGGCTGCCAAGGTCTGCGCCATGCGCGCGCTGGTCTTGCTGCGGCAGGCGCTGGGTGATCTCGACCGGGTGCGCAGAGTGTTGCAGCTCAACGTGTTCGTACAGTCAGCAGAGCACTTTACGCAACTGAGCGAGGTGGCCGACGGTGCATCGGCGGTGCTGTATGAGGTGCTGGGCGCGGCGGGTGTGCACACGCGCACTTCGGTTGGCGTCTATCAGTTGCCGAAGAACGCCACGGTCGAACTGAACCTCCTTGCCGTCGCGCAGGACCTGCCGGGCTAGTGCCCCGCGCGGTATTGCAGCGCTTCGGCGAGGTGCGGGCGGGCGATGTCGTCTGCCTGCTGCAGGTCGGCGAGGGTGCGGGCGACCTTGAGAATCCGGTGCAGGGCGCGCAGTGACAGGTTCAGGCGCTCGCCGGCCTTCTCCAGCCAGGCCTGGTCTTCCGGACTCAATGCACAATATTGGTGCATTTTCTGCAGGGTCAGAAAAGCGTTGGCACAACCCTGCCGGGCGAGCTGGCGCTGGCGCGCGCCAGCGACCTGCACAGCCAGTTCGGCACTGCTGGTACTCGGCCCGCTGGGCGCGAGGCTGGTGCTTTCGCGGCTGACGGTCAGGTGCAGGTCGATGCGGTCCAGCAGGGGGCCGGAGAGCTTGGCCCGGTAGCGCTGGATCTGCTCCGGCGAGCAGCGGCAACGGCCACTGGGGTCGCCCAGATAGCCGCAGGGGCAGGGATTCATCGCCGCCACCAGCTGGAAGCGTGCCGGGAAACGCACCCGGCCGTTGGCGCGGGCAATGACGATCTCGCCGCCTTCCAGCGGTTCACGCAGCACTTCCAGGACCTTGCGATCGAATTCCGGCAGCTCGTCGAGGAACAGCACGCCTTCGTGGGCCAGGGTAATTTCCCCCGGCTGCGGGCGACTGCCGCCACCGACCAGCGCCGGCGCGGAAGCAGTGTGGTGGGGCTGGCGGAAAGGCCGCTGCGGCCAGTGGGTCAACGGCCCGCGCCCGGCGACGGAATGGATCGCCGCGACCTGCAGCGCTTCGTCTTCATCCAGCGGCGGCATCAGACCGGGCAGACGGCTGGCGAGCAGCGTCTTGCCGGTGCCGGGCGGCCCACTGAACAGCAGGTTGTGCGCGCCGGCAGCGGCCACCAGCAGCGCGCGCTTGGCGGCGGCCTGGCCTTGCACTTCGGCAAGGTCGGGATAGGGCGGCGTGGCGCGCAGCAAGCCGTTGGCCTCAAAGGGGCGCAGGCGTTCCTGGCCGCTGAAGTGTGCGGCCAACTCCAGCAGGTGGCCGACGGCGTAGACGGTCAGGCCGCTGGCGAGGCTGGCCTCCTCGGCGTTCTCCTTCGGTACCACCAGCGCGCGTCCGGCAGCACGGGCTGCCAGCGCGGCGGGCAGTACACCGGGGACCGGCCGCAACGTGCCGGAGAGCGCCAGCTCACCCAGGCATTCGAGCCCATCCAGCCCGGCGGCATCGGCCAGTTGGCCGCTGGCGGCGAGGATGCCCAGGGCAATGGCCAGGTCGAAGCGCCCTCCGTCCTTTGGCAGGTCGGCCGGGGCGAGGTTCAGGGTGATCCTGCGGTTGGGGAAGTCGAAGCCCGAGTTGAGCAGGGCGCTGCGCACGCGGTCCTTGCTCTCCTTCACGGCGCCTTCGGGCAGGCCGACCAGGGTCAGTGACGGCAGGCCGTTGGCGAGGTGCGCCTCGACGGTGACGCCGGGCGCTTCCACACCGACCTGGGCGCGGCTATGGACGATGGCGAGGGACATGGATCACTCCTGGATTCCATGCCGCCCGCCAGGCGGGGCTTATTCTTCGGCGGCGGGGGCAGGTGCAGCGGTATCGGCGGGCGAGAGCCTGGCTTCCATCTCCGCGACCTTCGCTTCCAGTGCCTCGAGGCGGGCGCGGGTGCGCGCGAGGACGACCATCTGGCTGTCGAATTCGTCGCGGCTGACCAGGTCGAGCTTGCTGAAGGCGCTCTGCATCAGAACCTTGAACTGGGCTTCCAGCTCGGCCTTCGGCAGGGGCGATTCGCCACCGAACAGGCGTCCGGCTTGTTGGCTGATGGCATCGAGGAAGGCTTTGGGCGGCAGCATGGTTCATGGGTTCCGGATTGAATCAGAGCCCAGTCTATCACGCAGCCAGCGCTGGCTGCGGCGCGCCGGGTTGCACGCTTTTTGAGCAGTGTGCCCGCTCTGCGTGCGCGCTTTCGGTGCGCCAGAGTGGCGCTGGCGATTCGCCAGAAAGCCCTGTTTCAGGCCAAGTGCCTGATGCGACGGGCATTTTCACGAACTGGCAAGCTTCATGCTTTGGGGCAGATATGGCGTGCACCGATGCAGTTCCGGTGCGGCAGGCGAGGCGGTGGATTGCTTCGATCAAGGCAGTCGGAGTGCTGAGGTAGGGCGGCCGGCGCATTACAAAAGCCAGACACTGCGCTTAGACTTGTCTCCGGGTTCGTTCTTCCTGGGGCGGGTCCACCAAAACACGGGAGAGAGTTACATGAAGCTAGTCACAGCCATCATCAAGCCGTTCAAGCTGGACGACGTTCGTGAGTCGCTGTCCGAGATCGGCGTGCAGGGCATCACTGTGACCGAAGTCAAAGGCTTCGGCCGGCAGAAGGGTCACACCGAGCTGTACCGTGGCGCGGAATACGTTGTCGATTTCCTGCCGAAGGTGAAGATCGACGTCGCCATCGCCGATGACCAGCTGGATCGTGTTATCGAAGCCATCACCAAGGCCGCCAACACCGGGAAGATCGGTGACGGCAAGATCTTTGTCGTAAATCTGGAACAGGCCATTCGTATCCGTACCGGCGAAACCGGCACCGACGCGATCTAAGCCAAGCCCACACCGAACCCCCACGCCCCAGGAGAAACAACAATGACTCTGCGCAAATACGCAGGGCTAGGCGCCCTATTGCCCCTCGCAATGCCCGGTCTGGCCTTGGCCGACGAGGCTGCGGCCCCCGTCCTGAACAGCGGTGACACCGCCTGGATGCTGATTTCCAGCGCCCTGGTGCTGCTGATGACCATCCCTGGCCTGGCGCTGTTCTATGGCGGCATGGTGCGCGCCAAGAACGTCCTGTCGATCATGATGCAGTGCTTTGCGATCACCGCGCTGATCAGCATCCTCTGGGTCGTCTACGGCTACAGCCTGGCCTTCGATACCATCGGTATGGAAAAGGGCGTGGTCAACTTCGCTTCCTTCGTCGGCGGGCTGGACAAGGCCTTCCTCAGCGGCCTGACCACCAGCGGCCTGACGTCCGCCGCCGCGCTGTTCCCTGAGAGCGTCTTCGTGATGTTCCAGATGACCTTCGCGATCATCACGCCGGCCCTGATCGTCGGCGCCTTCGCCGAGCGCATGAAGTTCTCGGCCATGCTGATCTTCACCGCGCTGTGGTTCACCCTGGTCTATGCACCGATTGCCCACATGGTCTGGAGCGGTGACGGCGGCCTGCTGTGGGACTGGGGCGTGCTGGACTTCGCCGGCGGCACCGTGGTGCACATCAACGCCGGTATCGCTGGCCTGGTGGCGTGCATCGTTCTCGGCAAGCGCAAGGGCTACCCGACCGCTGCCATGGCCCCGCACAACCTGGGCTACACCCTGATCGGCGCCGCCCTGCTGTGGATCGGCTGGTTCGGCTTCAACGCCGGTTCCGCCGCTGCCGCCAACGGCACCGCCGGCATGGCCATGCTGGTAACCCAGATCGCCACCGCCGCCGCCGCCCTGGGCTGGATGTTCGCCGAGTGGATCACCCACGGTAAGCCGAGCGCCCTGGGCATCGCTTCGGGCGTGGTTGCCGGCCTGGTCGCCATCACCCCGGCTGCCGGTACCTGCGGCCCGATGGGCGCCATCGTGATCGGCCTGGCTGCCGGCGTGATCTGCTTCTTCGCCGCCACCAGCCTCAAGCGCGCCGTCGGCTACGACGATTCGCTGGACGCCTTCGGCGTGCATGCTGTCGGCGGTATCGTCGGCGCCCTGCTCACCGGCGTGTTCGCAGCCCCGGCACTGGGCGGCTTCGGCACCGTGACCGACATCGGCGCGCAGCTGTTCACCCAGTTCAAGGGCGTGGCCTTCACCATCGTCTACACCGGTATCGTCAGCTTCGTGATCCTCAAGGTTCTGGACCTGGTCATGGGCCTGCGCGTCTCCGAGGAAGAGGAAACCGTGGGTCTGGACCTCTCCCTGCACAACGAGCGCGGCTACAACCTGTAAGGGTTCGCGCAAGTTCGACGAAGGGCGCCCTCGGGCGCCCTTTGTTTTTTCGATCAGCACGCTAGAATGCGCGCGCATCACCGTTAGCGACGCAAGGATTGCCCGCCATGTGGCAGCAGAAGACCATCACCCTGCGCCCTCGACCGCGAGGTTTCCACCTGGTCACCGACGAGATCCTGGCCGCGCTGCCGGAGTTGTCGAAGTGCCGGGTCGGCCTGCTGCACCTGCTGTTGCAGCACACCTCCGCTTCGCTGACGGTCAATGAGAATGCCGACCCCTCGGTGCGCCGCGATTTCGAGCGATTCTTCAATCGCCTGGTGCCCCAGGGCGAGAGCGGCTATGAACATGACTACGAAGGTCCGGACGACCTTCCGGCGCATTTCAAGTCAAGCCTGCTGGGCTGTCAGCTGACGCTGCCGATACAGGAGGGAGGCTTGGCAATGGGCACCTGGCAAGGTATCTATCTGGGCGAGCACCGCGACCACGGAGGCCCGCGCAGCATAGTGGCGACCTGGCAGGGCGAGCTTGTATGAATTTTTTCCGGCGGCGTTCGTCAAAGCGCGCAGCTGGGCTATAACTAACGTGCTTTGCAGCACCACAGAGGTTGAACAATGAGCGACGAAGAACTGGAACAGGACGAGCTGGACGGCGCTGACGAGGACGATGGCGAGGAACTCGCCGCAGCGGACGACAGCGACGCCGAAGCAGACAGCGGCGATGGGGATGAAGCCCCTTCTCCCAAGGGCGGTGGCAAGAAAGCCAAGGCCGCTGCGGAAGAAGAGGAACTGCCCTCGGTCGAAGCCAAGCAGAAGGATCGTGATGCACTGGCTCGCGCGATGGAGGAATTCCTCACTCGCGGTGGCAAGGTGCAGGAGATCGAGCCGAACGTCGTGGCCGACCCGCCCAAGAAGCCGGATAGCAAATACGGCAGCCGCCCTATCTGATATCTGACGCGACATGAAAAAGCCCCGCCGCTCCGTGAGGAGAGGCGGGGCTTTTTCATGTCCGTTTGTAACGGACTTGTTGGAGCGAGCTTGCTTGCGAGTCGCTTGAATCCTGCGGTATCCGGGAGCTCTGGTTCGCGAGCAGGCTCGCCCCGGAAAAGCCGTCAGAGTTTTGCCAGAACGCCGGGCAGCTCGGACAGGTTGTGGATGATCGCGCTGGGCGCCTCTTCGCCGTCCCATGCCTTGCGCGCCGGGTTGAACCAGATCGCCTTCATGCCCGCGCGACGCGCGCCGGCGATGTCATCGCTGGGGTGGTCGCCGATGTGCACGGCGTGTTCCGCCGCCACGCCGCCGCGCTTGAGTGCTTCCTGGAACGGGTGCGGATCGGGTTTGCCGACGCCAAGTTCTTCCGCGCACAGGGCGAACTGGAAGTAATCGGCCAGGCCCAGGCGGCGCACGTCGGCGTTGCCGTTGGTGAGCACGCCAAGGATGAAGCGGTTGGCCAGTTGCTCCAGGGTCGGGTGCACCTCGGGGAACAGCGCCACCTGGTGCCGCGCGTGGAGGAAGGTCTGGAACCCGGCTTCGGCCAGGTCGCTGGCCTCCGCTTGTGGATAACCCGCGTCGAGCAGGGCGTGGAACAGGATGCGCCGGCGCAGTTCGCTCAGGCGGTGCCGGAGCATCGGGTCCTGCTCCATCAGCCGCGAGCGGATCGCCCACAGGTGTTCGATGGGCACAGGCCCCAGTTGCGCGGCGTTCACCGCCAGCCAGTCGCGCAGGGTGGCTTCCGCGCTGTTCATCACCGGGGCAACATCCCACAGCGTGTCATCGAGGTCGAAGGTGACCAGACGGATACTCATTCTTCTGCTCCGGGTTTACGGCGTGCCCGTGGGTGCGCCTGGTCATAGACCGTGGCGAGGTGCTGGAAGTCCAGGTGGGTGTAGATCTGCGTGGTGGCGATGTCGGCGTGGCCGAGCAGCTCCTGCACTGCGCGCAGGTCCTGGGAGGACTCCAGCATATGACTGGCGAAGGAGTGCCTCAGCATGTGCGGATGCAGGTGCTGGCCCAGCTCGCGCACACCGGCTTCGCGCACGCGCAGCTGGACCGCGCGGGGCGTCAGGCGCTTGCCGCTGCGGCCGATGAACACGGCGTTGTCCTGTGGCGAGGCGAGGGCCCGCAGCGGCAGCCAGTTCTCGATGGCCTGCCGCGCGGCGCGGCCGACCGGCAGCTCGCGCACCTTGTTGCCCTTGCCGTGCACGCGCACCAGACCGTCCTTGAGGTCCAGCCACTCCTGGTCGAGGCCGACCAGTTCGGAGAGGCGCAGGCCCGAGGAATAGAACAGCTCCAGCAGTGCCTGGTCGCGGCGGGCGATGAAGTCGTCCTCGACGCCGCCGTCGAGCAGTTGCGCGGTGCGGTCGGTATCCAGCGTACGCGGCAGCTTGCGTGCGCCCTTGGGCGCGGCGAGTCCGTCGGCGGGGTTGTGCCGGCAACGGCCTTCGCGGATCAGGTACTGGTACAGCCCGCGGGTGGCCGACAGCAGGCGCGCCAGGCTGCGGCTGGCAAGGCCCTGCTGGTGCAGGCGGGCGACGAACATACGCAGGTCGCGCACCTGCAGCGCGGGCCACTCGTTCAGCGAGGATTTTTCGCAGAGCGCGGCGAGGCGCAGCAGGTCGCGGCGATAGCCATCGAGGGTATGGACGGACACCTGGCGCTCGCTGCGCAGGTGTTCCAGGTAGGCATCCAGATCGGCTTCGAGCGACAAGCGATCAGCTCCCAGCGGTGAAGGCCCGGCGGGATCAGCGTACCGAGCGCAGTGGCGTGGAGAAGCGCGGCAGGGTCCGCGCGAGGACTTCGGCGACGTAGCCCAGGAACAGCGTGCCCAGCGAGCTCTTGTAGTGCTGCGGATCGGGGCTGCCGATCGCCAATACGCCGTGCAGGCCCTGGAAGGTCAGCGGCACCACGGCGGCGGAGCCGACCTGCTCGCGTTCGCTTTCGCAGAACAGGAAGGCCAGCTCGTGGGGGCGCAGCACGCCGCAGACGGTCTTGCCGCCCGACAGCAGGCCGCCGATGGCCTGGTGCGCCTCGGCGCTGCTCACCGAACGGCCCACCGGCAGGTTGTTGTCGCTGAAGAGGATCAGGCTGACGTAGGGCACGAGGAACTCGTGGCGCAGGCTGTCTTCTGCCGTGCTGACGATTTCCTCGAGGCTGGTGGCATCGAGCAGGTCGAGCACCAGGCGACGGGTCTTGTCGAACAGTCGGTCGTTGTCGCGGGCCACGTCCATCAGCTGCGACAGCCGATGGCGCATCTCGATGTTGCGCTCGCGCAGCAGGCGTACCTGGCGCTCCACCAGCGACACGGCGTCGCCCGGCTGGTGCGGAATGCGCATCTCCGGGATCAGCTCGTCATGATCGACGAAGAATTCAGGGTGCCGGCGAAGATAGTCGGCGACCTGTTCGGCTTCGAGCGTAACGGTGGGGTCCTGCGGAGTATCGGTCATAAGCGTCCCGGTTATAGACGTACCTGGCCTTCGAACACCCGCACTGCGGGCCCGGTCATCATAACGGGCTGACCCGGTCCTGCCCACTCGATGGACAACCGTCCGCCGGGAAGGTCGATCTGTACCGGCGATTGCAGCCAGCCCTGGCGGATGCCGGCAACGGCGGCAGCGCAGGCGCCGGTGCCGCAGGCCAGTGTCTCGCCGGCGCCGCGTTCCCAGACGCGCAGGCGCGCCTGGTGCGGATTGACGATCTGCAGGAAGCCGATGTTGGCCTTCTGCGGGAAGCTTTCGTGGATTTCCAGTTTCGGCCCCAGGGTGCGCACCGGAGCGCTGTCCACGTCATCCACACGCAGCACGCCGTGCGGGTTGCCCATGGAGATCGCTGCCAGCTCGTATTGCTGGCCGTCCACTTCGAGGGGGTAGCTCAGCGCTTCAGCACCGGCCTGGAACGGCACCTGCTCGGGTTGCAGGCGCGGCGGGCCCATGTCGACGATGACCTGGCCGTCGTTGGCGATGGTCAGTTCGATCATGCCGCCCTTGGTTTCCACGCGGATGGTCTTCTTTGCGGTCAGGCGCTTGTCGACCACGAAACGGGCGAAACAGCGCGCGCCGTTGCCGCACTGTTCGACCTCGGTGCCGTCGCAGTTGAAGATGCGGTAGCGGAAGTCGGCGTCCGGCGTGCTCGGCGGCTCGACGATCAGCAGCTGATCGAAGCCGACCCCGAAGTTGCGGTCGCCCCACTGTTTGACATGGCGTGGTTGCACATGGGCGTGCTGGCTGACCAGGTCCAGGACCATGAAGTCATTGCCCAGCCCATGCATCTTGGTAAAGCGCAGAAGCATCGTCGTCTCGGCCTCAGTCCGGCAGCAGGCTTTCGCCGGCGAACAGCTCTGGTCGTGTTCCGTGGCGACGCACCCAGTGCGCGGCCGAGCTATCCACCAGCACCTCGGCGGCGCGGCCCCGGGTGTTGTAGTTGGAATTCATGACGAAACCATAGGCGCCGGCCGAACGCACGGCCAGCAGGCCGCCTTCTTCGCGGACGGGGTTGCGGAGTCGGGCGAGGAGTTCGCCGTTACCGCTTTGCGGCATGCCGAAGCGCCCGGCGATTGCCGGCGACGGCAGGTCTGCCGCGAACAGTTGCCCGTCGCGGACGTCGAAGGCGTCCATGGGAACGCCCTCAGAGACCGTAGCGGTCCTTGCTGTGCTCGCTCTTGGCCTTCTGGTCGTCCGGCAGGTACAGCGGGCCTTTCTGGCCACAGCCGGCCAGCGCGGCGGTGAAGACGGCGAGCGCGACGAAGGGAAGCAGCAGTCGCTTCATGGCGGAATCCTTGTAATAAAGCGTCAATTGACCCGGAGTATACCGACCCCCCGCCGGCTTGCCTATTCAAGCGGGCTCCCGCCTGGCGGGGCTTGCGGCTCGCGCGGGAAGGGCCGGTGGCCCTATGATGGCGGGCAAAAAATGGAATGCCTGATGGACTATCGCGATCCCCTGCCCAGTTCGGTGTCGGTGGCCTACCTGCAGGGCCTCGTGGAGCATCTGCAGCGCCAGGGCGTGGACCCGGCGCAGTTGCTGGCGACGGTGCACCTGGAGCCTTCGATCCTTGCCCAGCGCGACCAGCGCATCGCCGCCAGCGCCTACCTGGAGCTGGTGGGCGCCGGCGTGCGCCTGAGCGGCGACGACAACCTCGGCCTGCACCTGGGCGAGGCGGTGCGGCCCGGCTACTACGGCGTGCTCGGTTACCTGATCATGAGTTGCGCGACCCTCTCCGACGCCCTGCACCGGCAGGCGCGCTATGCCTCGCTGGTAGGCAACCTGGGCCGCGTCGAGCTGGCCGACGAGCCGCCGCGCACGGGCTGCGAGGCGCTGGTGAAGCACAGCTGGGAGCCGCTGCTGCCGCAACAGCAACGACAGATGAGCGAAGAGACGCTGGCCGGCTGGGTCAGTTTCGGCCATTGGGTCAGCGGCGTGGACGAGGTGCCGTTCGAAGTGCGCTTCAGCCATAGCGCCCCGGCAGATGTCAGCGAGCACGAGCGCATCTTCCGCTGCCCGGTGCTGTTCGATCAGCCGGACAACGCCCTGGTCTTCCCCAGACGCCTGCTTTCGCTACCGCTCGGCCAGGCCGATGCCCAGGTGCAGCGCACGCTGGATGCCTACGCCGAACGTCTGCTGGTGGAAATCAACAAGGGCGACACCGTGCTCGACCGCGCGCGCCTGGAGCTGGCGCGCCAACTGCCGGAGCAGGGCGCGGATCTGGAGCGCCTGTCGCAGACCCTGGCGCTGAGCCCGCGCACCCTGCAGCGGCGGCTGCGCGACACCGGCCTGTCGTTCAGCCAGCTGGTGGATGAAACCCGCCAGCAACTGGTGCTGCACTACCTGCGCGACCCGGCGCTGGACACTGCCGACATCGCCTACCTGCTCGGCTTCAGCGAAGCCGGCTCGCTCGCCCGTGCATTCCGGCGCTGGACGGGGCAGAGTCTGGGCGAATACCGGCGTAAACTGGTGCCTTTGACTGATCCCGAGGACGATGCATGAGCACTTTGAGCGAAGCCCGCTTCCATGACCTGGTGGACGCCGTACAGGTAACGGTGGAGGACGCCTTCGACGACAGCGACCTGGACCTGGACCTGGAAAACTCCAGCGGCGTGCTGACCGTGCGCTTCGAGAACGGCACCCAGCTGATCCTCAGCCGCCAGCCGGCGCTGCGCCAGCTGTGGGTGGCGGCGCGCTCCGGCGGCTTCCACTTCGACTACGACGAATCCGGCTCGCTGTGGATCTGCGACAGCACCCGCGAACCGCTGGGCGCGCTGCTCAATCGCGCGACCCTGGAGCAGGCAGGCGAGGATGTCGACTTCCCCGGCATCTGAGCCGCGGGCGAGCGTCGCCTCGCCCTGCTGCCGGCGCTGTTGCCTGGACGACGCGGACATCTGCGTCGGCTGCGGGCGCACCCTGGGCGAGATCCTGGAGTGGAACGAGGCCGACGGCGAGCGGCGCCTGGCGATTCTGGCGGACTGCGAAAAGCGCCGAAACAACCAGCGGCCGAAGTGGTGACTGGTCGGTGTTGCTTATTTTCTGTGCTGTGTTAGTGTCCGGGAAAACCCCGCCTTGGGCGGGGTTTTTCTTTTTTCGGATTTCATTACGTTCGATCCCCGAACGTCTTTACTGCCAGAACACCCAGGGCCCCGAACGCGCGAGCGTCCGGGGCTCTCCTGTAAGGAGACTGCCAACCATCATGACCACGACTCCCATCACCGTGACTCGACTCGACCTGCAACGTCTGGAGCGCATGCTCGACAGCCTGGATGAGTACGGCCCCGCGGCCGAGGCGCTGGAGGCCGAGCTGGCCCGCGCCACGGTGGTCGGCCACGACGAGATACCGCCGGGCGTGGTCACGATGAACTCCACCGTGCGCTGCCGCGAAGAAGGCAGCGGCAAGGAATACCACCTGACCCTGGTCTACCCGGCTGGCGTCGGCGGTGAAGGCAAGGTCTCGATTCTTGCTCCGGTCGGCACTGCGCTGCTCGGCCTGACCACCGGCCAGAGCATCGACTGGCCGGTACCCAGCGGCAAGACGCTGAAGCTGACCCTGCTGGAAGTGGAATACCAGCCCGAAGCGGCCGGCGATTTCGATCGCTGAGTTCCCCTTCGGGAGCCTCCCTCTCCGGGCGTCCGGCCGGCCTTCAGGCCTCGGCCAGCGCCCGATTCAGAGCCTGCTCCAGGCTCTGCTTGTAACGCAGGAAATGCACCGTCTGCAGCTCCCCGCCTTCGCGCATGGCCGACAGGTCCAGGTCGGTGATGTAGCAGGGGTAGCGCTCTTGCCCACGCCGACGATCGAGGATATGCCGGGCCGCGGCCTGGAACAGCTCGCTGCCGAACTCCAGCTCCGAGAACTCGCGGTGGTTGCAGAACAGCGTGGTGCGCGCGCGCTGGCCTTCGCCCGGTTCGACGATCGCCTGCACGTTGTAGAACGGCAGGGCTTCCAGCGGTTGTGGCGCGTTGCGTCGCTCGATGCGTTGGGCGCGCTGGTGGCCGTTGGTCACCACTTCGTAGAAGAGGATGTCGGCGCCCACCGGCCCCTGCGCCTCCAGTAACGAGATCACCGCGTTGCGGCGGTACTGCACCGATTGCAGGAAACGCTGCAGCGGCAGCAGCAGGCCTTCCTCGGTGTCGTATTCCTGGCGGCGCCGCCAGAGGGCGTTACGCTCGTCGAGGATAGTGACTTCCGCGCTGCCTTCGTCCAGGCGGTAGAACACCTGCACGGTGTTGGCCCGGCCCAGCGGCAGGATCATGGCGAGGTCGTCGCCCTCCAGCGCATGCCGGTCCAGTTGCAGGAAGCCGCTGTCGTCCTGGGTGTCACCCAGGTGCTCGACCAGCGCCGGCAACCCGTCGATCACCCGATGGCTGACGCTGCCCGGCACCAGGTGCAGCAGGTGGAAGTGCTGGCGTACCTGCAGCAGGTAGCGCCCGCCCTTGCCACTGGCGAGTTGTGCATGGGCGTCGCGGAACAGGTCTTCCACACGCTGGGCGATGGCCGTGGCGCGGTTGCGGCAGAAACAGCGCACCAGCAGGCGCGGCGGCGGAGCGTCGGAGGGCACGCTGTTGAGGAATTCGCGCAGGCAGTCGAGCAGCGCGTGCGGCCCGGAGTAACGGCTGACCAGCAGTTCGTTCCAGCTGTTCAGGGTGATCTGGTCGAGGGTCAGCACCAGGTTGTCGCGCACGCCGGAATAACCCAGCGAGTCGGTGCGCTCGGTGGTCATGTGCACGTTCATCTGGCTGTGCTGGCGCAGCGGGTCGACACCGACATTCACCAGCAGCAACACCTGCGAAGGCACCGCGCTGCGCAGCAGGGCGCTTTCCGGCACCTCGTTGAGCGGCAGCGGAACGGCCTGCTGCAGGCAGCCCAGCAGGTTCTGCAGTTCGAACTCGGTCAGGTCGCTGCTGCCCGGTTGCAGGGACAGCCGCGTAGTGGCGTCGATCACCCCGTTGCGGTGGCTCCAGGTGAGCAATTCCATGAGGTCGCGGGCGCGGCGCAGCGGGGCGAAGTCGGCCATCTCCTGCAATGACAGGTTGCCGCCGAACAGCGCCCAGTACGGCGGTTTGCCAGCCTCGCCGCCAGGCAGTTGGGCAAGGGTGAGGATGTCTTCGGCCATGTCCGGGGCGATGCCCGGGTTGATGAACTCGACCTTGCCGGCCTTGCGCTCGAAGGCGGCATACAGGCGCCGGCCGAGGATGCCCATGTCCCGCGGGTTGATGCCGCTGGCGGCGTGCTGCAGGCGGGCGAACTGCGAGAGGAAGCGGTAGCTGTGGGTCAGTTCGTTGACCAGCGCGCGGCGCTCCAGCAGCACCTGGCGGACCTTCCACTGGCTGCGGCTGTCGAGTTGGGCGAAGGCACGGCTGTCCCACTTCCAGGGCGCCGAGACGCGCTCCATCACTTTGCGCTGCCAGCTCTTGTGGCCCTGGCGCGGCGGGCGGCTGAGCTTCTTGCCGACCTTCAGGTAGAGGCAGCGGCGGATCAGTTCCAGGCGCTCGGTCTCGCCGCGCTCCTTGAGGTACTCCTCCAGGCGGCGGTAGAGCATGACGTAGGGGTCCAGTTCCTCCACGTCCAGGCGCCCGGCGTAGATCGCCTGCTTGTAGCGCAGGCTCAGGCAGGACACCTGCGGGTGTTCGCTGGCGTAGACCTCGGTGAGCAGCAGCTTGAGCACCGATTTGTAGGGCGACTCGATGCCCTTGAACAGTTGCCACATGCCGGCGCCGATGAACTCGCCCGGCGGGATGCGCGCCAGGTGGCCGAGGTCGAGGACGTCGTCGGCGCGGATGAAGCGCTTGCTCAGCAGTGTCTGGCAGTACTCGGCGTAGCGGTTCTCTTCGTAGACCGGCACCAGCCACCACAGCGGCGTGCGGCCACCGAGCCAGATGGCGGTGCGGTAGAACTCGTCCAGCAGCAGGTAGTGCTGGCTGGTGCCGCAGTCGTCGGAGGTCAGCCGGGCCTCGCGGGCGCCCTGGGTATAGTGCTGCGGGTCGACCAGGAAACAGTGCACTTCGGCGCCCTGGGTGGCGGCCCATTGTTCGAGCAGCTCGCACTTGCGGCGCAGCTCCGCCAGCTCACGCTCGGTGAGGTCGGAGGCGTGGCAGACCCAAAGGTCCAGGTCGCTCTGCTCGGCCTGGGCGACGGTGCCCAGGCTGCCCATCAGGAACAGCCCATGGATCGGCAGCGGCAGGTTGCCACGGCGGGTCTTGTAGCTGAAGGAGCGGGTCAGGCGCTGGGCTTCGGCGAGGATTTCGTCGTCCGGGACGAAGTTCGACAACCCGGCGGGCGTGCTGGCCGACACGTAGCCGGGCAGCAGCGGATGGTTCACGTCCAGCAGCAGCGGCAACAGCTTGAGAACCAGCTGCTGGCGCGTGGAAAGCGCTTCGCTGGCCCGATGCAGGCGCGCGGCGTTGACCTTGAGGAAGCGTTGACGCAGCTGCGTCAGCACCTTTCGGTCGATGCCGTCGTCGATGTCCGGGCGGATCTCGGGGGTGAGCGTCATGGCGTACTGCTGTCTGGCCAGCGGCGCCGCATCAGGGAATGCGGCGCTCGGAAGTGTGCCAGTTTATCGCCCGCTCGCGGGGGAACTTGAGGTCAGCTGCGCAGGATGCCGAGCAGGACTTGGGCGTGCTCGGCGGCGTCAAGCCCCAGGCCGGTGAGATAGCCGCCGTCCTGCTTGTCGATCAGGCCCTTGGCGTGAAGCCGGCCGGCAGCCGCCACGGCTTCGGCGGAAGCATCGTGGTGGACTTTCAATCCCGCCTGGCTGTTCTCCAGGTCAAAGAGCGCCAGCAGGTCCAGTTCCTCAACCATTTCTTTCGTGAAAGCCATTCGCCTAACTCCCGATGGTCAATGAGGCTTCAGTGTAGTCTCAAGTCAGACCGGTTCGGCAAGCGCTGTTATGCCGCTGTCTCATTCGGCAACAGTACCGTCGGGCAGGGTCGGCAGCGCGCGCAGGGCCTGTTCGTACCACTCGCCGTTGAACGGGCGGTCCTCGGCCAGCATCGCCTCGATCTCGTGGGCGAGCACCAGGGCCATCAGGTGCAGGGCGTCTTCGCGTTCGTAGCCGACCAGGGTCAGCTTGTTGAACACCGCGCGGGCCGCTGCCGGGCTCTCGCTCTCGATCTGGTTCTCGATGGCCTGGATCAGGGTGTCTTCGGCGAAGGCCTCTTCGCCATCATCGTGTTCGCTCATCTCGGGATTCTCCGCTGGGCTTGTGAAGCGCCGGGAAGTTGGCCACCCTGCGGGGCAACTTCAGGTGCGTAAAAGGATCGTCGGGCGACATGATCACCTATTACACCCTCGTCGGCGACCGCCTGGTGCGCCACAACGGCAGCGAGTGCCACGGCATGCCCAAGGACACGCTGTGGATCGATCTGTTCCAGCCCACGGCGCAAGAGGAGCAGTTGCTGGAGTCGATCATCGCGGTGGATGTGCCGACCCGCGAGGAGATGGCCGAGATCGAAGATTCCTCGCGCTTCTACGAGAGCAATGGTGCGCTGTACATGACCACCAGCGTGGTCGGCGGCATCCGCGAGCACAATCCCACCGTCTCGGAAGTCACCTGCGTGCTGACCCCGCATTGGCTGGTGACGGTGCGCTATACCGATCTGCTGGCCTTCCGCACCTTCGAGACGCGCACCCAGCGCGGCGGCTGCGAGGGTCGCAGCGACCAGCTGTTCGTGACCCTGATGGACAGCGTGGTGGACCGCATCGCCGACGTGCTGGAGATCGTCCAGAAGCAGCTCGACAGCCTGGGCAGCAGCATCTTCCGCGAGGGCCCGGCCAGCGAGAAAGCCGACCTGCAGGAAGTGGTCAAGCAACTGGGGCGCAAGAACTCGCTGCTGTCAAAGCTCAACGAGAGCCTGCTGAGCATCAGCCGGCCGCTGTCGTACTTCCGCCAGGGCAGCAATGGCTGGATCAGCGACGAGGTGAAGCTGGGCATGAAGTCGGTGGAGCGCGATGTACGCTCGCTCAGCGAGTACCAGACGAAGATGGCCGGGGAGATCACCTTCCTGCTGGACGCCACCCTGGGCCTGATCAACATCGAGCAGAACAGCATCATCAAGGTGTTCTCCATCGCTGCCGTGCTGTTCCTGCCGCCGACCCTGGTGGGCACGGTGTACGGCATGAACTTCGCGCACATGCCGGAGCTGCAATGGCTGGCCGGCTACCCCATGGCGCTGGTGGCGATGGTGATCTCGGCGATCATTCCCTATTACTGGTTCAAGTACAAAGGCTGGCTCTAGACGGGGTTGATGCGGGTCAAGAAGGGCTTGCGGCACGGGTAGCACAGTGGAGGGCCGTCCCCACGTCTCACAGGAGGAGACCATGGCCCAGCAGCCCAAGCCCCGGCAGCCCATTTCCCAGGAGAGCCTGCCGCAACCCGAAGCCAGCAAGCCCGCCGCCGCGGCGCTGCCCGAAGTGACCACCGAGGGCGGCGCGCAGATCCAGGCGCAGAGTCAGGGCCCGGTCGCGCTGACCGTCGCCATGGCCCCGCGCGGCAGCAACGAGGACTCTGGCTCCGCCCAGCTGCCCGCCAGTTATCCCTACCGCAAGCGCCTGCAGCGCAGGGAGTACGAGAAGGCCAAGGCTGAACTGCAGATCGAGCTGCTGAAGGTGCAGAACTGGGTGAAAGAGACCGGCCAGCGCATCGTCCTGCTCTTCGAGGGCCGCGATGCTGCCGGGAAGGGGGGCACCATCAAGCGTTTCACCGAACACCTCAACCCGCGCGGCGCCCGCGTGGTGGCGCTGGAGAAGCCCAGCGACGCCGAACGCGGCCAGTGGTATTTCCAGCGCTACATCCAGCACCTGCCCACGGCCGGTGAAATCGTCTTCTTCGACCGCTCCTGGTACAACCGCGCCGGGGTCGAACGGGTGATGGGCTTCTGCTCGCCGCGCCAGTACCTGGAGTTCATGCAGCAGACGCCGGAGCTCGAGCGCATGCTGGTGCGCAATGGCATCCACCTGTTCAAGTTCTGGTTTTCGGTGAGCCGCGAGGAGCAGCTGCGCCGCTTCGTCTCGCGCCGCGACGATCCACTCAAGCACTGGAAGCTGTCGCCGATCGACATTCAGTCGCTGGACCGCTGGGATGACTACACCCAGGCCAAGGAGGCGATGTTCTTCCACACTGACACCGCCGACGCACCCTGGGTGGTGATCAAGTCCGACGACAAGAAGCGCGCGCGGCTCAATTGTCTGCGGCACTTCCTGCACAGCCTGGACTACCCGGGCAAGAACCCGAAGATTGCCCGTGCCCCGGATGCGCTGCTGACGGGCCGCGCCGCGCTGATGGACCGCGACGAGCTGGAGCGCCCGGCGCAGGCAATGGTCCCGGTGCAGATACCAGAGCCGGAAGCCCTCCCGGCCTGAGGCGTTACTGCTGGCTGATCAGCATGAGCTGGCCGGAGACCGCGCGGGCGTTGCGATCGACGATGATCGGCGCCCAGGGCCGGCCGGAAGCGCTGACGCCGCTGTTGCTCTTGCTGTTCATGTCCAGCAGCGCCTTGCTCAGGTACTCCCAGCGGGTGCGCAGTTTCTTGGTCGCGTCGCTGTCGGGCAGCTGGTCGATGCGCTGGGTCAACAGCGGCACCAGTACGCCCTCGTCCTGGCCGAGGTATTCCTGCGGCTGCTCGCGGGCCAGCTCCAGGCCGCTGATATAGGCGCGCCCCAGGTACTGGGTGGCGAGGTACTCGACGCGCACCGGCAATTCCCATAACGGAATCTGGCTGGCGTCGGCGGTGGCGGGGACGAAACGTTCGATCTGGTTGAGCAGGTCGCGCAGGGAGCGGCTCAGGTCCTGGTTGTAGCGCCAGGGCAGGTCTTCTTCCTTGGGGCCGTAGGAAACGCCGTTGCGAATCTGGGTAACGAATTCCGCATGGGCCTTGCGCAGGGCATCGTCAGCCTTGGGGTAGGCCTTGACGGCGTTGTCCAGCGTGGCCAGGTCCTTCTCCAGCTGGGCGGCGTGGCCTTCCTGGAAGCCTTCGCCGCGCAGCAGCAACAGGCTGTTGATCGAGCGGCAGGTATAGACCTGCAGGGTCTGCAGCTGCAGTTCCTCGCTGGGAAGGTTGGCCTGGGCGGCGAGGGCGAAGAGTCCGAAACAGCACAGCATGAACCCACGAACGACATCGAGATTCCGGAGCATGGCGGAGGCGTCCTTATTGTTATTGTGAGCCGCGCGATTCGCCGGATGTGTGTCTTTTTGGCGCCAGAAACGCAGCTATCCCTAGGCTAGCCGCGAACGCAGCCGCTGCAACCGACCGAAAGAGTGATTTGTGCAGGTGATGCCTGGTGCGGGCGATGCTTTGTAAGGGGTTGCCCTGAACGGGTGAGGCTCTGTACGGGTGAAGGTGCCGACGGAAGGTCAGGAGGGGGGAGGACTGCTCTGGGGAGAGAGCCGGACCTTCCGCCGGGCTTGAGGGGCAGGCTGGCGTCAGAAGCGCCAGTAGGCGGAAAGGGTGGTCTGGTCGAGGTCGATATCGCCGACGTCCAGGTATTCCTGTTCCAGGCGCACGCCCAGGCCGCCAATCACGTCCATTTCGCCGCCGAAGCCGTAGAGTGGGTCCACGTCGTCGGACTTGCCGGCGGCATCGTTGTCGGCGTGCCAGGCGTGTACGCCGGCGATGCCGTACAGGCGGATGCGCTGGCCGATGGGGAAGCCCAGGTGCACGTTGGCCTGCAGCGACTGACCGTCGAAGTGTTTGTCGCCGTCGCTCATGTCGCCGAAGTCGACCACCGCGCCTTCCAGGGACAGGTAGTTGTTCAGGCGGTAGCCGGCGTACAGCTTGTAGCTGTCGTCCTGGTCATCGAAGGAGCGGTCGTCGATCTCGAGGCGGGTGACGCCGCCCCCGACGTAGAGGCCGCTGTCGTCGGCCATCGCCAGGGCCGGAGCGGTCAGGGCGAGGGCGCAGAGGAGTTTCGAAAGGCGCATAGGATTCCCTTGCGGCTGGCGTTGAGCGCCGGCCGCCTTGCTGTCTTGCGGAGGGTTGGGTGCCGCTCTGGCGCGGGCTTTTCGGCTCCGGCGCAGCGGCGGGGGCATTAGAGCGGGGCGGTGGCGTGCGCGACCATCGAAGCTTGTCGAGACTCGTCTGGCTTTTGTTCTAGAGGCTGCCGTTCTGGAGGCTGTCGGCGAGCGTCAGGCGTGGGCGGCCTGGCGCAGGCGTTCGCGGTCCAGTATCTCGATGCCGCCGTAGCTCAGGCGCACGATGCCCTGGGCTTCCAGCTCCTTGAGGATCTGGTTGGTGGTCTGCCGCGACAGCGACAGCATGGCCGCCAGTTGCTCCTGCGGCAGGTGCAGCTCGCGCTTGGCGGTGGCTGACTCGCCGTAGCCTTCGGCGATCATCATCAGGCGCCGGGCCAGGCGCGGCGCGGCCGGCAGAAGCGACAGCTCCTCCAGCACGGCGAAGGTGATGCGCAGCTTGTGGCTCATCAGCAGGGCGAAGTCGCGCCAGTACTCCGGGTGCCGCGCCAGCAGCGCCTGCAGTGGCGCCAGAGGCACTTGCAGCAGCACGGTGGCACCTTCGGCGTAGGCGTCATGGGTGCGCGGCTGCCCGTCGAACAGGCAGATCTCGCCGAACCAGTTGGGCGCTTCCACCAGCGCCAGCAGTGCTTCCTTGCCGGTCTCGCCGACCACGCTGACGCGCATCGCACCTTCCACTACGCAGTACAGACCGCAGGGCGCATCGCCGCGGGCGAACAGACGCTGACCGGCGGGCAGGCGGCGCACTGCGGCGGCGTCGCACAGGGCCTGGCGCAGTCCCTCGGGGAGGGTCTGGAACCAGCGGCCATCTTGCAGGCAGGCGAGGTAGGGCTTGGCGTCGGTCATGGGCAATGTCGGCTAGCTGACAGAGTGGCAAGGCACAGATCGCCATCATGCCAGTACCTTGCGGGAGAACAACAATGAAAACTCTGGTCGATCACCTTGCCCAATATGCCGCCTACCACCGTGACCGGCGGAACATCGTCAGCCATTTCATCGGGATTCCGATGATCGTGCTGGCCATCGCCACCCTGCTGTCGCGCCCCGGCTTCGAGTTGGCAGGCCTGCTGATCTCGCCCGCCACGTTGCTGGCGCTGGCCTCGGTGGTCTTTTACCTGCGCCTGGACCTGCGTTTCGGCCTGCTGATGACCGCGCTGTTGGCGCTGTCGCTGTGGCTGGGCGCCGGCTTTGCCGCCGGCAGCACCGCCTACTGGCTCACCTGGGGTATCGGCCTGTTCGTGGTGGGCTGGATCATCCAGTTCGTCGGCCACTGGTACGAGGGGCGCAAGCCGGCGTTCGTCGATGACCTCACCGGGCTTATCGTCGGTCCGCTGTTCGTTGCCGCCGAAGCGGCCTTCCTGCTCGGCCTGCGCGATGAAGTGCGCCACGCCGTGGAAGAGCGCGCCGGCCCCACCTGCATCCGCGAGAAAAAGGCGACCGCCTGATTCGCTTCAGTCCGTACCGCTGAGTTGGCGCAGGATTCGCGCACTGTCGGGGTCGGCCGGGAAGAAGGTTTCCAGGGCCAGCTCCGACAGCGTCACGTCCACCGGTGTGCCGAATACCGTGATGGTGCCGATCAGGCTGCACACGCCCAGCTCCGTCTGCAGCTGCACCGGGATCAGCACCATGTCGCCGCTGGTCGCCTCGTCGCAGGGTGGCGCCGGATAGGCTGCTACCTCGTCGCGCAGCGCCGCCAGCGCGGGATCGCCGCTGGCTTCGAAGTCGCGCTGCAAACGCTCCACCACATGCGCCTTCCACGGCCCGAGATTGAGGATGCGCGGTGCCAGCCCCTTCGGGTGCAGGCTCATGCGCAGCACGTTGATCGGCGGCTGCAGCAGTTCGGGGTCGACGCCAATCAGGAAGATGTCCACCGTGCGGTTGGAAGCCAGCAGGTTCCAGTGGCGGTCCACCACCATCGCCGGGTTCGGTTCGTGGGCCTTGAGCAACTGATCGATGGCCTGCCGGGCCACGGTCAGCGCCGGGTCGTCCAGGCCCTTCTCCGAGTACACCGGGGCGTAGCCGGCTGCGCTGAGCAGGCGGTTGCGTTCGCGCAGGGGGATGTCCAGCTGTTCGGCCAGATGCAGCAGCATCTCGCGGCTGGGCAGGGCGCGACCGGTTTCGACGAAGCTCAGGTGACGCGTGGAAATCTCCGCGTCGCAGGCGAGGTCGAGCTGGCTGAGCCGGCGGCGCTGGCGCCATTGGCGGAGCAGGGCGCCGACTGGTTGGGCCGGGTTTTCGTGGGCTGATCTGTTCATGGCTTCGAACGATAGACCTGCTGTCCGGTAACGGCCATTACCTGGCAGGTAATCGACGCTCCTACGTCCCGGGCGGATTCTTCAGCCACACGCCGCCAACCGGTGGCGACCCCTGAAGGAGCTTCGCCATGACTCTGCTGCAATCCTCCCCGCTGCTTCGCCTGACCCTGAAAGTCGATGCCATCGCCGGTGGCGCCATGGGCCTGCTGATGGCCCTCGCCGCGCAACCGCTGGGCGAACTGCTGGGCCTGCCCTTCGTGCTGTTGCTGGTGGCCGGCATCGTGCTCCTGCCGCTGGCGCTGGTGCTCTACTGGATGAGCAATCAGAGCGTTCTGTCGCGCACCGGCGTCTGGGCGGTCATCGCCCTGAACGCGCTGTGGGTGGTGGAGAGCGTCGCCCTGCTGGTGACCGGCTACGTGCAGCCGACCGCCCTGGGCTACGCCTTCGTCGTCGGCCAGGCGCTGGTGGTCCTGCTGCTGGCCGAACTGGAGTTCTTCGGTCTGCGCCGGTCGGCTGTCCTGGCCTTGTGAATGCAACAACAGGAGGGCGCATAACGCGCCAGCGATATCCGCCGGACAGGAGCCGGCGGATAACCTGTTCCAGGTTATGCGCCCTACGGTGCTGCGGGATGCGGAACGCGTTATGCCAAGGCTTCGCGGACGAAATCGAGGCGATCCTGGCCGAAGAACATCTCGTCACCGACGAACATGGTCGGTGCACCGAACATCCCGCGCTTGATCGCCGCCTCGGTGTTGGCCTTCAGCGCATCCTTCACTTCCTGCTCGGCGGTCAGCGCCAGCAGCGCCTGCGGGTCGAAGCCCGCCTCAGCCAGCAGCGGGCCGAGCACCGCCGGGTCGCCCAGGTTCAGCGCGTCCACCCACATGCCCTTGAACACGCAGGCCAGCAGCGCTTCGAAGCGTTCCGGCTGGCGCAGCTGCACGCCGGTTGCGGCGCGCATCAGGGTGAGGGTGTTGATCGGGAAATGCGGGTTCATCTTCAGCGGCACGCCGTAGCGGCGGGCGAAGCGCAGCATGTCGATCATCGTGTAGCGGCCCTTGGCCGGGATGGCGATGGGCGAGGCATTGCCGGTGGCCTGGAACACGCCGCCCAGCAGCACCGGGCGATAGACCAGCCCGGCTCCTGCCTCGGCGCAGATCGCTGGCAGCTGGGTATACGCCAGGTAGGAAGTCGGGCTGCCGAAATCGAAATAGAACTCGACGCTCTTGCTCATGAGTGGCTCTCTTTCTTGTTGTCGTTATGGGCGGATTACCAGCGCTCGATCCAGGGGCGCAGGTCCAGTTCGAAGGTCCAGGCATCGCGCGGCTGGGAGTGCAGGTACCAGTAGCTGTTGGCGATATGCTCGGGATCGAGAATGCCGTCCTGGTCCTTCAGCGCGTAGCGCTCGGGGAAGGTCTCACGGATGAATTCGGTATCGATGGCGCCATCGACGACAACGTGGGCGATGTGCAGGCCCATCGGTCCCAGCTCGCGGGCCATGCTCTGGGCCAGTGCGCGGATGCCGTGCTTGGCTCCGGCGAAGGCGGCGAAGCCCGAGGCGCCGCGCAGGCCGGCGGTGGCGCCGGTGAAGAGGATCGTGCCGCGCTGGCGCTTGACCATGCGCTTGGCCACTTCGCGGCCGGTGAGGAAGCCGGAGAAGCAGGCCATTTCCCAGATCTTGAAGTACTTGCGCGCGGTCTCTTCGAGGATGCTGCAGGGCACGTTGGCGCCGATGTTGAAGACGAAGGCTTCGATGGGGCCGATGTCGCGCTCGATGGTTTCCACCAGCTCGATCACCGCCTCTTCCTTGCGCGCGTCGGAGGCGAAACCGTGGGCCTCGCCGCCTTCGGCGCGGATCTGCTCCACCAGCGGCTGCAGCTTGTCGGCCGAGCGCCGGGTGACGCAGGCGACGTAGCCCTCGCGGGCGAAGCGGCGGGCGATGGCGCCGCCGGTGGCATCGCCGGCGCCGATGACCAGGACGACTTTCTTGTTCGACATGCTCGTTTCCTCAGGGTTGCGCGAATTTGGTAAACGGTCGTTAGGTAAACGAACGTTATGTTACTCTCGGCTCCAACGTCAACCGCTTCACCGGAGTCGCCCCGATGCGCTACTCAGCCACCCACAAGGAAGAAACCCGCCAGCGCCTGCTCGACAGCAGCGGCGCGCTCGCCAAGCAGGGCGGCTTCGCCACCAGCGGGGTGGACGGACTGATGAAGGCGGTGGGCTTGTCCGGCGGGGCGTTCTACAACCACTTTGGCTCCAAGGACGAACTGTTCGCCGCCATCGTCGAGCGCGAGTTGCAGCAGAGCGTCGAGCGCCTCGCGGCCAAGGGCAAGGTGCTCGATCGTGCGCGCCTGGAGCGCGGCCTGAAGCGCTACCTGAGCGTTACCCACGTGCAGGACGCTGGCGCCGGTTGTGCGATTCCGGCGCTGGGCGCGGAGATCGCCCGCGCCGATGAGTCCGTGCGGCAGAGCGCCGAGGATGCGCTGGTGGAGTTGCAGCAGGCGTGGGCCGAGGCGCTGGGTTCGCCGGAAGACGCCTGGGCGTTGCTGGCGCAATGCGTCGGCGCGCTGGTCGTGGCGCGGATGGTTGCCAGCGAGAAGACGCAGAAGGCGATCATCGAGTCGAGCCGGGACTTCCTGCTGCGGCATCTCGACGAAAAGTAGACAACGGCCCCCCTGGGTTATCCGCCGGGATGGCGGATAACGCCTTAGGCGTTTTGCACCCTACGGGTTAAAGCCCGCGGATGGCGAGGTCGGCACCGAGCAGCAGCAAGCCGCCGAAGAAGCAGCGGCGGAACGCCAGCGGGCTGATGCGCGAGCGCAGCCAGGTACCCAGGTACATGCCCGCCAGTGCCGGCAACAGGGCCAGCAGGGACAGGCCGAGCACGTCCGCCTGCAGCAGCGAGCCGTGCTGGCTGAGGGTGATCGCCAGGGCCAGCGTCGAGACGGTGAAGGACAATCCCAGTGCCTGCACCAGATCGTCCTTCTCCAGCCCGAGAGCCTGCAGGAACGGCACGGCGGGAATCACGAAGACGCCGGTCACGGCGGTGACGCCGCCGGTGATCACGCCGATCAGCGGCGACAGCCAGCGCTCGTGTTTCGGCGCCACGCTGAAGCGCTTGCTCGACAGTCCCAGCAATGCATAGAGGATGAGTGCGACGCCCAGCAGCGGCGTGGCTGCCGGCCAGTTGCGCCCGGCCAGCAGCCAGCCCACCACCAGGGTGCCGATGACGATGCCGACGAGCATGCCCCACATCCGCTTGAGCAGCCCGAGGAAGCGCGGCCCGGCGGCGAGCTGCCAGATATTGGTGACGGTGGACGGCACGACGAGAATCGCGGCTGCCTGCATCGGCGGCATCATCAGCCCGAGCAGCCCGACGGCGACCGTGGGCAGGCCGAGGCCCACCACGCCCTTCACCAGGCCGGCGAGGAGGAAGGTGAGGATGATCAGTTCGAGGTGCTGGGGGAGGGCGTCGAACATGGCCGGGCCTTGCGTGAAAAGGACCGGGGCAGGATACGGAAGATCGAGGGTCGACGCGAACCTGCAGGAGCGGGCCATGCCCGCGATCACGTCCATGGGACGCTCCTGCAGGTCTACGGATGCATCAGATATTCGCCACCGGCTGGTAGGCCTTCGGCTTGAAGTACAGCGTCTCGCCACGGGCCAGACCGGTCAGGCTGTCGTGGTCTTTCACCACTTCGGCCTCGATCAGCTCGTCCTGGCCGTCGACCTTGAGGGTCACTCGGGTGATCGCGCCCAGCGGGCGGATGTCGCGGACTTCGGCGGCTCGGTGCTCGGCCACTTCGGAGCGCGACAGCGAGATTTCGTGCGGGCGGAACAGCACGTGCTCGTCACCGCCGATGTGCAGGCGGTTGGAGTCGCCGAGGAAGTGGTAGACGAAGTCGCTGGCCGGGTTCTCGTAGACCTCGCCAGGGGAGCCGATCTGCTCGATCACGCCCTTGTTCATCACCACGATGCGGTCGGCGACTTCCATCGCTTCTTCCTGGTCGTGGGTCACGAACACGGAGGTCAGGTTGATCTCCTCGTGCAGGCGCGCGAGCCAGCGGCGCAGCTCTTTACGCACCTTGGCGTCGAGGGCGCCGAAGGGTTCGTCGAGCAGCAGGATCTTCGGCTCCACCGCCAGCGCGCGGGCCAGGGCGATGCGCTGGCGCTGGCCGCCGGAGAGCTGCTCCGGGTAGCGGTCGGAGAGCCAATCCAGTTGCACCATGTTGAGCAGTTCGTGGACCTTCTCGGCGATGCGCGACTCGCTCGGGCGTTCCTTCTTCGGCTTCATGCGCAGGCCGAAGGCGACGTTGTCGAACACCGTCATGTGGCGGAACAGCGCGTAGTGCTGGAACACGAAGCCGACGTTGCGATCGCGCACGTCGTGCTGCGAGACGTCCTCGCCGTGGAACACGATGTTGCCCACGTCCGGGGTTTCCAGGCCGGCGATGATGCGCAGCAGGGTGGTCTTGCCGCAGCCGGACGGGCCGAGCAGGGCGACCAGCTCGCCGCTGTGGATGTCGAGGTTGATGTCGTTCAGCGCCTTGAAGGCGTTGAAGTTCTTGCTGACGTTACGGATCTCGATGCTCATGGCGTGGCTCTCACTTATTCATCGTCAGCTTTGACTTTGGTGCGGGACAGGCGCGACTCGCTCCACTGCTTGAGCAGCAGGATGACCAGGGCCATCAGCAGCAGCAGGGTGGCGACGCTGAAAGCGGCGACGTGGTTGTATTCGTTGTAGAGGATTTCGACGTGCAGCGGCAGGGTGTTGGTGACGCCGCGGATGTGCCCGGAGACCACCGACACCGCACCGAACTCGCCCATGGCCCGCGCGGTGCACAGCACCACGCCGTAGATCAGGCCCCATTTGATGTTCGGCAGGGTCACGTGCCAGAACATCTGCCAGCCGTTGGCGCCGAGCAGGCGCGCGGCCTCTTCCTCCTGGGTGCCCTGTTCCTGCATCAGCGGGATCAGTTCGCGGGCGACGAAGGGGAAGGTGACGAAGAGGGTGGCCAGGACGATGCCGGGCACGGCGAAGACGATCTGGATGTCGTGGTCCGACAGCCACTCGCCGAAGTAGCCCTGGGCGCCGAACAGCAGCACGTAGATCAGGCCGGCGATCACCGGCGAGACCGAGAACGGCAGGTCGATCAGGGTCACCAGGATGCTCTTGCCGGGGAACTCGAACTTGGTCACGCACCAGGCGGCAGCGACGCCGAACACCAGGTTCAGCGGCACTGAGATGCCCACGGCAATCAGCGTCAGCTTCAGCGCGGCCAGCGCGTCGGGTTCCAGGATGGCGTCGAAGAAGGTGCCGAAGCCCTGCTTCAGCGCCTCGCTCAGCACCACGAACAGCGGCAGCAGCAGGAACAGGGCGAAGGCCAGCCAGGCCAGTGCGATCAGGGCGCGGCGGCCCCAGACATTACCCCGGCGAGCAGCGTTGGCAGCGGCCGCGGCGGAAAGGCTTGCGGTACTCATGGCGCGCTCCTCAGGGTGTTTCGATGCGGCGTTGCAGCAGGTTGATCAGCAGCAGCAGGACGAAGGCGACGACCAGCATGAGCACGCCGATGGCAGTGGCGCCGGTGTAGTCGTACTGGTCCAGCTTGACCATGATCAGCAGCGGCAGGATCTCGGTCTTCATCGGCATGTTGCCGGCGATGAAGATCACCGAGCCGTACTCGCCGACGCCGCGGGCGAAGGCCAGGGCGAAGCCGGTCAGCCAGGCCGGCAGCAGCGCCGGCAGCAGCACATGGCGGAACACCTGCAGCGGCTTGGCGCCCAGGCAGGCGGCGGCTTCTTCCACTTCACGCGGGATATCGGCCAGTACCGGCTGCACGGTGCGCACCACGAAGGGCAGCACCACGAAGGTCAGCGCCAGGGTGATGCCCAGTGGGGTGTAGGCGATCTTCAGGCCGATCTCGGTGGCGAAGCGGCCGACCAGGCCGTTGGGCGCATACAGCGCCGTGAGCGCGATGCCGGCCACGGCGGTGGGCAGGGCAAAGGGCAGGTCGATCATCGCGTCGATGATCTTGCGTCCCGGGAAGCGGTAGCGCACCAGCACCCAGGCCAGCAGGGTGCCGATCACGCCGTTGATCAGGGCGGCGATCAGCGCGGTGCCGAAGCTCAGCTTCAGCGCGGCGATGACCCGCGGCGCGGTGATGATGGTCCAGAACTGATCCCAGGAGAGCTGGGTCGTCTTGAGGAACATGGCCCCCAGCGGAATCAGCACCAACAGGCTGAGATACACCAGGGTGTAGCCCAGAGTCAGCCCGAAGCCGGGTATGACCGGGGAGATGCGTCGCGACATTGTCTGTCCTTTCTCATGAACGCGTTGAGCCCCCGCCATGGGGCGGGGGTTTTCCTTTTCGCGCAGGCTGTGCACCGGCCCGCGCGGATCGGGCCGCCCGGCGCAAGGCCGGGCGGGTGGTACATCACTGCGCCTGGTAGATCTTGTCGAAGATGCCGCCGTCGTTGAAGAACTTGGGCTGCGCGACTTTCCAGCCGCCGAAGTCCTTGTCGATGGTCACCAGGTTGAGTTTCGGGAACTGGTTGGCGAACTCGGCAGCGACCTTGGCATCACGCGGGCGGTAGAAGTTCTGCGCGGCGATGCGCTGGCCTTCTTCGCTGTACAGGTACTTCAGGTATTCCTCGGCGACCTTGCGGGTGCCTTTCTTGTCGACGGTCTTGTCGACCACGGCCACCGGCGGCTCGGCCAGGATGGACACCGACGGCACGACGATCTCGAAGTTCTCGCCGCCCTGTTCCTTCTTGGCCAGGAAGGCTTCGTTCTCCCAGGCCAGCAGTACGTCGCCAATGTTGTTGTTGACGAAGGTGATGGTCGAACCGCGGGCGCCAGTGTCCAGAACCGGCACGTGCTTGTACAGGTTCTGCACGTATTCCTGGGCTTTCTCGTCGCTACCGTATTCCTTCTTCGCCCAGGCCCAGGCGGCCAGGAAGTTCCAGCGGGCGCCGCCGGAGGTCTTCGGGTTCGGGGTGATGACTTCCACGCCCTGCTTGGTCAGGTCGGCCCAGTCCTTGATGCCCTTGGGGTTGCCCTTGCGCACCAGGAACACGATGGTCGAGGTGTAGGGGGTGCTGTTGTCGGGCAGGCGGGCCTGCCAGTCGGCGGGCAGCAGCTTGCCCAGCTTGTTCAGTTCGTCGATGTCGCCGGCCAGGGCCAGGGTCACCACATCGGCCTTCAGGCCGTCGATCACGGCGCGGGCCTGTTTGCCCGAGCCACCGTGGGATTGCTGCACGGTCAGGTCGTCACCGCCCTGGGCCTTCCAGTGCTTGATAAAGGCGGCGTTGTAAGCCTGGTACAGCTCGCGGGTCGGGTCGTAGGAAACGTTGAGCAGTTGGGTCGCGGCGGAAACGGGGCCTGCGATGAGGGCGCTGGCCAGTGCGGCCAGGGCGAAACGGCGGATGGACATGTGCAGCTCCTGAAAAAAATGCAGTTCTTTATGTTTGTTTGGCAGGGTCTTTCGGGGGCGATCTCAGCCACGCATTCGTGGCTGGCTGCTGCAGTACCGGTGGGGCAGTGCGGTCATGGCGACGCTCCGGTGGTCCAGTCATGCCCCTTAATACAGGGGCGCGTCGGCTCAGGCAGGTTTGCCGGGGCTCTGCTGCAGGCGGAATTTTTCCTTGCGCTCGATCTGCACGACCTGGCCGTTGTGCACGGTGATCTCGACGGCGCCGAAACGCAGGCCACGCAGGGCGCTCTGCACTTCGCGCAGGATGTTGGCTTCGTCCTGGCCGTCCAGGCTACGGAGGGTTGCGCTCATGGGTATCTGCTCCTAGTGGGTTTACCACCGGCCGTTTCATCGTCGGCGCGTGCGGTGTGAGCGCATCTTAGGCAGGAGCTGGATATTCTTAAAAATACTGTTTAAGAATTTTTATATATCCGAAAGTTTTTAACGCGATTTCATGCGGGGTCGCGCGGCAATTGTGCCAGCAGCTCGGTGGCCGGCTGCGGTGCGCCGTACCAGTACCCCTGGCCGAAATCGCAGGCGTGGGTGAGGAGGAAGGCGGCCTGGTCGGGCCGCTCGATGCCCTCGGCGACCACCTGCAGGCCCATGCTCTGGCCCAGGGCGATCACCGCGCAGGCGATGGCGGCATCCTCGGATTCGTCCGGCAGGCCGGCGACGAAGCCCTGATCGATCTTCAGCTTGTGTACCGGCATGCGCTTGAGGCGCATCAGCGAGGAATAGCCGGTGCCAAAGTCGTCGATGGCCAGGTGCACGCCCAGCAGGCGCAGTTGGCAGAGCAGCTCCAGGGCCTGGTCGAAGTTCTCCATCACCGCGCTTTCGGTGACTTCCAGCTCCAGGTGATGCGGCTCCAGGCCGCTCTGCTCCAGGGCCAGGGCCACGCGCTCTTCCAGGCCGCCACGACCGAACAGCCGGCTGGAGACGTTGACCGCGATGAAGTCCAGGTCGATGCCTGCGTCCAGCCACTGGCGCATCTGCCGGCAGGCCTGGTCGAGTACCCAGGCGTCGATGGCGGTGATCAGGCCGCTTTCCTCGGCCACCGGGATGAACTCGCTGGGCGCAATCAGTCCCTGGCTCGGGTGCTGCCAGCGCACCAGCGACTCGACACCGACCATGCGGCCGGTGGCCAGGTCGTGCACCGGCTGGAAGTACAGGCGCAGTTCGTCGTGGTCCAGCGCGTGGCGCAGCGCTGATTCCACCTGCACGTGGGAGCGCGCGCGGGCGGTCAGCTCGGGGGTATAGAAGGCGTAGAGGTTGCGCCCGCTGGCCTTGGCCTGAAACAGCGCGGCGTCGGCGTGCTGCAGCAGGTGGTCAACGTTGCGCGCGTCCTCGGGGAACAGGCTGACGCCCAGGCTCACCGACATGTAGATGATCTGTTCATTGACCTCGAAGGGCGCGCTCATCGCTTCCAGCAGGCGCTGGGCGAGGCTGCTGGCGTGGTGCGGCTGCTGGCTTTCGAGGACCACGGCGAACTCGTCGCCGCCCAGTCGCGCCAGGGAGCAGCGTTCGTCCAGGCAGTCTTCCAGGCGCTTGGCCACCGCGCGGATGAGCAGGTCGCCGATGGTGTGGCCGAGGCTGTCGTTGATGTGCTTGAAGTGGTCGAGGTCGATGCTCAGCAGTGCGCCGCCGCTCTGTTCGCGCTCGGCACGGGCCAGCGCCTGCTCGATGCGCTCGCGCAGCAGCAGGCGGTTGGGCAGGCCGGTCAGCGGGTCATGGTGGGCGAGGAAATCCAGTTCGTGCTGCGAGCGCTTGAGGCTGCTGAGGTCGGAGAACACCGCGACGTAGTGGGTCAGCTCGCCCTCGTCATTACGCACGGCGCGGATGTGCTGCCACTGCGGGTACACCTCGCCGCTCTTGCGGCGGTTCCAGATCTCGCCGCTCCACACGCCGTTCTCGTGCAGGGCGGTCCACATGCGCTGGTAGAAGGCGTCGTCCTGGCGACCGGACTTGAGCAGCGACGGCTGGCCGCCGAGCACGTCCTCGGCGCTGTAGCCGGTGATGCGCGAGAAGGACGGATTGGTGTGCACGATCACGCCGCGCGCGTCGGTCACCAGCAGGCCTTCCTGGGTCGCCTCGAACACGGCGGCGGCTTGGCGCAGGTGGTCTTCGTTGCTGCGCTGGTGGGTGATGTCACGGTTGACGCCGGTCAGGCGCAGCGGGCTGCCGTCCTCGCCGCGGGTCAGGCGGCCGCTGCTGCGAACCCAGCGGTAGGTGTCGTCGCTGTGGCGGATGCGGTAGACGCACTCCAGGCGCGTGCTCAGGCCCTGGAGGCAATCCTGGTGAAGGGCCAGGACGCGCGCGCGGTCTTCCGGGTGCAGGCGATTTTCCCACAGCAGCAGGTCATCGCTCAGGTGCTCCAGGGGCAGGCCGAGCAGGTTGGCGTAGCCGGAGGAATAATGGACGCGCTGGGTCTCCAGGTCCCAGTCCCAGATGCCGTCCTCGACCACCGCGAAGGCGCGGCTCAGGCGTTGCTCCTTGTCGGCCAGCGCGGCGAAGGCGGCGTGCTGCCGGCGAAAGTGCCGCCAGAGCAGGAAGAACAGCACGAGTGAGGTGATAGCCAGGAACAGGTACTTCTTCACCTCCATCCAGTACATCAGCGAAGCGGGATCGATGAGCAGCTTTTGTAACCATTGGTCACTGAGCAGCACCCAGAGGGAGCCCAGGGCCAGGTACAACAGACTGATGCGCAAGGCGCTGAGGCGAGGATTCATGCGGTAGTGGGTTGGATTTATTGGCTGTGCAGTATAAATGATGGCCACGTGGCCACATTCGTATCTAAAAGACCGGATGGTAATCCGGACCTGCTTGGTGATAATGCGGCTGTCTTTTCCCGGTACAGCGCGCCCAGCAGGGCGTAGTTCTACCCCCTTCCGAGGTACAGTATCGCCTATGTGGTACAACGGTTTCCTTGACCTGTCGCCGTGGCAACTGGTGGCAGTCACCCTGGTCCTGACGCATATCACCATCGTCAGCGTCACCGTCTATCTGCACCGCTACTCGGCGCACCGCGCGCTCGAGCTGCATCCGGCGCTGCAGCATTTCTTCCGTTTCTGGCTGTGGATGACCACGGCCATGAACACCCGCGAGTGGACCGCCATCCACCGCAAGCACCACGCCAAGTGCGAAACTGCCGAAGACCCGCACAGCCCGGTGTACAAGGGCCTGGGTACCGTGCTGCGCACCGGCGCCGAGCTGTATCGCAAGGAGGCGGAGAATCCCGACACCCTGCGTATCTACGGCAAGAACTGCCCGGAAGACTGGATCGAGCGCAACGTCTACTCGCGCTACCCCATCGGTGGCATCGTGCTGATGGCGATCATCGACCTCGCCCTGTTCGGCGTGCTCGGCATGACTGTCTGGGCCGTGCAGATGATGTGGATCCCCGTGTGGGCCGCCGGCGTCATCAACGGCCTGGGCCACGCCGTGGGCTACCGCAACTTCGAATGCCGCGACGCCGCCACCAACCTCGTGCCCTGGGGCATCCTGATCGGCGGTGAGGAACTGCACAACAACCACCACACCTACCCGAACTCGGCGAAGCTGTCGGTGAAGAAGTGGGAATTCGACCTGGGCTGGGCCTGGATCAAGGTGTTCAGCTTCCTGCGCCTGGCCAAGGTCGCCCGCGTGGCTCCCATCGCGCACCGCGTGGAAGGCAAGGGCAACCTGGACATGGACACCGCCATGGCCATCCTCAACAACCGTTTCCAGATCATGGCCCAGTACCGCAAGCTGGTGATCGGCCCGCTGGTGAAGCAGGAACTGGCCAAGGCCGACGAGTCGGTACGCCACCTGTTCCGCCGCGCCAAGCGCCTGCTCTCGCGTGAAACCAGCCTGCTGGAAGAGCGCCACCATGCGCGCATCCAGGACCTGCTCGCGCAGAGCCAGTCCCTGCAGGTGATCTACGAGAAGCGCCTGGCCCTGCAGCAGATCTGGGTGAAAACCAGCGCCAACGGCCACGACATGCTCGCCGCGATCAAGCAGTGGGTGCACGAGGCGGAAGCCAGCGGTATCCAGTCCCTGCGCGAGTTTGCCGAGCAACTGAAGACCTATTCCTTGCGTCCGGCCGTCTGATTGGCGGAAACGTCCTAGGACGTTGAGAGATGTGTCTCAGAAAAGCCCGCCGTTCGGCGGGCTTTTCGTTTAATTTGCAGCAGCCTGGCGTAGTTTGCGGTCATAGCCCCGGTCAATGAGCGGGAGGATGCTGATACATGGATGAGAATAAATTGCCGGCCGATCAGGAAGAGGCCTTGCTGGCGCTGCTGCACAGTCGTGCCGAGGTGACGCGCCTGAAGGAGCGCGAACAGCTCTTCAGCGCGCTGCTGGCCAGCGTGAACTCGGTACTCTGGGCCTTCGACTGGCAGGCCCAGCGCATGGTCTATGTCAGCCCGGCGTACGAGCGCATCTTCGGCCGCTCCGCCGCACTGCTGCTGGCGGACTACAACGAGTGGCGCAACTGCATCTATCCCGATGACCTGGACTACGCCCAGAGCACCCTGCAGGAAGTGCTGCAGCGCGGCGCCATCGAGCAGCGCGAATACCGCATCCTGCGCGCCGACGGCGAAGTGCGCTGGCTCAGCGACAAATGCTTCGTCAGCCAGCACAGCGACGCGGGCCTGCCGTTGATGATCGTCGGCATCGCCGAGGACATCACCGACAAGAAGCACCTGGAAACCGAGCTGCACCGCCTGGCCACCACCGACGTGCTGACCCAGAGCAGCAACCGCCGCTACTTCTTCGACAGTGCCGAGCAGGCCTTCCGCGACTGCAAGGCGACCTCCACGCCGCTGGCGTTCCTGCTGCTGGACGTGGACGACTTCAAGAAGATCAACGACGTCTACGGCCACCAGGTCGGTGACGTGGTCCTGCAGCGCATCGCCCAGAGCGGGGCGGGCGCGCTGCGTCGCGGCGACCTGTTCGGCCGTATCGGCGGCGAGGAATTCGCCGTGCTGCTGCCGGGGTGCGACGAGAGCATGGCGCGGCAGATCGGCGAGCGCCTGCAGCGGGAAGTACAGCGCCTGCGCTTCAACGAAGCCGAGCATTTCTTCAGCGTCACCATCAGCCAGGGGCTGACTCTGCTACAGCCCGATGACCAGAATCTTTCCGCGCTCTACAGCCGTTCCGATGCGGCCCTGTATCAGGCGAAACGCACCGGCAAGGACCGCATTGTTCAGGGATGAAACACTCCAGCCTGTCCGCGGTGGAAACATTAATACTTTCTGATTAATCCCTTTTTCTCAGATTCGGGGCTGTATGTTTCTGCTGTCAAAATGCCTGTGTCGGCTTTATGGCGCGTTATAAATCAATAGCTTACGGAGCGTGATTTGCCTTCTGTCGGAATCCCGGCGTAGGACTGCTTCCTACGTTGACATGCCTTCGTCCCCCCCACTATTACTATCCACATAGCAATATCGTGTGGTGTCCGGATGAGACACCTCAGGGAGCAGTCGCACGAGCAGTAAGGTCATGGAAGATTCTGCCACCTCTTCTTCCTGTCATTTTCCTATCGCTGCCTGACAACTTTCGCCAGCCTCTCGCTGCGGAAGCGCGATAGATTTTTGCTTTTTGTTTTTCCAGATTTTCGGAACTTGGCCGAGGGGCGGTAGCTTTGCCCAGCGAAAAGTAACGGCCACTCCAGGGACGAACAGTTGATTGTCGTTAATCGAATCGGGTCATTCGAACTCGGGCGGTAGCCTTGTCTTCGAATTTTCAATTTGGCCCGGCGTAGAGCACCTCCTGGACTGGAGTGAGTGACGATGGCCGCTGAAACAATGGAAAACGACGGCACTTATCGCGCCGTTGAAACAAGCAGAAAGAGCGACGCTTTCCGGGCGGGAAGTGTTTCGCTGATGAAACTGCGGGAGTTTGACGCCAATCCCCGAGGCGTTAATGAAAAGTTTAGTCGAGCTGATTCCGTTAGTTCGAAATTTTGTTATGCCGGCTCCTTGTTGTGTAACAAACATGAACTTTCCCCTGAGATTAAGCCGCGCCAGACAGTGTTCGTTTCATTTCTGAAACAGCAACTTCTGCGCCGTGCCGAAGTTCTTCTGCAGGCGTTCGCCATCCATTCCGAACTGACTCCCGTGACCTTCCCGAAGAAGGCCCGCGCGACGGCGGCTGTGCCGCGAGTGACGGAATTCCGGCGCGAGCGCTGCCACCCTGCCGGCCGACAGCGCCGGCCTCACGAGAGCCGCGCGCCCCGCCGCGCTGGGAGTCAAGGCTGATGGCCGAGCAATCGCTTCGTTCCAACTATGCCTGTGTGGTCGGCGGCGCCGGCCCGGCAGGCATGGGCTTCCTGTTCAACGCCTACAAGACCGGTGCGCTGGCGAGTCTCGCCCGCGATGGCCTTCTGGTGGTGGACGCTGCACTGGCGGTCGGTCGTGGCCGGTTGGGGGATTACCACATTACTGCCAACTCGGTGGGCGATGTGTTCCTCGATTGCCTGCGCGATCCGGCGTTGTTGCCCATCTTTGCGCCGCTGGCGCATTCCCAGGCGTTCCGCGCCCTGCAGAACGATCCCCATGGCGCGCCGATGCTCACCCAGGTGGGCGAGCTGCTGGCGCATGCCTCGACGCTGTTCATGCGTTACGTCACCGAGCACCTGGGGGTCGAAGTGGCGCTGGGTACGCGTATCGAAAAGATCACTGCACTGGACGACGGCAGCTTCCAGCTGGCGCTGCGCAGCGGCTCTCATACCGCGCAGATCGACGCAGGCGCGCTGGTGATGAACCTGGGCGGCCGGCAGAACCGCGAGTACCTGAACTGGAGCCTGGCCGAGCAGGACCTGCACCTGTCCCATGACGGCCCCACGGTCTACTCCTCCGATGCGCTGCTGAGCCTGAACGCCGCCGAGCTGGTAGAGCTGTTCGGCGACCGGGTGACCCCGGGCACTCGCTTCACCGTGGTCGGTGGTTCCCACAGTGCCTTCTCGATCCTCGATAACCTTGCCTGCGCCCTGGACTGCCTGGGCCTGGAGCAGATCACCCTGCTGCACCGCGCGCCGATCCGCCTGTTCTTCGAGAGTGTCGAGGAAGCTCGCGCGGCCGGCTACGGGGTGGACGAGGGCATGGATGTCTGCCCGGTGTCCGGTCGGGTCAACCGCTCCGGTGGCCTGCGCTACCGCGCCCACCAGGTCGGCACCGACGTGCTCTCGAATGGCGTGGTCAGCGGCACCCGGGTGAAGGTCGAGCTGCTGTGCCTGGAAGATCGCTCACCTGCCGCGCGCGAACGCCTGGAGCAGTGCTGCAGCGACGATGGCGTGTTTGTCCAGGCCATCGGCTACCAGCCGTGCCTGCCAGCCCTGCGCCGCGCCAACGGCGAGCCGCTGCAGGTGCGCGAGAGCAAGGGCGGGCTGGACTCCGACGCCGCCGGCTGCCTGCGCGACCACACCGGCCGGCCGATTCCCGGCCTCTACAGCTTCGGCCTCGGATCGGGCCTTGCGGCCAACCCGATGCTGGGCAGCGAGCGCTCCTTCGACAGCCGTATCTACGGCGTCTGGCAGTTCCACAACGACGCCAGCGGCCGGGTCATCGAGGCCCTGCAGGAGCACCTGGCCAACCGCGCAACGCAAGCCGAGCAAGCTTCTCGAGACCACAGCCACACCGGCATCGACGACGCGCCCTTCGCGCTGTCGGCACTGGGTTGAGCGGCGCGCGCCAGCTCGACAGCCAACGGACTTTCCATCCAAGAGAGGGATGCGACCGTGATCAATGTGACCAAGACCTACCTGGGCAACCCGGAGAAGTTCAAGGCCTACGTGGACCAGATCTATGCCTCCGGCTGGATCACCAACCACGGCCCCTTCGTCACGGAACTGGAAGAGCGCCTGCAGGACTACTTCGGCGTTCGCCATGTGATTCTGACCAACAACGGCACCATCGCCCTGCAAGTGGCCTACCGGGCCCTGGGCGTGACCGGCAGTGCCGTGACCACCCCCTTCAGCTTCGTTGCCACCAGCAGCACGCTGCAGTGGGAGAGCATCCGCCCGCGCTTCGCCGACATCGACCCGCGGACCTGGAACCTCGACCCTGCTCGCATCGAAGCCAGCCTTGCGCCGGATACCACCGCCATCGTCGCCACCCACGTGTTCGGTAATCCCTGTGCGGTGGAGGAGATTCAGGCGGTGGCCCAGCGCAACCAGTTGAAAGTGATCTACGACGGCGCCCACGCCTTCGGCTCGCGCTACCGCGACCGGTCGGTGCTGGCCTGGGGGGACGCCACCACCCTGAGCTTCCACGCCACCAAGCTGTTCCACACCATCGAGGGCGGCGCCATCGTCACCTCCGATGACGAGCTGGCGAAGCAGATCCGCCTGATGTGCAACTTCGGCATCGCCGGCGTCGACCAGATCGTCGGCCTGGGGATCAACGCCAAGCTCAACGAGTTCTCCGCCGCCATGGGCCTGTGCGTGCTCGACGAGATCGACAGCATCCTCGCCCAGCGCGAGGAGATCGCCGCCCGCTACACCGCAGCCCTCAGCGGCTACTACGACCTGCAGGCCAGCGAGAGCTACGCGCGGCTGAACAACAGCTACTACCCCATCGGCCTGCGCGACGAAGCCCAGGTGCTGCGCGTGCGTACCGCGCTGAACGAGATCGGGGTCAACCCGCGGCGTTACTTCTACCCGTCGCTGGATACCCTCGATTACCTCGCCCCGCAGGTGCCGCAAGTGCTGTCCCGCGAGCTGAGCCAGCGCATCCTCTGTCTGCCGCTGTACCCGGGTCTGCCGCAGGAGATCCAGCGCGCGGTGATCGAAGTGCTGCTGCTGGAAAGCGGCCGCGTCGCCGTCGCGGTGTAAGGGGACGATCATGCGCACCGCACGCTCGCTGTCGATGGTCCGCAACACCCTGATCAATTACGCAGGGCAGGCGTACGCCATCGTCATCGGCATCCTGATCCAGCCGTTCTACCTCGGCCACCTGGGGGCCGAGGCCTACGGCCTGATCGGCTTCTTCGCGGTGCTGCAGAGCTGGCTGCTGTTGCTGGACATGGGCCTGTCGCCGGCGCTGGTGCGCCAGGTTGCCCATGGCCGCGGGCTCAGCGGCGAGGGCCAGGAGCAGGCCCGCCTGCTGCGCTCCTTCGAGCTGATCCTGCTGCCGCTGACTGTCCTCAGCAGCCTGGCGGTCTGGGGCGGCAGCCACTGGGTCGCCGGACAGTGGCTCAATGTGCAGCAACTCTCGCCCGAGCTGGTCGCGCAGTGCATCAGCCTGATGGGCCTGCTGGTGGCTCTGCGGCTGTACGCCACCCTGTACCGCAGCGCGCTGCAGGGGCAGGAACTGCATGGCTTCATCAACGCGGTGAACGTGTTCATTACCACCCTGCGCTACTTCGGCGGCCTGCTGCTGGTGGCGCAGGTCAGCCAGGACCCGCTGGTGTTCTTCCAGTTCCAGGTCGCGGTGTCGCTGGTCGAGGCGCTGCTGCTGGGCGGCAAGGCTTACCTGTGGATGGACGTGCGCCTGCTGACCCGCTTCTGCTGGGACACGGTGCGCCCGGTGCTGCCCTTTGCCCTGGGCATGTCCTTCACCTCCTGCCTGTGGATCGTACTCACGCAGCTGGACAAGGTCCTGCTGTCGAGCCTGCTGCCGCTTGAACAGTACGGTTACTTCTCCCTGGTGGCGCTGATTTCCGGCGGCGTCCTCACACTGGTCAATCCGCTGGCGCAGTCGCTGCTGCCGCGCATGACCGTGCTGGTCGCCGAACAACGCCACGAAGACATGCAGCAGCTCTATCTGAAGGCGAACCGCTTCGTCTGTGTGCTGCTGTTCCCGATGGTCGCGGTGATCGCCGCTCATGGTCATGACCTGGTTCTGGCCTGGAGCGGCGATGCCGTGGCCGCCAGTTGGTGCCGGCCGATCCTGGCCTGGTACGTACTCGGCTCAGGCCTGCTGGCGGTGGCCAGCTTCCAGTTCTACCTGCAATACGCCCACGGCCTGCTGCGCATGCACGTCTGGTACACGGTCATCTCCACCCTGGTGACCGTGCCGCTGGTGATCGCCAGCGCCTACCTCTATGGCGTGCTCGGCGTGGCGCTGTGCTGGTTCGGCCTGCGCCTGGTGTCGTTCCTGATCTGGCCGGCGATCGTGCACCACGCCTTCGCTCCGGGCCTGCATGGCCCGTGGCTGCGCGACACCCTGCAGATCGCCGCGCTCAGCGCCGCCGGCCTGTTGCTCAGCGAGCCCTTTTACGCGCTGCTGGCCCGCTCCGGCGAGCGCCTGTGGCTGCTGGCGGCGCTGGCCGTGTGCGGCCTGATCACCCTGTTTCTCGTGGGCGTGGGCTCTGCCCCGGCTTTGCTGCGCCTGTTCAAACCGTCCCACAAGCCGAGTGTCTAGACATGGATATCCGCTCCGAGCTGCAGATCCTCTCCAACTGGCCGGAAGACCCCAAGCCTCTTCTGAGCATCGTCTGCCTGGCCTACAACCAGGTGAACTACATCGGCCGCACGCTGGACAGCTTCCTCGAGCAGGTCACCGACTTCCGCTTTGAAGTGCTGGTCAACGACGACGCCTCCAACGACGGCACCAGCGAGCTGATCGCCGACTACGCCGCGCGCTACCCGCACATCATCAAGCCGATCTTCCACAAGGAAAACCAGTACTCGAAAGGCGTCTCCCACGGCCTGCCGGTGTTCAAGAAATGCCGTGGCCGCTACATCGCCTACTGCGAGGGCGACGACTTCTGGACCGACCCGCGCAAACTGCAGATCCAGGTCGACTTCCTGGAGAAGAACCCGGACTACGTGATCACCTACCACGACGCCTACACCTACAACGAGGACGGTGTGATCAAGCCCCGGCAGCTCACCGGCAAGTACCGCCGCGACGCCAGCCGCCTGGACCTGCAGAAGGCCCGGCCGATCTCCACCCTCACCACCTGCTTCCGCAATGTCCTCACCGAGATGCCCGAGGAGCTGCGCACCACGCGCATGGTCGACCTGTGCTGGTGGTCGCTGCTGGGCGCCTTCGGCAAGGGCCGTTTCATCGAGGAAATCCGCCCGGCGGCCTACCGCGTTCACCAGGGCGGGATCTTCTCCATGCAGGCCGATCGCGTGCAGCAGCAGATGACCCTGCACACCTACTACTGCCTGTCGCGCTACTACCAGCGCCTGGGCAATCAGGAGCTCAACGAATACTTCCTGATGCAGGTCTGCCGGATGTCCATGGCCGCCGTCTCGCCCATGCGCAAGGTGCAGGCCTTCCTGCTGCTGATCGGCAACCACGGCGCCAACCTGCTCAAGCGGCTGAACCCGATTTCGGCGCGCTGAGCCGCGCCACCTCAATGGAGGATGGAAGTCCATGAGTGTCATGCCCCGCTCGTCCCTGGAAACGCTCCAGGACACCCGCATCGATGTGGCCGGCCTGCTGCGCCTGCTGTTCGATCACAAGAAGATGATCCTCGCCGTCACCGGCCTGTTCGCCGTGCTCGGGCTCTTCTACGCGGTGATCGCCACGCCGATCTACGTTTCCGGCGCGATGATCCAGATCGAGCAGAAGAAGAACGGCCTGAACGGCACGCCGGAGGTGATCAACCGCCCCGACTCCGTGTCCATCGCTGCCACCGAGATCGAGCTGCTGAAGTCCCGCGCGGTGCTCGGCAAGGCGGTCGAGCTGCTCAAGCTGGACATCATCGCCAAGCCCAAGCACCTGCCGCTGATCGGTGACTACCTGGCGCGGCGCTACCAGCCCGAAGCCGGTGACGCTCTGTCCGCGCCCTGGCTGGGCATGGGTTCCTATGGCTGGGGTGGCGAGCAGATCAAGGTGTTCTCCCTCGATGTGCCGGAGGAGTACCTGGGCGAGCCGCTGACCCTGGTGGCCGATGGCGGCGACGCCTACCACCTGCTCAACGCCGACGACCAGCTGATCCTTCGCGGCGAGCTGAAGAAGCCGGTGCTGGAGAAGGGCTTCAGCATCGAGGTGGACGAACTGGTGGCGCGCCCCGGCACCGAGTTCATCGTGGCCAAGAACCGTCTGCTGACCACCACCCTGAACTATCAGAAACTGCTCAAGGTGGTCGAGGCCGGCAAGGACTCGGGGATCATCTACATGACCCTGGAAGATCCGAGCCCGCTGCAGGCTGACCGCATCCTCGACAAGATCAGCCACCTCTACGTGCTGCAGAACGTCGAACGCAGCTCCGCCGAAGCTTCCCAGCGCCTGCAGTTCCTGCGCTCGCAGCTGCCGGTGGTGCGCCTGGACCTGGAGCGCGCCGAAAACGCCTACAACGCCTACCAGACCACAGCCAAGTCCGCCGACATCAGCGTCGAGACCCGCGGCGTACTGGACCAGGTGGTGGGCATCGACAACCAGCTCTCCGAACTCAAGCTCAAGCGTGCCGATTACGACCGTCTCTACACCCCGTCGCACCCGACCTACCAGGCCCTGCTCAAACAGATGTCCAGCCTGGAAGACCGCAAGGCGCAACTGCAGAAACGCATCCAGACCCTGCCGGCCACCCAGCAGGAACTGCTGCGCCTGTCCCGTGACATGCAGGTCACCCGGCAGACCTACACCAGCCTGCTGAACAAGGCCCAGGAGCAGGACATCATCCGCGCCGGCACCATCGGCAACGTGCGCGTGATCGACACCGCCCAGGCCAACGTCGAGCAACCGGCCAAGCCCATGCGCAAGGTCATCGTGCTGCTCGCGACCTTGCTCGGTTTCTGCGTTGCCCTCGGCATCCTGTTCCTGCGCCAGGCCTTCTACCGTGGCGTGGAGAATCCCGAGGCGATCGAGCAGCTGGGCCTCTCCGTGCTCGCCGCGGTTCCCTACTCGCGGCAGCAGGAGCGCCTGGAGAAGGAGCGCAAGAGCGACATCCTCGGCCACACGCCCAAGCTGCTCGCCGCGTCCGCCCCCGGAGACCTGGCCAACGAGGCGATCCGCAGCCTGCGTACCAACCTGCACTTTGCCCTGCTCGAAGCGCGCAACAACGTGGTGATGCTCACCAGCCCGGCACCGGGCGCCGGCAAGTCGTTCGTCTCCAGCAACCTCGCGGCCATCGTCGCGCAATCGGGCCTGCGCACCCTGCTGATCGACGCCGACATGCGCAAGGGCTACCTGCACCGGGTATTCGGCCTGACCCCGCGCCACGGCCTGTCCGACGCGCTGAGTTCGCACCGTCCGCTGAGCGAAGTGATCCTGCCCACCGAGGTACCGGAGCTGGACTTCATCTCCTGTGGCTTCGCCGCGCCCAACCCGTCCGAACTGCTGATGCACGACAACTTCGCCCAACTGCTGCGCGATGCCTCGTCGATGTACGACCTGGTGATAGTCGACACCCCGCCGGTGCTGGCGGTGACCGACGCCGCCCTGGTCGGCCGGCTGTGCGGCATCTGCCTGCTGGTGACGCGCTTCGGCCAGAGCCCGGCGAGCGAGATCGACACCGCGCGGCGGCGCCTGGCGCAGAGCGGCATCCACCTGCAGGGCGCCATCCTCAACGGTGTGAAACGCAAGGCTTCGACGGCGGCATACGACTACGGCGCCTACGCCTACCGCTATGACGCCAAGGACTGAAAAAGGAATCTAGGGAAAGGATGCAGCCATGGTCCATATCGTCAGCCTCATGCAGCCGTACTTGTTCCCCTACCTGGGGTACTTCCAGCTGATCGCCGCGAGCGGCCTGTTCATTCTCGGCGACAGCCTGCAGTACACCCGGCGTGGGTGGATCAACCGTAATCGCCTGCTGGTCGGCGGGAAGATCTGGCAGTTCAGCTTTCCCCTGGAGCAGGGCTCGCAGACCCAGGCGATCAACGAACGCAGGCTTAGCGAGCAGATGCAGCTGAGCAACCGGCGGCTGCTGCACACCATTCGCCATGCCTACCACCGAGCGCCGTGCTACGAGCAGGTAATGCCGCTGCTGGAGGAAATCCTCGAGCACCCCGAACGCAACCTGTCGCACTTCGCCGAGCACTCGATCCGCCGCATCTGCCACTACATCGGCATCGACACGCCGATGGTGCGGGCCTCGGAGCTGGAGCTGGCCGAGGACATCGGCCGCGACCAGCGCCTGATCGAGGCGGTGAAGCAGAGCGGCGGCGACATCTACCTCAACCCGGAGGGCGGTCGCCACCTGTACTCGCCCGATGTGTTCCAGGCCCATGGCCTGGAGTTGCAGTTCCTGCGCATGGACGAGCTGAGCTACCCCCAGTTCAGCCCGGATTTCGTCCCCAGCCTGTCGATCATCGACGTGCTGATGTTCAACCCGCCGGACGAGATGCAGCGGTTGCTAGGCCGCTACACCCTGGAGCGACCCGCTCCCTCGTCGGACCTTCTTGGGGAGTACGAATCATGAATTCCGCTGTCAGCGTTGGCCTGCAAGCCGCGCAGTATCGCTGGTACCTGATCCAGACCAAACCGCACCAGGAACTGCGCGCCGAGGAGAACCTCGGTCGCCAGGGTTTCTCCTGCTACCGCCCGGTGGTGAAGCAGGGCAGCCGGCCGCAGCCGCTGTTCCCCGGCTACCTGTTCATCCGCCTCGATCAGCAGCATGACAACTGGTTCCCGATCCGCTCCACCCGTGGCGTAGCGCGCATCGTCAGCTTCGGCGCGCAGCCGCTGGCAGTGGCCGACGAGTTGGTGGAAGGGATCCGCGAGCGCCTGGCGGCGATGCCCGAGCGCCCCTCCAGTGGCTTCCACGAAGGTCAGATAGTGCGCCTGAAGTGCTCCGGCGACTGCGAAGTGGAGGCCATCTTCCTCTGTGACGATGGCACCGAACGCGCCCTGATCCTGCTCAACCTGCTGCAACGCGAACAACGCATCCGGGTCCCGCTCAGCCAGCTCTCGGCGCTGAGCGGCAACGACGGCTGGCGCGCCTGAGGCGCACACCCCAGACAAGGCCAGGTACAAGGAGGAGTGGCGAGATGAATGGATCGACCGTGCTGGTGACGCTGACCTATGGCGATCGCCTGGACTACCTGCAGGAACTGCTGGCGCGTGCCTTCCGCGAGAAGGACATCACCCGCGCCATCGTCGTGAGCAATGCCTCGGTGGCTGAGCTTGACCAGCTGTTCATGCTCTGGCCCAACCGCGTGCAGGTGATCGAACTGGACAGCAACACCGGCTCGGCCAACGGCTATGCCGTGGGCATCGAGGCCGCGCTGAAGACCGGCTGCGATTTCATCTGGCTGATGGATGACGACAACGCCCCGACGCCGGGTTCGTTCCCCCTGCTCAAGCAACGCCTGATCGACTGCGCCCTGCGCCATGGCGCCGACAACACCGCCGTGCTGGGCTTCCGTCCCACCCACCAGGCCGACGTCGCCTCCGGCGTGCCGACCCGTTTCATCGCGCCGCCGCGCTCCAGCTACTTCGGCTTCCATGTCCGCCAGCTGCCCTACAAGCTCTGGCGACGCACGCCCTGGGGCAAGCCGAAACCGCGCCCGGCGCAGCCGCTGCTGGAGCTGCCGTTTGCCTACTATGGCGGCCTGCTCGGGCATGCCGACCTGTTCCGCCGCATCGGCCTGCCGCGCCGCGATCTGGTGCTCTACGCCGACGACACCGAGTACACCTTCCGCATCGGCGCCCTGGGCGGGCACCTCTACCTGGTGCCCGAAGCGGGCCTGGACGACCTGGAACACTCCTGGAACATCAAGGAGCGCACCTCCAACATCTACGAGACCTATCTGCTCGGCAGCTCCGACCTGCGCGCCTACTACGCCGCGCGCAACCAGGCCTGGTTCGACAAGAACCTGTGGGTCACCTCGCCGCTGATGTACCGCTTCAACCGCTGGGTGTTCATTCGCCTGCTGCATTTCTTCGCCCGCCGCCATGGTCGCGCCAGCCGACTGGCCCTGCTGCTGCAGGCGATCCGTGACGGCGAGGCCGGCAGCCTCGGCATGAACCGGGCCTACCCGCTATGAGAGTGATGCTGCTCAACACCCTCTACGCCCCGCACATCGGCGGCGGGACGGAAGTCATGCTGCAGCACATGGCCGAGGGCCTGCGCGGGCGTGGCCACGACGTGCAGGTGCTTTGCACCGGGCCCGACGCGGGCCTTCAGCGCGAGACGCTGAACGGTGTGGCGGTACTGCGCGCTGGCCTGCGCAATCTCTACTGGCCGTTCGACGAGAAGCGCCATGGCACGCTGAAGCGCCTCGCCTGGCACGGGCTGGACCGCTACAACCGCCGTATGCGCAATCTTCTGGCGAAGGTTCTGGAAGAGGTCGAACCGGACGTGGTGGTCTGCCATAACCTGTCGGGCTGGTCGATCTCCGCCTGGGATGCGATCCGCGATGCCGGCCTGCCGCTGGTCCAGATACTTCACGACCAGTACCTGACCTGCCCGCGCGGCGTGCGCTTCAACAAGGGCCGGCACTGCGAGCAGCAGTGCGCGTCCTGTGCGCTGCTGCGACGCTCCCATGCATCGGCTTCGAGCGAGGTCGATGCGGTAGTCGGCGTCAGTCGCTACCAGCTCAATGCGCTGCTCGATGCCGGGTACTTTGCCGGCAGCCAGACCCACGTGGTCTACAACGGCTCGCCGATGGCGGAGGTGCCCGTAGCACCGCCTTCAAGCGGACGGCGCCCGCTGCGCTTCGGCTTCATCGGCGCTCTGACCCCGAACAAGGGCGTGGAATGGCTGATCGAGCAGTTCCAGGCGCGCGGCGAGGATGCCTCGCTGCTGATCGCCGGACGGGGCGACAACCACTACGTGAACCAACTGAAGTCCCTCGCCGATCCCCAGCGCGTGCACTTCGTCGGCTACCGCAAGGCGGCCGAGTTCTTCAGCGAGATCGACGTTGCCGTGGTGCCCAGCCTGTCCCCGGAATCCTTTGGCCTGGTGGCGCTGGAAGCCTGCGCCCACCACCTGCCGGTGATCGCCTCGCGCATGGGCGGCCTGACGGAAATCGTCCTGGACGAAATCAACGGCCTGCTCTGCTCGCCCGATCGGAGCGACTCGCTGGGCGACGCCATCGAGCGCCTGGTGCGTGACCCTACGCTGCGCCAGCGCCTGGCCGCGCGCGCCCGTGAAGTCGTGGCACCGATGCTCAGCGTGGAACGGATGCTCGACGAATACGAAGCCATCCTGCGCCACACCCTGCTTACCCGCGGAGTCCAGCATGGAACTGCAATCCCCGTATCCACGCTTTGAGGTCGACCGCCGCGTGACCTTCGACCGCTCCTTGCTGGCGCTCGGGGTACTGGTGGCCTTGCTGCTGGTGGAGACCTTCAACGGCGCGCTGCGCTTCTACACTGACCAGGCCGGCCTGTCGGCCATCGTCTACCTGCCCAAGGTCGCCTGCATCGTCGCGGTGGGCTGGGAGCTGTTCACCCGCCCGCAGCAGCGCGGCCTGTGGCTGCTGTTGATCCTCGCGGCAGCTTCGCTGCTGCTCGGCCGGCTGCATGGCGCCGAGTCCCAGAGCGGCTTCTTCTCCGTCTTCATCTACGCGCCGCTGCTGTTCGGCCTGCTCTGCGGCCAGTACCTGGAAATGCACCGCAAAGCCGTGGGCTGGCTCATCTTCTTCTGCCTGCTGGCTTCCCTGGTGGGCATCGCCCTGGATCTCACCATCAACGTGCCGTGGAAGGGGTACACCTACTCCATGGGCGGCGTCGAGATCAGCGGCAACCGTTCCTGGAGCGCCTATGGCCTGGATCGCATCGCCGGCTTCTCGCGGATGTCCTCGAGCCTGGCGATGATGCTGGCGGTGTTCAGCCTGTACCTGGGGTCCTTCCGCCTGGCACTGCCGGTGCGTGGGCTGATCTACCTGATGGCGCTGGTCGGTATCGTCCTGACCACCAACAAGTCTTCCGCCGGTGCTTTCTTCTTTGCCCTGCTGGTGATGAGCATCAGCCGCCAGCGTCTGCTGTTCCTGCTGGCCGCGCTGCTGGTGGTGCTTGGCGCGCTGGGGTTGCCGCTGTACGGCCTGTACGGCCATGTCGACCCGTACCTGGCCAGTGCCACCGGCGATAACCTGATGGGGTCGATGGTGGATCGCCTGGTCAACACCTGGCCGAACCTGATCAAGGTGATGGACTACAACGGCTGGATCTACACCGGCGCCGGGCTGGGCATGACCGGCAGCGCCTACGCGGCCTTCCCGGTCTTCGGCGTCGAGCAGCTGGCGGTGGCGGACAATTCGCTGCTCTACCTCTGGTGCCTGTTCGGCGTGGCAGGTATCGCCCTCTACCTGCTGGCGGTGCCGATGCTGATGCGCCTGCAACGCCAACCCGGCCGCGAAGCCCGTGCGCTGCTCGGCATCGCCTACTGCATCCTGCTCATTGCCTGGACCAGCGACGTGCTCGAGTCGCCGATTCCCAGCCTGTTCCTCGGCCTGGCCATCGGCCGCGCCCTGCGCCTGCCGGGCGAGACCGCACCGCAACCGGCGCCGCGCACCCTGCGCCTGCAGGGTGGCATGCTCAGTCTGCTGGCCTGCGCACTGCTGATCGGCGGGGTACTGCAGTCACCGCGCAGCCTGGCGAACGAGGCTCCGGTGGAAAGCCTCGGCCCGGCGGAATTCATCGTCGGCGCCAGTACCCACCAGAACATCCGCGCGGGCAACCGCGACGGCATCAATCGCCTGGCTCGCGAGGCCGGCATCCTGTCGTTCCGCGACGATGCCTACTGGTCCAGCGTCGAGCGCGAGCGCGGCGTGCTGTCCATCGATGCCGCCTGGCGCGCACAGCTGCGCAGCACCCGCAGCTTAGGGATAGATACGCTGCTGATCCTGGGCAACGAGAACCAGTTCTACGGCAATGCCAAGCCGCGCGACGACGCTTCCCGCGAGGGCTACCTGCGTTACGTGCGCTACGTGGTGCGCAGCTTCAAGGGACAGGTCGCCTTCTACGAAGTGTGGAACGAGTGGGACTCGGAAAACGCCACCGACAAGGACTTCAGCGACGACTACCTGACCCTGGTGCGCGCGGCCGCCAAGGTGATCCGCGAGGAAGATCCGCAGGCCAAGGTGCTCGCCGGGGCCGTCACTCTCAAGGGTATTCGCCAGGGCTTCGCTGAGCGCATTGCCGGTGGTGGCGTGCTGGATGTCGTCGACGGTATCTCGCTGCATCCTTCGGTGTACTGCGAGCGCGAGATGTCCACCCCCGAGGCCTGGCTGAACTGGTTCCAGGGCGTCAACCAGAAGCTGGAAAACGCCGCTGGCAAACCGGTTCCGCTGTACTTCACCGAGTTCAGCTGGCCGGCCCACGAAGGCGATTGCGGCATCAGCCGCGAGCGTCAGGCCGCCTACCTGGCCCGCGCCTACGTGCTGGTGCGCAGCCTGCCGAACGTGAAGGGCGCCTGGTGGTACGACCTGGTGGACGACGGCATAGACCGCACGGACATGGAACACAACTTCGGCCTGCTTACCGCCAGCGGACAGCCCAAGCCGGCCTACCACGCGATGGCCAGCATCGCCGACATCATCGGCCGCTACCGCTTTGTCGGCCGCGTGCCGAATGAAGACCCGAACGTTTACCTGCTGCGCTTCGCCAAGGCCAGCGAGGAAATTCTGGTGGCCTGGACCCTGGGCCATGAGCAGACCCTGAACATCACCAGCAAGCCCGGCAGCAGCGACACCCTCTGGCGCCTGGATGCCGTCGAAGGGATCGCCCGCCGCGAGGGCCGGCCGGTGCCCTGGCAGTGCCCCGCAGGGGGCGGCGACTGCCAGGCCAGCATCCGCATCGACGCGTCGCCCACCCTGGTGCGCAGCGCGTCGGCCCCGCAACTGTCGTTGCGCTGACTCCATCGCGGAGAACCCACATGATCGTGATCAACGCGCGTTTTCTCACCCAGCAAGTGAGTGGTGTGCAGCGTTTCGCCGAGCAGATTTCGCTGTCGCTGGCGCGACTGCGCAGCGACCTCCACTTCGTCGCACCGCCCGGTGAAATCCTCCGTCCGGAAGTCGCCCGCCAGCTGAATGTCGAGCAGATCGGCCGTCGCGACGGGCACCTCTGGGAGCAGGTCGACCTGCCGCTGTGGCTGGCCCGTCACGGCCGGCCGCTGCTGGTCTCGCTGTGCAGCACGGCGCCGCTGGCCTATTCGAAGCAGGTCGTCACGCACCACGACATCACCTACGTGCGCCACCCGGAAAGCTTCTCCTGGAAGTTCCGCGCGCTATACCGCCTGATGATTCCGCTGATGCTGTGTCGCTCGCTGGCGCAGGTCACGGTCAGCGAGTTCTCCCGTGGGGAAATCGCCTCGCACTACGGTGTCGATCCCAAGGGCATCCATGTGATCGCTAATGCAGTGTCCGCCGAGTTTTGCACCGGCCTCGAGCCGACGCTGCTGGAGCGTCCCTATGTACTGGCGGTGTCCTCGCCGGCCTCGCACAAGAATTTCTCCCGGCTGATCGAAGCGTTCCGCCTGCTCGGCGAGATGGATGTGGAGCTGCGCATCGTCGGCGCCGCCCACCGCAGCTTTGTCGATGCGCAGTTGCAGCAGAGCGGGCAGGGCGAGCGGGTGCGCTGGCTGGGCCGGCTGGACGACGATCAGCTGATCGAGCAGTACCGCAACGCTGCCGTCTTCGCCTTCCCGTCGCTGTACGAAGGTTTCGGCATCCCGCCGCTGGAAGCACAGGCCTGCGGCTGCCCGGTGGTCGCCGCCCGCAGTGCCTCGATCCCGGAAGTGCTGGGCAACTCGGTGCTGTACTTCGACCCCCTCGATCCGCCCGGCATTGCCGCCGCGCTGCGCCGCGTGCTGCTCGACCACAAGCTGCGCGCCGACTTGCGCCGCCTGGGACAGGAGAACGTCCTGCGCTACTCCTGGGACATCTCCGCCCTGCGGCTTTCCAGCCTGATCGACTCCTTTCTGACCGAGCGCTCGGACTACCCGGCGCGCTTCGACGCCAAACAGATCGCCAAGCAAGGAGGCAGATCATGAAGGGCATCATCCTCGCCGGTGGCTCCGGTACCCGCTTGCACCCCATTACCCTGGGCGTGTCCAAGCAACTGCTGCCGATCTACGACAAGCCGATGGTGTACTACCCGCTGTCGGTGCTGATGCTCGCCGGCATCGACGACATCCTGCTGATCTGCACGCCTACCGACTTGCCGAACTTCCGCGCCCTGCTCGGTGACGGTGAGCAGTTCGGCGTGCGCCTGCAGTACGCCGTGCAGCCTTCGCCGGACGGGTTGGCGCAGGCCTTCCTGATCGGTGCGCAATTCATCGGCGACGATTCGGTGTGTCTGGTGCTGGGCGACAACATCTTCTACGGACAGGGCTTCACCGAAACCCTGCGCGAAGCTGCCACGCGAGCCCGGGGCGCCACCGTATTCGGCTACCAGGTAGCGGACCCGGGGCGCTTCGGCGTGGTCGAGTTCGACGACGCAGGTCGCGTGCTGTCCATCGAGGAAAAGCCCCGCGTGCCGCGCTCGAACTATGCCGTCACCGGCCTGTATTTCTACGACAACCGGGTGGTGGAGATGGCCCGCCAGATCCGCCCTTCGGCCCGTGGCGAGCTGGAAATCACTGACATCAACAACCTCTACCTGGAACTGGGCGAACTGCACGTCAGCCTGCTCGGTCGCGGGTTCGCCTGGCTGGACACCGGCACCCACGAGTCGCTGATGGAGGCCGGTCATTTCGTGCAGACCATCGAGGAACGCCAGGGATTGAAGGTCGCCTGCCTGGAGGAAATAGCCTTCCAGCAGGGCTGGCTCAGCGAGAGCCTGCTGGCCCTGCAGGCCGAGCGCCTGAGCAAGACCGGCTATGGCCGCTACCTGCAGCAATTGCTGCTGGACAAGCGACAGTGAACCCGCACCCGGCGAGCCCGTGGAGGGCTGGCCGGCACTGCGCCCGATAACGGACTGCGATGCAGCGGCGCCAGGAGCGACGCCGGCAGTCGTGAGGTCATCATGCCCAACAAGACGAAAGGAATTCTGCGTGCGCACCAGTCACTCATCTCGCTGGCGCACCGCCTGAGCGACATCCTGGTGATCGTGCTCACCGGGGTCGTGCTGCTCGGTGCTGGCAATGGCGTGCTGGATGCACAGATCTGGGTCTCGGTGCTGCTCTGCGTGATGCTGTTCCACTGGCTCGGCGAGCTGAACCAGCTCTATGGCTCCTGGCGCGGCGAGTCGCTGCTGCGTGAGTCGCTGAGCGTCACCCTGTACTGGTCGCTGGCGTTCTTCGCCGTGCTGCTGCTGGACATCTCGCTGCGCCACGTGGAGCTGGAAGAGCCCCGGCGGCTGGGCTGGTTCGCCGCGGCGCTGCTGATCATGTGCGGCTACCGCCTGGCGATCCGCATGCTGCTGCGTGTCGCCCGCCGTCACGGTTTCAACAGCCGCAACGTGGCCATCTACGGCACCGGCGAAGTCGGCGCGCGACTGGCCGAGACCATCCTTGCCGCACCCTGGATGGGCCTGCGCCTGGTCGGCTTCTACGACGACCGCCCGCAGCAGATGGAACTGGGCGAACGGGTGCCGGTGAAAGGCGACCGCCTGGCACTGATCGAAGCCGCCCGCTCGGGGCAGATCGACAAGGTCTATCTGACCTTGCCGCTGTCCCGCGAGCCGCTGCTCAACGAGCTGATCCGCGAGCTTTCCGACACCACGGTATCGGTCTACCTGATCCCCGATCTGTTCATGTTCGACCTGCTTCACGCGCGCAGCGAAAGCATCAACGGGCTGGCCACCATCAGCATCTTCGACACGCCCATGGACGGCCCCAACGCGGTGCTCAAGCGCATCGAGGACGTGGTGCTGGCCTCGCTGATCCTGTTGCTGATCGCCGTGCCCATGCTGTTCATCGCAGTGGCCGTGAAGCTCACCTCGCGCGGCCCGGTGCTGTTCCGCCAGACCCGCTACGGTATGGATGGCCGGCCCATCCGCGTCTGGAAATTCCGCAGCATGACGGTCATGGAGGACGGCGCCGCCGTTATCCAGGCCTCGCGCAACGATTGCCGCATCACCCCGCTGGGCGCCTTCCTGCGGCGCACCTCGCTGGATGAATTGCCACAGTTCTTCAACGTCTTGCTCGGCGACATGTCGGTGGTCGGCCCACGCCCCCACGCCGTGGCGCACAACGAGCAATACCGGCGTCAGGTCAGCCGTTACATGCTGCGTCACAAGGTCAAGCCAGGCATTACCGGCTGGGCCCAGGTGAACGGCTGGCGTGGCGAAACAGACACCCTGGAGAAGATGCAGAAGCGCATCGAGTTCGACCTGGACTACATCGAGAACTGGTCCGTCTGGTGGGACCTGAAGATCGTCTTGCTGACCCTGTTCAAGGGTTTCGTACACCGCAATGCCTATTGAGTTTCCACACAAGCTTCAAGGAAGGATTGCCATGAAAAACCTGCTCGCTTTCAGCTTTGTAGTCGGCAGTCTGGCGCTACAAGGCTGCGTGTTCTCCCCCGGTCAGCACATGACGGATTCCGATATCCAACGCGAGGCACAGAAAGAGGGAATGAACATCACCCTCGTGCCCATCACGCCCCAGGTGCTGCAACGCCAGGAGGCCGCGTTCGCCGCCAAACCCGGTGTACCCCCAGAGTTGCTGAACTACCGCCCGCCGCAGGAGGACTACGTGATCGGCGGCGGCGACGTGCTGCTGGTGACCGTCTGGGACCACCCGGAACTGACCAGCCCCGGTTCCACCCAGCAGATGGAAGCCAACGGACGCGTGGTCGGCGCCGACGGCAACATCTTCTTCCCCTATGCCGGCGTGGTGCGCGCCGAAGGACAGACCCCGGCGCAGTTGCGTACGAGCCTGTCCCGACGGCTGGCGAACAAGGGTATCGTCGACCCGCAGGTGGACGTCACCGTGCTGCGCTATGGCAGCCAGCACGTGGTGCTTTCCGGGGCCTTCCAGAACGGCGGGCAGGTCGAGCTGAACAACACGCCGACCACGCTGGTGCAGGCAGTCAGCAAGGCGGGGGTGGTCACCGGTGAAGCGGACTTGTCCGGCCTGGTCCTCAAGCGTGATGGCCGCGAGTACGTGCTCGACGTCGACGCCTTGAACCGCTCCGGTTCGACCCTGACCGGCATCTACCTGAAGAATGGCGACCAGATTCACCTGCCCTACAACGACCGCAAGAAAGTCTACGTGGTCGGTGAAGTGGAACGTCCGCAGGTGGTCACCTACCGCACCACCGGTCTGTCGCTGCTGGAAGTGCTCGGCAACGCCGGCGGCCTGGCCCCGGAAACCTCCGACGGCGACTCGGTCTACGTGATCCGTGGCAATCCGGAACCGGTCGCCGGCACCGCGCCGGGGACCTTCCAGGCCCAGGTCTTCCACCTGGAAGCCAAGCGCCCGACCGCCTACGCCCTGGCCAAGGAATTCGCCATGCAGCCGCAGGACGTGGTGTTCATCGGCCCGGCCAACATCACCCGCTGGAACCGCTTCATCAGCCAGTTGCTGCCATCGGCCAACTTCATTGGCACCAGCGCCGCCGTCGGCGGCAACTGATCGCGACCCGCACTCTCTGGCAATGCCCGCAGCGTTGGGGAATTTTCCCACCGCTGCGGGTGGATCGCTGGAATCGACTCCGCGCCGGGTGGTGGCCATCATCGCCGCCATCGGGTGCAGGGACGCACCACTCCTAGGCGGGCTCCACTCCGCCGCTCTCCTTTGGGACCTTCCCCTAGCACAGGGTCCCGAACCCGCCCGCGTTGCAGCGCCGGCGGGTTTTTTTTGCCCGGCGTTCGGCAGCTCGGGCCTGGTCCCTACACCGCTTTCCATGGAGCAGCCATTACGTACGAACGGGGTACCTCCTCAGGGAGGCGGCGCCGGACAGTCGGCGTGCTACCATATATTCCCAAAAGAAATTACATAGTAATAATTAATTCTTTTTTGATTTATAGAGCTTCTTTTATCGTGGCCCCCAGCGTTGCCGTGACAGCGAAAGGGGATGGCGGTTATCCGCCAGGATGAAGGGGGCTCGTGGCGGTTTTCCGCTGATTTTTCCGAAGGAATTTGCTTGCAGATCGTTCGAGTGTCGGAAATGGCGGGCGTGTCAGGCAGGTAAGGCCGGTTGGCCTGGGGATTGCCTAGCCACTGACGCATGCCCCGCGCATTGCCACAACAACAAGACACGAGATCCGATCCATGCCATTCCATTCTTCTGCTGCCCTCCCGCCTGCTTGCCTGCGCTCGATCCCCGCATAGGGGAGCGCCGAACACCGCCGAATTACCGCATGCCGAGCGTGCCTGCCACGCCATGGCCGCTGCTTGCCGTTCGGTCGGGCTCCGCTGGAGCCAGTGGTCGCCTTGAATGGCCTGCTTTCCAAGATCAATAAAATGGGGAAATTCCAATGAAACGCCGCACTCTCACGCAATCGAGCCTCGCGCTCGCCATCGCTGCCGCAGGCCTCGCACAATCCGCCGTCGCCGGTGGGTTCATCGAAGACAGCAAGGCCAACCTGACCCTGCGCAACTACTACATCAACACCGACAACCGCAACGGCACCGCCGAGCCGAGCAAGCAGGAAGAGTGGGGCCAGGGTTTCCTGCTCAACTACACCTCCGGCTTCACCGAAGGCACCGTGGGCTTCGGCGTCGACGCACTCGGCCTGCTGGGCGTACGCCTGGACAGCGGCAAGGGCACACATTACAACCCAACCAGCTCGAGCTTTTCCGGTACTGTCTTCCCCACCGATGGTGATGGTCGCGCGGTCGACGATTTCTCTCACCTGGGCGCCACCGGCAAGGTGAAGGTTTCCAGCACCGTGCTGCAGTACGGCACCCTGCTGCCCAAGCTGCCGGTCGTGACCTACAACGACGGTCGCCTGTTGCCGCAGACCTTCGAAGGTGGCCAGGTCACCTCGAACGAGTTCAAGGACCTGACCCTGCTCGGCGGTCAGCTGGAACACATGAAGGGCCGCAGCTCCAGCAACAACGAAGGGCTGTCCATCGCCGGCGCCAACAACGCGCGCACGGGCGAGTTCGTCAACAAGTTCTACTACGGCGGCGCCGACTACAAGCTGACCAAGGACCTGACGCTGCAGTACTACTACGGCAACCTGCAGGACTTCTACAAACAGCACTTCCTCGGCCTGCAGCACAACTGGGCGATCGGCCCGGGCGTGCTCAAGAGCGACCTGCGTTACTTCCACAGCAGCGATGACGGCAAGAACGGTCACGACAAGAACTTCTACACCAGCGGTTACTACGGCAACGGTGTGACCAAGGGCGAAGTCGACAACCGCGCCTGGAGCGGCCTGTTCACCTACACCGTCAGCGGCCACAGCTTCGGCGCCGGCTACCAGCAGCTCAGCGGAGACAGCGACTTCCCGTTCATCAACAACGGCGACGGCGCCACTGCCTACCTGATCACCGACGTGCAGATCGGCAAGTTCCTGCGCGCCGGCGAGCGCACCTGGCAGGTCCGTTACGGCTACGACTTCGCCCAGGCCGGCTTGCCGGGCCTGACCTTCCAGACCTTGTACCTGCACGGCGACAACATCGACACCAAGTACGGCGACAAGAGCGAGTGGGAGCGTGATATCTCCCTGGCCTATGTGATCCCGGATGGCACCTTCAAGGGCCTGGGCTTCACCTGGAAGAACGCCGCCCTGCGCAGCGGCCTGCCGACCACTGGTTCGGGCACCGCGACCCAGCGTGACCAGGACGAGAACCGTCTGATCGTCAGCTACACCATCCCGCTGCTGTAACGCTGCGAATTCTGTAGGAGCGAGCCACGCCCGCGATCCGTGAGCAGGGCTCACGGACCTCTGGTATCAGGGGGCGCGACTTTGTCCGCGGTCGCAGGCGAGGCCCGTTCCTGCAGGTTTCGGGCAATGAAAAAGGCCGTCGTTCCGGTGGGAGCGACGGCCTTTTTGTCTTCAGCGGATCAGCGCTTCTGCGGTGCCGGTTGCTGCTGGGTGATGCAGTGGATGTTGCCGCCGCCCAGGAGGATCTCGCGGCCCGGCACCATGACGATCTCGTGCTCGGGGAAGAGGCGCTTCAGGGTGGCTTCGGCCTCGGCGTCCGCCGGGTCGTCGAAGCGCGGGGCGATGATGCCGCCGTTGACGATCAGGAAGTTGACATACGAACCGGCCAGGCGGATCGACGGATCGCGCGGCTGGGTGCCGATCACCAGGTCGATGCCTTCGCACTCGGCTTCGGTCGCGTGGATCGGGCCGGGGATGAGGATCTTGTGCACGGTCAGCTGGCGGCCCTTGGCGTCACGGGCAGATTCCAGCACGCGCATGGCGGCCTGGCAGCGCTCGTAGTTCGGGTCGTTCTGGTCTTCGGTCCAGGCCAGCAGTACTTCGCCCGGGCGCACGTAGCAGCAGAAGTTGTCGACGTGGCCGTCGGTCTCGTCGTTGAACAGGCCGTCCGGCAGCCAGATCACGGTGTCGATGGCCAGGTGTTCGCGCAGCACGGCCTCGATCTCTTCGCGGCTCAGGTGCGGGTTGCGGTTGTGGTTGAGCAGGCACTCCTCGGTGGTGATCAGGGTGCCTTCGCCGTCCACGTGGATCGAGCCGCCTTCGAGCACGAAGCCTTCGGTGCGGTAGCCGTCGCAGCGCTCGATGCCGAGGATCTTGCTCGCCACCTGGTCGTCGCGGTGCCAGGGGAAGTACAGGCCGCCTTCCAGGCCGCCCCAGGCGTTGAAGGTCCAGTCCACGCCGCGCACGTCGCCCTGGTCGTTGGTGACGAAGGTCGGGCCGGTGTCGCGCACCCAGGCGTCGTCGTTGCTGATTTCCACCACGCGGATGTTGGCCGCGTCCGCCAGCTGCGCACGGGCGTTCTCGTACTGGCCGGCGGAGACGCCGATGGTTACCGGCTCGAAGCGGGCGATGGCGCGGGCTACGGTGCTGAAGGCGGCCTGTGCGGGCTTGCCGCCCAGGCGCCAGTTGTCCGGACGCTCGGGCCAGACCATCCAGGTCTGGGTCTGGGGTTCCCATTCCGCCGGCATGCGGAAGCCATCGGCGCGGGGAGTGCTGGTCAGCGTGGTCATGGGGCGGTCCTTGGTCAGTGCTTCGTGGAAGGGGCGAGCCGATAGCCATCGAGGGGTATCGCTGCGCTCCGCCCATCCTACGGAGGGGGTTGTGTCATTCGGGAGATCGTCGCCGGTAGCGCCGCAAGAGCGGTCCAGTATAGGCCGCCAGTCACTGCCTCGCGTCAGGACTCTCCCAGGGTGGGAGAATTTATATCCGATAAAAATCGGTTTATGAAGAGCTGTTAAGGAATAATTCGGCCGTTTATCCAGATTTGTATCGGATAAAAATCGATTATTTCAGCGGCGAGGGACGCTTCGGCAGGCAGGGTGGCAGGTACAGCGACAGGTAGGCGTCGATCACCCGCATGCCTTCTTCGGCCAGGCGCCCGGTGATCTGCCCATGGCGCTGCACGGAGAGGGCGTAGACGCGGTCGCCCAGCTCGATGGCCAGGCTGAAGACCTCGATGTCCTGCGGTAGCGGCGGCAGCTCGAAGTGGCGTTCGAACAGTTCGCGCATGGCCTGGCCGAGTTGCACGTCGTGCTGGCTGTCGGCCTGGGTGACTTCGGCGAGGCCGTGGCTGGCGAGGATCAGCTGGCGCGCAGCGGCGTCTTCGGCGTAAACGGCCAGGGTGCGCTGTTCGACCAGTCGTGCGAGGTCGCGCCAGTCGCGCAGGGCGGCGTGGTCGACGGGCTGTTCCAGGCAGGCTCGGAAGGCGGCGTGGACGTCGCTGGTCAGCCCTTGCAGCAGGGCCGGCACGCTGGGGAAGAAGTGGTAGACGGAGGAGGGCGGGATGTCCGCGCGCTCGGCTACCGCGTAGATCGACAGCCCCGCCGCGCCACTCTCGGCCAGCAGGGCGCGGGCAGCCTCGAGGATCACGGCGATGCGTGCCTGGCTGCTGGCGCGGGGCTTGCGAGTGGGAGAGGGTGCGGGCATGACGACCTCCGGAGCTGGGCGGCTATTGGACGCCAGCTCCGGGGTGCTCGGCAAGTCAGCTGCCGCCGTCGCGCAGCTTGGCCCAGACGTCGGTGATCACCGGGGCAGTCTTCTCCGGCGCGGTTTCCAGGGCGAACAGGCGACGCTTGGTCTCCTGGTCCGGGTACAGACCCGGCTGGTCGCGCAGGGCGGCGTCGAGGAACTGCGCGGAGTCCTTGTTGCCGTTGGGGTAGAGGGTGGCGGCAGTGATCTGCGCGGCGACCTTGGGCTGCATCAGGTAGTCGATGAACTTGAGCGCCAGGTCCGGGTGCTCGGATGCGCTGGGGATCACCAGGTTGTCGATGAACAGCACCGAGCCTTCCTGCGGTACCACGAAGCGCACCGGCTGGCCGGCGTTGGCCGCGCCCAGGGCGTCGCCGACCCAGGCCATGGCGACGCACAGCTTGCCGGCATTGAGGTCCTGGATGTAGCGCTCGCTGTCGATGTAGCGCAGGTTCGGGCGCAGCTGCGCAAGTACCTCGCCGGCGCGGCGAATCTGTGACGGCGCACTGCGGGCAAAGTTGCGGCCCTGGTAGTTCATCAGCACCGAGAAGGCTTCATCCGGCGCGTCCAGCAGGCTCATGCCGCAGGCCTTCAGGCGCTGGCTCTGCTGCGGGTCGAACAGGATGCTCCAGCTGTCGGGCAGCTTGCCGCCGTAGGCCTTCTCCGCTTCGGGTTCGTTGATCGCCAGGCCCACGGCGCCCCACAGGTAGGGCACGGCGTGCTGGTTGTTGGGGTCGACGGCGGCCAGCTTGCTCAGCAGCTGGGTGTCGAGGTGGCTGCGGTTGGGCAGCTTGCTGAAGTCCAGCGCCTGGATGCGTTTGTCGCGGATCAGCGCCGGCAGGTCGTTGTGCGAGGGCACCGCGACGTCGAATTTCTCGCCGCTCTCCAGGGCCTTCTTGACCTCTTCGGCGGTGCTGTAGGTCGTGTACTCGACCCGGATGCCGGTGTCCTTCTCGAAGTCCTTGAGCACTTCGGGGGCGATGTAGTCGTTCCAGTTGTAGACGCGGATGACCTGGTCGGCCCAGGCGGACAGCGGGCACAACAGCATCAGAATCAAGGCGTACAGGCGTGGCATTAGCGATCTCCCTGAATGAACCACGTAATCAGCGGATGCGGCATTCATTCGCCGCTCGATAGCGCGACAGCAAAGACACGACAGACGCGATGGACGCCCGGACAGGCGGATGGAGACATCGCGAGCAGGAAGGAACGACGGATGTGAATCGCCCTGGCGCCCCTCCTCGCCATGGCAATGTCGCGGTCCCCCAGATGTGCCAGAGGCACAAGGAAACGCCGGCACGAGGGCCGGCGTTTCATTTACCACTTATACGGTATGCAAGTACCAGTTGTACTCGAGGTCGGAGATCGAATACTCGAACTCCTGCATCTCATGCTCCTTGCACGCGACGAAGATGTCGATGTACTCGGGGCTGATGTACTTGTTCATCACGTCGCTGTCGTCCAGCTCGCGCAGTGCATCGCGCAGGTTGTTCGGCAGGCTCTGTTCCAGCTGCTCGTAGGCGTTGCCTTCGATCGGCGCGCCCGGCTCGACCTTGTTGGTCAGGCCGTGGTGGACGCCGGCCAGTACCGCCGAGAGCAGCAGGTACGGGTTGGCGTCGGCACCGGCGACCCGGTGCTCCAGGCGCACCGCTTCCGGCGCTCCGGTCGGCACGCGCAGGGCGACGGTACGGTTGTCCAGGCCCCAGCTCGGTGCGTTCGGCACGAAGAAGGCCGAACCGAAACGGCGGTACGAGTTGACGTTCGGGCAAAGGAACGCCATCGACGCCGGCAGGGTCTCGAGCACACCGCCGATCGCGTGGCGCAACGCGGCGTTCTGCTCGGGATCCTCGCTGGTGAAGATGTTCTTGCCGTCCTTGTCGAGCAGCGAGACGTGGACGTGCAGACCGTTGCCTGCCTGACCCGGGTAGGGCTTGGCCATGAAGGTCGAGTCCATCTCGTGGTCGTAGGCGACGTTCTTGATCAGGCGCTTGAGCAGGACTGCGTAATCGCAGGCCTTCAGGGCGTCGTCAACGTGGTGCATGTTGACTTCGAACTGGGCCGGGGCGCTTTCCTTGACGATGGCGTCGGCCGGAATGCCCTGGGCGCGGGCGCCGTCGATGATGTCCTGCAGGCAGTCGGCGTACTCGTCGAGGTCGTCGATGGAGTAGACCTGCACCGATTGCGGACGCTTGCCGGAGATCGGCGAGCGCGGCGGCTGCGGACGGCCGTTCACGTTCTCCTGGTCGATCAGGTAGAACTCGAGTTCGAAGGCGGCGACGATGGTCAGACCGATGTCGGTGAACTTCTGCACTACCTGGCGCAGCACTTCACGCGGGTCGGCGAAGAACGGCGTGCGTTCTTCCATCTCGTGCATGGTCATCAGCAGCTGCGCGGTCGGGCGCTTCTGCCAGGGTTCCATGGAGAGGGTGTTGGGGATTGGGAAACAGACGCGATCCGCGTCGCCAATGTCCAGGCCGAGGCCGGTGCTTTCTACGGTGGAGCCGGTAATGTCGAGAGCGAAGAGAGAGGCGGGGAGGTTGATGCCCTTCTCATAGACTTTGGGCAGGTTGGTGCGTTCGATGCGCTTGCCGCGGACCACACCATTCATGTCTGCAATAAGGAGGTCGACGAACTGGACCTCGGGGTGTTCCTTCAGGAACTCACTCGCTTCTTCGAGCGACACGGCACTCTGGGGTACCGACATGATGTAACACCTTTATTGTTAAAAATTTCAATCATTCGAAAGCTGAGGTGTGAGTCAATCCGAATTGGCAAGGGTTGTCAATGTCGCACCAAAGTGGGGCGCACCTGTCGTGATGGGCCGTTTTTGGGGCGTTTCAAGCCGCTTTTGATGAGCGGAGAGCCTTTGGTGGCGGGCTGTTCAGTGGGGCGTGTTTGATTTTTTACATGACTATTGTGTAAAAAAATGAACAAGGCTAAGCTCGGCCTCAAGCCCATAACACTTACAAACACGGGTGTCCCATGTCTCGCCTGCCGTTAATCGGCGTGTCCGCCTGCATCAAGCAGATCGCATCCAAACCCTACCATGTTGCTGGCGACAAATACCTCAGAGCGCTGATCTCCGGGGCCTCGGGCATTCCTTTGATCATTCCCTCCCTGGGCGATGCCATCGACCAGGAAGACATGTTGGCCGCGTTCGACGGCCTGCTCTTCACAGGCTCGGCGTCGAACGTCGAGCCCCATCATTATAGTGGCTCCGCGAGCATTGCAGGCACTCCTCATGATCCCGAGCGCGACAGTACGACGCTGCCGCTGATTCGCCGCGCCGTCGCGGCCGGGATTCCGGTGCTGGGCATCTGCCGCGGCTTCCAGGAAATGAACGTCGCCTTTGGCGGTTCGCTGCACCAGAAAGTGCACGAAGTCGAAGGCTTGATGGACCACCGCGAACCTGCGGGTGAACCGATCGAAATCCAATATGGTCTGCGGCACGTCGTCGACGTGCAGCCGGGCGGCGTTTTCGCCGGTATCGGGCTACCCTCGCAGTTCCAGGTCAACTCTATTCACGGCCAGGGCGTTGATCGTCTGGCGCCCGGCCTTCGTGTAGAAGCTCTGGCGCCTGACGGGTTGGTTGAAGCCTTCTCCGTCGAAGGTGCGGCCTTTGCCGTCGGGGTGCAGTGGCACCCGGAGTGGCAGGTCGAAACGAACCCCAACTATCTCGCTATCTTCCAGGCATTCGGCAAAGCCTGCAGCAAGAGGGCGGGGAACCGCTGAGTCCGGCGTTGGGGCCGGGCTCTCAAACCCTGAGGTCTTTATGACTAGCAAGTTAGACCAGCTCAGTGGCTGGTTGAAAGAACGCAAGATCACCGAAGTGGAATGCATGATCGCCGACCTGACCGGGATTGCCCGGGGCAAGATCGCGCCGACCGCGAAATTCCTCAACGAGAAGGGCATGCGCCTGCCGGAGAGCGTTCTCCTGCAGACCGTGACCGGTGATTACGTCGAAGACGACATCTATTACGACCTGCTGGACCCGGCCGACATCGATATGGTCTGCCGCCCGGACGAGAATGCCGTGTTCCTCGTCCCCTGGGCCATCGAGCCGACTGCGATGGTCATCCACGACACCTACGACAAGCTGGGCAACCCCATCGAGCTGTCGCCGCGCAACGTGCTCAAGCGCGTTCTCCAGCTGTACGCCGACAAGGGCTGGAAACCTATCGTGGCGCCGGAGATGGAGTTCTACCTGACCAAGCGCAGCGACGACCCCGACTACCCGCTGCAGGCTCCGATCGGCCGTTCCGGTCGCCAGGAGACCGGTCGCCAGTCCTTCTCCATCGACGCGGCGAACGAATTCGACCCGCTGTTCGAGGACATGTACGACTGGTGCGAACTGCAGGGCCTGGATCTGGACACCCTGATCCATGAAGAAGGCACCGCGCAGATGGAGATCAACTTCCGTCACGGCGATGCCCTGGACCTGGCCGACCAGATCGTGGTGTTCAAGCGCACCATGCGCGAGGCCGCCCTCAAGCACAACGTCGCCGCCACCTTCATGGCCAAGCCGATGACCGGCGAGCCGGGCAGTGCCATGCACCTGCACCAGAGCATCGTCGACCTCAAGACCGGCAAGAACATCTTCTCCAACGCCGACGGCAGCATGAGCGAGCTATTCCTGCACCACATCGGCGGCCTGCAGAAGCTGATCCCCGAGGCGCTGCCGCTGTTCGCCCCGAACGTCAACTCGTTCCGCCGCTTCCTGCCCGACACCTCGGCGCCGGTGAACGTCGAGTGGGGCGAGGAGAACCGTACCGTGGGCCTGCGCGTACCGGATTCCACCCCGGACAACCGCCGCGTGGAGAACCGCCTGGCCGGCGCCGACGCCAACCCTTACCTGGCCCTGGCGGCCAGCCTGCTGTGCGGCTACATCGGCATGGTCGAAGGTCTCAAACCCAGTGCCCAGGTCAAAGGCCGTGGCTACGAACGGCGTAACCTGCGCCTGCCGCTGACCATCGAAGCCGCCCTGGAGTGCATGGAAGGCAGCAAGACCCTGGAGAAATACCTGGGTGACAAGTTCATTCGGGGCTACGTCGCGGTGAAGCGCGCCGAGCACGAGAACTTCAAGCGAGTAATCAGTTCCTGGGAGCGTGAGTTCCTTCTGCTTTCTGTCTGATCGGCGTGGGGTCCGGCGCATGGCCGGGCCCCGTGTTTCTTAGAGAAGAGGTTTTATCAAGATGACTAACCAGACCAGCGCCAACACCCAACACTGGCAGGCGCTCAGCCGCGATCACCACCTGGCTCCGTTCACCGACTACAAGCAACTGAACGAGAAGGGTGCGCGCATCATCACCAAGGCCGAAGGCGTGTACCTGTGGGACAGCGAGGGCAACAAGATCCTCGACGGCATGGCTGGCCTGTGGTGCGTGAACGTCGGCTACGGTCGCAAGGAGCTTGCTGAAGTCGCCTACAAGCAGATGCAGGAACTGCCCTACTACAACCTGTTCTTCCAGACCGCCCACCCGCCGGTGCTGGAGCTGTCCAAGGCGATCGCCGACATCGCCCCCGAAGGCATGAACCACGTGTTCTTCACCGGCTCGGGCTCGGAGTCCAACGACACCGTGCTGCGCATGGTTCGCCACTACTGGACCATCAAGGGTCAGCCGCAGAAGAAAGTGGTCATCGGCCGCTGGAACGGCTACCACGGCTCCACCGTCGCCGGCGTCAGCCTGGGCGGCATGAAGGCCCTGCACGAGCAGGGTGACCTGCCGATCCCCGGCATCGAGCACATTGCCCAGCCGTACTGGTTCGGCGAAGGCGGTGACATGGACCCGGAAGAGTTCGGCGTCTGGGCGGCCGAGCAACTGGAGAAGAAGATTCTCGAAGTCGGCGAAGACAAGGTCGCTGCCTTCATCGCCGAGCCCCTGCAGGGCGCGGGCGGCGTGATCATTCCGCCGAAGACCTATTGGCCGAAGATCCGCGAGATCCTCGCCAAGTACGACATCCTGTTCATCGCCGACGAAGTCATCTGCGGCTTCGGCCGTACCGGCGAATGGTTCGGCAGCCAGTACTTCGGCAACGCCCCGGACCTGATGCCGATCGCCAAGGGCCTGACCTCCGGCTACATCCCCATGGGTGGCGTGATCGTTCGCGACGAGATCGTCCATACCCTGAATGAGGGTGGGGAGTTCTACCACGGCTTCACTTACTCTGGTCACCCGGTAGCCGCTGCGGTGGCGCTGGAGAACATCCGCATCCTGCGGGAAGAGAAGATCGTCGAGCGTGTGAAGAACGAAACGGCACCGTATTTGCAACAGCGCTGGCAAGAGCTGGCCGACCATCCCCTGGTAGGCGAAGCCCGCGGGGTAGGCCTGGTGGCAGCACTGGAGCTGGTGAAGAACAAGAAGACCCGCGAGCGCTTCGAAGGCAAGGGTGTCGGGATGCTGTGCCGCGAGCACTGCTTCCGCAACGGTCTGATCATGCGCGCGGTGGGAGACACTATGATTATCTCGCCGCCGCTGGTGATCGAGAAATCGCAGATCGATGACCTGATCACCCTGGCGCGCAAGTGCCTCGATCAAACCGCCGCAGCCGTTCTGTCTTGAGTCTTTCACCGGACCTTTGACAGACTGCGCCTGTGCGTTGGCCAGGCTCACCGGGTGGTGACGGAAGGAGATGTCCACGCCACCCGGAACATCAAAAAAACAAACGGAGCTACCCGCATGTTCAAGACCTTCGGCAAATCCCTGCTCGCTGTAACGCTGGCAGGCGCTGTGGCTGGTATGGCGCAGGCAGATGACAAGGTGCTGCACGTCTACAACTGGTCGGACTACATCGCGCCGGACACGGTCGACAAGTTCACCAAGGAAACCGGAATCAAGGTCGTCTACGACGTCTACGACAGCAACGAAGTGCTGGAAGCCAAGCTGCTGGCCGGCAAGTCGGGCTACGACATCGTGGTGCCGTCCAACTCCTTCCTGGCCAAGCAGATCAAGGCTGGCGTCTACACGCCGCTGGACAAGTCCAAGCTGCCGAACTGGAAGAACCTGAACCCGGACATCATGAAGACGCTGGAGATCAGCGACCCGGGCAACCAGTACGCGATCCCGTACATGTGGGGCACCATCGGCATCGGCTACAACCCGGACAAGGTCAAGGCAGCGCTGGGCGACAACGCCCCGGTGGACTCCTGGGATCTGGTGTTCAAGCCGGAAAACATCCAGAAGCTGAAGGCCTGCGGCGTGAGCTTCCTCGACTCGCCGACCGAAATGCTGCCGGCTGCCCTGCACTACCTGGGCTACAAGCCCGATAGCCAGGACCCGAAAGAGCTCAAGGAAGCCGAAGCGCTGTTCCTGAAGATTCGCCCGTACGTCTCCTACTTCCACTCCTCCAAGTACATCTCCGATATCGCCAACGGCAACATCTGCGTGGCTATCGGTTACTCGGGTGACGTGTACCAGGCCAAGTCCCGCGCTGAAGAAGCCAAGAACAAGGTCACTGTGAAGTACAACATTCCGAAGGAAGGTGCTGGCGCGTTCTTCGACACCGTCGCCATTCCGAAGGATGCCGAGAACCAGGAAGCCGCGCTGAAGTGGATCAACTTCCTGCTCGAGCCGGCGGTCATGTCCGAGATCACCAACGTCGTGCAGTTCCCGAACGGCAACGCCGCAGCCACCCCGATGGTGAGCGAGGCGATCCGCAACGACCCGGGCGTGTATCCGACTCCGGAAACCATGAAGAAGCTGTACGCCTTCCCGGACCTGCCGGCGAAGACCCAGCGTCTGATGACCCGCAGCTGGACCACCATCAAGTCCGGCAAGTAATCGGGTAATCGCTGTCGCCTGGCGCGCCAGCGGATGGTCCGGACAGCGGCGGGGGAGTGCGCTCCCTCGCCCGCTACCGGTAGCAACAAACAGCTTCCATCGGTGGAATGGCTGCGCAAGCCCCGGCGCTCTCGTGCTGTAAAGGGTTCGGCGCTATCCACGGACCGGCCGTCGAAACCCCGGCAGCAACCGACTGAAGTAGTCAAAAACAACGAGAGGACTCACGTGTGCGCATTCCCTTCCGCAGAACCCTGATCGCTGCAGTCTCCGTCTTCGGCCTGACTTCGCTGGCCCAGGCGGAACAGACCGTCCACATCTACAACTGGTCGGACTACATCGGTGAAACCACCCTCGCCGATTTCGAGAAGGAAACCGGTATCAAGCCGGTGTACGACGTCTTCGACTCCAACGAAACCCTGGAAGGCAAGCTGCTGGCCGGTCGTACCGGCTACGACGTGGTCGTGCCGTCCAACCACTTCCTCGGTCGCCAGATCAAGGCCGGCGCGTTCCAGAAGCTGGACAAGAGCCAGCTGCCGAACTGGTCGAACCTCGATCCGCACCTGATGAAGCAGCTCGAGGCCAACGACCCGGGCAACCTGTACGGCGTGCCGTACCTGTGGGGCACCAACGGCATCGGCTACAACGTCGAGAAGGTCAAGGCCGTGCTGGGTGTCGACACCATCGATTCGTGGGCCGTCCTCTTCGAGCCCGAGAACATGAAGAAGCTCAGCCAGTGTGGCGTCGCCTTCCTCGATTCGGGCGACGAGATGATGCCGGCTGTGCTCAAGTACATGGGGCTGGACCCCAACAGCACCAACCCGGATGACTACAAGAAGGTGGAGGATAAGCTGATGAAGGTGCGTCCGTACGTCACCTACTTCCACTCCTCCAAGTACATCTCTGACCTGGCCAACGGCAACATCTGTGTCGCGGCCGGTTTCTCCGGTGACGTGTTCCAGGCCGCCAACCGCGCCAAGGAAGCCGGCAAGGGCGTGAACATCGCCTATGCCATTCCCAAGGAAGGCGCCAACCTCTGGTTCGACATCCTCGCCGTGCCGAAGGATGCCTCCAACCCGAAGGCGGCCCACGCGTTCATCAACTACCTGCTCAAACCCGAAGTGATTGCCAAGGTCAGCGATTACGTCGGTTACGCCAACCCGAACCCCAAGGCTGGCGAATTCATGGATGAGTCCGTGCGCAATAATCCTGAGGTGTACCCATCCCAGGAGGTTCTCGACAAACTCTTCGTGCAGCATGAGCTGCCGCCGAAGATCCTGCGCCTCATGACCCGTTCCTGGACCAAGATCAAGTCGGGCAAGTAAGACGGTTTTCCCCAAATCCGTCCGCGCGGGCACGGAGCGTCGCAGGGCCCCTCGAAAGGCCCGGCGGCGCACGTAAACTGCGCCAGCCCTGTAATACCAAGCATGCCCGGCCGCGGGGGCCGGGCCTCTATGATTTGGGAGTTGTGGTAATGGCAATAGCCTCCGGTGCCTACAAGAAAGCCTTGAGTGGCGACCAGAAGCCTAAAGAGGTTCTGGTAAAAATCGACCGGGTCAGCAAGCAGTTCGACGAAACGCTGGCTGTGGACAGCGTGTCCCTGGACATCAAGAAAGGCGAGATCTTCGCCCTGCTGGGTGGTTCGGGTTCGGGCAAGTCGACCCTGCTTCGCATGCTGGCTGGTTTCGAGCGTCCCACTGAAGGTCGCATCTTCCTCGATGGCCAGGACATTACCGACCTGCCGCCCTATGAGCGGCCGATCAACATGATGTTCCAGTCGTACGCCTTGTTCCCCCACATGAGCGTGGCGCAGAACATCGCCTTCGGCCTGAAGCAGGACGGTCTGCCCAAGGCGGAGATCGACAAGATCGTCGACGAGATGCTCAAGCTCGTGCAGATGACCCAGTACGCCAAGCGCAAGCCGCACCAGCTCTCCGGCGGCCAGCGTCAGCGCGTGGCCCTGGCCCGCTCCCTGGCCAAGCGGCCGAAGCTGCTGCTGCTCGACGAACCCATGGGCGCACTGGACAAGAAACTGCGTTCGCAGATGCAGCTGGAACTGGTGGAGATCATCGAGCGCGTGGGCGTGACCTGCGTGATGGTGACCCACGACCAGGAAGAGGCCATGACCATGGCCCAGCGCATCGCCATCATGCACCTGGGTTGCATCGAGCAGATCGGCAGCCCGATGGACATCTACGAGACGCCGGCCAGCCGCCTGATTTGCGAGTTCATCGGCAACGTCAACCTGTTCGACGGCGAGATCGTCGAGGACCTGCAGGACCACGCGGTGATCGCCTGCCCGCAGCTGGAAAACCCGATCTACATCGGCCACGGCATCAGCACCCGTGCCGAGAACAAGCGCATGACCTACGCGCTGCGTCCTGAAAAGGTCATGGTCAGCGCGCAGAAGCCGGAAAACCTCGAACACGAAGGCTTCAACGTCGCCCAGGGCACCGTCCACGACATCGCCTACCTGGGCGGTCACTCGGTGTACTACATCAAGCTGGCCTCCGGCTTCATCGTCCAGGCCTTCATGGCCAACGCCGAGCGCCACGTCGCGCGCCCGACCTGGGACCAGCCGGTTTACATCAGCTGGTACGACGACAGCGGTGTGGTACTGCAATCATGAACATCAGCAAATCGCTCATGAAACGCCTGCCGAACGGCCGGCATGCCGTGATCGGTGTGCCGTTCTTCTGGCTCTTCTTGTTCTTCCTGCTGCCCTTCGCCATCGTGCTGAAGATCAGTCTGGCGGCAGCGGACGTGGCCATTCCGCCGTACACCGAAGTCTTCCAGTACGCCGACCAGACGCTCCAGGTCGTGATGAACCTGGGCAACTACCTGATGCTGACGGACGACCCGCTCTACATCGACGCCTACCTGGGCTCGCTGAAGATGGCGGCGATCAGCACCTTCCTGTGCCTGCTCATCGGATACCCGATGGCCTATGCCATCGCCCGCGCCAGCAAGGAAATGCAGACCGTCCTGCTGCTGCTGATCATGATGCCGACCTGGACGGCGATCCTGATCCGCGTGTACGCCTGGATGGGCATCCTGTCCAACAACGGCCTGCTCAACAGCTTCCTGATGTGGCTGGGCATCATCAACGAACCGCTGACGATCCTGAACACCAACTTCGCGGTGTACATCGGCATCGTCTACTCGTACCTGCCCTTCATGGTCATGCCGCTCTACGCCAACCTGGTGAAGCACGACATGAGCCTGCTGGAAGCCGCCTCCGACCTCGGCGCGCGCAGCTTCACCAGCTTCTGGAAGATCACCGTCCCGCTGTCCAAGAACGGCATCATCGCCGGCTGCATGCTGGTATTCATCCCGGCGGTGGGCGAGTTCGTGATCCCGGAACTGCTGGGCGGCCCCGAGACGCTGATGATCGGCAAGGTGCTGTGGCAGGAGTTCTTCAACAACCGTGACTGGCCGGTGGCTTCCGCCCTTGCCGTCGTGATGCTGGCGATCCTGATCGTGCCCATCATCTTCTTCAACAAGAACCAGGCTAAAGAGCTGGAGGGCAAGGTATGAGCCACTTCAAGGCGATCTGCCCATCATCTCCTTCAACAGACTCTTCACCCAAGATCATGGCGAAAGAGCTGGAGGGCAAGGTATGAACAAGCGTTGGTCGTTCTCCAACATCATGCTGGTGTTGGGCCTGCTCTTCATCTACGTGCCGATGCTCATCCTGGTCATCTACTCGTTCAACGGCTCCAAGCTGGTGACCGTGTGGGGTGGCTGGTCGGTGAAGTGGTATGTCGGCCTGCTGGACAACCAGCAGCTGGTCGGTTCGGTGTTCCGCTCGCTGGAGATCGCCTGCTACACCGCGATCTCCTCGGTGGCGCTGGGCACCCTGGCGGCCTTCGTGCTGACCCGCATCCCGCGTTTCCGTGGTCGCACGCTGTTCGGCGGCATGGTCACCGCGCCGCTGGTCATGCCCGAGGTGATCACCGGTCTGTCGCTGCTGCTGCTGTTCGTCGCCATGGCCCAGCTGATCGGCTGGCCGCAGGAGCGCGGCATCGTGACCATCTGGATCGCCCACACCAGCTTCTGCTCGTCCTACGTGGCGGTGGTGGTGTCGGCGCGCCTGCGCGAGCTGGACCTGTCCATCGAGGAAGCAGCCATGGACCTGGGCGCCAAGCCCTGGAAAGTGTTCATGCTGATCACCATCCCGATGATCGCGCCGTCGCTGGCGGCGGGCGGCATGATGTCCTTCGCGCTGTCGCTGGATGACCTGGTACTGGCCAGCTTCGTGTCCGGTCCTGGCTCCACCACCCTGCCGATGGAAGTGTTCTCCGCCGTGCGCCTGGGCGTGAAGCCGGAGATCAACGCCGTCGCCAGCCTGATCCTGCTGACCGTTTCGCTGTTCACCTTCTTCGCCTGGTACTTCACCCGCCAGGCCGAAGAGCGTCGCAAGCGTGCGATCCAGGAAGCCATGGAGTCCAACGCGACCGATTGGCAGAAGGGTTCGACAGCCACCGCCTGACGCCGTCTTGTCGGCCGGTAGTATCCGGCGATTGTCGAACCACGGGCCACCTTCGGGTGGCCCGTGTTTTTTGCTCACACGTTATTCCGAAGTGCTTGGAAATTCGGGCTTTATCGGAAAAAACCGTGGGTCGCAAAGGCTCGCTCCCGGCCGATTGCCAACTACGCTTGAAGTGTTCGGATGCGCTGTCCGGCCACCCCCCGAACCAGGGCCGGGCCGCGTAGCCGGCAAACTTCCAGTGACGCCTTATGGCACTCCGTGCGGGAGACGGCGCCCAATACAACACCCCGATCGTTATCCCTTGGGGAAATAACGCGCCAGGGAGCTTCGGCATCTCCCGCAGCACTCTCTACAACGCACCCATGAAAAACCCCGCAGGAGCGGGGTTTTTCATTTCCGGGTGGCCCTTGCCGAGGGCGCTTCAGCGACGGACGGGAATCAACCGCAGGATGCCCTTGGTGTTGGCTTTCACCTCGTTGTCGTCGTAGTGCTGCGGCAGGTACTGGCCTTCGATGTAGGCCTCGGCCTGGTCGTCGTAGTGCTTGTCGAACGGCACGCCGCTCTGGCCTACCGGGTTGATGCCCAGGCTGTGGGCCGGGTCGGCGAAGTCGATCAGGCGACGGGTGGACGGTCCGTAAATCACCTGCCAGGGCGCAGGTCCGACGCGGGCGGACAGGTTGTTCGGCACCTCGTGGCCGCCAGGAGCGGCGAATGGGCCGACGTTGAACAGGCGGTCCAGCGGCTTCTGCTGGCCCAGCGGGTGGCCGTGGGTGAGGGTGTGCGCCTTGCCCCACTGCCACTGCTGCGAATCCTGGCCGAGTTTGGCGCGCAGGTGCGCCAGGCTGTCCTTCCAGGCGGCCTTGACGATATCGGCGCGGGTCTCCTTCTGCGACGTCTTGCGGTTGTCCCACCAGGGCGAGTTCTCGTCGGCGGCCAGGCGCGGCAGGGCCACGTCGAGCACGCGGGTGGACAGCAGGTTGTCGAAGAAGGCGTCGCCCATCTCGTCGCGCATGGCGCCGTCGGCGACCTGGTAGAGCAATTGGTTGAACACTGTGGCAGTGATCGAATCCAGCGGGTGGTCACCCTGCCAGTTGGCCAGGTTCTCCACCAGCGCCTTCTCTTCGTCGGTTGCGGCGGCTTCGCGCAGGATCGGCAGCAGCGGCTTGAGGAAGCGCGGGCCATAGCTGGTGGCGGTGTCCAGTTGCAGCGCCTGGCTGTTCTGCAGGTCCCACTTCACGGAAGTGTCGGACAGGCGCTTGTTCAGCTGCTGGCCGCGATCAGGCAAGTTGTAGTAGCCCGGCACCGGGCGACCGTTGGCCGGCACCGGCTGGAAGTTGGCGGAGACGATATAGCCGCGCGCCGGGTTCTCTTCCTGCGGGTTCTCGCTGAAGGGGTAGAAGCCGCTTTTGTCGGCCTGGCCACTGGCGCCGTCGAGCAGGAAGTTCGGGTTGACCCCGTCCGGGCGCACCGGCAGCTGTGCCGAGGCCCACCAGCCGATGTCGCCACGAGCGTTGGCCCAGACCACGTTGAGGCCCGGCGACTGGATCTTCGAGGCTGCCGCGCGCGCCTTGGGCAGGGTGTCGGCGCGGTTCAGTTCGTAGAAGGCGTCAAGGATCGGGTTCTGGGTTTCCAGGAAGGCCCACCACATGGAGACCGGCGTCTTGCCTGCCGCAGTGCCCAGCGCATCGTTGACCAGCGGGCCGTGGGGCGAGCTGCGCAGGGTGATCTTCACCGGCGCCTCGCCCTTCACGGCGATGCTCTGCTCCTCGCTTTTCAGGTCCGTCCACTGGCCGTGGTACCAGACCTGGTTGGGGTTGTCCGGGTTGACCTTCTCGGCGACCAGATCGACGTCGTCGTTCTGGAACATGGTCAGGCTCCAGCCGAACTGCAGGTTGTGGCCGAGCGAGGCGAAGGGGTTGAGCGCCTGGTAGTGGCCGTACAGCTCGAAGCCCGGTGCGCTGGCCTGCATCTCGTACCACACTGCCGGCACGGCGAAGCGGATGTGGGGGTCGCCGGCCAGCAGCGGCTTGCCGCTCTTCGTGCGGCTGCCGGAGACGGCCCAGGCGTTGCTGCCCTCGAACTGCGGCAGGCCGGCTTTCTCCAGCGCGGCGTGGCTCAGGCGGGCGATGGCGCTCAGGTCCTGCCAGTCGGCGGCGGCCAGCGCCTTGGGCGTCATCACGCCTTCGGGATGCCAGTCGAGGTCGAAGACCTTCAGGTAGTCCGCGCCCAGTTCGTCGCGCACGTAGGTCAGCACCGGTTCGGTGCGGAAGGCGGCGGCGAAGCTGTAGGCCATGTAGCCGGCGACGCTGACGGTGTCTTCGGGGGTGAAGGCGCGCTTGGGAATGCCGAGGATGTCGAATTCCAACGGGCGCGGGTGGCTGTCCTGGAACTGGTTGACGCCATCGAGGTAGGCGACCAGCGCCTTCCAGGCCGGGGAGTTCTTGTCCTGCCTGGCCACGTATTCGGCGGCGTGGTCGCGGATGCGCAGGCTGCGGAACATGCGGTCGGTGTCCACCAGCTTGGGCCCGAGTACCTCGGCCAGCTCGCCACGGGACAGGCGACGGAGGATTTCCATCTGGAACAGGCGGTCCTGGGCGTGGACGTAACCGATTGCCCGGTACATGTCCTCTTCGCTGCCGGCCTTGATGTGCGGCACGCCGCGCTCGTCATAGCGAACCGTGACTTCGCTGGCCAGGCCCGCCAGGGGCAGTTGTCCGTCGCGTACCGGCTGCTTGCCGTGCAGGTACCAGCCGGCGCCCGCCGCGGCAGCGGCGACAACGACAGCGAGGACAGTCAAAGTGCGTTTCATGCAGCAACTCCTTGTTGTTATGCGGCGATTCTGCAGTGGATAGCGTTCGTCCCTCATTGACCAAACGTCTCGCTACTGGAATTCTCCGGTCAATCCCAGGAGTGACCATGGCCGCCCCCGAGCTGAACTTCCCCGCCACCCCGGCGCTGACCCAGTCCGCCACCCTGCGCCGCCAGTTGTACGAGGCGCTCTCGGTGCTGGGCTTCGACCCCACCGATATCTACCGCCAGGCCCTGCAGAAGGTCCGCCTGCCGCCGCCGGCGCAGAGTGGTCGCCTGGTGCACGACGACGCCCCATTGTTCTGGACGACCCTTGACGAAATTACCGGCGATGCCGATATCGGCCTGCACCTGGGGGAGGCGATGAAGCCGCGCCTGCTGGACGTGGTCGGCTACCTGCTGATGGCCAGCAGCGACCTGCGCGAGGCGCTGCACAGCTTCCTGCGCTTCCAGCACATCCTCTCCGGTGGCTTCGCGGCGCAGATGCGCGAGGAGGGCGAGCAGGTACGGCTGATCCTCGACCTCAACTACCTGGGCATCAGCAACCTGCGCCAGCAGATGGAGTGCCTGATGCTGCTGTTCCTCAAGCTGCTGGCGCTGATTACCGACGATGAGTTCCGCGTCCAGGCTATCGAGTTCCGCCATCCGCAGCCGCGCCGCTTGAGCGAGCACCGGCGGCTGTTCGGCCTGACGCCGAGCTTCGGCAAGGCCAATGACGCCTTGCTGTTCGATCGCGCGCAAATGGCCCGGCCGTCACGCACCGGCAACCCGGTGCTGCACCGGTTGCTTACCGAGCATGCACGGGAACAGCTGGGCACGCTGGACGAGAACGATCTGCTCAATCGCCTGCGCTACCTGATCGCCATGCGGTTGGGGGAGGAGGAGTGCACCCTGCAAAGCTGCGCCCGTGAGCTGGGCGTGCGGCCGGGGCTGCTGCAGCGCAACCTGGCGAGCCGGGCACAGACGTTCAGGGAAGTGCGGGAGGAGGTGCGCCGGCAGCGTGCCGCGCAATTGCTGGAGCAGGGCGAGGCAATTCGCGAGGTGGCGCGGGCCTGTGGATTTGCCGAGCTGTCGCCGTTCTATCGGGCTTTCAAGCGCTGGTATTCGGTGCCGCCCGAGCGCTATCGCCAGCGCCTGCAGGGCGGCACCGAAGGCTGAGGATTACTCGGCCAGCGGGATTTCGCGGCTGACTTCCAGCAGCGCCATGGCGTCGAGCTGGTCTTCGACCTGCAGGAAGCGCAGTGCGCGCTGCGGCGAGACTTCCTTGGCGATGCGCTTGAGGTACTTCTCCTTGAGCTCCTGGCGGTCGTCCTGCAGCTCCAGCACCTGCTTCTGCAGCTTCGCCGCGTCGTCGTTGCTCACCGAGCCGGTGTTGTAGCTGTTGGCGTAGTCGATGATGATCGCCAGGGTCTGCTTGCTCAGCTTGTCCGCCTCGGTGCGGTAGCTGTTGTAGATCGGCCAGAACTTCTCGGTTTCCTGCGGGGTGAGCTTCATGTTGGCTTCGACGATGCGCTTGCGCTTGTAGTCGATGTCGGCGATGCGGTTGTTGATGGCCTGCTTGTGCTGCTCCATCACCTGTTGGCTGTTGGGGGCATCCTCGGCGTGGGCGGCCAGGGGCAGCACCAGCCCGGTGGAGAGAACGGCGCAGAAGGCGAGGGCGGAAGGAAGACGCATGCGAAAAGCTCCTTGGTGGCGATCGGCCCTTCATGGGCCGGCGATCCAAGTGTAGTCACGGATTGGCCATCGGCTTCGTTGATGCGGCTCAGTGCTTTGCGCCATCCCAGGGGCAATAGCAGCCCACGGCCAGGGTGTGGGTCGCGTTGACCGGGCGGCCGCCCACCAGGGCGTCGAGGATCGGCTCTATGAAGCTGTTGCCCGAAGTGCAGACCGCTCCTTCGCTGTAGGGGCCGAAGTAGGCCAGCTTGCCCTGGGTATCCCAGATCGCCACGGCAGGGCTGGCGGGCAACTGCTCGGCACCGGGCAGCGAGTCCAGTGCGCGCATGGCGCTCAGCGTGTCGGGCAGGTGCCCGCGGCTGCCGGGCTTCTGCACGGCGAAGAACTCAACGCCCTGCGGGCTGAAACGCTGGATCAGCTCGGCGAGGTGCTGCTGGTTGCCGACGTTGCAGGGGCAGGCCGGGTCCCAGAAGTGCACCAGGCGGATCTTGCCGGGGCCGGCCAATTGTGCGGGCAGCATCAGGTGGTCGCCGGAAAACAGCTGTGGCTGGTGGCTGAACGGACGGATGAAGCGGTTCTCGTACCACCAGTAGGTGACGAGCAGAACGCCCAGGCAGAGTACGGCGATCAGCCAGGTGAGCAGCGATTTTCGGCGTGAGGACATGGCGGCGACCAGTGACAGAGTCGGTAAGATAGCCGACAAGCTTGCCACGGGGGCGAGCGCGGCAGAATATCCCGCTGCTGCACGCGCTCCCTTCGTCACCCGCCTGCCAGAAGCGAAACGCCCATGCCTGAAGCCTTCCAGCCCGATCTGCTGCGCACCCTGCTGCGACCTCTGACCGCAGAGGCGAACGAGGTCGGCATCGCGCTGTACCAGCATTTCTACGGCCTGGACCTGCACGCCCGGCACCCCGGCCTGCAGAGCCGGCTGGGCACTTTCGAGGCCGGCGGCTACCAGATTGCCGCGCAGTACTGGCGCCCCGTGCTGGCGCGGGGAACCGTCGTCCTGCTGCACGGCTACTACGACCATATGGGCCTGTACCGCCATGTGATCGACTGGGCGCTGGGCATGGGCTTCGCGGTGCTGGCCTGCGACCTGCCAGGCCACGGCCTGTCGGGTGGCGCCGCCGCCAGCATCGGCGACTTCGCCGAATACCAGGTGGTGCTGGGCGCGCTGTTGGGCCAGGCGCAGGCGTTGGACCTGCCGCAACCTTGGCATCTCTGCGGGCAGAGTACCGGTGGGGCAATCCTGCTGGACTACCTGCTCACCGGCGCACCGCGCCCGGAGCTGGGCCGTACCATCCTGCTGGCGCCGCTGGTACGGCCACGGGCCTGGGGCTGGTCGAAGTTCAGCTACCAGATGCTGCGGCCGTTCGTGGATTCGATTCCGCGACGTTTCAGCGAGAACTCCAACGACGCCGAATTCCTTTCCTTCCTGCGCGACCGCGATCCGCTGCAGCCGAAGATCCTGCCCACGGCCTGGGTCGGCGCGCTGGCGCGCTGGATTCCGCGCATCGAGGCGGCCGGCCACGGAGCGCAGAGCCTGCTGGTGGTGCAGGGCGATGCCGACGAGACGGTGGACTGGCGCTACAACCTGAAGGTGCTGGAGGACAAGTTCGAGAAGATCGAGTGCCTGCTGCTCACCGGAGCGCGGCACCATCTGGCGAACGAGAGCGAGACGTTGCGCCGGCGTTACTTCGACTTTCTCAGTGAGCGGATGGCCTAGCGGGGATGATGCGGGGAAGGGCGCCGCTGTAGTCGAGGGTGTGTCCCTACACTCCTTGCGCCATGCTCCTCAGGCGCCACCCTCTGTACAGCGGGTGCCATTCTAGGAGGAGCGTTCCTCGGAGTGGTCCTCAAGCGTGGTCGGTATTTTCCGATCACTACTCGCCCGATGGTGCGGCCAAGCCAGCCTTGAGGGCAGCCAGGGCGGCGCGGTAGTAAGTGCGGCCGGCTGGCGACTCGCTGAAGTCGGCGAACTGGCCCAGTTCGGCATCGCTCAGGCCGCGATAGACGTACAGCAGGGTGTTGTCGAGATCGGCACCGATCTGGCTCATCAGCTTCTGCCGCTGGCCTTCGAGCATGCCTTGGGCGCTGCCGCCACCGAGCAGGCCGGGGAGCATCTGGCTGAGGCTGTCGGCGGCCACGCTGGCCAGCGCGAGGCTGACTTCGGCGCCGGCTTCGCGGGCCGGCAGGATCTGGCTCAGGCGGTGGACGATCTGCTTGCGCGCATCGCTGGCCTGCTGGCGCGGCAGGCCATTGGCGTACTTCTGCAACTGGTCGCTGCGGGTGGCCAGGGTCTCGGCGCCGGCGACCTTGCGGCCCAGCGGCGATTCGAAGAAGTTCACCGCTGCGGCGCTGTCCGGCAGGTTCTGGCGCAGGCCATTGAGCGCGCGCTGGTCGATGTCGGCAGGGGCAAAGCGCTGGTTGCTGTTGTCCACCAGCGTCTGGTACAGCGCCGGTGGCAGGTTGCCCTGGTAGCGCTTCTGCGCGGCGTGCAGGGCGTCATTGAAGTGCGCTCGCTGTTCCGGCCAGCCGGCGGCCTGGTACAGGCGCTGGTAGTTGTCGGCCAGGGCAGGCATGCCCAGTACAAGAAGGGTGAGGGCCAGCAGTACGCGCATTGCAACTCCTTTTGGGCGGCAGGGTTCGCTCGCCGGGGGCTATTGTCGGCAAGGCTTGCCCCGCTTGTCGAGACACTGGCGCCGGACGTTACAATACGCCATGTATTTCGACGTCCCTTCTCCACTCGTGCTAGGCCCCCTCCTGCAAAGCATCGTTGACGACCTCGCCGAGAAGGGCTGGTCGCAGCAGGACGCCTTCCTTCCCGACGCCCTGGTCGCGCAGCTGGCGGCGGAATGCCGTGCCCGCGATGCGGCCGGCAAGCTGGCCTCCGCCGCCATCGGTCGGGCTGAAGGGCAGGCCGTGCGCGAAGGCATTCGCGGCGACCGTATCCAGTGGCTCGAGCCCGGCCAGTCCGAGGCCTGCGACCTCTACCTGAGGGCGCTGGACGAGCTGCGTCAGCAGATCAATCGCTCGTTGTACCTGGGCCTGGAAGACTTCGAGGGGCACTTCGCGCTCTATCCACCCGGGGCGTTCTACCAGAGGCACCTGGACCGCTTCCGCGACGATGACCGCCGCGCTCTTTCCGCCGTGTTCTACCTCAACCACGACTGGCCGGTGACGCAGGGCGGTGAACTGCGGATGTACTTCGCCGACGAGCGGACACTGGACCTGCCGCCGCTGGCCGGTCGGCTGGTGGTGTTCCTCTCCGGCGAGTTTCCCCACGAGGTGCTGCCGGCCACCCATGAGCGCCTGTCGCTCACCGGCTGGTTCCGCCGTCGCGGCGACGCCCCGCTCTGAACTCCGAAGGCGTCAGTGGCCCCAGATCTTCAGGGTGCCGCTGATGTCCTGAATGTCGCGTACCTCGATGCTCCCAAGCTTGCCGCCACCCACATAGAGGTCGCCGGCCACGCGCAGGCGGATGGTCTGCGACGGCAGGCCGCTGGCATTGAGCTGCTGGTTGATGGTGGTCAGGTCAGGCAGGGTCAGCGCCAGTTGCTGCTGGCCGCCAGCGCCCTGAACCACGTCCACCTGCAGGGTCGGCTGCTCGATACCGAAGATCGGCAGGCTCAGGCCCAGCTGCGCGGGCCCGTAGGGCAGGCTGCCGCCACGTCCGTCGGGGCAATCGCCGGCACTCACGCATCCGTTGTCGATGAACACGTTGCGCAGCGAGACGCTGCCGCCGTCGTCTTTCCACGCCACGCTGTCCATGCGCGCGAGCACGTCGGCGCGGATGCTGATGCCATCCTGGCCGGTCACGGCGCCCAGGTGCTCGTTGTCCAGCGCCTGGAGTTCGGCGAAGGCCAGCGGCAGGTAGGACAGCGCGGCGAAGGTGGCGGTGCAAAGCAAGAGACGAGGCATGACGGAGGCTCCGTGGCGATTGGCCGATGCGCGAGTCTGGGTGGCGGCCTGCCCGGCAGCCAGTGCCGGACGGCTGTTCCCGTCGAAGGTTGTGCTTGGGCGGGCGCCGACGACCGGCGCGCCGCTCAAGGACCCGACTTTCGGCGGGCCGGAAACCTGTTGCGACAGACGCGCCGATGAAAGTTGCGTTACCCGGCGTGACCGGTAAACGGCGAGCGGCTAGTCTGTCCCCTTCCAAAAGGGAGTGATTCGCCTATGCAGAAGGTTCTCGTCAGCCGCTGCCTGCTTGGCCATCGCGTCCGCTACGACGGCGGTGCGCACGGACCGTTCGACCTGCTGTCGCGCTGGCTGGACCAGGGGCGGGTGGTCGCACTGTGCCCGGAAGTCGCCGGCGGCCTGCCGACGCCCCGAGCCCCGGCAGAGATCCCTGGAGGCCAGGGCATGGCGGTGCTGGAACGCGCCCGCCCGGTGATGACGGTGGAGGGCGAGGACGTCAGCGACGCCTTCCTGCTCGGCGCCGAGGAAGCCATGGCGCTGGTGCGTCGCCACGACATCCGCCTGGCGGTTCTCAAGGCGCGCAGCCCCTCCTGCGGCAACCGCGAGAACTACGACGGCAGCTTCAGCGGCCAGAAGGTCGCTGGTGAAGGCGTCACTGCCGCCGCCCTCAAGCGCATGGGCGTGCTGGTGTTCAGCGAGGAAGAGCTGGATGCCGCTGCCGTCTGTCTGGCCGGGCTGGAAGCCGGAGGCTAGAGCGGCTGCCGACACTCGAAGACGCACTATTTTCCTTGAGCCCAGCGCCCTGGCGCCTATGCTTGTGCGTTCCATGCGCAAGGGCGCGGGCCGGCCTGAGCGGGTCCTTCGCCTTTGCGATTGTCATGCAGAAGGAGAAGAACATGAGAACCATGCTGCCTTGCCTCGGCCTTGCCGCGCTGCTCGCCGGTACTTCCGCCATCGCTGCGGAAATCCCGCGCACCCCGGCCCCGGAAGGCGCCAAGGTGTACTTCATCGAGCCGGCCGACGGGGCTACGGTGGACAAGACCTTCACCGTCAAATTCGGCCTCAAGGGCATGGGTGTCGCGCCGGCGGGCGTGGATTCGCCGGCTACCGGCCACCACCACCTGCTGATCGATCTCAAGGAGCAGCCGGCGATGAACATGCCGCTGCCGATGACCGACCAGATCAAGCACTTCGGCAAGGGCCAGACCGAGACCCAGGTGACCCTGCCGCCGGGCAAGCACACCCTGCAGTTGCTGGTGGGCGACAAGAACCACGTGCCGTTCGACCCGCCGGTGGAGTCGCAGCAGATCACCGTCAACGTGAAGTGACCTTTCCCCAGGCATGAAAAAAGGAGGCCGAGGCCTCCTTTTTTCTTGTCACCGAGCAGCGCTTAGAACAGAACGCGGCTGCGGATGGTGCCGTTCACGTGCTGCAGCTTCTCCAGCGCCAGGTCCGAGTACTCGGCGTCGACGTCGATTACCACGTAGCCGACCTTGTCGTTGGTCTGCAGGTACTGGCCGGAGATGTTGATGCCGTTGTCGGCGAACACCTTGTTGATCTCGCTCATCACACCCGGAATGTTCTCGTGGATGTGCAGCAGGCGGTGCTTGCCCGGGTGCGACGGCAGGGCCACTTCCGGGAAGTTGACGGAAGAAACCGAGGTGCCGTTGTCGCTGTACTTGACCAGCTTCTCGGCCACTTCCAGGCCGATGTTGGCCTGGGCTTCGGCGGTGGAGCCGCCGATATGCGGGGTCAGGATCACGCGATCCAGGCCGCGCAGCGGGCTCTCGAACTCGTCGTCGTTGGACTTGGGCTCGACCGGGAATACGTCGATGGCGGCGCCGATCAGGTGCTCGTCCTTGATCGCGGCGGCCAGGTGGTCCAGTTCGACCACGGTGCCACGGGCGGCGTTGATCAGGATGCCGCCTTTCTTGATGGCGCGGATCTCCTTCTCGCCGATCATCCACTGGGTGGACGGCAGTTCCGGCACGTGCAGCGAGACGATGTCGGACATGCCGAGCAGCTCGTGCAGGTTACCGACCTGCTGGGCGTTACCCAGCGGCAGCTTGGTCACGGTGTCGTAGAAGAACACCTGCATGCCCAGTGCTTCGGCCAGGACCGAGAGCTGGGTGCCGATCGAGCCGTAGCCGACGATGCCCAGCTTCTTGCCGCGGATCTCGAAGGAGTTGGCAGCGGACTTGATCCAGCCGCCGCGGTGGCAGGAGGCGTTCTTCTCCGGAATGCCGCGCAGCAGCAGGATGGCCTCGGCCAGCACCAGTTCGGCGACCGAACGGGTATTGGAGTAGGGCGCGTTGAACACGGCGATGCCGCGCTCGCGGGCCGCGTTCAGGTTGACCTGGTTGGTGCCGATGCAGAAGCAGCCGACGGCGATCAGCTTCTTGGCAGCGTCGAAGACTTCTTCGGTCAGCTGGGTGCGGGAGCGGATACCGATGAAGTGTGCATCGGCAATCTTTTCCTTCAGCTCGTCACCGGACAGTGCGGTCTTGAGGTACTCGATGTTGGAGTAGCCGGCCGCCTTGAGGGTGTCGACGGCGTTCTGGTGCACGCCTTCAAGGAGAAGGAATTTGATCTTGCTCTTGTCGAGAGAAGTCTTGCTCATCTGCTTTGAACCTGTAGTCCCGGGATGTGGCGAGAAATTGAACAGCTCAGGCCGGACCGGCCGGTGCCAAGCTTGGCGCCAGGTGGCGATCTGCGTGGGGTGCGTATGCTAGCATGTTCTCCCTTTTCCTTGCCCGGTTGCGACCTGAGCTGTTCTCAGGACGACCATGAACCATTTGAGAGTTCCTCCAATGACCCGCGACGCCCTGATCGAATCGCTCAAGCCCCTGCTGGATGCCGGGAAGCTGCTGACAGACGCCGATTCCCTCGAGACCTATGGCAAGGACTGGACCAAGCATTTCGCCCCGGCGCCCCTGGCGATCGCCTTCCCCAAGAGCACCGAGCAGGTCCAGGCCATCGTCCGCTGGGCCAATGAGCACAAAGTCGCGCTGGTTCCCTCGGGTGGCCGTACCGGTCTCTCCGCCGCCGCTGTCGCCGCCAATGGCGAAGTGGTCGTGGCCTTCGACTACATGAACAAGGTGCTGGAATTCAACGAATTCGACCGCACCGTGGTCTGCCAGCCGGGCGTGATCACCAAGCAGCTGCAGACCTTCGCCGAAGAGCACGGCCTGTATTACCCGGTGGACTTCGCGTCGTCGGGTTCCAGCCAGATTGGCGGCAACATCGGCACCAATGCCGGCGGTATCAAGGTCATTCGCTACGGTATGACCCGCAACTGGGTGGCCGGCATGAAGGTCGTCACCGGCAAGGGCGACCTGCTCGAACTGAACAAGGACCTGATCAAGAACGCCACCGGCTATGACCTGCGCCAGCTGTTCATCGGCGCCGAAGGCACCCTGGGCTTCGTGGTCGAGGCCACCATGCGCCTGGAGCGCCAGCCGAAGAACCTCACCGCGATGGTCCTCGGCACCCCGGACTTCGACTCGATCATGCCGGTGCTGCACGCCTTCCAGAACAAGCTGGACCTGACCGCCTTCGAGTTCTTCTCCGACAAGGCCCTGGCCAAGATCATGGCCCGTGGCGACGTGCCGCCGGCCTTCGAGACCGACTGCCCGTTCTATGCCCTGCTGGAATTCGAGGCGAGCACCGAGGAAGTGGCCAACGAGGCGCTGGCCACTTTCGAACATTGTGTAGAGCAGGGCTGGGTCCTCGACGGCGTGATGAGCCAGAGCGAACAGCAGCTGCAGAACCTTTGGAAGCTGCGCGAGTACATCTCCGAGACCATCTCCCACTGGACGCCCTACAAGAACGACATCTCCGTCACCGTCGGCAAGGTCCCGGCCTTCCTCAAGGACATCGACGATATCGTCGCGGCCAACTACCCCGACTTCGAAGTCGTCTGGTTCGGCCACATCGGCGACGGCAACCTGCACCTGAATATCCTCAAGCCCGAGAACCTGACCAAGGACGAGTTCTTCGCCAAGTGCGCGACCGTCAACAAGTGGGTCTTCGAGACCGTGCAGAAATACAACGGCTCCATCTCGGCCGAGCACGGCGTGGGCATGACCAAGCGCGATTACCTGGGTTACTCTCGCTCCGAGGCTGAAATCGGCTACATGAAGGCGGTCAAGGCGGTGTTCGACCCGAACGGGATCATGAACCCCGGCAAGATCTTCGCCGAATAAGCTGCTGTATCCAGAAGGGCCGGTTCTTTGGATAGAGGGGCCGGCCCTTCGCACGTCAGCGTCACGGGAAGTGGCGCGTGCGCCGGCAGGATGCGGGCAACCGCGCGGGATCACGAGCCCCGCGCGGATCATCTCTTCCATGCGTTGTCAGGAGTCGGTCATGAGTTACCAGCATCAGTACGTCGATGGCACCCCGATCCATTTCACCCTGGGCAAGGTGGTCTGCGTCGGCCGCAACTACGCGGAGCACGCCAAGGAGCTGAACAACCCGGTACCGACCGAGCCGCTGCTGTTCATCAAGCCCGGTTCCTGCACCGTGTCGCAGGCCGGTGGTTTCGCCATCCCGGAAGATCGTGGTTCGGTGCACTACGAGGCGGAAATCGCCGTGCTGATCGGCAAGCCGCTGTCGCGCAAGCCGAGCGCCGAGGAAGTGCTGGACGCCATTTCCGGCTACGCCCCGGCGCTGGACCTGACCCTGCGTGACGTGCAGGCCAAGCTGAAGGAAAAGGGCCTGCCCTGGGAGCTGGCCAAGTCCTTCGACGGCGCCTTCGTGCTGGCGCCCTTCGTCAGCGCCGACCATTTCCCGGACCCGACCGACATCGGCATCCGCCTGGTGATCGACGGCGAAGTCCGCCAGGACGGCAACAGCCGCGACATGCTCAACCCCATCGTGCCGCTGATCCAGCACATCTGCGGGCACTTCTCGCTGCAGCCGGGCGACGTGGTCTCCACCGGCACCCCGGTCGGCGTCGGCCCGCTCACGAGCGGCAGTGAGGTGGTGCTGGAACTTCCCGGCGCCAGCCGATTCGAAAGCCGCGTGCTTTAACCCCGTTGTCCCGCCGAAGGCCGCCGTTTGTGCGGCCTTCGCTTGTTGCGGGGCACCTTGCCGTGCTGACCAACAAGAGTCGTCATGACCATGTCCATCCTTCGTCCCCGCTGGCTGCTGCTGGCCCTGCTGTTCATCCTCGTGGTGCTCGGCTACCTGACCTCCCGCTTCCACTGGGATGACCGCGCGCGCCTCTGGCTGCGCGAACAGGACACCAGCGCCCAGGCGCGCTCGGAAAGCGTCTGGCTGCCCGGATACCGTGCAGTGATCCAGGCCAAGCCGCTCAAGGGTGGCCTCGAGGGGCAGGAAACCTCCGACCTGGCCTATAACCCGGTGACCCGCACCCTGTTCACCGTTACCGGCAAGAAGCCGCTGCTGGCCGAGCTGTCGCTTACCGGTGATGTGCTGCGGGTGATCCCGCTGCTGGGCATGTCGAACCCCGAGGGCGTGGCGGTACTGGAGAACGGCAACATCGCCGTGACCGACGAACGCCAGAATTCCCTGACCATCTTCCATGTCGACCCGCAGACCCGCGAACTGAGCACCGCGAAGCTGTCCAGCTTTGACCTCGGTCCGCGCGGCAAGAAGAACAAGGGCATCGAGGGCATCGCCTGGGACCCCCGCCAGCATCGACTGGTGCTGGGCCAGGAGCGTGATCCGCTGGCGCTGTTCAGCCTCGCCAGCGACGGTGGGGCCAGCCTGAGCGGTGCGCTGCAGCCCCTGCCCAGCGACCTGCTGATGACCAACGTGTCGGCGCTGAGCATCGACCCGCGCACCGGCCACACCCTGGTGCTGTCGGCGGAGTCGCACCTGCTGCTGGAACTGGACGAGAAGGGCGAGCCGATCAGCTTCATCAGTCTGCTCGGCGGCCTCAACGGCCTGGATGACCGCATCCCGCGCGCCGAGGGCGTGGCCATCGACGAGCAGGGCACCATTTACATGGTGAGCGAGCCGGACCTGTTCTACGTTTTCAAGCGCGAGGCGACCGTCAAAACAGATTGATCCAGAGCGGGGGAGTGCGGGTCGGATGGCTTTAAGGTTGGGTTAAGTCCGGATTCAGGCTGGTTTCAGCCACCGGTTCTAAGCTGAACCCATCGAAAACGCCCCAGGAGGCTCATCCATGAAACTTCGTCATCTCCCCCTGATCGCTGCCGTTGGCCTGTTCTCCACCATGACCCTGGCCGCCGGCTACACAGGCCCGGGCAGCGACGCCAAGCCCGCTGCCGCCGCCGCACAGATCACCACGGTCAAGCAGGCACAGTCCGCCGCCGACGACACCCCGGTGGTGCTGGAAGGCGTGATCACCAAGCGCATCGGCGGTGAGCACTACGAGTTCAAGGACGCCACCGGCAGCATCCAGGTCGAGATCGACCACGACGACTGGCCCGCCGGTGCCTCGGTCTCCGAGAACACCAAGGTGCGCCTGACCGGCGAGGTTGACCACCACAAGCAGAAGGCCACCGATATCGACGTGGACCGCGTCGAAATCCTTCAGTAATCCAACGCCAAAAAAAGCCGCGCCGGGGGCCCCGGTGCGGCTTTCTTGTTTTCAGAGCTCCGCAGGAGCGGCGTCAACCGATGCTTTCGAAGCCCTGCAGCACGTTGATCGCGTTGATGCCGATCTCTTCCACCGCGTAACCGCCCTCCATCACGAACAGGGTCGGCAGGCCCAGCTTGCCGATGGCTTCGCCCATGCGCAGGTAGTCCGGGCTGTCCAGCTTGAACTGGGAGATCGGATCTTCCTTGTAGGTGTCCACGCCCAGCGACACGATCAGTACGTCTGGCTTGTACGCCGAGATCTGCCGGATCGCCGCCTGCAGCGCCAGGCTCCACACCGACCAGTCGCTGCCCGAGGCCAGCGGGTAGTTGAAGTTGAAGCCTTCGCCCACGCCCTGGCCCTTTTCGTCGGCGTAGCCGAGGAAGTAGGGGTACTCGAAGCGTGGGTCGCCGTGGATCGAGGTGAAGAGCACGTCAGCGCGGTCGTAGAAGATGTCCTGGGTGCCGTTGCCGTGGTGGTAGTCGACGTCGAGGATGGCCACGCGGTTGGCGCCCTGATCGAGGATCGACTGGGCGGCGATGGCCGCGTTGTTGAAGAAGCAGTAGCCGCCCATGAAGTCCGCCGAGGCGTGGTGACCCGGCGGCCGGCACAGCGAGAACACCGAGCGCGCGCCCTTGGCCAGTTCGGCCTGGCCGGTCATCGCCACGTTCACCGAGCTGAGCACCGCCTGCCAGGTGCCGGCGGTGATCGGCGCGCCGGCGTCCAGGCTGTAGTAACCCAGCCGGCCGTCGATGCTGTCCGGTTCTTTCTGCCGCAGGCGGCGGGTAGGCCAGCAGATCGGCAGCATGTCGTGGGTCCGGCCGGTGGCCAGCCAGTCACGCCAAGCGTGCTGCAAGAACCGCACGAAGCCTTCGCTGTGCACCCTCAGGATGGGTTCCAGGCCGAAGTCCCGCGGGGCCTGGATGTCGCCCAGTTTCACCGCCTTGGCCCGATCCAGCACCATGTCGGCGCGGCTGGGCTTTTCGAAGCAGGGGGTGAACTGGCCGCCGATCAGCTCGTGCTGACCGTGGTGCAAGCGATGGTCGTCGGTATAGATCGTCAACATCACGCGCTCCTGAGGGCGCCTCCGGGCGCCCGTTGGGTTCTAGTAGCTCTGCCGTCAGGCGTTTTCCTCGAAGTTCACGCTCGGTGCCTTGCGGCGGAAGCCGCCGGTGTGCACCGCCAGGTAAGCGAAGCCGACTGCGAACCAGCTCAGGCCGACGACCAGCGTCAGCTGCGAGAGGCTGGTCCACAGCCACAGGGTCAGGCACAGGCCGATGAACGGGATCGCCCCGTACAGCAGGACGTTCTTCGCACCGCGGCGGCGCTCGACGCCCAAGTAGGTGCGGATCACCGCCAGATTGACCACGGAGAAGGCCACCAGCGCGCCGAAGCTGATCATCGAGGCGAGGGTGGTCAGGTCCAGCACGACCGCCAGCAGGGACACGGCGGAGACCACCAGGATCGCCACGACCGGGGTCTGGAAGCGCGCGTGCAGGACACCGAACAGGCTGCGCGGCAGGATGCCGTCACGGCCCATGGTGAAGATGATGCGCGACACCGAAGCCTGGGATGCCAGCGCCGAGCCGATGCAGCCGGCGATGTAGGCGGAGGTGAAGAAGTTGCCGAGGAACTGGCCGCCGGCCTTGAGCATCACTTCGTTGGCCGCTGAGTCGGCGTTCTGGAACACGCTGCCGGGGAACACCAGCTGGCTGATGATCGCCAGCAGGGTGAACATCAGGCCGGCGATGACGGTGGTGATGATGATCGCGCGGGGGATGTCGCGGCGCGCGTCGCGGGTTTCCTCGGCCATGGTCGAGACCGCGTCGAAGCCCAGGAACGACAGGCACAGCACGGCGGCGCCGGCCATCAGCGGGGCGAAGCCGGGCTGGGTGCCGTCACCGACGAAGGGCAAGGAGAAGTCGATCGCGGCGCCGCCGGCCAGGCTCTTGATCGACATGACCACGAACACCACGATGAACACCAGCTGCGCGCCGACGATGACGTTGCTCATGCCGGCGACCTGGCTGATGCCGACCACGTTGAGCACGGTGACCAGGGCGATGGAGGCGACCACGAACATCCAGGCCGGGATTTCCGGGAAGGCGATGTTCATGAACAGGCCGATGAGCAGGTAGTTGATCATCGGCAGGAACAGGTAGTCGAGCAGCAGCGACCAGCCGGACAGGAAGCCGACCACCGGGCCGAAGCTCAGGCTGGTGTAGGAGTACGCGGAGCCGGAAATCGGGTACTTGCGCACCATGAAGCTGTAGGACGCTGCGGTGAACAGCATCGCCAGCAGGGTGATCAGGTAGGCGGTGGCGGTGCGGCCGCCGGTCATTTCGGTGACCACGCCGTAGGTGGTGAACATGGTCAGCGGGACCATGTAGACCAGGCCGAAGAAGACCAGGGCGGGCAGGCCGAGGACGCGTTTCAGGCGGGCGTCGGCGTTGGCCGGGGTGCCCTGTTGGGTGCTCTGTGGAGTGCGTGTGGTGCTGGCGCTGTGTTGGCTGGCCATGGGGATTCCTCGCGATTTTTATGTGGTCTTGCGGGCGGGCGGCGTTCGGTGGCCGTCCTGATGTCGTCGACTACGGCTCAGCCGCAGCGCTGACGACGCGCGAGGAATGAGGGTGTTTGCTGCAGGGTGACGCAAAAGCTGGTCATGGGCGTTCTCGGGGCATTTGTTCTTGTGGATAACGCGCTCGCGTTCCCTCGGGAAATCCTTGCGCCATCTGTGATGGGGCAAGGGCTGGCCGCCTTTCCAGCCGCTCCCTGCGCGAGCCGCCCGACTCTAGCAACCGGGGGTGCCGGGCAGAACCCTGCAAAGGGTCAAAAAGGGATCGAAATGGCCAAATTGGCTGTCAGGGTCACCCGGCGCGCACCGCCACGCCGGGTGACCTACGGGTCATTTCTTCAGCTTGGTCCAGACCTTGGAGCGCAGTTGCAGTGCCTTGGGCGAGCACAGCTTGAAGGGCTTCAGACGATCCAGCTTGTCCGCCGGGGTGTTGATCGCCGGGTCGTCGAACAGCTCCTTGTCCATGTACTTGTCCGAGCCTTCGATCGCGTTGTTGTACTTGGCGAAGTTGGAGGCCAGGGCGATGTTCTCAGGCTGCATCATCCAGTTCAGGAAGGCGTGGGCCTCCTTGATGTTGGTGGCGTCCTTGGGAATGGTCAGGTTGTCGATGAACAGGCGCACGCCTTCCTTGGGATAGACGTAGACCAGGCTGGCGCGCTGGGCGTGGGCGCGGTGGAAGGCGCCGTTCCATTGCTGGTGCATGGAAACTTCGCCGGCGGCCATGCGCTCGATGGTGCCGTCGCTGTTGTACATGGCCAGCATCGGTTTCTGCTTGAGCAGCAGGTCCTGGATCTTCGCCGCCTCTTTCGGGTCCTCGGTGCACTCGTCGATGCCCAGGTAGTAGGACGCCGGGGCGTACAGTTCTTCGATGGAGTTGAGCGCCACCACCTTGCCTTTCAGCTCGGCCGGCGGCTCGAAGAACGGCTTCCAGCTCTCGTCCAGCTTGCCGCCGGGAACCTTGGCGCTGTCGTAGCTGTAGCCGGTGGTGCCCCACAGGTAGGGCACGGAGTAGTCGTGGCCCGGGTCGTAGGTCAGGGTCTTGAACTTGTCCTTCAGGTTCGCCAGGTTCGGCAGCTGCGACTTGTCGAGCTTCTGCAGCAGGCCTTCCTTGACGAAGATCTCGATGAAGCTGTCCGACGGCACGACCACGTCGTAGGCGCCGCCGCCGGCCTTGAGCTTGGCCAGCAGGGTTTCGTTGCTGTCGTAGGAGTCCAGGGTGGCGTGGATGCCGGTGTCCTTCTCGAACTTCTTCAGCAGTTCCGGCGGGAAGTAGTCGGACCAGTTGGCGAAGTGCAGGGTGCCGTCGGCATGGGCGCTGCCGGCCAGCAACAGGCTGGCGGCGACGAGCGCGCGGGCGATGGGGGTACGGCGGAATTTCATCGGTGAAGCTCCTTGCAATGTTGTTTTGTTTGGCGGCAGGAGGTCAGCGGCGACGCTGGCCGACGTAGTACGACAACGCAACGAACGCGATGGAAATCAACAGTATTATTGAAGATATGGCGTTGATCTTCGGGGAAATCCCCATTCGGATGGAACTGAAGATGTACACCGGCAGGGTGGTGGCCCCGGCACCGGCGACGAAGTAGGTGATGACGAAGTCGTCCATCGAGATGATGAACGCCAGCATCGCCCCCGACACGATCCCCGGCGTCAGCAGGGGGAAGGTCACCTTCCAGAAGGTCTTCCACGGCGAGGCATAGAGGTCCGCCGCCGCTTCCGCCAGCCGCGGGTCCATGCCTTCGAGACGGGCGCGGATCGGCAGATAGGCGAAGGGAATGCAGAACACGATGTGCGCCAGCAGGATGGTGAACAGCGACAGCTTCAGGCCGATGAAGGCGAAGAACATCAGGGTCGCCACCGCGGTGACGATCTCCGGCACCAGCAGCGGCAGGCCCAGCACGCCACTCATCAGCGTCTGCCCACGGAACGAGCGGCCGCGCATGCCAAGCGCAGCCAGCGTGGCCAGGGTGGTGGCGACGACGGTGGCCAGGGTCGCGACGATCAGCGAGTTCTTCGCGGCGCGAAGGATCTCCGGGTCGTCCGCCACCACCGAGTACCACTTCAGGCTGAAGCTTTCCCACAGCGTCGCCGACTGGCCACTGTTGAAGCTCAGCACCACCAGCACGAAGATCGGGATGTAGAGGAAGGCGAAGAACAGCCAGGCGGCGGGCCGGACCCCGGTGAACCGCCAGAGCGGGTTGGCCGACTTCATGGATGACCTCCCGACGCGCCCTGTTTGAATCGCATGCTGTAGATCATCATCGCCAGCAGCACGAAGGCCAGCAGGGCGAAGGACAGCGCCGCGCCGAACGGCCAGTTGTGCGCCGTGCCGAACTGCAGCTGGATCAGGTTGCCGATCATCAGCGACTTACCGCCCCCGAGCAGCTCGGGAATGATGTAACTGCCCAGCGAAGGGATGAACACCAGGATGCAGCCGGCGACGATGCCGGGCATGGCCAGTGGGATGATGATTCTTTTGAGGGCCTTCCAGCGGTTGGCGCCCAGGTCGAAGGCCGCTTCCACCAGGCGCCAGTCCATCTTCTCAAGGCTGGTGTAGATGGGCAGGACCATGAACGGCAGGTAGGTGTAGAGCAGACCGATGATCACCGCGTTGTCGGTGTAGAGGATGCCCAGGGATGCGTCCGAGAAGCCCAGCCCGTGCAGGCCTTCGTCGATCAGCCCGCCGTTGCGCAGCAGCAGCATCCAGGCGTAGACCCGCACCAGCAGGTTGGTCCAGAACGGCACCGTAACCAGGAACAGCAGCAGGTTGCGTCGGCGTTCGTCCTGCAGCGCCAGGTACAGCGCGGTGGGGAAGCCGATCAGCACGCAGCCCAGGGTGGTCAGGATCGATAGCCAGAACGAGCGCTGGAAGATGCCCAGGTAGTCGGCGTTGAAGGCCAGGCTGTCGTCCAGGTCGCGTTCCCAGAGGAAGTTGATGTAGGCCTCGACGGTGTGTTGGCCCCATTTCACGCCGCCGTAGTCCCCCGGTGCCTGGATCGACACGGCGAACATGATGCCCAGCGGCAGGACGAGGAACACCACCAGCATGATCATCGCCGGGCTGGTCAGGGCCAGGCGATTGAACAGCGACTTTCGTTCCGCCAGTGCGCGCAGTGTACTCATTCGGCCAGCACCCGGATGGCGGTGGCGGGAATGCGGACCCGCACCCGCGCGCCGGGCGCGTGGGTGGAAAGGGCGCCGTCGCGGTTCTGCTGACGGACCCGGAAGCCGCCCTGACCGGCGACATTGAGGTGGTACACGGTGTCGGTGCCGACGTAGACGATGTTCTCGACCACGCCTTCGAGCTGGCCATCCTGCGCAAGCTCGGTGCGCTCCGGGCGGATCGCCAGGGTTACCTTGCCGGGCAGAGTGGTGGCGGCCGGCAGCAGCTGACCGTCGGCCAGGCGCACGCTGTCACCGCTGGATTCGCCCTCGAGGAAGTTGGTCTCGCCGATGAAGTCGGCCACCAGACGGTTGACCGGCGCCTCGTAGATCTCGGTGGGCGTGCCGATCTGCATGACCTTGCCGCGACTCATTACCGCGATGCGGTCGGACATGGTGAGCGCTTCTTCCTGGTCATGGGTGACGAAGATGAAGGTGATGCCGGTTTCGTGCTGCAGGCGCTTGAGCTCGATCTGCATTTCCTTGCGCAGCTTGAGGTCCAGCGCGGAAAGCGATTCGTCGAGCAGCAGTACCTTGGGTCGGCTGGCCAGGGCGCGGGCCAGGGCGATGCGCTGTTGCTGGCCGCCGGAGAGCTGGTCGGCGCGGCGCTTGCCGACGTCGGGCAGGCGCACCAGGTCGAGCATCTTCTGCACGGTGGCGTCGATGTCGCTGCGCTGCTTGCCCTGCATTTCCAGGCCGAAGGCGATGTTCTCCGCCACCGTCATGTGGGGGAACAGGGCGTAGCTCTGGAAGACGGTATTGACCGGGCGGCGGAAGGGCGGGAGGCCTTCCATCGCGTCGCCGTAAAGGCGAATGCTGCCGGAGGAGGGTTGTTCGAAGCCGGCGATCAGTCGCAGCAAGGTGGTCTTGCCGCAGCCCGATGGGCCGAGGAGGGTGAAGAATTCGTTGGCGCGGATTTCCAGTGACACATCGTCCAGGGCTTTGAGGCCTTGTCCGGGTGTACCGAACTCCATGCATATCCGCTCGATGGTGATCGCGCTGGTCATGCTTGTACCATGCAGTTAAGCAGTTGTTATTGTTGAGGTTTTACGGTTTCTAAGACCGTTTCACCTAGCTGCGGATTGATAATGACCAAGCGCCGGGATACGCAGAACGATAGATCAGGCCAATAAGGGATAAATCAGGCCAAGTTGAAAATGCGCTCTGCCATGCTGGATTTCGGGCGTCAGCGGGATGTCGTTTCGAGAGGTCTCGGCGCGGTGGCATGAGGGGATGATCGAGCATCAGCCCCGATACAAACTCGGGCTCGCCCCGCTCCAGCGCTGGAAGGCATGGCGGAAACTGGCCGTCTCGCTGTAGCCCAGCTGTTCGGCGATCAGGTAGATCGGCAGGTCGGTGTCCTTGAGCAACTGCCGCGCGCGGTCGAAGCGCACCTCGTCGAGCACCTGTTGATAGCTGGTGTTCTGCTGCTGCAGGTGCCTCCGCAGGGTGCGGGTGGAGCGGTGCAGGTGGCGCGCCACGGTGTCCAGGCTGGCGGTGTCCTGCAGGTGGCTCGCAAGGTGCTGGCGCAACTGGTCGAGCACATCGCCACGGGCGCTGAGCACCCCGCTCATGCGCAGGCACTGCTGCACGCCGTTGTGGCAACTGACCGGATCGGCCAGCGGCAGCGGCCGGTCCAGCAGCGCCGGACTGAAGCACAATGCACTGGTGGGGGCGCCGAAATCCACCGGGCAACCCAGGCGCTCGGTGTAGGTTTCCGCGTGCAGTGGCGGCCGATAGGCCAGCAACAGCCGCCGAGGGCGCACCGACTCGCCGAGCAGGTCGCGGATCACCGTCAGCAGCGAAGTCAGGCACAGTTCGGTGTTGAACACCGTCAGCTCCGGCGCGTAGCGGTAGCCGTCGGCGGTCAGGTGGACCTCGTCTCCCTGCGGCGTCAGCGCCAGGCGGAAGTAGGTGCCGAGCAGCTCAGGGAACGACAGCGCCAGTTGCAGCGCATCGCGCAGGGTGCGGCTGGCGAGCATGCTGTACCCGAGGATGCCGTAAGCCGAGACGTGCATGCGCAGGCCGAGATACAGACCCAGCGCCGGGTCGTGGTGGCAGTTAAGGGCGTTAGCGAAGACCCGCAGCTCCTGCGCGTGGGTGATCAGCTTCTCCGGCGTCAGCAGGTCCGCCTCGACTATGCCGCTGCCCTCCAGCAGCTTCGGGCGCGGCACGCCGGCGTGGTGCAGCACCTCGGTCGCCAGTACCACCGTGTGCAGGGTCGCTTGCTGGCGTTGTTCGGGAAGCAGGTGCTGGGCCATCGATACGCCTCTTGCAGTCGTTTGCAAAAGAAACACAGGACAGTCTTGCGCTAACCTGACTCTAGCCTGCCCGCAGCGGATGATGGTCCTTAAGTTTGGCTTCAGGCGCTGCTGTCACTCTGCCACGCCATCCCCACCCCGAGTCCTCCATGCGCCGTCTGCTCAAACCCCGTCGCCTGTTCCTGCTGCTGGCGCTGCTCACCCTGGCCGCGCTGTTCGCGCTGGGCCAGAGCTTCCGGGTCTACGAGCGCGCCTGGTTCAAGTTCAACGAGTGGCGCCACGCTGCGCAGTGGCAGGAACAGTCCCTCTGGCTGCCCGACTACCGCGTGGTCCTGGAGGCGCAGCCCATCGTGGGGCTGGAGGACAACGTCTCGGCGCTGACCTACGACCCGGACCGGCAGACCCTGTTCACCGTCACCAACAAGCAGAACGAGCTGGTCGAACTGTCGCTGGAGGGCAAGGTGCTGCGCAGGATCGCCTTGCATGGCTTCGGCGATACCGAAGCCATCGAGTACATCAGTCGCAACGTCTATGTGATCACCGACGAGACCCACCAGCGCCTGCTGCGAGTGGAGCTGCGCGACGACACGAAGGAACTGCACGCCGAAGACGCCCAGCAGCTCGCCCTGGCCCTGGGGCGCGGCGGGAACAGCGGTTTCGAGGGGTTGGCCTACGACTCGCAGGGCAAGCGCCTGTTCGTCGCCAAGGAGCGCAACCCGGTGCATATCTACGAGGTGCGCGGCTTCCCCTACGAGCAGTCTGAGCAACCCATCGCGGTGCATGTGGTGGAAGACCTCGAGCACAACCGCAACCTGTTCGTCCGCGACCTTTCCAGCCTGCAGTACGACGAGCGCAGCGGGCACCTGCTGGCGCTGTCCGACGAGTCCCGGCTGGTGTTGGAGCTGAGCGCCAATGGCGAGCCGATCAGCTCGCTGTCGCTGCTGCGCGGCATGCAGGGTTTGCGGCGCAGCGTGCCGCAGGCCGAGGGCATCGCCATGGACGACCAGGGCACGCTTTACCTGGTCAGCGAGCCCAATCTCTTCTATGTGTTCAAGAAGCGCGAGGCGCACTGAAGGCGCCTCGCTCTCCGGCGCTCAGAACTGCCACTGCACGCCGAGGGAATAGGACGCCTGGCTGCCTTCGCTGTGGGCGAAGCGCGAGTTGGCCTCGGCGAACACGCCCAATTGCTCGGTGACTGCCAGCAGGGCACCGAGCTGGGCGCGGCCGAAGTCCTTGTCCACGTCGCCCAGATCGGCGACGCGGGTGCGGCCATCGCCCAGGGCGGTTAGCGCGATGTCGTCCAGGCGCCCGTCGGCCAGCTCCTTCACCCAGCGCACGCTGGCGTAGGGCTGCACGGCCATGCGGTTGCCCAACGGCAGCTCACCGCGCAGGCCCCAGCCGAGGCTGGCTTCGACCGAGTCGTAGTCCTGCTTCTCGTAGCCCAGCGCAGTACGCAGGTCGTCGTCCTCATTGAAGTCGTCGATACGGTAGTGCACGAAGTCCAGCCCGCCCTGCGGCCCGGTCTTGATGCCAGCGATGTCGAAGTCGTAGCCGCCGTCGGCCCGCGCGCCCCAGAACCAGGCGTTGGTGTCGCCGTCGATGCGCTGGTCGAGCAGCACCGGGCCGTTGTTCGCCTTCAGGTATACCGAGCGCTTGCTGTCGAAGTCGGCGTAGCCGGCGCTCAGCTCGCCGCCCAGCCAGGCAGCACCGCCATCGTTGAGCAGGCCGTAGAGCCCCAGTTGCCAGGTTTCCGCTTCCAGGCGGGCGCTGTGGTCGAGGTAGTCGCGGCTGCGCTGGAAGCTCAGGCTGCCGCCGACGGTCACCGCCTCGCTGGCGCGGTAGTCGCCCAGCAGGTTGACGCCGGCACGGTGGGAACGCGGGTCGCCGGGCATGTCGAAGCCGCTTTCGGGGGTGGTCTCACCTTCCACGCCGACGGCGCCGTCGAAGCTGCCGACCGGGCGCGAGCTGCCCAGCAGCGTCAGCCAGCGGCGGTCGTGAAGGCGGGTCAGGGCCAGGTGCTGGCGTTGCAGCTGGTCTTCCATCTGCCGTGCCATGGCGCCGCCAGAGGCGGTGGAGGCAAGCAGGTCGGCGTTGGTCAGTTCCAGCACCAGGCGCGTGAGCAGGCGCGAAAAGTCGCGCAGGCGCTGGTCGATGCGCTCCTGGCCGAAGGCGCCAGTGAGCACCTGCTCGTTGTCCAGCGCCGGGTTGTGCCAGGTGGCGCCGCCGGGGATGGCGGGGTTGTCGGTCTGCTCGTAGCCGTCGAGATCGCCCAGCTCCCAGTTGGTGGCCTCGATGAACAGGACCGGGACGTTCAGGTCCTCGAAGCTTTCGCCGTCACTGCAGCAACCGGTACCGGCAGGGTATTCCTCGTTGAGGCCGGGGTTGGTGAACAGCGGGATCTTCAGTTCCTGGGCGATGCGCAGGAGCTGGTCGCGGTAGGCGCCCAGCGCGGGGTTGTCGACGCTGTTGAGGCCGGCGTGGGCGTACATCTTGTCGCCGGTGATCAGGCTGTCGAGGTTGATCATGCCCAGCAGGTTGCTGCGCTGTTCGTCGCTGAGGGAGGCGACGTAGGCGCGCGAACCGCGCAGGCCTTCCTCCTCGGCGCCGAAGCCGACCACTTCCAGCCCGTTTTCCAAGGCGACGCCACCCAGGTTGCGGGCGATTTCGGTCAGCACGGCGGCGCCCGAGCCGTTGTCGTCCAGGCCCTGCAGGGTGGGGCGGCCGTAGTAGGTGTCGTAGTGGGCGCCCAGTACCACGTACTGGCCGCTGCTGCCCGGGGCGCTGGCAATGACGTTCTGCGAGCTGCGGTTGCCGGCCCAGGTGAAATCCTGGACCTGCGTCTGGTAGCCGGAGCCCAGGCGCGACTGCATCAGCGCGGTGGCGCCGGCGAAGCTGGCGGTGCCGCGGTAGCGGCCGGGGTAATCGTTGATCAGGGAGTCGAGGGTGTCCCCGGCATATTCCCCGTATTCGTAGGCGTTGGCGTCGGTTGCCAGCGCAGCGCAGCCCAGGCTGACCGCAACGGCTAAGGGTCTGAACACGGCACTTTCCTCTGTGTCGATTGGAATCGCATCGGTCTTCGATGCGTGCGCCGGAGGAAAGCAGGATGTGGACCGGTTCGCCGGAGATGGGCGGAATTTGACGCGTCAGTGACCGCGGGTGTCGCGCCACTGTAACAATGGTGATACACGACCGGCGGTAAGGCCGGCCGTGCTGAGCGGGCGTGCGGGAGCACTCACCGAAACGGTGCGCTGTCAGGTGTCGTCGCTGATCGGTGCTTCGGCTGCGTAACGCTTGACCGCCGCCACGCCGGTATCGGCGGTGGCCTTGCTGGCGTACATCTGGCTCTGCCCGACGACCTGGCCGTTGGTGGCCTTGAGCACGAAGTAGTGCTTGCCGTTGGCGGCGACCTTGACCTCGAAGGCGCCTTCGCGCTGGGAGTTCTTGCGCACCGACTCGATGCCGTCGATGGCCGAGGTCTTGGCCTTGTACAGCTCGCTGGTCAGGACGATCTCGCCGTTGCTGGCGTGCAGGTTGAAGTGGAACTGGCCATCACTGGCCTTCTTCAGATGGTACTTGGCGGCCATGCTGCATCTCCTTCCGGGAGGGTTGGGTCATCCCAGCGTAGACGGCAGCAGGCGCTCTGGAAGGCGCCATCCGGCGGATGGCGCCTTGAGGCGTCAGACCTTGAGGGTCTTCACACCTTCGGCGGTACCCAGCAGCAGCAGGTCGGCCGGGCGCGCGGCGAACAGGCCGTTGGTGACCACGCCGACGATGTTGTTGATCGCCTCTTCCAGCTGTACCGGGCTGTCGATGCGCAGGTTGTGCACGTCGAGGATGATGTTGCCGTTGTCGGTCAGCACGCCCTCGCGGTACACCGGGTCGCCGCCCAGCTTCACCAGTTGGCGCGCCACGTGGCTGCGGGCCATGGGGATGACTTCCACCGGCAGCGGGAAGCCGCCGAGCATCGGCACCAGCTTGCTGGCGTCGGCGATGCAGATGAATTCCCTGGCGACCGCGGCGACGATCTTTTCGCGGGTCAGCGCGGCGCCGCCGCCCTTGATCAGTTCCAGGCGCTCGTTGGTCTCGTCGGCGCCGTCCACGTAGAACTCCAGCTCGCTGACGGTGTTCAGGTCGTAGACCGGGATGCCGTGGCCCTTCAGGCGCTGGGCAGTGGCTTCGGAGCTGGCCACGGCGCCGTCGAACTCGGCCTTGTGCTTGGCCAGCAGGTCGATGAAGAAGTTGGCGGTGGAGCCGGTGCCCACGCCGACGATGCTCTTGCTGTCGAGGTGCGGAAGGATGTGGTCGACGGCGGCCTGGGCCACAGCCTGCTTGAGCTGATCCTGGTTCATGGCGAGGGTCTTCTTACCTGGATGGGCGCAACGGCGCCGGAGAATAGTCGAAAGGGCGGATTATAGCGGTCGACGGCGCGCCGGTGTTGCGCCGCCGGGCAACTGTTATGGTCATCTGCGCGCGGATTGTTCGGTGGCCCGCGTCGCGCCGGCTGGAGTAGACTCGCGGTTCCTCGAAAAGCCGCCGATATAGCCCTTCCGATGCTCGAACACTACGTCAAGAAGATCCTCACCTCGCGTGTCTACGACGTTGCCGTGGAAACGCCCCTGCAGCCCGCCCGCCAACTCTCCGAGCGCCTGGGCAACCAGATTCTGCTGAAACGCGAAGACCTGCAGCCGGTGTTCTCCTTCAAGATTCGCGGCGCCTACAACAAGCTGGCGCAGCTGAGCCCGGAAGAACTCGCCCGCGGCGTCGTCACCGCGTCCGCTGGCAACCATGCCCAGGGCGTGGCGCTGGCCGCCCGCGAGCTGGGTATCAAGGCCACCATCGTGATGCCGCGCACCACGCCGGAGCTGAAGGTCCAGGGCGTACGCGCCCGTGGCGGCAAGGCCGTGCTGCACGGTGACGCCTTCCCCGACGCGCTGGCGCACTCGCTGAAGCTGGTGGAAGAGAAGGGCTACGTCTACATCCACCCCTACGACGATCCGGACGTGATCGCCGGCCAGGGGACCGTGGCCATGGAAATCCTTCGCCAGAATCCCGGCCGCATCGACGCGATCTTCGTGCCCGTCGGCGGCGGCGGCCTGATCGCCGGCATTGCTGCGTACGTGAAGTACCTGCGCCCGGAGATCAAGGTCATCGGCGTCGAGCCGGACGACTCCAACTGCCTGCAGGCCGCCATGGCCGCCGGCGAGCGCGTGGTGCTCGGCCAGGTCGGTCTGTTCGCCGACGGCGTCGCCGTGGCGCAGATCGGCAAGCACAACTTCGAGCTGTGCAAGGACCATGTCGATGAAGTGATCACCGTCAGCACCGACGAAATCTGCGCCGCGATCAAGGACATCTACGACGACACCCGCTCGATCACCGAGCCGGCCGGCGCGCTGGCGGTAGCCGGAATCAAGAAGTACGTCGAGCGCGAAGGCGTGAAGGGCGAGACCCTGGTCGCCATCGACTCGGGCGCCAACATCAACTTCGACCGCCTGCGCCACGTGGCCGAACGTGCGGAGCTGGGCGAGAAGCGCGAAGCGATCATCGCGGTGACCATCCCCGAACGTCCGGGTAGCTTCAAGGCCTTCTGCGAGGCCATCGGCAAGCGCCAGATCACCGAGTTCAACTACCGCTACAACACCAACAGCGAAGCGCACATCTTCGTCGGCGTGCAGACGCACCCGGAGAACGACCCGCGCGCGGCACTGGTGCAGCAGTTGCAGGAGCAGGGCTTCCCGGTACTGGACCTGACCGACAACGAACTGGCCAAGCTGCACATCCGCCACATGGTCGGCGGCCATTCGCCGCGGGTCTCCGGCGAGCAGGTGTTCCGCTTCGAGTTCCCCGAACGTCCCGGCGCGCTGTTCAACTTCCTCAACCGCCTGGGCGGGCGCTGGAACATCACCCTGTTCCACTACCGCAACCACGGCGCGGCCGATGGGCGCGTAGTGGCGGGCCTGCAGGTACCGGAAGACGAACGCCACCTGGTGGCGGCCGCGCTGGAAGAGATCGGCTACCCCTACTGGGACGAGACGGACAACCCGGCCTACCGCCTGTTCCTCGGCTGAGGATCGGGCCGGGGCGGCGCGACTGCTGCTAGGCTTGTCGCAACGCCGCCTTCTTCACAGGGAATTGAAATGGAAAGCCTGCAGACCTTCCGCATCCTCCACGGCATCGCCGCGGTGCTGCCGTTCCTGGCCATCATCGGCCTGGCCTGGTACGGCTGGCGCAGCTGGCGTGGCGGCGACGCCGGGGTGATCGCCAAGGCGCTGCAGCGCATCGGCCTGATCGGCTGGGTGCTGGTAGCCGGTAGCGTCGCCAGCCTGCCGGTCACCGGCTACCGCATGGTGCAGACTGTCGGCTGGCCTCTGGGGCAGACCTGGCTGCTGGGCAGCGCCTGCCTGCTGATCGTCGCGACTATCTTCTGGCTGCTGTTCACCACCCGCCTGTGGCGCATCCGCGACCTGGCGCTGGTGGCGCAGAGCAGTGGCGAGCCGATTTCTGCCGGCGCCGCGCGGCAGTGGAAGTTCGGCCTGGCTTTCTTCGTGCTGGCGCTACTGTGCGTAGTTGCGATCCTGGTGCTGATGATCAGCAAGCCGGTGTGATGCCCACCGCGTGAACCTCTACCTGCTGCTCAAGACCCTGCACATACTCTCTTCCACGCTGCTGTTCGGCACCGGGCTGGGCTCGGCCTACTACAGCTGGCGCGCCTGGCGCAGCGGCAACCTGGAAGCCATTCGCATCACCTTCCGCCATCTGGTCACTGCCGACTGGCTGTTCATCGCCACCACGGCGGTGTTCCAGCCGCTGAGCGGCATCGCCATGGCGCATATGGCTGGCTGGCCGCTGGATTCGGGCTGGCTGCTATGGAGCCTGGCGCTCTACGTGTTCGCGGGCGTCTGCTGGCTGCCGGTGGTGTGGCTGCAGATCCGCGTGCGCGACATGGCCGAGGCGGCGCACCGTGATGGTGCGGCGCTGCCGCCCAGGGCCTTCCTCTATATGCGCTGGTGGTTCGCCCTGGGCTGGCCGGCGTTCCTGGCCTTCCTGGCGATCTTCTACCTGATGGTCAACAAGGGCTTCTGAACCCTCAGCGCAGGTTGACGGGCGCTCAGTCGCGCAGGCTGATCACCGGCCAGCCGCGCTCGGTGGCAGTAGCGCGCAGGGTGTCGTCGGGGTCGACGGCCACCGGGTTGGCTACCCGCTCCAGCAACGGCAGGTCGTTGCGCGAGTCGCTGTAGAAGTAGGCGTCGTCCAGCTTCAGGCCGGTCTCTTCGAGCCAGCGGTTGAGTCGGGTCACCTTGCCGCCCTGGAAGCAGGGCACGTCGAAGGTGCGGCCGGTGTAGAGGCCATCGAGCATCTCGCACTCGGTGGCGATCAGCGTCTCCACGCCCAGGCGCGCGGCAATCGGACCGGTGACGAAGCGGTTGGTGGCGGTGATGATCACCAGCTTGTCGCCCGCGGCGCGGTGCTCGGCCAGCAGGGCCTCGCCCTTGGCCAGGACGATGGGCTCGATCACCTCCTGCATGAACTGACGGTGCCAGGTGTCGAGCTGGTCCAGGCTGTTGCGGCCCAGGATCGCCTGGGTGAAGGCCTGGTAGGCGAACACATCGAGGGTGCCGGCCATGTAGTCGGCATAGAAGGCATCGTTGCGCGCCTGGTACTCGCCGGCATCCACCAGCCCGCGTTGGCACAGCCATTCGCCCCAGCTGTGGTCGCTGTCGCCGGCCAGGAGGGTGTTGTCGAGATCGAAGAGAGCCAGTCGCACGATGGATTACCGCCAGTTGCCAATACGGAAAAGTCGCCTAGAGTAACGGCTTTTGCCCACCCGGCACAGGACGCCGCAGCCCGCGTTGCCGCTGTCACAAGCTTTGTGGAACAATGCGGGCACACGCGATTTCGAGGATGTACCGCCGTGATCGATCCCGATGGTTTTCGCCCCAATGTCGGCATCATCCTTTGCAACGATGTCGGACAGGTACTGTGGGCACGGCGCATCAACCAGGAAGCCTGGCAATTTCCCCAGGGTGGCATCAACGCCCGAGAAACCCCTGAGGAAGCGCTGTACCGCGAACTGAACGAAGAAGTCGGCCTGGAAGAGCAGGACGTCAAGATCCTCGCCTGTACCCGGGGCTGGCTGCGTTACCGCCTGCCGCAACGTCTGGTGCGTACCAACAGCCAGCCGCTGTGCATCGGGCAGAAACAGAAGTGGTTCCTTCTGCGCCTGACCGGCGAGGAAAGCCGGGTGCGCATGGATGTCACCGGCAAACCCGAATTCGATGGCTGGAAATGGGTGAGCTACTGGTACCCGCTGGGCCAGGTCGTGACCTTCAAGCGCGAGGTCTACCGCCGGGCTCTGAAGGAATTGGCACCGCGCCTGCTGGCGCGCGACTAGCACGAAGTTCAAGGAGTTAGACCCCCACGCCATGCTCAACACGCTGCGTAAGATCGTCCAGGAAGTGAACTCCGCCAAGGACCTCAAGGCGGCGCTGGGCATCATCGTGCTGCGGGTCAAGGAGGCCATGGGCAGCCAGGTGTGCTCGGTCTACCTGCTCGACCCGGAGAGCAACCGCTTCGTGCTGATGGCCACCGAGGGCCTGAACAAGCGCTCCATCGGCAAGGTCAGCATGGCGCCCAACGAGGGCCTGGTCGGCCTGGTCGGCACCCGCGAAGAGCCGCTGAACCTCGAGAACGCCTCCGAACACCCCCGTTACCGTTACTTCGCCGAGACCGGCGAGGAACGCTACGCCTCCTTCCTCGGCGCGCCGATCATCCACCACCGTCGGGTGATGGGTGTTCTGGTCGTGCAGCAGAAGGAAAAGCGCCAGTTCGACGAAGGCGAGGAAGCCTTCCTCGTCACCATGAGCGCGCAGCTCGCCGGCGTAATCGCCCATGCCGAGGCCACCGGCTCGATCCGCGGCCTGGGCAAGATGGGCAAGGGCATCAGCGAAGCCAAGTTCGTCGGCGTCCCCGGCGCCCCCGGCGTGGCCGTGGGCAAGGCCGTGGTGGTGCTGCCGCCGGCTGATCTGGAAGTCGTTCCGGACAAACCCATCGACGACGTCGAGGCCGAGGTCGAGCGCTTCAAGCAGGCGCTGGAGTCGGTCCGCGAGGACATGCGCAATCTCTCCAGCAAGCTGGCCACCCAGCTGCGCAAGGAAGAGCGGGCGCTGTTCGACGTCTACCTGATGATGCTCGACGACGCCTCCATCGGCCTCGAGGTCAAGCGCATCATCCGCACCGGCCAGTGGGCACAGGGCGCCCTGCGCCAGGTGGTCATGGAGCACGTGCAGCGCTTCGAGCTGATGGACGACGCCTACCTGCGTGAGCGTGCATCGGACGTGAAGGACATCGGCCGGCGCATCCTGGCGTACCTCCAGGAAGAGCGTAAGCAGTCGCTGACCTACCCCGACCAGACCATCATCGTCAGCGAGGAGCTGTCGCCGGCCATGCTCGGCGAAGTGCCCGAAGGCAAGCTGGTGGGCCTGATCTCGGTACTCGGCTCGGGCAACTCCCACGTCGCCATCCTCGCCCGCGCCATGGGCATCCCGACCGTCATGGGCGCGGTCGACCTGCCGTATTCCAAGGTCGACGGCATCGACCTGATCGTCGATGGCTACCACGGCGAGATCTACACCAACCCGTCGCCGCAGCTGGTCAAGCAGTACGGCGAAGTGGTCGCCGAAGAGAAGGAACTGAGCAAGGGCCTGGCCGCGCTGCGCGAGCTGCCCTGCGAGACGCTGGACGGCCATCGCATGCCGCTGTGGGTCAACACCGGCCTGCTGGCGGACGTCGCGCGCGCCCAGGAGCGCGGTGCCGAAGGGGTCGGCCTGTACCGCACCGAAGTGCCGTTCATGATCAACGACCGCTTCCCCAGCGAGAAGGAGCAGCTCGCCATCTACCGCGAGCAGCTCTCCGCCTTCCACCCGCTGCCGGTGACCATGCGCACCCTGGACATCGGCGGCGACAAGGCGCTGTCCTACTTCCCGATCAAGGAAGACAATCCCTTCCTCGGCTGGCGCGGCATCCGCGTCACCCTCGACCACCCGGAAATCTTCCTGGTGCAGACCCGCGCCATGCTCAAGGCCAGTGAAGGCCTGGACAACCTGCGCATCCTGCTGCCGATGATCTCCGGCACTCACGAGCTGGAAGAGGCGCTGCACCTGATCCACCGCGCCTGGGGCGAAGTGCGCGACGAAGGCGTCGACATCCCCATGCCGCCGATCGGCATGATGGTGGAGATCCCCGCCGCCGTGTACCAGACCCGCGAACTGGCGCGCCAGGTGGACTTCCTCTCAGTCGGCTCCAACGACCTGACCCAGTACCTGCTGGCCGTGGACCGCAACAACCCGCGTGTCGCCGACCTCTACGACTACCTGCACCCGGCGGTGCTGCAGGCGCTGAAGAAGGTGGTCGATGATTCCCACGCCGAAGGCAAGCCGGTGAGCATCTGCGGCGAGATGGCCGGCGATCCGGCGGCGGCCGTGCTGCTGATGGCCATGGGCTTCGACTCCCTGTCGATGAACGCCACGAACTTGCCCAAGGTTAAATGGCTGTTGCGCCAGATGACCCTGTCCCGGGCGCGGGAGCTGCTCAGTCAGCTGATGACCTTCGACAACCCGCAGGTTATCCACAGCTCGCTGCACCTGGCCCTGCGCAACCTGGGGCTGGGCCGTGTGATCAACCCGGCCGCGACCATCCAGGCCTGACGCGGCGACAGTTCTTTACGAAAGCTACCTGCGGAACCGTGCATGACCGCAGGGCAGATGAAGTAACAGGGCCGGATCACCGGCCAGGACGCAGCTTATGGAAGAGCTCGACCAGTCGCCTTGCACGGACACCGGCGCCAGCGCCCGCACCCTGCGCTATGCCCTGAGCATCGTCAGCGATGGCATCTGGGACTGGGACATCCGCAGCAACCATGTCACTCGCAGTCCGGGCTGGTACGCCATGCTCGGCCATGACCCCGACAGCCTCCCGGAAAGCGTCGCCACCTGGCACGAGATCATCCATCCCGAGGACTTCTCCCGCGTGATGTTCGCCTTCGATGCCTATGTGCAGGGGCGCAGCGGCGTCTACCGCGAGGAGTACCGCTGCCGCTGCCTGGACGGAAACTACCTGTGGGTCAGCGATCACGGGCGCTTCTTCGAGTTCGACGACGAGGGCAAGCCGACGCGGATGATCGGCGCGCACCGCAACATCCACGAGCGCAAGCTCGCAGAGCTGGAGCTGCAGGAGAAGAATCACGAGCTGCACCAGCTCAACCTGAGCCTGGAGTACCTGGTGCTGCAGCGCACCGAAGCCCTGCGCCAGGCCAATCAGGCGCTGGCCGAACAGGCCGCCGTTGCCCTGCGTCTCTCCGAGATCGACCCGCTGACGCAGATCGCCAACCGCCGGCGCTTCGAGCAGCAACTGCACGCCGAATGGCAGCGTCTGCAGCGCCATGGCCACGGCTGCTCGCTGATGATGTTCGACCTCGACCACTTCAAGCGCATCAACGACAGCCTTGGTCACCCGGCCGGCGACCGCGTGCTGGTGGCGGTGGCCGAAGTGGTGCGGCGGCGTCTGCGCGAGGAGGACTGCTTCGCCCGCTGGGGCGGCGAGGAGTTCATCGTGCTGCTGCCGGAAACCACCTGCGAAGCGGCGCGCGAACTGGCCGAGCGGCTGCGTATGAGCCTGCGCCGGGCCGATATCTCACTGCCGACCCAGCTCACCGCCAGCTTCTCGGTGACGGCGATGCAGCCCGGCGAGGACCTGTCGGTGATGCTGCGTCGCCTGGACGAAGGGCTCTACCGCGCCAAGGCCCAGCGCGACTGCATCGTCACCTGCTAGAGAGCCAGGGCCACTTCACCCAGACGAGCTCCGCTAGGGCCGAAGCTGTGCTCCAGCAGCTCGCGGCGGCCGTCCGCGTGGACGATCAGCGCGGTGCTGGCGCGGGTGCCGTAGGTCGGGCTGGCGATGAACACGCTGGAGAGCAGGCGCTCCGTGGCCAGGCCGACGCCGGTATCCGGCAGCTCGGCTTCGCTGGGCTGGCGGTTGTCGGCCAGCAGCGCCACCAGTGAGCTGGTGTCTGGCCTCTGCAGCGCGGCCTCCAGCCCGTTGCGGGCATTCAGCAGCTTGGGCCAGGGCGTGTCCAGCGCGGCGTTGGAGAGCCCGTGTACACCCGGCGCCACCGCCACCGGCGGGCCGACGCGGGGGTTGAAATAGCAGAGCTGCGCACTGTCGCCCACCAGCAGGTTGAAGCCGCTGTAATCCGTGGCGCGGCGGGCGACCTGCTGCAGGTACTCCAGCGGTGCCTGCCGGCCCTGCAGGAAGGCCGCCACCAGCTCGCCGCGGGAGCGCGGGCCCAGCGGCTGGCCAGGGTCGCGCACGTTGGTCAGGGCGGCGAAGCGGCCGTCGGGCGCCACGCCCAGCCAGGTACCGCCGGCCTCCAGGTCGCGGCCGGCATAGACGCCGGGGTATTCCTCCCAGGCCGCCAGCGGCAGGGTCGGGCGGGCGTAGAACTCATCGCGGTTAGCCGCGACGATCAGGGGGGTGGCGTGGCCGGGACGCCAGGCGAAGACGATCAGGCACATGGGTCGAACTCCGTGGTGTTCCGGCAGTCTATCAACATCCGCCGATGTCCCGGAGTGGCTGGAGCGCCCGGGAGCCTTCGGCTACCATGCCCGCTTTGTTGCCCGAGGTTGCCCATGGAGTTCGTGCTCTACCTGGTGCTTGGCGCCTGCGCTGGCGTGCTCGCCGGCCTGTTCGGCGTTGGCGGCGGGTTGATCATCGTCCCGGCCCTGGTCTTCAGCTTCGGCGCCCACGGCTTCTCGCCCGACGTGCTGACCCAGATGGCGGTCGGTACTTCGCTGGCGACCATCGTCTTCACCTCGATCAATTCGATCATCGAGCACCATCGGCGTGGCGCGGTGCGCTGGCAGGTGTTCGGCTGGATGACCGTCGGCATCCTGGTCGGCAGTGCGCTGGGGGCGATCACCGCATCGAAGATCCAGGGCCCGGTGCTGCAGAAGATCATCGGCACCTTCGCCATCCTGGTGTCGATCCAGATGGCGCTGGGCCTGCAGCCCAAGGGCGCGCGCAACCTGCCGGGGCGCTTCGGCCTGGGCGTGGCCGGCGGCGTGGTGGGCTGGGCTTCCGCCATTTTCGGCATCGGCGGCGGCTCGCTGACCGTGCCTTTCCTGACCTGGCGTGGCGTCTCCATGCAACAGGCGGTTGCGACTTCCTCGGCGTGCGGCCTGCCGATCGCCATCGCCGGCGCGATATCCTTCATCGCTGTCGGCTGGCACAACGACAAGCTGCCGGAAATGAGCCTGGGCTTCGTCTACCTCCCGGCGCTGGTGGGCATTGCCGTCACCAGCATGTTCTTCGCCCGCATCGGGGCACGGCTGGCCCATCGCCTGCCACCCCTGGTGCTCAAGCGTTTATTCGCCCTGCTGCTGTTCAGCGTGGGCTTGAGTTTCCTGATCTGAGTTCCTGCTAGGAGAAGCGGATGCTGCCTTATCCACAGATCGACCCGGTTGCTGTAGCGCTCGGGCCGCTGAAAATCCACTGGTACGGCCTGATGTACCTGATCGGCATCGGCGGCGCCTGGCTGCTGGCGTCGCGCAAACTGAAGGATTTCGACCCGACCTGGACCAAGGAGAAACTCTCCGACCTGGTGTTCTGGGTGGCGTGCGGCGTGGTTCTGGGCGGTCGCCTGGGCTACGTGCTGTTCTACAACCTGGACGAATACATTGCCAACCCGACGCTGATCTTCGAGGTGTGGAAGGGCGGCATGTCGTTCCACGGCGGGCTGATCGGCGTGATGCTGGCCACCTGGTGGTTCGGCAAACGCAACAACAAGAGCTTCTTCCAGCTGATGGACCTGATCGCGCCGCTGGTGCCGATCGGCCTGGGCGCCGGACGTATCGGCAACTTCATCAATGGCGAGCTGTGGGGCAAGGTGACCGACGTGCCGTGGGCGATGATTTTCCCCACCGGCGGCCCGGAGCCGCGCCACCCGTCGCAGCTGTACCAGTTCGCGCTGGAAGGCGTGGCGCTGTTCGTCGTGCTCTGGCTGTTCACCCGCAAGCCGCGCCCGACCGCCTCGGTATCCGGCCTGTTCGTGCTGTGCTACGGCATCTTCCGCTTCATCGTCGAGTTCGTCCGTGTGCCGGATGCCCAGCTGGGCTACCTGGCGTGGGGCTGGCTGACCATGGGGCAGGTGCTGTGCGTGCCGATGGTCCTGGGCGGCATTGCGCTGATGGTCTGGGCTTACCGCCGCGCCCCGGCGCAACCGGCCGCGAGCTGAGTTTCGCCTGAATGAAAAAGCCCGCCGATTGGCGGGCTTTTTCGTTGAGGTCAGCTTAGGGTGCTGTTCCCGCTATGTAGGATGGTGTGGAGCGAGGCGATACCCATCAATGTGCTTACCGGCTCTGCCGATAGCGATCACAAGCTCCACCCATCCTACATTCGTGCTCGCGAACCGAGCTCCGCAGCGGGGGCGGGATCGCGAGCAATAACGATGGCGTCCCCCGCGCACCTACAGGATGGGTTCGACGAGGAGTAACACGCCGTCCTGTCCGGTCACGCGCACCTGCGCGCCGACGGGCAGGTCCGGCCCGCTGACCAGCCAGACGCTGTCGCCCACGCGGATCTTGCCGCGCCCGCCGACGATGGCGTCATGCAGGGCGAACTGCCGGCCGACCAACTCGCTGCCGCGACGGTTGAGGCTGGAGGGTGCCGCCTGGCGCTTGTTGAGTCGCTGGTGGTTCCACCAGTACAGCGCGGTGAGGATCGCCAGCACGCCGAAGGCCAGGCACTGCCAGACCCAGTCCAGCCCCGGCAGCAGGAACGACAGCACGCCGGTCAGCGCCGCGGCGATACCGATCCACAGCAGGTAGCCGCCGGCACCGAAGATTTCCAGGATCAGCAGGACGATGCCCAGGCCCAGCCAGTCCCAGAAACCGAGGTTCTGGAGAAAGGCGGCCATCAGCTACGGCCCTTGGTTTCGCCGAAGGTGGCCTTGACGATTTCGCCGATGCCGCCGACCGCGCCGATCACCTGGCTGGCTTCCAGCGGCATCAGCACGATCTTGCTGTTGTTGGAGCTGGCCAGCTGGCCAAGGGCGTCGACGTACTTCTGTGCGACGAAGTAGTTGATCGCCTGCACGTTGCCGCTGGCGATGGCCTCGGAAACCACCTGGGTCGCCTTGGCTTCAGCCTCGGCCTGGCGCTCGCGCGCTTCGGACTCGAGGAAGGCCGACTGGCGCAGGCCCTCGGCTTCGAGGATCTGTGCCTGCTTCTTGCCCTCGGCGGTGAGGATTTCCGCAGCGCGGCGACCTTCGGCTTCGAGGATCTGCGCGCGCTTGAGGCGTTCGGCCTTCATCTGGCTGGCCATCGCTTCCACCAGGTCGGCCGGCGGGCTGATGTCCTTGATCTCGATGCGGGTGACCTTCAGGCCCCAGGGGGCGGTGGCCTCGTCGACGGTGCGCAGCAGACGTTCGTTGATCGCGTCGCGCTGGCTGAGCATGTGGTCCAGTTCCATGGAACCGAGCACGGTGCGGATGTTGGTCATCACCAGGTTGCGCACGGCGTTTTCCAGCCCGCTGACTTCATAGGCCGCCTGCGCCGCGTCGACCACCTGGAAGAAGCACACGGCGTCGATCTGCACGATGGCGTTGTCGGCGCTGATGGCCTCCTGCGGCGGCACGTCGAGTACGCGCTCCATCATGTTGATCTTCTGGCCGACGCGGTCCACCACCGGAATGATGATGCTCAGGCCCGGCTTCAGGGTGACGGTGTAGCGGCCGAAGCGCTCGATGGTCCATTCGAAGCCCTGGGGCACGACCTTGAACCCCATGAGGACGATGACGATGGCGAGGATGACGAACAGCAGGGCAACACTGCCGATTTCCATGCGAGGGACTCCTTGTCTGCTTGGGTAATGGGTGTGTGAGTCGAGTGTAACCGGCACGCCCGGCAGGCATGCAGGAAAGTCCGGCAGGCGAGCGCGGGGGTTTCCTCGGGCGCCCGGCCGGAGCCTTACTTCTGCTCGCTTTGCGGGGTGACCCGCATGACTTCCTCGATGGTCGTCAGTCCGGCGGCCACCTTCTGCGCGCCGGACAGCCGCAGGCTGCGCATGCCTTCCTTGAAGGCCTGGCGGCGCAGCGGAATGAGGTCGGTGTCGGCGGTGATCAGTTCCTTCAGCGACTCGCTCAGCAGCATGATCTCGTACACGCCGGCACGTCCGCGGTAGCCGGTGTCGCGGCACTCCAGGCAGCCGACCGCCTGGTGCGCGCTGGCAGGCAGGGGGGCGTTCCATGGGCGGGTGACTTCCTGCCAGTCCTCCTCCTGCAGCTCCATCGGCGCCTTGCAGTGCGGGCACAGGGTGCGCACCAGGCGCTGGGCCATGACGCCGAGCACGGTGGCGCGGATCAGGTAGTAGGGCACGCCCAGTTCCAGCAGGCGGGTGATGGCAGTGGGCGAGTCGTTGGTGTGCAGGGTGGAAAGCACCAGGTGGCCGGTGAGCGCCGCCTGGATCGCCATCTCGGCGGTCTCCAGGTCGCGGATCTCGCCGACCATGATGATGTCCGGGTCCTGACGCAGCAGGGCGCGGACGCCGCTGGCGAAAGTCAGGTCGATGTTGTGCTGCACCTGCATCTGGTTGAACGAGGGTTCGATCATCTCGATCGGGTCCTCGATGGTGCAGAGGTTCACCTCGTCGGTCGCCAGTTGCTTGAGCGTGGTGTAGAGCGTGGTGGTCTTGCCCGAGCCGGTGGGGCCGGTGACCAGGATGATACCGTTGGGCTGGCTGGTCATGCTCTCCCAGCGACGCAGGTCGTCGGGAGAGAAGCCGAGCTGGTCGAAGCTCTTGAGCAGCACCTCGGGGTCGAAGATCCGCATCACCATCTTCTCGCCGAAGGCGGTGGGCAGGGTCGACAGGCGCAGTTCCACCTCGGCGCCGTCGGGGGTCTTGGTCTTCACCCGACCGTCCTGCGGCTTGCGCTTCTCGGCGACGTTCATCCGGCCGAGGGACTTCAGGCGGCTGACCACCGCCATGCTGACCTGCGGCGGGAACTGATAGACGTTGTGCAGCACGCCATCGATGCGGAAGCGCACAGTGCCCTGCTCGCGGCGCGGCTCGATGTGGATATCGCTGGCGCGCTGCTGGAAGGCGTACTGAAACAGCCAGTCGACGATGGTGACGATGTGCGCGTCGTTGGCATCGGGCTCCTGGTCGGCCGCGCCCAGGTTGAGCAGCTGTTCGAAGTTGCCGACGCCGCTGATCTTCTGGTCCTGCGAGCTGGCGCCGGTCACCGATTTGGCGAGGCGGTAGAACTCCACCGTGAAGCGCTGGATATCCACCGGGTTGGCGACCACGCGCTTGATCGGGCGCTTGAGCACGTGGGTGAGGTTGCTCTCCCAGGCGTGCACGAACGGTTGCGCGCTGGCGATGGTGACTTCATCCGGTGCCACCGCGACCGCGAGGATCTGGTGGCGCTGGGCGAAGGCGTAGGACATCAGTGGAGTGATCGCGGCGACGTCGATCTTCAGCGGGTCGATGCGCAGGTAGGGCTGCCCGGAAAAGTCCGCCAGCCACCTCACCAGGTTGTCCAGGTCCAGCTTGTGCCCCGGCCGCTGGCGGTCCGCGACCTGCTGCGCGGCGAGGAATTCCAGCGGGTGCTGCTGGTTCTTCACGGCGCTGCGGCGGATCGCCAGGCACTGCTCGGCGTCATCCTGGGCGACGCGGCCCTGGGTGACCAGCTCGCGCAGGATGTCGCCCAGGTCGAGCGGACGGTCCTGGGCGGATGGGGCAAAGACGGACATGCGGACTCCCTACTTCCAGTGGCGGGTCACAGGCCCGCGGCATTGCCGGGCCAGCTTATTTCAAAAGCGCCTTCCACGGCTTGAGGGTCAGCACAGTATGGGCCTGGGCCGCCAGGGCATCCAGGCGCCCCTCGGCGTCGGGAGTGACGAGCAGCTCCTGAAGCTTGGCCAGTTCGCCATACAGGCGGTCGGTTTCCGGCAGCTCCAGCACGCCGCGCGCCAGGCGCAGCCAGACCAGCATGCGTTGCAGGCGCGGCAGTTGGTCGGCGAGCACTTCGGGCAATTGCTGGGCACGTTGCAGCGGCATGGCCTGGGCCTCCTCGGCCAGGGTGCGCTGCAGCCACTTGCCGACGGCGGAGCCGCCCAGGCGGTTGGCGCGCTCGTTGCGCTCAAGGGTCCAGGCCTTGCCCAGCAGCCAACGCGAGGTGCTCAGGGAGAACTGACCCCAGCGCAGGTTGTCCAGTTCCTCGCGGAAGGCCGCCGGCATCTGCTGGCGCACGGCGTCGTCGTGGCGACCCTGTTCGATGCGCGGCTGCCAGTCGGCAATCAGCGCGTCGAGGGCGGCGCGCAGCTCTCGGGTGGTGGCGCGCGGTACGGCCTGGCCGAGACTGCCGAGCAGGGCGCGCAGGTCCACCAGTTGCTGCAGCCAGCTGTCCAGCAGGCTCCAGTGGCCGTTGAAGCGGTATTGCTCGGCCAGGCGCTGGCTGCTCCCCAGCAGCGACCAGGACAGCGCGGCGAAGGCGCCATCCAGCGGGGTTTCATGCAGCAGCTTCTGGGTGTCGGGCTGGATGCTGTAGCTCGCCGGGTCGAACAGGCGGTAGCCGCGCTCGGCCTTGCTGATGTCGCAAGGCATCAGCGCCAGGTCCGCGGCCAGTTCGATGGCCAGGTCCAGCAGCGCCTCGGGCTCGCCCTGGCGCAGTTCCAGTTCCAGCTCGCAGATTTCCTCTTCCTGCTTGCCGGCGATGACCTTGCCCAGGTCCAGCGCAGCCTCGATCACCACCTTCGCCTTGCCCCGGCCCCAGGCGATCTCGGCGCGCTGGCGGGTGAAGTCGGTGCTGAAGATCGGTTTCAGGGACTTCTTGTCCAGATCCGCCAGCGCGGCCGGCCAGCATTGGTCGTCAAGTTTCTTCAGGTCGAGCTTGTTCTTCTCCAGGTACCAGTCCCATTCGTTGCGCTCGGACAAGCCGGCCACGCTCTGGCCACGGGTCTTCAGGGTCTGGATGAACTGCTCGCCATCCTTGCGCATGCGCAGCGCCACGCGGGCACGGGCCAGGTCGCGGCCGGGGGTGTCGTAATACTGGTTGAACAGCTCGCGGGGCTCCCAGCCGGATTTGTTGCGCTTTTTCAGCGCGGGATGCTCGCGCAGGGCTTCGAGGGTCTCGCGGCTGGCGCGCAATTTGATTTCGGTTTCTTTCTGCATGGCGGGGGTCCGGGTCAGAGCGGACGCGCCCGGATTCCCGGCCTCTTGTAGCAAGGACGGAACGACGGGCGCGAAAAAGACTTCAAAGTCATGCAGTTTACAGGACTTCGGCGTTCCTGCCGGGCGCCGCGAGGTTTTACCGCACCGCCGCATGGTCCATAGTGGAGTCCATCGTCTGGAGAAAGCCATGCCGTTGCCGCCGCTGAAACAACGCTTCGCCGAGCTGATAGCGATCCCCTCGGTCAGCTGTACCCAGCCCGCGCTGGACCAGTCCAACCGCCCGGTGGTCGAGTTGCTGGGCAACTGGCTGGTCGACCTGGGCTTCGCCTGCGAGCTGCAGCCGGTGTCGCCGGGCAAGTTCAACCTGGTCGCTACCCTGGGCAGTGGCCCCGGCGGCCTGGTGCTGGCCGGGCACACCGATACCGTGCCCTACGACGAGGCCCTGTGGAAAAGCGACCCGCTGGGCCTGGACGAACGCGACGGGCGCTGGTTCGGCCTGGGCTCCTGCGACATGAAGGGCTTCTTCGCCCTGGCCATCGAAGCGCTGCTGCCATTGCTCGATCAGCCGTTCAAACAGCCGTTGATCATCCTCGCCACCTGCGACGAGGAAAGCTCCATGGCCGGCGCCCGCGCTTTGGCTGAGGCGGGGCGCCCGCTGGGCCGCGCGGCGGTGATCGGCGAGCCGACCAACCTGAAGCCGATCCGCCTGCACAAGGGCGTGATGATGGAGCGCATCGACATCCTCGGGCAGAGCGGCCACTCCTCCGACCCGAGCCTGGGGCGCAGTGCGCTGGAGGCGATGCAGGCGGTGATGGGCGAATTGCAGGGCCTGCGCAGCCAGTGGCAGCAGGCGTTCAACAACCCACAGTTCAGCGTGCCGCAGCCGACCCTCAACCTCGGCTGCATCCACGGCGGCGACAACCCCAATCGCATCTGCGGCCAGTGCGCGCTGGAATTCGACCTGCGACCGCTACCCGGGATGCAGCCCGAAACCCTGCGCCAGGCCATTCGCGAGCGGCTCAAGCCGGTCGCCGAACGGCATGCCGTGAAGATCGATTACGCCCCGCTGTTCCCCGCCGTGCCGCCCTTCGAGGAACCGGCGCAGAGTGAGTTGGTGCGGCTGGCCGAAAGTCTGACCGGGCACACGGCACAAGCGGTAGCCTTTGGCACCGAAGCACCGTATCTTCAGCAGCTCGGCTGCCAGACCCTGGTATTGGGCCCCGGCGACATCGCCTGCGCCCACCAGCCGGACGAGCACCTCGAGCTCGACCGCATCGAGCCATGCGTGGAACTGCTGCGCGGACTGATCCGGCATTACTGCTTATAGGGATCGTCCGCGAGACTGTTGATGAAGAGTTGCCTGTAGAGCGCCCCGACAACGGGCCCCACCTACCCAAGAGGAGAAACCTGTCGATGTACATGCGACGACGATAACCGCGCCGCCCTGGCCGAACTCTGGCCGCATCCGACAGATTTCCGCCCACTCGAACGACAGGCTTTTCAAGCAATGCACGACTACGTCAACTGGCTGCGCCACGCCTCTCCCTATATCAACTCGCACCGGGACTGCACCTTTGTGGTGATGCTCCCCGGCGAGGGCGTCGAAGACCCCAATTTCGGCAATATCGTCCACGACCTGGTGCTGCTGCACAGCCTCGGCGTGCGCCTGGTGCTGGTGCACGGCTCGCGCCCGCAGATCGAGGCGCGCCTGGCTTCCCACGGGCTGGCGCCGCGCTTCCACCGTGGTCTGCGGGTCACCGACGCGCCGACTCTGGACTGTGTGATCGACGCCGTCGGCAGCCTGCGCATCTCCATCGAAGCGCGCCTGTCCATGGACATGGCCGCCTCGCCGATGCAGGGCTCGCGCCTGCGCGTGACCGCCGGCAACTTCGTCACCGCGCGGCCGATCGGCGTGGTCGACGGCATCGACTACCACCACACCGGCGAGGTCCGTCGGATCGACCGCAAGGGCATCAACCGCCAGCTCGACGAGCGCAGTATCGTGCTGCTCTCGCCGCTGGGCTATTCGCCCACCGGTGAAATCTTCAACCTCGCCTGCGAGGACGTGGCCATGCGCGCGGCCATCGACCTGGGCGCAGACAAGCTGATCCTCTATGGCGCCGAGCGCGGCCTGATGGACGACGCCGGCAAGCTGGTGCGAGAGCTGCGCCCGCAGCAGGTCCCGGCGCACCTGGAGCGCCTCGGTGCGAGCTACCAGGGCGAACTGCTGGATGCTGCTGCCCAGGCCTGTCGCGCGGGCGTGCGCCGCAGCCATATCGTCAGCTACACCGAGGACGGCTCACTGCTCAGCGAACTGTTCACCCGCACCGGCAACGGCACCCTGGTCGCCCAGGAGCAGTTCGAGCAACTGCGCGAGGCGGGCATCGAGGACGTTGGCGGACTGCTGGAACTGATTCGCCCGCTGGAAGAGCAAGGCATCCTGGTGCGCCGTTCCCGCGAGGTGCTGGAGCGTGAAATCGAGCAGTTCAGCATTGTCGAACGCGAAGGGCTGATCATCGCCTGCGCGGCGCTCTATCCCATCGCCGACTCGGATTCGGGCGAGCTGGCCTGTCTGGCGGTGAACCCGGAGTACCGCCACGGCGGACGCGGCGACGACCTGCTGGAGCGCATCGAGCAGCGCGCGCGCAATCTTGGTCTGAAGACCCTCTACGTCCTCACCACGCGGACTGCCCATTGGTTCCGCGAGCGCGGCTTCCAGCCCAGCAGCGTGGAGCGCCTACCGGCGGCGCGGGCATCGCTGTACAACTACCAGCGCAATTCGCAGGTGTTCGAGAAGACTCTGTAGACCACGTTCAGCTCGGTGGCGCCAGCGCGGTCAGGCGCTGCATACGCAAGCCGAAGTCGGGGGTGGAAAGCGGCGGGCGCGATGAGCTGTTGCTTATCCGTATGCGCAGCTCAAGCGCGTTTGAGCCTCGCCTGGCGCATGGCGCCGGGGCGTTGGAGGGAACCAGGGTTTGCATGCGAAGGCCGAAGTCGGGCAGGCCTAGTGGTGGTCGGGCACTGCGGTTCTGGATGCGCACACTCAGCAGGGGTGGAAAGTGGTCCCAGACGAAAGGGATGTCGGGCAGCACCTGCCGGCGACGCAGCTGTTCGCAGGCATCGATCCAGCCCGCCTCCCAACTGGCCGCCAGGATTTCATCTGATGGCGGAGAGAATGGCTGCCCGGCGATGCCCATTTTGAGACCATCGGAGTACGCCACATCCAGATCGTCCAGAGACCAGTCGTTCGTAGGGGGCATGGGAGCTCTCTCCGGGATGAGTCGGTGCCACGGACGGCGCGGTGATTTCCGGCGACGCCAGGGCGGGAGGTGATTCTCCTCCCGGAGTGAGCGAGCTGCGGAGAAGATTTATATGAAAGGTCTGTCAGTGGATTCCCTGGGTCTCAGACGCTGATCAAGCCGAGGATGCTTGCCTGGTAGGCGGCGACGAAGGTGTCGAAATCGCCCTCGGGCTGTTTTTCCAGCTCCGCCTGTTCGGCCAGGGATTGACTGGCCATGCCTTCGAAGCGGGCCTGCTCTTGCGTCGACAGGGGTTCGCTGCCCAGTGTTTCGGCGTGCTGGCGGCTGTAGCGCAGGGCGAAGGCCTCGAAGCTTTCGCCGCGTTCGCGCATCTCCGCCAGGACCTTGGCCGATGGCGTCTGGTCGGCATCGGCGACCTTGGCGCGCTGCTCGGCCAGGCTCTGCGCGTGCAGACTGCTGCCGTTGGCGCGGTCGAGCAGGTCGATGATCGGCGCGATGGCGTCGAGCAGGCCGTTAGCCCAATCCTTCATTTCGACCTGCTGGCCGCCGCGCTCCAGCTTCAGGCCCGGGCGCCGGCCTTCCTTGACTACCTTGAGGAAGTTGCTGGTGGCCGAGCCGCACTCGCAGCCGCCCAGCGGCGGGCTGTCGGAGAGCGCGCAGTAGAGCAGGAAGGCGTCGAGGAAGCGGGCTTCGGTGACGTCGATGCCCAGCGGCAGGAAGGGGTTGATGTCCAGGCAACGTGCCTCGACGTACTGCACGCCACGGGCCATCAGCGCCTGGATCGGGCGCTCGCCGGTGTAGGTGACGCGTTTCGGGCGGATGCTCGAGTAGTACTCGTTCTCGATCTGCAGGATGTTGGTGTTGAGCTGCACCCATTCGCCATCGACCTTGGTGCCGACCTTCTCGTACGGCGCGTACGGCGTGCTGACGGCGCGGCGCAGGCTGTCGATGTAGCTGTCCAGATCGTTGTAGCAGGGCGTCAGGCCGGCCTGGGCGTTGTTCTGGTAGCCCAGGTCGCTCATGCGCAGGCTGGTGGCGTAGGGCAAGTAGAGGGTGTGCTCGTCGAAGGCTTCCAGGCCGTGCGGACGGCCGCGCAGGAAGCCGGCGTCCAGGGCGGGCGATGCGCCGAACAGGTACATCAGCAGCCAGCTGTAACGGCGGAAGTTACGGATCATCGCGATGTAGCGGTGCGACTGGAAGTCCCGTGCGCTCTTCTCGCTGCCTTCTTCCTCACGCAGCAACTCCCAGATGCCTTCGGGCAGGGAGAAGTTGTAGTGGATGCCGGCGATGCACTGCATGGTCTTGCCATAGCGCAGGGCCAGGCCCTTGCGGTAGACGTACTTCAGGCGGCCGATGTGCGAGCTGCCATAGCGGGCGATCGGGATGGTCTCTTCATCCGGCAGCTCGCAGGGCATGGACGGGCTCCACAGGTATTCGCCGTCGAGTTTGCCGCTGGCGAAGCGATGGATGTCACCCAGCTCGTCCAGGGTCTTCTCGACGCTGGTGGACGTCGGGGTGATGAACTCCAGCAGCGACTCGGAGTAGTCGGTGGTGATCTGCGGGTTGGTCAGCGCCGAGCCCAGCGCACGCGGGTGCGGGGTCAGGGCGAGCTTGCCGCGTTCATCGACGCGCAGGCATTCGCGCTCGATACCGTGCAGGCACTGGGTGAGCAGGGACAGGTTGGCGGCATCGCCAAGCAGGGCCAGGCGGCGGGAGAGTTGGTCGCTCAAGTTGGAAGTCCTTCACACGGCAATCGCCCCACTATGGGGGTGGACTGGGCGGTCTACAAGGGGAGAACACAACCGGCGTGGTCGCCTGGCTTGGGGAGACGCCGCGCCGGCGCCCGCTTTTCGCGGGCTCCGGACTACAGCATAGGTCAGTTGCGCCGAGGCTATTTACAGCTGGGCGAAGGTGCCTTGTCCCTTGGCGACCAGCTTGTCGCCCTGGTGGATGTCGGCCTCGACCACCAGCGAACGACGCCCGGCGTGCAGGACTTTCGCCACACAGCGCACTTCGCCTTCGGCGACCGCGCGGATGTAGTTGATCTTGCATTCCAGGGTGACGCTCTGCCGGTCGAAACCATGGGCGCTGGAGCAGGCCAGGCCCATGGTCATGTCCATCAGCGTGAAGAGCGCGCCGCCGTGCATGACATTGCCGCGGTTGCGCAGGTGCTCGGCCATCGGCAGCAGCACCTCGGCTTCGCCGTCAGCGACACGAATCGGCTGCACGCCGATGGTTTCGCTGAAGCGGCTGATCATCAGCTCGCGGGCGGGCATCTCGCTCATGGGGCTTCCTTACTTCTTCTTCAGTTGCTTGGCGTTGGCGAACAGCGAGGCCATGGCGTTGTTCGCCGGGGCCTGCTCCTGCTGGCGCGGGGCCGCGCTGCGATCGCCACGCGGTGCACCGTTGCCGGGCCGGCCGCCGCCGCGCGGGCCATCGACCTTCTCGCCAGGGGTGTCGCTCATGCGCATGGACAGGCCGACGCGATTGCGCGGGATGTCCACTTCCATGACCTTCACCTTGACGATGTCACCGGCCTTGACCACTTCGTACGGGTCCTTGACGAACTTCTCCGACAGCGCGGAGATGTGCACCAGGCCGTCCTGGTGGACGCCGATGTCGACGAAGGCGCCGAAGTTGGTGACGTTGGTCACCACGCCTTCGAGCACCATGCCGGGCGTCAGGTCCTTGAGGCTCTCGACGCCTTCCTGGAACTCGGCGGTCTTGAACTCCGGGCGCGGGTCGCGGCCGGGCTTGTCGAGTTCCTTGAGGATGTCGGTGACGGTAGGCAGGCCGAACTGCTCGTCGGTGAACTTCTTCGGGTCCAGGCGCTTGAGGAAGCCCGAGTCGCCGACCAGCGAGCGTACGTCGCGGCCAGTGTCGGCGGCGATGCGCTGGACCAGCGGGTAGGTTTCCGGGTGCACCGCGGAGGCGTCCAGCGGGTTGTCGCCGTTCATCACGCGGAGGAAGCCGGCGGCCTGCTCGAAAGTCTTGTCGCCCAGGCGGCTGACCTTGCGCAGGTCGTCGCGGGTGCGGAACGCGCCGTTGGCGTCACGGTGCGAGACGATGTTCTGCGCCAGGGTGCTGTTGAGGCCGGAGATGCGCGCCAGCAGCGCGGCGGAGGCGGTGTTCACGTCCACGCCCACGGCGTTCACGCAGTCTTCCACGACCGCGTCCAGGCTGCGCGCGAGCTGCAGCTGGGACACGTCGTGCTGGTACTGGCCGACGCCGATGGATTTGGGCTCGATCTTCACCAGCTCGGCCAGCGGGTCCTGCAGGCGGCGGGCGATGGACACGGCGCCGCGCAGCGATACGTCCAGCTCGGGGAATTCCCTGGCGGCCAGTTCCGACGCCGAGTACACCGAAGCGCCGGCCTCGCTGACCATGATCTTGGTGCACTTGAGCGCCGGGTATTTCTTGATCAGCTCGGCGGCCAGCTTGTCGGTCTCGCGGCTGGCGGTGCCGTTGCCGATGGCGATCAGTTCCACCTGGTGCTTGGCGCACAGCGCGGCGAGCACGGCGATGGTCTGGTCCCACTGGTTCTTCGGCACGTGCGGGTAGACGGTGGCGGTGTCCAGCAGCTTGCCGGTGGCATCGACTACGGCGACCTTCACACCGGTGCGCAGGCCCGGGTCCAGGCCCAGGGTGGCGCGCGGGCCTGCCGGTGCGGCCAGCAGCAGGTCGTGCAGGTTGCGCGCGAAGACGTTGATCGCCTCGGCGTCGGCGCCGTCGCGCAGCTCGCCCAGCAGGTCGGTTTCCAGGTGGGTGTAGAGCTTGACCTTCCAGGTCCAGCGCACCACTTCGGATAGCCACTTGTCAGCGGCGCGGCCCTGGTTGGAGACGCCGAAACGCTCGCCGATCATGATTTCGCAAGGGTGCGAGGTGCCCGGCAGCTCTTCGCCGACCTTCAGCGCAACGCTGAGGATGCCTTCGTTGCGCCCACGGAAGATCGCCAGGGCGCGGTGCGACGGAGTGCTTTTGAGCGGCTCGTCGTGCTCGAAGTAGTCGCTGAACTTGGCGCCTTCGGTTTCCTTCCCCGGCACCATGCGCGCAGTGAGGGTGGCATTGTCCTTGAGGAAGCCGCGCAGGCGGTCCAGCAGGGTGGCGTCCTCGGCGAAGCGTTCCATGAGGATGTACTTGGCGCCTTCGAGCACGGCACGGGTGTCGGCGAAGCCTTTTTCGGCATCGACGAAGCGCGCGGCTTCGGTTTCCGGCGTCAGGCTCGGGTCGTTGAACAGCGCGTCGGCCAGTTCGCCCAGGCCGGCTTCCAGGGCGATCTGGCCCTTGGTGCGGCGCTTCTGCTTATAGGGCAGGTAGAGGTCTTCGAGGCGGGTCTTGGTGTCGGCGAGCTTGATCTCGCGGGCCAGTTCCGGGGTCAGCTTGCCCTGTTCCTCGATGCTGGCGAGGATCGCGCCACGGCGGTCTTCCAGTTCGCGCAGGTAACGCAGGCGCTCTTCGAGCATGCGCAGCTGGGTATCGTCCAGGCTGCCGGTGACTTCTTTGCGGTAACGGGCGATGAAGGGGACGGTGGAGCCCTCATCGAGCAGGGCGACGGCAGCGGCGACTTGCTGCGGTTGAACGCGGCCGGAGGGCAGTGCGGAAAGCTCTTCGGCGATACGGGTGTTGATGCTGTCCATGAATCCACCTGACAAGACAATCGAAAACGGGGCGCATGATCTGCTGCGCTAGCTCGCAGGATCATCGAAAGGCCCATAACAGAGCGCCAATGCCGGGCTTCCCGGTCATTCGACAGGCTCTGTGACAACGCCCCGCCGCAAAAGCGCCGCATTATACCCACGACAATTTCACCGGGTGGGCGACTGGTCGGGGAAAAATCTGCTAACAATGGACAGGCCGTCATGCGCGGCGGCTGGGCGATAATGCCCGTCGAATCAGATTCTGGGAGTTTCCATGACCAACGCTGCCACCCTGCCGGAAGGCGAAAAGATCCTCGTGGTCGATGACGACGCGCGCCTGCGCCGTCTGCTGGAACGCTTCCTCGATGAGCAGGGTTACCGTGTCCGCGCCGTCGAAAACACCGAGCAGATGGACCGCCTGCTGGCCCGCGAGCTGTTCCAGTTGGTGGTACTGGACCTGATGATGCCCGGCGAGGATGGCCTCTCCGCGTGCAAGCGACTGCGCGAGTCGAACAACCAGATCCCGATCATCATGCTCACCGCCAAGGGCGACGAGTCCAGCCGTATCTCCGGCCTTGAGCAGGGCGCCGACGACTACCTGGCCAAGCCCTTCAACCCGCGCGAGCTGCTGGCGCGGATCAAGGCCGTGCTGCGCCGCCAGGCGCCGCTGGTGCCGGGCGCGCCGGCGGGCGAGGACGAGATCGTCACCTTCGGCGACTACGAGCTGCACCTGGCCACCCGCGAGCTGAAGAAAGGCGAGGAAGTGCACATGCTCACCACCGGTGAGTTCGCCGTGCTCAAGGCCCTGGTCCAGCACGCGCGCGAACCGCTGACCCGCGACAAGCTGATGAACCTGGCTCGCGGCCGCGAGTGGGATGCCCTGGAGCGCTCCATCGATGTGCAGATTTCCCGTTTGCGCCGGCTGATCGAGCCCGATCCGTCGAAGCCGCGCTACATCCAGACCGTCTGGGGCGTGGGTTACGTATTCGTGCCGGACGGCGCCGCCCGCAAGTGATTGACCCCGCCGGGGCGAAGCCCTTCGCCCCGGCCGTTCGTGTTCCTCTGGTAACGCCCTCTTGAAGACACCCCTCTGGTTCCCGCAAAGCTTCTTCGCCCGCACCCTCTGGCTGGTGCTCATCGTCGTGCTGTTCTCCAAGGCGCTGACCCTGGTCTACCTGCTGATGAACGAAGACATGCTGGTCGACCGCCAGTACAGCCATGGCGCGGCGCTGACCGTGCGCGCCTACTGGGCGGCGGACGAGAAGTCGCGCGAGGCCATCGCCCAGTCCGCCGGATTGAAGTGGGCGCCCCACGAACAGGGGCAGCCGGAGGAAGTGCACTGGCCGTACACGGAAATCTTCCAGCGGCAGATGCGCATGGAGCTGGGCATCGATACCGAGACCCGCCTGCGTATTCACCATCCATCGATGCTCTGGGTCCGCGCACCAACCCTGGGTGACGGCTGGATCGGCGTACCACTCTACCCGCACCCGCTGCGCGGCCAGCAGATCTGGAGCGTGCTGGGCTGGTTCCTCGGCATCGGCCTGCTGTCCACCGCTGCCGCCTGGATCTTCGTGCGCCTGCTCAGCCAGCCTTTGAAGCGCCTGGTCTTCGCCTCCCGCGAGTTCGGCAAGGGGCGCAGCGTGCGCCTGCCGCTGGGGCCGGAAACGCCCAGCGAGATGGCCGAGGTGTACCGCGCGTTCAACCAGATGGCCGACGACGTCGAGCAGGCCGGTCGCGAGCGCGAGCTCATGCTGGCGGGGGTTTCCCACGACCTGCGCACGCCGCTGACGCGCCTGCGCCTGTCACTGGAACTGATGCCCGACAGCGACCGCGAGATGGTCGAGGACATGGTCCGCGACATCGAGGACATGGATGCCATCCTCGACCAGTTCCTCGCTTTCATCCGCGATGGTCGCGACGAGTCGGTGGAAGAGGGCGACCTCGCCGATCTGATCCGCGAGGTGGCCGACGCCTTCAACCAGAGCGGCAACCGCGTGCGCCTGTGCCTGGAGACGCTGCCGCTGTTCCGCTTCCGCCGGGTGTCGATCAAGCGCCTGCTCGGCAACCTGATCGAGAACGGCCTGAACCACGGCGGCGGCAAGGTCGAAGTGGCGGCCCACGTGGCCGGTGGTGGCGGCGCGCCCTATGTGGTGCTCAGCGTGCTGGACCGCGGTGCGGGCGTCGATCCGCAGGAGCTGGAGAACATCTTCAATCCCTTCTTCCGCGGCGACAAAGCACGCGGCGGCAAGGGCACCGGCCTCGGGCTGGCCATCGTCAAGCGCATCGCCGAACAGCACGGCGGCAGCATCGAGCTGCGCAACCGCGAGGGCGGTGGCGTGGAAGCGCGCGTCTGCCTGCCGTTGGGGTTGCTGCTGCCGCGCGACGCGCACTAAGAGCCTGCTTACGATCTGCTGCGCGTCGGCATAACTGCGTTGAGGCCAGCCGAGAAGTGCTCATTGACTACAGTCAACTCCGCTTTCTCAGCTGCCCTCGCCTTGTTCTGCTCTAGCTCGCGAGATCGTAAACAGACTCTAATCCCAGCGCAGGGATTTGCCTTCGAGAACCGCCCGGCGCCCATAGGGCCAGGCGCGGTTGTGCGCGCCGTGGCCGCTGGGCAGGCCGTGGTAGAGCGGCACGCCCAGTTGCGCGGCGTACTCGGCAAAGATTTCTTCCAGGCTGTGGGCCACGCCCTTGCGCGGGCAATCGGTGAAGGTGCCGAGGCAGATCGCGCCCAGGCGTGCGCCGTCCAGGCTGTTCAGTAGCTGCCAGAGGCTGCGCTCGAGGCGGTAGTAGGGCTCGCCGACGTCCTCGAGGATCAGGATCGCGCCGTCCGGCACATACAGCGCACCTGCTGTGCCAGCCATGCAGGCCAGCGCGGTGAGGTTGCCGCCGATCAGTTCACCTTCCACAGCCGCCTTCGGCCCCGCCAGATGCTGCACCGCCAGCTTGCCGGGGCCGCCGGCCAGAACGTGGCTGACCGAGGCCAGCGAAGCCAGGCGTTCACGTTGCTCGCTGGGTGCGCTCAGCGGCTGCAGACCGAGGCCGGTGGCGACCATGCCATGGATCGCCGGCAGGCCCTGGCGGTGGAAGGCGCTGAGCAGGATGGAGATGTCCGAGAAGCCGATCAGCGGGCGCGGCGAGGCGGCCTTGAGGCGCTGCCAGTCCAGCTGCGGGATGAGTTGTCCACAGCCGTAGCCACCACGCAGGCACCAGACGGCGCTGACGTCTTCCCGCTCGAAGGCGGCGTGGAAGTCTTCCAGGCGTTGCTCCGGCGTGCCGGCCAGGTAGCGGTAGCGGGCGTCGGCGTGCTCGCCCAGGTGATAGTCGATGCCTTGTACTTCCAACTGGCGCAGGGTGGCTTCGAGTACCTCTTCGGCAATCGCCGAGGCCGGCGCGACCAGCGCGACGCGGCCTTCGATGGGCGACCAGGTGAGTTCGGCGTGGGGGCGGGGAGCGGGCATGAGTACATCCGACAACGGTGGAAAGGACCTGTAGGAGCGAGCTTGCTCGTGAAGGGTTCAATGGGGCAACGATGGACAGCGTGCTTTCTGCTGGTATGGGTGCCGCGATTGCCCTCACCCCAGCCCTCTCCCGGAGGGAGAGGGCGCCGTCCGTGCCGGCTGATGATGCGATTTCAGCCTGTACCGATCAGTCCCCTCTCCCTTTGGGAGAGGGTTAGGGTGAGGGGGAGCCCCGCGCGATGCTTAAGGGGGACTCATGAGAGTTTGTTCCTGAGACCCCTGTGGCGACTACGTGCTTCTCCGTGACCGCTGCCAAGCCACCCGTGGCCTGGCGTTCGCCGGTGCAACGCATGCGTCGCGAAAAAAGCCCTGGCTCACCCCTTGCCTTTGGTCCGCGCCAGATGCGGCCCGCCATTCTTCTCCAGGTACTCGATGATCACCCCGGCGATGTCCTTGCCGGTGGTGGTCTCGATGCCTTCCAGGCCCGGCGAGGAATTCACCTCCATCACCAGCGGGCCATGGTTGGAGCGCAGGATGTCGACGCCGGCGACGTGCAGGCCCATCACCTTGGCGGCGCGGATGGCGGTCATGCGCTCCTCCGGGGTGATCTTGATCAGGCTGGCGCTGCCGCCACGGTGCAGGTTGGAGCGGAACTCGCCGGCCGCGGCCTGGCGCTTCATCGAGGCGATCACCTTGTCGCCGACCACGAAGCAGCGGATGTCGGCGCCGCCGGCTTCCTTGATGTACTCCTGCACCATGATGTTGTGCTTGAGCCCCATGAAGGCCTCCAGCACGGATTCGGCGGCCTTCTCCGTCTCGCAGAGGACCACGCCGATGCCCTGGGTGCCTTCCAGTAGCTTGATCACCAGCGGCGCGCCTCCGACCATTTCGATCAGGTCCGGCACGTCATCGGGGGAGTGGGCGAAACCGGTCACCGGCAGGCCGATGCCCTTGCGCGACAGCAGCTGCAGCGAACGCAGCTTGTCGCGGGAACGGGCGATGGCCACCGACTCGTTGAGCGGGAAGACCCCCATCATCTCGAACTGGCGCAGCACGGCGCAGCCATAGAAGGTCACCGAGGCGCCGATGCGCGGGATCACCGCGTCGAAACCTTCCAGCGGCTTGCCGCGGTAGTGGATCTGCGGCTTGTGGCTGGCGATGTTCATGTAGGCGCGGAGGGTGTCGATCACCACCATCTCGTGGCCGCGTTGCTGCCCGGCCTCTACCAGCCGACGGGTGGAATACAGGCGCGGATTGCGCGACAGCACAGCAATTTTCATTGATCACCTGGAAGGGTGGCGGGAACCATGATGAGGGGTTTGTCTTGCACGTAGGTGAGGCCCGGGTTGACCACCAGCTGGCCCTGTACGAGAGCCTTGGAGCCTAGCAGCACGCGGTAGCGCATGGTCTTGCGGCAGGCCAGGGTGAATTCCACCGACCAGGCGCGGTCGCCCAGCGCCAGCAGGGTACGGATCACGTAGCGGGTCTGGGCCTGGCCGTTGGAGCTCTTGATGGTCTTCATCGTCACCACCGGCGCCTCGCAGCGATGGCGGCGCTGCACCTGGGTGCCCAAGTGGGCGACGAAGCGCACCCAGCTCTGCCCGTCGCGCTCGAAAGGCACGATGTCGCTGGCATGCAGGCTGGAGGTGCTGGCGCCGGTGTCGATCTTCGCGCGCAGGCCGACCATGCCCAGTTCGGGCAGGGCGATCCATTCGCGCAGACCAATTACCGACAGCTGGTCGAAAGTCTTCAAGGCTGGTGTCCCCGGCGTTTGCCGGCATTCTAGTCAGGCCGCTTGTGCCCCGCCAGCGGGGCGCGGGGTACACTCTCAGACCCGCATGACGAGGTTGTGAAGTGAGCGAAAAAGACGACGACAAGGTCCGCCTGGACAAGTGGCTGTGGGCGGCGCGCTTCTACAAGACCCGCTCCCTGGCCAAGGAAGCCATCGACGGTGGCAAGGTGCATTGCCGGGGTGAGCGCTGCAAGCCGGGCAAGGAGCCGAAGGTCGGCGAGGAGTACGTGATCCGCACCGGCTTCGACGAGCGCACCGTGGTGGTGAAAGCGTTGTCCATGGTGCGCCGTGGCGCGCCCGAGGCACAGTTGCTCTATGAAGAGACCGCGGACAGCGTGAAACGCCGCGAGGACGCTTCGGCCATGCGCAAGGCCGGCGCGCTGGGCGTGCAGACCGACGGGCGGCCGACCAAGAAGCAGCGACGCCAGTTGTTCAGCTTCCGCGATCAGGAATGATCGACCGGCGAGGGCGACGGGCGCCTCGCCGGGAGCAGGTAGCCGTCAGCCCGCGACGACGCTCAGGCGATTGACCAGTGGGATTCTCGCGGCCAGGCGGAACAGCGGGTCGGTCCAGCGCACCAGGGCGGCGCTGCCCTTGGCGGCGAAGGGGGTGAAGCAGCTCCAGGCCAGGGCCACCAGCGCCATCTGCACGCCGCCGATGTAGTCGTCCTGGCCCCAGTGCGCGCCGGCCACCAGGCGCGGCAGCATGAACAGCAGCGCCAGACCCCAGATCACCACCCACTGCAGGGCGTTGCGGGCGAACAGGGTGAGGAACAGCGCCCAGATCAGCAGCACCGAGGCGTGGTCGCCGGGGAAGCTGCGGGCGGACTCGTCCTTCACCTCGAAGGGGGTGTCTTCCCATTGCGGGAAGAAGTGTTCCAGGCGTACGGCATCCGGCGCGATGCTGGAAATGCTCGCGTGCTGCCAGCCCAGCTTGTGGGCGACCTTGGCGTAGAGGATGCGCACGACCACCAGCACGACGGCCGCGCATAGAAAGCCGAAGGTCGCTGCGCGGACCTGGGTGGCCTTGAAGATCCAGTCGCCGCGGATCATCAGCAGCAGCAGGATCACCCCGACCAGCAGGTCGAACGGCCGGGTGCTCGCCACGGCCCAGGTCAGGCGCCAGGCTTCGTTGGTCGCCAGCGGCTGGTTGAGCAGGCTGAACAGGCTGAAATCGAACAGGTCCATCGCGCTGCGAGCGGGCTCCCAGAGCCACAGCAGGAGCAGGACGACCGCCATCAGGTGACAGGCGATGAAGGGCTTCCAGGACCAGGTGGCTTGGAACGGCGTGGTTTTGTCCATAAAATCGATACCCCCTTACGGACCCCCCCGAGTATGGGTGGGTGCTGCAAAGCGCGCTTTATAGGCCTTTGCCATCAACTTGTCATTTATTTGTGCCTATCGCAGCGTTGTGCCAAGCATGTCCCAGATCGATCAAAGTCAGCGTTTCCTGTTCGACAACACCGATGTCCGTGGTGAGCTGGTAGAGCTCGACCGCAGCTTCGCCGAAGTGCTGGCCAAGCACCCCTACCCGCAGCCGGTCGCCCAGTTGCTGGGAGAAATGCTGGCCGCCGCCGCGCTGCTCTGCGGCACCCTGAAGTTCGATGGCCTGCTGGTGCTGCAGGCGCGCTCCAGCGGTGCCGTGCCGCTGCTGATGGTGGAGTGCTCCAGCAACCGCGAAGTGCGCGGCCTGGCCCGCTACGACGCGGACGCCATCGGCGATACCGCCGGTCTGCCGGAGCTGATGCCGGAGGGCGTACTGACCCTCACCGTCGATCCGAAGAACGGCAAGCGCTACCAGGGCATCGTGCCGCTGGAAGGCGCGACCCTGGCGGACTGCCTGTCGACCTACTTCGCCACCTCCGAGCAACTGCCGACCCGTTTCTGGCTGAACGCCGACAGCCGCCGCGCCCGTGGCCTGCTGCTGCAGCAACTGCCGGCCGACCGCCAGCGCGACGCCGAGTCGCGGGAAGCCAGCTGGCAGCACGTCAGCACCCTGGCCGATACCCTCACCGCCGAGGAGCTGCTGGGCCTGGACAACGCCACCGTGCTGCACCGCCTGTACCACGAGGACGACGTGCGCCTGTTCGAGCCGCAGCCGCTGGTGTTCCGCTGCAGCTGCTCGCGGGAACGCTCGGCCAACGCGCTGGTCAGTCTTGGGCAGGAAGACGCCGAGCGGCTGCTGGCCGAGGAGGATGGCGAGATCGTCATCGACTGCCAGTTCTGCAACCAGCGCTACCAGTTCGACGGTTCGGACGTTGCCCAGCTGTTCTCGGGCGGCGGTAGCCAGACGCCGTCAGAAACCCGCCATTGACCGCATCGAATTGTCCGATAGCCGAACCAATGGCGCTCTCGCCAGATCAGAGGCTGCACGAGAACAGTTCTTTTCTGGCATAATCCCGCGACTTTTTTCCGCGGTAGTGGGAATCAGAAGTCACTACGCAATGTTTGGAGGACTCGGCTTCGGCCGACGGGGACCCACATGACGCAAGCCAATAAAGCCGTTTACACCGATATCAGCGTTGCCCAACTGGTGGAAGAAGCCATTCGCCGCGGCGAAGGCGAACTCGCCGACAACGGCTCGCTCGTGGTGAAAACCGGCCACCGCACCGGCCGCTCGCCTGCCGACCGTTTCATCGTCGAAGAGCCGGGCAGCAAGGATTCCATCGCATGGGGCGCCATCAACCGTCCGTTCCCGGCCGACAAGTTCGATGCCCTGTGGGACCGTGTCCAGGCCTTCAATGACGCCCAGGACCATTTCGTTTCCCACGTCCATGTAGGGTCTGCCCACGACCACTACCTGGCCGTGAAGATGACCACCGCTACCGCCTGGCAGAACCTGTTCGGCCGCGCGCTGTTCATCGAGCCCGAGCAGTACAACCCGGCCGGCCGCGAAGAGTGGCAGGTTCTCAACGTTGCCAACTTCGAGTGCGTGCCCGAGCGTGACGGCACCAACTCCGATGGCTGCGTGATCCTCAACTTCGCCCAGAAGAAGGTGCTGATCGCCGGTATGCGTTACGCCGGTGAAATGAAGAAGGCCATGTTCGGCGTGCAGAACTACCTGCTGCCGGAAAAAGACGTGCTGCCGATGCACTGCGCCGCCAACATCGGTGAAGCGGGCGATGTGACCCTGTTCTTCGGTCTGTCGGGCACCGGCAAGACCACCCTGTCCGCCGACGAAAGCCGCTACCTGATCGGCGACGACGAGCACGGCTGGGGCGAAGGCGTTGTCTTCAACATCGAAGGCGGTTGCTATGCCAAGTGCATCGACCTGTCCGAGAAGAACGAGCCGGTCATCTGGAAAGCCATCAAGTTCGGCGCCGTGCTGGAAAACGTCGTCCTCGACGAAAACCGCACCCCGGACTACGCCGATGACAGCCTGACCCAGAACTCCCGCGCGGCCTATCCGCTGGAAAACGTCGAGAAGCGTTCCGAGCAGAACCTCGGCGGCGAGCCGAACGCCGTGATCTTCCTGACCTGCGACCTGACCGGCGTACTGCCGCCGGTGTCGATCCTGAATAACGAGCAGGCGGCCTACCACTTCCTGTCCGGCTACACCGCGCTGGTCGGTTCCACCGAAATGGGCTCGGGCGGCGGCATCAAGTCGACCTTCTCCACCTGCTTCGGCGCACCGTTCTTCCCGCGTCCGGCCGGCGTCTACGCCGAACTGCTGATCAAGCGCATCAAGGCCTTCGGCTCCAAGGTCTACCTGGTCAACACCGGCTGGACCGGTGGTGGCTACGGCGTCGGCAAGCGTTTCAACATCCCGACCACCCGTGGCGTGATCGCCGCCATCCAGAGCGGTGCTCTGATCGGCGCCGAGACCGAGCACCTGGACATCATCAACCTGGACGTGCCCAAGGCCGTTCCGGGCGTCGACACCGTCCTGCTCAACCCGCGCAACACCTGGGAAGACAAGGCAGCCTACGACGAAGCCGCCAAGGGCCTGGCCACCAAGTTCATCGACAACTTCCAGAAGTTCGACGTGAGCGACGCCATCAAGAACGCCGGCCCGCAGCTGTAAGCGAGCCCGTTCTGGAAAGAGCCGCCTTCGGGCGGCTTTTTCATTTCTCGGCCCGACGCCGGAATCCCCCTGTAGGAGCGGGCCGTTCTTTTTGGAAGGGAACTGTGGGCGCGATCGCGCGCACGGCGCGCTCCTACAAAAACGCCGGCTTCGGCGTATGGTGAACGGCCTCGATCGACTCGCTGGTAAGCGCTCTCCTACAAAAGCGGTTCCTAGGCTGGGTGGACGCCCATGAAAGGAGTTATCCCCATGCACGACACCCTCGAACGCGTCTTCGGCTTCCGCCAATTCCGCCCCGGCCAGGAGACGGCGGTCAGCGCGGTGCTGGCCGGGCGCTCGGCGGCGGCGATCTTCCCCACCGGCTCGGGCAAGTCGCTGTGCTACCAGTTGCCGGCGCTGCTGCTGCCGCACCTGACCCTGGTGGTCTCGCCACTGCTGGCGCTGATGCAGGACCAGCTCGCCTTCCTCGCCCGCCACGGCATCGCCGCCGCCAGCATCGATTCGGCGCAGAGCCGCGAGCAGACCGCGCAGACCATGGCCCGCGCGCGCAGCGGCGAGCTGAAGGTGCTGATGATCTCGGTGGAGCGCCTGAAGAACGAGCGCTTCCGCAACTTCATCAGCGAGGTGCCGATTTCCCTGCTGGTGGTGGACGAGGCGCACTGCATTTCCGAATGGGGCCACAACTTCCGCCCCGACTACCTGAAGCTGCCGGACTACCAGAAGCAGTTCCGCATTCCCCAGGTGTTGCTGCTCACCGCCACCGCGACGCCGGCGGTGATCGCCGACATGCGCGCCAAGTTCGCCATCGCCGAGGTTGATGTGGTCACCACCGGCTTCTATCGCGCCAACCTCGACCTGCAGGTGGAGCCGGTGGCCAGCGCCGCCCGTCGCGCGCGGCTGGTGCACTGGCTGGGCGAGCGCGCCGGGCAGCCAGCCATCGTCTATGTCACCCAGCAGAAGACCGCCGAGGAAGTTGCGGCACACCTGGCCGAGCGCGGTATTCCCGCCTGTGCCTACCACGCCGGGATGGAGCACCCGGAGCGCGAGGGTATCCAGCGCCGCTTCATGGAAGGGCGGCTGAACTGCATCGTCGCCACCATCGCCTTCGGCATGGGCATCGACAAGAGCAACATCCGCCAGGTGGTGCATTACGACCTGCCCAAGTCGCTGGAGAACTACAGCCAGGAGATCGGCCGCGCCGGGCGCGACGGCCAGCACTCGGAGTGCCTGGTGCTGGCCAACCGCGACAGCCTCAACGTGCTGGAGAACTTCGTCTACGGCGACACGCCCGAGCGCGAGGGCATTCGCCATGTGCTGGAAGAGATTCGCCAGGCGGCTGGAGATCAGGGGGGCGGCCAGTGGGAAACCATGCTGGTGCCGCTGTCGGACCAGTCCAACATCCGTCAGCTGCCGTTGAAGACGCTGCTGGTGCAGCTGGAGCTGCGCGGCATCATCGCCCCGCGTTTCGCCTACTTCGCCGAATATCGCTACAAACTGAACATCGATTCCGCCGAGCTGCTGAGTCATTTCGAAGGCGAGCGCCGGCAGTTCGTCGACGCCATCCTCACCACCTCGGCGCGGGCCAGGACTTGGGCGACCCTGGATTTCGACACCCTCTACAGCCGCCATGGCGCCGAGCGCGCGCGGGTGGTGAAGGCGCTGGACTATTTCCAGGAGCGCGGCTGGGTGGAGTTGGAGAGCAAGCAGATGACCGAGGTCTACTCGGTACGCGATGCTTCCTTCGCTGTGGATAACTTGAGTGAGGAACTGCATCGCTACTTCAAGCGCCACGAGGACAGCGAGATCGCCCGTATCGGCGCCATGCTCGAGCTGCTGGGCAGCTCGGAGTGCCTGAGCTGGCGCCTTGCCCAGTACTTCGGCGACCAGTACGCGCCGCGCCGCTGCGGGCACTGCTCGGTCTGCGCCGGCCGCATTGCCCGACTGCCGGAGCCACCCGCACTGCCACCGCTGGACGGCCAGTCACTGCAAAATCGCTGCGCCGCGTTTCTGGAAAAGTTCCGCAGCGCACGAGGTCTTGCGCCCAGCGCCGACTGCGTGACGCGCTTCCTCTGCGGCATCAGCGTGCCGGCCTTCACGCGCATGCGAGCCCGCACGCTGCCGGGCTACGCGACGCTGGAGGACTACCCCTACGCCCAGGTCCGTGACTGGGTTCAGGCGCAACTGTGACCGCCTGAAGACGCCGGCGCCACGCACGACTAAAGGTCGGCGTGATGCCGGCTGGGCTCCTTGTAGGGTGTGCAATGAGCATTCTCGCCTAGACTCTTCAGGGCGTTGCAGCAAGGAGCCCCGCGCATGTCCACCGAGCATCTGGATGTACTGATCATCGGCGCCGGCCTGTCCGGCATCGGCGCCGCCTGCCACCTGCAGAAGCAGTGCCCCGGCAAGTCCTACGCCATCCTCGAGGGCCGCGAGGCCATGGGCGGTACCTGGGACCTGTTCCGCTACCCGGGCATCCGCTCCGACTCGGACATGTACACCCTGGGCTACAACTTCAAGCCCTGGACCGACCCCAAGGCCATCGCCGACGGTCCGTCGATCCTCAGCTACATCCGCGAGACCGCCCGCGAGTACAGCGTCGAGGACAAGGTCCGCTACCGCCATCGCGTGCTCAAGGCCGACTGGGACAGCGCCAGCGCACGCTGGAACCTTGTCGTGCAGCGCGGCGACGAGGCGGAGCCGGTGCGCATGAGCGCGCAGTTCCTCTTCATGTGTACCGGCTACTACCGCTACGACGCCGGCTACACCCCGGAATTCGCCGGACGCGAGAGCTTCGCCGGGCAGGTCATCCATCCGCAGCTGTGGCCGGAGAGCTTCGATTACAGCGGCAAGCGCATCGTGGTGATCGGCAGCGGCGCCACCGCCGTCACGCTGGTTCCGTCGCTGACCGACAAGGCTGCCCACGTCACCATGCTGCAGCGCTCGCCGTCCTATGTGATCAACCTGCCGGCGAAGGACCCGATCTCCAACTTCCTGCGCAACTTCCTGCCGGAGAAGTGGGTGTACCGCCAGGCGCGTGCACGCAACGTGACCATGCAGATGATCTTCTTCATGGCCTCCAAGGCGTTTCCCGGCGCGGTGCGCAAGCTCATGCTGAAGCTGGCCAACCTGCAGCTGGGCAAGGATTTCGACATGCGCCACTTCAGTCCGCGCTACAAGCCGTGGGACGAGCGCGTGTGCTGCGTGCCCGATGGTGACCTGTTCAAGGCGCTGCGCCAGGGCCGTGCTTCGGTGGTCACCGACCATATCGAGCGCTTCTGCGAGAAGGGCATCCTGCTCAAGTCCGGTCAGGTGCTGGAGGCGGACGTGATCGTCACCGCTACCGGGCTGGACCTGGTGATGTTCGGCGGCGCCGAGCTGGCCATCGACGGCAAGCCCTTCGACGTCACCCAGAGCATGGGCTACCGCGGCATCATGCTGCGCGACCTGCCCAACCTCGCCGCCATCGTCGGCTACACCAACGCCAGCTGGACGCTCAAGGCCGACCTTTCCAGCGAGTACTTCTGCCGCCTGATCAACCACCTCGATGCCGTCGGCATGCGCCAGTGCACGCCGCGCCAGACTGATGGGTCGGTGAAGGAAGAACCCTTCCTCAACCTCAACTCCGGCTACATCCAGCGTGCCGCCGACCGCATGCCCAAGCAGGGCGACCGCACGCCGTGGAAGCTCTACCAGAACTACGCGCTGGACCTCGCCCTGCTGCGCTACGGCAAGGTCGAGGATGGTTACCTGGCCTTCACCTCGCCCAGGCAGCGTCAGGCCGCGGCGGCACCGGTGGAAGCGCTGGAGAGCTGATCCCCTGCGGGCACTTGCTCGGTCCGGAGAGTGCCCGCGTCGTTTGATCTATCAACGCTTCGGATGGACATTATCGATACGCCGTTCTGCAACGGGGCAGCCTCTCGGCTTACCATGCGCGCCATTCCCGCCCGTGCCAGCCAGAGGATTTTCCATGCTGATCGAAGACGCCATCCGCAGCCGCCGTTCCATTCGTGGTTTCGACACTTCCTATGTGATGACCCGCGAGGAGAAGGACGACCTGCTGCAACAGGCGCTGCTCGCTCCCACCTCGTTCAACCTGCAGCACGTGCGCCTGGTGGAAGTCAGCGACCCGCAGCTGCGCGCGCAGATTCGCGCAGCCGGCTGGGACCAGGTGCAGATGACCGACGCCTCGATGCTGGTGATCGTCTGCGCGCAGGTCGACAGCTGGGAGAAGAACGCCGAGCGCGTGTGGGACGGCGCCCCGGTCGAAGTGAAGAACTACATGGTTGGCGCCATCGACGGCTACTACCGTGACAAGCCGCAGACCCAGCGCGACGAAGCCATGCGCAGCAGCGGCCTGGTGGCCCAGACCCTGATGCTCGCCGCCCGTGGCCGTGGCCTGGACAGCGTGCCGATGGTCGGTTTCGACTTCGACGCCGTGGGCAAGCTGATCAACCTGCCGGCCAGCCACGCCATCGGCCTGATGATCGCCGTAGGCAAGCAGGCGGTTGAAGCCCGGCCGCGCATCGGCCGCCTGCCGCTGGAAGAGACGATCGTTCGCGATCGTTTCTGATCCCGACGAAACGCGCCTCCGGGCGCGTTTTTGTTTACGCAGGCGTGACTGTCTTTTCCTGGAATATCAGCGCTAGGGCGCTCCCCTCACCCCAGCCCTCTCCCTCAGGGAGAGGGGGCAGTCCGTCCCGGCTGACGCTGAGGTTTCATCCTGCACCGAACGGTCCCCTCTCCCGCTTGCGGGAGAGGGTTAGGGTGAGGGGCATTTGATCTTGTAGACCTCACTCCGGCGCGGACTCCACAATCCGCTCCACCAGCCACTGCAACGCCGTATCCCGCTCGCGCTGGGCGAGATAGACCAGCTCCAGGTGGAACTGCCCGACGTCGAACGGCAACTCCAGCACCTGCAACGGCAGCAGCCGGGCGAAATACGCCGCCAGTCGTGTCGGCAGCACCGTCAGCAAATCCGTGGTCGCCACGAGATGCGCCGCCTGCAGGTAGTTGGGCGTGGTGTAGGCAATCTGCCGTTTCAGCCCCTGGCTGGCCAGCCACTGATCGACCATGCCTTTGGTCTGCCCGCCGGACACCCACAGGTGCCGCTGGCCGAGGAAGGTCGGCAGATCGATCCCGCCATCGACCTGCGGATGCCCGCGCCGGGCCAACAGGCGCAGCGTTTCACTCGCCCACGGGCGGCGCTGGAAGCGCGCCGGCAGCTCCTCGAAGCGCCCCAGCACCAGGTCCAGGTTGCCCTTGTCCAGTGCGTCGGCGGGCAGCGTCGGTGTCAGGTGCTGGATGCTCAGGCCCATGCCTGGCGCCGCACTGCCCAGACTTTCGAGCAGGTGCGGCATGCACTGCGCTTCCACATAGTCGGTCAGCGCCAGGGTGAAGCGCTGGCGACTGCGCGCCGGGTCGAAGGTGTCGCCGCCGGCCAGGCTCTGGCCGATGCGTTGCAGGGCATCGCGGATCGGCGCTTCCAGCTCCAGCGCCCGAGGCGTCGGCTGCATCGCCCGGCCCACGCGCACCAGCAGCGGGTCATCGAGCAGCTCGCGCAGACGGTTCAGCGCGTTGCTCACCGCCGGCTGGCTCAGCGACAGGCGCTCCGCCGCGCGCGAGACGTTTCGCTCGCGCAGCAGCGCATCCAGCACCCGCAGCAGGTTGAGGTCGAAGGTGGTCATATTCATTGGCTGAATTCCACTTATCACAACTCAAAATTTCAAAAATAGTACCGCCTTCCCTAAGGTGAGTGGTCTTCAAACGAGCGTTTCAGGCTGACAAGAGGAACAACATGAGCCAGAACATCCGCATCGCCAGCGCCGCCGTCATCGGCGCCGGCACCATGGGCCGGGGCATTGCCATGTGCCTGGCGAACGCCGGCGTGCAGGTCCTGTGGCTGGACAACAACCCGCAGATGCTCACCCAGGCCCTTGGCGCCGTGGCGGACACCTACGCCCACAACGTGCGCCAGGGCCGCATCGACGAGGCCGAAGCGGCCCGTCGCCGCGCGCGCATCTCCCAGGCGGCGAACTACGCGGCGATCCGCGAGGTGGACCTGGTGATCGAGGCGGTGTACGAGAACCTGGAGCTCAAGCAGTCGATCTTCCGCGAGCTGGACGCGGCGCTGAAACCCTCGGCCATCCTGGCGTCCAACACTTCCTACCTGGACGTCGACGCCATCGCCGCAGTGACCTCGCGGCCGTCTCAGGTGCTCGGCCTGCACTTCTTCAGCCCGGCGCACATCATGAAGCTGCTGGAGATCGTGCGCGGCGCGAAGACCGCTCCTGCGGTGCTCGAAGCGGCGCTTGAGCTGGGCGAGCGCATGGGCAAGGTCAGCGTGGTCGCCGGCAACTGCCACGGTTTCATCGGCAACCGCATGCTGGAGAAGTACGTCCAGGAATCGCGCCGGCTGATCCTCGAAGGTTCGCTGCCGCATCAGGTGGACGCGGCGATCCAGGGTTTCGGCTTCGCCATGGGGCCGTTCCGCATGTTCGACGTGGTCGGCATCGACCTCGAATGGCGCGCCCGCGAGCTGGCCGGCAAGGGTCAGGATGCGCCGACCGTGCAGGTGGACAACCGCCTGTGCGAGATGGGCCGCTTCGGCCAGAAGTCCGGCAACGGCTTCTACCACTACGAGCCGGGCAGCCGCCAGGCTGAGCACGACCCGGAAGTGGACGCACTGGTGCTGCGCGAGTCCGAGCGCCTGGGCTACCAGCGCCGCGATATCGGCGCCGAGGAAATCCTCGAGCGCTGCCTGCTGGCGCTGGTCAACGAAGGCGCGAAGATCCTCGACGAAGGCATCGCCTCCACCAGCGCCGATATCGACACCGTTTACCTCAATGGTTATGGCTTCCCCAAGGACAAGTCCGGCCCAATGGCCTGGGCTGACAGTCAGGGCCTGCAGAGCGTGCTGGCGCGCCTGCGTGACCTGGCCGGCGCGCACGGCGCGCACTGGCAGCCGGCCGCGCTGATCGAGCGCCTGGCCGCCGCCAATGGCCGCTTCGCCGACGTGAAACAGGAGCACTGAACATGAGTTACCAGGCACCCCTGCGCGACATGCGCTTCGTCCTTCACGAGCTGTTCGACGTCAGCGCCCATTGCGAGCAACTGGGCAACGGCCTCGACCGCGAGCTGATCGACGGCGTGCTGGAAGAAGGCGCGCGCTACACCGGCGAAGTGGTCGCCCCGCTGAACCGCAACAGCGACGAGCAGGGCGCGACTCTGCTGAACGGCGAAGTCACCACGCCCGACGGCTTCCGCGAGGCCTACCAGCAATACTGCGACAATGGCTGGGCGAGCATGACCGGGCCGACCGAGTTCGGCGGCCAGGGCTTCCCGCAGATGGTCGCGGCCAGCTTCCACGAGATGCTGATGGCCGCCTCGCTGTCGTTCCGCGTCTATTCCGGTCTCACCGAAGGCGCGGTGCTGGCGCTGTACAAGCACGGCGCGCCGGAACTGCAGCGCGACTACCTGGCGAAGATGGTCAGCGGCGTGTGGAGCGGCACCATGTGCCTCACCGAGCCCCAGGCCGGTACCGACCTGGCCCTGCTGCGCACCCGCGCCGAACCTCGGGCCGACGGCAGCTATAGCGTCAGCGGCAGCAAGATCTTCATTAGCGGCGGTGAGCAGGACCTCTCCGAGAATATCGTCCACCTGGTGCTCGCGCGCCTGCCGGATGCGCCGGCCGGGGTGAAGGGCATCAGCCTGTTGCTGGTGCCCAAGTTCATCGCCAACGCCGACGGCACGGCGGGCGCGCGCAACTCCCTGAGCTGCGGCGCCATCGAGCACAAGATGGGCATCAAGGGCGCCTCCACCTGCGTGATGAATTTCGACGGTGCCACCGGCTGGCTGATCGGCCAGGCCAACCAGGGCCTGGCGTGCATGTTCACCATGATGAACGACGCGCGCTTCCAGGTCGGCCTGCAGGGCCTGGGCATCGCCGAGCGCTCCTGCCAGGGCGCGTTGGCGTATGCTCGCGAGCGCCTGCAATCGCGTGCGCTGACCGGTGCGGCCGAGCCCAGCAAGGCGGCCGACCCGATCATCGTCCACCCGGACGTGCGGCGCATGCTGCTGACCCAGAAGACCCTCACCGAGGGTTGCCGGATGATTTCCGCGCTCTGCGCCCGCGAGCTGGACCTGGAACACGGCCACCCCGAGGCGGGCGGCCGCAAGGCCGCGAGCAAGCGCGCGGCGCTGCTGATCCCTATCGTGAAGTCGTTCTTCACCGACGTCGGCCAGGAGGTTTCCAGCCTCGGCGTGCAGGTCTACGGCGGCCACGGCTACATCCGCGAATGGGGCATGGAACAGCTGATGCGCGACAGCCGCATCACCCAGATCTACGAAGGCACCAACGGCATCCAGGCGCTCGACCTGATCCGCCGCAAGCTGCTGGGCGACGGCGGCACGGAACTGAACGCGCTGATCGGCGAACTGGCGGCCACCTGCGAAACCGTCGGCGCGCGCACTGAACTGGCTGGCCTGGCGGAAACCGTCCGGCAACGCCTGCTGGAGTGGCGCAGCCTCACCAGCGAAGTGATCGCCGCCTGCCAGCGCGACCCGCAGGAAATCGGCGCCACCTCGGTGGACTTCCTGCAGTACTGCTCCTACGTGCTGCTCGGTGGCCTGTGGCTACAGGCTGCCGGTGTGGCTCAGGCGAAGCTGGCGGCCGGCGAGGGCGACGCGGACTTCTACCGCGCCAAGCTCGCCAGCGCCGAGTTCTACGTCAGGCGCATCCTGCCGCGTGCCAGCATGCACCGCGAGGCCCTGCTGGGCGGCGCGGACTGCCTGATGGCGCTGGACGCGGAGCATTTCGCGTTCTGAGCCCAGGGCCCGAGGTTTTGCCGCGGGCCCGTCAACTGCCGCGCTCCTGGCCGCATTGCGCGCAAAAGCGCGCCTGGGGCGCGATAGCGGCGCCGCAGCCCTTGCAGGGCTTGGCCTGTAGCGACCCGCCGCAGTTGTGGCAGAAGCGACTGTCCTGAGGATTCTGTGTGCTGCACTTCGGGCAGGGCTGAGTGGGAAGCGTATTGGCTGTCGGCGCTGGCGCGGGCGCCGGCGGATAGCCCGGTGCGCCGTAACCGCCACCGTGCCCGCCATGACCGCCGCGGCCGTGGTGACCGCCCATCATCAAACGTTCGAGCCAACCCATGATGTACCTCCAGTTTCCCGTCGTGGGGTGGAGTCATTGGGCAGCCTGTAGTTGCTACAGGGTCAAGGCTTGGGAGTGTGAGCGGAGATTTCGCAAAAGAGCGCCCATGAAAAACGCCGCGCCGGGTGATCGGGGCGGCGATTTCTTTTGGTAGTTCGGAGCTGGGTGTTCCCTCTCCCCAGCCCTCTCCCTGAAGGGAGAGGGGACCGTTCGGAGCGCTCTGGGAGTCAGGCGTCAGCCGGTCGATCAGGGAGAGCAGGATTCATCTCGGCACATACGGCTCCCTCTCCCTCTGGGAGAGGGCTGGGGTGAGGGGCTCCGGATACGCAGGGCTATCAGGCCCGCTCCCATACCTCGAACGCATAGGCCGGCGTTTCGCCTTCCGCGTCATGTTCGATGCTCGAGGCCAGGTGCCACTGGCTTTCGCTCACTTCGGGGAAGTGCGCATCACCGGCCGGGCTCAGGCCCACGCGGGTCAGGTAGAGGCGTTCGGCGCGGCCCAGGGCTTCACCGTAGAGTTGCGCACCGCCGATCAGCATCAGCTCGTCGGCTTCCTCTTCCCTGGCCCATTGCTCGGCGCGCTCCAGGGCTGCGTCGAGGCTGGTGAAGACTTCCGCGCCGTCGAGCGTCAGGCCCGCCTGGCGGGTGACCACGATGTTCAGCCGGCCCGGTAGCGGGCGGCCGAGCGAATCCCAGGTCTTGCGGCCCATGATCACCGGCTTGCCGAGGGTCATGGCCTTGAAGTGCTTGAGGTCCTGCGGCAGGTGCCAGGGCAGGCGGTTGTCGACGCCGATCACGCGGTTCTCGGCAAGGGCGGCGATCATCGCCAGGGGCAGTGCTTGGGTCATCTCGACTCCAGTGGTGAACATCAGCGGGAACTCCCGTTGCCAGAGGATACCAGCCGCTCGCCGTCGGCGGGGCCGGCGGGTGGCGGAACGCGCATGAAGAAGGTGCCGTCCTCGTTGACCTGGGTGATGCCGGTGGCCAGCACCCTGCGATAGTCCTTGAGGTTGAAGGCCAGGGTCTGGTCCGGGCGCTCGGCCTTGAGCAGCACCTGCGAGTAGGTGATGAGGATTTCGAAGATTTTCAGGTCGCCCGACTGCAGCCAGATGTAGGACTGTCCGGCCTGGCGCGGAGGCTCGAAGGCCAGCGAGGCGGCGCCTTCCTTCGGCGCGAACTTCAGGTGCAGGCCCTGGGCGTCCAGCCAGGTGGATTCGACACGGCCGTAGATGCCCACCAGCGGGAAGACCTGGTGGTAGTTCAGGTGCATCACGTTGTCCTGCAGCACCGCGCCGGGCCGCTCCAGGGTCACCAGCGAATCCAGGCGCAGGCCCACCAGGCTCATGGCGCCGTAGCTGGGCACGCCGAGCACCTTCACGCTGTCGGGCTGGTAGTCGAGGTTGTCGCCGTCGAGCTTCACCGTGCCGGCGAGCCGCAGCGGCAGCCAGGGGCCGACGCCCAGCGGCTGCACCTCGCCGGAGACCAGCAGGCGGTCGCCTTCGATGCTTAGCTTGAACTCGCGCAGCATGGTTTCCGGGTAGGCGAGGATGTGCTGGTTGAACAGGCTGCCGAGCTGTTCGGGGCTGAGGATCACCTCGCCCTCGGAGACGTTGATGCGCATGTCCTGCGGACGGTCGAAGTCAATCGGCTCGCCGGCCCTGAGCGGCACCAGCCAGCCCTTGAGAAGCGGGCTGTGGAAGCCGATGTTGCCCTGGAAGTACATGTCCACGTTGTTCAGCAGGATGCCCACGCCGTCCTGGCCGGAGTCACGCAGGCCGCCCGGCCGGCTGGCCTTGAAGTCCGCCGCCGGCGGCGTCTGCTGGAACCAGCCCTGGCGCAGCACGCCCAGTTCGCGCTGTTGCTTGTCGATGGCGCTCTCGGCCGCGGCCTGGCCGGCCAGCGTGAGGCAAAGAAGGGAAGCAAGGAGGGTTTTCATAGGGCTTTCTCCTCCGGGGCCGGCGCCTTAACCGGCGAGACGGCGATGTGCACCATGCCGTCTTCGCGCAGGCGGATTTCGCCGTACTGCAGCTGGCGGCGGTAGTCGTAGAGGTTGAACAGCAGTGGCGCATCCGGGCTGAGGCTGGTGAACAGCGCGTAGGCCTTCACCAGGATGGTCCGCGCCATCTTGATGTCGCCGCCCTCGATGAACATGTAGCTCTGCGGCGCCTTGAGCTGTGGCCACTTGAGCTCGGCCAGGTCGCTGCCCAGCAGCAGGTCCATGCCGCCGTCGGCGAGCTTCAGGCTGCTCACCGTGAAGTCCAGGCGCGGCGGCGGGAACAGGCCGTCGAGGTCGACCAGGATGCGGTTGCCGATCAGCTGCATGTGCGCGGTGTGCAGTTGCAGCACCTCGGACATCTCGATGGAAGCAGCGGTCAGCGACGGCGTGACGTCCACTCCGTCCACGAAGATCCGCTGCGGCACCAGCGCCACCTTCAGCGGCCCGGCCTGCTCGATCCCGGTGACCATCCGCAGCGGCCGCCAGCGGCCCTTGCGCAGCAGCTCGCCGTGGACTTCCTGGCCGTCGGCGCGGGTGCTGAGCTTGAGGTTGCGCACCGGCGCGTTGGCGTTGCGCAGCTCCTCGTTGAGCAGGCTGGCGAGGGTCGCGTCGGCGACGAAGATGTCCCCGGCCTGGATGTGCGCGACCATGGACTTCGGGTCGTCGAGCATCAGCGGTGTGCCGGCGCCAGCCGCCGGGCTCATCTGGATCAGCATCTTGCGGATGAAGAAGCCGATGTCGTCGTGCAGGCGGAAGTCGGTGTGGCTGATCCACAGTTGCGAGGTGTTGCTGTCGGACTGCCGGGCGCTGACGTTGGCGTCCAGCACGCGCGGCGGCACCGCCTGCATCAGCGGGGTGTCCGGGCCCCAGTCGGAGGGGCGCACCGGCGGTGTTTCCACGGCAACCGCGGTGGCGGAGGCCAGCAGCAGGGGCAAGGCACTGAGCATCGAGCGCAGCATGGCGAGGCCTCATTCTTGTTGTTTTTCCGAGTGTGAGGCTGGCCGGGCACGGCGAGAGCCCCCCCTTGGTTTGGTTGACGCCACCGGGTGTTACCGGTGGTGCCGGGACGCGGCGGCGAGCAGCGGTTATCCTTGGTGCCGAGTACCGATTGTCGGAGACCCTGTGAGCGAAACCCCCGCTTCCGCCCTCGAATCCCTGTGGCTGTGCGAGGCCGTGCGCCTGCGCGAGGAGCAGGTCGGCCCGCTGGAAGACAGCGAAGCCAACCGCCGCGCCATCGTCAGCGGCGGCGACCTTGCCCGCCGCCTGCAACACCGCGCGCTGCTGCTCGCCGAACGCGACGGCCAGCGTGCCGCCCTGCGCACCTGGGGGCAGGGCTCGCGCCTGGCGCTCTACCTGCTGCTGGCGCTGGCGCTGTTCACCGGCGGTGGGCTGGCCTTCGCCGCCCTCGGTGACGGCCTGCGTCCGGTCAACGTGTTCTGGGCCCTTGCCAGCCTGCTCGGCCTGCACCTGATTACCCTGATCGGCTGGACCCTGGCCTTCTTTGCCGGCGGCGAGGCCGCCGGTGCGCTCGGCCGCCTGTGGTTGTGGCTGAGCGGCAAGCTCGCCCGCGACGCCCACGCCGCCCAGCTGGCGCCCGCGCTGCTGGTGCTGCTGGACCGGCAGAAGCTCACGCGCTGGGCGCTCGGCCTGCTGGTCCACGGTCTCTGGCTCGTCGCCTTGGCCAGCGCGCTGGGCGTGATGCTGGCGCTGCTGGCGACGCGGCGCTACGGCTTCGTCTGGGAGACCACCATCCTCGGCGGCGATACCTTCATCGCCCTGACCCACGGCCTCGGCGCGCTGCCGTCGCTGCTCGGCTTCCCGCAGCCGGACTCGGAGCTGGTGCGCGCCAGCGGCGATGCCCTGGTGGCCAGCGAGAACGCGCGCCACGCCTGGGCCGGCTGGCTGGTGGGTATCCTGCTGGTGTACGGCGTGCTGCTGCGCGGCGCGCTCTGGCTGCTCTGCCTGTGGCGCTGGAAGCGCGGACGTGCGCAGCTGGCGCTGGATGTCTCGCTGCCCGGCTACGCCCTGCTGCGCGAGCGTTTGATGCCGGCCAGCGAGCGCCTGGGCGTCAGCGATGCCGCGCCGGACGAACTGATTGAGCCGCAGGCGCAGGCCCCGGCGACCACCGCCGACGGCGCCGTGCTGGTGTCCATCGAGCTGCTCGACCGGTCCAACTGGCCGCCGAAGCTGGCCGACGGCATTGCCAATGCCGGCGACCTCGACGACGGTGCCCAGCGCCGTCGGCTGCTGGAGCAACTCACCCGCTACCCGCCGGCGCGCCTGGTGATCGCCTGCGACCCGCGTCGCTCGCCGGATCGCGGCACCCTGGCGCTGATCGCCGAACTCTCGCGCTGCGCCGCAGCCACCCGCGTCTGGCTGCTGCAGGCACCGACGGGCGAGGCGCTGGACGCCGAGCGCCTGGGCGACTGGCACGCGGGCATCGAGCGCCTGCAACTGCCGCACACCTCGGCATCGCCGCTGGGTTGGCTGGAGACCGGGCATGACTGATGCGCTGAAACTGGCCGTAGTCGGCCACACCAACGTCGGCAAGACCTCTCTGCTGCGTACCCTGACCCGCGACGTGGGCTTCGGCGAGGTGTCCCATCGCCCCAGCACCACGCGGCATGTGGAAGGCGCGCGGCTGTCGGTGGACGGCGAGCCGCTGCTGGAGCTGTACGACACGCCGGGCCTGGAAGATGCCATCGCCCTGCGCGACTTCCTCGATGGGCTGGAGCGCCCCGGCGAGCGCCTGGACGGCCCGGAGAAGCTGCGTCGTTTCCTGGATGGTAGTGAAGCTCGCGGCCGCTTCGAGCAGGAGGCCAAGGTGCTGCGCCAGTTGCTCGCCTCCGACGCCGGCCTCTACGTGATCGACGCCCGCGAACCGGTACTGGCCAAGTACCGCGACGAACTGGCAGTGCTCGCCGCCTGTGCGCGGCCGCTGTTGCCGGTACTCAACTTTGTCGCCAGCCCGCAGCACCGCGAGGAGCAGTGGCGCGAGGCGCTTTCCCGTCTCGGCCTGCACGCGCTGGTGCGTTTCGACAGCGTGGCGCCACCACTGGATGGCGAGCGGCGCCTGTACGAAAGCCTGGCGCTGCTGCTGGAGCGCGCGCGCCCGCAACTGGATCGCCTCGTCGCCGATCACGAGGCCCAGGCCGTCGCTCGCCGCGAAGCCGGGGCACGGCTGATTGCCGAGCTGCTGGTGGATGTCGCCGCCTGCCGTCAGCTGGTACCTGCCGGTGATGCGGCGGTGCGCGAGGCCACCGAGACGCTGCGCAATCAGGTGCGCAAGCGCGAAGACACCTGCGTGAAGGCGCTGCTCAGCCTCTACGCCTTCCGCAAGGACGACGCCCGCGCCGCCGACTTGCCGCTGCTCGACGGACGCTGGGGAGATGACCTGTTCAACCCGGAAACCCTGCGCCAACTGGGCATTCGCCTGGGTGGTGGCGTTGCGGCCGGTGCGGCGGCAGGGGCGGGGATCGACCTGCTGGTCGGCGGCCTGACCCTCGGCGCGGCCACCGCGCTGGGCGCCATCGCCGGCGGCGCCTGGCAGACCGTCGGCCATTACGGCCAGCGCCTGCTGGGCAAGCTCAAGGGCAGCCGCGAACTGTCGGTGGACGACAGCGTGCTGCGTCTGCTGGCGCTGCGGCAGCGGCAACTGCTGGCGGCCCTGCAGACACGCGGGCATGCGGCGGTGGAGGCCATCCAGGTGCAGTCGCCTGAAGACAAGCAGTGGCGCGAGGGCAAGCTGCCCGAGGCGTTGCGCAAGGCGCGTGCGCATCCGGAGTGGTCCGCCCTCAATGGCCGCCGGCGTGGCGAGAAGAGCGAGCGGCAGGAAGCGGTGGCGCAGTTGGCCGCGCATCTGCTGGAACCGTGAATACCGCGCGGGGCGCGCGCGAGCATTCTCGCTCCTACGAAAAGCAGTCCGTAGGGCGAATAACCTGGAACAGGTTATCCGCCGGCCAGTGAGAGGCGGATAACGCTGGCGCGTTATGCACCCTACACCATTGTTCCGGACGCACCTTGCAGGAGCGCGCTTGCTCGCGAACGCTCCTAGACGAGCGAGACGATCTCGACCCTTGGCTGCCCGTCGGCGATCTCCAGGATCGCCAAGGCAATCGGCAACTTGAACCGCCGCGCCCCGGCGCTGCCCGGATTCAGGTACAGCACCCCGTCGCGGACCTCGTTCAGCGGTTTGTGCGAATGCCCGGCCAGCACTACGTCGATGCACTCGGCTGCCGGATTGATGGCCAGCTGCTTGAGGTCATGAATCAGGTAGAGCCGCAGCCCGCCCAGTTCCAGCTGTAGCGTTTCCGGCAGGGCTGCGGCCCAGTCGTCGGTGTCGTTGTTGCCGCGTACCACGTCCAGCGGCGCCAGGGCGCGCAGCTGGTCGAGCAATGAGGCGGGGCCGATGTCGCCCAGGTGCAGGATGCGCTCGCAGCCTTGCAGCGCCGCCAGCGCTTCAGGGCGCAGCAGGCCGTGGGTGTCGGCGATGACGCCGATGCGCAGGGAGGTGGTCATTCGGGGAGCATAAACGACGACGCCACCTGAAGGTGGCGTCGTGGCGGTTCAGCCGTTGTGCGAGGCCCTGGCGGCGTCGGACTCGGGCAGGAACCAGTTGAGCAGCAGGGCGCAGATGCCGCCGGTGGCGACGCCCGATTCCAGCACGTTGCGGATCGCGTGGGGCATGTGCGCGAGGAACTCCGGCACCTGGGAGATGCCCAGGCCCAGCGCCAGGCTGACGGCGATGATCAGCAGCGCGCGGCGGTCCAGGTGGGTGCCGGCGAGGATGTTGATGCCGGAAGCGGCGACGGCACCGAACATCACCATCACCGCGCCGCCGAGCACCGGCTCGGGGACGGCCTGGATCACCCCGGCGACGCTGGGGAACAGGCCCAGCACGATGAGCATCGCGGCGATCCACAGGCCGACGTGGCGGCTGGCGACGCCGGTCAGCTGGATCACGCCGTTGTTCTGCGCGAACACCGAGCTTGGGAAGGTGTTGAACAGGCCGGCCAGCAGCGAGTTGGCGCCATTCACCAGCACACCGCCCTTGATGCGCTGCATCCACAGCGGGCCTTCGACCGGCTGCTTGGAGATCTTGCTGGTGGCGGTGACGTCACCGATGGCTTCCAGCGAGGTCACCAGGTAGATCACCAGCATCGGGATGAACAGGCTCCAGGAGAAGCCCAGGCCGAAGTGCAGCGGCACCGGGACCTGGAAGGCCGGCGCCTCGTGCATGCCGGTGAAGTCCAGACGGCCCAGATAGCCGGCCAGCGCGTAGCCCACGGCCAGGGCGATGACGATGGCGCCGCTGCGCATCCACACCACCGGGATGCGGTTGAGGATGACGATGATTGCCAGCACCAGGCCCGACAGCATCAGGTTCTCGCCGTTGGCGAAGGTGCCGTTGCCCATGGCGGAGAAGCCGCCACCCATGCTGATCAGGCCGACCTTGATCAGGGTCAGGCCGATCATCAGCACCACGATGCCGGTGACCAGCGGAGTGATCAGGCGCTTCACGAAGGGCAGGATGCGCGATACGCCCATCTCCACGAAGGAGCCGGCCATGACCACGCCGAAGATCGCTGCCATCACCGCTTCCACCGGGGTGCCGTTCTTCACCATCAGCGCACCGCCGGCGATTAGCGGGCCGACGAAGTTGAAGCTGGTGCCCTGGACGATCAGCAGGCCCGCGCCGAACGGTCCGAAGCGCTTGCACTGGACGAAGGTGGCGATGCCGGAGATCACCAGCGACATCGACACGATCAGGTTGGTGTCGCGCGGCGACACGCCAAGCGCCTGGCAGATCAGCAGGCCGGGGGTGACGATGGGCACGATGATCGCCAGCAAGTGCTGCAGTGCCGCGAGCAAGGCAATGGGCAGGGCGGGGCGGTCTTCCAGGCCGTAGACCAGGTCGGGCTGGTCCTTGGCGGCGGACGGGTTCTCGAGGGAGCTCATGGGCGGCGGTCCGGAAAAAAGAGCGCGATTTTACTGGCCCACGGCGGGATCGCACAGTGCCATGAGGCAAGTCGGGATGAATGGGGAAGGCCGGGTTCCTACGACGTCTTTGTGCGATGGCACTCCGAAGGCTGTCGGCATGGAAAAAACTGCTGAATTTTCAACAGGGTGCGCGGACGCGTCTGAGTGTGATGGCCCGCTGGCATGGCTTCACTGGAGTGCATCCGGAGCCATTCGGGGTTCCGGCTCAATCCCGAGGGACACGCAAATGCGCAGACAACAACAAGGCTTCACCCTGATCGAGCTGATGATCGTGGTGGCGATCATCGGGATTCTGGCTTCGGTGTCCTTGCCGCTGTATTCGGATTACTCGTCGCGCTCAAGGGCTGCGGCAGCCAAGGCAGAGCTGTCCGCCGTCAAAACTGCTGTGAGCCTTTGTATTTCCGAAACGGGCAAGGCAGATGATTGCAAGGCGGGTGATTACGGGATTCCGAAAGACTTTGCAGCGACGTCCAACATCACCGGCGACTATGCGGTGGAAAATGGTGTGATAAAGGCCACGACCGCAGCCACCGACGCGGATGGGAATTCACTCAAGATCGAGCTGACTCCTACCAAAGCGGAGGGAGGTAGCTCGGTCGCTTGGGAGGAGAAGGGATCCATCTGCAATGCGGATCGTGGGCTCAAGCCGGGGTCGGGTGATTGCCCGAAGGTGCCAGCAACCAAGTCATAAGTCTTCACGTCACATCAATGAAAAAGCCCGGCATCCGCCGGGCTTTTTCACGTCACCACCAGACTCAACCGTCCAGCAGCGCCTTGTCGCGCACCGCGCCCTTGTCGGCGCTGGTGGCCAACAGGGCGTAGGCCTTCAGTGCGGTGCTCACCTTGCGCGCGCGGGGCTGAGCCGGCTTCCAGCCCTTCTTGTCCTGCTCGGCGCGGCGGGTGGCCAGCTCTTCATCACTCACCAGCAGGTTGATGCTGCGGTTGGGGATGTCGATCAGCACCTTGTCGCCGTCCTGTACCAGGCCGATGGCGCCGCCCGCGGCGGCTTCCGGCGAGGCGTGGCCGATGGACAGGCCCGAGGTGCCGCCGGAGAAGCGGCCGTCGGTGAGCAGGGCGCAGTCCTTGCCCAGGCCCTTGGACTTCAGGTAGCTGGTCGGGTACAGCATTTCCTGCATGCCCGGGCCGCCTTTCGGGCCTTCGTAGCGGATGATCACGATGTCGCCCGGCTTCACTTCGTCGGCGAGGATGCCCTTCACGGCGCCATCCTGGCTTTCGAAGATCTTCGCGCGACCTTCGAACACATGGATGGACTCGTCCACGCCGGCGGTCTTCACCACGCAGCCGTCGAGGGCGATGTTGCCGTACAGCACGGCCAGACCGCCTTCCTGGGAGTAGGCGTGCTCGACGCTGCGGATGCAGCCTTCGGCGCGGTCGGCGTCGAGGGTGTCCCAGCGGGTGCTCTGGCTGAAGGCGACCTGGGTCGGGATGCCGGCGGGGCCGGCCTTGAAGAAGGTGTGGACCTTCTCGTCCTGGGTCTGGGTGATGTCCCACTCGGCGATGGCGTCGGCCATGCTCGGGCTGTGCACGGTCGGTACGTCGGTGTGCAGCAGGCCGCCACGGGCCAGCTCGCCGAGGATGGAGAAGATGCCACCGGCGCGGTGCACGTCTTCCATGTGGTACTTCTGGATGTTCGGCGCGACCTTGCACAGCTGCGGCACCTTGCGCGACAGGCGATCGATGTCGCGCAGGTCGAAGGCGATCTCCGCCTCCTGGGCCGCGGCCAGCAGGTGCAGGATGGTGTTGGTCGAGCCGCCCATGGCGATGTCCAGGGTCATGGCGTTCTCGAACGCCTTGAAGCTGGCGACGTTGCGCGGCAGTACGGACTCGTCGCCTTCGCCGTAGTAGCGCTGGCACAGCTCGACGGCCAGGCGGCCGGCGCGCAGGAACAGCTGCTCGCGGTCGGCGTGAGTGGCCAGGGTCGAACCGTTGCCCGGCAGGGACAGGCCCAGGGCCTCGGTCAGGCAGTTCATCGAGTTGGCGGTGAACATGCCGGAGCAGGAGCCGCAGGTCGGGCAGGCGCTGCGCTCGTACTCGGCAACCTTTTCGTCGGAGCAGGAGTCGTCGGCGGCGACGACCATGGCATCCACCAGGTCCAGGCCGTGGCTGGCGAGCTTGGTCTTGCCGGCTTCCATCGGGCCACCGGAGACGAACACCACCGGGATGTTCAGGCGCAGGGCGGCCATCAGCATGCCGGGGGTGATCTTGTCGCAGTTGGAGATGCAGACGATGGCGTCGGCGCAGTGGGCGTTGACCATGTATTCCACGGAGTCGGCGATGATCTCGCGCGACGGCAGGGAATAGAGCATGCCGTCATGGCCCATGGCGATGCCGTCGTCGACGGCGATGGTGTTGAATTCCTTGGCCACGCCGCCGTGTTTTTCGATCTCGCGGGCGACCAGCTGGCCCAGATCCTTCAGGTGTACGTGGCCGGGCACGAACTGGGTGAAGGAGTTGGCGATGGCGATGATCGGCTTCTTGAAGTCTTCGTCCTTCATCCCGGTGGCGCGCCAGAGGGCACGGGCGCCGGCCATGTTGCGGCCGTGGGTGGAGGTTTTCGAGCGGTAATCGGGCATGACAGGTTCCTGCGCATCAGGTCACGGTGGGAGTCGATCCGGGTCTTCTGTGCGGCGGCGTACAGCGGGTAGGGCTGGCCGGCGAGACCTTGAGCAAACTCTAAGTCGTATCGTGAGCGCGGTACGCACCGGATGCAAACAGCAGATGGCCTTGCATGGGCGAGGTCGGCGCGGGGCTTGGCGGGGTCACCGCCTGCTCGGCCGGGGCTCACAGGCCCGCCGGGGGATAAATGGCAGGAATGCCCCGGATTCTACGCCGGCCCTTGCCGCCAGGGAAAGGCTGGCGGTCGGCACAAGCATAGACTTTCGCCGCCCCGGCGTGGTCTGAATGGCCACTGGCGCTTTTCCCGTCCCGTTCGTTGAAGGAGCAACCCCATGAAAGTCACCCGCATCGCCCTGCTCGTCGCGCTGTTTGCCGGCAGTGTGCAGGCCTCGTCCGACGAAGCCTGGCAGGCGCAGGACAAGCAGCAGCGCGAAGCCTGCCTGGCGCTGAGCCATCTGCAGAACAAGAAGGTGCTGGGCTCGCCGGTGCTGTTCGACGACAGCGTGGGCTACACGGCGCTGATGATCGGAGGGACCTATGCGCAGAAGCACATGAAGGGCAAGCCGGGCCGCGAGCTGTGCCTGTTCGAGCGCAAGACCGGCAACGCAGTCATCAGCGAGGCGGACTCGCTGATGCCGATGAAGTAATCGCAGGAGGGGATGGCGGATAAAGCGTTCCGCTTTATGCACACCGTAGGGCGGATAACGCCCCCGGCGTTATCCGCCATCCATTGCTGCAATGAACAACGGGGCGTTCCCTCGTGGAAACGCCCCGTTTTTTTGACGTGCCTCGACGCCTTAGCCGTTGGGCAACAGGCGCACGGTCAGGCTCTTGATGTAGCGGGTTTCCGGGATTGCCAGGTGCACCGGGTGGTCCGGACCCTGACCGCCGCGCTCGAGCAGCTGGATGTTGCGGTCCAGGTGGCGGGCGCTGCCCAGCAGGATGTTCTGCAGGTCGTCCTCGGGCAGGTGCATGGAGCAGGAGGCACTGACCAGCACGCCGTCCTTGGACAGCAGGCGCATGGCCTGTTCGTTGAGGCGGCGGTAGGCGGCCTCGCCGTTCTTCAGGTCCTTCTTGCGCTTGATGAAGGCGGGCGGGTCGGCAACGATCACGTCAAAGCGCTCGTCGGCGGCCTTCAGCTCGCGCAGGGCGTCGAACACGTCGCCTTCCACGCAGGCGACTTTTTCGGCGAGGCCGTTCAGCGTGGCGTTGCGCTCGACGCCGTCGAGGGCGAAGCCGGAGGCATCGACGCACATCACTTCGCTGGCGCCGAAGGCCGCGGCCTGGATGCCCCAGCCGCCGATGTAGCTGAACAGGTCGAGCACGCGCTTGCCCTGCACGTAGGGCTGCAGGCGGGCGCGGTTCATACGGTGGTCGTAGAACCAGCCGGTCTTCTGGCCGGCCAGCACCGGGGCTTCGAACTTCACGCCGTTCTCTTCCAGGGCCACCCATTCCGGGACTTCGCCGTAGGCGTTGGCGACATAGCGCTCCAGGCCTTCGGCGTCACGGGCGCTGGAATCGTTCTTCCACAGTACAGCGCTGGGCTTGAGCACCTGCAGCAGGGCGGCAAGCACGTCGTCGCGGTGTTTTTCCATGGTCGCCGAGGCGAGCTGGACCACCAGTACATCGCCGAAACGGTCCACCACCAGGCCCGGCAGCAGGTCCGAGTCGCCGTAGACCAGGCGGTAGAAAGGCTTGTCGAACAGGCGGTCGCGCAGGCTCAGGGCGACGTTCAGGCGGTGAACCAGCAGGGATTTGTCGAGAACGTGCTTGGTATCGCGGGAAATCAGGCGAGCGCAGATGAGGTTGTTCGGGCTCATCGCGACGATGCCCAGCGGCTTGCCGTTGGCCATTTCCAGAATGGCCTGTTCGCCGGCGCCGAATCCGTTCAGCGGGGTGGCGGCGACGTCCACCTCGTTGCTGTAGACCCACAGGTGGCCGGCGCGCAGGCGGCGCTCGGCGTTGGCTTTCAGACGCAGGCTGGGCAGGGTCATGGGGGAGGGCTCCGGCAAAAAGAGCGGGATTATAGCGCAGCAGCGTGCGCCGCCGGAGCGCGGCGCACGGGCTTTTGATCGGCGGCTCTCAGGCGGCGAGGGTTTCGATCAGTTGCTTGCTGAAGGCGGGGATGTCGTCGGGCTTGCGGCTGCTGATCAGTCCGCCATCGTTGACCACCTGTCGGTCGACCCAGTGGCCGCCGGCGTTGTTGATGTCGTCCTTGAGCGAGTTCCAGCTGGTCAGGGTCTTGCCCTTCACCAGGCCGGCGGAGACCAGCAACCAGGCGCCATGGCAGATCACTGCGATGGGTTTGTCGGCGTGAGCGGCCTTTTGCACGATTTCCTGGGCCTTGGGCAGGTTGCGGATCTGGTCGGCGTTGATCACCCCGCCCGGCAGCAGCACGGCATCGTACTCTTCGATGCGCGCCGTTTCGAAGGTGCCGTCGACCTTGAAACTATCCGCCGGCTGGTCGTGGTTCCAGCCGCGCACCTTGTCCTTGCTGTCGGAGAGGATCTTCACCTTGGCACCGGCTTCCTTCAGTGCGTCGCGGGGGCCAGTCAGCTCCACCTGCTCGAAACCGTCGGTGACCAGGATGGCGATAGTCTTGCCTTTGAGTGTCTGGCTCATGTGGCTTGTCTCCCATTTCGTCCGCTTGGGTGTAAAGGTTCCGACACAGCCGCCGATGAAAGTTCAATCAAAAGCAGCACTTCCAGAAGCCCCGGCTCTGGGTAAACTGTGCGCCCCGTCAACTTTTCCCAGCGCGCCCATGTCTCAAGAACTCTCCGCCGAACAGATCCGTCAGGCCCTGCAGGGCATCAGCGTGCCGCCGCAGCCGCAGATCATGGTTGACCTGCAGATGGAGCAGTTCATGCCCAACCCGGACCTGAAGGCGATCGCCAAGCTGATCAGCCAGGATCCGGGGCTGTCCGGCGCGCTGCTGAAGCTGGTGAACTCGCCGTTCTTCGGCCTGGCCAACCGCATCACCTCGATCCAGCGCGCGGTGAACCTGCTGGGCAGCCGCTCGGTGATCAACCTGATCAACGCCCAGTCGATCAAGGGCGAGATGAGCGACGCGACCATCGTCACCCTCAACCGCTTCTGGGACACCGCTCAGGACGTGGCCATGAGCTGCCTGACGCTGGCCAAGCGCATCGGCTACGAGTCGGTGGACGAGGCCTACGCGCTGGGGCTGTTCCACAACTGCGGCATCCCGCTGATGCTCAAGCGCTTCCCGCACTACATGGCGGTGCTGGAGGAGGCCTACGCCAGCGCAAGCGACGAGCGCCGCGTGGTGGACACCGAGAACCGCGTGCTGAACACCAACCATGCGGTGGTCGGCTACTTCACCGCGCGCTCCTGGCGCCTGCCGGAGCACGTCTGCGAGGCTATCGCCAACCACCACAATGCGCTGTCGATTTTCAGCGAGGACAACTGCCGCGATACCCAGCTGAAGAACCTGCTGGCGATCCTCAAGATGGCCGAGCACATCTGCGGCTCTTACCGCGTGCTGGGCAACCAGGACGAGGACCACGAGTGGGAGAGCGTGCGCGCGCTGGTACTGGATTACGTCGGGCTCAGCGAATACGACTTCGAGAATCTCAAGGCGAGCATTCTCGAGTTGGGTGTGGGGCAGGGGACGTACTGACCTCAGGTTCCTGCACTGGAGCTGGATATGAAAAAGCCGGGCATCTGCCCGGCTTTTTCATTCAACGTCGGCGATCAGTCAAGCATGTCTCTGAAACGTGCGTCCTTCTTGTAGGCAATGGTCTGGCTGAAGCCGGGGACCTGGATGCCACGGTCGCTGATCTCGATGGCCTGCTCGTCGATCATGTCGTTGCCAAAGTTGTAGATGATGTCGAAGCGGCCCTGAGTTGCCGCTTCGTCGTACTGCCGGGCGGCAGCGCGGGTGGCTTCGCGGCGGCCCTGGTAGTCGGCGAAGGCGGCGTCGCCGTGGCGCTTGCGCAGCATCTTTTCGGTGATGGCCGGGGACAGCAGCACGCCGGTGGCGTTGTTGCCGCCGAAGCCCTTGGAATTGATGAAGCAGACTTCCAGGTCGTCGCGGCGCACGTCGCTGCTGGACAGGGCGATGTGGTCCTTGAAGACGTCGTCGGCGAACTTGTCGACGGTCTTGATGCCGGGGATGACGCCGTAGCGGAAGGTACCCAGGGCGGAGATCATCTGGTCGGCGCTGGCGGTGGCCAGGGAGTGGCCGACGAAGGCTTTCACCGCGGTGACCGGCCAGCCCTCGATGCCGAAGGCGGTGGCGACGCGGTCGAGGATTTCCGATTCGGTGACGCGGTTGGCCGGGGTGCTGGAGCCGTGGGCGTGGACGAAGCTGTGCTGGCGCACGCTCTTCTCGCCGACGATCTGTGCGGCGGCGGCCACGGCCTTGGCCATGGTCAGGTAGTTGCCCGGGCCGGGGGCGGAGATGGACTTCTTGAAGCCGTCGGCGTTGATGAATACGTCCGGCACCGAGCCGTGGATGTCGGCGCCCAGCTCCAGGGCCAGGGCGTCGTCCATCAGCACGACGTACTGCGCGGACTCGGCCAGGGAGAAGCCGCAGTTGTCGCCGAACGGGCGGCTGGCGCGGCGGAAGTCGACGTCGTCTCGGCCTTCGATGTGGCGCAGGCCTTCCTCGGTGGCCAGCGCGCCCATGGCGGCGTAGCCCTCGATGATCTCGGAGGTGATCGGCGCTTCGGCGTTGCCGACGATGGCCACGCGGGCCTGGCCGGTGGTGATGACGTCGATGCCTTTCTGCAGGTTGTACAGGAAGGTGGCGCAGGCGCCGGTGACGCTGCCGGTCATGCCGACGCTGCCCAGCACGTAGGCGTTGATGAAGTCGGTGGGCATGCTGTTGAAGCCCAGCGGCAGCTGCTTGGCCGACACGCGGTGGCCGCGCAGGCGCGACTGCAGCAGGCCGCCGAAGCCGTTCTCGTCCAGTTGGCTCATGATGCTGCTGGAGAACACGGCGATTTCGTCAGGCTGGACGGCGTTGCAGATGGTCTGCCAGTCGAGGCCGGTGGAGCGCACTGCGTCGGTGGCGGCGACCACGGACATCTGCAGGCCGCGCGGGTGGAAGCGTGAGTTGTACAGCTCGCTCGGCTCGAAGCCGGTGGGCAGCTGGCCGGCGGATTTCACCGGCAGCGCGCGGTAACTGTCGACCTTGAATTCGCAGCTGTCGTGCAGGGTGACGCGGACTTCGCCGCCTTCGAGTTCTTCCACCGACCAGTTGGCCGGCAGCGGCTCGGGCAGTTGCTTGCGCAGGGTGGTGAAGGTCACCGGGCTGCCGGCGGCGCTGACGGTCAGGCTCTTGTGGCAGTGCGCGGCGTCGACGTCGAGGTATTGCAGCTCGATGCGACGGATCAGGGTCGACTGGCGAATCTGCTGCTCGAAGCGCTGCTCGATGGTGGCCAGGTCGAGGCTGTTGCCGTCGGCGTCCTGGTACTGGCCGTCAACGACCTTGACCAGTTTCATCATGACCGCGAGACCAGCGAGGGTTTCCTGGCGGGCGGCGGACTCCATGGATTCGAGGACGGTGCGGCGGAACCCATGGTGGAAGGAACTGCGGCCAGCCGCGTTATATCCACCAAAACCAACGATGACCGGTAGTCGAGACATCTCTCGGAAACTCCTTCAGCAAGTGCATCTTGCGCGCCGGACGACGGTGGCCCATGGCGGGGCAGCCCGGTGGCACAAAGCCAGGCGTGGCTTCTAGTGATTCGGAATGCTTTAGCTGACGAGGATGATGACTGCCGAGTCACGCTCGCGCCAGGATTTGTCGGAAGAAGGCGACGAGTTCCCGAGCGAATCCTGCAGAGCTCATGAATGAAAACGGGAGCCGCGCAGGGCTCCCGTTTTTTACCGCGGCAAATCTCAGCGGTATTCGATGCCAGCTTTCTGGGTGCTGACGCGAGTACCGGACTTGCCTTCGGTGATGGCAACGATGTTTTCCAGCGAGCCGATCACTGCGTCCTTGCCGGTCACGCGGGCGAACTCGATGGCGGCCATGACCTTCGGACCCATGGAGCCGGCGGCGAAGCCTAAGCGTTCCAGTTCGTCCGGGTGGGCCTGGGCGATGCCTTTCTGGGTCGGTTTGCCCCAGTCGATGTAGGCCGCGTCCACGTCGGTGGCGATGATCAGAATGTCAGCCGACAGCTCCTGGGCCAGCAGCGAGGAGCAGAGGTCCTTGTCGATCACTGCCTCGACGCCGGAGAGTTTCTTGCCGGATTCGTCGTACATGGTCGGGATGCCGCCGCCGCCTGCGCAGATGACGATGGTGCCTTTCTCCAGCAGCCACTTGACCGGGCGGATCTCGAAGATGCGCTTCGGACGCGGGCTGGCCACGACGCGGCGGAACTTGTCGCCGTCCGGGGCGATGCTCCAGCCTTTCTCCTTGGCGAGGGCTTCGGCCTCTTCCTTGGAGTAGACCGGGCCGATGGGCTTGGTCGGGTTCTGGAAGGCCGGGTCCTTGGAGTCGACCTCGACCTGGGTGAGCAGGGTGGCGAACGGTACTTCGAACGGCAGAAGGTTGCCCATTTCCTGTTCGATCATGTAGCCGATCATGCCTTCGGTCTCGGCGCCGAGAACGTCCAGCGGGTACGGGCTGACCTTCTCGTAGGCCGCGCCCTGCAGGGCCAGCAGGCCGACCTGCGGGCCGTTGCCGTGGGCGATCACCAGTTCATTGCCGGGGGCAACCTTGGCGATCTGTTCGGCAGCGATCCGTACGTTGGTGCGCTGGTTGTCGGCAGTCATGGGCTCGCCACGACGCAGCAGGGCATTGCCGCCCAATGCGACGACGATACGCATATTCAGTTCCTCCGAAAGAGTGGGAGCACCCGGACCGGCGACCTTGTCGCGGTCCGGGGCTGTCCGGCATTACATGTCGGCGAGGGTCGAAACGAGGATTGCCTTGATGGTGTGCATGCGGTTTTCCGCCTGCTCGAAGGCAATGTTGTACGGGGATTCGAAGACGTCTTCGGTCACTTCGATGCCGTTCTTCAGGTGCGGGTACTTGGCGGCGATGTCCTTGCCGACCTTGGTCTCGCTGTTGTGGAAGGCGGGCAGGCAGTGCATGAACTTCACGCGCGGGTTGCCGGCGGCCTTCATCATTTCCATGTTGACCTGGTAGGGCAGCAGCTCGTTGATGCGTTCGCCCCAGGCTTCGACCGGCTCACCCATGGATACCCAGACGTCGGTGTGGATGAAGTCCACGCCCTTGACGGCTTCTTTCGGGTCTTCGGTGATGGTGATGCGGGCACCGCTTTCTTCAGCGAACTTCTTGCAGGCGGCGACGTGTTCGTCGGTCGGCCAGAGTTCCTTGGGAGCTGCAATGCGCACGTCCATGCCGAGCTTGGCGCCGATCAGCAGCAGGGAGTTACCCATGTTGTTGCGGGCGTCGCCCAGGTAGGCGTAGCTGATGTCGTGCAGGGGCTTGTCGCTGTGCTCGCGCATGGTCAGCACGTCGGCCAGCATCTGGGTCGGGTGGTATTCGTCGGTCAGGCCGTTGAACACCGGGACACCGGCGAACTTGGCCAGCTCTTCGACGATTTCCTGCTTGAAGCCACGGTATTCGATGGCGTCGTACATGCGGCCCAGTACGCGGGCGGTGTCCTTCATCGATTCCTTGTGGCCGATCTGCGAGGAGTTCGGGTCGATGTAGGTGACGTTGGCGCCCTGGTCATAGGCGGCGACTTCGAAGGCGCAGCGGGTGCGGGTCGAGGTCTTTTCGAAGATCAGCGCAATGTTGTTGCCTTTCAGGTGTTGCTGCTCGGTACCGGTGTACTTGGCGCGTTTCAGGTCGCGGGACAGGTCGAGCAGATAGCGCAACTCGCGGGTGCTGTGGTGCATCAGGCTGAGCAGGTTGCGGTTGTGCATGTTGAAAGCCATGGTGTTTCTCCTTGTGGGATCCAATCTCGGCCCTCGTCAGTACAGCTCGTGGCTGGCGGGGCGGGCGGCCCTGGCAAGGGCCGCCTCGTGAGGTCAATGCGCTCTGGTTGAGGTAGTCGCGTTTATCGGGTGCCGATCGATCAATAGTCGATCGGGTCGCGGATGATCGGGCAGGTCATGCAGTGACCGCCGCCACGGCCCCGGCCCAGTTCGCCGGCGCTGATGGTGATGACTTCCACGCCAGCCTTGCGCAGCAGGGTGTTGGTGTAGGTGTTGCGGTCGTAACCCACTACCACGCCCGGTTCCAGGCAGACCACGTTGTTGCCGTCGTCCCACTGCTCGCGTTCGGCGGCGAAGCTGTTGCCGCCGGTTTCGACGACGCGCAGTTTCTTCAGTCCCAGGGACTCGGCGACGACGGTCATGAAGTCCTTGTCTTCGCGCTGGACGTTGATGCCGTAGGGGCTCTTCTCGTCCGGGCGCAGGATGAACGGAACGATCTCTTTCACCACTTCGGGGAAGACGGTGACCAGGTCGCGGTCGCAGAAGGTGAAGACGGTGTCCAGGTGCATCGCGGCGCGGGATTTCGGCAGGCCGGCGACGATGACTTTCTCGGCAGCGCCCTTGGCGAACAGCGCCTGGGCTACCTGGCCGATGGCCTGACGGGAGGAGCGTTCGCCCATGCCGATCAGGACGACGCCATTGCCGATGGGCATCACGTCACCACCCTCGAGGGTGGACATGCCGTGATCCTTGTCCGGATCGCCGTACCAGACTTCGTATTCGGCGTTGGTGAATTCCGGGTGGAACTTGTAGATGGCGGTGGTCAGCAGGGTTTCCTGACGTCGCGCCGGCCAGTACATCGGGTTCAGGGTCACACCGCCGTAGATCCAGCAGGTGGTGTCACGGGTGAACTGGGTGTTGGGCAGCGGCGGCAGCAGGAAGCTGGAGTGGCCCAGGTAGTCGCGGTACATCTTCAGCGCCTTGGCGCCTTCGCTTTCCGGGATGTCGTCGGAGGCCACGCCGCCGATGAGGAACTCGGCCAGTTTGCGCGGCTCCAGGCTTTCGAGCCAGGAGCGCAGCTCGAGAGTCAGGCCGAGGCCGACGCTGTCAGCGGTGATCTTGCGATCGAGGATCCACTTCAGGGCTTCGGGGTTCGCCACGATGTCGGTCAGCAGGTTGTGCATTTCCAGAACATCGATGCCGCGTTCGCGCATCTTGGTGACGAAGTCGAAGTGGTCGCGCTTCGCCTGGTTCACCCAGATAACGTCGTCGAACAGCAACTCGTCGCAGTTGCTCGGGGTCAGGCGTTGATGGGCGAGTCCGGGCGAGCAGACCATCACTTTGCGTAGTTTGCCAGCTTCAGAATGGACGCCAAGTTTGGTTTTTTCCGTGCTCATGAGATGTCTCCAGGAGTTACAGAGTGAGGAAGCCGTCGTAGAGGCCATAGGCCGCGATCAGTGCACCGATCACGACAACCGCGAAGATGAGCTTCTCGACATTGGTGAAGATGGGTTGACCCACTTCGTGTTTCGCTTTGGCGAAGAGGATGACGCCGGGCGCGTACAGCAGCGCCGACAGCAGCAGGTACTTCAGGCCGCCTGCGTAGATCAGCCACACCGCGTAGAGAACCGAGATACCAGCGATGATCAGGTCTTTGGTGCGGTCGGCCGAGTCGGTCTCGTAGGTCTCGCCCTTGACTGCCAGCAGCAGGCCGTAGGCCGCGGACCAGAAGTACGGGATCAGGATCATCGAGGTGGCCAGCAGCAGCATCTTGGTGTACGGGTCCATGCCACCGTCGGCGCTGCCGGAGGTGAAGAACACGATGACCAGGAAGACCTGCACGCAGATGTTGGTCAGCCAGAGGGCGTTGGCCGGCACCTGATTGGCGTTCTCCTTGCGGAGGAACTCCGGCATGGTGTGGTCCTTGGCGGCGGCGAACATGATCTCGGCGCACAGCAGCACCCAGGAGAGCAGGGCACCCAGCAGGGAGATGAGCAGGCCGACGCTGATCAGGACCGCGCCCCAGTGGCCGACCACATGCTCCAGCACCAGTGCCATCGACGGGTTCTGCAGTTTGGCCAGTTCCGGCTGGGTCATCACGCCCATGGACAGCACGTTCACCAGTACCAGCAGCAGCAGGACGGTGATGAAGCCGATCACGGTGGCCTTACCGACGTCCGAACGTTTTTCCGCACGGGAGGAGAAGATGCTCGCGCCCTCGATGCCGATGAACACCCACACGGTGACCAGCATCATGTTGCGCACCTGGTTCATCACGCTGCCCAGGTCAGGATTGCTCTTGCCCCAGATGTCCGCGGTGAAGATGTCCAGCTTGAAGGCGAACAGGCAGATCAGGATGAACAGGAACAGTGGGACGATCTTCGCCACCGTGGTGATGGTGTTGATGAACGCCGCTTCCTTGATCCCGCGCAGTACCAGGAAGTGCAGGGCCCACAAGAGGATCGACGCGCAGACGATCGCCGCGACGGTGTCGCCCTTGCCGAAGATCGGGAAGAAGTAGCCCAGGGTGCTGAACAGCAGGAGGAAGTAACCGACGTTGCCGAGCCAGGCGCTGATCCAGTAACCCCAGGCCGAGGAGAAGCCCATGTAGTCACCGAAACCGGCCTTGGCGTAGGCGTACACACCGCCGTCGAGTTGGGGTTTGCGGTTGGCCAGGGTCTGGAAGACGAATGCCAGGGTCAGCATACCGACCGCGGTGATGGCCCAACCGATGAGGATCGCGCCGACGTCAGCGCTGGCGGCCATGTTTTGCGGGAGAGAGAAGATGCCCCCGCCAATCATCGAGCCGACAACAAGAGCCGTCAAAGCGCCTAGCTTTAGTTTTTGGCTGCTTTCTTGCGACATTTAAGAATCTCCCTATAGGAAGTTGGAGAGTGAGGCTATTTAGCGCCCGTCTTGGCGGGGCACTCCTGATTCAGGTCAATAGCTTGCTATCCAATGTATTGGGCAGTACTTCCTGCTCTGCCCACCCCGCATAAACCATAGGAGAGGTTTTGCATTAGCGCCCGATTTAGAGGGGATTTCGTGAAGATTTGAGCGCGGTTTCATGACCGCAGAATGGCAGTCGATTTCGCAGGCCCACGCAGGGCGCGCCGTTGCGCTTGATTCGCAGGTGCAGAGAGGCGCAGGACCGCTATGTAGGAAAGTCCTGAACGAAGATGCGGAAGGGGAAAATTGGCCGGGGCAGGATCACTGCACCCGGCGATGCGCCTGTCGAATCGAAGGCGCGAGATGGCAAGAAGCCCGAAGGACACCGCCCGGTTCGTGGCCCGGCGGGCGCGACGTGGCGGGCACGTCGCGAGATGTGATGCACAAGGCAATCGCACCCGTGTCGCAGAGCAAGGTGTGTGCCAGGGCTGAAGACTACGTCAGAGCGCTCTGTAGCGCTGTTCGCCCTTGGTCGCAGTCCAGGCCATCGGCGGATTTCTGCTCAGATGTCGCCATCGTCGGCGGAATTTCCGCCACTGCCGGAGAACAGCAGGCCGTGCTTGCGCAGTTTGTCGTGCAGGGTCTTGCGCGGTACGCCCAGCGCTTCGGCAAGGCTGCGCAGGGAGTTGTGTGAGCGGCCCATCTCGGCGGCGATCAGTGAGCGCTCGAAGGATTCCACCTGCTCGTTCAGTCCGGCGCCGGGAGTGGCGGCGGTGGCCTGCCCGTGGCTGTCGTCCAGCCCCAGGTCCAGGCCCAGAGCATAGCGCTCCGCGGCGTTCTGGAGCTCGCGCACATTGCCCGGCCAGCCGTGTGCCAGCAGTTGCGCCCGCTGCGCGGAGTCCAGCGGGCGGGCATTCAGGCCATGGCGCTGCGCGCCGCGTTCGGCAAAGTGCTGGAACAGCAGCAGGATGTCGTCGCCCCGTTCGCGCAGTGGTGGAATGCGCAGACTGGCGACATTGAGGCGGTAGTAGAGGTCGGCGCGGAAGCGGCCTTCATCGGAGGCCAGGCGCAGGTCCTCCTTGGTCGCCGCGATGATGCGGATATCCAGTGGAATGAGCTGGTTGGAGCCCAGGCGCTCGACGGTGCGCTCCTGCAACAGGCGCAGCAGCTTCACCTGGACGTCCAGGCTCATGCTCTCGATCTCGTCGAGGAACAGCGTGCCGCCGTTGGCGAACTCGAACTTGCCGATGCGGCGCTTCTGCGCGCCAGTGAAAGCGCCCTGTTCGTGGCCGAACAGTTCGCTCTCCACCACTGACTCGGCCAGCGCGCCGGCGTTGATGGCGACAAAGGGACCGTTGCGGCGGCTCGACAGGTCATGCAGGGCGCGGGCGACGACTTCCTTGCCCGAGCCGGTTTCGCCCAGTACCAGCACGTCCGCCTGGATCGCCGCGAGCGACGCGACCTGTTGCTGCAGACGCTGCATTGGCGCGGACTGGCCAACCAGGCGGCCACGGACTTCCTTCTGCTCGGTCAGGGCCAGGCGCAGGCTGCGGTTCTCCAGCACCAGCCGGCGCACATCGAGCGCGCGGCGAACGCTGTCCAGCAGCGCGTCGCTGGGGAAGGGTTTTTCGAGAAAATCGTAGGCGCCCGAGCGCATGGCTTTCACCGCCAGCGGTACGTCGCCATGGCCGGTGACCAGGATCACCGGTAACTCGGAATCCTGCGCGTGCAGTTGCTCCAGCAACTGCAGGCCATCGATGCCCGGCATGCGGATGTCGCTGACGATCACTCCCGGCCAGTCGCGCGCCTGCTGCGGATCGATCTGCCGTGCATCGCCCAGGGCGACCACCTTGAAGCCGGCGAGGTCGAGGGTCTGGCAGAGCGCCTGGCGCAGGTGTGGGTCGTCATCGATCAGCAGCACCTGGGTGGTGGAGTCGAACGGCTCGGCCGAGCTCATGCGCGGGTTTCCTCTTGCGGCGTCAGCGTCACGCCGGGAATGCCCGGCAACAGGTGCAATTGTACGAGAGCGCCGCCTTCGGGGTGATTACCCAATTCAAGATGTCCGCCCAGCGTGCGTAACAGGGTGTCGCAGATGGCCAGGCCCAGACCCAGGCCCTTCGCGCTGGTCTTGGTCGTGAAGAAGGGCTCACGGGCATGGGCCAGGGCCTCTTCGGAGAAGCCGGGACCGTTGTCGCGCAGGGACAGGATGATGCGCTCGGGCGTCTGCTCGGCGGTCAGCCAGATGCGCCTTGGCAGTCCCTTCTCGGTCAGCGCGTCGAGGGCGTTGGAGATCAGGTTGGAAAGGATCTGCCGCAGCCTCGTTTCGCCGGCCTGCACCCAGATCGCCGCGTCGGGCAGGTCGCGCAGCAGCTCCACGTTCATCGCCTGGCGGCGCTGGGCGACCAGGGCCAGGGCGTCATTGATCGCCGGTTGCAGGGCGACGTTCTCCGGTGCGCGCCGGGCGCCGCGGGCGTAGGCCTTGAGGTGGCCGATGATCGAGGCCATGCGCCCGGTCAGTTCGCCGATCTGCTCGAGGTTGCCACGGGCATCGCTGTAGCGCTCGTGGTCGAGCAGTACGCGGGCATTGTCGGCGTAGCTGCGGATCGCCGCCAGCGGCTGGTTGAGCTCATGGCTGATGCTGGCGGACATGGTGCCCAGGGCGGTGAGCTTGCCGGCCTGCACTACTTCATCCTGGGCGTGCATCAGTTCGCGCTGCGCCTGCTCGCGGTTGCTGACTTCCTGCTGCAGCCGCGTGTTGGCGCCCTCCAGCTCCTGGGTGCGCTCCTGCACGCGCAGTTCCAGTTCGTGCTTGGCCTGTGCCTCCAGTGCAATGCGTTCGAGGTAATGGCGGCGGCTGATCGTCAGCAGCGACAGCAGCAGAAGGAGTGCGACCAGGGTGGCTGCGCCGATCAGGATGACACTGCGTACCGGTGCGTCGACTTGAGTGCGGGGGGTATAGATACTGACGGTCCAGCCGGTCTCCGGCAGGTGACGGCTCTGGCTGATCCAGCGGCGCTGGTCGATCTTCAGTGGTGCCGGGTGCAGCACCGGATAGGGAATGTTTTCGGCGATCTCGCGTTGCTTGGCGGGTGAGAGTTCCTTGCCGGTGTGGAAGCGCCACGCGTTGCTGGACGAGAGGATGACAACGCCGTTGGAGTCCATCACCAGCAGCTGCTCGGGCGTATTGCCCCAGAGCTGCTCCATGTGTTCGAGGTCGACCTTCACCACCAGTACACCGAGCAGTTTGCCGCCGTCACGCACGTCGCTGGCGAAGTAGTAGCCGCGTCGTTTGGAGGTGGTGCCCAGGCCGAAGAAACGGCCCTGTCGGCCCTGGGTCGCTTCCTTGTAGTACGGGCGGAAGGCGAAGTTGCGGCCGACGAAGCTGTCCGGTTGATCCCAGTTGGAGGCGGCGTGGGTCATGCCGTCTGCCTGGATCAGGTAGATAACGTCCGCCCCGGTACGCCCGCGGATGCGCTGCAGTTCGAGGTTGGCGGCGTTCTGTGCTGTCAGGCTCTCCGGCGCCTGCAGCGCAGTGCGCAGGGTCGGCAGTTCACCGAGGATCGGCGGCAGGTCCTCGTAGCGGCGCAGGGTGCCGAGCAGGTTCGCGACGTAGAGGTCGAGAGTCTGCTGGTTCTGCTCGGCCAGTTGCTCGCTGTAGTAGCGCTCGGCGAAGAAGTGCAGTGGCCAGAGCAGCGGGGCGAGCAGGAGCGCCAGCAGGGCCAGCGATCGCCAGCGGGTCAGGTGTGGGTTCAAGGCGGCGGACATCGTATGCGGTTGCTTCCGCCGCCGATGCTACACCGATCAGCGTTCGATGGGCTGCAGTTGCAGCAGTTTCATCAGGCGCGCCACGCTTTCCTCGAGGCTGAGGCGGTTGGTGTCGATGCGTTCGAAGGGCTCCAGCGGTTCTTCATAGGGAGAGCCGATACCTGTGAAGTCCGGCAGCGTTCCCGCCCGCGCCTTCTTGTACAGCCCTTTGGGGTCGCGCTCCTCGCAGACGCTGAGATCGGTGCTCAGGTGAATTTCACGGAAGCGCTCTTCGCCGATGATCTGGCGTGCCTGCTCGCGATCCTGGCGAAAGGGCGAGATGAAGGACGTGATGACGATCAGTCCGGCGTCGTTCATCAGATTGGCCACCTCGGCCACCCGGCGGATGTTCTCGGTGCGGTCATCGTGGCTGAAGCCCAGGTCCTTGCACAGGCCGTGGCGGACGTTGTCACCGTCAAGTACCACGGCGGAGTAGCCCAGTTCATGCAGCGCATATTCCAAGGCAAAGGCCAGGGTGGACTTGCCCGAGCCGCTCAGACCGGTCAGCCAGAGTGTTGCCGGCTGCTGGCGCATGCGGGTGGCGCGTTCTTCGATGCTCAGGCGGCCGGTGTGCCAGCGGATGTTCTGATTGGTATTCATGCTCGCGCAGTTCCTATCGTTCGCTCACTCAGCTGACCAGGCCGCGACCACAATAGTGATCGTCCAGTACCAGGCGCTTGAGCAGTTGACGCTCGTCTTCGTCGGGATTTTCGCTGAAGGTCGACCAGATATCCCTGGCCAGTTCGCGCGGAGGCAGGAAATCTGCATGCAGCGTGGCGCGAACGTCCAGCACATCGGTCAGATAGGCCAGGGCCCCGCTCTGAATCTGGTGGCGGATCTCACGAGCAGCCAGCTCTTCATCCTCCAGCGCCTGATACTGCGCCAGCGGCGTGCCGTCGGTATCCAGACGATAGTGATTGACCTGGGCATCGTCGGCGCTGAGCAACTGCTCAAGCATGAAGTTCTGATCGAACAGGCTGCAGTTGCCACGGGTTGCGCGGGACACGCGGTCGGAGAAACACCCATCGGCAAATACTCCGGCCTCGCCGGCGAAAGCGTCGACGAGTTCGTCTGTGACCAGGTAGTAGCCGTTGACCGGGTGCTTGAGCCAAGCGTTGAGATGGCGCTGGATCGTCCCGGAATAGCCTACGTCGACGACCGCTACTGCGCCCCCTGCGGTCAGTTGTGAGTCTTCCAGGTAGCGGCGCAATGCCGGGGCCTCGATTTCGGCCTGGGCCAGTATGCGCGGCAGCAGGTGGCGCAGTACCGGCTCGATGTGGCTGACATTGTTGTTGCCGATGTCGAGCAGTTGCCGGGCCTTCCACAGGCCGCGGGCTTCCAGATCGCGCAGGTCGGCGTCAGTGAGGGTGACCCCGAAGCGGGCTTCGAGCAGGTTCTCCAAGGTGCCGGCGAAGTAATTGGGTCGGGCGAGAGTCAGCACATCGTCGAAGTCTTTCAGTCGCGGCACGCTGACCGCCCGGCGCGACAGCACCAGGTAGCGCGAGGAGGTGGCAGCCGGTTCGCGTTCGTCCCAGAGGTCGAAAGCGGCTTTCAGCAGCTTGCCCTCGCGGGAGAGGAAATACAGGCGCTCGATACCGTCGCGTTGGGCGCGCTCGCGCAGCCAGGTGACGAAATGGGTGAGCAGCGGGCCGACCACGTTATAGCCCAGCAGCTCGGCCGACCCCTGGGAGAAGGCCGTCGGCCGGAAGGTGCCGAAGGCGATCTTGGCAAAGTTGCGGCGCAACAGCAGGCCCAGAGCCAGCTCAGCGCTGAGGTCGTCGCGGCGGTGGACATTCGCCACCAGGCGGTTCCAGTGCGGCAGCCCGCGGGCCAGGTCGATGGGTTTGAGCACATGCAGCAGGCCCAGCCCCATGTCACCGGGGATCTGCACGTCGGAGCGTTCGTTGTCCCCCACCATGAGCATCTGTTCTGGCTGCAACTGTTCGTCGCGCAGGGCCAGTTCATAGAGTTGGCCCGTGTCCTTGCGAACGCCGATCTCGCCGGAGATGTAGAGCTTGTCCCACTGCAGGATGCTGGATTTCTGCAGCATCGCGGTGATCACTGACTGCGGCAGGAACATATCGCTGAGCAGCACCACGCGCTTGCCCAGTCGCTTGGCATAACGCAGCAGGGCAATGCTTTCCGGACGCGGCGTGACGCAGGCGAACTCGGTTTCTTCCTCGCGCTGGCGCAGGGCCAGGAGTGTGCCCTTCTCAATGCCGGCCAGACGCCCCAGTTCATCAAAGATTTCCGCGGTGGTGATGTCGCGGCCGGCTTTCTCCCGGGCCCGGGCCTCGGCGATGGCACGGTAGCGCAGATACTTCTCTGCGGTGCCCTTGTCCACGCGCTGGGCGGTCAAGCGCTTGATCGATTCTGGATCGAGCAGCGGGCGCAGCAGCAGGGTGTCGAAAATATCGAAGGCGACCGTCTTGATGTTCGGGTTGGAAATCTGCCGTTGCAGATCCTCCTCGCTGCGCGCCAGATAGCTGTCGAAGCGCCAGGCCGACCAGGAGTTGGTGTGCTGGCAGCGCAGGATGGCAGGCGGAAGGCCCTGGCTCTGGCTGGTCAGCACCAGCAGGCGCTCCAGGCAGTGGGCGAAGGTGCCATCGGTCTGCCCGGCTTCCTCGGCGAAGTCCTCCAGCGTGATGCCTGCCTCGAACAGCGGCGCCAGCGCCTGCCGCGAGGCCCAGAACATGCTGCCGGCGGGGAAGTGGAAATAGCCGTCCGGGATATCGCTGATTCCCAGGCGCTGGCACCACTGGTGCCCCATGGCGCGGTTGGCCAGCCAGGTATTGGCGACGTAGTGCAGGCGCTCGAAGTTCTGCGGATAGACGATACCGGCCTTGCCGGAGGACAGCAGTTCGAAGATCGCGCGGATCTGCCGCTCGCTTCCGGCCAGGCTCTGGCACAAGTATTCGCGCCAGCCATCGGTGGCTCCGTTGTTGAACAGCGACTTCTTGCTATGCAGGTGCAGCAGGTAGTCGTACTGCTTCAGTGCGTCACCGAACTGACAGAACATCGGTGCGATATCGCGGCCGCGGTTGGGGACAATCTCGACCCGCAGGCTGCCCTGGTTCGGCTGGTTGGCGAAGGTGGCCTTGCAAGCCCGCAGGCCGATCTCGTCCTTGACCGACACGTACAGGTCATAGGGGAACGGCATGTGGCTGAGGTAATCGCGGAATTCTTCGGCGAGGTCGCTGTAGTACATGTGCAGGTGGATGGCGATGCGGCCTTCGAGGCTTTCGCAGGGTTCCACCTGATAGATGTCGGTCAGTTCGGTCGCCCAGTGCGCTTGGGGTTGTGCTTGCTGGTCGAGCTGGCGCTTCCAGCGTTCGTAGTGGCCCAGGCCGTTGAAGGCGAAGCCGAAGCGGCGGTAAGCGGTCAGCAGCAGTCGCTCGCGCTGGGCGGCGGGGATGCGCCAGTAGATGGCGCGGCCGATCTGATGCAGGTAGTTGCGCAGGCTGACGAGCGCCTCGCCGCGCCGACCCCGGGCCATCCGCGAAGCGAAGCGCAGGGGTTTTGTCAGGGTCCAGGATGCCGAGCGGTGAATCTCCTCAAGCGATGCGCGAGAGCTGGCCAGCAATGACTCGCTGTGTTCCAGGTTGGCTGTCAGGCGGGCAATGTCGTTTAGTCGCTGCTGCGCGTCTTCCAACTCCAGGCTTTGCTTGGCGATCACGAATTGCAGACTGTCGAGGGTGGCGCGCGCTTCCAACAGGGCTTCGCTGTGCAGCCTGTCTTGCTGGTGCAGCGCTTCCAGCGTGGGACGCAGGGCCAGGCAGTGGTCGTGCAGCCGCCCAATGCTCTGCTGCGACTCGGTGCTGGCAATGGCCAGTTCGTCATCGGCCAGGCGCCTCAGCAGGTCGAAGCACTCGATCACTTCGCTCGGGGCCTGTTCGGCCAGTTCGTGGCCGTCGGCGGAAAGCCGGCTGTGCTGCAGGTCGCTGCTGAGGAATTCTTCGATGTATTCGGCCAGCTCGCCCTCGGCGGGCGCGGGCAGGCCCAGTTGCTCGGCGAGCCGCAGGATCTGCTCGGCTGGCGAGCTCATCAGGCGGTCGTAGCTGAGCACGGCGACCCGCTGGCCACGACTGTGCAGCAGTCCCTGGAGCATGTAGTCGAGCCAGAGGTAGAGGCTCTTGGCCTGGGTGAAACCATCCCGTTTGTGCAGCGAGTGCGCCACGCTCAGGGGGTGGCGCAGGCTCAGCACGAAGGCCGGCTGGATACCGGCCTTCTCGAAGACGCGCAGCCAGAACGGCAGCAGCAGCGAGATGCGCGGGTCCTTGAGGCCGAACAACGGGGCGTCACCGAAGAATTCGCGCAGGTAGCTCAGCGCGCGCTGTTGGAGTTCGGAGTTGTCGAAGCTGGCGAGGCGTTCGGTCGACAGCGGCTTGAGCGAGTGCCAGGTGTGTCCGAGTTCCTTGAGGATATCGGTGTTGATATCGACGATTTCCTGGTCTTCCCAGAAGCCGCGCTCATTGTTGCTCTGCGCCGCGGGCATCAGGTTATCGCCCAGTTCCACCCCTAGTGTCGTGAGGCCTCTGGCAATCGCGCTGGTACCGCTGCGGTGCATGCCGAGTACGACTATGGCCCGTTGACGCTCTTGCACGCTGAATCTCCGTCTTTCTTGTCGTTATGGTCGAACCGGCCTCCATCAGGGGGCGGCCTTTGGATCACGGGAAGAGCTCGGCCTCTCCCAGACTGACGCCCAGGCGGTCTTTGCCGGACAGCTCCGGGGCACCCTCGATCGGCCATTCGATGGCCAGCTCGGGATCGTCCCAGGCAATGCAGCGCTCGTGCTTGGGTGCCCAGAAGTCGGTGGTTTTGTAGAGGAACTCGGCGCTTTCGCTGATGACGACGAAGCCGTGGGCGAATCCTTCGGGGATCCACATCTGCAGTTTGTTCTCGGCGCTCAGTACCTGACCTACCCAGCGGCCGAAGGTCGGCGAGTTGCGGCGCAGGTCGACGGCGACGTCGAATACCTCGCCGTGGACCACCCGCACGAGTTTGCCCTGGGCCTGGCGGATCTGATAATGCAGGCCTCGCAGGACATGGCGGGCTGAGCGGGAGTGGTTGTCCTGGACGAACTCGACCGGATAGCCCACGGCCTGCTCGAATTTTCGTTGATTGAAGCTTTCGAAGAAGAAGCCTCGGCTGTCGCCAAAAACCTGTGGTTCGAGCAGCAATACATCGGGAATCGCCAGCGGAGAGACTTTCATCAGTAGACCGTTTGCGTCAGAAGGCGTTGGAGGTAAAGGCCATATCCGCTCTTGGCCAGCGGGGCGGCCAGGCGTTGCAGCTCTTCGGCGCTGATCCAGCCCTGGCGGAAGGCGATTTCTTCGGGGCAGGCGACCTTGAGCCCCTGTCGGTTTTCCAGGGTTGCGATGAACTGGCTGGCGTCCAGCAGCGATTCGTGGGTACCGGTGTCGAGCCAGGCGTAGCCGCGCCCCATGATTTCGACCGACAACTCGCCTCGTTCCAGATAGGCGCGGTTGACGTCGGTGATCTCCAGCTCGCCGCGGGCCGAAGGGCGAATGCTCTTGGCAATCTCGACCACGTGCTGGTCGTAGAAGTAGAGGCCAGTTACGGCATAGTTGGATTTGGCCGTCGTCGGCTTTTCTTCCAGGCTGATGGCCTTGCCCTGGTCGTCGAACTCCACCACGCCGTAGCGCTCCGGATCGTGCACGTGGTAGGCAAAGACGCTGGCGCCGGTGTCGCGCTGCATGGCACTGACCAGCAGTTCCTGGAAGTCGTGGCCGTGGTAGATGTTGTCGCCCAGCACCAGGGCGCTGAGGCTGTTGCCGAGGAACTCTTCGCCGATCAGGAAAGCCTGCGCCAGCCCCTCAGGGGACTCTTGCACCGCGTACTGCAGCTCCAGCCCCCAGCGCCGACCATCGCCCAGCAGTTGCTGGAAGCGCGGGGTGTCCTGGGGGGTGGAGATGATCAGGATTTCCCGGATACCGGCCAGCATCAGCGTGCTCAGCGGGTAGTAGATCATCGGCTTGTCGTAGACCGGCAGCAATTGCTTGGACACCGACAGCGTGGCCGGGTGCAGTCGGGTGCCTGACCCGCCAGCGAGGATGATGCCTTTGCGCTTCATGCGACATTCTCTCCGATCAGCTCGGTCAGCATGCGCCGGACGTGGAACTGCCAGTCCGGCAGGTGGAGCCCGAAAGTCGAGCAGAGCAGGGTTGTGTCGAGCCGGGAATTGGCGGGCCTTGGCGCGGGGAGCGGGTATTCGTGGGCCATGATCGGCAGGACGCGTGCGTCGTCCGTTCGCAACGGCAGGCCAAGGCGCGAGGCTTCTGCGATGACGAAGCGAGCGTAGCCATGCCAGCTGGTTTCTCCGCCGGCCGCCAGGTGGTAGAGGCCGCCAAGGCTGTCTGGCTGCGGATGAATGCGCAGTTGCCCCAGTACCTGGGCGGTGACGTCCGCAATCAGCTCGGCGCTGGTGGGTGCGCCGATCTGGTCGGCGACGATGCGCAGTTCTTCTCGGTCCGCCGCCAAGCGCAGCATCGTCTTGGCGAAGTTGGCCCCGCGTGCGGCATAGACCCAGCTGGTGCGGAAGATCAGATGGCGGCAGCCGCTCTCGCGGATGGCCTGCTCGCCGGCCAGCTTGGTGCGCCCGTAGGCGTTGAGTGGGGCCGGCTGGTCCTTTTCGCGAAACGGCCGATCGCCCTGGCCGTCGAACACGTAATCGGTCGAATAATGCACCAGCCAGGCATCCAGCTCGCCGGCCAGACTGGCCAGCAGGCCGACGGCCTCGGCATTCACCCGCTGTGCCCGCTCGGTATCGGTTTCCGCCTTGTCCACCGCCGTGTGGGCGGCGGCGTTGACGATGATGGCAGGCCGCTCGCTCTCGATGAGCTGGCGCAGACCGTCGAGGTCTTCCAGGTTGCCGCGCTGGCGGTCGCAGACCGTCAGGCGGCCGAGCGGCGCCAGTGCGCGCTGCAGCTCCCAGCCGACCTGACCGTTGGCGCCGAGAATCAGGATATCGTTCATGCGTACTGCTGGCTCAGCCACTCCCGGTAGGCGCCACTGGCGACGTTCTCGACCCAGGCCTGGTTGTCCAGGTACCAGCATACGGTCTTGGCTATGCCGGTTTCGAAGGTTTCCGCCGGCTTCCAACCCAGCTCGCGCTCCAGCCGGGTGGCATCGATGGCGTAACGGCGGTCGTGGCCAGGGCGATCCTTCACGAAGCTGATCTGCTCGCGGTAGCTGCGACCGTCGCTGCGCGGCGCCGCCTGGTCGAGGGTGTCACAGATGTGGTGCACCACTTCCAGGTTGGCCTTCTCGTTCCAGCCGCCGACGTTGTACGTCTCGCCCACTTGGCCAGCTTCCAGCACGCGGCGGATGGCGCTGCAGTGGTCCTTGACGTAGAGCCAGTCGCGGATCTGCTGGCCGTCGCCGTAGATGGGCAGCGTTTCGCCTGCGAGCGCGTTGCGGATTACCAGGGGGATGAGCTTTTCGGGGAAGTGGTATGGCCCATAGTTGTTCGAGCAGTTGGTGGTAAGCACCGGCAGCCCGTAGGTATGGTGGTAGGCGCGCACCAGATGGTCGGATGCCGCCTTGGAGGCGGAGTAGGGGCTGTTGGGCTGGTAGGGGTGCTGCTCGGTGAAGGCTGGCGCCTTGGCTTCGAGAGTGCCGTAGACCTCGTCGGTGGACACATGGAGGAAGCGGAAATCGGCCTTGCGCCGTTCGTCGAGGGCATTCCAGTAGGCGCGCACGCCTTCGAGCAGATGGAAGGTGCCGACCACATTGGTCTGGATGAAGTCTTCCGGACCTAGAATCGAGCGGTCCACATGGGACTCTGCGGCGAAGTTCAGCACCGCGCGAGGTTGGTGTTGTTCCAGTAGCTGGGAAACCAGGCGGGTATCACCGATATCGCCCTGCACGAACTGGTGTCGGGTATCGCCGTCGAGGCTTGCCAGGTTTTCGCGGTTGCCGGCGTAGGTCAGCTTGTCCAGGCTGACAACGGCTTCGTCGTGTCCGGCCAGCCAGTCGAGGACGAAATTGGAGCCGATGAAACCAGCGCTGCCTGTTACGAGGATCGTCATTGGGTCACAGCCTCTGCATAAGCGATGCGGCAACCAGTCCAAGGTTGCCGGGAAGCGTTTGACGGTAAACGCCTGACTGGCTGATCAGCGACAGCTTGCGATACAGCGGCGCGCGGCGCGCACTGCCGAACAACTCGAGGATCTGCTGGTTTTCGTGGGTCAGGTGCTGCCTGAAATGAGAAACCGCCTCCAGATTCACGTCGTTCCAGTGTCGGAACGTTCCTTTGAGCATGCGTTGGAGACGAACGAGTCGGTCCCTGACACTCGAGTTCGAGCCTATCAGGTTGTTGCCATGTTGGCGGTAGTTGATCGCCGGATGTGCATCGTAATTCACGCGGCCGCCGCAGCCGGTCACGATGATGTACGCCCACCAGTCGTGGGAGATGATCGGCAGGTGGGCGGGCGTCAGGCTGAGCAGTTGCGCAGTGGTGGCATTGAACAGCATGGTGTTGCCGCCAGCAATGCTCTGCACCAGGGCATTGGCGAAGCTGGGGGCGCGACGGAACAGCGGCGAGAAGCCGATGCCCAGGCCGTTGGCGTCGATCAATCGGGTACGAGAGCAGTACAGCAGGGGAAGGCTGGCCGGATGCGAGGTGGCCCAGGTCAGGCCGCGCTCGAGTTTGTCCGGCTGCCAAAGATCATCCTGGTCGCAGAACGCGAAATAATCGGCCTGGCCGCGGGCGCGTCTGATAGAGGAAAGGAAGTTGGCGGCAAATCCCTGGCGTGGCCCTGCGTGGATTTGCAGGCGAGCGGGTCCCAGGAGGTGCTGGTATTCGTGGAGAATCTCCAGCGTGGCATCGCTGGAACCGTCGTCCGAGGCATGAATGACCCAGTCCTGGCATGTCTGGGCAATCAAGGACTCCAACTGCTCGCGAAGGTAGGAGGCACCATTGTAGGTCGACAGAAGAATGGCGACCTTGGTCGGGCGGTTGGGGCTTGTGTCAGACACGGCAAGCGCTGAATGCTGTCTTTCCAAAGCGGCATCCCCTGCTTCTTATTAGTTATTTATCGCTTATATGACGCAGGATAAGTGTCTGGGTTGCGGCCGGGCAACCCTGTTTGCGGATGACTGGTCAGTCAGTTTCCCTGTGGCCGGCTAGCCCGTTGGTGAAGCACTTGTCGATGATTGTGCTGGCCGCGTCATAGCCTCTGGATCAGCTCGATAAAGCGAGCGCGGACCTTATCCTCGGAGAAAACTGATTTGCAGCGTTGCAGCGCTCCTTCTCCCAGAGTCGCCAGCTGCAAGGGGTCATTCTGCAAGGCGATGATGGCTTCTGCGAGCTTGTCCGGATTGCCGGCTTCTACCGTGACGGCTGCCTCGGCATTTGGCGCAACCCAGTTCACGCCAGTTTGCAGCCAGCAGTTGATGACGGGTTTCGCACAGGCCATGGCATCCAGTTGCGCAATACCAAAAGCTTCGGAGTAATAGACCGACGGGAAGAGAAATATCCGCGAGTTGCGGATGAGATGGTATTTCTCGACGTCGCTGACGAAGTCATTGATGAAGTGCATCCGCTCCGGGAAGTCCTCGGCAAGCTTCCAGAACCGCTGTTCTTCCGGACCGATCCCAAATACCACCAGATTGACTGGCGCTCCACGGGCCATGATTTGGCGAAATGCGGCGTCCAGCGATTCGGTGCCCTTGTAGCTCACAAGCCGGCCGAAGAAAACGCAGTAGCCTTCCCGTTCAAAATGCTCGGGCAGGGCATGCTCGGCCCTGCGGGACAGGCAGTGCTCGATGTACTGAAGGTCAACTGTGTAGGGAACGGGTGTGATCTCCCGGGAAATGTCACTAAGCACTTCGGAGTGTTGGCGTAATGCCGGGCTGCCGGTGATGACCAGATCAGCGTTGCGCACGGCAAAACGATCGAACAGGTAGGTTATTCGTTTGAGATAGCGCTGGCGGTAGACGTCGCAGTGATAGCTGACCACCGTCTTGCCCTTGATCAGCCAGCATGTAAGGAACATTGCCAGGCTGGCGGAGGGGAACTGCAGGTTGATATGGGTGATATCGGCCTTGCGTGCCTGCAACAGGAAGTGCCAGAAGAAGGCAAAACTCAGTGGCACCGACCAGAGATTCCCGAGAGACGCCGCGCGCAGGACGCGGATGCCGTCGACCAATTCAAGTCGAGTGCGCAGGCTGCGCGAGTTGCTGCAACAAAGTACAGTCACATCATAGCCACCGTCGCTGTACCAGTGGGCATACTGTTTGACGGCTGTTTCAATGCCGCCGGTGGATGGGGCGTAGTACTTGTTGACCAGTAGAACCTGCATATTTTCTATCGCATTCCGGTTTGCCAAGGCAGCATTGGCTTGCTTGTGCAATCGCACCGAGGTCTGGCGTTCGGCCTGCCCCTATCCTTCGCGGAGCACTTGTTCATATACCTGTATGGTCTCCTGCGTGCAGCGCTCCCAGGAGAATGACGCCGCGTTCTGCAGACCGTTGCCAATGGCTTCTGTGCGCCAGATTTCGTCTTCAAGCCCCTGCTGCAAGGCATTAGTCAGTGCGTCGACATCCAAGGCTTCGCAAGTCAGCGCAGCGTTGCCCGCCACTTCCGGTAACGACGAACTGGTGGAGCACACTACTGGGACTCCGGACTTCATGGCCTCGAGAACTGGCAGGCCGAAGCCTTCATAAAGGGACGGAAACGCGAACAGCCTCGCTCCTGCGTAGAGCAGCGGCAGGTCGTCGTGCGAGACAAAGCCCAGGTAACGCGCCCAGCCTTCACGTTCCCCCGTTTCGATCTGGCGATGAATCTCATCGTTGCGCCAGCCGCGGTAGCCGGTGAGTACGAGCGGCCAGCGCTTGCGCAGGGAGATGGGCAAGCGCGAGTAGCTGCTCAGCAGTGTCTGGAGATTCTTGCGTGGTTCGATAGTGCCAACGAACAGGGCGTAACCTCCCATGACCAGCGAGTGCTTGGCGAGAGTGGCGCTCAGCTCGGGCTCTTTACGTGGACGGAAGTCATCCGAGCTGGCGAGCGGGACCGTATGGATGCGCTCCAGCGGCCAGGAGAAATGTTCGGCAATTTCACGGCGCACGTACTCCGAGTCAGTGATCAGCGCGTCGGCGTGCTTAAGTGTTTTCAGTAGCTCCTTCTGCAGGAATCCCACGCGTTGAGCCGGGTGGCAATGCGCCCAGCTGAATGGCGAGAGGTCGTGAAAGGTTGCTACCTTTTTGCCGGAGAAGGGGGGCAGGAAGAAGTTGGGGCCGTGGTAGAGGTGGTCCTTCCACGGGCGCAAGCTTTTTGCCTTCAGCAGCGGCATCAGCAGCCGGTATGCCTCGATGGCGAGACTGCTCTGCTGGATGACACGCTTGAGGCTATAGCTACCGTCGGACTGGCTCGAGGGGTGCGGCAGTTCTGGGAGCATCCTGGTGCCGGAGAAGTAGTGAAGCTGATCGATCTCCGGTGCTTGTCCAAGTCGCAGAGCGAGCTCATAGGTGTAGCGGCCGATGCCCGTCAATGGATAACGGACGGGCTCGACAGAAAGTATGACCTTCATGCTTCAGCGGCCAGCATCCATCGAAGTGTCTCGATTAGCGGCGGGGTACTCCAGTCTCCCAGAATGGAGCGCAACAATGCTGCATCGCCGCACAATGTCTTGACCTCGCTTTGCCGGATGAAAGCGGGGTTCACTCTCACCTCTATCTGACGACCGGTGATTTCCTCGCACATGGAAAGCACTTCACGCAGTGAATGAGTAGAGCCGGAGCAGACGTTCACAGTCTGGCCCAGTGGTTTCACCTCCAACAGGCGACGATAGGCCTGCACCACGGCGCGTACGTCGCTGAAGTCGCGGCGAATTTCAAGATTGCCCAATTCGATCTGCGTGGCGCTACGCTGAAAGTGTGCGACGATCTTGGGCAGGAGGAAGTTCTCCGACTGCCCGACGCCGGTGTAGTTGAAGGGGCGCGCGATGACTATCGGGAGGCGGTCCATCCATAGTTTCGCCATGAGCTCCATGCCCAGCTTGCTGACGGCGTAATCGTTTGCCGGCGCCGGCCTGGTGGATTCATGCAGCCTTTCCACCGGTGCATTGCCGTAGACATTGGCACTGCTGGCCAGCAGCACGCAGTCAGGTGTCTTGCCGCAGGCGTCGATCGCCTCCAGCAGATTTCGAGCGCCGATTAGGTTGACTTGATAGAACGCATTGGCGTCGCCATGAGCCACGAAAGCCAGGGCAGCAAGGTGCACGACCACATCGGGCTTGATGTCCGCCACGACGGACCGCAAGGAGGCCGCGTCAGCTAGATCTGCGACGTAGTAGCCAGGTGCGTTGTCAGGGCGTGTACCCAGACCGAACACTTCGAAGCCGCAACGCTCCAGTTCGGCTGCCATATAGCAGCCGGTAAAGCCGTTGAATCCTGTGATCAGCGCACGTTTGCTGCCGGCATTCATCAGAAGGAGAATCCCTGTTTGTTTCTGCGCAGATCGGCTTCGACCATCATGCGGCACAGGTCCTCGAGCGCGGTCTTGGGTGCCCAGCCGAGCTTCTCGCGGGCCTTGGTCGGGTCGCCGATCAGCAGGTCAACTTCGGCCGGGCGATGGAACTTGGCGTTGATCGACACGATAGTCTTGCCGGTACGAGCATCAATGCCTTTTTCATCCGACCCCTGGCCCTGCCACTGGACGTCGATGTCTACTGCTTTGCAGGCCAGCGATACGAAGTCACGCACGGTCTCGGTGCGATTGGTGGCCAGTACGAAGGTGTCTGGCTCATCAACCTGAAGCATGCGCCACATGCCTTCCACGTACTCTTTGGCAAAGCCCCAGTCGCGTTTGGCGTCCAGGTTGCCCAGTTCCAGCACGTCGAGCTTGCCGAGGCTGATTTTGGCGACGGAGTCGGTGATCTTGCGGGTGACAAACTCACGGCCGCGCAGTGGCGACTCATGATTGAAAAGGATGCCGCTGGTGCCGAAAATTCCGTAGGACTCTCGGTAGTTGATGGTCATCCAGTGGGCGTAGAGCTTGGCAACACCATAAGGGCTGCGCGGGTAGAACGGGGTCGATTCAATCTGCGGGATCGCCTGGACCTTGCCGAACATTTCCGAGGTCGATGCCTGGTAGAAGCGGATCTTCGGATTGACGATGCGGATGGCTTCGAGCAGGTTGACCGCGCCCAGGCCAGTGATGTCCGCAGTGGTGAGTGGCTGCTCAAACGAGACGCCCACGAAGCTCTGAGCCGCGAGGTTGTAGACCTCATCGGCCTTGGTATTTTCAAGCAGGCGGATGCTCGCGGAGAGGTCGGTCAGGTCGTATTCGACCAGGTGGAGGTTGGGGTGGGACTGGATGCCCAGTTCCTCGATTCGCCAGAAGTTGACCGAGCTGGTGCGGCGGAACGTGCCGTATACCGTATAACCCTTGTCCAGCAGGAGCTCAGCCAGGTAAGCGCCATCCTGTCCGGTAATACCCGTGATAACTGCAGTTTTCATGTTCGTTCTCTTAAGCAATGATCTTCAGATAATCCTCGTAGGCAGCACGCAGGCCGACATCGAGAGTTGTCTGGGCTTTCCAGCCAAGTTTATTCAGTTTGCTGACATCCAGCAGCTTTCTCGGTGTGCCGTCCGGCTTGCTGGGATCAAAGACCAGTTCGCCTTCGTAACCAACGGTCTCGCAGATCATCTGCGCCAGTTCCTTGATGGTGATGTCCTCGCCGACGCCTACGTTCAGTAGTGGTGCCACATCGGCAGCGGTCAGACCGGAGAACACCTCGTCCGACAGGCCCAGGAGGAACTCGATGGCGACACCCAGGTCCAGGGAGAACATGAACTCGCGGCGCGGCGTACCAGAGCCCCAGACCTCTACAGTTGGACTGTTGTTTATCTTCGCTGCGTGAAGGCGGCGCAGCAGTGCGGGCAGAACATGGGAATGCTCGGGGTGATAGTTGTCACCCGGCCCATACATATTCGTGGGCATCAGAGACAGGTATTGGGTGCCGAACTGGCGATTGAATGCCCAGCACGACTCGACGCCAGCGATTTTCGCCAGAGCATAGGGGCGGTTTGTCGCTTCCAGTGGCCCGGTGAGCAGATAGTCTTCCTTGATTGGTTGTGGGCAGTCTCGCGGGTAGATGCAGGACGAGCCAAGGAAAATGATTCTCTTTACGCCAACGGCGTACGCTGCGTCGAACACGTTGAGCTGAATTCGTAGATTCTGGTGGAGGAAATCGACCGGAAACTGCGAGTTGGCCAGGATGCCACCCACTTTTGCCGCACAGACTACGACGTAGTCTGGCTTCTGCGTACGGAAGAAGTCGAAGGTGGCGTCGCGGTCCTCGAGATCGAGTTCGGAGTGTGTCCGAGTAAGAAGCTCATACTTCTCCGGAGCACTTTGCAGTGCTCTAGTGGTTGCCGTTCCAACCAAACCTCGGTGGCCGGCTACAAATACTTTCCTTTTCATTGTCTGCCCCATTGAATATTCGGGTTGCCAAACTTATTCGCGTGTATAGGTGTAATTCGTCAAAAATCAGAACTTCAAGCGTCCCTTCAGAGCTCTGAGAAACTGACCCACGGCTCTCATGGATGAGTTGTATCGAGCGGCGTATCGGAGGCCCGAGTTGACCTGAGAGTATAGCGTGGCCTCTGCCGGTTGGTGAATGTACTTTCCGGCATATAGCGCTTCGCTTGGCGTAAGTATGTATCTAACCAAGCGCTCCTCCCCCTCCTGCCATTGGGCTCTTCCAATATGCGCAGACTCTTTTGCGTTGTACCCCAGTCGTTTTGCCTGGCCAAAGGAGAGCGGTTGTGGGGCAGAGCTTTCGAAGAGCAATCCATTGATGCCATGGAGAATATACTCGTTCATGGTGCCGTGGTTCGGCGCGACCACGCACTGCCCCCGGGAAAGAGCTTCGAGGAATGACTGACCGATGCCTTCCTCCATGCGTGGGCAGAAGAACACATTGGCGCGCTCGAGGACTTCATTGAATTCCGATTTTTGCTCGAACCAAGTAGAGGTCGTAATATTGAAACGACGAATATCTTCTTCTGATGGAAGTGCGGGTTGGGGACTTCCAGGGTCGGAGGAAAGATGAATATGGAAGCTATCGAAATCCGATTCTGATATAAGTGTTTTAATTGTCTTCCAGGGGATCTGGTCCTCCCGGCGGAGCCAGAAGAACCCATGCAGTCCGTCCGTCTTTGGAATGTTATTTTCGGATACTTCTTGATAATAGCGGCAATGGTGGCTTGAAATTCCTGAGCCGACAGCTATTGCATGTACAGCATTGGAGAAGCTGATTGTTTTGCTGCCTTGGAACGGCTCCCAGAATCTGGAAAGATTAAATAGGGGGCCTTGCCAGATGCCAAATTGATCCAGCATTGGAATAAATATGACATTCGGATGTAGTTGACGGTAATTCTGCTCCAGTATCGGGCAATAGGCCTGGAACATGATTATCACATCGTGATTCGCTACCGAGTTCCACGGGACCGGGTTGCCCCCGGACCAAGACTCATCCCAGAAATAATCTACAGAGTGCCCATGGCGGCGAAGTATTTCCGGTAGAAATCCCGTGGAGAGAGTTTTTTTATGGAAAGAGTGATCAACATAAGCGATCGTGGCCACCGAACTTACCCTTTCATAGTGCTGATATAGATTTTTCGGACAAAGCTGTAGATTCGCGGATGTCCTTTCAGTCGGTTGGCGATCTTTTGCTTCAGGCTGTTGAGATCTTGCGGGGCGAGCAGGGGGGATGCGTCCTGGGGATGATTCAGCTTGACGATGGCAGCCCAGCCCAGGCAGGTCGCGAGCGCTGCATCGTCGGGATGATTGGCCAGTGTCTGCCGGAGAAACGCAGTGTAGTTGTCCGGGATCCCGAGCTCGATCTTCTTGTTTGCGTCGGAGAAGATAAAGAAGCAGTGATATAGGCCTTGCACTTCCTGCTCGCTGAGCGCCGGGAAGCGCTCGCGCACGACTCGCATGCACTCGCGGCTATGTCCAAGAAAGTCGCCGGATGTGCCGCCGAGTGAGTAGTTCACCGTTGGCTCGGTGGTATAGATGAACTGTGCACCTGCGTCTAGCGCACTCATGATCCACTTGAAGTCTGCTGCAATCTTGTAGGTGCTGTCGTACGGCCCGGTCAGCTGGTAAGTGCTCTTGCTTGCATAGATGGCATTATGGCAATCGTTGGCGCACATGAAGTAGGAACCGGGATGAACTACTGCAGGCTGCCAGTTGTGTACTACCTTACCGTCAGCAACTCTTGCGGCGCTAAGCAGCATGATTGGCCCGTCGCGGTCCAGCAGATGTTTGGCGGCAATCTGCGCAGCATTGGGCTCGAGCCAGTCGTCAGAGTTGAGCACGCAGATCAGTGCTCCGCGGGACAGAGGGACCGCTTTGTTCAGCGCGTCATAAAGGCCCGCGTCGCGTTCGGAGACGTAGTAATCGAGCTTGTCGGCATGGCGCCGGATGATTTCCAGCGTGCCATCGGTAGAGGCGCCATCCAGAATAATATGTTCTACATTGCCGTAGGTCTGCTCCTGGACGCTCAGGATAGTGCGCTCCAGTGTGTCCTGATTGTTCCTGACCACCGTTACATAGGTGATCAGCGGCTCACCGGCGGTGCTGGACTTCAGCTGCCCAAGTGTCCTCAGCCCGCCCTCTTCACGCGGGTTGCCCTCAGTGGCGCTGGGGAGACAATCTGCCCAGACTGGCCAGTTCTCGTTTCCTTCCGGCTTGCTAGGAAGGTGGGCGGGGAACATCGGTCCGCAATCTCCATCCAGGTATCCGAGATAGGTGGCGAAACGGACCTTTCCTTCTGGTCTGGCGTTACCTGTGCTGAGTGACATCGAAAATCCTTGATAAGTCGTATTAGTACGTGGTCGCCTGGCGCGAACTCAAGAGTCGCGACCGACCGGGAGTGTGTTTGCTCTCCTGGATGCGGCGAACCGGATCAGAGATTCCGTGACGATGTCTTCACACTTCTTCCAGGTGAACAGCTTTGCCCGCTCGAGGCCTTTAGCTGACAACTCGGAATGCAATTGCGCCGATTCACAGATCCTTGAGATGGATTCGGCAGCAGCCCGTACGTCGTTGGCATCAATCAGCACGCCCGCATCTCCAACGACTTCGGGCAGGGACGAGTTATTGGCGCAAATGACAGGAGTACCGCAGGCCATCGCTTCCAGCGGTGGAAGGCCAAAGCCCTCATACTGCGAAAGATAGATGAAGCATGTTGCGCCGCTGTAAATGGCCGACAGGTCGACATCCTCTACAAAGCCGGTAAGGATGATGCGATCTTTCCAGCGTCCGGCGTTGGAAAGCGACTGTCCGAGAGACTCCAGCTTCCAGCCCGACATGCCTGCGAGGACAAGGTGCAGATCGCTGTCGGGGTGGTCGTTCATGTAGGCTGCGAAGGCATCCACCACGCGATCCAGATTCTTCCGGACTTCAAGCGTTGCCAGGCTCAGGACGTAATTGACACCGGGCGGAATCGAGTAGCGTGTCTTCGCTGCGGCGATTACCTGATGATCAGTACAGGGGGCGAACTGCTCGCCAGCTGCCAGGGGGATCACGATAATCTGCTCGGGAGACAGGTCAGGGCGATATTCCAGGAGGTCCATCCGGGTGAATTCGGAAATGGCGAATACCAGCGTATTGGGAGTCAGGCTGTCCATTATCCGCTGCACTTCGCTGCTTGCCTCATGGGTAAACAGGTCCGGCCGGCGAATTGCAATCAGGTCATAGATGATGTGGGACTGGAGCATCTCCTGGTCTTCACGCCAGGATCCAGGAGCGACGCCGAACGGCGACAGCAGCACATCGCAGAGGTGGCCCGGGGTAGCCTCGCTCTCGCTTACGACCGCCTGACGCATGTCGTGTTTCTGCAGATAGTTGAGGCTGGCCCCCTGCGTGCTCGACCTAAGTAGGTAGCGAACGTCGAGTTCACTGCGCTTGGCCAGCCGGCGGAATAGTTCATCGCAGACGCGATATACGCCAGTCTTCACACCCTGGCCTAGCACGTACATGTCGAGGGCCAGATGTGGGCGGTTGCCAGACTTCAATGGTGATCCGGCGCCTGCGCTCATTGCGGCAGGTTTTTGCAGTCGATTACGTAGGGCAATCAGGCGAGCCTTTAGTCCGCGGGAATGCAAAAGGGAGGACTGGTTGCTAAGCCAGCGAAGTGGCGCTGTCAGGCGCCAGGAGTGGCTGAGGCAGATGGACTGCAGGCGTTGATGCAGGCGCTGGTTCTCCGCCTCCACGCTGCGCGCGCGCGCAGATTCGTTATGGTGAGCCGTGCGCTCTTGGAGGAGGTCTACCTTCAGTTTGTGAATGTCAGCATCCTGCTGGCTTAGCCGGATCTCGAGGCCCTGGATTCGATTAGTGCTGTCGAGGCTGAGCGCTTCGAAGCGAGCCTGGGCATTTTCGACTTGCCTGCTCAAATCAGCGTTCTCGATCCCGTGCTGTGTCAGTTGTTGTTGCTGTTGTTCCACTTGTGCCTGCAACACATGGGTGGCGTCGACGGCCTGCAGCAGCTGTCCGCTGATGAAGTCGTCGAAGATGTTCGGCGGATAGACGAACGCCTGCTGCAGTTCCCTGTGTTCGTCTGCCACATAGAATCGGTTTAGACCGTCGGCATAGGCCAGCGTGTAGCCGTTGCCCAAGAGGGCGCTCTCCCAGGTGCCGAAGTTCTCTTCCGGCGAGCTGGGTACGGTTGCCTCGATGACCATCAGCCAAGGGCGGAACCGCCGCATGTCCATGCCTTGGATGACTTCGTGTTCAAAGCCCTCAACATCGATCTTGAGGAAGTGAATCTCCTCAGGTGCATGCTCCCGGCAGATATCGCTCAGAGTGCGAACCGGGGTTTTTTCCCAGGCGCCTGAGAATCCGGCCTCTTCATGTTGTCGAGCGATTTCGGGGCTCATGGTTGCCCAGCCACGAACATCGCATTGCCAGATGCTCAGTTCTCCGGCAGCGCTTCCTGCCGCGCAATGCAGGTTAATATCCCTGGGCCTGGCGTTCTGCAGTTCGGCGTAGTGAGTGCTGATGGGCTCAATGTTGATACCGTGCCAGCCGGCATCATAAAAGGCCCTGGTCACAGAATCGACAGTCGGATCGTTGGCGCCCACGTCGATGTAGAAACCTTCGGCGATGCTACGCAATGCACGCCACAACATTACGTCTTCGAAATTCTGCGCGTAGGAGATAAAGCTCATTGCGATGTGATCTCGATTGTGGGATCCATCCACGAACAGCCCACGAAATGGGTTTTGTTGATGTTGATGACATTGAACACCAATGCGAGATCGCGCCACTCGTAATTGTTCACAAGGTGCGTGTCGGTACTGACCAGGGCTGTCTGAATGGAGTAGCTTCCTGGTCCGAGATTCGCCTGAAACCTGAACTCAAAGCGGTATGTGTCACCAGCTTTGGGCGATTCGATGACCTGTTCTTTGAGTGCCGTGTTGGTGCCGTACATCACCTGCCCGAGGCGGTCCTTGATGCCGTACCCGAGAACCAATCGGTCAATGTTCTGATGGACTGCAACCAGGACCTGCAATGTGATGGACTGGCCCACGTCGATGAATTCGACGGTCTTGCCGGTCTCATCAAGTATCGCGATGTCCTGGACAGTGGCTTCTCCGCTGCCGGAAATAGTCTGAATCTTCCCGTCGGCGATGACCTCCTGCCGGACAGTCTGGTTCTGCCGCTCGGCCAACAAGGCGTTGTAGTAGTCCATGACTGCCTCCGGGTCGCCCTGCATGGCAATCCTGCCCCGATTGAGCAGGATTGCGCGGTCACAGATGCTCTGGATTGCCTGCTTGTCATGGGAAACCAACAGAAGCGTGGTGCCAGCCTGACGGAAGTCGCGAATGCGTTCGAAGCTCTTGTGCTGGAAATAGGCATCGCCGACTGAAAGCGCTTCGTCGACGATCAAGATGTCGGGTCGTATCGCTGTAGCCACAGAGAATGCAAGACGTACTTGCATGCCACTGGAGTAAACGCGGACAGGCTGGTCGATGTACTCGCCGATCTCAGCGAAGTCCTCGATGTCAGGCATCAGCTCGTTGATCTGTGCGTTATCCAGGCCGAGTAGTTGGCCAGCCATATAGACGTTCTGCCTGCCGGTGAATTCAGGGTGAAAACCCATGCCCAGCTCCAGCATCGCAGCAACGCGGCCATGCATGATGACTTCGCCGGTGGTGGCCTGGGCAGTCCCGGTGATCAACTTGAGCAATGTACTTTTGCCAGCACCATTGATACCGATGATGCCGACGGCCTCGCCTGCCCGAACCTCGAAATTTATGTCCTGGAGGATCCACTTCTGCTGGTGGAAGTGCCGCTTGGTGGGGGAAAGCCATTCTCTCAGGCGGTCGAATCGAGACCCGTATTGTTTGTAAGCCTTGCCCAGCTTCTTGACCAGAATGCTGCCCATCAGAGTTCATCCACCATGTCTGCGGAGTGTTTGCGGAATAGGTGGAAGCCAACTGCCAGGCTGATGACACTGACCAACAGAAGTGGCCAGAGTGACTGCCATTGTGGCCACTGGTGCTGAACCAGCACGGCCTGATAGGCCGTGATCAGGTTGGTCATGGGGTTGGCGGAAATGTAGGCCTGCGCCCAGGTGGGGATAATCGACACTGGGTAGATGATCGGCGTGAACCAGAACCAGAATTGTAGAAATATGCCCATGAACTGGCCGATGTCGCGGAAGAATACGTTAAGTACGCCAAGCGTGATGCCTAACCCCAATGCAAAGGCTGTCTGCAGTGCCAGAAGCGGGACCAACGCGATGATCGGTGCGCCGGGCAGGCTATTGGTCATCAGTAGGAACAGGATGAACAGCGCGAAGATGATCGAAAAGTTCATCAGCGCCGACAGTGAAATGATCGCTGGAAGGCAGATGCGCGGAAAGCTGAGCTTCTTGAGCATATTGGCATTGTCAATGAAGACACCCATGCCTCGGCCGACAACTTCCGAAAAGAATCCCCAGGTCAGAACCCCTGCGCAGAGGTAAATGCTATAGGCGTACGAGTTGTCGATGCCCGGTAGCTTGGCGCGCATCACCTGGGAAAACACCAGGGTGTAGATAAGAATCATCGCCAGCGGCTGGAGGATCAGCCAGGCGGCACCCAGCATGCTCCTGCGATAACGGGACTGAAACTCGCGTTTGACACTTCCAAGAATGAAACTGCGATATCGATACAGCGCTTCTAGAGTAGATACCATGAGGCTTCCGGGTTTGGCGGCATTTGTCGCGCGATATACAGGTGAAATACCTGGGTAACTGGCGCTGCCCAGGTTCGGAAGAGGTCGTCAGGTCCTTCCGTAGTTGTCCTCGAAGCGGACAATGTCATCCTCGCCCAGATAGTCGCCGCTTTGGACTTCGATCAGGACCAGATCGATGACGCCCGGGTTCTCCAGACGGTGCCTGTGTCCGGCCGGAATGAATGTCGACTCGTTGCTGTTGAGCATCCGGGTGCTTTCTCCATTGACCACCTTGGCCATGCCGGTGACCACGATCCAGTGCTCGCTGCGGTGATGGTGCATCTGCAGCGACAGCGAGGCGCCGGGTTTGACCACGATGCGCTTGATCTTGAAGCGGTGTCCTTCCTCGAGCGTGGTGTAGGTGCCCCAGGGGCGGTGTACGGTGCGGTGCAGAAGGTGGGCGCTGTGGCCGTTCTTCTTCAGTTGCGCAACGATCTGCTTGACGTCCTGGGTGTGTTCCTTGTGGGCGATCAGCAGCGCGTCGGGGGTATCCACCACGATCAGGTCCTGCACGCCGACGAGCGCTGCCAGGCGTTCGGGGCTGTGCACGTAGTTGTTGTTGGCTCCGTGCACCAGAACTTCGCCTTCGCAGCGATTGCCGTCCGTATCTTCACTGGTTAGCTCACTCAGGGCATTCCAGGAGCCGATGTCGCTCCAGCCGAGGTCGCAAGGAACGGTGGCAACTTTTGCCGAGCGCTCCATCAAGGCGTAGTCGATGGAAATGTCGGGCACCTTGGCAAACAGATCGCCATCCAGGGTCAGGCAGCGGTGGGCGGGCCCTTCCGCCAGTCGGGAGCCGGAAATCGCCAGGGCGACGGCATCATGGACCTCGGGCGCGTGGGTCTGCATCTCGGTGATCAGTGTGCCGACCCGGAAGCAGAACATGCCCGAGTTCCAGAAGTAGTTGCCTGCCGCGAGGTACGCTTCGGCCTTTTCCTGCGTCGGCTTTTCAACGAAGCGTTTGACCTGCAGCCCGCCTTCGAGGGCATGGCTGTCGCACTCGATGTAGCCGAAGCCGGTTTCCGGATACTGCGGTTTAACGCCGAAGGTGACCAGCCAACCCTGGCCAGCAAGGGCGCTGGCGCGCGATACGGCGTCTGCGAAAGCGTCGGTCTGTTTGATCAGATGGTCAGCGGGGAGCACCAGCATGATAGCGTCCGGCCCGTGCGCCTGCTCCAGTTGCAGCGCCGCGGAGACCACTGCTGCCGCAGTGTTGCGGCCAAACGGCTCAAGCACATAGCTGAGGCAGCTGGCACTGGCCTTGAGCTTGCGGTACTCGTCTTCGGTCTTGAAGAACAGCTCGCGGTTGGTGACGGTCATGACTTCCGTCACCCCGTCGAGAGCTGTTGCTCGCAGCAGCGTCTTCTGCAGCAGATTCTGCCCATCCGGCAGTGCCATGAAAGGCTTGGGATGGGCCTCGCGAGATACCGGCCAAAGCCGGCTGCCAGCGCCGCCACAGATGATCACAGGGATCAGCATCGATCGTGTCCTTTGAGAAATTCGTCCTAAAGCAGCATCGCCGATCTCGGTCGTTGTGTAGAGCGGAATCGACCCGGAGTCAGGCGCTGCAGAAGATACACAATGAGTTGTGCCACTCATAGCGCCATCAGTCCAGACGCGAATAGGGGCACAACCAAACGCGCTTGGACTTGCAGTAACTCGACTCGTTCCCTAGCAGTGTAGGGAAAATACTGAGTTCATTTAAGGTGTGGCGATTTGATGTTGCACGGCGAAGAAGGCGAAAGGCAGGCGGAAATGAAAAAGCCCGCATGACTGCGGGCTTTTTTGAAGATGGTGCCGGCACCAGGAGTCGAACCCGGGACCTACTGATTACAAGTCAGTTGCTCTACCAGCTGAGCTATACCGGCAAGGAGGGGCGCCATTATAGTCACGGCGCCCTTGGTGTAAACCACTGATTTGTCAGAATGATCCGCAGTTTTCGTCAGTGACCGCCCGCAGTCGCTGCGCCGGGCTTGGCGCCGAAGGGCGGCTTGGCCAGGCAGATGACTACCAGCATGGCGAGGAACAGCCAGCCCAGCAGGGTGAAGTAGTCGATGGTGCTGATCATGTAGGCCTGGCTTTCCACCATCCGTTCCAGCAGCGCGGCGCTGTGCTGGCCGGGGCCGCCGAGCTGTTCGACGGTGGTGCGGGTGGCCGGGTCGTACTGGCTGAGGTTTTCGGTCAGGTAGGCGTGGTGCATGGTCGCGCGGCGGTTCCAGATCCAGGTGGTCAGGGACGCGGCGAAGCTGCCGGCCAGGGTCCGCAGGAAGGTCGCCAGGCCGGAGCCGTCGGCGATCTGGTCGGGCGGCAGGTCGGAGAGCAGGATGCTCAGGATCGGCATGAAGAAGAATGCCACGCCCAGCCCCATGAACATCTGTACCAGCGCGATGTGCAGGTAGTCGACCTCAGTGGTGAAGTCGGCGCGCATGAAGCAGGTCGCCGCCATCGCCAGGAACGCCAGCCCCGCCAGCAGGCGCAGGTCGAAGTTGTTTGCGTAGCGGCCGACCAGCGGCGAGAGGAATACGGGCAGGATCCCAATTGGTGCGGCCGCCAGGCCCGCCCAGGTCGCGGTGTAGCCCATCTGGGTCTGCAGCCACTGCGGCAGCAGCAGGTTCATGCCGAAGAAGCCGGCGTAGCCGCCGACCAACGCCAACGTTCCCACCGTGAAGTTGCGGTGCACGAACAGTCGCAGGTTGACGATCGGGTGCTTGTCGGTCAGCTCCCAGATCACGAAGACCGCCAGGGCGATCGCTGCGATGACCGTGCCGCCGATGATGAAGCCGGATTCGAACCAGTCCAGGTCGTTGCCCTTGTCGAGGACGATCTGCAGGGCGCCGACGCCGATCACCAGCATCGCCAGGCCCATGTAGTCCATAGGCGCGTGCTTGATCACGACTGGGCGAGCACGCAGTTGCTGGTAGACGACCATGGCGGCGAACAGGCCGATGGGTACGTTGATGAAGAAAATCCACGGCCAGCTGTAGCTGTCGGTGATCCAGCCGCCGAGGATGGGCCCGGCGATGGGCGCGACCACCGTCACCATCGCCAGCAGTGCCAGTGCCATCCCCCTTTTCGCTGGAGGATAGATGGAGATCAGCAGGGTCTGGGTGATCGGGTAGAGCGGCCCGGCGACGAAGCCCTGGATGGCCCGGAAGCCCACCAGCATCCCCATCTGCTGGGCGACACCGCAGAGGAACGAGGCGACCACGAAGAGCAGGGTGGCGGCGATGAACAGCCGAACCTCGCCGACTTTGCGGCTCAGCCAGCCGGTGAGTGGCAGGGCGATGGCGTTGCTCACCGCGAAGGAGGTGATGACCCAGGTGCCCTGCTCGGAACTTACCCCGAGGTTGCCGGAGATGGTCGGCAGGGCGACGTTGGCGATGGTGGTGTCGAGCACCTGCATGAAGGTCGCCAGCGACAGGCCGATGGTGGCCATGACCAGGCTGGGTGGGCTGAAGCTGCTGCTGTTGGGCTGGCTCATGACGGTAGTCGGATCAGCGCTGCGCGGTGCTGTGGTTGGCGTCGGCGAGGTTGGCCTGGATCAGCTTCTCGATCAACTGGTCGGCTGAGGCCAGTTGCTCCTGGTACACGTCGGTGGAGAACACCGCCTCGTGCGGCGATTGCTGGGCGAGGGCGGGTCCGCTCTGGTCGTGCAGACTGACGTTGACGTCCATGGACAGGCCGATGCGCAGCGGGTTCTTCGCCAGCTCCTCTGAGTTGATGCGGATGCGCACCGGGACGCGCTGGACGATCTTGATCCAGTTGCCGGTGGCGTTCTGCGCCGGCAGCAGGGAGAAGGCGCTGCCGGTGCCGACGCCGAGGCTGTCGACGGTGCCGGAGTACTTCACTTCGCCGCCATAGAGGTCGGAACGGATTTCCACCGGCTGGCCGATGCGCATGTGCTTGAGCTGGGTTTCCTTGAAGTTGGCGTCGATCCACACCTGGTCCAGGGGAATCACCGCCATCAGCGCGGCGCCCGGCTGCACACGCTGGCCAACCTGCACGGTGCGCTTGGCGACGTAGCCGGTGACCGGCGCAATGATCACCGCGCGGGCGTCGTCCAGGTAGGCCTGGCGCAGCTTGGCGGCGGCAGCTTTGACGTCCGGGTGCGAGGCGATCACGGTGTCGTCGACCAGTGCGCGGTTGGTGTCCAGTTGCTGCTCGGAGTTGGTCAGCGAGCTGCGCGCGGTGTCCAGGGCGTCGCGGGCGTGAGCCAGTTCTTCCTGGGAGATGGCGCCGTCGTTGGCGAGGTTCTGCCGGCGCTTGAAATCGGCCTCGGCCTTGGACAGGGCGACCTTCTTCGTGGCGACGTCGGCCTTGTAGCCGTCGACGTTGCTGAACAGCCCGCGCACCTGGCGCACGGTGCGCGCGAGGTTGGCTTCGGCCTGCTGCAGGGCGATGTCGGCATCACTGGGGTCGAACTTCACCAGCACCTGGCCCTTGTGCACCAGGTCGCCGTCATCGGCGCCGATACTGACCACGGTGCCGGTGATCTGCGGGGTGATCTGCACGACGTTGCCGTTTACGTAGGCATCGTCGGTGTCCTCGTGCCAGCGGCCGTAGAGGAGTTCCCAGGCGACACTGGCAAGGCCGGCGAGGATGACGACGGCGAGCAGGATCAGCAGCCAGCGCTTGCGCTTGGGGTTGCCGTTCGGGGTTTCTTGAGTGGCGGTGCTCATGTCGGGTGCCTCGTTCAGTGCGCGGCGGCCGCGTTCGCCTGGGCGAATGGGGCGGGAGTGGAAGTGGTATCGGGGTGGTAGCCACCGCCCAGGGCCTGGACCAGTTGCACCGAGAGGTCGATGCGCTGGGCGTCCAGACTGGCCAGCTGGCGCTCGGCGAGGAGCAACTGTTGCTGCACGCTGAGGGCGTCGAGGTAGTTGCCGACGCCTTCGCCGTAACGGCGCATGGCCAGGTCGAAGTTGGATTTGGCGATGTCGCGGGCTTCGCGCTGGTCGTCGATCTGCTGCTCCAGCGAGCGCAGCTTGCCGAGGTCGTCGGTGACTTCGCCGAGGGCGTTGACCAGGGTCTTGTTGTACTGGGCGACGGCCAGGTCGTAGTCGGCGTCCTTCCCGGCCAGGTTGGCGCGCAGGCGGCCACCGTCGAAGATCGGCAGGGAGATGGCCGGGGCGATCTGGAAGAACCGGCTGGGCGCTTTAAGCACGTCGCTGGTGTGCAGAGCGGCCAGGCCGACCATCGCACCCAGGTTCACGTTGGGATAGAACTCGGTCTTCGCCGAGTCGATGCTTTTCGAGGCGGCTTCGACCCGCCAGCGTGCGGCGACGATGTCCGGGCGACGACCCAGCAGCTCGGCCGGCAGGTTCGATGGCAGGCTAAGCGCACCGGGCTTGAGCACCTGCGGGCGCTGCAGGTCCTGGCCACGGTCAGGGCCCTGGCCGAGCAGGATGGCGAGGGCGATGCGGTCGCTGGCAATCTCCTGTTCTGCGGCGGCCAGCTGCTGCTTGGCGCTGGCGACCTGGGACTGCGTCTGCTGCAGCTGGACCTTGCTGTCCAGGCCTGCGTCCATGCGCTTCTGGCTGAGCTGGAAGAGGTGCTGCGAGCGGTCCAGTTCGTCTTTGGCCAGGTCGCGGGCGACGAAGGCGTGGGCCAGGTCGCTGTAGGCGCGGGCGACATTGGTGGAGAGCGTGATCGAGGCGGCCTGGCGGTCGACTTCGGCGGCGTTGGCCTGGCCGAGGGCGGCCTCCCAGGCGTCGCGCTGGCCGCCCCAGAGATCGAGGTCGTAGCTGAAGCTGAGCGACAGGTATTTCACCGCCGAGTAGCGACCGCCCATGGGCGCAGGAATCACGCTTTCCGGTGCGCGGATGCCGGCGTAGCTGGCGGTGCCTTTCATGCTGGGCATGCGCGCGGCGTCCTGTGCTTGCGCTGCGGCGATGGCCTGGCGGGCGCGTGCGCTGGCGATATCCAGGTCGGGCGTGCCGCGCAGGGCCTCGCCGATCAGGCCGTCCAGTTGCGGGTCGCCCAGGCTGGTCCACCAGTGTTCGCTGGGCCAGGCGGCGGTGGACAGCGGAGTGCCGTCGAGGCTAACGCCGGCCTTCAGGCTAGCGGGGTCGACGGCCTTGCCGCTGGTGTCCAGGCCCGAGTAGCTGACGCAGCCGGAGAGTCCCAGCACGGCGGCAAACACGACGGCCGGCAGCAGGGCGATACGGAGGTGGTTCATGGTCTTTTCTCCTGCGCCGCGCAATGGGCCGCGGCGCCGTGGGCGCGCAGGATCTTGTCGAGCAGGCCGGTGAGGGTCTGCAGTTCGTCGCGGGAGAGACCGCCGACCAGCTCGTTCATGGCTGCAGCGGCGATGCTCGGGGCTTCGTCATTCACGGCCTGTCCGGCCGGGCTCAGGCTCAGGCGCACGCTGCGGCGATCGTTTGGGCAGGGCTCGCGGACCAGCAGATCCTTGCGTGCCAGGCGGTCGAGCATGCGGGTCATGGACCCGCTGTCGATGGACAGCTCGCGGCATAGCTCGGCCGGGGTATTGGCGCGGTCGTTGCCGATGAAGAACAGCACCTTGAACTGCGCAGCAGTGATGTCCAGGTGCGCAAGGTGCTTATCCAGCAGGCGATCCTTGAGGATGGCGGTGGCGCCCAGCAACTGGCCGATGGAGCCTTTGAACGGAAAATCCGCGACGTCGTAGTGATTCATGTCAAAACAGATAGCTGCTTAGGCAGTGAAATGTTTCGAAATGATACTGCCTAGGCAGCAATTGACAAGATTCGATTGTCGCGATTACGCAACAATCCGTTCGACGAAGCGCCATTGGAGCAGGATTGGCAACAGGAATGGCTGATTTCCTACACCGTCAGCGGCCTTTATGCACAAGGGGGAAAGCTTTAGGGCGCAAATTGCATATGAGATGTGATAGCAATCACGAAGTATCGTAACTATCTGTTTTTTAAAGACTTAATTTATATGTACAGAAAATGACCAGATCGCAGCGAGGCGGTCTGGACGGTAAGAAAGGGCAGTTTTTTCCGGGGTTACGAACAGAGTTATCCACAGGGTCTGTGGGTGAAGCCCTGGAACGCCCGTCTCAGATGCGTTCGGCCAGTAGCAGCAGGTTTCGCGGGGTCATCCGGGTGGCGCAGAAGGCGCCCAGGGTGGCGCGATAGCCTTGTTCCTCGAGGAATAACGCGCGGTCGAGCACCAGCCAGAGTTCCATGGGGCGGCGGAACAGTCCGCGCACCAGTTCGAGGTTGCGGACCTGGGCCAGGCGTTGCCAGCCTCTGGCCTCCAGTTGCTGCCAGTCGGTGCCAGCGGGCAGTTCGAGCCCCCGGAGCGCGGCGAGGTCGCGACAATAGTCGGCGAAGGGTTTGTCCAGCCACGTCGGCGGCACGGAAGGGGTTGTCAGGTAGTCGTTGCTGCCGCGGACTTCCCGTTGCAGCAGGTCAAAAGCCAACCGCCGCGCCATCGATCCGTCGCGCTGGCGGCGCACGCGGACGCCGGCGGTGACGGTTTCGGCGAGCGGCAGGCGCAGGTCGTCCCGCGAGAGCTCCAGGGTGGAGCTCTGCGCGGCGTGCGAGAGCGGCTGGTAGTACTCGCTATCGATGCGGTTATAGCAGCAGGGCGCCACGGCGAGCTGGCGGCAGCCCTGGGCGCTGGCAAGCTGCAGCAGGCGTACGTGCAGGTTGCCGCAGGCGTGCAGGGCGACGGCGGTGTGGCCGGCCTGCAGGTGCTCGCGGGCGTCCGGTGCGAGTACGTCCTGCTGGTGATGCCGGGCGTGAAGCTGAAGCCGGTCGCTCAGGCGCTGGCCGTCTTCCACCAGGGCATGGTCGAAATCCAGGCTCAGCAGCGGCTTGCCGTCGCGCGCCAGCAGACGGCCCAGATGGCCTTTACCGGCGCACCAGTCGAGCCATTGCTGCGGTGCTTGGGCGAAACCCAGACGGCTGGCGAAGGCGTCGATCTGTTGCCACTTGCGACCGGGAACGTCGACGGTCAGCTGGTTCGGCAACTTGCCCAGCGGCGTGGCCGGGAGTTCGCCGACGACGGACAACTTTGCGGCCGTGGCGGCCATCGCCGGGAAGGGGGCGGGGGCGTCAAGCTGCTCGGGGGCGTTGTGCGCTGCGTCGGCGTCATCGAGGCTGCGGCCGCGCAGCCAGGCAGCCAGTTCGGGGTGGCCGCGCTCCCAGTCCAACTCCAGCGCGGTGAAGGGTTTCGGTCGCCATAGCGCCTGATGATCCAGCAGGAAACCGTCCAGTGCCTGGAAGCGCTGGAGCAGGTCGGAACCGGTCAGGGGAGTTTCGTTCGGGAGCACGGTGCGAAGCGGGGGAAAGCCACGGGGCGCGCATTATAGCGACCCCGTGGGCAAACGGCGCGCCGGTCAGCGGCCCTGCATCGAGTCCACCTTCAGCCAGCGTTCCAGCAGGCGGAAGATGCGCGTCAGCAGCAGGGTGATGACCAGGTAGAACAGGCCGGCGAGGCAGAAGAACAGCATCGCCTCGTAGGTGCGCGCGATGATGGTGCGTGTCATGCCCATGATGTCGAACAGGGTCACGGTGTACACCACGGCGCTGGCCTTGAGCATGAGGATCACCTCGTTGCTGTAGGCCGGCATCGCGATCCGCGCGGCGCGCGGCAGGATGATGTGGAACAGCGCCTGGCGACGGGACATGCCCAGCGCGCGGGCGGCTTCCACTTCACCCACCGGGATGGCGTGGATGGCGCCGCGCAGGATCTCGGCGATATAGGCCGCGGTGTGCAGCGTCATGGTCAGCAGGGCGCACCAGTACGGGTCGCGCAGGTACGGCCAGAGTGGCCCCTTGCGCACGCTCTCGAACTGGGCAAATCCGTAGTAGACGATGAACAGCTGCAGCAGCAGTGGCGTGCCGCGGAAGAAGAAGATGTAGGTGTAGGGCACCGCGCGCACGTACCAGTGCCGCGAGGCGCGGGCGATGCCCAGCGGTACGGCCAGGCACAGGCCGGCGACCACGGCGATGGCCAGCAGCTCCAGGGTCAGGGTGGCACCCTGGAGCATCTTCGGCAGCCATTTGAGGATCAGCTCGAGATCGGTCATAGCTCGTTCCTCACGAAGCCACGGCCGGCGCGACGCTCGAGGAAGTGCAGGGCGGCCATGATGAAGACGGTCAGGCCCAGGTAGATGAAGGCCGCGGTCATGTAGAAGGTGAAGGGCTCCTTGGTCGCGTTGGAGGCGACCTGGGCCTTGCGCATGATCTCGTCGAGGGTGATCAGCGAGACCAGGGCGGTGTCCTTCAGAAGAATCAGATAGAGGTTACCCAGGCCTGGCAGCGCCACGCGCCATACCTGCGGCAGCACGATGCGCCAGAAGATGCGCGGAGCGGAGAGCCCCAGCGCCTGGCCGGCTTCGCGATGGCCCTTGGGAATCGCCAGCAGCGCGCCACGGAAGACTTCGGTGGCGTAGGCGCCGAAGCACAGGCCCAAGGCACAGGTGCCTGCGGCAAAGGGCGAGAGGGCGAATTCGGGGTGGCCGAAGAGGTCACCGATGGCGTTCAGGCCGGCCACGGTGCCGAAATAGATCATCAGTACCCAGAGTGTCTCGGGTACGCCGCGCACTACGGTGGTGTAGAAACCGCCGAGCATGCGCAGGAAACCGTTCTTCGAGGTCTTGGCGATGGCGCCGAGCAGGCCGAGGACCAGTCCCACGCAGACTGCGGCGAGCGAGAGCTTGAGCGTCATCCAGGTGCCGGCGATCAACTGATCGCCAAAGCCGTGCAGGTCGAAAATCATGGGGAGTCACGCCTGAAGGCGCGCGCCGCCCGGCGAGGGGCGGCGCGGCACGTGCATCAGTAGATGCTGAAGGGGAAGTACTTGTCGTTGATCTTCTTGTAGGTACCGTCGTCGACGATTTCCTTCAGAGCGGCGTTCAGCTTGTCACGCAGCGGGTCGCCCTTGCGCACGGCGATGCCGATCTTGTCGTTGTCGAACACCGGATCGCCCTTGAACTCGAAGTCCTTGCCGGCGTCGCTCTTCAGCCAGTCGTACTGCACGAACTTGTCGGCCAGGACGCCGTCGAGGCGGCCCGAGGACAGGTCGAGGTAGGCGTTTTCCTGGGTGTCGTAGAGCTTGATGGTGACGGTGTCGGACATGTTGTCCTCAAGCCAGGTACCGGCGATGGTCGCGCGCTGCGCACCGATCACTTTGCCCTTGAGGTAGCCCTTGTCGGTCTTGAAGTCGGTCGACTTCGGCGCCACGAACTGCAGCTTGTTGGTGTAGTAGGCGTTGGTGAAGTCAACGGCCTGCTTGCGCTCGTCGGTGATCGACATGGAAGCGACGATGAAGTCGAACTTCTTGGCGTTCAGGGCCGGGATGATACCGTCCCAGTCGGAGGTGACGACGTCGCACTCGGTCTTCATCTTGGCGCACAGCGCCTTGCCGATCTCGATATCGAAACCGACGACCTGGCCGCTGGCGTCGATGCCGTTGAAGGGCGGGTAGGCGCCTTCGGTACCGATGCGCAGTTTGTCCGCGGCGATGGCCTGGCTCCCCAGTGCGAAGGTGGCCGCGATAGCCAGAACGATCTTCTTATAGTTGTTCATGCAGTGATGCTCCGTTAGCGGTGGCTGGACATGAATTGTTTACAGCGTGCCGATTGCGGGTTGTCAAATACCTGCTGCGGCGGTCCCTGCTCTTCTACCAGGCCCTGGTGGAGGAACACCACCTCACTGGATACCTGGCGGGCAAAGTTCATTTCATGGGTCACCAGCAGCATGGTACGACCCTCATCGGCGAGCGCGCGGATAACGTTAAGCACTTCCTGGACCATTTCCGGGTCCAGTGCCGACGTCGGCTCGTCGAAGAGGATGACCTTGGGCTGCATCGCCAGGGTGCGGGCGATGGCGGCGCGTTGCTGCTGGCCACCGGAAAGCTGCGCGGGGAAGCTGTGGCGCTTGTCGGAGATGCCGACCTTGGCCAGCAGGGCCTCGGCGATCTCGGTGGCTTCGGCCTTGGTCTTGCCCAGCACACGGCGCGGCGCCTCGATGATGTTGTCGAGGATGCTCATGTGCGGCCAGAGGTTGAAGTTCTGGAAGACGAAACCCAGTTCGCTGCGCAGACGGTTGATCTGCTTGTTGTCCGAGGCGACCAGCGAGCCGTCCTTGGTCTTCTTCAGCTTGAGTTCTTCACCGGCGACCAGGATCTGGCCCTGGTGCGGGTTCTCCAGCAGGTTGATGCAGCGCAGGAACGTGGATTTACCGGAACCGGAGGAGCCGAGAATGGAAATCACATCGCCGTCGCGGGCGGTCAGGGAAATGCCTTTGAGCACTTCCAGGTCACCGTAACGCTTGTGCAGGTTACGGATTTCCAGTGCGGGTATGGCCGTGGCCATTGGGGGCTCCTCTATTGTTATTCGGACGCTTTCGCAGCAGGTCACTGCAGAATCGGGGCCATCCTGGCGAGGGGCAACCTAACACGCACTCCGGAGTGCGCCAAGCGCCCATCTGCCGCGGTCGTCGGCTGTAGTGGCAAGTTGTCGCATTGCCGCTCGGCGTTGTCGCCTGGGCTGAACTAGCTGCGCCGGATGAGGGCGTCGGCTGATGGCGCGGGGGCGGGATAGTGCCAGTTTAGACCGGCCGGTAAAAGTCCGGCGGCCCTGGGGCCGCCGGTGAGAGTTACTGCATCATCTGCCGAAGTTGCGGATTCGGATCTTCGAGTGCTTCGGCGGGCGTGATGTCGTCCTGGGATTCCGGTGGCTGGCTGGCCATCAGGTTCGGGTGCCCGGACAGCCGCGGAATCGTCAGCGGCTGGTTGGCGTCGGCCAGGCCCGTGCCACCGCCTTCGGTGGCATTGATCGTCGACTTGCGCGGCTGGGTCAGCACGTGGAAGTCGGTGATCTCGATGACGCCCTTGCCTTCGGCGAGCAGGTGGAAGGAGAAGGCCTTGCGGGCTTCCTCGTTGTCGAAGCCGAAGCTCACTTCCAGCGGCTGGTTGCGCAACACCCGCGGGAAGTCCGGTATCTCGATGGGCACGGGCTTCTCGAACGAGCGCGTCTTGAGCGTCACTTTCGCCCCATTGGCGTCCATCTGGATCGCGCGGATCTTCAGGCGCACCGTGGTGTGGGTGTTGGCCGGAAACTCCAGATACTGCGCGCCGATCAGGTTGTCGGTGTACTCGTTGTCGATCTGTGGCTTCAGGCGGATGCGTTCCTTGGTCGCGAACTGGTATTCGCGAGCCGACTGCGCTTTGGTCACCGATTGGTCAAGGATGTCCGCGCGGGCAGTCATCAGGCGGGCGTCGCGGCCACTGAAGCGGCCTTCGAATTTGGCGGTATCGGCGATGAAACCGTCACTCTTGTAGCGCCGGCAGACCTGCTGGAAGTCGCACTCGGTAAAGTTGCCCTTGCCGTCGTGATAACGCTGCATTCCGTTGGTGAAGGTCACCATCTCGCGGCCGCTGGTGTATTCGCGGAACAGCGAGCGACCGGCGATATCCTGCGGCGCCTTGATGGCGAAATAGTCGAGCACCGAGGATTCCAGGTCGACGTGGCCGTAGACGCCGGCCTTAACCGGCGGCAGCGCGGCCTGTTCCGGTGCAAGGATCAGGTTCAGGCCCCAGGCCGAGGCAAGGCGCACATTGTCGATGCCATGGGATTCGTCGGAGGTGACGATCACCAGGGTGTCCTTGAGCACGCCTTTCTCTTCCAGACCCTTGAGGAAGGCATCGACGGCGTCATCCAGGTAGGCGACTGCCGCCTGGCGCGGGGTCGGGTACTTGGCCAGGTATTCCGGAGTGGCCGAATACGGCTGGTGGGTGCCGACGGTGAGCAGGGTGAGCATCCACGGCTGCTTCTTCTGGCGCAGCTGGCCGACGTAGTCCAGCGCACCCTCGAAGAAGGCCTTGTCATCCATGCCCCAGGCGAATTCCAGGTAGGGCTTTTTCTTGAACCAGTCGCGGCCCAGGGTCTTGTCGAAGCCCATGGCCGGCATGACCTTGTCCTTGGCCATGAAGCGCAGCCCGGCGCCCTGCAGGAAGTGGGTGCTGAAGCCGGCCTGGTGCATTTGCGCCGGTAGGCATTCGGCGGCGCGGGTCGGGTTGCCCAGCAGCTCGACGCCCTTGGGCGTGCCATTGTCCAGCTTGCTGTAGTCGCCGCAGAGCATGGCGTAGAGGCCGCGGATGGTCTGGTGGCTGTGCACCACGTAGTCAGGTGTGGTCATGGCGCGCTCGGCCCAGGTGCTCAGGCGCGGCATCATCGACTCTTCGTAGCTGCTGCTCAGGGCGGCACGGTTGGTGGCGACGTAGGCGCCGGGGATACCTTCCATGGCGATGATCAGCACGTTCTTCGCCTGGCCGCGACCGGTCAACAGCGAAGTGCCATTGAGGTCGTGCTGGGTCAGGCCGGTGACGTCCGGGCGGGCCTCCGGCTGGTCGCGGTCGCGCCAGTCCTGGTAGGCCATCTCGCCGCTGGTGACGGCGCGGGAGACCAGCTGGTGCGGCAGGTTGAACTGCTTCCACATTTCCGCATCGCTGGGTTGGAAGTACTGAACGCCTGCGTGGGCGGCCAGCAGCACGGCCGGTACAGCATAGGCGTAGCCTGGCAGCGGCTTTTCGCGGCGGCGCCAGAGCAGCGCGCAGAGCAGGATGCCAGCGCCGATCAGGATCGCCAGGTGCAGGTGGTTGAGACCGCCGCCCTCGGTGGAGTTGGCGACGAAGGTCGGGTCGGCGAGGAAGTGCAGGTCTTCCGGCGCAGGCATGCGGCCCACGGCGCTGACCAGTTCGGCGGTGCCGATCACCGACAGGGCCCACACCAGCATGACCGGAATGGCGATGAACAGTCGACGGTTGTGCACTGCGACGACCAGCAGGGTGCCGAGCGCGAGGTCCGACAGGTAGCCCAGCGGGGAGCCCCAGCCAAGGCTGTAGCGGCCGATCAGCGGCACCAGCAGGAAGAGGGCAGACAGGGAAACCAGGTTGCCCCGGGAATTCCACCAGCTTATGAGTTTGCGCACAGTGACTCCGCTACGAAACATCGAATCCCGGAGGGTATCTCACTACAGGGTGAAAATCGTCCGGATGGTCATGATTCTGAAAGATCGATGTGCTATGTGCCAGTAGACACTGAGGTTCGGCAAACATTCGATACGAAACGCGGGAATGTTCCGGGGCGGAGGAGTGACTTGTGCGGAGCGGAATGAAAAAGCCCCTGAAATCTCGCGATTTCAGGGGCTTTTCGGAAGGCTTGGTGCCCAGGGACGGAATCGAACCGCCGACACGGGGATTTTCAATCCCCTGCTCTACCAACTGAGCTACCTGGGCAACGTGGCGCGCATTAAAAGGGTTTTCGGAAGGGGTGTCAAGCGTGCCGCGAAAAAATTTTTCAAATAATACCGAAGCTTACGCGCTGGGCGGGACGTAGCCCTCGGCCTGCGCGTATTCCTCGCCCGACAGGAACTTGTCCATCTCGGCGGTGAGGAACTTGCGATCCTCGGCATTCATCATGTTCAGGCGACGCTCGTTGATCAGCATGGTCTGGTGCTTCTGCCATTCGTCCCAGGCTTTCTTCGAGACGTGCTCGTAGATGTCCTGGCCCTTGGCTCCGGGATAGGGCGCGCGATCGAGGCCGGGCAGCTCTTCTTTGTATTTGCGGCACATCACCAGTCGGGTCATGACATTTCTCCTGCGTTCAACACGTCGGCGGCTCGTTTGAGCAGCTTCTTCACCGGGGCGGCAAGACCGAGCCGCGGCGGGGTGGCGAGGTTATACCAGAGCCAGTCGGCCTCGGCCACGGCGGGGGCTGCGTCCTCGACGCGCACCAGCCAGGGCTCGATGGCCAGCTGGAAGTGGCTGAAGGTATGGGTCAGGCCGGGCAGCTCGCGCCGCTCGCCCAGGCGCAGGGCGTGGCGCTGGGCCAGTGGGTCGAGGGCGGCCAGGTCGTCCAGTTCGGGGAAGCTCCACAGGCCGCCCCAGAGTCCGGTCGACGGACGGCGGTAGAGCAGGATGTCGCCCTCGCGGTTGGCCAGGATCGGCATCAGCGTCCGTTTCTGCGGCAGCGCCTTGCGCGGCTTGGAGACCGGAAAGTCGGTCTCGCGGCCGAGGAAGTGCGCGCGGCAGCCCTCGCGCAGCGGGCAGAGCAGGCAGCTCGGCTTGCTGCGGGTGCAGAGGGTCGCGCCCAGGTCCATCATCGCCTGGGTGTAGTGGTTGACCCGCTCCTGCGGCGTGAAGCGCTCGGCGGCGTCCCACAGCTGTCTGGCGACCTTGGGCTCGCCCGGATAGCCGTCGCAGGCGATATAACGCGCGAGCACGCGCTTGACGTTGCCGTCGAGGATCGGTGCACGCAGCCCCATGGAGATGCTGGCGATGGCGCCGGCGGTGGAGCGGCCGATGCCGGGCAGCTCGGCGAGCTGTTCGACGTCGCGGGGGAATTCTCCGCCGTGCTGTTCCATCACCGTCTTCGCGGTCTTGTGCAGGTTACGGGCGCGGGTGTAGTAGCCCAGGCCCGTCCACAGGTGCAGTACTTCGTCTTCCGGCGCGTTGGCCAGGTCCGCCACCGTCGGCAGCGCCGTCATGAAGCGGTCGTAGTAGCCCATCACGGTGCTGACCTGGGTCTGCTGCAGCATGATTTCCGAGACCCACACCCGGTAGGGTGTGATGTTCTGCTGCCAGGGCAGGTCATGGCGGCCGTGCGTGTCGAACCAGTCGAGCACGGCCTGATTGAAGCTTTGCGGGGTCACTTCTTGAACAGCCCTTTGAGTGCGTCTTTGAGTTCGGGACTGACCTTGTCGCCGAGCTTCTCTTCGAGTTTCTGGTTCAGCCGGTCCCCGGCCAACCGTGCGGCGATCTTGCCGATGCCGTCCTTGTCCAGGCGGCAGGCCTTGGCGCCCAGTTCCAGCGGGCCGCGGCAGCGCAGCGGCCATTCGATGCCGACATAGCGCTTGTTCACCTCGCAGGCGGGGTCGGGCATGTCGCTCTTGTCGCCTTCGATGGTGACGCCGACGCGGTAGTCCATGCCCAGCACGCGCAGGTCGAGGTCGCCGTCGGCCTTGACGGTCAGGCCGGGGATGCTGGCCTTGAGGTCCGGGTTGCTGGCCACGCCATTGCGGAACACCAGGTTGCCCTGCAGCTCGCGGAAGGGCGTGTCCTTGCCGCCATGCTCGCCAGTCAGCGACTTGCGGTTGAGCGTGGCGATGCCCTGGCACAGCTGCTGTTCGAGGTTGGCGTTGAGCAGCACGCCCTGGGTCAGGACGAAGTGCGCGGTGCCGTTGAGGTTGTCGATCCAGGCCTTTTGACTGTTGCCCTGGGTGGTGATGTCGGCGTCAAGGTCCAGCAGGCCCTTCACCGGCGGCTTCTGGCCCTGGGATTCGAGCAGGCGCTCCACCGGTACGTCGGCGATGTGTTTCTTCGCCTGCAGGGTCGGTACGTCCTGGCGCACGTCGAGGGTGGCGGTGGCGTTGAACTTGCCGTCGTAAAGCTCGCCACGCAGGTCGTCGAGGTTGAGCAGGCCGCCCTGGCCGCGCAGCTTGAGCACGGCGTTGTCGATGGGCAGCTTGTCCAGGGTCAGCTGGCCGAGGTTCAGGCCGGTGTCGAGGTCCAGCGCGCGCAGGCGGGCGATGGGCAGCAGCGGGGCGTCGCTCCAGGCTTGCTGGGTCGGCTGGCTGGGCAATGGCGTGTCGCCCTTGATGGCGTTCTGCGCGGTGGCGTCGACTTCGGCCTTGCGTGCGCTGTTGGTGGCCTCCTGGGCCTTCTTGACCTTGGCCGGCAGATAGCGGTCGAGGTTCAGCTTGTCGCCGGACAGCTGGGCGCGGATCGCCTGCTTGCCGAAGTCGGCGATGCCGAGGTTGCCGCTGAAGGCGCTGTCGTCCAGCTTCAGGTTGATGTCGTTCAGGGCGAGGCTGTTGCGGGTGCCGCTGACGCGGGTGGCCAGTTCCAGCTTGGTGAGGGTGGTGGTGTCGGCCATTTCCGGCAGGGTCTGGCCGATGCCTTCGAGGAATTCGCGCAGGTTGAACGGTGCCAGCGACAGGCCGCCGTCGAACTTGGGCTCTTTATCCAGCTCGCGGGCCTTCAGCTCGCCGAGGGCGCGCAGCTGGTTGACGGTGACCTTCAGGCCGTTCCACTCGGCAACCTGGGCGGCCTGGTCGAGTACCAGCTGGCCCTGGGCGCTGTAATTGGCGGTCTTGCCCTGGAACGGATCGCCGGAGACTTCGCCGGAGAGCTTGGCGTCTTCGAGCTGGTAGCGCTTGAGCGCGCGGTCGAAGCGCAGGTTGCCGGTCAACTCGGTGCGCGCGCGGATCACCGGCTGGTTGGTGCCCAGGTAGGCGCTGAGCTTGACCGGGATGTTGCTGCCCTCGCGGATCGCGCCGGTGGTCAGCTCGATGCCTTCGACGCTGTAGTTCTTGCCGCTCTGGGTGTCGGCGTAGTCGATGCGGGCGTTCTTCACGCTGAGGCTGTCGATGTCCAGCTTCATCGCCTGGTGGCCTTCGCCGGCTGCGGGTTTAGCCGGCTCGCTCGGCGCCGGCGCCGGTTGTGCGGCGGGCGGCGTGCCGGTGGCCGGCTGGGCGGGCTTGCCGATGCTTTCCCAGTTGCCGACGCCGTTCTTGTCCTTGTTCAGGGACAGGGTCAGGCCTTCGACGCGGATGTCGCTCATCTGCACTTCTTTACGCAGCAGCGGCAGCACGCGTACGGACATGGCCAGCAGCTGCGCATCAGCGAACGGCTTGTCCGGCGTCTGCAGGCTCGCCACGCTGGTGTCATGCAGCTCCAGGCCCAGCCAGGGGAACAGGCTCCAGCCGATGTCGCCCTTGAGGTTCAGCTCGAGGTTGGCCTTGTCCCGGGCGAGCTGGCGGATTTCGTCCTTGTAGTCGTTCGGATCGAAGAAGTGGGTCAGCACGAAGCCGGCGGCGACGATGAGCAGCAGCAGGACCAGGGCAACGATGCCGATGATTTTGCCGAACGCTTTCATGTACGGGTCCTTGTTCAGGCGGCGGGTAGAGTAGCGGGAAAGTATACCAATGACGCAGCGGCGCCCCAGCCCGGAAAGGCGGGGGCAGGTATTGCGGGGTTTGAACGGGGACTTGCGGCGCGGTTCCCGGCGATGACAGGTCAGGCTGGCAGCAGCGTCAGGCCCAGGTGCTCGGCGAAGCGCACGGCTTCGGGCTGGTCTTGCGGAGCGCTCAGGCGTAGCGCGGCGCCTTGCAGGACGGCCAGGCGTTGCGCCTCTTCCAGCAGGCGCCGGGCGACGCCACGGTTGCGAGTGATCTGGCGCACGCACAGGCGGGACAGTCGCCAAGTGTCTGCGTCGCGCTCGATCCAGGCGGCGCCCAGCAGGCGATCGTTGAAGCGCCCGGTGAACAGCCGGCCCTCGGCAAGCCCTTGCTCGACCAGTTCATTGGTATCGGCGAAGGGCGCCAGCAGCCATTGCGGCGCGTCGGCGTAGATCTTCAGCAGGTCCTGGCGGTCCTGGTCGCTGGGCTGGGTCAGGTGCTGGACGACGACGGGCATGGGCAATCCTCGAAAGGCGAGCCGCGCAGTGTAGGACTATCGGCCAGCGCCGACCACCGCCCATAGCCGCGCAGCGCACGGCGCGCCTATAATGCCGCCCCTTCTTATAATTACGTGCAGTGTTAGCTGTGGAGCTGGTGATGGCCGAACGCAAGGCATCCGTCGCGCGCGACACCCTGGAAACCCAGATCAAGGTTTCCATCGACCTGGATGGAACGGGCAAGGCCCGCTTCGATACCGGGGTTCCCTTCCTCGAGCACATGATGGACCAGATCGCCCGCCACGGCCTGATCGACCTGGACATCGAGTGCAAGGGCGACCTGCATATCGATGACCACCATACCGTCGAAGACATCGGCATCACCCTCGGCCAGGCTTTTGCCAAGGCCATCGGCGACAAGAAAGGCATCCGCCGCTACGGCCATGCCTACGTGCCGCTGGACGAGGCGCTGTCGCGCGTGGTCATCGACTTCTCCGGCCGCCCCGGCCTGCAGATGCACGTGCCGTTCACCCGCGCCAGCGTCGGTGGCTTCGATGTCGACCTGTTCATGGAGTTCTTCCAGGGCTTCGTCAACCACGCCAACGTCACCCTGCACATCGACAACCTGCGCGGGCACAACACCCACCACCAGATCGAAACGGTGTTCAAGGCCTTCGGCCGCGCGCTGCGCATGGCCATCGAGCTGGATGAGCGCATGGCCGGCCAGATGCCGTCCACCAAAGGGTGCCTGTAATGCAGACCGTAGCCGTCATCGACTACGGCATGGGCAACCTGCACTCGGTGTCCAAGGCGCTTGAGCGCGTGGGCGCCGGTCGCGTGCTGGTGACCAGCGACGCCAACGTGATCCGCGAAGCGGACCGCGTGGTGTTCCCCGGCGTCGGCGCAATCCGCGACTGCATGGCCGAGATCAAGCGCCTGGGCTTCGACAGCCTGGTGCGCGAAGTCAGCCAGGACCGTCCGTTCCTCGGCATCTGCGTCGGCATGCAGGCGCTGCTGGAGCGCAGCGAGGAAAACGACGGCGTTGACTGCATCGGCCTGTTTCCCGGCCAGGTGCGCTTCTTCGGCAAGGACCTGCACGAGGATGGCGAGCACCTGAAGGTGCCGCACATGGGCTGGAACGAGGTGGCGCAGAGCGTGGATCACCCGCTGTGGCACGACATCCCGGACCGCGCGCGCTTCTACTTCGTGCACAGCTACTACATCCAGGCCGGTAACCCGCGCCAGGTGGTCGGTCGCGGCCATTACGGCGTCGATTTCGCCGCCGCGTTGGCCGACGGTTCGCGCTTCGCCGTGCAGTTTCACCCGGAGAAGAGCCATACCCATGGCCTGCAGCTGCTGCAGAACTTCGCCGCCTGGGACGGGCGCTGGTAAGCCATGGCCCGCCAGAAGGACAAGCCGGCGATCCTCGAGCTCGATGGTGCCCAGCGCCAGAGCGCGGCGCGGGCGATCCAGCGTTTCCTCGAAGATCGCTTCGAGCTGGATGTCGGTTCCTTCGAGGCCGAAGAGGCGCTGGACTTCTTCCTGCGCGAGTTCGGCCCGCTGTTCTACAACAAGGCGATCTTCGACGTGCAATCTCACCTGAAAGACCGGTTCGAGAGCATCGAAAGCGACTTGTGGGCGCTCGAGAAGAGCTGACCCGACCCCATTCACCTTTGGATTCGAGCAGGTTCAACCCATGCTGATCATCCCCGCAATCGATCTGAAAGACGGCGCCTGCGTGCGCCTGCGCCAGGGCCTGATGGAAGACGCCACGGTCTTCTCCGACGACCCGGTGTCCATGGCCGCCAAGTGGGTGGAGGGCGGCTGCCGCCGCCTGCACCTGGTGGACCTGAACGGCGCCTTCGAAGGCAAGCCGGTCAACGGTGAAGTGGTTACCGCCATCGCCAAGCGCTACCCGAGCCTGCCGATCCAGATCGGCGGCGGCATCCGCTCGCTGGAAACCATCGAGCACTATGTCCGTGCCGGCGTCAGCTACGTGATCATCGGCACCAAGGCGGTCAAGCAGCCGGAGTTCGTCGCCGAAGCGTGCAAGGCCTTCCCGGGCAAGGTGATCGTTGGCCTGGACGCGAAAGACGGTTTCGTCGCCACCGACGGCTGGGCGGAAGTGAGCTCGGTGCAGGTCATCGACCTGGCCAAGCGCTTCGAGGCCGATGGCGTCTCGGCGATCGTCTACACCGACATCGCGAAGGACGGCATGATGCAGGGCTGCAACGTCGAAGCCACCGCCGCCCTGGCCAACGCCACGCGTATTCCGGTGATCGCTTCGGGCGGCATCCACAACCTGGGTGACATCCAGAAGCTGCTGGACGCCCGCACGCCGGGCATCGTCGGCGCCATCACCGGCCGCGCGATCTACGAAGGCACCCTCGACGTCGCCGAAGCACAGGCGCTGTGCGACAGCTTCAAAGGCTGATCTGAACGCACGCTGGATGGATCGCCCTGCGAGCCATCCAGCAATGAGGAATTCGGTGGGCTGGCAGCATGGGCATCGCTGCGCTCCACCCATCCTACGAGAGCATTGCTATGGCACTGGCTAAACGCATCATTCCCTGCCTCGACGTGGACAACGGCCGCGTGGTGAAGGGTGTCAAGTTCGAGAACATCCGCGACGCCGGTGATCCGGTGGAAATCGCCCGCCGCTACGACGAGCAGGGAGCGGACGAGATCACCTTCCTCGACATCACCGCCAGCGTCGATGGCCGCGATACCACCCTGCACACCGTTGAGCGCATGGCCAGCCAGGTGTTCATCCCGCTGACGGTGGGCGGTGGCGTCAGGACGGTGCAGGACATTCGCAACCTGCTCAACGCCGGTGCGGACAAGGTCTCGATCAACACCGCCGCGGTGTTCACCCCGGAGTTCGTCGGCGAAGCCGCCGCGCGCTTCGGCTCGCAGTGCATCGTGGTCGCAATCGACGCGAAGAAGGTCTCGGCGCCGGGCGAAGCGCCGCGCTGGGAAATCTTCACCCACGGCGGCCGCAAGCCCACCGGGCTGGACGCGGTCGAATGGGCGAAGAAGATGGAAGGCCTGGGCGCTGGTGAAATCCTGCTGACCAGCATGGACCAGGACGGCGTGAAGAGCGGCTACGACCTGGGCGTGACCCGCGCCATCAGCGAGGCCGTGGGCGTGCCGGTGATCGCCTCCGGCGGCGTCGGCAACCTGGAGCACCTGGCCGCCGGCATCATCGAGGGCAAGGCCGACGCGGTGCTCGCGGCGAGCATCTTCCACTTCGGCGAGTACAGCGTGCCGGAGGCCAAGGCCTACCTGGCCAGCCGCGGCATCGTCGTGCGCTGATTCCTTCCGGGCCGGGGTTCTCCCGGCCCGATGGCTCTCTCCCGGGCCGTCCTTCCCCTGCGTCCGGTGGCCGCATCCCCTTCCTGCGCACGAAGCTTGCTAGCTGAAGCCTTCGGTCAAGGGTCTGGCGTGTCCGAGTCAAGGTACTGGCGCTCTTGATTCAAGGTACTGGCGTTCTCAACCCAAGGTACTGGCGTACCCATGTCCCATCGCCATATTCATAGGGTTTATTGACGTCAATTCTCCGAGTAAGCTCTGCGCCTTCTCAGAAATGTCATACGCAGGAAATATCTCGATGCTGAAGCGCATTCTGCTCGCATGGCTAGGCTGCGGCCTGCTTCTGGCCAGTGCGGCAAGGGCTGAAACGGATTCTTCGGACTACAGCGTGGTGCTGCTCACCGAGAACTTCCCTCCCTACAACATGGCCATCAACGGCAAGAACTTCGCCCAGGAAGACAGCATCGACGGCATCGCCGTGGATATCGTCAAGGAGATGTTCAAGCGTGCGGGCGTGCAGTACAGCCTGACCCTGCGCTTCCCCTGGGACCGCATCTACAAGCTGGCGCTGGAGAAGCCCGGCTACGGGGTGTTCGTCACCGCGCGCCTGCCCGAGCGCGAGAGCCAGTTCAAGTGGGTCGGCCCGATCGGCCCGGACGACTGGGTTCTGCTGGCCAAGGCGGACAGCCCCATCGCCCTGAACAACCTGGATGAAGCGAAGAAATACCGCGTCGGCGCCTACAAGGGCGACGCCATGGCGCAGTACCTGAGCGAGCACGGCTTCGAGCCGGTGCTGGCGCTGCGCGACCAGGAGAATGCCGCCAAGCTGCGTGACGGTCAGATCGACCTGTGGGCCAGCGGTGACCCGGCGGGTCGCTACCTGGCCAAGCAGGTGGGCGTCACCGGGCTGAAGACCGTGCTGCGCTTCAACAGCGACCAGCTGTTCCTCGCCCTGAACCGCGAGACCCCGGATGCCGTGGTGCAGAAGCTGCAGTCGGCGCTGGACAAGATGCGCGCCGAAGGCTTCGTTGACGACGTGCTCAATAGTTACCTGTAACACCCGAAGGCCGGCCACTCGCCGGCCTTTGTGTTTGGCGCCGACATCCCTCGGCGCCGGTTTTGCCACGGAAGGCAGACGAGCGAAGTAGTCCGTCCCCCTGCAGGGATGCCGCAAGCCCAATAACGATAACCAAGCGAGCGGTATGACCATGCTGAAAGTCCTGACCAAGACCCTTACCCTGGGTCTGTTGCTGGGGGCCGCCACGGCCCGCGCCGAGTTGCCCGCCGATTACAAGATGGTGTTGCTCACCGAGAACTTCCCGCCGTTCAACATGGCGGTGGATGACAAGAACTTCGCCCGTGACGATGGTATCGACGGCATCAGCGCCGACATCGTCCGCGAGATGTTCAAGCGCGCCGGTATCCAGTACAGCCTGAGCCTGCGTTTCCCCTGGGATCGCCTGTACAAGCTGGCCCTCGACAAGCCCGACTACGGGCTGTTCTCCACCACCTACACCCCTGAGCGTGTGCCGCTGTTCAAGTGGGTCGGGCCGATTGCCAAGACCCACTGGGTCCTGCTCGCGCCGCCGGGCAGCTCGATCAAGGTGAAGGACCTCAAGGACGCCGCCAAGTACAAGCTCGGCGCCTACAAGAACGACGCCGTCAGCCAGAACCTGGAGAGCCAGGGCATCCCGGTGCTCAACGCGCTGCGCGACCAGGAGAACGTGAAGAAGCTGACCACCGGCGAGATCGACCTGTGGGCCACCACCGACCCGGTGGGTCGCTACCTGGCCAAGCAGGAAGGTGTGTCCGGCCTGCAGACCGTGCTGCGCTTCAACGAGGCCCAGCTGTACCTGGCGATCAACAAGGACACCCCGGACGAGGTGGTGGCGAAGCTGCAGAAGGCGCTGGACGAAATGCGCGCCGATGGCTTCATCGAGCAGGCGACGAATAACTACCTGTAAGGCCGGCTTGGCATCGAAGCGCACGGCCGGACTTCGTAGGAGCGAGCAAGCTCGCTCCTACGAAGAACTTGCCGCTTTGTAGGCGCGTCTAGCGGTAAATCCCGTTCTGCCCATGCCCCGCCATGGCGCGGTTGCCGCGCTCGGCGATCATCAGCGACGGCTGCACCAGCTCGAAGCCCTGGGCCTTCAGGGTCGGCAGCACGCGCTTGAGCACAGCCAGGGTCGCCGGCTTCGGGTGGCCGATCATCACCACCGTGCCCTGCTTGCGCGCCAGTTTCAGGCCGCGCTGCATCTGCTCCATCACCGCCGCTTCGCTCGGATCGTCGTCAAGGAAGACGTCCCGCGACAGGCTGGCGAGGCCGATCTTCTGTGCCTCGGCAGCAGCCACGGTGGCGGCGCTGGTGCGGCTGTCGAGCAGGAACAGGTGGCGGCGCTGCAGCTCAGCAGCCAGCCAGGCCATGGCCGGGCGGTCGGCGGTCATGCGGCTGCCTTCATGGTTGTTCACGCCCTGCACGTAGGGCACCTTCGTCAGCGCGGCGTCGAGACGGCGCGCGCGCTCTTCCTGGGTCAGCTCCGGGGCCCAGGCGTAACCACCGCCGGCCGGGTCCATCGGCATGTGCAGCATCACGGTGCGCCCGCGATGGTGCGCTTCGCGCGCCAGTTCGGCGGCGTGGGGTGTATCGGGGATGATCGCCAGGGCGATGGCGGGGGAGATGTCGAGCACCTGGCGGTCGCGCGCCAGGTTCTGCCCGAGGTCGTCGATGACGATACTGACCAGCGGCTTGCCGCCGTCCGGCCGGGGCGCGGCGGCCACCGGCAGGCACAGCAGCGCGCCCAGGCACAGGCCGAAAAGCAGCCGGGCCGGGCGCATCGGTCAGTTGTTGCCGCGGCTGACGCTGAGTCCTTTCAGCAGGCTGAGGGCTTGGCTGAGCTGGTAGTCGCCATCCTGCGGGCGATCCACCGGTGGTTTGCCGGAAGTGGTCGGACGATCCTGGCCGCCATTGCCGTTGGCCAGGTGGCCCTGCAGGTCCGCTTCCTTGAAACCGTCGAATTCGCTCTTCTCGCGGGTCACCTTGGCGCGTTCCACCTCGATGTCCGGGGTGATGCCCTGGGCCTGGATGGAGCGGCCATTGGGGGTGTAGTACAGCGCGGTGGTGAGCTTCAGGGCGCGGTCGTTGTTCAGCGGCAGCACGGTCTGTACCGAGCCCTTGCCGAAGCTGTCGGTACCCATGAGGATCGCGCGCTTCTGATCCTGCAGGGCGCCGGCGACGATCTCCGCAGCCGAGGCGCTGCCACCGTTGATCAGCACCACCAGCGGGACGCCGTCGCTCGGGTCGGCCGGGTCGGCGGAGAAGCGCAGCTCGGAGTTCGGGATGCGGCCCTTGGTGTAGACGATCAGGCCCTTGGTGAGGAAGGCGTCGGCCACTTCCACCGCGGACTGCAGCACGCCGCCGGGGTTGTTGCGCAGGTCCAGCACAATGCCCTTGAGCTTGCCCTTGTTGTCATTGCGCAGCTTGGAGAGCGCCTTGACGGTCTCCTCGCCGGTGTTCACCTGGAACTGGGTGATGCGCAGGTAGCCGTAGCCCGGTTCGAGCAACTGGCTCTTCACGCTCTTGACCTTGATGACGGCGCGCTTGAGGGTTACGTCGAATGGTTTTCCGCCACCGCGCACGATGGTCAGGGTGATGGGCGAGCCGGCCTTGCCGCGCATGCTGTCCACCGCCTCGTTCATCGACTGTCCCTTGGTCGGCTTGCCGTCGATCTTGACGATCAGGTCGCCCGGCTGGATGCCGGCGTTGGCTGCGGGGGTGTCGTCGATCGGCGAGATCACCTTGACGAAGCCATCCTCGCTGCCGACCTCGATGCCCAGGCCGCCGAATTCACCGCTGGTGCTTTCCTGCAGTTCGGCGAACTCTTCCGGGCCGAGGTAGGCCGAATGCGGATCGAGGTTGCTGAGCATGCCCTTGATGGCATTTTCCAGCAGCGTCTTGTCGTCCACCGGTTCGACGTAAGCCGCCTTCACCCGGTCCAGGACCTCGGCAAAGGTGCGCAGCTCGTCGAGCGGCAGCGGAGCCTCCTTGCCGTTGGCCGCAGGGGATGCGGCCGGCGCGTCGGCGGCCTGGACCGCACCGACGCCGAGCAGCAAGGCCAGGGCCAGGGTAGTGAGACGGAAAGCTTGCGACATGTTTGGCTCCTAATGCGTGATCGCCGCTTATCCCTGCGTGCGACACCAGGTCGAAGGGTCCGCCGGGCGGCCCTGATGGCGAATGGCAAAATACACCGCCGGGGTACTCTGACCCCCGCTGGCTCCCACGGTTGCAATGGGATCGCCCGCTTTGACGGTATCGCCGGCGTCCTTCAGAAGACTTTGATTATGCCCATAAAGGCTGAGGTAGCCACCACCGTGGTCGAGAATGACCAGCAGGCCTGAGCCGCGCAGCCAGTCGGCGAACACCACGCGGCCGCCATGCACGGCGCGCACCGTACTGCCGGCGTTGGCGCCGATCAGAACGCCATCCCAGGTGGCGCGGGGGTCGTCGCCGCGCGGGCTGCCGTAGCGCGCCAGCACGCGGCCATCCACCGGCCAGGGCAGTTTGCCCTTGGTGGCGGCGAACGCGCCGCCGAAGCCGGTGCCGCTGGAAACCAACGGGCCGCTGTAGTCGGGGCGTTTGGAGGGCGTTGCGGGCTTCTCGCCGCGTGCGGCTAGTTCCTGCTCGCGCTTGACCCGCTCGCGTTCGGCGGCCAGGGCGCGCTGGCGCGCTTCCTCGGCTTCGCGGGCCTGGCGGGCGAGGGTTTCCTCGATGGTCTTGAGGACCTTGTTCAGGTCGTCCTGGCTCTGCTCGCGGTCCTTGAGCTTGCTGCTGCCGTCCTTCAGGTCGCTGTTGAGCTTGGCCAGGGTCTCCTGGCGCGCCTTGCGGGCGTCGGCCAGTTCCTGGCGGCGGGCTTCGAGGGCGGTCTGCTGGGCGACCTGCTCGTCCTTCTGCGAGGTGATTTCCTGTTCGACGTTGCTCAGCTGGCGCAGGGTCTCGTTGAAGGCCGAGAGCTGCTCCAGGCGCGCCTTGTTGATGTAGTCGTAGTAGGTGAGGGTGCGGCTGAACTTCTCGGGATGTTCCTGGTTCAGCAGCAGCTTGAGGTATTCCTGTCGGCCGCTCTGGTAGGCGGCGCGGGCCTGGATGGCGATCAGGCGCTGCTGCTCAAGGCGTGCGCCCTGGAGTTTTTTTTTCTCCGAATCGAGGCGCTGCAGTTCTTCCTCGTTCTTCTTCATCTCGTCCTGGATCTGCCTGATCTGCTTTTCCAGGTCGCCCATCTGGGTTTCGGTGGACTTGAGCTGTTTCTGCACCCCGGACTTCTCGTCCTGGATGTTCTTCAGGTTCTTCTTCAGCTCATTGATGTCTTTCTGCGTCTGCTCCAGCTGACGTTGGGCGTCGGCGCGTTCGTCGGCAACGACCGCGAGCGGGCTCAGGAGGCAGATCAGCAGCAGCGGGAGGAGGGCGCGGGGCATTGGGCGGCGGGCACCTGGATTCTGGACCGGGCTAGTATGCCCGTGGCGGGCGCTAAAAAAAACGCCCCAGGCCGCATGGCGTGGGGCGTTTGCTCTGACCGGCGGGAGATGGCTCACGTTCCCGCCCAATCGTCGTCCTTAAAGGAGGGTGACGATCGATTTGCCGGTCATCTCTTTGGGCTGTTCCAGACCCATCAGGTTCAGCAGTGTCGGGGCCACGTCGGCGAGCACGCCGCCCTCGCGAATGCTGACCTTGCGCTTGCCGACGTAGACGAAAGGCACCGGCTCGCAGGTGTGCGCGGTGTGCGCCTGGCCGGTCATCGCGTCTTCCATCTGCTCGACGTTGCCGTGGTCGGCGGTGATCAGGGCTTCGCCGCCGACCTTGTCCAGCGCCTCGACGATCCGACCGACGCAGGTATCCAGGCACTCGACGGCTTTCACTGCGGCCTCGAATACGCCGGTGTGGCCTACCATGTCGCCGTTGGCGTAGTTGACGATGATCACGTCGAAACGCTGGTTCTCGATGGCGTCGACGATCTTGTCGGTGACTTCCGGCGCGCTCATTTCCGGCTGCAGGTCATAGGTGGCGACCTTGGGCGAAGGGATGAGGATGCGTTCTTCGCCTTCGAACGGCTCTTCGCGGCCGCCGGAGAAGAAGAAGGTCACGTGGGCGTACTTCTCGGTTTCGGCGATGCGCAGCTGAGTCTTGCCGTTCTTGGCCAGGTACTCGCCCAGGACGTTGTCCAGGGATTCGGGCTTGAACGCGCTGGGTGCCGGGATGCTTGCGGCGTACTGGGTAAGCATCACGTACTCGGCCAGGTGCAGCTCGCGCTGGCGCGGGAACTCCTTGAAGCCCGGCTCGACGAAGGCGCGCGACAGTTCGCGGGCACGGTCGGCACGGAAGTTCATGAAGACCACGGCGTCGCCGTCTTCCACGCGCACCTGTTCGCCAATGCGGGTGGCCTTGACGAATTCGTCGCTCTCCCCGCGCTCATAGGCGGCGTTCAGTGCGCCCACGGCGGTGTCGGCGGTGAATTCGGCGGTGCCGTCGGTGATCAGGTTGTAGGCGGCTTCGACACGGTCCCAGCGATTGTCGCGGTCCATGGCGAAGTAGCGGCCGATGATACTGGCAGTGCGGCCCTTGCCGATGCGGGCGAAGGCGTCGTCGAGCAGCTTCAGCGAAGGCTCGGCGCTCTTGGGCGGGGTGTCGCGGCCGTCGAGGAAGGCGTGCAGGTAGATCTTCTGCGCGCCACGCTGTGCGGCCAGCTCGGCCATGGCAATCAGGTGGTCCTGGTGGCTGTGTACGCCGCCATCGGAGAGCAGGCCGAGGATGTGCACGGCCTTGCCGGCACCCGCGGCCTTGTCGACGGCACCGGTCAGCACCGGGTTCTGGAAGAACTCGCCGTCGCGGATGGCCTTGGTGACGCGGGTGAAGTCCTGGTAGACGACGCGGCCGGCGCCCAGGTTCATGTGGCCTACCTCGGAATTGCCCATCTGGCCGTCGGGCAGGCCGACGTCCATGCCCGAGCCGGAGATCAGGCCGTTCGGCTGGCTGGCCAGCAGGCGGTCCCAGTTGGGCTTCTTCGCGGCGTAGATGGCGTTGAATTCAGGGCTATCGCTATGGCCGAAGCCGTCCAGGATGATCAGGACCAGCGGTTTGCGCGTTGCAGTCATAGGTACGGCTCTTTCCGAGAATAGGGGTCAGAAAAGGACCGACATTTTACCGGTTGGTGCCGACAGACGCCATGATTGGCAGGGTTCAGCCGTCAGATACGCGCGTGTATACTGGCCGGCATTTTTACGTCTGGATGTCCTGCGCATGTCTTCGTTTCTTCCTCGTCTGATCGAATTCGCCACCCACCACTACCTGCTGGTCGGTGCCCTGGTCATCCTGCTGGTGCTGCTGGCCCTGCACGAAATGCGCAAGGGCGGCCGCGCGCTGTCCACCCGCGAGCTGACCGCCATGGTCAACGCCGAGCAGGCCGTGGTGCTGGATATCCGCCCGACCAAGGAGTTCGCCACCGGCCATATCGTCGGCGCCCTGAACATCCCGGCGGACAAGCTGAACGCCCGCCTGAGCGAACTGGACAAACACAAGGCCAAGACCATCATCGTGGTCGACGGCATGGGCCAGCATTCGGGCACCTGGTGCAGCGTGCTGCAGAAGGCCGGCTACACCGCCGCCAAGCTCTCCGGCGGCATCGGCAGCTGGCGTGGCGATAACCTGCCCCTGGTGAAGTGAGATGTCGTCGACCTTGATCTACACCAGCGCGTGGTGCCCTTATTGCATCCGCGCCAAGGCCCTGCTGGACAAGAAGGGCGTCGCCTACGAGGAAATCTCCGTGGACGGTAAGCCTGGCGTGCGCGCCGAGATGGCCAGCAAGGCGGGTCGGACTTCAGTGCCGCAGATCTGGATCGACGGAACCCACATCGGCGGCTGCGACGATCTTTACGCGCTGGAACGCGCGGGCAAGCTGGATACGCTGCTCTCGGCGTAATTCCTCATTCTGAAACGATGCACAAGAAGGTCCCGAAATGACTGAACAAGCCAGCAACGGCGCAGCCGAACAAGACAACAACCCGCAGTTCTCGCTGCAGCGCATCTACGTGCGCGACCTCTCCTTCGAGGCCCCCAAGGCTCCGGAAATCTTCCGTCAGGAGTGGCAGCCGAGCATCGCCATGGACCTCAACACCCGTCAGAAGCAGCTCGATGGCGACTTCTACGAAGTGGTCCTGACCGTTTCGGTGACCGTGAAGAACAACGAGGAAACCGCTTTCATCGTTGAAGTGCAGCAGGCTGGCATCTTCCTGATCAAGGGCCTGGACGCGTCCAGCATGAGCCACACCCTGGGCGCCTTCTGCCCGAACATCCTCTTCCCGTACGCCCGTGAAACCCTGGACAGCCTGGTTGTCCGCGGTTCGTTCCCGGCGCTGATGCTGTCCCCGGTGAACTTCGATGCGCTGTACGCGCAGGAAATCGCCCGCATGCAGGCATCCGGCGAGATCCCGGCCCAGTAAACACTGACGCCGAACGAGAAAGGCGCCTTCGGGCGCCTTTTTCTTTGCCTGCGATTCGGTGTTGATCGAATTTTGATCAGAGTTGCGCGTGCCACGGGGCTCCGGGCTCAGGCACGCTTATCCACAGGCTGTTCCAGCAGTTGCTCAGGGTTGCTGTGGGTAAGGGAGGCGCGTTCAAGTTTGGTGCATGCGCACTAGCAGGGCGCAGCGAACGTCGCGGCGGGGAGGCCCTGAAGTACCCGGTGTAGACGCTGGCGGGAGTCACTTCGCACGCCTGACGATATTCCTGAAGACCTCTGGTTTCGCGGCCTTCAGGCCGTCGGAGGGGGCTTTTGAGCGAGGCATAATGCCCTTCGAGCAATCTTGGCACGCCCTCTGCAATACCCCTGATAACAGCGATTTCAGGGGCCTCGGTACAGGCAGGCTGGGGAACCCCTCTTTTACAACTTGCGAGCGTGCCGCCCGAGGCGGTGGCCGTCGCAGCCGGTTCGGGGGTCCTGGTACAGGCAGGCCGGGAAAGCCCCCTTTTTATGCCCGCAGGCGCGCCACGGCGCACCGCGCACCCGTTAGGGGTCCTGGTACAGGCAGGCCGGGTAAACCCCTCTTTTATGCCCGCGAGCCTCCTTTCGGAGGGTTCGCTTCCCGCTTCGGGGCCCCGGACCAGGCAGGCCGGGAAAACCCCGCTTTTATTCGGGCCGCGCGCTGATGGTCAGGCGCCACCGGCCCCCGACCTCGGTGCTGTCCCAGGTACCCTGCAGGCGCCGGGTCGACAGCAGCGTCAGCAGAACCCCACGCTCCCTTGGCTCCAGCTTCCAGCGCACCGGCGCATCGCCGATCCGCAACTGGCCCTGGCGTGCGTTGCCGCTGGCGTCGATCTGCACGGCCAGGGCGCCGTCCAGATGGCCGGCGCGAACGGCGGGCTGCGCGTCCAGAGTGACTACCAATCCATCGGCGGAAGGCTCTACGGCAAGGATCTGCGGAGGCCCCTCGTGTGGCGGATTCACCAGCCGGCCAAGCATCAGGCCCAGCAGCAGGCCGAGCACGCACAGCGAAACCAGCACCTTCAACCAGGGCCTGGGCCGCATTTGCTCCTTGGCGGGGGTAGAATGCCCGCCGTTCTCAGGCTCGGAGCGCTGCATGTTCCACGTAATCCTTTTTCAACCGGAAATCCCCCCAAACACCGGCAACATTATCAGGCTGTGCGCCAACGCGGGCTGCAGCCTGCACCTGATCGAGCCGCTGGGCTTCGAGCTGGACGACAAGCGCCTGCGTCGCGCCGGGCTGGATTACCACGAGTACGCCAGCGTGCGTCGGTACGCGAGCCTGGAAGAGTGCCTGGAGCAGCTTGGCCAGCCGCGCCTGTTCGCCTTCACCACCAAGGGTTCGCAGCCGTTCCACGAAGTGGCGTATGAGCGCGGCGACGCCTTTCTGTTCGGCCCGGAAAGCCGTGGCCTGCCGGAAGAAGTGCGTGACGCCCTGCCACCGGAACAGCGCGTGCGCCTGCCGATGCGTCCTGGCTGCCGTAGCCTGAACCTGTCCAACACCGTGGCTGTGACCGTCTACGAAGCCTGGCGTCAGCACGGCTTCGCGATGGATTGAGCGTTTTCTGATCAATTCTCGCAATCCCGCGCCAGGCGGGGAGCGCAGCGGGTTGCCCCAAGCTTATCCACAGGCGGGCACACAGTGGATGTGGGCAAGCCGGAAATTCCTGCACAGAAACCACGCAAACCTCCAGACCGCGCGTGCTCTGGGCTGTAGCACGTTCCTTCCCCGTTCCGTGCACAGTGTTATCCACAGATTCTGGGGATAGATGTTGCCGGGATATGACCGCGTTCAGCCTGCGTAGCCCTTGGGCCAGGGCCTTTTTTGGAGAGCGTCGCGCAAGAAAAAAGGGGCCTTCTGGCCCCTTTCTCGTGGAAGGACTTCAGTCCTCGCCGTCGTCATCCGGGCCGTCGATCTTCATGCCCAGTTCCTTGATCTTGCGGGTCAGGGTATTGCGGCCCCAGCCCAGCAGCACGGCGGCATCGCGGCGGCGGCCGGCGGTGTGCTTGAGCGCGGTCTCGATCATGATCCGTTCGAAAGCCGGCACCGCGGTATCCAGCAGGCTGGACTGCCCGCGGCCCAGCGCCTGGTCGGCCCAGTGGCGCAGGGCCTGCTCCCAGTTGGCGGCCGGTACGCTGTCCTGCGGCTGGGTCATCAGCTCCGGCGGCAGGTCATCGATGTGCACCTCGCGGCCGGAAGCCATGACGGTGATCCAGCGGCAGGTGTTCTCCAACTGGCGCACGTTGCCCGGCCAGCCGAGGTTCTTCAGGTATTCCTCGGTTTCCGGCTTGAGCAGCTTGGGCTCCACCGCCAGTTCCTGCGCCGCGCGGGAGAGGAAGTGCCGGGCCAGCGCGGGGATGTCCTCGCGGCGGTCGGCCAAACGCGGGATGTGCACGCGGATGACGTTCAGGCGGTGGAACAGGTCCTCGCGGAACTTGCCCTCGCGCACCAGGTTTTCCAGGTTCTGGTGAGTTGCGGCGATGATCCGTACGTCCACCTTCACCGGGGTGTGGCCACCCACGCGGTAGAACTCGCCGTCTGCCAGTACGCGCAGCAGGCGGGTCTGGGTGTCGGCTGGCATGTCGCCGATCTCGTCGAGGAACAGCGAGCCGCCGTCGGCCTGCTCGAAGCGGCCGCGGCGCTGGTTGGCCGCGCCGGTGAAGGCACCTTTCTCATGGCCGAACAGCTCGGACTCCATCAGGTCCTTAGGGATTGCCGCCATGTTCAGGGCGATGAACGGCGACGCCGCGCGGGGGCTGTGGCGGTGCAGGGCATGGGCGACCAGTTCCTTGCCGGTGCCGGACTCGCCGTTGATCAGCACGGTGATGTTGGAGTGCGAGAGGCGGCCGATGGCGCGGAACACCTCCTGCATCGCCGGCGCCTCGCCGATGATTTCCGGGGTGCGCGTCTGGTTGGCCGGCGCTTCCAGGCCTTGCTGCTCCTGGGCGTGCTGGTTGGCGCGCTTGACCAGGGAGACCGCCTCGTCGACGTCGAAAGGCTTGGGCAGGTATTCGAATGCGCCGCCCTGGTAGGAGGCCACCGCGCTGTCCAGGTCCGAGTGCGCGGTCATGATGATCACCGGCAGGCGCGGGTGTACCTCGCGGATCTGCGCCAGCAGGTCGAGGCCGCTGGAGCCGGGCATGCGGATGTCGGAGATGATCACGTCCGGCTGCTGCCGGCCCAGGCGGCTCATCACGCTGTCGGCGCTGTCGAAGCTGACGGTGTTCATGCCTTCCTGTTGCAGGGCTTTTTCCAGTACCCAGCGGATGGAGCGGTCGTCGTCGACGATCCAGACGGTCTCTGATCGGCTCATGGTCAATGCACTCCTTGTTCCAGGGGCAGGAACAGACTGAATACGGTGTGGCCCGGATGGCTGTCGCATTCGATCAAGCCCTGGTGCTGGCTGATGATGTTCTGGGTAATCGCGAGGCCCAGGCCTGTGCCGTCGGCACGCCCGCTGACCATCGGATAGAAGATGGTGTCCTGCAGTTCGGCCGGGATGCCCGGGCCGTTGTCCATGATCTCCACCTTGCACACCAGGCGATGACGCGTGTGGCCGATGGTGAACTGGCGCAGGGTGCGGGTGCGCAGGGTGATGCGCCCCAGCTTGAGTTCGTTCTGCGCGGAGATCGCCTGCATGGCGTTGCGCACGATGTTGAGCACGGCCTGGATCATCTGCTCGCGGTCGATCAGCAGGTCAGGAATGCTCGGGTCGTAGTCGCGCACCAGCGGGATGGTGCCCTGGGTCTCGGCTTCCACCAGGCTGCAGACGCGTTCCAGCACTTCGTGGACGTTGGTCACCGAGAGCTGCGGCAGCTTGTTGGAGCCGAGCATGCGGTCCACCAGATTCCTCAGGCGGTCGGCTTCTTCGATGATGACGTTGGTGTAGTCCTTGAGCGATTCCTCTGGCAGCTCGCGGGAAAGCAGCTGCGCCGCGCCGCGAATGCCGCCCAGCGGATTCTTGATCTCGTGGGCCAGGCCGCGCACCAGTAGCTTGGTGGTTTCCTGCTTGGACAGCTGCGCTTCTTCCTTGGTGATCCGCAGGAGTCGGTCGCGCGGGTGGACCTCCAGCAGCAGCAGGGTGTCGCGGCGGTCGAGGATCGGCGTCACCGCGTAGTCCACGGTGATGGTCTGGCCAGTCAGCGAGGTCAGGCTCGCCTCGCGCTTGGTGAAGGGATGCGCCTCTTCCACTGCCTGGCGCAGCGACTGCAGCGCCTCGGGCGATTCGGTGAACAGCTCGCTGATGAATTGCCCGTGGCTGCGCTGGCCACTGACTGCCAGCAGCATTTCCGCCGCCGGGTTCATGTACTCCAGGCGCAGCTCGGCATTGAGCAGGATCACCGCCGTGGTGAGGTTGTCGAGCAACAGGCGGAGCTGGGTTTCTGTAGGCATGGCGTAAGAGATGTCCCAAGACTGTGCGGGAAAATGCAAAAAGCAAACCAGGCCCTGAAAAGACGCGTATTTCGCGGCATCGCGCTGATTTGCGGTGCGCAGGAGGTCGATCCGGCCAGCGGAAGTGACCCGAAATGGGGAGAGTATAGAAAGTGGTGCAGGCGTATGCACCGATATGGTGCATTTGCGCCTGGCCGCACGCCGCGTCAGCGGTCGGCGGCAGCGAGCGGGTGGGAAGTGTCCAGATCGGCCGATTCGGCCACGGAAACGCGGAACATGTGGAAGGGCTGGCTGGGCGTCTGCTCGATGGTTCGGCCGAGGGTGTCGATGATCTCTACCGAAAGCTGGTGGGTGCCCCGGTCGATGTTGTTCAGCGGGAACACCGGGCTGCGGCCGGGCTCGCCCACGGGCTTGCCGTCCAGAAGCAGGCGGTAGAGATGCCCGGGCAGCAGGGCCGGGTCGCTGGTGGCGGAGACGATCAGTGCGCCGTCATTGGCTCGCACGGTGGCGTCAGGCTCCGGCACGATGATGCGTAGCAGCTGGTAGGCCGGCGGGCCGGGAGGCAGCTCGGGCGTGGCCGGCGCGTACAGCGGCGGCGGCATGCGCACGCCGTTGGGCGAGCCGGGCTGCGAGTTGATCGGCGCCAGTTGCAGCTTTTGCGCGTTGCCGCGCGGCGGCTGATCGGTGAAGACGCGATTACCTTCCTTGTCGATGTAGGTGTAGACCTCGGCGCTGGCCGACAGGCAGAACAGCGCCGACAACAGGGTCACCGACAGGAGAGTCGCCAGATAGCGCATCGTCAGCCGCCCGTCCTGGGTTGGACCTTGGGCCGTTGCGGACTGTTGGTGCTGATGCGTTGCAGGGTGAAACTCACCGGCGCGCTGGCCTGGATCACGCGGCTTCCCTGCAGCACCTGGACTGCCAGGGTGTGGTCGCCGCGGTCGATTTCCTGCAGGCCGATGCTGGTGCTGCTGGTCGGTGCGCCGTAGGGCTGGCCGTCGAGCACCAGTTGCAGCAGATGGCCGCCTGCCAGGGCGGGCTGCACCACGACATTGACGATGAAGGTGCCGTTGTTCTGCCGTAGCGACTCGTCATCCGGCAGGTTGCTCAGCGCAAGAATGGCGTAGGGAGTGGCGGTCTGGGTCGCAGTGCCGCTGTCGGCGGGCGCTGCGACCGGGCCTTGCGGGCCGACGGTGTTGGTCGGCGGCAGCTCCACGGGCTTGGCGTCGACATCGGTCGGCGGCTGGTTGGTGAACACTGTCTTGCCGTTGGCGTCGGTGTACTTGTAGATCTGCGCGCTGGCTGGCAATGCGGCGGCGAGCAGCAGGGCGGTGAGGATCAGGCGCATGAAAAATCTCCGGATGGTCATGCCAAGCCTTGCACCGCCGACGGCGGCTGGCAAGTTGCCTATTGTCTTTCAGCGGGGCGCCGCGCGTTGTGCGCTGCTGCTCGTGGGGGGACCTTTCCTGCGCGGGACGGGTCCGAGCTTGGCGCCGGCGTCTGTATGATGCGGCAAGCGTGATTGTCCATGTTGGTGGGGTATGCCTGTGAGTCCGATTCGTTACCTGCTTCGTCAGTGGCTGCTGCTGTGCTGTCTGGGCCTCGGCTTGTCCGTCGCCGGGCCCGCGCTGGCGGCGCTTCCCGGGCCGCTGGCCGGGGTGACGGGAGGTGGCGAGGCGAAGGTCAGCGACGCCCAGCTGGAGCAGTCGCTGAACCAGGTGATCAAGACCCTGGAGAACGACCAGCAGCGCGCCGACCTGCTGAAGAAGCTCAAGCAGTTGCGCGACGCCACGCAGAAGAGTTCCGAGGACCAGGGCGGCGTGCTCGGTCTGATCGGCGATACCCTGGGTAGCCTGGAGCGCCAGTTCGAGGGCGCCAACAGCCCGGTGGTGCGCTGGAGTGAACTGTTCCAGGGCGCCGGCTTTGAGCTCGACGCCCGCACCCCGTCGCTGGCGGAATGGCCGGGGATGATCCTCGATTTCGCCCTGGTCATCCTCATCTGGGCCTGCGTCGCGCTCGGCCTGCGCTGGATCGCCGGGCGCATGCGCAAGCGCTTCGGCCTGGAGGGCGAGCTGCCGCAACATCCCAAGACCCGCGACCTGCTGCTGTTCGCCCTGCGCAAGCTCGGTCCCTGGCTGGTGGCCTTCCTGATCACCGTCTACCTGTCCCTGGTGCTGCCCAGCTCGCTCGGCAAGCTGGTGGCGATGGTGATCGCCTACACCCTGGTGTGCGGTACGCTGTTCTCCGCGCTGTGCGTGATCTCCCTGTCGCTGCTCAGCGGCCCGCACCGCATGCGCGCGCTGGATATCCTGCGCCGCCGCGCCTTCCGGCCGCTCTGGCTGATCGGCAGCCTCGCGGCGCTGGGTGAAGTGATGCACGACCCGCGCGTCATCGAGAGTCTGGGGATGAACATCTCGCTGTTTGTCGGTTCTGTGGCGAACATCTGTGCCGCGCTGCTCACCGCGCTGTTCGTCCTGCAGTTCCGCCGGCCCATCGCCCACCTGATCCGCAACCAGCCGCTGGAGCGTCGCCTCAAGCGCCGGGGCCTGAGCGACCTGGTGGAGCTGATCGGCTCGATCTGGTTCCTGCCGGTGCTGGTGCTGGTGGGCATCTCGCTGTTCGCCACCATCGTCACCGCCGGCGACAGCAGCTACGCCCTGCGCCGCGCCCTGGTCTGCGCCGCCGTTGCGGTGGTGGCGATGACCGTCAACGGTCTGATCCGCCGCGCCCACCAGCGCTCCGCGCGGCGCGGTGCGCGTCGCCATGCGCCGTATATCGAGCAGTTGCAGAGCTTTGGCTACACGCTGCTACACATCGGCAGCCTGCTGTTCTTCCTGGAGATCGGCCTGCGCGTCTGGGGCATGTCGCTGGTGCGTTTCGCCGAAGGCGACGGCTCGCAGATCAGCCTCAAGCTGTTCAGCTTTGGTACCACCCTGCTGGTTGCCTGGCTGGTCTGGATTCTTACCGACACTGCGGTGCAGCACAGCCTCGGCCTGGGCGGCAAGAAGAGCGCCAACGCCCGCGCGCTGACCATGCTGCCGCTGATCCGAAACGTGCTGTTCGTGACCATCGCGGTGATTGCTCTGATCGTCGCGCTGGCCAACATGGGCATGAACGTCACGCCGCTGCTCGCCGGTGCTGGTGTCATCGGTCTGGCCATCGGCTTTGGTGCGCAATCACTGGTGGCGGACCTGATCACCGGCCTGTTCATCATCATCGAGGACTCGCTGTCCATCGACGACTACGTCGACGTAGGTGGCCACCTCGGTACGGTGGAGGGGCTGACCATCCGCACGGTACGCCTGCGTGACCTGGATGGCGTGGTGCACACCATCCCGTTCAGCGAGATCAAGAGCATCAAGAACTACTCGCGGCAGTTCGGCTACGCCATGTTCCGCTGGCCGGTGCCGGCAAGCATGCCGATCGATGACGCGCTGGCGCTGGTCAAGGAAGTCTCCGGCGAACTGCGCGGCGACCGCACCATCAACCGCGCCATCTGGTCGCCTCTGGAAATCCAGGGCATCGAGAGCTTCGACGCCGGCCAGGCGATCCTGCGCTTCCGCTTCAAGACCGCGCCGATCCGCCAGTGGGAAGTGCAGCGTGCCTTCAACCTGCGCCTGCGGCAGAAGCTCGACAAGGCCGGGCTGGAGCTCTCCATGCCGCGCCTGAACGTGCAGCTCTCGCGCATGCGCAAATCGCGCCGCGAGGACGACGAGGAGTCGGGCGTGCCGGCAGACGGCGGGATCTGATCCCGGAGGACTTCAGGGCATCTTCAGCGCACGGCAGGTGCGGCGCAGGTCACGATCGTCGATGCCTTCGCAATCAGCCGCGGTGCCGCTGGTCATCGCTCGACAGGTGCGGCGCATGTCGCGGTCATCAATGCTTTCGCAGTCGCCGGGGTTGTTGGTGACGATGGCCTGGCATTGCCGGCTGGTGTCACGGTCATGGATGTCGCTGCAATCGGTCCTGCCATTGTCGGGCGCAACCTTCGCCTCGCAGTACCGTCGGAGGTCACGGTCGCCAATGCTGTTGCAGTCCGTGATGCTGCCGCTCCTCACCGCCTCGCACATTCGTTGCAAGTCGCGATCTCGCACATCGTTGCAATCGGTCTGCGCGTGAGCGGAAAGCGGCAGGCAGAACAGCAGGGGCAGAATTCGGGACAAATGGTGCATCGAAACCCTTCCTGGGTAGTGGCGTCGGAGTGAAATCTAGTCATGGTCGATGCGGCCGGCAATAAAAAAGGCCTCCCGAAGGAGGCCTTAATGCTGTCGCTATTTATAGGTATTCGTGGATCAGACGCTGTAGTACAGGTCGTATTCCAGCGGGTGCACGAAGGTGCGCACCTTGATTTCTTCTTCCGACTTCAGCTCGATGTAGGCATCGATGAACTCGTCGGTGAACACGCCGCCCTTGGTCAGGAACGCACGGCCCTTGTCGAGTTCTTCCAGCGCCTCTTTCAGGCTGCCGCAAACCTGCGGGATTTCCTTCGCCTCTTCCGGCGGCAGGTCGTACAGGTTCTTGTCGGCGGCATCGCCGGGGTGAATCTTGTTCTGGATGCCGTCCAGGCCGGCCATCAGCAGAGCGGCGAAGCACAGGTAGGGGTTGGCAGCCGGGTCCGGGAAGCGCGCTTCGATGCGGCGGGCTTTCGGGCTGGAGACGTACGGGATACGGATCGAGGCGGAACGGTTACGGGCCGAGTAGGCCAGCATGACCGGGGCTTCGAAGCCCGGAACCAGACGCTTGTAGGAGTTGGTAGCCGGGTTGGTGAAGCCGTTCAGGGCCTTGCCGTGCTTGATGATGCCGCCGATGAAGTACAGGGCGGTGTCGGACAGGCCGGCATAGCCTTCGCCAGCGAAGGTGTTCTTGCCATCCTTGGAGATGGACATGTGAACGTGCATGCCCGAGCCGTTGTCGCCGTACAGCGGCTTCGGCATGAAGGTCACGGTCTTGCCGTAGGCGTCGGCAACGTTGTGGATGCAGTACTTCAGGGTCTGAACTTCGTCAGCCTTGGCAACCAGGGTGTTGAACTTCACGCCGATTTCGTTCTGGCCGGCAGTCGCCACTTCGTGGTGGTGAACTTCGATGACCAGGCCCATTTCTTCCATGGCGTTGCACATGGCAGTACGGATTTCGTGGTCGTGGTCGACCGGCGGTACCGGGAAGTAGCCGCCCTTGACGCCTGGACGGTGGCCTTTGTTGCCGGTCTCGATGTCAGCGTCGGTGTTCCAGGAAGCCTGCTCGGAGAAGATCTTGAACATCGAGCCAGAGATGTCGGACTTGAACTTCACTTCGTCGAAGATGAAGAACTCCGGCTCCGGGCCGACGAATACGGTGTCACCGATACCGGTGGACTTCAGGTATTCCTCGGCGCGCTTGGCGATGTTGCGCGGGTCGCGCTCGTAGCCTTGCATGGTGCTCGGCTCGATGATGTCGCAAACGATGATCAGGGTCGGCTCTTCGGTGAACGGGTCGAGCACGGCGGTGCTGTCGTCCGGGAGCAGGATCATGTCGGAGGCTTCGATGCCCTTCCAGCCTTCGATGGAGGAGCCATCGAACATCTTGCCGGCTTCGAAGAACTCGTCGTCCAGCGCGTCGCGGGCGGGCATGGTGACGTGCTGCTGCTTGCCTTTGGTATCGGTGAAGCGCAGGTCAACCCACTTCACGTCATGATCTTTGATCAGTTGTTGCGACTTGTACGACATGCTGTCCTCCAGGAGGGATTAGAGCTGGGAGCTTTCTGTGCCCCAGTAACGGGTGATGCCGGCCGGCATAGTCGGCCAGGGCAACCTGCCTCACAAGAGAGCAAGTTGCGTGCCAGTGCCCGTAAACGGGCAGGGGCCCTGAAATCACGGGGTGTAGCGGGTGTTGCAGAGAATTGCGCGATAATAGTGCACCGCTTTGGTGCTCCATCGTGGTGCGTCAGTCCATTTTGGTGCATCAAAAAGAAAGTCTCCGATTTCTGCTCAAGTCTTGAGCAATTTCGGATATAATTCCGCCCCTTTTTTTCAGTCCCATGGCAATCGCCCGATCCGCATGAAACTCATCGTCAAGGTCTTCCAGGAAATCACCATCAAGAGCCGGCCGGTGCGCAAGCGCTTCATCCGCCAGCTGGCGAAGAACATTCGCACGGTGCTCCGCGATCTCGATCCCGAGCTGCTGGTCGAAGGCGAGTGGGACAACCTCGAGGTCGAGACCAAGGTCACCGACCCGAAAGCCCTGCGCGAGATGATCGAGCGCCTGACCTGCACGCCGGGCATCGGCCACTTCCTGGAAGTGCACGAGTACCCGCTGGGCGATTTCGACGACATCCTCGAGAAGTGCAAGGCCCATTTCGGCGACAAGCTGCCGGGCAAGGTCTTCTCCATGCGCTGCAAGCGCGCCGGCAAGCACCTCTTCACCTCCATCGATGTGGAGCGCTACGTCGGTGGCGGCCTGCGCCAGCATTGCGGCGCGGCGGGGGTCTCGCTGAAGAACCCGGAAGTGGAAGTGCGCGTGGAAATCCGCCATGACCGCCTCTACGTGATCCACGCCCAGCACGATGGCCTCGGCGGCTACCCGCTGGGCGCGCTGGAGCAGGTGCTGGTGCTGATGTCCGGTGGCTTCGACTCCACCGTGGCGGCCTACCAGATGATGCGCCGCGGCATGATCAGCCACTTCGTGTTCTTCAACCTCGGCGGCCGTGCCCACGAACTGGGCGTGATGGAAGTCGCGCACTACCTGTGGAAGAAGTACGGCAGTTCCCAGCGCGTGCTGTTCGTCAGCGTGCCCTTCGAGGAAGTGGTCGGCGAGATTCTCACCAAGGTCGACGACAGCTACATGGGCGTGACCCTGAAACGCATGATGCTGCGCGCCGCGAGCCGCGTAGCCGAGCGCCTGGAGATCGATGCGCTGGTGACCGGCGAGGCGATTTCCCAGGTCTCCAGCCAGACCCTGCCGAACCTCTCGGTGATCGACCGGGTGACCGACACCCTGGTCCTGCGCCCGCTGATCGTCAGCCACAAGCAGGACATCATCGACACCGCGACGAAGATCGGCACCGCCGAGTTCGCCAAGCACATGCCAGAATACTGTGGCGTGATCTCGGTGAACCCGACCACCCAGGCCAAGCCGTACCGCGTCGACCACGAAGAAACCAAGTTCGACATGGCCGTGCTCGATCGCGCCCTGGAGCGTTCCACCCAGATGACCGTCGACCGCGTGATCGACGAACTGGGCAAGGACCTGGCCGTGGAAATGGTCGACGAAGTGCTGGCCGGGCAGATCGTGGTGGACATCCGTCACCCGGATGCCCTGGAAGATGAACCGCTGGCCATCGAGGGCATCGAAGTCCTGGCCATGCCGTTCTACGCGATCAACAGCAAGTTCAAGGAACTGGACCCCAATCGCCAGTACCTCCTGTATTGCGACAAGGGCGTGATGAGTCGCCTGCACGCCCACCACCTGGTCAACGAAGGGCACACCAATGTGCGTGTTTACCGTCCGCAATAAAGGCGCGGACCAACGCCGCCAGCCCGGACTGTTCGGCGGCAGTATCCGCCACCGACCTCCCGACACATTCGGTGCGTAGGCTCACGCCCTGACCTTTTGCACCGCCGCGCCAAGGCCCGGCCCCCGCTGCCGAAAACGGCAGCCGAAGATTCACTATCGAGACTGACACTGTGATCGAAAAACTGCGCAACATCGCCATCATCGCCCACGTCGACCATGGCAAGACCACCCTCGTAGACAAGCTCCTGCGCCTGTCCGGCACCCTCGACCGCAAAGAAGCGGAAAACGAGCGCGTGATGGACTCCAACGACCAGGAAAAAGAGCGTGGCATCACCATTCTGGCGAAGAACACCGCCCTGAAATGGAATGACTACAGCATCAACATCGTCGACACCCCCGGCCACGCCGACTTCGGCGGTGAGGTGGAGCGTGTGATGTCGATGGTCGACTCCGTACTGCTGGTGGTCGACGCCCAGGACGGCCCCATGCCGCAGACCCGCTTCGTGACCCAGAAGGCGTTCAAGGCCGGTCTGCGCCCGATCGTCGTCGTGAACAAGATCGACCGTCCGGGCGCGCGTCCTGACTGGGTCATCGACCAGATCTTCGACCTGTTCGACAACCTCGGCGCCACCGACGAGCAGCTGGACTTCCCGATCGTCTACGCCAGTGCCCTGAACGGCATCGCCGGCATGGACCACGAGAAGATGGACGACAACATGGACGCGCTGTTCCAGGCGATCATCGACCACGTTCCGGCGCCGAAAGTCGACGTCGACGGTCCGTTCCAGATGCAGATCTCCCAGCTGGACTACAACAGCTTCCTCGGCGTGATCGGCATCGGCCGTATCGCCCGCGGCAAGGTCAAGACCAACACCCCGGTCGTGGCCATCAGCGACGACGGCACCAAGCGCAACGGCCGCATCCTGAAGATCATGGGTCACTCGGGCCTGCAGCGCGTTGAAGTCGCTGAAGCCGAAGCCGGTGACATCGTCTGCGTCTCGGGCATGGACGAGCTGTACATCTCCGACACCCTGTGCGACCCGCAGAACGTCGAAGCGCGCCCGCCGCTGACCGTTGACCAGCCGACCGTGAGCATGACCTTCCAGGTCAACGACTCGCCGTTCGCCGGTAAAGAAGGCAAGTTCGTCACCAGCCGCAACATCAAGGACCGTCTGGACAAGGAACTGCTGCACAACGTGGCCCTGCGCGTTGAGCAAGGAGACTCCCCGGAGAAGTTCAAGGTCTCCGGCCGTGGCGAACTGCACCTCTCGGTACTGATCGAAACCATGCGCCGTGAAGGCTTCGAGCTGGCCGTAGGCCGTCCGGAAGTGGTCATCATCGAGACCGCCGAAGGCGAGAAGCAGGAGCCTTACGAGAACGTCACCATCGACATCGAAGAGCAGCACCAGGGCTCGGTGATGGAGCAGATGGGCCTGCGCAAGGGCGATCTGACCAACATGATCCCCGACGGCAAGGGCCGCGTGCGTCTGGAATACACCATTCCGGCGCGTGGCCTGATCGGCTTCCGTAACAACTTCCTGACCCTGACCTCGGGTACCGGCATCCTGACCTCGACCTTCAGCCACTACGGCCCGATCAAGGCAGGCGAAGTGACCAACCGTCAGAATGGCGTACTGGTTTCCATGGCCACCGGCACCGCGCTGACCTACTCGCTGGAAACCCTGCAAAGCCGCGGCAAGCTGTTCCTCGGCCCAGGCGACGAGATCTACGAAGGCCAGCTGGCCGGCATCAACAGCCGTGACAACGACCTGGTGATCAACCCCACCAAAGGCAAGAAGCTCGACAACATGCGCGCTTCGGGCAAGGACGAAGTTATCGCCCTGGTTCCGCCGATCCGCTTCACCCTGGAGCAGGCGCTGGAATTCATCGCTGATGACGAGCTGGTGGAAGTGACGCCGAAGTCGATCCGTCTGCGCAAGAAAATGCTCAACGAGAACGACCGCAAGCGCTACGAGCGCGCCAAGGTCTGATTCGACTGGTAGCAAGGAAAAGCCGGGCATTTGCCCGGCTTTTTCGTTTCTGCGTAGCCGAAAGGCTGTGTCCGACGTCTGATTCGATGAAGCTGAGAGTTAGTGGACGCAGGCCAGGGAACTGGGCCGATATACTCAGCCTGCCGGGCCTTGCTGCCCGGTTCGGGATGGATTCGCACAGAACCTCAAGGATTCGAAAGCATGCAATGGATTTTCATGCTGGTCGGCCTGGTCATCGGCGCCGCTGCGGGCGAGTCGATCGCCGGGGCGGTATTGGGCGCGGTGGTTGGCCTCGCGCTGGGACAGACCTTCGCGCTGCACAGCCTGCAGCGGGAGAACGCCAGCCTTCGCGGTGAGCTGAAGGCCTTTGGCGAGCGCTTCGACCAGGGCACCAAGGCCTTGTATGAGCGGCTGCTGCAGGTGGAACGTGGCGCGAGCGGGCAGACGCCGCCGGCCGTTGTCGAGTACGTTGCACCGGAAATGCCGGTTGCGCCGACCGTAGTCCAGCCCGAGGACGAGGCACCCGTCAGCGAACCCGCTGCCACCGAGCTTGATTGGAACATCGAGCTGCCCGCCGACGAGCTGGCGCCGGCCGCTGCCGCTGCCGCGCGGGTGGAAGAGCCCATCGAGTGGTCCGACCTGGTGCTCGAACCGATGCAAAGGCCCGCCTTCCAGGCTCGCGCCGAGGAGTCCGAGGCCCATCCGCAGCCGACTCCTGCCGCCCCACCGCTGCCACCATCTCCGCCCGCGCCGTCCCTGTTCGACCGCGCCTTCGGCGCCGCCCGCGACTGGCTGCTGGGCGGCAACACCGTGCTGCGCGTCGGCGTTGTGCTGCTGTTCCTCGGCCTGGCCTTCCTGCTGCGCTACGCCACCGAAGGCATGACCATGCCGCCGCAAGGCCCTTACATCGGCACCGCCGCCGCCGCGCTGGCGCTGCTCGGGCTCGGCTGGTGGTTGCGTCATCGTCGCCCGGCCTATGCCTTGGTACTCCAGGGTACCGGCGTCGCGGTGCTCTACCTGACGGTGTTCGCCAGCATCAAGCTGTACCCGGCGATGAACCATGGCGAAGTGCTGATCGACCCGAAAGCCGGCTTCGTGCTGCTGGTGGCGGTCACCCTGTTCTCGGCGATCCTCGCCATCCTGCAGGACGCCTTGGGCCTGGCCGCCGCCGCGGCGCTGGGTGGTTTCGCCGCGCCGATCCTGGCGTCCACCGGCGGTGGCAGCCATGTCGCGCTGTTCAGCTACTTCGCCCTGCTCAACGCCGGCATCTTCGCCATCGCCTGGTTCAAGGCCTGGCGCATGCTCAACCTGATCGGTTTCTTCGGCACCTTCGGCATCGGCCTGGCCTGGGGGCTGCGGTCATACAAGCCGGAGCTGTTCGGCACGACCGAGCCGTTCCTGATCCTGTTCTTCCTCACCTACGTCGCCATCGGCCTGCTGTTCGCCCGCCGTCGCCTGCGCGAGGCGGCTGGCGCGCCGGAGGACGACTCCCGCGAGGCGCTGCTGCGCTGGTCGGCGCGGCAGACCGACTACGTCGACGGCACCGTGCTGTTCGGCACGCCGCTGGTGGGCTTCGGCCTGCAGTACGGAATCATCCAGCACCTCGAGTTCGGTGCGGCGTTCAGCGCCCTGGCGCTGGGCCTGTTCTATATGGTGCTTGCCCGCCTGCTCGCCGGGCGCACCGCCGGCCGCGCGCTGCTGCTGGTGGAAACCTGCCTGGCGCTGGGCGTGGTGTTCGGCACGCTGGCGATCCCGCTGGGTCTGGACGCACGCTGGACCTCCGCCGCCTGGGCCGTGGAAGGCGCCGGCATCTTCTGGCTCGGCTTGCGCCAGCAGCGGCCGCTGGCGCGGATTTTCGCCTTGCTGTTGCAAATCGGTGCCGCGCTGGCCTTCCTCGGCGAACTGCGTGCCGTCCCGCAGTCGCTGACGCTGCTCGACGGCGCACCGCTGGGCGCGTTGATGCTCGGTGTAGCGCTGCTGTTCAGCTTCTGGAATCTGCGCGGTGCCGATGCGCAGACCCTGCGCAGCTGGGAGCCGAACGCCCGCCCGGTGCTGGCGGCCTTCGGTCTGGCATTCCTTTACCTGATCGCGCCGCTGCTGATGGGGGCGGACGGCACGGCCATGACCTGGGCCGTCGCCGGGCTGGCGACACTGTTCGCCGCGCTGCGCCTGCGTTCGCGCACCTTCCTGGCCTGCGCCTTTGCGGTGCAATTGCTGGGCGGTGCGGTGTTCCTCCTGCATCTGCACGGCGCGCAGGAGGGCAGTGGTGTGCTTGGCTCGGGATGGCGCGGGCTGGTGACTGCCTCGCTGATCGGCCTGGCGCTGATCGCCGCCATGCTCATCGCCTCGCGCGATTCACTGGTACGTGACGACCGCCGGCTGATGCTCGGCCTGAGTGTGGTTCTGCTGCTGGGCCTGGCCTTCATCAACCTCGCCGTACTCTTCGTGCTGCCTTGGCAGACCTCCGCCGCCGTCTGGGCCGGCAGCGGTCTGCTGATCCTCTGGCTGAGCCTGCAATTGCAGCAGCGCGCGGCCTTCGTCTTCGGCCTGGTGCTGCAGGTGATCGGCGCGGGAGCCTTCCTGCTCGGCGGCTCCGCACTGTTCGGCGACCTGCCCAGTGAAGGTCTGAGGCCGATGGCGCACATGGGCTTCTGGACCCCGGCGGTGCTGGCGCTGGCCGCGTTGGTCGGCGCCTGGCGACTGCACCGAGCCAGCGAGCGCGAGCGCAGCCTGGCGCTGGGTGGCCTTGGCCTGGAGCAACTGTCGCAACTTCTACTGGTGTGGGGCGCCGGCTGGTGGGCACTGACTGCACTGTGGGAGATCGCCCGATTCGTGCCGAGCGAGATGCGTGAACACACGGCGTTGCTGGTGGCAGCGGCCAGCGTCGGCCTCTGGTCGCTGCTGGCGCGGCGCGAACAATGGCGCGCGCTGGCGCTGCTGTGCCTGGCGCTGGTGCCGGTGTCGTTGGTGGCGCTGGCCAGTGCCTGGAACCTGCAATACCACCCGTTGGCGGAACTGGGCTGGCTCGGCTGGCTGGCGGTGTTCGCGGTGCATTTCTTCACCCTGCGCCGGCTCGCTGCACTGCTGCCGCACCGTGCGGCACAGGCAGCCCATGTGCTGGGCTGCTGGCTGATCCTCGGTGTGCTGGCGCTGGAGCTGCGCTACCTGTTCTTCGCCCTGGCCGAGCATTACAACGCCTGGCGCTGGCTGGGCTGGGCGCTGGTGCCGAGCCTGTTCCTCATCCTCATGGGCGGAGTCGCGCGCCTGCCGTGGCCGGTGGCGGCCTTCGAGCGCGAGTACCGCGCCATCGCCGCCGCCCCGGTAGCCCTGGCGCTGCTGGGCTGGTTCTGGCTGGTCAACCTGTTCAGCAACGGCGCGGCCGACCCGCTGCCCTACCTGCCGCTGGTGAACCCGTTGGAGCTGGGCATGCTCATCGTGCTGGCGGCGGTCTTCCAGTGGACGCGCCTGGGCCTGCCGCAATTGGGCGTGGCCGAGTCGACCCTGCGCCTGCCGGTGCAGGCGGTGCTCGGTGCTTCGCTGTTCGCCCTGCTGACCATGGCCGTGTGCCGCACCGCGCACCACTGGGGGAGCGTGCCGTTCGAGTTCGACTCCCTGAGCCAGTCCATGCTGGTGCAGGCCGGGCTGTCCATCGTCTGGGCGCTGATCGCCCTGGGCCTGATGATCGCCGGGCACCTGCGCGGCCGCCGCGACTTCTGGCTGGTCGGTGCGGTGCTGCTGGTCGTGGTGGTGATCAAGCTGTTCCTCGTCGACCGCGCCAGCGGCGGCAGCCTGGAACGCATCATTTCCTTCATCGGCGTCGGCGTGCTGATGCTGATCGTCGGCTACTTCGCGCCGCTGCCGCCGCGCCGGCCGGTGCCCGAAGCGCAACCGCAACAGGAGCAACCCTCCGCATGAAGCTCAAGACCCTCGTCCTGCTCGCAGGTGCCTGCCTGTCGGGCAACCAGGCCAGTGCCGCACCCACGCCGGCCGACTTCGCCCATCGTGTTCCGCTGGAGGTGTCCGGCGACGGTCCGTGGTACCGCGTGCAATTGCCTATCGAGGTGCTGTTCGCGGCCCGCCATGGCGACCTGCGAGACGTGCGCATCTTCAATGCCGAAGGCGAGGCGCTGCCCTACAGCCTGCGCACCAGCGCGGCCAGCGAGAAGGAGGTGCGCAGCGAAGTGCAGGCGCGCATCTTCCCGCTGCGCGGTGCTTCCGGCAGCGCGGCCGGCGACAACCTGAAGATCGTCCGCAGCACCACCGGCACCATCCTCGAAATCACTCCGAACGCGCCTGCTCAGGACAAGACCCAGGTACTGCGCGGCTGGCTGCTGGAAACCGGCTCCGGCGATTTGCCGCTGGACCGCCTGCTGCTGGACTGGACGGCGGACAGCGACGGCTTCCAGCGCCTGCGCATCGAGGCCAGTGACGATCTGGAGCACTGGCGTTCCCTGGGGGAAGGGCAGCTGGCGCGGCTGGATTTCAACGGCCAGCGCATCGAGCAGAACGACATCGCGCTGCCCGGCCAGACGGCGCGCTACCTGCGCCTGTGGTGGGAGTCGCCGGAGCAGGCCGCACAACTGATCGGCGCCACGCTCAGTGGCAGCCGCAGCAGTAGCGGGCCGGTGCCGATGCTCTGGTCCGAGCCGCTGGCGGCCAAGGCCGACAATAATGGCGATTTCAGCTGGAGCCTGCCGCTGGCGCTGCCGGTAGAGCGCGTGCGGATTCCCCTGCAGCAGGACAACACCCTGGCGCCGGTGGTGATCTCCGGCCGCCATGACGGCAATGTTCAGTGGACTCCCCTGGCGCGAGGCGTGCTGTATCGCCTGCCGGGGCAGGGCGGCGAAATCACCCAGGAGGAGCTGGAACTGCCCGGCACCACCCTGGGCCAGCTGCGTCTGCAGGTGGATTCGCGCGGTGGCGGCCTCGGCGGTTCGACGGCGCACCTGAGCGTGGGCGTCCGCGCCAGCGAACTGGTGTTCCTCGCCCGCGGCGGCGCGCCCTATGAACTGGCGGTGGGCAGCGGCTCGCTCAGCGATGGCAGCCTGCCCCTGACCACCCTGGTGCCCGGCTACGAGCCCAAGCGCCTGGCGAACATGGGCGAGGCGCGTCTCAAGGGCACTCTGCAGGCGCCGGCGACACAATTGCCCGCCGATGTCGCGAAAACCGATACCCGCTGGAAACGCTACGGCCTGTGGGCGCTGCTGCTGGCTGGCGTCGGCCTGCTCGCGCTGATGGCGCTGAGCCTGCTGCGGAGCAATCGCCAGGCGAGCTGATCGACGCGGATCGCCGCAAGATAGGGGTGTCGCCTGTAGAAATTCTGATACTGTCTGGGTTGTTCTGATTACCAATAACAACAAAGCATGGAGTAGCAGAATGATCAGAAAGGCGCTCACCCCGCTGGCGGCTGCGTGCGCGTTGGCCATTGCCACACAGGCCTCCGCAGCCCCTTCGCCGTATTCCACCCTGGTCGTCTTCGGCGACAGCCTGAGCGATTCCGGACAGTTCGCCGACGCCGGCGGCCCTGCCGGCGCCAGCACCCGCTTCACCAACCGCGTCGGCCCGACCTACCTGGACGGCAGCGGCGAGATCTTCGGCCCCACCGCGCCGATGATCCTGGGCGGCAAGCTGGGTATCAGTGGCACCGACCTGAACCCCTCGACCTCGCTGGTCCCCGGCACCGTGGACGGCAACAACTGGGCCGTCGGCGGCTACCGCACCGACCAGATCTACGACTCGATCACCGCTGCCGGTGGATCGGTCGTCACTTCCGGTTCCACCAGCCGCACCCGTGATGGCTACCTGGTGAACAACCGCGCCGACCCGAACGCGCTGTACTACCTCACCGGCGGCGGCAACGACTTCCTCCAGCTGCGCATCACCAACGACCCCACCGCACGTGCTGCGGCCGGCCGTCTGGTGGATAGCGTGGATGCGCTGCATAACGCGGGGGCGCGCTACATCATGGTCTGGCTGCTGCCCGACCTCGGCCAGACCCCGGCCACCAACGGCACCGCGCTGGAATCCTTCGGGACCCAGCTGTCGGGCATCTTCAACGAGGAGCTGGTCAGCCAGCTGGCCGCCTCCGACGCCAACGTCATTCCGCTGAACATCCCGGCGATGTTCAAGGAAGTACTGGCCAACCCGGGCGCCTACGGCCTGGCCACCGACCAGAACCTGATCGGCACCTGCTTCAGTGGCAACAGCTGCCCCGAGAACGCGGTGTACGGCCGCCACGGCAGCAACCCCGATCCGACCAAGCTGATCTTCAACGACGGCGTGCACCCGACCATCGCCGGCCAGAGCCTGATCGCCGACTACGCCTACTCGGTGCTCTCCGCCCCATGGGAAGCGACCATGCTGCCGGAAATGGCCCTGGGCACCTACAACGCCTACCAGGACCAACTTCGCAGCCAGTGGCTGGCGGACTGGGAAAACTGGCAGGGCACCGGCCAGTGGCGCGGCTTCGTCACCGGGGGCGCACAGCACCTGGACTACGACGACCAGGACAGCGCGGCCGACGGCTCCGGCTACGGTGCCAACCTGACCCTGGGCACCAGCTACCGCCTCGATGACGCCTGGCGTGTCGGCGGCTCGCTGGGCTTCTACCGGCAGAAGCTGGAGCTGGGCTCCGACGACTCCGACTACAAGCTCAACAGTTACCTGGGCAGCCTGTTCGTGCAGTTCCAGCAGAACCGCTGGTGGGCTGACGCGTCCGTGACTGGCGGCAAGCTCGACTACGAGGACGCCAATCGGAAGTTCTCCATCATCAACCACGAGGTCGAAGAGAAGGCCGATACCGACGGCAGCCTGCTGGCGTTCAGTGGCCGCCTGGGCTACGACATCGCCCAGGGTGGCGAGAACTGGCACCTGTCGCCCTTCGTCAGTGCCGACTGGGCGCGAGTGAAGGTGGACAGCTACGAAGAGGACAGCGGCCGCTCCACCGCGCTGGCCTTTGAAGAGCAGAACCGCTACTCCCGCCGCCTCGGCGTCGGCCTGCAGGGCAAGCTGGATCTGTCCCAGGACACCCAGCTGTTCGGCGAGGTCGCCGTGGAGCGCGAATACGCCGACGACACCCAGAACGTCGGGATGAACTTCACCAGCCTGCCGGACGTCGGCTTCAGCCTGCAGGGCTACACCCCGCAGAGCCACCTGCAGCGTGCCACCATCGGCTTCGCCCAGAAGCTGACCCCGGAGCTGTCGCTGCGCGGCGGCTACAGCGCGCACCGCAGCAGCGACGACCTGGCCCAGGGCATCAACCTGGCGCTGAGCCTGGACTTCTGATCGTCTGATCCGAGCGTCGCGGGGTGACGGGCGGTTGCGGCCGTCACCCCGCTTTCTTTCCAGTGCACCGCTCGCCGCGCGGCCGAAGGTCGCGGGGCCGATCGCCTTTGGGGAACTGCCCGTGCGCGGCGGGCTCCAAGCATTCGGCGAGCCTCTGCGCAAGGAGGCATCGCGGTCGTTTCCACGCTAGAATGCGCCCTGATTTTTTCCATCTTCTCCCCTGGAGTCTTCCATGTCCCGCGTTACCCTGAGCCGCTACCTGATCGAGCAGACCCGCAGTCACAACACCCCGGCCGACCTGCGTCACCTCGTGGAAGTGGTGGCCCGCGCGTGCAAGGAGATCAGCCATGCCGTGTCCAAGGGCGCGCTGGGTGGCGTGCTCGGCAGCATGGAAACCGAGAACGTGCAGGGCGAGGTGCAGAAGAAGTTGGACGTGCTGTCCAACGAAATCCTCCTGGAAGCCAATGAGTGGGCCGGCAATCTGGCCGGCATGGCGTCCGAGGAAATGGACCACCCCTACCAGATTCCGGGCAAATACCCCAAAGGCGCCTACCTGCTGGTCTTCGACCCGCTGGATGGCTCCTCCAACATCGACGTCAACGTCTCGGTCGGCACCATCTTCTCCGTGCTGCGCTGCCCGCAGGAATACCTGAGCCAGAACGACAGCCTGCGCGAGGAAGCTTTCCTCCAGCCGGGCACCACCCAGGTCGCCGCCGGCTACGCCATCTACGGCCCGCAGACCATGCTGATCCTGACCCTGGGCAACGGCGTGAAAGGCTTCACCCTGGACCGTGAGCTGGGCAGCTTCGTGATGACCCACGACAACATCACCGTGCCCACCAGCACCGCCGAATTCGCCATCAACATGTCCAACCAGCGCCACTGGGAAGCCCCGGTGAAGCGCTACGTCGACGAGCTGCTGGCCGGCAAGGAAGGCCCGCTGGGCAAGAACTACAACATGCGCTGGATCGCCTCCATGGTGGCCGACGTACACCGCATCCTGACCCGCGGCGGTGTGTTCATGTACCCGCGCGATTCCCGCGAACCGGAGAAGCCCGGCAAGCTGCGCCTGATGTACGAAGCCAACCCGATGTCCTTCATCATCGAGCAGGCCGGCGGCGCCGCCACCAACGGCCGCCAGCGCATCCTCGACATCCAGCCCGACAGCCTGCACCAGCGTGTTGCGGTGTTCCTGGGCTCGAAGGAAGAAGTCGAGCGCGCCACCGCCTACCACCAGGAAGGCTGATGAGCACCGCGCCCTGGCAGACCCTGCTCGACTGGTGGTTCGGCACTGCGCTGGATGCCAATGAGGTTGCCGCCCAGCGCAACGCGCTGTGGTTCGGCAAGAGCGGCTGCCAGGACGTGGACTCGGAAAACCGTTTCGGCGGCCTGGTGCGCCAGGCCCTGGACGGCGGGCTGCAGGAGTGGGAGCGCGAGCCGCAGAGCTGGCTGGCGCTGATCCTGCTGCTGGACCAGCTGCCGCGCATGGTCTTCCGCGATTCTCCGCGTGCCTACGCCGGCGACGCCCGCGCCCAGCAACTGGTGCGCATGGGCCTGCAGGCCGGTTTCGACCGCCAGCTGCCGCGCATCGAGCGGGTGTTTGTCTACATCGTGCTGGAGCACGCCGAAGACCTGGCCAGCCAGAACGAGGCAGTGCGTCTGTATGAAGCCCTGCAGGGCGAATCCAGCGAGAGCGAGAAGGTGCTGTTCGCCGGCTACCTCGCCTACGCACGCAAGCATCAGGTGGTAGTCGAGCGCTTCGGACGCTTCCCTCACCGCAACGCCATTCTCGGCCGCGACTCCACGGCTGAAGAAGCTTCGTTCCTCACGGAACCTGGCTCACGTTTCTGACTCCAACCCCGCGGCCGAACCGGTCGCCCTGTGCCAAGCTTGTTGGCCTCCCCCAAAAACAATGGAGTTGTCGATGTCCTTCCGCCGCCTCGCGCTCGTCGCGTTCTGTGTCGTCCTGGCCGCTTGCAGCAAAGTGAACCAGGAGAACTATTCCAAGATCAAAACCGGCATGGCCAAGGCTGAAGTGGAAAGCCTGCTCGGCAAACCCACCGAATGCTCCGGCGCACTGGGCGTTTCCAGCTGCACCTGGGGTGACGACAAGGCCTTCATCAGCATCCAGTACGCCGGCGACAAAGTGCTGCTGTTCTCCGCCCAGGGTTTGAAGTAAGAGCACTCGGGCAGGGCAGGCGGCCAAGGAGGAGAGAATGCGTCGATACACCCCTCGATCCCTCACCTGGCTGGCCTGCCTCGCCGCTCTGAGTGGCTGCGCGGGCTCCGCCCAGCAGCCACCGCAGACCGTGCAGGTCGACCTCAAGCGCTACGAGGGCACCTGGTACGAGCTGGCGCGCAAGCCGATGTTCTTCCAGCGCCACTGCGCGCAATCCGAAGCTCACTACCGCCTGCAGGACGATGCCAGCGTCGCCGTGACCAACCGCTGTCTGACCACCGATGGGCAGTGGGACCAGGCCACCGGCCGCGCCGAGGCGCAGGTGCCGGGCCGTACCGACAAGCTCTGGGTGCGCTTCGACAACACCTTCTCGCGGATCTTCCCCGGCCTCGCCAAGGGTGATTATTGGGTGCTCTATGTCGACGACGACTACCAGACCGCGCTGGTCGGCAACCCCAACCGCGAATACCTCTGGCTGCTCTCGCGCCAACCGGTGGTGCCGGACGCCACCCGCATGAAGCTGCTGGAGCTGGCTCACGAGCGCGGTTACCAGACCGACGACCTGATCTGGCGGGCGGGGGAAACCGCCACCGCGCCCTGACGAAAAAACGCCCCGAGGGGCGTTTTTTCATGGCCGGCCTTTCCCGAATTTCACCGGGAGCCTCGACGCAGGATGGGTGACAGGGTCAGCCCAGCAGCTCGCGGAGCACGAGGGCGAAGTCGCGGGCGCTCTGTTCTTCCAGCGCATGCCGGCCACCGCGGACGCGCCACTGCCCGGCAACCATCACGTCACGCACCTGGCGATCGCCACCAGCGAACAACCAGCGGTTGAGGATGGCGTCGCCACGGACGGTCTGCAGGTACGGATCGCCGCCGTCCAGCACCAGCAGGTCGGCGCGCTTGCCCACCGCCAGTTCGCCGGTGGATTGGCCGAGAGCCTGGGCGCCGCCGGCCAGCGCTGCATCGAACAGGGTGCGGCCGACCATCGGCTGGTCCTGGCCGTAGAGGCGGTTGCGGCGTTGGTCGCGCAGGCGCTGGCCGTATTCCAGCCAGCGCAATTCCTCGACCACGCTGAGCGATACGTGGCTGTCCGAGCCGATGCCGAAGCGACCGTGCTGGGCGAGGTAATCCACCGCCGGGAAGATGCCGTCGCCCAGGTTCGCCTCGGTGGTCAGGCAGAGGCCGGCGACCGCGCCGCTGCGGGCCATGGCGGTCACTTCGTCGGCTTCGGCGTGGGTGGCGTGGACCAGGCACCAGCGCTCATCCACCTCGACGTTCTCGTACAGCCATTGCAATGGACGACGGCCGCTCCAGGCCAGGCAGTCGTCGACTTCCTTCTGCTGCTCGGCGATGTGGATGTGCACCGGGCAACCGCTGGAGTCGGCGCCAAGCACCTCGGTGATCTGCTGCGGCGTCACTGCGCGCAGGGAGTGGAAGCACAGGCCGAGGCCCTGCTGCGGCTGCGTCGCCAGGTGGGCGCGCAGGCCGTCGGTCAGTTTCAGGTAGTCTTCGGTGCTGTTGATGAAGCGGCGCTGGCCTTCGCTGGGCGCCTGACCGCCGAAGCCGGCGTGGGAGTAGAGCACCGGCAGCAGGGTCAGGCCGATGCCGGCATCCGTCGCCGCCTGGCTGACGCGCAGGGCCAGTTCCGCCGGGTTGGTGTAGGGCTTGCCGTCGACGTCATGGTGCACGTAGTGGAATTCGGCGACGCCGGTGTAACCGGCCTTGAGCATCTCGATATACAGCTGGCGGGCGATGACGCCGACCTGCTCGGGCGACAGGCGGCCGACCAGGCGATACATCAGGTCACGCCAGGTCCAGAAGCTGTCGTTGGGGTTGCCGGCGACCTCCGCCAGGCCCGCCATGGCGCGCTGGAAGGCGTGCGAATGCAGGTTCGGCATGCCTGCCAGCAGCGGCCCGGCAACCTGTTCGGCGCCCACTGCACTAGCGTCCGGGGTGATCGCGGTGAACAGGCCGTCGGCATCGATCTCGAAGCGGACATTGCGCGCCCAGCCGGAGGGCAGCAGGGCGGTTTCGGCGAACAGGACGGGCATGCGCGGGGCCTCGCAGGGTTCTTGTTAAATAAGCGGGGAATTTGTATATACATATACAGATGTTTGCCGGGACCGTAAACTGCAAGGCACCCGACGGTCGTCAGAGGACTTGTATGCACCGGTCGAATCCGGTACATGCCGGAGTCAGACCAGCCGTCGCCACGACAAGGAGTTTCCCGTGCCCGCATCGTCCACGCCTACCCCGCCCGCCGAGGGTTCGTCGCTCGCCGCGCAGATGGGGGAAATTCCCGCGCCGCTGTATGCCCGTGTCAAGCAACTGATCATCCAGCAGATCCAGTCCGGCACCTGGCCGCCGCACCACCGCGTGCCGTCCGAGGCTGAGCTGGTCGAGGAACTGAGCGTCAGCCGCATGACCATCAACCGCGCGCTGCGCGAGCTGACCGCCGATGGCCTGCTGGTGCGCATGCAGGGCGTGGGCACTTTCGTCGCCGAGCCCAAGGGCCAGTCGGCGCTGTTCCAGGTGCAGAACATCGCCGAGGAAATCACCGCCCGCGGCCACAAGCATCATTGCGTGGTGGTCAGCCTGATCGAGGAACTGGCCACCGCCGAGCGCGCGCTGGCGCTGGATGTGCGCGAAGGACAGCGCATCTTCCACTCGATCATCGTGCACTACGAGAACGATATCCCGGTGCAGATCGAGGACCGCTACGTCAACGCAGCCGTGGCGCCGGACTACATGAAGCAGGATTTCACCGGGCAAACGCCGTTCGCCTACCTCACACAAGTGGCGCCGCTGAGCGAGGGCGAGCACGTGGTCGAGGCGGTGCTGCCCAGCCCAGAGGAATGCAAGCTGTTGTCCGTCGACCGCCATGAGCCGTGCCTGCTGATACGCCGGCGCACTTGGTCGGGGCGCAATACCGTCACCAGCGCGCGCCTGCTGTATCCGGGCTCGCGCTACCGCCTGGAAGGACGTTTCAGTTCATGATCGCAACCAAGTTACTGCGCGCCGCCGACTATCCGGCAATGCCCTGGAAGAACGGCGCGGGCACCACCCGCGAGATCGTCCGCGACGCCGGCGACGGCCTGGAAGGTTTCGGCTGGCGCGTGTCCATCGCCGACGTCGGTGCACCGGGCCCGTTCTCCGCGTTCACCGGCTACCAGCGCGTCATCAGCGTGCTGGAAGGCGAGGGCATGCGGCTGAAGGTGGACGGCGCCGACTCCCGCGACCTGCGCGCGCTCGATGCCTTCGCCTTCGATGGCGCGAGCGCGGTGGACTGCACACTGCTGGGCGGCGCGATCCGCGACTTCAACCTGATCTATTCGCCGGCTCGCTACCGTGCGCGCCTGCAATGGCTGAAGCTCGATGGTTCGGCGCACTTCTTCAGCAGCGCTTCGACCGTGCTGCTGTTCAGTGCCGGCGAGGGCATCCATATCAGCCTCAACGGCGTGGCCAGCGGAGTTCTGGGCCTGCATGACACATTGATCGCCGAGGGCGATGGAGCGCTGCGCGAGTGGCGGCTGACAGTGGCGGGTCGTGCGGATATCTGCGTGATCGAACTCGAAGCACGCTGAACAGAAAAGGGCGCCGGGAGGCGCCCTTTGCTTTTCCAGGATGTGTGGAGCGAAGCGATACCCATCAACCATTCCACGGTCCGCAAGAAGCGCCTTACAGGCGCTGTTCGCGGGCATGGCGTAAAACGCCATCTATCAGCCGTACAGCCGCGCGTAACCGATCCAGCGGCTCATCACCCCGTCTTCCACCCACGCCCGCGCCGCGGCGATGTCCGGGGCGAAGTAGCGGTCCTGCTCGTAGTGCGGCACCTGGCTGCGGATCAGCGTGCGCACTTCCTGCAGCTGTGGAGAACTCTGCAGCGGCGCGTGGAAGTCCACGCCTTGCGCGGCGGCGAGCAATTCGATGGCGACCACGCCGGCGCTGTTGCCGGCCATGTCCTGCAGGCGGCGGGCGGCGAAAGTGGCCATGGAGACGTGGTCTTCCTGGTTCGCCGAGGTCGGCAGGCTGTCCACCGAGGCCGGGTGGGCCCAGGTCTTGTTCTCCGAAGCCAGCGCCGCCGAGGTGACCTGGGCAATCATGAAGCCGGAGTTCAGCCCGCCTTCCTTGACCAGGAAGGCCGGCAGCCCGGACATCGCCGGGTCCACCAGCTGGGCGATGCGCCGCTCGGACAGCGCGCCGATCTCCGAGATCGCCAGCGCCAGCACATCGGAGGCCATGGCCACCGGCTCGGCGTGGAAGTTACCGCCTGACAGCACATCGCCGTCAGCGCTGAACACTAGAGGGTTGTCGGAAACGGCATTGGCCTCGCGCAGGAAAACGCCGGCAGCGAAGCGCAGGTGATCCAGGCACGCGCCCATCACCTGTGGCTGGCAGCGCAGCGAGTACGGATCCTGCACGCGCTTGCAGTCGATGTGCGAGTGGTTGATCGGGCTGTCGTGCAGCAACTCGCGGTACAGCGCAGCGACTGCGATCTGCCCCGGCTGGCCACGCACTTCCTGGATGCGCGCATCGAAGGGCACGAACGAGCCCTTCAGTGCTTCCACTGTCAGGCTGCCGGCGACCACGGCCGAGATGAACAGCTTCTCCGCCGCGAACAACCCGCGCAGGGCCAGCGCGGTGGACACCTGGGTACCGTTGATCAGCGCCAGGCCTTCCTTGGGCCCCAGCACCAGCGGTTCGGCGCCGGCGATGGCGAGGCCCTCGGTGGCTTCGAGGATGCGCCCTTCATGGCGCACCTGGCCGACGCCCAGCAGGGTCGAGGACATGTGCGCCAGCGGCGCGAGGTCGCCTGAGGCGCCCACCGAGCCTTGCGAGGGGATGCACGGGTAGACCCGCGCCTGGTACAGCTTGAGCAGTGTCTCGATCACCGGCAGGCCGACGCCGGAGAAGCCGCGCGCCAGGGAGCCGATCTTCAGCGCCATGATCAGCGCCACGCTGGCGTCGTCCAGCAGCGGGCCGGTGCCGGTGCAGTGCGAGAGGATCAGGTTGCGCTGCAGGGTGGCGAGCTGGTCCTCGGCGATGGAGGTGCGCGCCAGCAGGCCGAATCCGGTGTTGATGCCGTAGACGGTGCGCTGGTCGGCGATGATCTGGCTGACCGTCTGCGCACTGCGCAGGATGGCTTCGCGGCAATGGTCCGCGAGCTGCAGGTCGGGTTGGTGCTGGTAGATGGCGCGCAGCTGGTCGAGGTCGAACTGGCCGGGCGTCAGGAGCAGGGTTTCGGACATGTCAGCATCCTGGGTTCGGTGGAAGTGTTACCGTGGATCGTTCCTGTATATACAGGTATAGCAATCGCTATGCCATGGCGCGCAGGGCCGCGTGGTTCGACATTTCGCCTTGGCGTGCGGTGGTGCATGGAGGGAGTGAATGTCACCGCCGGTGGCATTTCCAGTCCGATGGTCGTGGGCAAATCGCGGATCGGCGGCTAAACCCAATGGGACACCGACGCGCCCGGAGACGCCCATGTCCACCCCCCGTTGCCTGTTCGCGCTGCTGCTGGCCCTGGGCCTGTGCGCGCAGACCTTCGCCGCCTGCCCCTACCCGAAGCCTGTGGTGTTCGCCGGGCTGAACTGGGAGAGCGGCATGTTCACCACCGACGTGTTGCGCTTCATCCTCGAGAAGGGCTACGGCTGTCAGACCGACGCCGTGCCGGGTAACACCGTGACCATGGAGAGCGCGCTGAAGCAGAACGACATCCAGGTCACCGGCGAGCAGTGGGCCGGGCGCAGCACCGTCTGGCAGCAGGCGGAGAAGGCCGGCCAGGTGTTCTCCGTGGGTGAGACGGTGAAGGGCGCGAATGAGGGTTGGTGGGTGCCGGATTACGTGGTGCACGGCGACGCGAAGCGGGGAATCAAGGCCTCCGCGCCGGACCTGAAGTCCGTCAGCGACCTGCCCAGGTACAAGGCGCTGTTCAAGGATGACGAGGAGCCGGACAAGGGCCGCTTCTACAACTGCCCCACCGGCTGGACCTGCGAGATCGTCAACACGCAGAAGCTCAAGGCCTATGGCCTGACGGCCAGCTACGTGAACTTCCGCACCGGCGCCGGCCCTGCGCTGGATGCGGCGATCAGCTCGGCCATCGCCCAGGGCAAGCCGGTGCTCTTCTATTACTGGGCGCCGACGCCGCTGCTGGGGCGCTTCAAGCTGGTGCAGCTGGAGGAGCCGCCGTTCGACGAGGCGGCGTGGAAGACCCTGACCGATGCCAACGATCCCAACCCCAAGGGATCACGCTCGCTGCCGGCGAAGATCAGCATCGGTGTGTCCCGCGACTTCCATGACAAGGCGCCGGCGCTGGTGCAGGTGTTCGAGAAGGTCGAGCTGCCGTTGCCGCTGTTCAACGCGCTGCTGGCGGACATGGCCGAGCACCACCGAGACGTGGCGGACGTGCGGGCGAAGTTCTTCCGCGAGCACCGGGAGCTGTGGTCGACGTGGGTGACGGCCGATGCGGCGACGAGGATCGATGCGGCGTTGAAGTGAGCGGGTGCCTGGGTGAAGTTGAGGGTGCTAGGGGCTCCCTCTCCCTAACCCTCTCCCTTCAGGGAGAGGGCGCATCCGGGAGATGCTGTGCCTAAATCTCGCTCCAATGAGCTTGTCTATACAACCTGTGTCCCTTGGTAGCGAGCGGTGTTACCGAACGCAACGAAACGGTGCAGCGAAGCCTGCTTCTGGTGCAATTGTCTGAAGGACAGCGATTGCTGTCAGCCGTTATCGAAGCACTCGAATTCTGCTTTTACTCCTTATAAATCAATAGTTTGATAGGAATCTCCGGCTGCTGGGATACCCCGCCAGCCAAGGTTGGCCCTCGCTTTGCTTATACTTGTACATACAAGCATAGACATGATGGTGACGACCCCTCGACACCGTCGGACGAACCGCCAGGCCGCCCCCACGGCCAACGACCCGAGCAAAGCGAAGGAGCCCTCCGTGACCAAATTCCGCGACGTCGAAATCCGTGCCCCGCGCGGCACCCAACTGAACGCCAAGAGCTGGCTGACCGAAGCACCGCTGCGCATGCTGATGAACAACCTCGACCCGGAAGTTGCCGAGAACCCGAAGGAACTGGTGGTGTACGGCGGCATCGGCCGCGCCGCGCGCAACTGGGAGTGCTACGACAAGATCGTCGAGACCCTGAAGGAGCTGAATGAAGACGAGACCCTGCTGGTGCAATCGGGCAAGCCGGTCGGCGTCTTCAAGACCCACGCCAATGCCCCGCGCGTGTTGATCGCCAACTCCAACCTGGTGCCGCACTGGGCCAACTGGGAACACTTCAACGAGCTGGATGCCAAGGGCCTGGCGATGTACGGCCAGATGACCGCCGGCTCCTGGATCTACATCGGCAGCCAGGGCATCGTCCAGGGCACCTACGAAACCTTCGTCGAGGCCGGCCGTCAGCACTACGACGGCAACCTCAAGGGCCGCTGGGTGCTCACCGCCGGTCTCGGTGGCATGGGCGGCGCCCAGCCGCTGGCCGCGACCCTGGCCGGCGCCTGCTCGCTGAACATCGAGTGCCAGCAGAGCCGCATCGATTTCCGCCTCGCCAGCCGATACGTCGACGAACAGGCCAAGAACCTCGACGATGCCCTGGCGCGCATCGCCCAGTACACCGCCGAAGGCAAGGCCATCTCCATCGCCCTGCTGGGCAACGCTGCGGAAATCCTCCCGGAACTGCTCAAGCGCGGCGTGCGTCCGGACATGGTCACCGACCAGACTTCCGCTCACGACCCGCTCAACGGCTACCTGCCGGCCGGCTGGACCTGGGAGCAGTACCGCGACCGCGCGCAGACCGACCCGGCAGCCGTGGTGAAAGCCGCCAAGCAGTCCATGGCCGTGCACGTCAAAGCCATGCTGGAGTTCCAGAAGCAGGGCATCCCGACCTTCGACTACGGCAACAACATCCGCCAGATGGCCAAGGAAGAGGGCGTGGACAACGCCTTCGACTTCCCCGGCTTCGTCCCGGCCTACATCCGCCCGCTGTTCTGCCGTGGTGTCGGTCCGTTCCGCTGGGCCGCGCTGTCGGGCGACGCCGAGGACATCTACAAGACCGACGCCAAGGTGAAGGAGCTGATCCCGGACGACGCCCACCTGCACCGCTGGCTGGACATGGCCCGCGAGCGCATCAGCTTCCAGGGCCTGCCGGCACGCATCTGCTGGGTCGGCCTGGGTCAGCGCGCCAAGCTCGGCCTGGCGTTCAACGAAATGGTCCGCAGCGGCGAGCTGAAAGCGCCGATCGTGATCGGCCGCGACCACCTCGACTCCGGCTCGGTGTCCAGCCCGAACCGTGAAACCGAGGCCATGCAGGATGGCTCCGACGCCGTGTCCGACTGGCCGCTGCTCAATGCCCTGCTGAACACCGCCAGCGGCGCCACCTGGGTTTCGCTGCACCACGGCGGCGGTGTGGGCATGGGCTTCTCCCAGCACTCGGGCATGGTGATCGTCTGCGACGGCACCGACGAAGCGGCGGCGCGCATTGCCCGCGTGCTGACCAACGATCCAGGTACCGGCGTGATGCGCCATGCCGACGCCGGCTACCAGATCGCCATCGACTGCGCGAAGGAGCAGGGCCTGAACCTGCCGATGATCACCGGCAAGTAATCGCGTAGGGCGGATAACCTGGAACAGGTTATCCGCCGTTGTGTTGGCGGATAACGCTGGCGCGTTATGCGCCCTACGGTCCTGCCATGCAGCAGAAATTCAGGACCAGGGAGAGGGCCGCCGCACGGCGTCGTGCGGCGGCCCGGTCCGTGAAGCAGCAGTACATCACATCGACAGACAATAAATCCCTTCGGGAGAACAATAACGATGTCCCAGGCCAGTGATAGCTCCAACCCCCTGATCGAAGTGCGTTCGATCAACTACATCCCCGAGGCCGAGCGCCACGGCAAGCTCTACAGCCAGTTCACCCTGTGGCTGGGTGCCAACCTGCAGATCACCGCCATCGTCACCGGCGCCCTGGCCGTGGTGCTGGGCGGCGATGTGTTCTGGTCGCTGATCGGCCTGCTCATCGGCCAACTGCTGGGCGGCGGCGTGATGGCGCTGCACGCTGCCCAAGGGCCGAAACTCGGCCTGCCGCAGATGATCTCCAGCCGCGTGCAGTTCGGCGTCTACGGCGCGGCCATTCCGATCGTGCTGGTGTGTCTGATGTACCTGGGCTTCACCGCCACCGGCACCGTGCTGTCCGGCCAGGCGCTGGGCCAGCTGTTCGGCGTCAGCGACAGCGTCGGCATCCTGATGTTTGCCAGCGTGATCGTGCTGGTGACCGTGCTCGGCTACCGGGTGATCCACGTGATCGGCCGCATCGCCAGTGTCATCGGGGTGATCGCCTTCATCTACCTGTTCAGCCGCCTGGTGAACCAGACCGACGTCGGCGCGCTGCTGCAGATTCGTCATTTCAGCTGGAGCAGCTTCCTGCTCGCAGTGTCCCTGGCCGCTTCCTGGCAGATCGCCTTCGGCCCCTATGTCGCCGACTACTCGCGTTACCTGCCGAGCAAGACTTCCTCGGTGAAGACCTTCCTCGCCGTGGGCGCAGGCTCGGTGATCGGCGCGCAGGTGGCGATGATCTTCGGCGTATTCGCCGCGGCCGGGGCCAACGGCCAGTTCGCCGGCCATGAAGTGGCCTACATCGTCGGCCTGAGCGGCAGTGGCGCCGTCGCCGCGCTGCTGTATTTCAGCATCGCCTTCGGCAAGATCACCATCTCGACGCTGAACTCCTACGGCAGCTTCATGTGCATCGCCACGGTGATCAGCGGCTTCCGTGGCCACCTGGAAGTGAGCCGCGTGCAGCGCCTGGTGTTCGTCCTGCTGATCGTCGGCGCCGCGACCCTGATCGCGCTGCTCGGCCAGCATTCGTTCCTCGGCGCCTTCAAGTCTTTCATCCTCTTCCTGCTGGCCTTCTTCACCCCGTGGAGCGCGGTCAACCTGGTCGATTACTACTGCATCACCCGCGAGCACTACGACGTGCCGGCTCTGGCTGATCCCGATGGCCGCTACGGCCGCTGGAACATCCCGGGCATCAGCGTCTACGTGATCGGCGTGCTGGTGCAGCTGCCCTTCATCTCCACCAAGTTCTACACCGGCCCGCTGGTGGACGCCCTGGGTGGCGTGGACATCTCCTGGATCATCGGCCTCGTGGTTCCGGCCGTTCTCTATTACCTGGTCGCCCTCCGCGTCACGCGGGCAGTACCGGACCGGCTGATCCTGCCGGCCCGCACCTGAACAGACCGGCCCGGCCGCGCGGCCACAAGCACTCGCGGCCCTTGCACTGCCCAACCTCATTCACGTTTAGGAGCATCAGATGAACAACACCAAGAAGACGCTGCTGGGCCTGTTCCTGTCTGCCGGTCTGCTGGGCGGCACCCTGGCATCGGCCCAGGCCGCCGGCTGGTGCGAGAGTGGCAAGCCGGTGAAGTTCGCCGGGCTGAACTGGGAGAGCGGCATGCTGCTCACCGACCTCATGCAGATCATCCTGAAGAACGGCTACGGCTGCGAAACCGACAGCCTGCCGGGCAACTCCATCACCATGGAGCAGGCGCTGGCGAACAACGACATCCAGATCTTCAGTGAGGAATGGATCGGCCGCAGCGACGCCTGGAACAAGGCCGCCGCCGCCAACAAGGTGGTCGGCGTGGGCGCGCCCATCGTCGGCGCCACCGAGGGCTGGTACGTGCCGCGCTTCGTGATCGAGGGCGACAAGGCGCGCAACATCGAAGCCAAGGCGCCGAACCTCAAGGCCGTGACCGACCTTGCGCAGTACTCCGAAGTCTTCCGTGACCCGGAAGAGCCGGGCAAGGGCCGCTTCTACAACTGCCCGGCCGGCTGGACCTGCGAGCTGGAAAACTCCGAGATGCTGAAGAAGTACGGCCTCGAGGACAAGTACACCAACTTCCGCCCCGGCACCGGCCCGGCGCTGGATGCCGCCGTGCTGTCGAGCTACAAGCGCAAGGAGCCTATCCTCTTCTACTACTGGTCGCCGACGCCGCTGATGGGCCAGGCCGACCTGGTGAAGCTGGACGAGCCGGGCGTGAACAAGGACGTGAAGATCCAGGTCGGCCTGTCCAAGGCCTTCCACGATCAGGCCCCGGAACTGGTGGCGGTGCTGGAGAAGGTCAACCTGCCCATCGACCTGCTGAACCAGAACCTGGCGAAGATGGCCAAGGAAAAGCTCACCTCCGAGCAACTGGCCAAGGCCTTCCTCAAGGAGCACCCGGAAGTGTGGACCACCTGGGTCAGCGAGGACGCTGCGAAGAAGGTCCAGGCCGCGCTCTGACGCCGCCGAATCCGGGGAGGCGCTGCTTCCCCGGCGATGCCCACTCCTGACGAGTACGTGCCATGTTTCCCGAGCGCTTCACTTTCTCCATCGCCGACTGGGTCAACGGTTGGGTCGATGCCCTGGTTACCAACTACGGCGACGTGTTCCGCCACATCTCCGACACCCTGCTGTGGGCCATCGTCAACCTGGAGAGCGTGCTGCGGGCCACTCCCTGGTGGCTGATGCTGGCCATCGTCGCCGGCATCGCCTGGCACGCCACCCGGCGCATCCTGCCGACCGTGGTCATCGTCGGCCTGCTGTTCCTGGTAGGCGCCGTGGGCCTGTGGGACAAGCTGATGCAGACCCTCGCGCTGATGATGGTGGCAACTATCATCTCGGTGCTGATCGGCATCCCGCTAGGCATCGTCGCCGCCCGCAGCGACCGCTTCCGCGCCGTGCTGCTGCCGATGCTGGACATCATGCAGACCATGCCCAGCTTCGTGTACCTGATCCCGGTGCTGATGCTGTTCGGCCTGGGCAAGGTGCCGGCGATCTTCGCCACCGTGATCTACGCCGCTCCGCCGCTGATCCGCCTCACCGACCTGGGGATTCGCCAGGTCGACCGCGAGGTGATGGAAGCCATCACCGCCTTCGGCGCCAACCGCCGCCAGCAACTGTTCGGTGTGCAGCTGCCGCTGGCGCTGCCAAGCATCATGGCCGGCATCAACCAGACCACCATGATGGCCCTGTCGATGGTGGTCATCGCCTCGATGATCGGCGCCCGTGGGCTGGGTGAGGACGTGCTGGTGGGCATCCAGACGCTCAACGTCGGCAAGGGACTGGAGGCGGGTCTCGCCATCGTCATCCTCGCCGTGGTCATCGACCGCATCACCCAGGCTTACGGCCGCTCGCGCCACCATGAGGCCAGCAAATGAGCAAGATCCAGGTCAAGAACGTCTACAAGATCTTCGGCGCCAAGGCCGACTCGGCGCTGGCGATGATCCGCCAGGGCAAGAGCAAGGCCGAGGTGCTCGCCGCCACCGATTGCGTGGTCGGCGTCAACGACCTCTCGCTGTCCATTGAGGCCGGAGAAATCTTCGTCATCATGGGGTTGTCCGGGTCCGGCAAGTCGACCCTGGTGCGCCACTTCAACCGCCTGATCGACCCCACCAGCGGGCAGATCCTGGTGGATGGCGAGGACGTGCTCGCCTATGACTCGGCCGCGCTGGAGAACTTCCGCCGGCGCAAGATCAGCATGGTGTTCCAGAGCTTCGGCCTGCTGCCGCACAAGAGCGTGCTCGACAACGTCGCCTACGGCCTGAAGATCCGCGGCGAGAGCAAGGCACTGTGCCAAGAGCGCGCGCTGCACTGGATCGCCACCGTGGGCCTGAAGGGCTACGAGAAGTCCTACCCGCACCAGCTCTCCGGCGGCATGCGCCAGCGCGTCGGCCTGGCCCGCGCACTGGCCGCGGACACCGACATCATCCTCATGGACGAAGCCTTCAGCGCCCTCGACCCGCTGATCCGCGCGGACATGCAGGACCAGCTGCTGGAGCTGCAGAAGACCCTGCACAAGACCATCGTCTTCATCACCCACGACCTCGATGAAGCCGTGCGCATCGGCAACCGCATCGCCATCCTCAAGGACGGCCAGTTGATCCAGGTGGGCGCGCCCGCTGACATCCTGCACAAGCCCGCCGACGAGTACGTCGACCGCTTCGTCCAGCGCCGCGTCGCCGCGCTGTAACACCATTCGCCGGCGGGGAAGGGGGCTTCCCCGCCTACAGGAGCTCCGCATGTCGTCCTCTTCCACCATCACCTTCGGCAACGGCCCGCTGCGCTGGCAGGACCTGGTCCAGGTGGCGCGCCAGGGTGCGCGCCTGCAACTGTCGACGGCCGCCTGGGCGCGCATCGACAACGCCCACGGCATCGTCGAGAGCATCGTCAGCCGGGGCGAGCGGGCCTATGGCATCAGCACCGGCCTGGGTGCGCTGTGCAACGTGGTGCTGCAGGGCGAGCAACTGGCGCAGCTGTCGCGCAACACCCTGCTCAGCCATGCCTGCGGCGTGGGCGAGCCGCTCAAGGACGAACAGACCCGCGCGATCATCGCCGCCGCCATCGCCAACTACAGCCATGGCAAATCCGGCCTGCACCGTCGCGTGGTGGAAGCACTGCTGGCGCTGCTCAACCACGGCATCACCCCGCGCGTACCGGCACAGGGCTCGGTGGGCTACCTGACCCACATGGCCCACGTCGGCGTGGCGCTGCTGGGCATCGGCGAGGTGAGCTATCGCGGCGAAGTGGTGCCGGCCTTCCAGGCCCTGGCCGCCGAAGGCCTGGAGCCGGTGCAACTGGGCGCCAAGGACGGGCTCTGCCTGGTCAACGGCACACCCTGCATGACTGGCCTGAGCTGCCTCGCCCTCGACGAGGCAAACCGCCTCGCGCAGTGGGCCGACGTGATTGGTGCCATGAGCTTCGAAGCCCTGCGCGGGCAGATCGACGCGTTCGACGCCGAGATCATTGCGCTCAAGCCGCACCCGGGCATGCAGAAGGTCGGCGCCAACCTGCGCGCGCTGCTTGAAGGCAGCGAAGTGATCGCGAGCAGCAAGGGCATTCGCACCCAGGATGCCCTGAGCATCCGCTCCATGCCGCAGATCCACGGCGCCTGCCGCGACCAACTGGAGCACGCGGCGAAACAGATCGAGACCGAACTCAATTCCGCCACCGACAATCCACTGGTGCTGGGCACGCCGGACGACTACCGGGTGGTGTCCCAGGCCAATCCCCACGGCGAATCCGTGGCCATGGCTGCCGACCTGCTGGCGATTGCCGTGGCTGAGCTGGGCGGGGTCTCCGAGCGACGCCTGGACCGCCTGATCAACCCGCTGGTCAGCGGCCTGCCGGCCTTCCTGGTCAGCAAGCCGGGGGTCAACTCGGGGATGATGATCGTGCAGTACGTCGCCGCTTCGCTGGCCGGCGAGAACCGCCAGCTGGCGCAGCCGGCGGTGGTGGACAACTACGTCACCTCCGGCCTGCAGGAAGACCACCTGAGCCTGGGCACCAGCGCCGCGCTCAAGCTCGGCCGAGCCCTGGACAACAGCCGGCGCATCCTCGCCATCGAATACCTGCTGGCCGCCCAGGCCTTCGAATTCCTCAAGCCGCAGCGCTTCGGCAGCGGCACCGACTGCGCCTGGAGCCTGCTGCGCGAGCAGGTGCCGGCCTATGACAGCGATCGCTGGCTGGCGCCGGACATCGCCCGCGCCGCCGAGCTGCTGGCCAACCCGGCGGCGCTGCACAGCGTCGGCGCGAGCATCGGGAGACTGCAATGAAACACCTCTGGCAGCACTGCCACGCAGCGACCATGAAGGACGGCCGTTACTCGATCATCGAGGACGCCGCGATCATCACCGAGGGCGAGCGCATCAGCTGGATCGGCCCGCGCGTCGAACTGCCCGAGCGCCCGATCCAGAGCACCGATCTGGGCGGCGCCTGGGTCACGCCCGGCTTCATCGACTGCCATACCCACCTGGTGTTCGGCGGTGACCGCAGCGGCGAGTTCGAGCAGCGCCTGAACGGCGTCAGCTATGCCGAGATCGCCGCAGCCGGCGGCGGCATCGCCAGTACCGTGCGCGCCACCCGCGAGGCCAGCGAGGACGAGCTGCTGGCCAGCGCCATCAAGCGTGCCCGCCCGCTGCTGGCCGATGGCGTGACCGTGCTGGAAGTGAAATCCGGCTACGGCCTGGACCTGGATAGCGAGCGGCGCATGCTGCGCGTGGCCCGCCGGCTGGAGCAGGAGCTGCCGGTGACGGTACGTACCACCTGCCTGTCCGCCCACGCCTTGCCGCCGGAATACGCCGGCCGCGCTGACGAGTACATCGAGCAGGTCTGCAATCATATCCTCCCGGCGCTGGCCGAAGGGGGGCTGGTGGACGCGGTAGACGCCTTCTGCGAGCACCTGGCGTTCTCCCCGGCGCAGGTCGAGCGGGTATTCCAGGCTGCCCAGCGCCTGGGCCTGCCGGTGAAGCTGCATGCCGAGCAATTGTCCTCGCTGCATGGCTCCAGCCTCGCCGCGCGGTATGGCGCGCTGTCCGCCGACCACCTGGAATTCATGGACGAGAGCGACGCCATTGCCATGGCCGAGGCCGGCACCGTCGCCGTGCTGCTGCCGGGCGCCTTCTTCGTCCTGCGCGAAACCCAGCTGCCGCCGATGGATGCCCTGCGCAAGCACGGCGTGAACATCGCCATCGCCAGCGACCTCAACCCCGGGACGTCGCCCGCGCTGTCGCTGCGCCTGATGCTGAACATGGCCTGCACCGCCTTCCGCCTGACCCCGGAAGAGGCCCTGGCAGGCGTCACCCTCAACGCCGCGCGCGCGCTGGGCATGGCCGACAGCCACGGTAGCCTGGAAGCGGGCAAGGTCGCCGACTTCATCGCCTGGGACATCCAGCGCCCCGCCGAACTCGCCTACTGGCTCGGCGGTGACCTGCCCAAGCGCGTCATTCGTCACGGCGAAGAGCTGTGAGTCTGCTCTTCGTAGGAGCGAGCTTGCTCGCGAACAGCCCCGCTGCGGAGCCAAGCGCAAAGACCCCTCTCCCTAACCCTCTCCCGCAAGCGGGAGAGGGGACCGTTCGGTGCAAGATGAAGCGGTGGTATCAGCCGGCACGGACGGCTCCCTCTCCCTTCGGAGCGGGGCGCGCAGCCAGGGCGGGGGAGAGGGAAACAGCGGCACGGATTTGCAGCAGGAAACCGCTGCTCCCAAGAACAACGAATACATCTCGCTAGGTTTGGAGATAGCCCCCATGGACAACGTTCTCGAATTCAAACGCGGCCGCGTGCCGCTGCTGATCAGCATGCCGCACCCCGGCACCCGCCTGACCCCGGCCGTGGAAAACGGCCTCGTAGATGAAGCCCGCGAGCTGGCCGACACCGACTGGCACATCCCACGGCTCTACGCCTTCGCCGACGAACTGGGCGCCAGCACCCTGGCTGCCGGCTACTCACGCTACGTCATCGACCTCAACCGCCCGGCCGACGACAAACCGCTGTACAGCACCGCTACCACCGGCCTCTACCCGGACACCCTGTTCGACGGCCGCCCGCTGTTCAAGGACGGCCAGACGCCGTCGCCAGAGGAGCGCGCGCGTTACCTCGCCGAAGTTTGGACGCCCTACCACCGCACCCTGGCCGACGAGCTGGCGCGCCTGAAGGCCGAGTTCGGCTACGCGCTACTGTGGGACGCCCACTCGATTGCCTCGGTGATCCCGCACCTGTTCGACGGCAAGCTGCCGGACTTCAACATCGGCACCAACAGCGGCGCGAGCTGCGATGCAGAGCTGGCCGAGCGACTGGTCGCGGTGTGTGCCGATGCACCGGCCTACCGGCACATCCTCAATGGCCGCTTCAAGGGCGGGTACATCACTCGCCAGTACGGCCAGCCGCAGGACAACGTGCACGCCGTGCAGCTGGAGCTTGCGCAGTGCAACTACATGGATGAACAGGCGCCCTTCGGCTACCGTGAAGACCTCGCCGCACCGACCGCCCGGGTACTCCGGCGCCTGCTGGAAACCTTCATCGCCTGGGGCCGCGAGCGCTACGGCCGCTAAGTTTTACGCAGCTTCCTGCCGCGCCAGGACTGTCGGCGCGGCGCCGCCGGACCACGCATCCCGGCGGCGCTTCCCTGGTGCGGCAGGGGGCTGTCTTTTCATTCGCAACATCGCTTCAGGAACGCACACCTTCCAGCGTGCATTCGATGTGCTCGACGCACCGCTGATCGTTCGCCCAGTCGGCCAGGACCGCGCGCAACTGGGCTTCGTCGTTGGTAGCGACGGCAAGCAACTGCTCCTGCTGCCAGCTTTCCTCTTCCTCCAGCTCGTGATCGTGCTGCTCGTGCGGGTGGCCTTCCGAGCATTGGCGGCACAGCACGCGCACGTTCTTCGACCAGGATTCGTTGGCGATCTCCAGCTCATCCAGGTGTTGCTGCAGCTCGTCGAGGTCTTCCGGCGAGCCGAGGCGGAGGTCGATTTCGTAGGTGCTGTGGGGGGAGGCGGTGAACAGCTCGAGGACGTTGAACACCGGATATTCGCGGCCCTGGTTTTCGCGGTAGCCGACCGCGGCGCCGTCGTGCAGGACGATGTCGCCATGGCGGAAGCCTGAATCCGGGTAGGGGATGTTCAGCAGGCTGGCGCGCACCGGGTCGATGCGCTGTGCCCACACGACCTCGGCACTCTCGTCGGCATTCAGGCGCACCGGGGTCATGCCGAAGTCGGCCTCGATGGGCTGGTCACCCAGCTCGATTGCGATCCCGAGCCGGTTCCACACGGCCCGCGCACAGCTCCAGTCGCGCAGCGCCGTGGCGGCGATGGCGAGGTTCCAGTTGGCCGCTTCATCGTCCGGCGTCAGGTCGACGGCCTGCTGGTTGTAGCGCTGCGAAGCCGGCCAGTCGCCGCGGTATTTGTAGATCAGGCCGATGTTGTAGTGGGTTTCCGACTTCTCCGGTGCGAGCTCGATGGCCTGGAGATACAGCGCCAGGGCCGCATCGCTATCGCCCTGGTCGTCCAGGTTCATGGCTTGTTGGTGCAGTGCGTCGGCTTGCTCGCGAGACATGGCTTTCCTTGTCGATTCCGGTTCAACGGTGTCCTGAACGCCCACGGGTGAAGACGGGCGCAGATGGGGCGCCACTTTAAACCAAGGATGCTGATCCGCCCGGTCTGCTTGCCCGCACTGCCGGGAAAACTATTCGAAGCGGTGCTGCGCCAGTTGCTTCTCGGCATGCCGCACCAGCATCTCCAGCAGCAGCGCCTGGGTGTGCGGCGGGGTTTCGTCGGCGCGGGTCAGGGCGTAGAGCGTCACCTTTACGGTGGGTGACAAGGTTCGCTGCACTGTCAGGCGCTTGTCTGCACCCAGGGCGGTAAAGGGGTCGACCAGCGCCAATCCCGTTCCGGCTTCCACCAGCGTTCTTGCCAACGCATAGGTCTGCACCGCGATGCGCACGCGCGGTGGCGGTTCGACGTTGGCCAGATGGCTTTCCAGGCGTGCCGACAGCGGGTCGGAAGTGGACAGCCCGATCATCGGTTCGCCGGCCAGTTCGTCCAGCGTCAGGGGCTGGCCCAAACGATCTTCCGGCCAGTGGCCGCATGGCGCCAGGGCGACCAGCGGGCCGCTGGCGATGGGCTGCGAGCGCAGGCCGGGGTGGTCGGTCTGCTGCAGGGTGAGGGCGAGGTCGAGTTCGCGCATCAGCAGGTTCTGCACCAGTTCGCGGGAGTGCTGGGTGGCCAGTTCGCAGCTGCTCTGCGGGTAGCGGTCGGTCCATTCGCGGATCACTGGCGGCAGCAGCGATAGCGCCATCGCTGGCGTGGCGCCCACGCGCAGGCGGTTCTCCGGCTGGCCGCGCAGGCTCTGCGCAAGGCGCCGCACGCCCTGCAGGCTTTCGCTGACCTTGGCCACTTCGCGCTCCAGCTCCAGCGCCTCGGGCGTTGCCTGCAGCTTGCCGCGTACACGCAGGAACAGCGGGAAACCCAGCTGCTGCTCGGCATGCTGCAGCACCTTGGTCACCGCCGGCTGCGAGACGTGCAGCAGTTGCGCAGCGCCGCTGACCGAACCGGTCTCGCGGATGGCCTGGAACACTTCGATATGGCGCAGGCGCATGGGCCTCTCCCGTGGTGTGGGTAACCTGTGCGTATAACGCAAGGTTATGGGTTGCCCATGTTTATTCATTGTTCGCCGCCTGTCACGCGGGCCTAAGGTCGGGGCCAGGAATGGATGGGCAGTGAGAAGGCAATGGCACAGCGGGTTTGCATCATCGGCGCGGGCGTGGTCGGGTTGGCCACGGCCCAGGCGCTGGTCCTCGAAGGCTTCGACGTCACCGTGCTGGAAGCTCGGGATCAGGCCGGGCTGGAAACCAGCTTCGCCAACGGCGGCCAGCTGTCCTACCGCTATGTCGCGCCGCTGGCCGATGCCGGCGTGCCGCAGCAGGCGCTGGGCTGGCTGCTGCGCGGCGATTCGCCGCTGCGCCTGCGCCCGCGCCTGGACCCGGCGCAATGGCGCTGGCTGCTGGAGTTCACCGCCGCCTGCCGGCGCTCGGTGAACCAGGCCAACGCCAAACACCTTCTGCGTCTTGCGCTGTTCAGCCAGGCTACATTGGCGCAGTGGCGCGAGGACGGGCTGACGGGTTTCGACTGGCGTCGCAACGGCAAGCTGGTGGCCTTCCGCGATGAAGGCAGCTTCCTCAGTGCGAGGCAGAACCTGTCCGACCCTGCCGAACAATTCGTGCTCTCGGCGCAGCAGTGCCGCGAGCTGGACCCGGCGCTGGAGCGTGCGCCCTTCGTCGGTGGCATCCATACGCCGGACGAGGAGGTTGCCGACTGCTTCCTGTTCTGCCAGCGGCTGGCCGAGCGGCTGCAGGCGTCCGGCCGCTGCCGCATCCTCTATGGCCATCCGGCATCCCGGCTGATTCTGTGCAATGGCGCGGTGGTCGGGGTGGAGGCGGGCGGGCAGAGCTTCAAGGCCGATCACGTCGTGCTCGCCGCCGGCTACCGCAGCGCAGCACTGCTGCCGCGCGGGCCGCGTCTGCCGCTCTATCCGCTGAAGGGCTACAGCCTGACCGCGCCGATCCGCGCCAATGATCACGCGCCGGACGTGAGCCTGACCGACTACGACCGCAAGGTGGTCTACGCGCGCATCGGCGAGCGCCTGCGCATTGCCGCCATGGTCGACATCGTCGGCTTCGACCCGAGCCTGGAGCCCAAGCGGCTGGCGCTGATCCGCCAGCAGGCGGCGGAGACCCTGCCCGACGCCTGCGATTACGGCGCAGCCGTCGAGTGGGCCGGCATGCGCCCAGCCACGCCCACCGGCGTGCCGTTGGTGGGCGCCTGCGGGCCGCGCGGGCTTTGGCTGAATCTCGGCCACGGTGCGCTGGGCTTCACCCTGGCCTGCGGCAGCGCACAGCTGATTGCCGCGCAGATTGCCGGGCGCCGGCCGGCTATCGACACCAGCGGCCTGACCCCCGAACGGCTGGCCGGCTGATTCCATCGGATTTAGGAGACCCACCATGCAACTCACACGCATCGCCACCAACGACCGCCTTTCCGGCGCTATGGTCTTCGGCTCGCTGGTTTTCCTCTCCGGGCAGGTGCCCGGAGAGGCCACCGATATCCAGGACCAGACCCGCGAAGTGCTGGCGAAGATCGACGCACTGCTGGCCGAGGCCGGCACTGACAAGGCGAACATCCTCAGCGCGACCATTTACCTGAAGGACATCGTCGCTGACTTCGAGGCCATGAACGGCGTCTGGTCCGCTTGGTTGCCCGAAGGCTGCGCGCCGACCCGCACCACGGTGCAGGCGCTGCTGGCGCGGCCGTCCGTGTTGGTGGAAATCACCGTGATCGCTGCACGGCCCTGAACCTCAACCCGACTCACAACAACAAGAGGGATCGAACCCATGAAACGACTCGCACTGGGAATGCTGGCGGCGTCCAGCCTGGTCTGCGCGCTGGCGCAGGCGAACGAAACGTTGGACGGCACGCTGAAGAAGGTCGCCGATCGCGGCACGATAACCCTGGGTTATCGCGACGCCTCGGTGCCGTTCTCCTACCTGGGCGACAACAGCGGCCAACCCATGGGCTACTCGGTGGACCTGGCCGGCAAGGTGGTCGAGCGCATCAAGCAGAAGCTCGACAAGCCGGACTTGAAGGTGAAGTACAACCTGGTGACCTCGCAGACGCGCATCCCGCTGGTGCAGAACGGCACGGTCGACCTGGAGTGCGGCTCCACCGGCGTCACCGCAGAGCGCCAGAAGCAGGTCGCCTTCTCCTACGGCTTCATCTACGTGAAGGGCCAGTTGCTGACCGCCAAGGACAGCGGCATCCAGGGCTTCGATGACCTCAAGGGCAAGAACGTGGTGACCACCGCCGGCACCACCAACGAGCGCTACCTCAAGGCCTACAACGCCGAGCACAAGCTGGGCATGAACGTGGTCAGCGCCAAGGACCATGGCGAAGCCTTCCTCATGCTGCAATCCGGCCGCGCGGTAGCCTTCTACATGGATGACGCATTGCTCTACGGCGAGAAGGCCAAGGCGCGCGACCCGCATCATTGGGTAGTGGTGGGCGAGCCGCAGTCGCGGGAAATCTATGCCTGCATGGTGCGCCGCGACGATCCGCAGTTCCTCGCGCTGGTCAACCAGACGCTGGCTGACCTCTACGCCTCGGGCGAGATCAAGGGCATCTACCAGCGCTGGTTCGAGCAACCGATCCCGCCGAAGAACCTCAACCTGGAATTCCCCATGACCGCAGAGCTGCAGGCGATCATCGCCAAGCCCACCAGCGAACCGGTGCAGTAACGCTGCTAGCGTTGCAGGCCGAGGTGGCGGATCAGTGGCTGCACCTCGGCCAGGCGCTCCCAGACATCGTCGAGCAATTCGGCGGGGTAGTAGGAGGGCAGGCGCGGCAGTTCCTGGCGCGGTACCCAGGCGACCTCGCGGATATCGAACTCGTCGCCGCCCATGCCGCGCAGGTTGTCCAGGCTGACCCGGCCATCCCAGGCATCCACGCGGTAGAACAGCTCCATGTGGAAGCGCCCGGCCACCGGCTCGGCGAACTCGCGCACGTAGACCAGCGGGCCGACTTCCACCGCCAGCCCGGTTTCCTCCCGGCACTCGCGCCGCACCGTGTCGCGGGTGGATTGGTCCTTGTCCGACTCGAAGCCGCCCCCCGGCGGAATCCAGTACACGTCGCCGGCCACCTCATGGCGCACCAGCAGGATCTCGTCGTTGCGCAGCAGCAGGCCGGCGGCGCGGATGCGGTGTTGCAGGAGGAGAGTCATTGCCAATCGAGCCTCGCCAGTTTCCATTCAGAGCCTTCGCGCCACCACTCCAGCTTCACGGCGTAATGCCCGGCGCTGTCGGGGATGAGGTTCTCGGCGCCGGTGAGGGCGACTTGCGCGTCAGTATGGCCGCGATTGGTATAGGTCGGGTCGATCCGGCTCTCGCTGCTGAGCAGGATCACCTTGACCTGCTGGTGGCGCAGGAACATCAGCGTCATGGTGCGCTTGGCCCAGTCGCGCTCGAACTCGCCATTGGCGCGGAACTCGCCGGCCAGCTGATCGATCACGGCCCCGCTATTCTTGGCTTCGAGGTTGTCCTGCAATTGTTTGACGGCGGCATCCAATTGCGCGCGCGGATCGTCCCGGCCACAGCCGCTCAGAGCGAACAGCAGCAGGAACAGAGAAAGAAACAACTTCCGTGGCATGGCTCACTAACTCCCTTATGGGTTTTTCGCTGGCCCGAGTATCATGCCCGACACCGTGGGGGCCGAAGACTTTCGATGGAAGTCGCGCCGCGGCAACGCGACTTTCTATAAGGTGGCGACAGGCCCTAGGATGGTTACTGGTCCGGAGCGACCGTACGTACTGATCCAGGAGCGAGCCATGCAAACTTTGTATCCGGAAATCAAGCCTTACGCGCGCCATGAACTGGCCGTCGAAGAGCCGCACGTCCTCTACGTGGACGAGAGCGGCACGCCCGACGGACTGCCGGTTCTGTTCATCCATGGCGGCCCGGGCTCCGGTTGCGATGCCATGTCGCGGCGCTTCTTCGATCCCAATATCTACCGCATCGTCACCTTCGACCAGCGCGGCTGTGGCCGCTCCACGCCCTACGCGAGCCTGGAGAACAACACCACCTGGCACCTGGTCGCGGATATCGAGCGCATCCGCGAGCACCTGGGTATCGACAAGTGGGTGCTGTTTGGCGGCTCCTGGGGCTCGACCCTGTCGCTGGCCTACGCCCAGGCACATCCCGAGCGCGTGCTGGCGCTGATCGTACGCGGCATCTTCCTCTGCCGCCCGCAGGAGATTCGCTGGTTCTACCAGGAAGGCGCTAGCCGCCTGTTCCCCGATTACTGGGAGGACTACCTGGCGCCGATTCCTGCCGACGAGCACGACGACCTGCTGCACGCCTTCCACCGCCGCCTGACCGGCCCGGACCAGATCGCCCAGATGCACGCTGCTCGTGCCTGGTCCACCTGGGAAGGCCGCACTGCCACGCTGCGGCCGAACCCGGCGGTGGTCGAGCGCTTCGCCGACCCGCACCGCTCGCTGTCCATCGCCCGGATCGAAAACCATTACTTCGTCAACGACGGCTTCCTCGAGCCCGACCAACTGCTGCGCGACATGCACAAGATCGCCCACCTGCCGGGCGTGATCGTCCATGGCCGCTATGACGTGGTCTGCCCGCTGGACAACGCCTGGGCGCTGCACAAGGCCTGGCCCAACAGTGAGCTTCAGATCGTCCGCGACGCCGGCCATGTGGCCGGTGAGCCGGGCATCACCGATGCGCTGGTGCGCGCCACCAACGAGATCGGCCGGCGTCTGCTGAACCTGCCGCCGGAGGCTGAATGAAGGGTCTGATCCAGCGGGTGCGTGGTGCCCGCGTCGAGGTCGACGGCGAAATCGTCGGCGCCATCGACCATGGGCTGCTGGCCCTGGTGGGGGTAGAACCCCAGGATGATGAAGAGTCAGTGAACCGTTTGTTGCACAAGCTGCTTAACTATCGAGTGTTTGGCGACGATGAAGGTAAAATGAACCTTTCATTGAGCGATGTCGGCGGCGGTCTGCTGCTGGTCTCGCAGTTCACCCTGGCCGCGGATACCCGAAAGGGGCTGCGACCGAGCTTTTCCAGCGCGGCGCCACCTGAAAAGGGCGCCGCGTTGTTCGATCTACTCGTGGAACAGGCGCGAGAGCGTCATCCGCTGGTCGCCACTGGCCGTTTTGGCGCCAACATGCAGGTCCACCTGGTCAATGACGGCCCGGTGACCTTTCTACTGGAGGCTTGAACGCGCGGCAGCTTGTCATATCGCCGTGGGATGATGGTTAGGGCTTATGCACTTAGAACAATGCGCCTCCGGGAGCCTGAAGTACCCGCGGAAAAAATCGGGGAATCATTCAGGCTCACCGGGGTCGGAATTCAATCGCCAGCAGATTGGCATCGCCTTTGCTGGCTTTAATCGTTTTGTGTTCACGGACGAGGGGGACTCGTGATTTTCCGTTCCGTTCAACAACCGCTTTCGCGCCAAATCCTTCGCGGACTGGTCGGCTCCGCCCTGTTGGCGTTGAGCGCTACCCATGCCTGGGCCTTCAATCTCGACGACGTTGGCGAAAAGGCCAAGGCGCTGGCTGCAGAGAAGTACAGCGCACCGACGAGCAACCTGCCATCGGAATTCAGCGAAATGAAGTTCGCCGATTACCAGCAGATTCGCTTCCGTAACGAGAAGGCCTACTGGGCCGACGAGAAGACCCCCTTCAAGATCAGCTTCTATCACCAGGGCATGCACTTCGACACCCCGGTGAAGATCAACGAAGTCACGGCGACCGACGTCAAGGAGATCAAATACGATCCCTCCCGTTTCGACTTCGGTTCCCTGAAGTTCGATGCCAATGCCACCAAGGATCTGGGCTACGCCGGCTTCCGCCTGCTGTACCCGATCAACTCGCCGGACAAGCAGGACGAGATCGCCACCTTCCTGGGGGCGAGCTACTTCCGCATCATCGGCAAGGACCAGTGGTGGGGCCTGTCCGCCCGTGGCCTGGCGCTGGACACCGCGCTGCCGTCGGGTGAGGAGTTCCCGCGCTTCCGCGAGTTCTGGATCGAAAAACCCAAGCCCAAGGACAAGCACCTGGTGATCTTCGCGCTGCTGGATTCGCCCCGTGCGACTGGCGCGTACCGCTTCACCATCCGTCCGGGCAATGACACCGTGGTCGATGTGAAGGCCCGCGTGTTCCTGCGCGACAAGGTGACCAAGCTGGGCCTGGCGCCGCTGACCAGCATGTTCCTGTTCGGCTCCAACCAGCCGTCGCCGGAGCACAACTTCCGTCCGGAGCTGCATGACTCCACCGGCCTGCAGATCCATGCTGGCAACGACGAGTGGATCTGGCGCCCGCTGAACAACCCGAAACACCTGTCCGTCAGTGCCTACAGCGTCGAGAATCCGAAAGGCTTCGGCCTGCTGCAGCGTGGCCGCGAGTTCTCCCGCTACGAAGACCTCGACGACCGCTACGACCTGCGCCCGTCGGCCTGGGTCGAGCCGCAGGGCGACTGGGGCAAGGGCACCATCGAGCTGGTGGAGATCCCGACCCCGGACGAGACCAACGACAATATCGTTGCCTTCTGGAACCCCGAGAAGCGTCCGGAAGCTGGCGAACCGCTGGACTTCGCCTACCGCATGCGCTGGACCAAGGACGAGCAGGCCCTGCACGATCCGAAGAACGCCTGGGTCATGCAGACCTTGCGCTCGGTTGGTGACGTGAAGCAGAAGAACCTGATCCGCCAGCCGGATGGCAGTGTCGCCCTGGTCGTCGATTTCGTCGGCCCGACTCTGAAGGCGCTGGCAGGCGATGCGCCGGTGAGCACCCAGGTGAGCACCGACGACAACGCTGAAGTGAAGGAAAACAGCCTGCGCTACAACGCAGTGACCCAGGGCTGGCGTCTGACCCTGCGGATCAAGGTCAAGGATCCGAAGAAGCCGACGGAAATGCGTGCTGCCCTGGTGAACGGCGGCCAGACCATTTCCGAAACCTGGAGCTACCAGCTGCCTGCCGATGAATAACTCCACCGCTACCACCGCGCCGGTGGCCGATTATCTCGCGCACCTGCCCCTTTCGGCGCAGGAGCGTGAGCGGCTGGCCAGGGCCGGTTCCATCAGCGAGCTGCACGAGCAGCTCGCTGGCGACGTCGAGGGTGAAGACGCTGCGCTGGCTTCGGTCGGTGCGCGTCTGCGCCACGGCTACGGCCAGGACCTCGACGATGCCCAGATGCTGGGCATGGACGACAACGGCCGTACCTACCTCAAGGCCGCACCGCCGATCCAGCGCACCAAGGTGATCCCCGAACCCTGGCGCACCAACCCGATCATGCGCGGCTGGCGTCGCCTGACCGGGCGCAGCAACCCCTCCAAGCCCTCCCGCGACCTGCCCAAGGCGCGCTGGCAGCGGGTCGGCTCGCTGCGCCGGTTCATCCTGGTCCTGCTCATGCTCGGCCAGACCAGCGTCGCCACCTACTACATGAAAGGCATCCTGCCCTACCAGGGCTGGGCCTTCGTCGACCTCGAAGAGATCAACCGCCAGACCTTCCTGCAGACCCTGGAACAGGTGCTGCCGTACGTCATCCAGTTCGGCGTGCTGGCGCTCTTCGCCATCCTCTTCTGCTGGGTCTCGGCAGGTTTCTGGACTGCCCTGATGGGCTTCTGGGAGCTACTCACCGGCCGCGACCGCTACCGCATCTCCGGCAGCAGTGCGGGCAGCGAGCCGATTGCCGCCGAGGCGCGCACCGCCATCGTGATGCCGATCTGCAACGAGGATGTCCCGCGAGTCTTTGCCGGCCTGCGGGCGACCTACGAGTCGGTCGCGGCCAGCGGCGAGCTGGATCGCTTCGACTTCTTCGTGCTCAGCGACACCAACCAGCCCGACATCGCCATGGCCGAAGAAAAGGCCTGGATCGAGCTGTGCAAGGAAGCCCTGGGCTTCGGTCGCATCTTTTACCGTCGCCGCCGGCGCCGGGTGAAGCGCAAGAGCGGCAATATCGACGACTTCTGCCGTCGCTGGGGTGGCCAGTACAAGTACATGGTCGTCATGGACGCCGACAGCGTGATGAGCGGCGACTGCCTGACCAAGCTGGTGCGCCTGATGGAGGCCAACCCCGAGGCTGGCATCATCCAGACCGCGCCCAAGGCGTCGGGCATGGACACCCTCTATGCGCGCATGCAGCAGTTCGCCACCCGCGTCTACGGTCCGCTGTTCACCGCCGGCCTGCACTTCTGGCAGCTGGGCGAATCCCACTACTGGGGCCACAACGCGATCATCCGGGTGAAACCCTTCATCGAGCATTGCGCCCTGGCGCCGCTGCCGGGCAAGGGTTCCTTCGCTGGCGCGATTCTTTCCCACGACTTCGTCGAAGCCGCGCTGATGCGCCGCGCCGGCTGGGGCGTGTGGATCGCCTACGACCTGGAGGGCAGCTACGAGGAATTGCCGCCCAACCTGCTGGACGAGCTCAAGCGCGACCGCCGCTGGTGCCACGGCAACCTGATGAACTTCCGCCTGTTCCTGGTCAAGGGTATGCACCCGGTGCACCGCGCGGTGTTCCTCACCGGCGTGATGTCCTACCTGTCGGCGCCGCTGTGGTTCTTCTTCCTGGTGCTGTCGACCGCGTTGCTGGCGGTGCATCAGTTGATGGAGCCGCAGTACTTCCTGGAGCCGCGCCAGCTGTTCCCGATCTGGCCGCAGTGGCACCCGGAGAAGGCCATCGCCCTGTTCTCCACCACCCTGACTCTGCTGTTCCTGCCCAAGCTGCTCAGCGTCATGCTGATCTGGACCAAGGGCGCCAAGGGCTACGGCGGTGTGATCAAGGTGACCCTGAGCATGCTCCTGGAGATGTTCTTCTCCGTGCTGCTCGCCCCGGTGCGCATGCTGTTCCATACCCGCTTCGTGCTGGCCGCGTTCCTCGGCTGGGAAGCCCAGTGGAAGTCGCCGCAGCGTGACGATGACGACACCCCGTGGAGCGAGGCGATCCGTCGCCACGGCCTGCAGACCCTGCTGGGCCTGTGCTGGGCCCTGCTGGTGGCGTGGCTGAACCCGCGCTTCCTGTGGTGGCTGTCGCCCATCGTCGGCGCCCTGATGCTGTCGATCCCGGTCTCGGTGATCAGCAGCCGGGTCAAGCTGGGCCTGGCCTCGCGCGACGAGAAGCTGTTCCTCATCCCCGAGGAATACGACACCCCGCGCGAGCTGCGTGCCACCGACGAGTACACCTACCAGAACCGCTGGCAGGCGCTGAAGGACGGCTTCGTCCGCTCCGCCGTCGACCCGGTGCTGAACGCCCTGGCCTGCGCCATGGGCACTGCCCGCCACGGCCAGTCCGCCGCCATCGAGGCGACCCGCACCGCGCTGGTCGAGAAGGCGCTGGAAGCCGGCCCCGAGCAGCTCGACGGCAACCGCCGCCTGGCGCTGCTGAGTGACCCGGTGGCGCTGTCGCGCCTGCACCTGGCGCTCTGGCAGGGTGACAAGGAACAGTGGATCGGCCCCTGGCGGCAATCGCTGCAGGCCGACGCTCATGCTCCGGCCGTGCCCCTGGCGCCGGTCGCGGAGCAGGGCGCCATGGCACTGCCCGCCGCGCAATCCTGACCCAGCGCCTCCCTCGTCCCGTCCGGGGCGAGGGAGGCGTGGCGGTTTAGCCTGTTTTCCCCGCGCACCGCTGCTGGTACCCTTCGCCAGCTATCCAGAAAAGATTGAGATATCTGCCGCATGGGGTACGCTTCGCACCCTTCTGCGCCCGGCATGCCTGGGCGCGCGCGATTCGATCGCTGGAAAAAACAAGAAGTTCTTTCACTTGCTTGGGAGTTTGGGGATGAAAAAGTACCTGGCATCGCTGGTGATGGGCGTCTGCGCTCTGGTCAGCGTCAGCGCGGCTCAGGCCGGCGCCATCGATGAAGCGGCCAAGCGCGGCACCTTGCGCGTAGGCATGGACCCGACCTACATGCCGTTCGAGATGACCAACAAGCGCGGTCAGATTGTCGGTTTCGAAGTGGACCTGCTCAAGGCCATGGCCAAATCCATGAACGTCAAGCTGGAGCTGGTCTCCACCGCCTATGACGGCATCATCCCGGCCCTGCTCACCGACAAGTTCGACATGATCGGTTCGGGCATGACTCTGACCCAGGAACGCAACCTGCGCCTGAACTTCTCCGATCCCTTCATCGTGGTCGGCCAGACCCTGCTGATCCGCAAGGAACTGCAAGGCGAGATCAAGTCCTACAAGGACTTGAACGACGCGAAATACCGCATCACCTCCAAGATCGGCACCACCGGCGAATTCGTTGCCAAGAAGCAGCTGTCCAAGGCTCAGTACCACGGTTTCGACAACGAGCCCGAAGCGGTCATGGACGTAGTCAACGGCAAGGCGGACGCCTTCATCTACGACTCGCCCTACAACGTCGTCGGCGTGAGCAAGTTCGGTGCCGGCAAGCTGGTGCACCTGGACCAGCCGTTCACCTACGAGCCGCTGGCCTTTGGTCTGAAGAAGGGCGACTACGACTCGATCAACTTCATCAACAACTTCCTCAAGCAGATTCGCGAAGACGGCACCTACGATCGCCTGCATGACAAGTGGTTCAAGAACACCGACTGGCTTAAGGACATGGAATAATCCACGTCTGACGCTGGTTGTCCCGACGCGCAGGCCATGAGCCTGCGCGTTCGCATTTTCACGGTAGAGATTCGTGGCTAGAACGAAACGCCCAACCTGGCCCTGGCATGGGCTGACCGGACTGATCCTCCTGCTGATCGGCCTGGCCCTCTGGTACTCCACTTCGCTGATTTCCTACGAGTGGCGCTGGAATCGCGTCCCGCAGTACTTCGCCTACCAGGCAGAAGAGCCGCTGCGCGCGGACAACGTCTCGCGGGTCGAGAAGATCGAGGATCAGGGCGGCAACGCCCGTGTCACCCTGGTGGACGAGGACGGCAAGCAGCAGGTGCTGAGCGTGGCTGCCGACACCCTGCAGTTTTCCGAGAACGACGACGTCGCCGAGGGCGATGTAGTTGGCTCGACCCGCCACTGGGCTGCCGGCCCGCTGGCCTGGGGCCTGTGGACCACGGTGTGGATCTCCTTCGTGTCCGGCGCGTTCGGCCTGTTCATCGGCCTGTTCACCGGTCTCTGCCGCCTGTCGAAGAACCCGACCCTGCACGATCTCTCGACCCTCTACGTCGAACTGGTGCGCGGCACGCCGCTGCTGGTGCAGATCTTCATCTTCTACTTCTTCATCGGCACCGTGCTGAACCTCTCTCGCGAGTTCGCCGGTGTGGCGGCGCTGGCGCTGTTCACCGGCGCCTACGTGGCCGAGATCGTCCGCGCCGGCGTGCAGTCCATCGCCCGCGGTCAGGATGAAGCCGCGCGCTCCTTGGGCCTGAACGCTGCGCAGTCGATGCGCCATGTGATCCTGCCGCAGGCCTTCAAACGCGTGCTGCCGCCGCTGGCCGGGCAGTTCATCAGCCTGGTGAAGGACACTTCCCTGGTCTCGGTGATCGCCATCACCGAACTGACCAAGAGCGGCCGCGAGGCGATCACCACCTCGTTCTCCACCTTCGAGATCTGGTTCTGCGTCGCCGCGCTCTACCTCGTGATCAACCTGCCGCTGTCGCATCTGGCGGGGCGTCTGGAGCGGAGGCTCGGCCAAAGTGATTGAAGTCCGTAATCTGACCAAGGTTTACGACACCCGCGGGCTGGTCGTGCGCGCGGTGGACGATGTCAGCACCGGCGTCGCCCGCGGCGAAGTGGTGGTAGTGATCGGGCCGTCCGGCTCGGGCAAGTCCACCTTCCTGCGCTGCCTGAACGGCCTGGAAGAGTTCGACTCCGGCTCGGTGAGCATCGACGGCGTTGACCTCGCCAACCCGAAGACCGACATCAACGCCTACCGCCGCGAAGTCGGCATGGTGTTCCAGCACTTCAACCTGTTCCCGCACATGACCGTGCTGGAGAACCTGTGCCTGGCGCAGAAAGTCGTGCGCAAGCGCGGCAAGGCCGAGCGCGAAGCCAAGGCCCGTGCGCTGCTGGAAAAGGTCGGTATCGGCCAGAAGGCCAATGAGTACCCGTCGCGCCTCTCCGGTGGACAGCAGCAACGCGTGGCGATTGCCCGTGCGCTGTGCATGGAGCCGAAGGTGATGTTATTCGACGAACCCACCTCGGCACTCGACCCGGAAATGGTCGGCGAGGTGCTGGACGTGATGAAGACCCTGGCCGTGGAAGGCATGACCATGGTCTGCGTGACCCACGAAATGGGCTTTGCCCGCGAAGTGGCTGACCGCGTGCTGTTCTTCGATCACGGCAAGCTGCTGGAGGACGCCGCTCCGGCGGAGTTCTTCGCCCAGCCCAAGGATGCGCGCGCGCAGAGCTTCCTGCGGCAGGTGCTGTGAGTTTCATGCACTGCTGAAAAAGCCGCCTTCGGGCGGCTTTTTTGTGTCCGGCCGGTGAGTTGGCGGCATGTGCGGGAGCAGCTCACCTCTTTCGGGAAGTCTGTGCCATCCCTGTGCCCTCACCCCAACCCTCTCCCAGAGGGAGAGGGGGCAGGACGTGCTGGCTGACGCTGCGGTTTCATCCTGCACTGAGCGGTCCCCTCTCCCGCTTGCGGGAGAGGGTTAGGGTGAGGGGCCCTTGATCCTGAAATCCGCGATCGCGCCCATGGGGCGCTCCCACAGGATTTGGTGTTGGCCAAATCCCAGGCAAAAAGAAACCGCCCCGGAGGGCGGTTTCTTCTACAGCATCACTCGCGGTTGCGGGTCAGCAGCGCGGGACGCTCGGTCTTGCGGCGCGGTTCCAGCTCTTCCAGCTGCTCCGGCGTCGGGAAGCGGTCGGTGCGAACCAGGTCGCGCTTGTTGATCACTACCGGCTGGCGGGTCGGCTTGGCGGCGCCGTACTCGCTCGGCTCGCGCAGCGGGGCGTCGTTCATGCGCGAAGCCGGAGCCTTGCCACCGCGCTTGCGCTGGCCGGCCTTGCCCTGAGCGTTGCCGCCCTGGCCTTGGCCCTGGGTGCGACCACCGCCGTTAGGCTTCTTGGCGGCGCGGCCCTGACCTTGTCCTTGGCCCTGGCTACGGCCTTGACCGCTTCCACCCTGGCTGCCGCCCTGACCACCCTGGCTGCGGGCGCGTTGCTGGCCCTGACCCTGGTTCTGGCCCTGACCTGCGCCTTGCCCCTGGCCCTGACCGCCACGGCGGCGCTGGCCGCGTTGCTGGTCCTTGTCCGGGAACGGGCTGACGTAGTCGGCGCGGTTGCCGAAGTTGTCGAAGTCGTCGTCGAGGAACTCTTCCGGGTCGCGGTTGCCGTCGGCTTTCGGTGCGCGAGCCGGCTTGGCCTGCTGCTGACGGCCCTGGCCCTGCTGGCCCTGCTGGTCTTGCTGCTGGCGGGGCTGGCGCGGTTGACGGGGTTCGCGCGGCTCACGAGCCTGAGTGTTGGCGTTCGGTTGCGCGTCGCTGCCCTGGCCGTCGCCCTTCTTCTTGCCGCGCCCGCCTCGACGGCGGCGCTTGCCGGCCGGCTTGTCGCCGTCAGCGGCTTCGCCTTCAGCGTTGGGAGCGGCGCTCTGCTGCTCTTCGGCCTGCGGTTGCTGCGGCTTGTCCTTGTTGCGGTCCTTGCGCTCGCCGCGCTTGGCCTTGTCCTTGCGCGGTTGGCGCTGCGGGGCTTCCTTCGGCTCGGGCTGCTGGACTTCCGGCAGCACGGTGTCGGGGTCGAAGCCCAGGGTATCGCCATCGGGGATACGCTGCTTGGTCAGGCGCTCGATGGCCTTGAGCAGCTTGTCCTCGTCCGGCGCCACCAGCGAGATGGCTTCACCGGTACGACCGGCGCGGCCGGTACGGCCGATGCGGTGGACGTAATCTTCCTCGACGTTGGGCAGCTCGTAGTTGACCACGTGGGGCAACTGGTCGATGTCCAGGCCGCGGGCGGCGATGTCGGTGGCGACCAGGATGCGCACGTCGTTGGCCTTGAAGTCGGCCAGGGCCTTGGTGCGCGCGTTCTGGCTCTTGTTGCCGTGGATCGCGGCGGCCGGCAGGCCGTGCTTGGTCAGGTACTCGGCCAGGCGGTTGGCGCCGTGCTTGGTGCGGGTGAACACCAGCACCTGTTCCCAGGCGCCCATGGTCACCAGGTGCGCCAGCAGCGCGCGCTTCTGTACCGACGGAATGCGGAACACGCGCTGCTCGATACGCTCGACGGTGGTGTTCGGCGGGGTGACCTCGATGCGCTCCGGGTTGTGCAGGAGCTTGTTGGTGAGGTCGATGATGTCTTTGGAGAAGGTCGCCGAGAACAGCAGGTTCTGGCGCTTGGCCGGCAGCTTGGCGAGGACCTTCTTCACGTCGTGGATGAAGCCCATGTCGAGCATGCGGTCGGCTTCATCGAGGACGAGGATTTCCACGCGGGACAGATCGACGCTGCCCTGACCGATCAGGTCGAGCAGGCGGCCGGGGCAGGCGACCAGGACGTCGACGCCCTTGGACATCGCCTGGACCTGCGGATTCATGCCGACGCCGCCGAAGATGCAGGCGCTTTTCAGGGGCAGGTCGCGGGCGTAGACCTTGAAGCTGTCGTGCACCTGGGCAGCCAGCTCGCGGGTCGGCGTCAGTACCAGGACGCGAGCCTGGCGCGGGCCGTGGCGGTGTTCGCGGTCCGGGTGGCCTTCGGGGAACAGGCGTTCGAGCACCGGGAGGGCGAAGCCGCCGGTCTTGCCGGTGCCGGTCTGGGCGGCAACCATGAGGTCGCGGCCTTGAAGTACGGCGGGGATGGCGCGTTCCTGGACGGGAGTGGGGCGCGCGTAGCCGGCGGCTTCAACGGCGCCAGCCAGGGCCTCGGAGAGACCGAGGGAAGTAAAGGACATGCGGGGTTCCTGTAGGCCGGCGACCTGCCGGCTCGAGGGCGCGTGATTTCAGGCTCGGGGCGAGCGCTCAGCCGATGGCTGGAAGCACCCCGTCCACGATACGCCGGCGTTGCGCTGGCCGGGATCGCGGACGGTAAGCCCGGAGCAATGATCCTCAGCGGGGGAGCTTGAGGTTGTTCCAGAGCGCCAGGCTGGGTTCAGCCTGGTTCAGGGTGTAGAAATGCAGACCGGGTGCGCCGCCCTCGAGGAGGCGTTCGCACATTTCGGTGATGACCTGCTCACCAAAGGCCTGGATGCTGGCGATGTCGTCGCCGTAGGCTTCCAGCTGCTTGCGAATCCAACGGGGGATTTCCGCGCCACAGGCGTCGGAGAAGCGGGCCAGTTTGGTGTAGTTGGTGATCGGCATGATACCCGGTACAACCGGAATGCTGACACCGAGTTTCTCCGCACGCTCGACAAAATGGAAGTAGCTGTCGGCGTTGAAGAAGTATTGTGTGATGGCAGAGTCGGCGCCGGCTTTGACCTTGCGCACGAAATTCGCCAAATCATCCTCGAAATTGCGCGCCTGCGGGTGAACTTCCGGATAGGCGGCAACTTCGATGTGGAAGTGATCGCCGGTTTCGGCGCGGATGAATTCCACCAGCTCGTTGGCGTAGCGCAGCTCGCCGCTGGCCATGCCCATGCCCGAGGGCAGGTCGCCGCGCAGGGCGACGATGCGACGGATGCCGGCGTCCTTGTAGTGGGCCAGCAGGGCGCGCAGCTCGGGCTTGGTGTCGCCGACGCAGGACAGGTGCGGTGCGGTCGGCACCTTCACCTCGCCATCCAGCTGCAGCACGGTGGTCAGGGTGCGATCGCGGGTGGAGCCACCGGCACCATAGGTGCAGGAGAAGAAGTCGGGCTTTTTCGCGGCCAGCTGGCTTGCGGTGGCCAGCAGTTTTTCATGGCCGGCTTCGGTCTTGGCGGGGAAGAACTCGAAGCTGAAACGGCGTTCTTTCTGACTCATGGTCGTTCCTTCGGCGCCGCGTCATCGCGTGGCTGCCGGCATGTGCCGTCGACTTCAGAAGTGACGGCGGTAGTTGTCTATCTTCGTGCGCAGTCGCTCGGCGCTGGGCTCGTGCGCATGGCCGAGGACGGCCAGGATGCGCTGCGACTGAGCATGGTATTCGGCGATCTTGCTCCGCGCCCAGGTCGAGGGTGGCGGCTGCAGGTTGGTGATCCGGTCGCACAGCTTGACGATCGCATACTGCGCCGCGCCGGTCGCCAGCCTTTCGAGGTAGATGTCGAATGGCAGTTTCTCGCCATTCACCACCTTGCTCAGGCGCTGGGCGCCGTCGGCGACGAACTCGCCGAAACGCGTCTGCAGTTCCTCGAAGGGCACCGGGGTGTCTTCGAGCACGTCGTGCAGCAGGGCGATCTGGACGGTTTCCGCCAGGCGCTGGATGGGCGCTTCGCGGTCGGCCGCCATCACTTCATTGGCTACCATCGCCAGGTGGACTGCGTAGGGCAGCGACGAGGCGGTCAGCGTCTGCCCGGCGTGAGCGCCGGCGGCGAAGAGCCAGGCCTGGTTGTAGCTGTCCTGCAGATCCATGGGGCACCAGATGGCAAAGAGGGCAGACGATTGCTCGTCTGCCCTCTGGCACATCAGTAGCGGTAGGTGTCCGGCTTGAACGGGCCTTCCACGGTCACACCGATGTACTCGGCCTGTTTCGGGGTCAGCTGGGTGACGACGCCACCGAAGCCTTTGACCATTTCCAGGGCCACTTCTTCGTCCAGTTTCTTCGGCAGGACTTCGACGGTCAGACGCTCGGCTTTCTTCTCGGCGGAGAGGTCAGCGTACTTCTGCTCGAACAGGAAGATCTGCGCCAGCACCTGGTTGGCGAAGGAGCCGTCCATGATGCGGCTCGGGTGGCCAGTGGCGTTGCCCAGGTTCACCAGACGGCCTTCGGCCAGCAGGATCAGGTAGTCGTCGTTGGCCGGATCGAAGTCGCCAGCGCCGGTGCGGTGGATCTTGTGCACCTGCGGCTTCACCTCTTCCCAGGCCCAGGTCTTGCGCATGAAGGCGGTGTCGATCTCGTTGTCGAAGTGACCGATGTTGCACACCACGGCGCGCTTCTTCAGCGCTTTCAGCATGCCGGCGTCGCAGACATTGACGTTGCCGGTGGTGGTGACGATCAGGTCGATCTTGCCCAAGAGAGCGGCGTCAACGCTGGCTTCGGTGCCGTCGTTCAGGCCGTTCTTGTACGGGGAGACCAGCTCGAAGCCGTCCATGCAGGCCTGCATGGCGCAGATCGGGTCGACTTCGGAAACCTTCACGATCATGCCTTCCTGACGCAGGGACTGGGCGGAGCCCTTGCCCACGTCGCCGTAGCCGATCACCAGGGCCTGCTTGCCCGACAGCAGGTGGTCGGTGCCGCGCTTGATGGCGTCGTTCAGGCTGTGTCGGCAGCCGTACTTGTTGTCGTTCTTGCTCTTGGTCACAGCGTCGTTGACGTTGATCGCCGGGACTTTCAGGGTGCCGGCCTTGAGCATGTCGAGCAGACGGTGCACACCGGTGGTGGTCTCTTCGGTGACGCCGTGGATGCGCTCGAGCATCTGCGGGTATTTCTTGTGCAGGATTTCGGTCAGGTCACCGCCGTCGTCCAGCACCATGTTGGCGTCCCACGGCTGGCCATCCTTGAGGATGGTCTGCTCGATGCACCACTCGTATTCCTGCTCGGTCTCGCCTTTCCAGGCAAAGACCGGGATGCCGGCGGCGGCGATGGCGGCAGCGGCCTGGTCCTGGGTGGAGAAGATGTTGCAGGACGACCAGCGCACTTCGGCGCCCAGCGCGGTCAGGGTCTCGATCAGTACGCCGGTCTGGATGGTCATGTGGATGCAGCCGAGGATCTTCGCGCCTTTGAGCGGCTGGCTGGCGGCGTACTTGCGGCGCAGGCCCATCAGAGCCGGCATTTCGGACTCGGCGATGATCAGCTCGCGGCGGCCCCAGGCGGCCAGGGAAATGTCGGCGACTTTGAAGTCGGTGAAACCGGCAGGCGTCATGACAGCGCTCATGCGTAACTCTCCATTCGTTGTCTGCGAATGGGCGCCGTTGATGCGTTTGGCGATCGGCGGTTGCCGACCGTGACGCGCCCCATCCGAGCCTGACATGTCGAAGCGAATCGACCTGCTGCAGCGCCCCTCGGACAGGTGGCGGGAACAGCCGGACAGTGCCGGCCGTTATTGAAGCTTGCGGATTATAGCCATGGCGCATGACAAGCCAAAGGCTTTTGGTCGCGTTCGCGTACTGGATCGCGGCCGGGGTCCCCGTCGCGCCCGCACCAGGGGCCGTGAAAACCCTGACGCGGGCGTCGTGGCGGGGATCGTGGGCGCCCGCCGGAGCAGGCGCCGATGGTCTGTCGTAGGGCTGCGGAGTCGACAGGCGGCGGATAACGCCTGAGGCGTTATTCGCCCTACGGAGGTTTATCGTTCGGCCGAAGGTGTCAGATCACGCCGTCGTCGCGCAGCTTGCCGATGGCGGCCTGGTCCAGGCCCAGCACGCCTTCGAGGATTTCCTGGGTGTGCTGGCCGAGGGTCGGCGGGGCGTTGCGGTACTCCACGGGCGTCTCGGACAGACGGATCGGGCTGGCCACCTGCGGCACGCTGCCAGCCAGCGGATGCGGCAGGTCCACGCGCAGGCCGCGTGCGATGACCTGCGGGTCGGCGAAGACCTGGGCCAGGTCGTTGATCGGGCCGCAGGGTACGCTGGCCTGTTCCAGCAGCGTGATCCATTCGGCAGTGGTGCGCATCACGGTGGACTGGCGGATCAGCGGGATCAGCACCTCGCGGTGCGCCACACGCGCCTGGTTGGTGGCGAAGCGCTCGTCGCTGGCCCATTCCGGATGGCCCGCCAGTTCTGCGAACTTGCGGAACTGCCCGTCATTGCCGACGGTGAGGATGAGGTCGCCATCGGCGGTGGGGAAATCCTGGTACGGCACGATGTTCGGGTGCGCGTTGCCCAGGCGACGCGGCGGGTTGCCGGTGGTCAGGTAGTTCAGGGTCTGGTTGGCCAGGCAGGCGACCTGCACGTCCAGCAGCGCCATGTCGATGTGCTGGCCGATGCCGCTGACATCGCGGTGGGCGAGGGCGGCGAGGATCGCGGTGGACGAGTACAGGCCGGTGAGGATGTCGGTCAGCGCGACGCCGACCTTCACCGGGCCGGCGCCTTCCTCGGCGTCGGAGCGGCCGGTCAGGCTCATCAGGCCGCCCAGGCCCTGGATCATGAAGTCGTAGCCGGCGCGCTTGGCGTAGGGGCCGAACTGGCCGAAGCCGGTGATCGAGCAGTAGATCAGCTTCGGATTCAGCGCTTTCAGCGACTCGTAGTCCAGGCCGTAGGCTTTCAGCCCGCCAACCTTGAAGTTCTCCAGCACGATGTCGGCCTTGGCGGCGAGTTCGCGCACCAGGCGCTGGCCTTCGGGCTGGGTGAAGTCGATGGTCAGGGATTTCTTGTTGCGGTTCGCCGACAGGTAATACGCCGCTTCGCTGGTGTCGCGGCCGTCTGCATCCTTCAGGAACGGCGGGCCCCAGGCGCGGGTGTCGTCGCCGCTGCCGGGACGCTCGATCTTGATCACTTCCGCGCCGAGGTCGGCGAGGATCTGCCCGGCCCAGGGGCCGGCGAGAACGCGGGAGAGGTCGAGGACACGGATGTGCGAAAGGGCGCCGGACATGCAATCACCTGCAGCTTGAATAGGGGCGGGGAGGGCGCAGTGCGGGGACTCCACGGTCCTCCCCGGGGCCTCTCGGGCGAGAGGTAAAACGGGCGCCAGCTCCGAAGGAACTGGCGCGAGGCGCTTAGAAGAACGCCTGGATGCCGGTCTGGGCGCGGCCGAGGATCAGCGCGTGGACGTCGTGGGTACCTTCGTAGGTGTTCACCACCTCCAGGTTGACCAGGTGGCGGGCCACGCCGAACTCGTCGGAGATGCCGTTGCCGCCGAGCATGTCGCGGGCCAGGCGGGCGATGTCCAGGGCCTTGCCGCAGCTGTTGCGCTTCATGATCGAGGTGATTTCGACGGCGGCGGTGCCTTCGTCTTTCATCCGGCCCAGGCGCAGGCAGCCTTGCAGGGCGAGGGTGATGTCGGTCTGCATGTCGGCCAGCTTCTTCTGGATCAGCTGGTTGGCGGCCAGCGGGCGGCCGAACTGCTTGCGGTCCAGGGTGTACTGGCGAGCGGTGTGCCAGCAGGCTTCGGCGGCACCCAGGGCGCCCCAGGAGATGCCGTAGCGGGCGGAGTTCAGGCAGGTGAACGGACCACGCAGGCCGCGTACGTCCGGGAAGGCGTTCTCTTCCGGGCAGAACACGTTGTTCATCACGATCTCGCCGGTGATCGAGGCGCGCAGGCCGACCTTGCCGTGGATCGCCGGGGCGGACAGGCCTTCCCAGCCTTTTTCCAGGACGAAGCCACGGATCTGGCCTTCGTCATCCTTGGCCCAGACCACGAAGACGTCGGCGATCGGGCTGTTGGTGATCCACATCTTGGCGCCGGTCAGGCGGTAGCCGCCGTCGACTTTCTTGGCGCGGGTGATCATCGAGCCCGGGTCGGAGCCGTGGTCCGGCTCGGTCAGGCCGAAGCAGCCGATGTACTCGCCGCTGGCCAGTTTCGGCAGGTATTTCTGCTTGGTGGCTTCGTTGCCGAATTCGTTGATCGGCACCATCACCAGGGAGGACTGCACGCTCATCATCGAGCGGTAGCCGGAGTCGATGCGCTCGACCTCACGGGCGATCAGGCCGTAGCACACGTAGTTCAGGCCACTGCCGCCGTATTGTTCGGGGATGGTCGCGCCGAGCAGGCCGGTTTCGCCCATCTCGCGGAAGATCGCCGGGTCGGTCTGTTCATGGCGGAAGGCTTCCAGCACGCGCGGGGCCAGCTTGTCCTGGGCGAACTGGTAGGCGCTGTCGCGCACCATGCGCTCTTCTTCGGTGAGTTGCTGATCCAGCAGCAGCGGATCTTCCCAGTTGAAGCTTGCTTTGGTCGCCATGGAGAAACCTCGAACGCAGACAGTGAAAGACCCGCACAAGTCTAGGCGGGCTCGGTGTTGGCCATCCTAGTCAGCCGTCGGGAAGCCGGGCAACCGACTAATTCGCACGCTGTTGTGCTATTTTGTCACTCCGTAATCGCAGGGTTGATGCGATTTTTCCAGGAATGGCCTCTATATCAGGCGTTCCTGGCGAATTCTGCGCATCATGATATTCCGAAGAGGCATTCGATGCGACGCAAGATACCGACCACCGCGGCGCTGGTCGCCTTCGAATCCGCCGCTCGCCACGAAAGCTTCACCAAGGCCGCCGACGAACTGTCGCTGACCCAGAGTGCCATTTGCCGGCAGATCGCCACGCTGGAGGAGTTCCTCGGCGTCGAGCTGTTCCGCCGTTCGCGGCGCGGGGTGAAGCTGACCGAGGCGGGGCTCAACTACAGCCGCCGCGTCGCCCAGCGCCTGGATGCGGTGGAGCGCGACACCCTGGCAGTGATGGGGCAGCAGGGTGGCGGTACGCTGGAGCTGGCGGTGGTGCCGACCTTCGCCACCCAGTGGCTGCTGCCGCGGCTGAAGGACTTCAAGCGCCTGCACCCGGAAGTCACGGTCAACCTGACCAACCGCACCCGGCCGTTCCTCTTCGCCGACACCGAGTTCGACGCCGCGCTGTATTTCGGCGATGGCGTGTGGTCCGGTACGGTGGCCAATTTCCTCATGCACGAGAACCCGGTGCCGGTGTGCAGCCCTGAGCTGCTGAGGGGGCAACGGGCGTTGTCTGCGGCACAGATCGCCGAGCTGCCGCTGATGCAACAGACCACCCGCCCCTACGCCTGGCGCCAGTGGTTCGGTTCGCTGGGCATGAGCGTGGCGCACGACATGAGCGGCACCCGCTACGAACTGTTCTCCATGCTCGCCCAGGCGGCGATGCACGGCATGGGCGTGGCGCTGATCCCGCCGATGCTGATCCAGCAGGAGCTGGCCGACGGCCGGCTGATCGTGCCGATGCAACATGCCTATTTGAGCGAAAATGCCTATTACCTGATGATTCCCGAACGCAAGGTGGAGTCGGCGACCCTGGGCGCGTTCCGCGACTGGCTGGTCGACGAGGCGGCACGGTACAGAGCCGAAGCCGGCCTTGGCTGAGCCATGACAAGCAGACAGGCATCGGCCGGGTCCAGACTTGCATAGCCGGCGGGGCTTTCCCCGTCATCGCGCTCATGAGGCGCAACCTCCCAAGAAGGAGCTTCCATGAATTTCCATACCCGCAAATGGGTCAAGCCTGAAGACCTCAACCCGAACGGCACCCTGTTCGGCGGCAGTCTTCTGAAGTGGATCGACGAAGAAGCGGCGATCTACGCCATCATCCAGCTGGGCAACCAGCGCGTGGTGACCAAGTTCATCTCGGAGATCAACTTCGTCAGCTCGGCACGCCAGGGCGACATCATCGAGCTGGGCATCACCGCCACCGAGTTCGGTCGCACCTCGATCACCCTGACCTGCGAGGTGCGCAACAAGATCACCCGCAAGAGCATCCTCACGGTCGACAAGATGGTCTTCGTCAACATCGGCCCGGACGGTCAGCCGGCGCCCCACGGCCGCACCGAGATCCTCTACATCAAGGACCAGTTCAAGGACGACGCCATTCCCCAGCCCTGATGGCTGACTCGCCGAGGTGATTGCCAGCGTGCCCGGAGCCAAGCCGAACTGCGGCGAAAACCTTTGCATTTGCGCCGATTGAATGTGAGCCTGTGCCCGCCCACGGCGGGCATGGGCCGACGCACGCTCCCCGCCGATCCAGCAGCACGCATTCACCCGAATGTGCCTGCAAAACAATGACCGGGGAGAGACCATGCACACCACCTTCGCATCCGCGCTGCGCCAACTGGCCGTGGCCACTTGTGCCAGCCTTCTGCTGACCGGCGTCGCGCACGCCGCAGCGATCAAGGCCGACACCAAGCCCGAAGCCGGCCCCTTCAAGATGGGCATGCAGCCCTGGCTGGGCTACGGCCAGTGGTATGTCGCCGAACAGGCTGGCGCCTTCAAGGCCAACGGCCTGGAACAGGTCGAGCTGGTCAACTTCACCGAAGACAAGGACATGAACGCCGCCCTGGCCAGCGGCCAGATCGACGGCGGCAACCTCGCCACGCACACCGCGATGGCCATGGTCGCCGCCGGCCTGCCGGTGAAGATCGTCCTGCTGCTGGACCAGAGCACCAGCGCCGACGCGCTGATCGTCGACCCGTCGATCAAGACCCTGACCGACCTCAAGGGCAAACAGGTCGCCTACGAAGAAGGCACCACCAGCGACATCCTCCTGCACAGCGCCCTGCGCAAGGCCGGCCTGACCATCGCCGACGTGCAGCCAGTGCCGATGCCTGCCGCCAACGCCGGCAGCGCGCTGATCGCCGGCCAGGTTCCGGCCGCCGTGACCTACGAGCCCTACCTGTCCGCCGCCAAGCAGCAGAACCCCAAGGTCAACCTGCTGTACAAGGGTTCGGACGATCCGGGCATCATCAGTGACGTGTTCGTGGTCCGCGACGAAGTCCTCAAGGAGCGTCCCGGCCAGGTGCTGGCGCTGATCAAGAGCTGGGAGGCCGGCCTCAAGCACTACAACGAAAAGGGCGCCGAAGGCCGCGCCGCCATTGCCAAGGGCGTGGGCGCCGACGAGTCAGAGCTGACCAGTGCCTTCGACGGCGTGCACTTCTACTCGGTGAAGGAGAATCAGGCCGAGTTGAAGGGCGCCTTCCAGAAAGGCTCGTTCGAGCACATCCAGAAGGCCGCCAGCGAAGCCGGCATCCTCCAGCAGCCGGTCACCCCGGCGCAGGCCATCGACGCGCGTTTCGTCGAGGCGCTCTGATTCTCTGATTCATTGATCTTCCGAGACACGGCGCGCGCCGGCCCTGAGCCGGCGCGCGTCTTTCTCCGTTCGACGAGCCCGACATGAAAGCCCGTAAATCCAACCCGCTGTTCACCATCGGCAAGCCGATCGCGCAGCGCCATTTCCTGCTCATCGGCGGCGCCGTGTTCGTCCTGCTGGCGCTGCTCTGGTGGCTGGCCGGCGCCAGCGGCGCGGTGCCGAAGATATTCCTGCCGGCGCCCGGCGACGTCTGGGCGCGCATGCTCAAGCTGGCCGCCGACGGCACACTGTGGTCGGACCTGAAGGTCAGCGTGTACCGCATCGCCGTGGCCTTCCTGGTGTCCTCGGCGATGTCCATCGTGATCGGCGTGTTCGCCGGCTGCTACGGCTTCTGGAAAGCCGCCACCGAGCCGCTGGTGGACTTCGTGCGCTACATGCCGGTGGTCGCTTTCGTGCCGCTGACCATCCTCTGGGCCGGCACCAGCGACTTCCAGAAGTTCCTCATCATCTGGATCGGCACCTTCTTCCAGCAGGTGCTGATGGTGATGGACGCCATCAAGCGCGTGCCGGCGGACTTCGTCGGCCTCGGCCGCACCCTCGGCATGCCGGATCGCCGCATCCTCCTGAGGATCGTCCTGCCCAGCGCCCTGCCGGGTATCTGGGACGCGCTGCGGATCAGCCTCGGCTGGGCCTGGACCTGGCTGGTGCTGGCCGAACTGGTGGCCGCGACCTCGGGCCTGGGCTACCGCATCACCGTGTCCCAGCGCTTCTTCCAGACCGACACCATCATCGGCTACATCCTTCTGCTGGGCTTCCTCGGGCTGGTCACCGACCAGGCCATGCGCGCCGGCGAGAAGGTCCTGTTCCGCTACAACCGGAGACGCAGCTGATGGCGACTTTGGAAATCTCCGGCCTGAACAAGAGCTTCGCGGTCGGCAAGGAGCGCCGCGAGGTGCTGCGCAACATCGACCTGACCCTGGCGGACAACGAGTTCGTCTCTATCGTCGGCACCTCGGGCTGCGGCAAGAGCACGCTGCTGTCCATTGCTGCCGGCCTGGAGGAATTCGACAGCGGCAGCGTGAAGGTGGACGGCGTGCCGATCGCAGGTCCCGGCCTGGACCGTGGCGTGGTGTTCCAGTCCTACACCCTGCTGCCCTGGCTCACTGCGCGGCAGAACGTCGAGTTCGCCCTCAAGGCGGCCGGCATGTCCCGCGCGCAGTGCCGCGAGATCGCCGACGAGCACCTGGAACTGGTGAAGCTGACGAAGTTCGCCGAGGCCTATCCGAACGAATTGTCCGGCGGCATGAAGCAGCGCGTGGCGATTGCCCGAGCGCTGTCCTACCGGCCGAAGATCCTGCTGATGGATGAGCCCTTCGGCGCGCTGGATGCCATGACCCGCCACCAGATGCAGGAGCTGCTCACGCGCATCTGGGAGACCCACCGGCTGACGGTGATGTTCGTCACCCATGACGTGGAGGAGGCGGTCTACCTGTCCGACCGCATCGTGGTGATGGGCCTGGGCCCCGGGCGGATCAAGGCCACCTTCGATGTGAAGCTCGGTCGCCCGCGCCATGAGGACATGGCCGCCAGTGCCGAGTTCATCGACCTGCAGCGCCAGGTGCTGCGTTCGATCCGCGAAGAAGAGCAGGGCGTCGCCGCCCTGTAATTCTCAAGCGTGCATGGGCTTACCAGCGGCCGGAGGCCCCGCCGCCGCCGCTGGAGCCACCGCCCCCTCGGAAGCCACCGCCCCCGCCGCCCCCACGCCCACCGCCGCCACGTCCGATCGAGCTGATGATCATCAGCAGCAGCTGCAGCACGCCCGAGGTCAGCCACATCGGCGGCAGGAAGAAGATGTACAGCACCAGCGGAATCGAGAATGAACCGATCATCTGCTGCTGCAGGGCGGCGGGATTGGCTTCGCTGAACAGCAATACCGCCGAGGCCACGCCGCCGACCAGCGCGCTGCACAGCAGGTAGCGGCCCATGCTGCGCTGGCGCAGCCACTGCACCGGGAACAGCAGGCACAGCAGCGGCACACCCACCAGCAGAGCGAGCAGGCCGAGCAGGCGTGCAGGCGGGATTTCCTCAGCGGCGCTGGCGTTGCGGTTGGAGTACGCATCGCTGTAGCCCGTCACCGGGCCCGTCTGCGGCAGTTGATCCGTCGCGCCCGTATCGGGTTCGGCAGGGGCCGCCGCTGGCGGTTCTATCAGCGCTATCAGGCTGTCCACGCCGGCCTGGATGCCGCCGGCGAAGTCACCGGTCTTGAAGTGCGGGACTATGGTGTCGCGGATGATGCGCCCGGCCTGCACGTCGGTGATGGTGCCTTCCAGTCCGTAGCCGACTTCGATGCGCAGCGCGCGGTCATTCTTGGCCACTACCAGCAGCACGCCGTCGTCCACGCCCTTGCGGCCCAGCTTCCACTGTTCGAAGGCGCGGACCGCGTAGTCCTCGATGCTGTCCTCGCCGGTGCTGGGGATCAGCAGTACGGCGATCTGCGCACCCTTGCGCTGCTCCAGGCCGGCGAGCTGGCTTTCCAACTGCGCGCGCTGGCCTGCATCGAGGGTCTGGGTGAGGTCGGTGACGCGGGCGCTGAGCGGCGGGATGGCGACCGGTGCCGCCTGCAGCAGGCCCGCCCAGCACAGCAGCAGGGCGGCCAGCAGCCAGCGCGGCAGGGTCATTGCGCGGGCTGCGCCGGCGCGTTGCCGAAGTCCACTTTAGGCGCGGTGGAGATGGCGGCTTCGTTCTCGACGCTGAAGTTGGCCTTGGGCTTGTAGCCGAAGATTTTCGCGGTGATCACCTGCGGGAACTGGCGAATCATCACGTTGTATTCCTGCACCGATTTCACGTAGCGGCCACGGGCGACGGTGATGCGGTTCTCGGTGCCTTCGAGCTGGGTCAGCAGGTCCTTGAACAGGCCGTCTGCCTTGAGCTGCGGGTAGTTTTCCGAGACCACCAACAGGCGCGAGAGCGCCGAACTGAGCTGGCCCTGGGCCTGCTGGAAGCGCTTGACCGCTTCCGGATCGTCCAGCTGGTCGGCATTGAGTGTGGTGCTGCCGACCTTGGCGCGGGCCTCGGTCACCTGGGTCAGCACGCTGGCTTCATGGGCGGCGTAGCCCTTCACGGTGCTGACCAGGTTGGGGATCAGGTCGGCGCGGCGCTGGTACTGGTTGAGCACTTCCGACCAGGCGGCCTTCACCTGTTCGTCGCCGGCCTGCATGGCGTTGTAGCCACAACCGGAGAGCAGGGTGACCAGGATGTAGCCGGTGAGGAACTTGATCAAACGGGGCATGGCAGGCGCTCGTGCTGGCGAAAAGGCCCAGTCTAGGTCAGTTCCGGCTGAGGAGTCAGATGGAAATGTCCGAAACAGCCGATGCTTGCGGCCCATGGGGTGGCTCGGGGTAGAATTGGCTTGGTCTATACCAGGAGTTTGCTTTCGTGCTCGCCACTACCCTGGTGCTGCTGGCCGCCCTGCTGCACGCCACCTGGAACACCCTCGTCAAATTCAGCAGCGACCGCCTGCTGGTGGTCGCCTGCATGGACATGGTCGGCCTGGCCGCCGCGCTGGTCCTGCTGCCGTGGATCGAGATTCCTCCCGCCGAGGTCTGGCCCTGGCTGCTGGCCGCCGTGTCGCTGCAATTGGTCTACCGGGTGCTGCTGATCCAGGCCTACAAGGTCGGCGACCTGGGGCTGGTCTACCCGCTGATGCGCGGCCTGTCGCCGCTGGTGGTGCTGGCGCTGACCCTGACCTTCGGCGGCGAGCACCTGAGCGACAAGCAGATCCTCGGCATCCTGCTGATCCCGGTCGGCATGCTGTTCCTGCTCAAGGGCGGGGGCGGCTCGAAGCTGCCGTGGATCGCCTATCCCACCGTGCTGCTGATGGGGGTGTGCATCGGCAGCTACACCTGGACCGACGGCAACGCGCTGAAGCTCTGGCCCAAGCCGCTGGACTACCTGGTCTGGCTGTCGCTGCTGTCCGGCCTGCCATTCCCGCTGGTGGCGCTGGTCGGGCGCACACGGGCCTTCGCCAAGTTCTGGATCAACGACTGGAAGCTCGGCCTGAGCGTCGGTTTCTGCGTGCTGCTCAGCTACGGGCTGGTGCTCTGGGCCATGCAGATGGGTTCCATCGCCGAGGCCGCCGCCCTGCGCGAGACCAGCGTGCTGCTGGTGGTGCTGTTCGGCATGCGCTTCCTCAAGGAGCCCTTCGGCCTGCCACGCCTGGCCGCCTGCAGCCTGGTGCTGGCGGGCATGCTGGTGATGAAACTCTGAGGATTGGCCCGCGCTACGTCGCGTAGCGCCAAGCCGGTCAAGGACGAGGCGTGAGGCGATGACCTAAGCTGCGCGCTTTCCCCTCGACGAGATTCTTTCCATGCCCATTGCCTTCTGGTGCGTCCTGATCGCGATCTTCCTGCCCTATGTCGGCACCAGCCTCGCCAAGTTCACCGGCGGCGGCTTCGGCCCCCGGCAGAACCACGACCCGCGCACCTTCCTCGCCACCCTGGAGGGCTATCGCAAGCGCGCCAACGCCTTCCAGATGAACAGCTTCGAGGTCACCCCGGCCTTCGCCGCGGCGGTGATCATCGCCTACGTGGTGAACAACGCCGAACCCGCCACCATCGACCGCCTGGCCATCGCCTGGGTCACCAGCCGCCTGCTCTACCTGATCTTCTACGTCGCGGACCTGGCGCTGCTGCGCTCGTTGGTCTGGTTCCTCGGCATGGGCCTGATCATCGCGATCTTCGTCGTTTCGGCCTGACCTGTGCGCGCCTGAACGGCGGCTGAACGAAAGGCGCACGGCTGCGGCGGATGGCCGCAGCTGCTTGGGCGTGGTCTGGAACATTCGGACATCGGGGCGGATAATCCGGCGCTTCCGTGAATAGCCGTTCTACAAGAGTCCCCCATGAAGTTGAAGACCCTGCTCGTTCTGCTGCTCGCCGGCACGGCGCTCGCCGGCTGCCATCGCCAGGACCCCAACTCGCCGGAGTACAAGCGCCAGGCGGTGTTCAAGGAGATGCTCAAGACCAGCGAGGACATGGGTGGCATGCTGCGCGGACGCATCCCCTTCGATGCGGACAAGTTCCGCGCGAACTCGACCAAGCTCGGCGAGCTGGCTGACAAGCCCTGGCAGTATTTCCCCACCACCCAGCCGCCGGCGGACAAGGTGGAAAGCGACGACACCCGCGCCAAGGCGGAAATCTGGCAGCGCCAGCTGGAGTTCCAGGCTGACGCCAAGACCTTCCAGCAGGCGGTCCACACCCTGAACGAGAACACCCGCAACGCCGCGCCGACGCCCGAGGGTGTGCGCAAGGACTTCGCCGCGGTGGAAGACGCCTGCGAAGCCTGCCACAAGAAATTCCGCGCGCTCTAAGCGCAGAACAGTGGCGGACCTTGTCCGCCTTCGCGGGCGTGGCCCGCTCCTGCAGGGGCGGGCCGATTCGCGCTTTGGTTACTCCTCCAGCTCGCGCTTGGCCTGCTCCAGTTCGGCGCGGGCTTCGGCCAGCTTGTCCTTGCGCTTCTCGATCTTCTCCGCGTCGCCCTTGTTCATCGCCTTGCGCAGGTCCTTTTCGCGCTGGGCGACTTCCTTCTCGGCATCCAGCACGTTCTGCTTGCGCTCCTGCGTGAGGCTGGCGTCGGTGCAGTAGGTCTTCACCTTCTCCAGCGCGGTCTGCAGGCCGGCGACGCGGTTGCCGTTGCCCTGGGCCTTGGCCTGTTCGAGCTGGGTTTCGATGGCGGCACGCTTGGCCGCGCAGCCGGTCAGCGGTTGCTTGGCGGCATCGGCGGCGAGCAGCGGGTTTGCGCAGCCGAGGGCGAGAATGGCGGCCATCAGGGCAGAGCTTCGGAACATTTTCGGAGTCCTTGGTTACCAAACACTATGACGTTGGAGTCAACGGCTAGAGTTTGCCATGGACGGGCGGGCGAGGGGCTGCCCCAGGACAACTGCGCCAGCTCAATTGCCCCCGTTCGATAGCCTCGGGACAAGGCCGGGACTCGCAAGGCCCGCCAGGCGGGCAAGGAGAGGCGGTATGCGGGTGGCGATGCGGATCGTGCAGGCACTCATCGCACTGCTGGTGCTGGTGCTGGCGCTGCTGGTGGGTGGCTGGTGGTACGTGCCCGGTGAGCTGAGGTTGCAGCCGGTGCTGACCGGCAGCAGCGAAGATGCCTCGGTGCGCCAGGGCGAACGGCGCCGCAGCTATGTCCTTTACGTGCCGCAGAAGCTGGACGAGCGCCCGGCGCTGCTGGTGGTGCTGCACAGCTCGCAGAGCAATGGCGAGCGCATGCGCCGCGACAGCGGCTACCGCTTCGACGCCCTGGCCGATCGCGATGGCTTCCTGGTGCTCTATCCCGATGGTTTCGAAGGGCACTGGAACGACTGTCGGCGGGTGGCTTCCTACAGTGCGCGGCGCCTGAACATCGACGATGTTGGATTCCTCTCGCAGATGATCGAAAGCCTGCAACGCGAGCGCGGCGTCGATCCCGCTCGGGTATTCGTCACCGGTTACTCCAACGGTGGACAGATGGCCCTGCGCTTGGCCGCCGAGGCGCCGGACAAGGTCGATGGCGTCGCCGCAGTGGCTGCCAGCCTGCCGGGCGCCGGCAACGACGCCTGCCGTCCCGCCGAACAGCCCAAGGCCGCGCTGTTGATGAATGGCACGCGTGATCCGATCAATCCTTACGCGGGTGGCCGGGTCACGCTGTTCGGCTTCGGTGATCGCGGCGACGTGCTCTCCGCCGAGGACTCTGCCCTCGCGCTGGCGCGGCGTAACGGCCAGGGCGGCGAGCCGCAGGTGGACAAGCTGACCCAACCGGGCCCGGTGTGGACGCAGCGGCAGCGCTGGGCTGCCGGCGACGGGCCGCCCGTGGAGCTGGTGACGGTGTTCGGCGGCGGGCACCTGATTTCGCAGCCGCTATACCGACCGCCGCGCCTGCTCGGTCAGGTCGATCCGCAACTGGACGGGCCGGCTGAAATCTGGCGCTTCTTCAGCGAGCTGTCACCTGACGAGCCGCCCCACATCGGGCCGCCGTTCTAGAGTTCGATCACCCGGCGGGGCTCGAAGCCGCTGTCCTCGCCGGGATAGGCTCCGGGATTGGCGACGATCCGTCCCCGCCCGACCCGATAGTCCAGGCACTCGTGCACGTGTCCGTGAATCCACAGGTCGCAGCGTTCGGCCAGGCCTTCCAGGTTCGAGGCGAAGGCAGGCGACAGGGCGTCGCCGACGTAGTGCGAGGGAATGGATCGGGCGCTGGGTGCATGGTGCGTCACCACCACCGTCGGGCCGGCGAAGGGTTGATCCAGCTCCGCCGCCAGCCATTCGCAGCTGGCCCCGCAGAGCTCGCGACTCATCTCGGGAGTGAAAGGCTGGGTGAAGTAATCCACCGTGTTGAAATCAGGCATCAGCAACTGCGCCTGCTCACGGGCCAGATCCGACGCGCGTTCGCCGTAGAGCTGGAAGTCCGTCCACAGCGTGGTGCCGAGGAACCGCACGCCGCCGAGGATCACCGCATCCTTCTCGAGGAAGTGGATATCCAGCGCGCGGGCCAGGTTGCGCATGGCCTGGGTCAGCTCGGGCAGGTCGGAATGGTAGAACTCGTGGTTGCCGGCGACGTAGATGATGTCGCTGTCCGGGAATTCCTCCCGCGCCCAGTGCAGGCCTTGCAGATGCTCGTGAATGTCGCCGGCCAGCACGACGACATCCGCAACGGCCGGCGGCAGTTCGCGACGACCGTTGGGAAAGTGTTCGTGGTGGAGATCGGACAGGACTCGCAAGCGCATGGCAGGAAATTGGTCTGTAGGAATGTGCCGAGCATAACGAAGGACGATGCGTTTGACATGGGTCATGGCATTGCCGATGGCCGGCTAAAGACCTTTCGAAATTAAGGGATGATTCAGAAGATTCCTTCAGCTTCCGCTTGGGTTCGCTGCTTTGGCGCCCCAAGGAGGACTCATGAAACTCATCTGGATCGTACTGCTGGCCGTGGCGGCCACCTTTGGCCTGGCGCTGTTCGTCGACCCGCCGGCCGCCCTGGATATCTGGGTCCTGCGCAAGCAGGCCATTCTCTTTACCGGTGTCGCGTCCTTCGCGCTGATGTCGCTGATCATGCTGCTGGCGGTGCGCCCGGTCTGGCTGGAGAAGCCGCTGGACGGCCTCGACCGCATGTACCGTGCGCACAAGTGGGCGGGCATCCTGGCCATCGTGCTGGGCCTTGTGCACTACCTGATGGAACTGGGCGGGCCGCTGCTCGCCGAGTTCATCGCCAAGCCGGCCAAGGGGCCGCGGGTGGAAACCTTCCTCGACGTGTTCCGTGGCTCGGCCAAGGACCTGGGCGAATGGTCGGCCTGGCTGCTGGCGGCGATGCTGGTCATCACCCTCTGGCAACGCTTTCCGTACCACTTGTGGCGCTACGTCCACAAAACCCTTGCGGTGGTCTACCTGGTGCTCGCCTTCCATGGCGTAGTGCTGGCGCCGGCGGGCTATTGGGCTCAGCCGGTGGGCTGGCTGGTGGGGTTCTGTGCGGTGGTGGGCAGCCTCTGCGCGCTCTGGTCGCTCACCGGGCAGATCGGCCGTCGGCGTACCCATGAAGGCGTTGTGGTGGCGATCGAGCGCCCCGGCGAGCGCATGCTGGAAGTCACCTGCAAGCTGCAGGGCAACTGGCAGCATCGCGCCGGGCAGTTTGCCTTCCTCACCTGTGATCGTCTGGAGGGACAGCATCCCTTTACCCTTTCCAGCGGCGACCTGGGCAACGGCGAGGTGCGCTTCAGCATCAAGGCGCTCGGGGACTACACACAGCGCCTTCAGGGTGCTCTGAAGGTCGGTGATCCAGTGAAGGTGGAGGGGCCTTACGGCCGCTTCGACTTCCGTCGTGACAAGGGCGAGCGGCAAGTGTGGATCGCCGGTGGTATCGGCATCACGCCGTTTCTTGCCTGGCTCGAGTCGCTGCAGGCACGGCCGGAGGACTGTCCGGAAGTGACGCTGCTGTATTGCGTGCGCTCACCTTCCGACGCGATCTACGCCGGGCACCTGCGCGAGCTGTGCGCGAAGTTGCCACGCATTGATCTGCGCGTGCATTACAGCGAAAGCGAAGGCTACCTGCAGGCGGCGGACCTGGGTCTGCAGCCCGGAGCGCAGGGGCGTTGGCCAAGCGTCTGGTTCTGCGGTCCGCAGGCGCTGGCCGAATTGCTGCGCCGTGACCTGCGCCGCCAGGGCATGCCGGGCAGCCGCTTCCACCAGGAAGCCTTCCAGATGCGCTGAGGTGCTCAGAAACCGGAGACGCCGAGGTCGTGCAACCGCTCGCGCAGTTGCACGACTTCCGGTGCCTTGAAGAAGGCTTCCAGTTGCGTCGCGCGGACCTTGCCGACGCCGGGTTGCTCCTGCCACTGCGGCGCGCTGCGGGTGGCCAGTGCGGACCAGTCTTCTCCCGCCGGATGGGCGTTCGGCGAGGGCGCGCCGAGAGCGCGCAGCCAGACAGCGAACGAGCGTTGGCGAGCCAGCCCGAACTGCTGGTGCAGGCTGGCGGCGCTGCGCTCGCCCAGCCCAGGCACCTGGCGCAGTTGCTCCGGGGTCAGCGTCATCCAGTCGAGTAGTCCCGCCAGCAGGCCGGCTTCGTGCAGGCGCCGCCAGGTGCCCGGACCGACGCCCGATAGTCCCAGGCCGCTCTTGCCGCTCAGCCATTGCAGGCGGGCGAGGAACTGTTCAGCGCAGCCGTCGGTGGGTTGCCAGCAGGAGAGGGCGTTGAACTGCTCGTCCTTGGGTACAGCCAGTTCAGGGCGAATCGGCGAGCGCCAGACCACGCCGTCCAGGCGAGGGATGGTCAGCCCGGCGAGGGCGATGGCGATCTGATCGCCGGGCCGGATATCGAGGCTGCGCCAGCGCTTGAGCGAGCCGGTGGCGACCCGCTGGATGGTCCGCCCATCCAGTTCCACCGGGGCGAGATGCAGCACCGGCGTCACCCGCCCGCTGCGACCGACCTTGAACTCCACGCGCCGCACCTCGGCCAGTGCCTGTTGATGCGGGTACTTCCAGGCCACCGCCCAGCCCGGTGCCTGTGCGCTCCAGGCCTTGCCCGGCGGCCGGCGGCCCTGGCGGATGACGATGCCGTCGCTGGCGAACGGCAGAGGCTGGCGATACCAGCGTTCGCGCCAGGCTTCGATTTCGGGCTGCCCTGCCACCGCCTCGGTCAGCTCGGCGCTGTCGCCGAATCCCAGTCGGCGCAGGCGTGCCAGGCGCCCGGGCATCTCCAGTGGGCCGTCCGGCAGCTCCCAGACGAACAGGCCGATTTGCGTTCCTTCGTCGCCAAGTTCCTTGCGCGCCATCAGCCCGGCGACCCTGCCGCGTGCGCCCGCACCGCCCTTCAGCGCCTGCACATGCTGCGGAAGGCGCCAGTACAACTCGCCTTGCAGCACCAATTCGCCGCCCGTGCCGGGCAGTTCCTTGGGGATTGCGGCAATCCGCTGCGCATTGGCGGTCCAGTCCTGCCCGCGGGTGCCGTCGCCGCGGCTGATCGCCTGGGCAAGCCGGCCGTTGCGGTAGACGAGCGTGACCGCCACGCCGTCGACCTTCGGCTGCACCCAGAGATCGCTGCGGGTTGCCAGCCAGGTGCCCACGGCCGAGGCGTCGGGAAGCTTGTCGAGGCCTGTGTGGACGAAGGGGTGGCGAACCTCCCCGGCACTGCTGGCCAGCGGCGATTCTGGGATGGCAGAGGCTCGCGGGAAGCACCCCTGCCATTGGCGCAGGCGCTCGCGGGCCTGGTCGTAGAGTTCGTCGGCGACCGGTGATTGGCCGTCTCGGTGGTAGTTGTCATCCCACTGCCGCAGCTGTGCGCGGAGCGCGTCGATCTGCCGGGGTGCCTGCTTGGCCGGCCAGTCGGGGCAGGCATGGGCGAGAAGGGGAGGGAGCAGTAGAAGGGCGAGGGCAAGGCGAAGCATGGCGAGCGTCCGGGCAGCGGAAACCCGCAAGGCTAGGACTGGGACGCAACACTCGGCGCTGGGATGGCTGTGGATTCTTCGCGAGGGTTTGTGGGAGCGCAGAAACGAAAAAGCCCCGCCGAGGCAGGGCTTTTCCTGCTACCGGGTCTTACAGGCCGGCGGCATCACGCAGGGCGGCAGCCTTGTCGGTGCGCTCCCAGGTGAAGGCGGTGAAGGTGTCGTCACCGTAGGTCATCTCGAACGGGTTGCGACCGAAGTGGCCGTAGGCCGCGGTCGGCTGGTACATCGGGTGCAGCAGGTCGAGCATCTTGGTGATCGCGTACGGGCGCAGGTCGAAGTGCTCGCGGACCAGTTGGATGATCTTGTCATCGCTGATCTTGCCGGTGCCGAAGGTGTTGATCGAGATGGAAGTCGGCTGGGCCACGCCGATGGCGTAGGACACCTGGATTTCGCAGCGCTCGGCCAGGCCGGCGGCAACGATGTTCTTGGCCACGTAGCGGCCGGCGTAGGCTGCGGAACGGTCGACCTTGGACGGGTCCTTGCCGGAGAACGCGCCGCCGCCGTGACGGGCCATGCCGCCGTAGGAGTCGACGATGATCTTGCGACCGGTCAGGCCGCAGTCGCCCACCGGGCCGCCGATCACGAAGTTGCCGGTCGGGTTGATGTGGAACTGGGTGTCCTTGTGCAGCAGTTCGGCCGGCAGGACATGCTTGATGATCAGCTCCATCACGCCTTCGCGCAGGTCGGCCAGCGACACTTCCGGGTTGTGCTGGGTGGACAGCACCACGGCGTCGATGCCGACCACCTTGCCGCCTTCGTAGCGGCAGGTGACCTGGCTCTTGGCGTCCGGGCGCAGCCAGGTCAGCAGGTTGGACTTGCGCGCCTCGGCCTGGCGCTCGACCAGGGCGTGGGAGAAGCGGATCGGGGCCGGCATCAGCACGTCGGTTTCGTTGCTGGCGTAGCCGAACATCAGGCCCTGGTCGCCAGCGCCCTGGTCTTCCGGCTTGGCGCGGTCGACGCCCTGGTTGATGTCCGGGGACTGCTTGCCGATGATGTTCATCACGCCGCAGGTGGCGCCGTCGAAGCCGACGTCGGAGCTGGTGTAGCCGATGTCGCAGATCACGTCACGGACAATCTGTTCCAGGTCGACCCAGGCGCTGGTGGTGACTTCGCCGGCAACGATGGCGACGCCAGTCTTGACCAGCGTTTCCACGGCCACGCGGGCGTGCTTGTCCTTGGCGATGATGGCGTCGAGCACCGCATCGGAGATCTGGTCAGCGATCTTGTCCGGATGGCCTTCGGAGACGGATTCGGAGGTGAAAACAGAGTATTCGCTCATCTAACGGTTCCCATTCAATTACCGGTGGGTGAGGACGCTTCGCGAATCCGGTTTGGCGAAGTGCCGTACCTGGATCTGAAAGCCATTACGTAAACCGATGTAAACACTTTCGCCGGACGCGAGCCCGGCGGCGTCGGCCCAGTGGGCCAGGTCTTCCTGTTCGAACCCCAGCCAGAGATCACCGCAGGCCTCGCGGGCCCAGCTCTGGTCGTGGCTGCAGAGTTCGGTCACCAGCAGGCTGCCACCGGGTTTCACCAGGTGTGCCAGCTGCTTCACGGCCTCCGCCGGCGCGGCGAAGTGGTGCAGCACCATATTCAGCACCACGCAGTCCGCCGCATCGTCGACATCCTGCAGGGCATCGCCCAGCCGCAGCCGGACGTTGTTCAAACCTTCGCTGGCGCAGCGTTGCCGCGCCATGTCGAGCATGGCCTCGCTGTTGTCCAGCGCCGTGACCTGGCCGAAACGCCGGGCCAGTTCGGGGAGGAATCCGCCGTCGCCGGGGCCGACTTCCAGCGCCGTGGCGCCGGGGGCGAAGCTCAGTGCATCGAGCAGTGCCAGCACGCTTTCGCGGTATTGCGGCAGTCCTGCGATCAGGTCCTGGGTCGCCTGGAACTTCTCCGCGCTGCGGGCGAAGAAATCACGGCTGACGGCGGCACGCTGGGCGTGTACGCCATCGATGCGGGCGCTGACCACATCGGCCAGTGCCAGTTCGTCCACTTCTTCGAGCAGCGCACCGTGCAGCGTGCCGCCCAGGCTTTCGCCCTGGGGCAGGGCGCGGCGATAGAAGATCGCGTTGCCTTCGCGGCGGGTGGCGACCAGGCCGGCCTGGGCCAGCACCTTCAGGTGGTGGCTCATGCCCGACTGGCGGACGCCGAAGATATGCGCCAGCTCCAGCACGCCGAACGAGTCGTTGGCCAGCACCCGCAGGACATTCAGCCGCAGCGGATCACCGCCGGCCTTGCACAGGGCAGCCAGCTGGTCGCAATCGTCATGGCGGATTTCGGGCAGGCGCAGACTCATAGGTCGGGCAGTCTAGTCGTGGCTTCCGGGGTGGGCAATAGCTGTATCAAAAAGTTTTGATATTGGCGGATGAGCGGTTTTTGACCAGTTGAATGCCCCCTGCGCGTGCCTTGCATCAGGCATCTGCCGATCTGTCATTGCCCCGCGGGGCCCGGCTGGGCGAAAATACCGGCCTTTTTTCATTCCCTTCGATCTTTCGAAGCAGCCCCCGCAGGAGATTAGCGATGCCCAGCCGTCGTGAGCGAGCCAACGCCATCCGCGCACTGAGCATGGATGCCGTGCAGAAAGCCAACAGCGGCCATCCGGGCGCCCCCATGGGCATGGCGGATATCGCCGAAGTCCTCTGGCGCGACTTCCTCAAGCACAACCCGAGCAACCCGCAGTGGGCTGACCGTGACCGCTTCGTGCTGTCCAACGGCCACGGCTCGATGCTGATCTACTCGCTGCTGCACCTCACCGGTTACGACGTCACCGTCGATGACCTGAAGAACTTCCGCCAGATGCACTCGCGCACCCCGGGTCACCCGGAGTATGGCTACACCGCCGGCGTCGAGACCACCACCGGCCCGCTGGGCCAGGGCATCGCCAATGCCGTGGGCATGGCGCTGGCCGAGAAGGTGCTGGCCGCCCAGTTCAACCGTGACGGCCACAGCATCGTCGACCACTACACCTACGCCTTCCTGGGCGACGGCTGCATGATGGAGGGCATCTCCCATGAAGTCGCTTCGCTGGCCGGCACCCTGCGCCTGAACAAGCTGGTCGCCTTCTACGACGACAACGGCATCTCCATCGATGGCGAAGTCCACGGCTGGTTCACCGACGACACCCCCAAGCGCTTCGAAGCCTACGGCTGGCAGGTGATCCGCAACGTCGACGGGCATGACGCCGACGAGATCAAGACCGCCATCGAGACCGCCCGCAAGAGCGATGTGCCGACCCTGATCTGCTGCAAGACCATCATCGGCTTCGGCTCGCCGAACAAGCAGGGCAAGGAAGAAAGCCACGGCGCCGCCCTGGGCGTCGACGAAGTGGCCGCCACCCGCGCCGCGCTGGGCTGGAACCACGCGCCGTTCGAAGTCCCGGCGGACATCTACGCCGAGTGGAGCGCCAAGGACACCGGCGCCACCCGTGAAGCCGAGTGGAACAAGCGCTTCGCCGCCTACCAGGCCGCGCACCCGGAACTGGCCGCCGAGTTCGAGCGCCGTGTTGCCGGTGAGCTGCCGGCCGACTTCGCCGAGAAGGCTGCCGCCTACGTCGCCGACGTCGCGCTGAAAGGCGAGACCATTGCCAGCCGCAAGGCCAGCCAGAACGCCCTGAACGCCTTCGGCCCGCTGCTGCCGGAACTGCTGGGCGGCTCCGCCGACCTCGCCGGTTCCAACCTGACCCTGTGGAAAGGCTGCAAGGGCGTGACTGCCGACGACGCAAACGGCAACTACCTGTTCTACGGCGTGCGCGAGTTCGGCATGAGCGCCATCATGAACGGCGTGGCCCTGCACGGCGGCTTCATCCCCTACGGCGCGACCTTCCTGATCTTCATGGAATACGCCCGTAACGCGGTGCGCATGTCCGCCCTGATGAAGCAGCGCGTGCTCTACGTGTTCACCCATGACTCCATCGGTCTGGGCGAAGACGGCCCGACCCACCAGCCGATCGAGCAGCTGGCCAGCCTGCGCCTGACCCCGAACCTGGACACCTGGCGCCCGGCCGATGCCGTGGAATCCGCGGTGGCCTGGAAGTACGCCATCGAGCGTGCCGACGGTCCGTCCGCGCTGATCTTCAGCCGCCAGAACCTGCCGCACCAGCCGCGCGACGCCGCCCAACTGGCCGACGTGGCCCGTGGCGCCTACGTGCTGAAGGACTGCGACGGCGAGCCGGAACTGATCCTGATCGCCACCGGCTCCGAAGTCGGCCTGGCCGTCCAGGCGTTCGACAAGCTCAGCGCCGAAGGCCGCAAGGTGCGCGTGGTCTCCATGCCGTCCACCAGCGTCTTCGACCAGCAGGACGCCGGCTACAAGCAGGCCGTGCTGCCGGTGCAGGTCGCTGCGCGTATCGCCATCGAAGCCGCCCACGCCGACTACTGGTACAAGTACGTCGGCCTGGAAGGCCGTGTCATCGGTATGACCACCTTCGGTGAGTCGGCCCCGGCCCCGGCGCTGTTCGAGCACTTCGGCTTCACCGTCGAGAACGTGCTGGAAGTTGCCGCCGAGCTGCTCGAAGCCTGACGAGCGCCTGAGCCTGCCGGGGCCTATCAGGCCCCGGCAGCGATCACCAAGGGATAACAATGTCCAAGCGCCCTTACCGAGTTGCCCTCAACGGCTACGGCCGTATCGGCCGCTGCGTGTTCCGTGCCCTGCACGAACGCGGCGCCAAGGCTGATTTCTCCATCGTCGCGCTGAACGACCTGGCGGACCTGGCCAGCCTGGAATACCTGACCCGCTTCGACTCCACCCATGGCCGATTCCCCGGCGAGGTGAGCGTGGCCGACGGCTGCCTGCATGTCGGCGGCGACTGTGTGAAGGTGTTCCGCGAAGCCGAACCCGAGGCCATCGACTGGCGCGCCCTGGACATCGACCTGGTGCTGGAATGCTCCGGCGTCTACAACACCCGCGCCGACGGCGAGCGCTTCCTCGGCGCCGGTGCGCCGCGGGTGCTGTTCTCCCAGCCGATGGCCAGCGAGGCGGACATCGACGCCACTGTGGTCTTCGGCATCAACCAGCAGGGCCTCTCCGGCGCCGAGATGCTGGTGTCCAACGCCTCCTGTACCACCAACTGCAGCGTGCCGCTGCTCAAGCTGCTGAACGAGGCGGTGGGCATCGAGTACGTCTCGATCACCACCATCCACTCGGCGATGAACGACCAGCCGGTGATCGACGCCTACCACCACGAAGACCTGCGCCGCACGCGCTCGGCCTTCCAGTCGGTGATCCCGGTGTCCACCGGGCTGGCGCGTGGCATCGAGCGCCTGCTGCCGGAACTCGCCGGACGAATCCAGGCCAAAGCCATTCGGGTGCCGACGGTGAACGTCTCAGCCCTGGACATCACCCTGCAGGTCTCCCGCGATACGTCCGCCGAGGAGATCAACCGCGTGTTGCGCCAGGCCGCCACCGAAGGCCCGCTGAAAGGCCTGCTGGCGTACACCGAACTGCCCCACGCCAGCTGCGATTTCAATCACGACCCGCACTCGGCCATTGTCGATGGCAGCCAGACCCGCGTTTCCGGCCCCCGCCTGGTGAACGTGCTGGCCTGGTTCGACAACGAGTGGGGGTTCGCCAACCGCATGCTCGACACTGCAGGGCACTTCCTGCGGGTCGCCGCTACCGAACGTTAATCAAACAGCCCCAACAGGACTGACTGTCATGACCGTGTTGAAGATGACCGACCTCGACCTCCAAGGTAAGCGCGTACTGATCCGCGAAGACCTCAACGTTCCGGTGAAGGACGGTGTGGTCAAGAGCGACGCGCGCATCCTGGCCTCGCTGCCGACCATCAAGCTGGCCCTGGAGAAGGGTGCGGCAGTGATGGTCTGCTCGCACCTGGGCCGACCGACCGAAGGCGAATTCTCCGCCGATAACAGCCTGCAGCCGGTCGCCGACTACCTGTCCAAGGCCCTGGGCCGCGCCGTGCCGCTGGTCAAGGATTACCTGGGCGGCGTCGAAGTGAAAGCGGGTGAAGTCGTGCTGTTCGAGAACGTGCGCTTCAACAAGGGCGAGAAGAAGAACGCCGACGAACTGGCCCAGCAATACGCCGCCCTGTGCGACGTATTCGTCATGGACGCTTTCGGCACCGCCCACCGCGCCGAGGGGTCCACCCACGGCGTGGCCAAGTTCGCCAAGGTCGCCGCCGCCGGCCCGCTGCTGGCCGCCGAACTGGATGCCCTGGGCAAGGCCCTGGGTAACCCGGCGCGCCCGATGGCGGCCATCGTCGCCGGCTCCAAGGTGTCCACCAAGCTCGACGTGCTGAACAGCCTGGCGCTGATCTGCGACCAGCTGATCGTCGGCGGCGGCATCGCCAACACCTTCCTCGCCGCGGCCGGCCACAAGGTCGGCAAGTCGCTGTACGAGGCCGATCTGGTCGATACCGCCAAGGCCATCGCCGCCAAGGTCAGCGTTCCGCTGCCGGTGGACGTCGTGGTTGCCAAGGAATTTGCCGAGACCGCCGTCGCCACCGTCAAGGATATCGCTGACGTGGCCGATGACGACATGATCCTGGACATCGGTCCGAAGACCGCCGCCCAGTTCGCCGAGCTGCTGAAGACCTCCAAGACCATCCTGTGGAACGGACCGGTTGGCGTGTTCGAATTCGACCAGTTCGGCGAAGGCACCAAAACCCTGGCCAAGGCCATCGCCGAAGGCTCCGCCTTCAGCATCGCCGGCGGTGGCGATACCCTGGCGGCGATCGACAAGTACGGCATCGGCGAGCAGATCTCCTACATTTCCACCGGTGGTGGCGCCTTCCTCGAGTTCGTCGAGGGCAAGGTCCTGCCGGCCGTGGAAGTGCTGGAGCAGCGCGCCAAGGCCTGATCCGGGCGACACGGCCGGGCGACAGTAAAGCAAACCTCTGCGGCATCACCGGGTCACAAGCCTTGTACGGATGCCAAGGAGAACGGTCATGCGAGCTGTCACCCCTCTGCTGTCGTTTTGCCTCGTGCTGGTCGGCTGTGCCGGAAGCGGTGGAGCCCCCAGTACCTGTGAAGTGATGAGCCCGCCCCCGGTTATGGTGCCTTCGGACCAGAACCGCGAGCGGGTGGATAGCCAGAGCAGCGGCGATCCGACGCCCGAGCAGAAGCCGGTTAACTGCCCCTGAGGCAGCGGCCTGGCGGCCGGGATCACGATCTGACAGTACCGCCCGCGCCCCGGCGCAGGCGGTACTGGCGTTCCTGCGGCGGGACGGGCAATCTGGCGCATTGGATATCCGGCGGCGCGTCCGCCCGAAGGAGAATCGCCCGATGCTGCGTTATCTCGTCCCGGCCCTGGCGCTTGCGCTGGTGGCGGGTTGTTCCAGTCACTCGGCAGGCGGCAAGTCCGCTGCGGGGGGCGACTGGAACCACTGGCTCTGCGACAGCGAGGCCGAAGTGCGGTGGCGCTACGTTGACCCCAGCAAGTCGGTCGTCGATCTGAAGCTGGGGGAGGATGACGTGGTTCATCACCTGGAAGAGGAACCCGGCGGCTCCGGCGCTTTCTATAGCGACGGGCTGATCGGCTTGAGCATCAAAGGCGACCAGGGCCTGGTCTACTGGGTCGAGAGCAACGACCTGATCGGCCGCGGTTGCAAGGCGCGCTGAGCGCCGACTGTCCGGCACGCGCCGGAAGACTTGAACACGGCCTGCCCCTGCGGCAGGCTTCCAAACATGTAGTTAAGGGGCTCGTGCAACCGAGCCTGACTTCTGGGAGAAGCGAAGACCATGGCACTCATCAGCATGCGCCAAATGCTGGACCACGCCGCCGAGTTCGGCTACGGCGTTCCGGCTTTCAACGTCAACAACCTCGAGCAGATGCGCGCCATCATGGAAGCGGCCGACAAGACCGATTCCCCGGTGATCGTGCAGGCCTCCGCTGGTGCCCGCAAATACGCCGGTGCGCCCTTCCTGCGCCACCTGATCCTCGCGGCCATCGAAGAATTCCCGCACATCCCGGTGTGCATGCACCAGGACCACGGCACCAGCCCTGACGTCTGCCAGCGCTCCATCCAGCTGGGCTTCTCCTCCGTCATGATGGACGGCTCGCTGAAGGAAGACGGCAAGACCCCGGCCGACTACGACTACAACGTCCGCGTCACCCAGCAGACCGTTGCCTTCGCCCACGCCTGCGGCGTGTCCGTGGAGGGTGAACTGGGCTGCCTGGGCTCCCTGGAAACCGGCATGGCCGGTGAGGAAGACGGCGTTGGCGCCGAAGGCGTGCTGGACCACAGCCAGCTGCTGACCGATCCGGAAGAAGCCGCCGACTTCGTCAAGAAGACCCAGGTCGATGCCCTGGCCATCGCCATCGGCACCAGCCACGGCGCCTACAAGTTCACCAAGCCGCCGACCGGCGACGTGCTCTCCATCGAGCGCATCAAGGAAATCCACAAGCGCATCCCCAACACCCACCTGGTGATGCACGGCTCCTCCTCGGTGCCGCAAGAGTGGCTGAAGGTGATCAACGAGTTCGGCGGCGACATCAAGGAAACCTACGGCGTGCCGGTCGAGGAAATCGTCGAAGGCATCAAGCACGGCGTGCGCAAGGTCAACATCGACACCGACCTGCGCCTGGCCTCCACCGGAGCCATCCGCCGCATGATGGCCGAGCAGCCGAGCGAGTTCGACCCGCGCAAGTTCTTCGCCCAGACCATCGTCGCCATGCGCGATATCTGCATCGCCCGCTACGAAGCCTTCGGCACCGCCGGCCATGCCTCCAAGATCAAGCCGATTTCCCTGGAAGGCATGTTCCAGCGTTACGCCAAGGGTGAGCTGGTGTCGAAGGTCAACTGATCCCGCGCCTGGTCCCTGCTCTGTTCCATAAGAGCTGAAGAGCCCCGCCCTGCGGGGCTCTTTCGTATTCGCCAGAAGGAAATTGCCGATGCTGCGTGCGTTGTTTTGTGTCCTGCTGCTGACGCTTCTCAGCGCTTGTTCGCTGCGTCCGGCCGCGCCTGTTGCGCCGCCGGCCGAGCCGCCGGTGGACCTGCCGGTGGACGCACAGAACTGCCTGACCCATCAGGAGTGCACGCTGAAGACCTCGCGCACCCTGCTGTTCGTCTTCGACTATGCCGAGGCGGGCGCAGCCCTGGTAGAAAACGAGAAGCGCGTACTCAGCACGCCGGAAAAGGCGCCGAAGAAAGGCTGGCCGGCGATCCGCATCCAGCTCGCCGATCCGGATGGTGGCCGCTTCGAGTTCTCCAGCGAATGCCGGCAGAAGCGCTGCCGTATCAAGGAATCGCGTCTGCTCAGCTGCTACCGTAGTTACCTTGATGGAAAGACCACTCTCGACGGCAAGGCCTGCCGGTTCCGCTGAGCGCTGGTGCTCGGGCCGGGCGGGCTCTGGAGGCACGATGACGGATGTACATGGCAGTGCGCAGGAAGGTTTCTCCCGTGAAGCGAAGGCCTACGCCCATGGGCGCCCGGACTATCCGGACGAGCTGCTGGGCTGGCTCGGCGAAGAGCTGGGCATCGGTGCCGGCAAGGAAGTGGTCGACCTCGGCGCAGGTACCGGGAAGTTCACTTCCTTGTTGTTGCGCACCGGTGCGCAGGTCACCGCCATCGAGCCGGTGGCGGCCATGCGCGAGCAGCTCGGCGCTTCACTGCCCGTCGTGAAGGTGCTCGATGGCACAGCCCAGGCGATGCCGCTGGTGGCGGAAAGCGTCGATGCGCTGACCTGCGCCCAGGCCTTCCACTGGTTCGCCGACGAGCGGGCGCTCGAGGAAATCCATCGCGTGCTGCGGCCGGGCGGCCACCTGGGGCTGGTCTGGAATGTGCGCGACGAGCGCGTCGACTGGGTTGCCCAGGTGACGCGCATTCTCGAACGCTACGAAGGCAGCACGCCGCGCTTCCACACCGGGCAGTGGCGCCGCGCCTTTGCCGGGTCGCGCTTCGAAGACCTGCGCCTGCGCGAGTTCAGCTACCAGCACATCGGCCCGCCGGAACAGGTGATCGTCGCGCGCACCCTGTCGGTGAGCTTCATCGCGGCGTTGCCCGACGAGCAGAAGCAGCGGGTCGCCGAGCAACTTCACGAGCTGATCGCCACGCACCCCGCGCTGAAGGGGCGCAGCGAAGTCGCCTTCCCCTATCGCACCGAGGCCTACAGCACCCGCGCGCTGGCCTGACCGGGGAATGCGGTAGACTGGTGGGCGTTTCCTCCGCCAGTCGTATCCCATGCAGCCGCTTCGCTATCTCCAGGCCTATCCGCCACAACTTCAGGATCAGGTGCGCCAGCTCATCGAGCAGGACCGCCTCGGCGAGTACCTGGAGCGCCGCTATCCGGGTCGTCATGACGTGCAGAGCGACAAGGCGCTGTACGGCTACGCCATGGACCTCAAGCAGCAGTACATGCGCACCGCGCCCGCGGTGGACAAGGTGCTCTACGACAACAAGCTGGACGTGGTGCAGCGTGCGCTGGGCCTGAACACGGCGATCTCCCGCGTGCAGGGCGGCAAGCTCAAGGCGAAGAAGGAAATCCGCGTCGCATCGCTGTTCAAGGACGCGGCCCCTGAATTCCTGCAGATGATCGTCGTCCACGAACTGGCGCACCTGAAGGAGCGCGATCACAGCAAGGCCTTCTACCAGCTCTGCGAGCACATGCTGCCCGGCTATCACCAGCTGGAGTTCGACCTGCGTGTCTATCTGACCTGGCGCGACCTGCCTCAGTAGTACAGTCGCCCCAGGTAGAGCAGCCCCAGGCACCACGGCAGCAGCAGGGCGAAGCCCAGATAGCGCAGCGCCGTGCGCGGGCCGCTCTCGCCCCGGTTCAGCCAATTGACGCCCGCCAGCACCAGCGCATAGGTCGCGAGGCCTGCCAGCAGCCATTCGTACTGCTCCGTCGTGGGCGAAACCGGCCCGAGGTGGGTATGGGTGAGGTGCCATGCGCAAAGAGCGATTGCCGGCACCAGCAGGGCCGATGCCACCAGGACTCGCCCGGCGAGGCGCAGCAGGAAGGCGATCAGCATCCCAGCCAGGCCGGCGCTGGCGATCAGCACGGCAAACAACTGGTCGAGATAGACGAGATCGGGTGCGGGTTCGAGCGAGCGGGGTTGCGCGAGCAGGCGCAGCAAGGGTGCGCCGAGCAGAAGGGCGATCAGGCAGAACAGCCAGCCTGGCAGGGCGCGTGGCATGCGAAGCTCCTGATGAAGTTGCTGCGGGAAGCCCCTGACGCGCCGGATGGGGTCGGTCGCCTGGGGTTGTTCGCCGCCGCAAAGCCCAGATTAATCAATGATTTGGCGAAATGCCATAACTTTGTCGGGAATGATTCCCGAAAATGAGAAGGCCCCTCCGGGGAGGGGCCTTTCTATCAGAACAGGTCGATCGGCGCTTCTTCGTCCGCCGGCATGCCGCTGCCGGGAGCGCTGCCGGGCGCCAGTTCGTTCATCGATGGCGGCGTGTCTTCGTTCTTGAACAGTTCGAAGTACGCGCCCGGGGTGCCCGGAGGCGCAGCACGGCCGGTGACCGGGTCGATGCGCAGGCTGACCAGGCCGGGCGGCTCGGGCAGCAAGTGCGACGGCTTGTCTTTCAGCGCCGCGCCCATGTAGCGCATCCAGATCGGCAGGGCGACGTTGCCGCCGTATTCGGCGCGGCCGAGGCTTTCCGGCTGGTCGAAGCCCACCCAGACGGTGGTCATGTAGTCGGCGTTGAAGCCGGAGAACCAGGCGTCCTTGGACTCGTTGGTGGTGCCGGTCTTGCCCGCCAGATCATCGCGCTTGAGCGCCAGTGCGCGACGGCCTGTGCCGCGCTTGATCACGTCCTGCAGCATGCTGGTCATGATGTACGCGGTACGTGCATCGATGACGCGTTCGGCGGCCGCTGGCTCGATGGTGGTCTTGGCCTGGCTCGGGTCGTCGTTGCCGAAGGCGTCGGTGGCGGCCGGTTGCGGCTGCGCCTGCACCTGTTCCTCGTTCTGCGGAATGCTCGGCGGGTTGGCCTGGTAAAGCACCTGCCCGTCGCGGCTTTCGATGCGCTGCACGATGTAGGGCGCGACCTTGAAGCCGCCGTTGGCGAAGACGGTCCAGGCGCTGGCGATCTCCATCGGGGTCAGGGTCGCGGTGCCCAGGGCCATGGACAGGTTCGGCGGCAGGTCGTCCTTGTTCAAGCCGAACTTGCTGATGCAGTTGCGTGCGCGGTCGACGCCCAGGGCTTGGAGGATGCGGATCGATACCATGTTGCGCGACTTGTACAGCGCCTCGCGCATGGGGATCGGGCCGAGGAAGGTGTTGGTGTCGTTCTTCGGACGCCAGACCTTGTCCAGGTACTCGTCGTAGAACACCACCGGGGCGTCGTTGATCAGCGAGGCGGCAGTGAAGCCGTTGTCCAGCGCACAGCTGTAGATGAACGGCTTGAAGCTGGAGCCGGGCTGGCGACGGGCCTGGGTGGCGCGGTTGTAGTTGCTCTGCTCGAAGGAGAAGCCGCCCACCAGCGCCATGATCGCGCCGTCCTGCGGGTTGAGCGAGACCAGGGCGCTCTGCGCGGCCGGCACCTGGGTCAGGCGTAGCGAGCCGTCGTCCTTGCGTTGCACGCGGATTACGTCGCCGGCCTGCACCACATCGCTGGGCTGGCCGGGCATGCGACCCATGCTGTTGTTGCTCAGGTAGGGGCGGGCCCACTTCATGCCGTCCCAGCTCAGGGCTTCTTCCTTGCCGTCGCGGGTCATGACCATGGCACCGCTTTTCTCGACCTGGGTGACGATGGCTGGTTCCAGGCCGCCCAGCGGACGCTGCTGCGCGATGGCCTGGCGCCAGGCGTCACGAGTCTTGCCCGGGAGACGCGTCTCGGGGCCGCGGTAGCCGTGTCGCTGATCGTAATCCTGCAGACCTTCGCGCAGGGCGGTGTTGGCGTCTTCCTGCAGGTCGCTGCGCACCGTGGTGTAGACGCGATAGCCCTCGGTGTAGGCATCGCCACCGAAGCGGCCGACCAGTTCGGCGCGGGCCATCTCGGCGATGTATGGGGCCGCCAGCTCCGGAGTCTGGACGTGGTAGGACGCACCAACAGGCTCCTGGATAGCGGCCTGATAACGCGGCTGGTCGATGAAGCCGAGCTTGAGCATGCGCTCAAGAATCCAGTTGCGACGCTCCAGGCTGCGTGCGGCGTTGGCCAGCGGGTTGTAGCGCGACGGTGCCTTGGGCAGGCCGGCGATCATCGCCATCTGCGCCAGGCTCAGGTCCTTGATGGACTTGCCGTAATAGACCTGGGCGGCGGCTTCGACGCCGTAGGCGCGGTTGCCCAGGTAGATCTTGTTGACATAGAGCTCGAGGATCTCGTCCTTGGTGAGCGAGCGCTCGATCTGCAGGGCGAGCAGAATCTCGTTGATCTTGCGGGAGAAGCTTCGCTCGTTGGTGAGGAAGTAGTTCTTCGCCACCTGCATGGTGATGGTACTGCCGCCGGTCTGGATGTGGCCGGTTTTCAATAATTGCGCGGCAGCACGCATCAGGCTTTTGACGTCCACGCCATAATGGTTGGCGAAATTGTCATCTTCAGCCGATAACAGTGCGTGGGTGAAATCCGGGGGGATTTCAGCAAATCGAATCGGCGTTCGGCGCATCTCGCCAAACTCTGCTATCAATTTGTTATCAGCACTGTACACGCGCAGCGGCATCTGCAGCCGCACGTTGCGCAAGGCCTCCACGGACGGGAGGTTCGGGCTGAGGTACAGATAGGCGCCGCTGAAACTGAGCAGCACTCCACAAATAATGGTGACGCAGGTCCACCACAGAAACTTCAGCAGGCGCATCGGGAAGGTCTTGGATTTCCAGGGAAAAGAAAGAGTTAAGCGGATGGCGCGGTAAAAAGGGAAAAGCTGATCACATTATAAGCAGTTTTTTTGCTGGCGAGCCATTTGCGAAGCTGTCAAGTCTGGTATCTAATGTGGAAAAACATAAATCGTCCGTAAGTCTCGGATGCTGATAGGAAATCAGTCGTGCTAGGGCTCTTCAATAAGAAAGCGAACACGCTGCTGGGGATAGACATCAGTTCGACTTCGGTCAAACTTCTCGAATTGAGCCGCTCTGGAGGCCGCTACAAGGTAGAGGCCTACGCTGTCGAGCCGCTCCCGCCCAATGCAGTGGTAGAAAAGAACATCGCTGAGCTGGAGGGTGTCGGCCAGGCGTTGTCACGTGTGGTCGCCAAGGCGCGGACCGCAGTGAAGACGTCTGCGGTCGCGGTTGCCGGCTCGGCGGTCATCACTAAAACCATCGAGATGGATGGCGGACTCTCGGACGACGAGCTGGAGAATCAGCTCAAGATCGAGGCCGACCAGTACATCCCCTATCCCCTCGAAGAGGTCGCGATCGACTTCGAGGTGCAGGGCACGTCCGCACGCAACGCGGATCGCGTCGATGTTCTTCTCGCCGCATGCCGGAAGGAGAACGTCGAGGTGCGCGAAGCTGCGCTGGCGCTCGCGGGCCTGACGGCCAAGGTCGTCGACGTCGAAGCCTACGCGCTGGAGCGAGCGTTCAGTCTGCTGGGAGACCAGTTGGGCGGCAATGCCGACGAGCTCACAGTTGCGGTGGTCGATATCGGCGCCACCATGACCACGCTGAGCGTCCTGCACCATGGCCGCACCATCTATACGCGTGAGCAGCTGTTCGGCGGGCGTCAGCTCACCGAGGAGATCCAGCGTCGCTATGGGCTGTCGGTCGAGGAAGCGGGTCTCGCCAAGAAACAGGGCGGTCTTCCGGATGACTACGACAGCGAAGTGCTGCAGCCGTTCAAGGACGCCGTGGTTCAGCAGGTGTCGCGTTCGCTGCAGTTCTTCTTCGCGGCCGGCCAGTTCAATGATGTGGACTACATCCTGCTGGCGGGAGGCACTGCGTCCATTCCTGACCTGGATCGCCTGATCCAGCAGAAGATCGGCACTCCGACCCTGGTGGCCAACCCGTTCGCGGACATGGTGCTGAGCGGCAAGGTCAACGCTGGTGCGCTGGCCAGTGATGCGCCCGCGCTGATGATTGCCTGCGGTCTGGCGATGAGGAGTTTCGACTGATGGCACGCATCAACCTATTGCCGTGGCGGGAGCAGCTGCGCGAGGAACGCAAGCAGCGTTTCCTGGTGATCCTGGGTGCCGTTCTGCTGGCTTCCGGGGCGATCGTTTTCCTGGGGGATCAGTACTTCAACTCTGCCATCGAGAACCAGGCTGCGCGCAACGACTTCCTGCGCAAGGAAATCGCCGTGCTGGATGCGCGCATCAAGGAGATCAGCGAGCTGAAGACCCGTCGCCAGCAATTGCTGGAGCGGATGAAGATCATTCAGGACCTGCAGGGTAACCGTCCGATCATTGGCCGGGTGTTCGACCAACTGGTCCGCACCTTGCCTGATGGCGTCTACTTCACTGAGTTGAAGATGGCCGGGAAGTCCATTGCCATTGCCGGCGCGGCCGAGTCCAACAACCGCGTCTCCAACCTCATGCGCAACCTCGATTCGTCGGAATGGCTGACTTCGCCGAACCTGACCGAAGTGAAGGCTGTCACCCAGGGCGCCCTGGATCAGGCAAACGTCTTCCAGTTGACGGTGCAGCAGACCCAGCCCGGTAGCGAGGAACAGGACAAGCAGAGTACCCCGCAAGGAGCCAAGAAATGAGTCTGGCCAGTTCTCTTGAGAGCTTGCGCAAGGTCGATATCAACGATCTTGACCTGAATAACCTTGGTTCCTGGCCGGCAGCAGTCAAGGTCATCGCCTGTATCCTGCTGATGGCCGTGGTTCTCGCGCTTGGCTACAACTTCCATCTGAAGGACCTGCAGGACCAGCTCGACCGCAATCGCCAGGAAGAGCAGACCCTCAAGCAGCAGTTCTCGACCAAGGCCTTCCAGGCGGCGAATCTGGAAGCCTACAAGGTGCAGATGAAGGAGATGGAAGAATCCTTCGGTGCCCTGCTGCGTCAGCTTCCGAGTGATACCGAGGTGCCCGGCCTGCTGGAAGACATCACCCGCACCGGCCTGGGTAGCGGTCTGGAGTTCGAAGAGATCAAGCTGCTGCCGGAAGTGACTCAGCAGTTTTATATCGAGCTCCCGATCCAGATCAGCGTCGTAGGCGGATACCACGACCTGGCGACCTTCGTCAGTGGCGTGTCCAGCCTGCCGCGGATCGTCACGCTGCATGACTTCGACATCAAGCCGGCGAGTTCGGACAGCACCTCCAAGCTGCGCATGAGCATCCTGGCGAAAACCTATCGGTACAACGACAAGGGCGTGAAGGCAACTGCCCCGGCGGCTGGAGCGAAGACAGGAGCTAAGAAATGAGGGGGCGCCTGATCATTTGCAGTTTCCTGCTCCTGACCTTGAACGGTTGTGGTTCGGGTAGTGATTTTGCCGACCTGCAGGGTTACATGGACGAAGTCCGCGCTCGCCCGAAGGGGACGATCGAGCCGCTGCCCAAGTTCCAGACCTACGAGGCCTTTACTTATAGCGCTTCATCCCTGCGCAGCCCGTTCCAGCCGCCGGTGAAGATCGACCTGGCGGTCAAGCAGAAGGGCAACAGGGTCATCAAGCCCGATGAGACGCGGGTCAAGCAGTTCCTCGAAGGCTTCAACATCGAAACCTTTGAAATGGTCGGTACCCTGGCCAAGGACAGTCAGGTATTTGCCCTCGTGAAAGGTGCAGGAGGGGTGCATCGGGTGCGAGTGGGTGACTACCTTGGGCGTAACGACGGCAAGATCGTTGCGATCAACGAAGCCAAGATCGACGTGATTGAAATCGTTCCTGATGGTGAGGGTGGCTGGCTGGAGCGTCCGCGCAGTCTGACTCTCAAGGAACGCTCCTAAGGGCGGGGATGAACATGGATAACAAACAGCAGTCTGCACGACGGATTCAGACGATGAATAGAAAGCTTTCCCGCCTCGGCATTTCCGTGCTCGCGGCCGTATTCGCGCCGGCCCTGCTGGCCGCGAACCTGCAGAGTGTCGACGTGGCGGCGCTGCCGGGTGATCGCGTGGAGCTGAAGCTGGGCTTCGACGAGCCGGTGGCTGCGCCGCGTGGCTACACCATCGAGCAGCCGGCGCGAATCGCGCTGGACCTGCCGGGTGTGCAGAACAAACTGGGCAGCAAGAACCGCGAGCTGGGCGTGGGTAATGCCCGCAGCCTCACCGTGGTCGAGGCGAAGGACCGTACTCGCCTGATCGTCAACCTGGCGACCCTCGTGCCCTACAGTACCCGTGCGGAAGGTTCGAACCTGTTCGTCGTGGTGGGCGCGGGCGCAGCGACTTCCAGCTCCTATGCCTCCGCGGCGCCGACAGCGGCTCCGGCGGCCAAGCCCGCTCAGCCCAAGCCGTACGTCCCGGCTGGCAAGGCGATTCGTAATATCGACTTCCAGCGTGGCGAGCAAGGCGAAGGCAATGTCGTGATCGATCTGTCCGATCCGACTGTCAGCCCGGACATCCAGGAGCAGGGCGGCAAGATCCGCCTGGACTTCCCGCGTACCCAACTGCCGGACAATCTGCGCGTCCGTCTGGACGTGAAGGACTTCGCGACGCCGGTGCAACTGGTCAACGCTTCTACGGTTGGCGACAAGGCCAGCATCACCATCGAGCCGACCGGCCTGTACGACTACCTCGTCTACCAGACCGACAATCGCATGACCGTCAGCATCAAGCCGCTGACCCAGGACGATGCCGAGAAGCGCAAGAAGGACACCTTCGCCTACACCGGTGAAAAACTGTCGCTGAACTTCCAGGACATCGATGTGCGCTCGGTGCTGCAGCTGATCGCGGATTTCACCGACCTGAACCTGGTGGCTTCGGATACCGTGCAGGGCAACATCACTCTGCGCCTGCAGAACGTGCCGTGGGATCAGGCGCTGGATCTGGTGCTCAAGACCAAGGGTCTGGACAAGCGCAAGGTCGGCAACGTGCTGCTGGTCGCGCCGGCTGACGAGATCGCGGCTCGCGAACGTCAAGAACTGGAAGCGCAGAAGCAGATCTCCGAGCTGGCTCCGCTGCGTCGCGAGCTGATTCAGGTGAACTACGCCAAGGCGGCGGACATTGCCAAGCTGTTCAGCTCTGTCACGGGTAGCGGTGCCTCCGCTCCCGGCGTTGCGGTGGCTGCACAGGGCGACAATCGCGGCTCGATCACTGTGGATGACCGTACCAATAGCATCATCGCTTACCAGACCCAGGATCGCCTGGACGAGCTCCGCCGCATCGTGGCCCAGCTGGACATTCCGGTCCGTCAGGTGATGATCGAGGCACGCATCGTCGAAGCCAACGTCGACTACACCAAGGAGCTGGGTGTGAACTGGAGCGGCTCGCTCTCCGGTCATGGCAACTTCGATGTCTCCGGCGGCACCAACAGCACCGGAAACACCTTCGTTGACCTTGGGGCTTCAAGCACCACTCCGACTTCGGGCATCAGCATCGGCTTCACCACCAGCAACACCATTCTGGACCTCCAGCTCAACGCCATGGAGAAAACCGGTAACGGTGAGGTGGTGTCCCAGCCGAAGGTCGTCACTTCGGACAAGGAAACCGCGAAGATCCTGAAAGGCTCGGAGATTCCCTATCAGGAAGCCAGCTCCAGCGGCGCGACCTCGGTGTCCTTCAAGGAAGCGGCGCTGTCCCTGGAGGTGACCCCGCAGATCACTCCGGACAACCGCATCATCATGGAAGTGAAGGTCAACAAGGACGAGCCGGACTACGCCAACGCCCTGAACGGCGTACCGCCGATCAAGAAGAACGAGGTGAACGCGAAAGTGCTGGTCAACGATGGCGAAACCATCGTGATTGGTGGCGTGTTCTCCAACACCCAGACCAAGTCCACGGCCAAGGTGCCGTTCCTGGGCGACGTGCCGATGATCGGCCGCCTGTTCAAGAACGACTATGTGACCGACAGCAAGAACGAGCTGCTGGTTTTCCTTACCCCGCGGATCATGAATAATCAGGCCATTGCAATCGGCCGTTGATCAATGTCGTGTCCAATTTGATTCTGGTAGGCCCGATGGGGGCTGGTAAAAGCACCATCGGGCGTCTTCTCGCCAAAGAGCTTCACCTCGTCTTCAAAGATTCGGATAAAGAAATCGAGCAGCGCTGCGGAGCCAACATCCCCTGGATATTCGATGTCGAGGGCGAGGCTGGCTTCCGTGAGCGTGAGCAGGCGATGCTGGCCGAGCTGTGCGATGAAGGGGGCATGGTCATCGCCACGGGCGGCGGCGCCGTCATGCGTGACGCCAATCGGCTCATCCTCAAGGGTGGCGGCAAGGTGATTTACCTGCACGCTTCGGTCGAGCAGCAGATTTCCCGTACGGCGCGCGACAAGAATCGCCCGTTGCTGCAGAAGCCCAATCCGGAGCAGATCCTTCGTGATCTCATGCAGATGCGCGATCCGCTTTATCGCGAAATTGCCGACGTGATCATCGAAACCGACGAGCGGCCTCCGCGTCTTGTCGTGCTGGAGATCATCGAGCGCCTGCGTGAGCTGGAGCGCCATTAACGGCGCTGCAATCTGCGGTATCCTAGTCCCCTTTATTGCCTGGGGGTTTCATGCGCACACTCAACGTCGATCTGGCCGATCGCAGCTACCCGATCTATATCGGCGAAGGGCTGCTGGATGATCTGCGCTACTTCGAGCCGCACATCCGTGGCCGTCAGGTAGCCATCGTCACCAACGAAACCATCGCGCCGCTGTACCTGGATCGACTGCAGAAGACCCTGGCCGGCTACAAGGTCACCACGGTCGTGCTCCCCGACGGCGAAGCCTACAAGCAGTGGGAAACCCTGCAGCTGATCTTCGATGGTCTGCTGACCGCGCGGCACGACCGCAAGACCACCCTGATCGCCCTGGGCGGCGGCGTCATCGGCGACATGACCGGTTTCGCCGCAGCCTGTTACCAGCGCGGCGTCGACTTTATTCAGGTTCCGACCACCCTGCTGTCCCAGGTCGATTCCTCCGTGGGCGGCAAGACCGGCATCAACCACCCGCTGGGCAAGAACATGGTCGGGGCCTTCTACCAGCCTCAGGCTGTGATCATCGATACCGCGACCCTGAAGACCCTGCCGCCGCGCGAGCTGTCGGCGGGCCTGGCGGAAGTGATCAAGTACGGGTTCATCTGCGACGAGCCTTTCCTCGCCTGGCTGGAAGCGCACATGGATGATCTGCTGGCGCTGGAGCCGACAGCGCTGACCGAAGCCATCGAGCGCTCCTGCGCTGCCAAGGCCCGCGTAGTCGGTGCCGACGAGAAGGAAACCGGCGTCCGGGCCACCCTCAATCTGGGCCACACCTTCGGCCATGCCATCGAGACCCACATGGGGTATGGCGTGTGGCTGCACGGCGAAGCCGTGGGTGCGGGAACCGTGATGGCACTTGAGATGTCGCATCGGCTGGGATGGTTGACAAAGGCCGAGCTCGATCGCGGCATCCGTCTGCTCTCCGCAGCGAAGCTGCCGGTGGTCCCGCCGCAGGAAATGAACGCCGAGCATTTTCTCGAGCACATGGCCGTTGACAAGAAAGTGCTCGATGGCCGTCTGCGTCTGGTATTGCTCCAAGGGCTGGGGGGCGCGGTCGTGACCGCCGAATTCCCCCGTGAGATTCTGGAAGAAACACTGCGCGCTGACTACCAGGCACTGGTCGGTCAGGCAGGAGAACACTGAGGTCCCATGTCCAGCTTGCATGCCGATGAGGCCTTCCTGGCCCACTACCAGTTCAGTCACGACCCGTTCGCACCGCGGGTTCCGGGCTTCAAGTTCTTTCCGGCGCAGCGCAAGCCCGTACTGGGTCAGCTGCACCACCTGGCGCGATACAGCCAGCTGCTGCTGGCCGTGACCGGCCCGCTGGGTAGTGGCAAGACCCTGTTGCGCCAGGCCCTGGTGGCCAGCACCAACAAGGACGCCGTCTCCAGCGTAGTGATTTCCGGTCGCTCGGTGACCGATGAAGCCACTCTGCTGCGTCAGCTCGCACAAGGACTGGGCATCACCCAGACCAGCATCGAGCCGATCCTCGCCAAGGTCGCCCAGCTGGCGATCACCGGCCAGGACGTCTACCTGCTGGTGGATGACGCCGAGCAACTGCGCGACGACGCCCTCGAAGTTCTGCTGCTGCTGGCGGCCGGCAACTCCGAAGCGCGCCTGCACGTCTTCCTGTTCGGCGAGCCCGAGCTGCTGTCGCGCCTCGAGGTGCTGTCCGAGGGCGAGGAGCGCTTCCACGCCATCGAGCTTCAGCCGTACAGCGAGGAAGAGACCCGTGAGTACCTGGCGCAACGCCTCGAGGGTGCAGGACAGGGTATCGAGCTGATCTCGGCCGACCTGCTGGCTGACATCCACGAGCAGTCCGGCGGCTGGCCCGGCACCATCAACCAGACCGCCCGCGACGCCATGATCGAGGCGATGCTGGCTGACCGCAGTGGCGAGCGCAAAGCCGCCGGTGCCGGCTTCAAGCTGCCGAAGAAGCACCTGGCGATCCTTGGCGTGGTTGCCATCGGCGTCATCGCCGCCTGGTTCATGCAGGGCAAGACTACCAAGCCGGAGACTGCGAGCAACACCACTGCGCAGACTTCGTCGCAACTGCCGCTGGGTGGCGCTGCTGCTCCGCAGCCGGGCGCGCAGCCGCAGCCGGATGCCCAGGGCAATGGCCCGTCGGTGGAGTTCGCCGGCTCCAACCAGCCGCTGCCGTTGCCGCTGGTGGGCGAAAGCCAGCCGGTGATCCGCGAACCCATGGCCCAGGCCGGTGGCCAGGAAGATGCCGACGAAGGCGGCATGCCTTCGGCAGCCATCCCTCCCACTGTGACCACCACCGCGCCGCCGGTGACCCCGCTGGCGAACAATGGCCCGAAACCACTGAACCCGGTGCCGGCGGCTCCCGTCCAGCAGCAGGCTGCGATCCAGCCAGCTCCGACTCCTGCGCCCACGCCGCGTGCGGAGCCGGTCAAGCCGGCCGCCACCGCGCAGGCCAAGCCCGCCCAGGCCGCCAAGCCGGCTGTGACCAAGCCCGCCACCACCGTTGCCAGCGCCAAGCCGGCGACTGCTGCTAGCAAGCCCGCCGCAGCAACCGGTAGTGCCGGCGGCAGCAGCTGGTACCAGTCCCAGGCCGGTTCGCGCTACTCCGTGCAGGTGCTGGGCACCGGCTCCGAAGCCAGCGCGAAGGCCTTCATCAGCCAGCAGGGCGGCGGCGACTACCGCTACTTCCGCAAGAACCTGCAGGGCAAGCCGTTCTACGTCGTGACCTATGGCAGCTTCGCCGACCGCGCCTCCGCGCAGGCGGCGATCAAGAAGTTGCCGGCGAAGATCCAGGCTTCCAAGCCCTGGGCTCGTCCGTTCTCCAGCATCCAGCAGGACATCGCCGGGGCGCGCTGAAAGGTCGCAGTGTCGCAATGCTGAAAAAGCCGAGCCCCATACCCTGGGGCTCGGCTTTTTTATTGGCTTGTGTCTTTTGCTGCATTCTTATAAAAATGCGACATCGGGTGTCAGCAGTGCGTCAAAAAAAACAGTGACGTCGCTTTCCCCATGTGTACAATGACCTCCCTTTGCCTATCGGAAACTTGCCGCTTGAGCGAGTAGACAGGCGAAGTGCTTGAAGAGGGTCTGCTGACGTTTCGTCATGGCCAGGGCCGGAACCGCCGCCACGTTGGGTAAGACGTGGCATCTCGCGCGGAGCGGTCATTCCAGGTGAACCAGGGGCTACAACGGCGCTGCACGATAGATGCGGCCCGAGCCTTTGGGGTGCGCGGGAAACGAGCCTGCACGGCGAAACAGGGCGATGGCGAAACGTCAGCAGACCCTGGAATTTATAAAAGTTTTGCCGGTGAGAGTTCCCTATGAAAGCAGGTCTGTACCATCCTGAGACGTTCAAGGATAACTGCGGATTCGGTCTGATCGCCCATATGACGGGCGAGGCAAGCCACGAACTTCTGCAAACCGCCATCGAAGCACTGACCTGCATGACCCACCGAGGTGGGATCAACGCGGACGGGAAAACCGGGGACGGCTGTGGGCTGCTGATCCAGAAGCCCGACCAGTTCCTGCGCGCCGTGGCCCAAGAGTCCTTCAGCGCCGAGCTGCCCGCCCAATACGCCGTGGGCATGGTCTTCTTCAATCAGGACCCGGTGAAAGCCGAAGCCGCCCGCGCGAACATGAATCGCGAGATCGAGCGCGCCGGCCTGAAGCTGGTCGGCTGGCGCAAGGTGCCGATCGACACCAGCGTCCTGGGTCGCCTGGCGCTGGAGCGCCTGCCGCAGATCGAACAGGTGTTCATCGGCGGCGAAGGCCTGTCCGACCAGGAATTCGCGGTCAAGCTGTTCAGCTCCCGTCGCCGCTCCTCCGTGGCCAACGCCGAGGACGCCGATCACTACATCTGCAGCTTCTCGCACAAGACCATCATCTATAAGGGCCTGATGATGCCGGCGGACCTCGCCGCCTTCTATCCGGACCTCTCCGACGAGCGCCTGAAGACCGCCATCTGCGTCTTCCACCAGCGCTTCTCGACCAACACCCTGCCGAAATGGCCGCTGGCCCAGCCGTTCCGCCTGCTGGCGCACAACGGCGAGATCAACACCATCACCGGCAACCGCAATTGGGCCCAGGCCCGTCGCGCCAAGTTCGCCAACGAGTGGATGCCGGACTTGGACGAGCTCGGCCCGCTGGTCAACCGCGTGGGCTCCGACTCCTCCAGCATGGACAACATGCTCGAGCTGATGGTCACCGGCGGCATGGACATGTTCCGTGGCCTGCGCATGATCATTCCGCCGGCCTGGCAGAACGTCGAGACCATGGACGCCGACCTGCGCGCGTTCTACGAATTCAACTCGCTGCACATGGAGCCGTGGGACGGCCCCGCCGGCGTCGTGCTGACCGACGGCCGCTATGCCGTCTGCCTGCTCGACCGCAACGGCCTGCGTCCCTCGCGCTGGGTCACCACCAAGAACGGCTACATCACCCTCGCCTCGGAAATCGGCGTGTGGGACTACAAGCCCGAGGACGTCATCGCCAAGGGCCGTGTCGGTCCGGGCCAGATCCTCGCGGTGGACACCGAGACCGGCCAGCTGCTGCAGACTGAGGACATCGACAACCGCCTGAAGTCGCGCCACCCTTATAAGCAGTGGCTGCGCCAGAGCGCGCTGCGCATCCAGGCGACCCTGGATGATGACCAGGGCGTTGCCAGCTATGACGGCGACCAGCTCAAGCAATACATGAAGATGTTCCAGGTCACCTTCGAGGAACGTGACCAGGTGCTGCGCCCGCTCGCCGAGCAGGGCCAGGAAGCGGTCGGCTCCATGGGCGACGACACCCCGATGGCGGTGCTGTCCAAGCGCATCCGCTCGCCCTACGACTACTTCCGCCAGGTCTTCGCGCAGGTCACCAACCCGCCGATCGACCCGCTGCGCGAAGCGATCGTGATGTCCCTGGAAACCTGTCTGGGCATCGAGCAGAACATCTTCGAAGAGTCTCCGCACCACGCCAACCAGGCGATCCTGACCACCCCGGTGATCTCCCCGGCGAAGTGGCGGACCCTGATGAACCTGGAGCGTCCGGGCTTCGACCTGCACCACATCGACCTGAACTACGACGAGTCCGTCGGCCTCGAAACGGCCGTACGCAACATCGCCGACCAGGCCGAGGAAGCCGTGCGCGCCGGCAAGGTGCTGCTGGTGCTGTCCGACCGTCACATCGCCCCCGGCAAGCTGCCGGTGCATGCGGCCCTGGCCGTCGGCGCCGTGCACCACCGCCTGGTGCAGACCGGCCTGCGTTGCGACTCCAACATCCTGGTGGAAACCGCCACCGCCCGTGACCCGCACCACTTCGCGGTTCTCGTGGGCTTTGGCGCGTCCGCGGTCTACCCGTACCTCGCCTACGAAGTGCTGGCCGACCTGATCCGTACCGGCGAAGTGCTGGGCGACCTCTATGAGGTCTTCAAGTACTACCGCAAGGGCATCTCCAAGGGGATGCTGAAGATCCTCTCGAAGATGGGCATCTCCACCATCGCCTCCTACCGTGGCGCCCAGCTGTTCGAAGCCATCGGCCTGGCCGACGAAGTCACCGGCCTGTGCTTCCCGGGTACCCCGAGCCGCATCCAGGGCGCGCGCTTCCTCGACATCGAGAACGAGCAGAAGCTGCTGGCCTTCGAGGCCTGGAACAACCGCAAGCCGATCCAGCAGGGTGGCCTGCTGAAGTTCGTCTACGGCGGCGAATACCACGCCTACAACCCGGACGTGGTGAACACCCTGCAGGCCGCTGTGCAGCAAGGTGATTACGCCAGGTTCAAGGAATACACCGCTCTGGTGGACAGCCGCCCGGTGTCGATGCTGCGCGACCTGCTCAAGGTGAAGACCGTCGAGCAGCCGCTGAGCCTGGACGAGATCGAGCCGCTGGAATCCATCTTCAAGCGCTTCGACGCCGCCGGCATCTCCCTCGGCGCGCTGTCGCCGGAGGCCCACGAGGCCCTGGCCGAAGCCATGAACCGCCTGGGCGGGCGCTCCAACTCCGGTGAGGGCGGTGAAGACCCGGCGCGCTATGGCACGCTGAAGAGTTCGAAGATCAAGCAGGTGGCCACCGGCCGCTTTGGCGTCACCCCGGAATACCTGGTCAACGCCGAAGTCCTGCAGATCAAGGTGGCTCAGGGCGCCAAGCCCGGTGAAGGTGGCCAGCTGCCTGGCGGCAAGGTCAACGGCCTGATCGCCCGCCTGCGCTATGCGGTCCCCGGCGTGACCCTGATCTCGCCGCCGCCGCACCACGACATCTACTCCATCGAAGACCTTGCCCAGCTGATCTTCGACCTCAAGCAGGTCAACCCGCAGGCGCTGGTATCGGTGAAGCTGGTTTCCGAGCCCGGCGTCGGCACCATCGCCGCCGGCGTGGCCAAGGCCTATGCCGACCTGATCACCATCTCCGGCTATGACGGCGGTACCGGTGCTTCGCCGATCACCTCCATCAAGTACGCGGGTTCCCCGTGGGAGCTGGGCCTCGCCGAGGCGCACCAGACCCTGCGCGGCAACGACCTGCGCGGCAAGGTCCGGGTGCAGACCGACGGCGGCCTGAAGACCGGCCTGGACGTCATCAAGGCGGCCATCCTCGGCGCCGAGAGCTTCGGTTTCGGCACCGCGCCGATGATCGCCCTGGGCTGCAAATACCTGCGTATCTGCCACCTGAACAACTGCGCCACTGGCGTCGCCACCCAGAACGACAAGCTGCGCAAGGACCACTTCATCGGTACCGTGGACATGGTGGTGAATTTCTTCACCTTCATTGCCAGCGAGACCCGTGAGTGGCTGGCCAAGCTCGGCGTGCGCAGCCTGGAAGAACTGATCGGCCGTACCGATCTGCTGGAAATCCTGCCGGGCGAGACGCCCAAGCAGGGCAACCTCGACCTCACGCCGCTGCTGGGCAGCGACCTGATCCCGGCCGAGAAGCCGCAGTTCTGCGAAGTCGAGAAGAACCCGCCGTTCGACCAGGGCCTGCTGGCCGAGAAGATGGTCGAGCTGTCGCGCTCCGCTATCCAGGGCGCCAAGGGTGGCGAGTACGAACTGGACATCTGCAACTGCGACCGTTCCATCGGCGCGCGGATTTCCGGCGAGATCGCCAAGGTCCACGGCAACCAGGGCATGGCCAAGTCGCCGATCACCTTCCGCTTCAAGGGTACTGCGGGCCAGAGCTTCGGCGTGTGGAACGCCGGCGGCCTGCACCTGTACCTGGAAGGCGACGCCAACGACTACGTCGGCAAGGGCATGACCGGCGGCAAACTGATCGTTACCCCGCCCAAGGGCAGCCCATTCAAGTCGCAGGAATCGGCCATTGTCGGCAACACCTGCCTGTACGGCGCCACTGGCGGCAAGCTGTTCGCCGCCGGTACCGCGGGCGAGCGTTTCGGCGTGCGCAACTCCGGCGCCCATGCCGTGGTTGAAGGTACCGGTGACCACTGCTGCGAATACATGACCGGCGGCTTCATCTGCGTACTGGGCAAGACCGGCTACAACTTCGGCTCCGGCATGACCGGCGGCTTCGCTTATGTCCTCGACATGGACAACACCTTCGTCGACCGCGTGAACCATGAGTTGGTGGAAATCCAGCGCATCAGCGGCGAGGCGATGGAGGCCCAGCGCAACCATCTGCGCAAGGTGCTGGTCGAGTACGTGGCGGAAACGGCGAGCGAGTGGGGCGCACATCTGCTGGAGAACCTCGACGACTACCTGCGTCGGTTCTGGCTGGTGAAACCGAAGGCGGCAAGCCTCGGTTCCCTGCTGACCAGCACTCGTGCCAACCCGCAATAAGCGCCAGAAGTTTGATGAGGTCTGAAAATGTCTGAACGTCTTAACAATGACTTCCAGTTCATCGAAGTCGGGCGCAAGGATCCGAAGAAGAAGCTTCTTCGCCAGCGCAAGCGCGAGTTCGTGGAAATCTACGACCTGTTCAAGCCGCAGCAGGCGGCTGACCAGGCCCACCGTTGCCTGGGCTGCGGCAACCCGTACTGTGAGTGGAAGTGCCCGGTCCACAACTTCATCCCCAACTGGTTGAAGCTGGTCTCCGAAGGCAACATCCTCGCCGCCGCCGAACTGTCCCACCAGACCAACACCCTGCCGGAAGTCTGCGGCCGGGTGTGCCCGCAGGACCGCCTGTGCGAAGGCGCCTGCACCCTGAACGACGGCTTCGGCGCGGTCACCATCGGCTCGGTGGAGAAGTACATCACCGATACCGCCTTCGCCATGGGCTGGCGCCCGGACATGTCCAAGGTCAAGCCCACCGGCAAGCGCGTCGCGGTGATCGGCGCGGGCCCGGCGGGCCTGGGCTGCGCCGACGTGCTGGTGCGCAATGGCGTGACCCCGGTGGTGTTCGACAAGAACCCGGAAATCGGTGGGCTGCTGACCTTCGGCATTCCCGAGTTCAAGCTGGAGAAGCAGGTGCTCTCGCGCCGTCGTGAAGTCTTCAGCGGCATGGGCATCGAGTTCCGCCTGAACACCGAGATCGGCAAGGACGTGACCATGGAGCAGCTGCTCGATGAGTACGATGCCGTGTTCATGGGCATGGGCACCTACACCTACATGAAAGGCGGCTTCCCCGGTGAGGACCTGCCCGGCGTGCACGACGCGCTGGACTTCCTGATCGCCAACGTGAACCGCAACCTGGGCTTCGAGAAGTCGCCGGAAGACTTCGTCGACATGAAGGGCAAGCGCGTCGTGGTGCTGGGCGGTGGTGACACCGCGATGGACTGCAACCGCACCTCCATCCGCCAGGGCGCCAAGAGCGTGACCTGCGCCTATCGCCGTGACGAAGAGAACATGCCCGGCTCGCGCAAAGAGGTGAAGAACGCCAAGGAAGAGGGCGTGAAATTCCTCTTCAACCGCCAGCCCATCGCCATCGTCGGCGAGGATAAGGTGGAAGGCGTGAAGGTCGTCGAGACCCGTCTCGGCGAGCCGGACGCCCGTGGCCGTCGCAGCCCCGAGCCGATCCCGGGTTCCGAGGAAATCATCCCGGCCGAAGCCGTGCTGATTGCCTTCGGCTTCCGCCCGAGCCCGGCCCCGTGGTTCGACCAGCATCAGGTGGAAATCGACAGCCAGGGTCGCGTCATCGCCCCGGCCGCCTCGCAGTTCAAGCACCAGACCAGCAACCCGAAGATCTTCGCCGGTGGCGACATGGTCCGCGGTTCCGACCTGGTGGTGACGGCGATCTTCGAGGGCCGCACCGCCGCCGAAGGCATCCTGGACTACCTGGGCGTCTGAGTGCGATCCACGTAGGCGAATAACGCCTTTGGCGTTATGCGCCCTACGAGGATGACGCAGCGACAAACTGTCGCGATGGACGAAAGGCACGGCACCCGCCGTGCCTTTTCTTTTGGGCTTTGCGAAAATACCCGCACTTTTTTGCCGGATGCCGTTATGACTGCCTTGAAGAACGATCGCTTCCTCCGCGCCCTGCTCAAGCAGCCCGTCGATGTCACCCCTGTCTGGATGATGCGCCAGGCAGGCCGCTACCTGCCGGAGTACCGCGCCACTCGCGCCAAGGCCGGTGACTTCATGAGCCTGTGCATGAACCCGCAGATGGCCTGCGAAGTGACCCTGCAGCCGCTGGACCGCTACCCGCAGCTGGACGCGGCGATCCTCTTCTCCGATATCCTCACCATCCCCGACGCCATGGGCCAGGGCCTGTACTTCGAGACCGGCGAAGGCCCGCGTTTCAAGAAGGTCGTCAGCAGTCTGGCCGACATCGAAGCCCTGCCGATCCCCGATCCGGAAAAGGACCTGGGCTACGTGATGGACGCCGTGCGTACCATCCGCCGTGAGCTGAACGGCCGCGTGCCGCTGATCGGCTTCTCCGGCAGCCCCTGGACCCTGGCCACCTACATGGTCGAGGGCGGCTCCAGCCGAGACTTCCGCAAGTCCAAGGCGATGCTTTACGAAAATCTGCAGGCCATGCACGCGCTGCTGGACAAGCTGGCGCAGTCGGTCACCAGCTACCTGAACGGCCAGATCCTGGCGGGCGCCCAAGCGGTGCAGATCTTTGATTCGTGGGGCGGCAGCCTGTCGGCGGCGGCGTACCAGGAGTTCTCCCTGGCCTACATGCAGAAGATCGTCGATGGCCTGATCCGTGAACACGAAGGGCGTCGCGTGCCGGTGATCCTCTTCACCAAGGGTGGCGGCCTGTGGCTGGAATCCATGGCCAATACCGGCGCCGAAGCGCTGGGCCTGGACTGGACCTGCGACATCGGCAGCGCCCGCGCCCGCGTCGGCGACAAGGTGGCCCTGCAGGGCAACATGGACCCGGCAGTGCTCTACGCCAAGCCGGAAGCCATCCGCGCCGAAGTGGCGCGCATCCTCGGCGCCTTCGGTAACGGCAATGGCCACGTGTTCAACCTTGGCCACGGTGTTACACCGGAGGTCGATCCAGCCCATGCCGGCGCGTTCTTCGAGGCGGTACACGAGCTGTCGGCGCAGTATCACTGAGCCTGACGCTTCACTGAAAAGCCCTGCAAATGCGGGGCTTTTTTGTACCGGCAGCGAAGCTCCCTGAAGGAGTGGCCATGCCCGCGATCGCGTCCATGGGGTGCTCGTGCAGGTGAGCACCATAAAAGAAGCCCCGCTCTGCAGCGGGGCTTCTTCATTCCCTCAAAGAGCCTCAGGCCCCTTCAGAGTGCATCACGCGGCGTCGCCTACCAGGCCGGCGGCGCGCTGGGACTTGCGGCGGTTGGACACCAGCAGGCCGGAGCAGACCACCACGACGGTCAGCAGGGTGGTGGCGACCACTTCCATGCGGTGATCCGGGCGGATCAGCATGATCACCAGGGCGCCGACGATGAAGACGATCACCGCCCACGTCAGCCAGGGGAACAGCCACATCTTCAGCTTCAGCTGGTGGCCCTGGGCGAGCAGCTTCTTGCGCATGCGCAGTTGCGACATGGCGATCACCAGGTACACCAGCAGGGCGATGGCGCCGGAGCTGGCCAGCAGGAAGTTGAACACTTCGGCCGGAGCCAGGTAGTTGGCGAAGGTGCACAGGAAGGCCATGGCGGTGGACAGCAGCACGGCATAGACCGGGGTGCGGCTGGCGCTGGTTACCTGGGCGATCTTCGGTGCGTCACCGCGCTTGCTCAGCGAGTACATCATGCGCGAAGCGGTGTAGAGCGCCGAGTTCAGGCAGCTGGTCACCGAGACCAGCACGATGATGTCGACGATCAGCTTGGCGTATGGGATGTGCAGGTGCTCGAGCACGGTCTGGTAGGAGCCCATGCTCACCAGGCGCGGGTCGTTCCACGGTACCAGGCAGACCACGATCAGGATCGACAGCAGGTAGAACAGCGCGATACGCCAGATCACCGAGTTGGTGGCGCGGGTGATCTGCTGCTCCGGGTCCTTGGACTCGGTGGCGGCGATGGTGACGATTTCCGAGCCCATGAAGGAGAACATGGTGGTCAGCAGCGCGGCGAGCACGGCGCCCCAGCCCTTGGGCAGAAAGCCTTCGCTGGTCAGGTGGCCGATGCCGGAGACTTCGCTGTTGGGCGAGAAGCCGAAGATGGCCGCACAGCCCAGCACCAGGAAGGCAATGATCGAGACGACCTTGATCAGCGCCAGCCAGAACTCGAACTCACCGTAGTTCTTCACGCTGAACAGGTTGGTCACGGTCAGGGCGGAGGTGATCAGGAAGGCCAGCACCCAGATCGGCGCGCCGGGGAACCAGGCGTGGATGATCGCGGCGGCGGCGTTGGCTTCCAGCGGGATCACCAGAACCCAGAACCACCAGTACAGCCAGCCGATGGTGAAACCGGCCCAGTGACCGATGGCGCGGTCGGCGTAGGTGGAGAAGGAGCCGCTGTCCGGCTGCGCGACGGCCATTTCGGCCAGCATGCGCATCACCAGGACCACCAGCAGGCCGGCGACCAGATAGGAAACCATGACGGCCGGGCCGGCTTCGGCGATGGCGTGGCCGGAGCCTACGAACAGGCCCGCGCCAATGGCACCGGCGATCGAAAGCATCGTGACGTGACGATTTTGCAGGCCCTGGGAGAGCCCGGAAGAGGGGGTGCTGCTCATGCTTTACCTACAACTACGGAGGGAATTGCGTACTGCGGGAGTCGAGGTCCGTTTCAGGATTCCAACAAGTCGTTCGACATAATGAACGCAAGGATCGCGCCACATTCTGTTACGACTTAAGTCGTAGGTTGGGAATTTATCCCACAACGCCCGCCTGGCAGGCGTTGTCTGATCTGAGATAAATGTCTTTGCACGACCGTTCCATGTCGTTTTTAGGCATGCAGATTATCTTGTGTGTAGAAACTACCCAGCCTTGTTGAGCGCGGGCAGGTCGCGCGGTAACACTGGCAGGCGCGCCAGGTGCAGAGCCACCAGCAGGCCGATGCCCAGCAGGCTGGCGATGAACAGGCCCACGCCGTTCCAGCCGTACTGGTGCCAGAACAGGCCGCCAGCGGTGCCGGCGACGCTGGAGCCGGTGTAGTAGCAGAACAGGTACAGCGACGACGCCTGGCCCTTGGCCTTGAGGGCGCGGCGGCCGATCCAGCTGCTGGCCACCGAGTGCGCGCCGAAGAAGCCGAACGTGAACACCAGCAGGCCAGCCAGTACCAGGGGCAGTGGCTGCAGCAGGGTGATCAGTACGCCGCCGAGCATCAGCGCGATCATCGCCCAGAGCACCTTGCGTCGGCCCAGCTTGTCGGCCAGCGAGCCGACCCAGGCCGAGCTGTAGATGCCTGACAGGTAGACCAGCGAGAGCACGCCGACGATGGCCTGGCTCAGGTGATAGGGCTCTGCCAGCAGGCGGTAGCCGATGTAGTTGAACAGGGTGACGAAGGCACCCATCAGCAGGAACGCCTCGAGGAACAGCCAGGGCAGGCCGGCATCGCGGAAGTGCCCGGTGAAGCCCTCGATGAGCCGACGCGGCTTGAGCGGCGCCGGGCGGAAGTTCTTCGATTCGGGAAGGATGCGCCAGAACAGCAGCGCCGCGGCCAGGGCGAGCACGCCCAGGGTGGCCAGCGCCACGTGCCAGTTCACGTAGTCCACCAGCACGCCGCTGATCAGCCGCCCGCTCATGCCGCCAATGGCGTTGCCGCCGATGTACAGCCCCATGGACAGCCCGATGTGCTGCGGATGGATTTCCTCGGAGAGGTAGGTCATGCCCACCGCCGCCAGACCGCTGAGTGACAGGCCGAGCAGCGCGCGCATGGCCAGCACGCCGTGCCAGGTCGGCATCAGCGAGCTGCCGAGGGTGAACAGGGCGGCGAGGACCAGCGAGGCGACCATGATCGACTTGCGCCCGATGGCGTCGGAGATCGGCCCGGTGACCAGCAGGCCGAAAGCCATGGTGATGGTGGAGATCGACAGTACCAGGCTGCTCTGCGCGGCGGTCAGGCTAAAGGCCCTGGACAGCACCGGCATCATCGGCTGCACGCAGTACAGCAGGGCGAAGGTGGCGAAGCCGCCGGAGAACAGCGCCAGCGATGTGCGCATGAATTCCGGGGTGCCTTTCTCGATGTAGGTTTCGATCTCTTCGACGGCGCGCACCACGTCGTCGTTGGCTTCACGCGCAGCGTCCAGCAGCTCGGCCGGGTCGTTGGCGGCTACCGGTTCTTGTACGACAGGCGGCTCGGCCGCCATGGAATGTTCTTCCCGCAAAGCCCGCAGGGCAGGTTGACTCACGACACACCTCTGGATGGAAAAGCTGGGGTAGATGACAGCAGAGGACCTGGAGTGGCGGAAAAAGGCCCGCGCGGCCAGGCAAGGAGCAGATTGGTAGTCGTTATTGGGCTTGTGTGGAAAGGATAAGGAGCGAGCTTTATTATTTCCAATATATTAATCGACACATTTGAGTCGTTTTACGAATCGTTGATGGCGGAGGCCGGATGGAACTGCGACACCTGCGTTATTTCATCGCCGTGGCGGAAGAGCTGCACTTCGGCCGTGCCGCCGAACAGCTGGGGATTTCCCAGCCGCCGCTGAGCCAGCAGATCCAGGCGCTGGAGGAGGAAATCGGCGCGCGGCTGCTGGAGCGCACCAACCGCCGCGTGGCGCTGACCGAGGCCGGCAAGCTGTTTCTCGACGAAGCGCGGCAGGTGTTGCAGCAGGTGGATCGCGCCGTCTTGCTGGCGCGGCGTGCGCACCAGGGCGAGATCGGCGAGTTGAAGGTGGGTTTCACCGCCTCGGCGCCGTTCACCTCCAGCATCCCGCGAGCCATCCTGGCATTCCGTCAGGCCTACCCGGACGTGCACCTGGACCTGCAGGAACTGAGCAGCGGGCAAGCGGTGCAGGCGCTGCTGGAAGAGCGCGTGCAAGTCGGCCTGATCCGCCCGATCCCGCTGCCGGAAACCCTGGAAGCCGTGGAGTTGTTCAGTGAACCGCTGGTGGCCGTGCTGCGCGCCGATCACCCGCTGGCGCAGGCCAGTCAGGAGGGGCTGGAGTTCGCCTTGCTGGCGGACGAGCCTTTCGTGTTCTTCCCGCGCAGTTACGGCACGGGCCTCTACAGCCAGCTGATGGCGCTGTCGCGGCAGGCCGGCTTCAGCCCGCGCATCGCCCAGGAAGCGGGCGAAGCGATGACCATCATCGGCCTGGTGGCAGCGGGGCTCGGTGTGTCGATGCTGCCGGCGTCGTTCCGCCGGACGCGGGTGGATGGCGTGGTCTATCGCACCCTGAGCGATCCGGGCGCGACCAGTTCGGTGTGGCTGGTGCGGCGGCGCAACGAGACGTCGCGCCTGGCGCAGTCGTTCTTCGACCTGGTGACCCAGCAAATCCAGGCCTGACTCAGGCACATCGGCGGATAACGCCTGGGGCGTTATGCGCCCTACGGGTGGGCAGGGCGCATAAAGCGGAACGCTTTATCCGCCGATACCCAAAGTCGGGCACGGCGGACAGCGCTGCGGGACAGGGGCTTATTTGGCGTAGTCGGCCTTCAGCGCGACGCCGGCGATGACCGCGCCGGCGTGGCACTCGAACTGCTTGGCGTCCTTGAACTCGTTGCGCTTGTAGTAGCTGACGATGTTGGTCACGGCGGTGGCGCCGGCCTTCTTCGCCGAATCCTGCAGGGTGATCAGCGCCGATTGCAGGGCCCAGCGGCAGGCTTCCTCGTCGCTCTTGTTGAAGGCGTTGGTCTTCTTGTTGGTGATGGCACCGGACTGGACCACGTTCAGCTTGTCACCCGCCGGGTTGCCCGCCAGGTAGAACTTCACGCTGCCGTCCAGGCGACCGGCCTTCACCGCCTCGGCGACGACTTCGTCGAAGGGCAGGTGCAGGGTGGTGTCGCGAGCCTGGCTGATGCCGGGGATGGACGCGCAGAGCGCGAGGGCGAACAGCCCGAGGGTCTTGCGTTGCATGGATCGACTCCTTGTCGATGAGGGGGATCAGTTGCTCGGCGGGGCGAGGTGCAGGTTCTGCAGGATCTTGTTGTTGAGGATGGCGACCCACTTGTTGTAGTTGCGGTGGATCTGCCCGTCCTTCTCGTCCAGGCCGCGGCTGCTGCGCAGCTTGATGGAGTACTGCTGACTGCTGTACGGAATGCTGACCTCGGCGTGGTGCCGCTCACGCACGGTGATCTCGGCGTAGATCACGTTGCCGGAGTCCTGCTGCACGGTCCATTTCTGCTCTTCCAGCGCATCGTGGATTGCCGCCTGCACCTGCACCGAGGTGCGGTTGCTGTCCGGCGGCAGGCTCTGGTCGATGTTTTCCACGGGCTTGGTGGTGCAACCGACGGCCATCGCGGTGGCCACGCAGAGCAGCAGGCTGCGGATCAGTCGGGACATGGTTTGCTCTCCTTGCAGTGTCGTTGGGCGGTAACGGTGAGAAAGGCTCAGCGCCAGCGGCGGAAGATCAGCGAGGTGTTGATCCCGCCGAAGGCGAAGTTGTTGTTCATCACGTACTCGTGGCTCATCGCGCGCGGCTCGCCCCGCAGGTAGTCGAGGTCGCCGCAGCGCGGGTCGATCTCGTCCAGGTTGAGGGTGTGCACGTAGCGGTCGCTGTTCATCATCTCGATGCTGAACCAGGACTCCAGCGCACCGCACGCTCCCAGAGTGTGGCCCAGGAAACTCTTCTGCGAGCTGATCGGCATGCGATTTCCGAAGAGTTCGCTGGTCGCCAGGGTTTCGGCGATATCGCCCTGCTCGGTGGCGGTGCCGTGGCCGTTCACGTAACCGATGGCCTCGGTCGGCAGGCCGGCATCTTCCAGCGCCAGCTCCATCGCGCGGCGCATGGTCGACTGTTCCGGGCGGGTGGTGTGCTGGCCGTCGGCGTTGCTGCCGAAGCCGACGATCTCGGCGTGGATGCGCGCACCGCGGGCGAGGGCGTGGTCCAGGTCTTCCAGTACCAGCATGCCGGCGCCTTCGCCGATCACCAGGCCATCGCGGCCGCTGTCATAAGGGCGCGGCGTCTGCTGCGGGGTGTCGTTCTTCAGGCTGGTGGCGTACAGCGCATCGAAGACCATGGCCTCGGTTGGGCAAAGCTCCTCGGCGCCGCCGGCGAGCATCAGCGGCAGGCGGCCGAAGCGGATCGCCTCGTAGGCGTAGCCGATGCCCTGGCTGCCGCTGGTGCAGGCGCTGGAGGTCGGGATCACCCGGCCGGTGAGGCCGAAGAAGATGCTGATATTCGCCGCCGTGGTGTGCGGCATCATGCGTACGTAGGAGTTGGCGTTGAGGCCGTCGGCCACCGAGTTCAGCAGCATGTTGCCGAACGCCTTGATCTCGTCGGTGCTGCCGGTGGACGAGCCGCAGGCGACGCCCATTCGGCCGTCGCGGATGGATTCGTCGCCCAGCAGCCCGGCGTCGGCCAGCGCGCGCTCGGCGGCGCCCACCGACAGGCGCGAGACGCGGCCCATGCTGCGCAGCTGTTTGCGGGTCCAGTGCCTGGGCACTGTGAAGTCCAGCACCGGGCCGGCCAGGCGGGTGTTCAGCTCGGTGAAGCGGTCCCACTCGTCCATGCGGCGGATGCCGCTCTGGTTGGCGCTGAAGTTCGCCTCGATGCTCGCCCAGTCCGAACCCAGGGAGGTGATGCCGGACATGCCGGTGATGACGACGCGCTTCATCAGCACAGCCCTCCGTTGACCGCCAGCACCTGGCGGGTGATGTAGCCGGCCTCGGCCGACATCAGGAAATTCACCGCGCCGGCGACTTCTTCCGGGGTGCCCATGCGCTGGGCGGGGATCATCTTGAGGATTTCCTCCACCGGCACCTGCTCGTCGAGCATCGCGGTATCGATGAGGCCCGGCGCCACGCAGTTCACGGTGATTTTCCGCTTGCCCAGCTCAATGGCCAGCGCCTTGGCGGCGCCGATCACGCCTGCCTTGGAGGCGCTGTAGTTGACCTGGCCGCGGTTGCCGATCAGCCCGGACACCGAGGTGATGCAGACGATGCGCCCCGGCTGGCGGCGACGGATCATCGGCATGATCACCGGGTGCAGGACGTTGTAGAAACCGTCGAGGTTGGTCCGCAGCACCTGGTCCCAGTCCTCTTCGGTGAGCGCGGGGAAGGCGCCGTCGCGGGTCAGGCCGGCGTTGCACACCACGCCGTAATAGGCGCCGTGGGTTTCCACGTCGGCCTCGAGGATGTTGCGCGCGGCTTCGCGGTCGGCCACGTCGAACTGCAGCACGCGGGCGCTGCGCCCCAGTGCTTGGACTTCGGCCTGCACGGCATCGGCTTCGGCGCGGCCGCTGCGGCAGTGCAGCACCAGATCGAAGCCGGCCCGCGCCAGGCGCAGGGCAATGGCGCGGCCGATGCCACGGCTGGAGCCGGTTACGAGGATGGAATCAGTCATACGCTTGGCTCTTTCGGCTCTCGGTTCTCGGTTTTTTGATCAGCGAGAGCGGGTTCTTGTAGATAGCTGGCAACCTCTGGCGGGCGGAACACGGTGAGGCGCGCCAGCGCCTTGATCCCCGGTCCTTCCAGATGGCATTCGAAAACGCCCATGCCATTGTCGTCCTGCAGGGTGCGGATGGCATGGATAGTGAGCTGCGCGCCGGCCGGAAAGCTCGCCACGTCGCACTGGTACTGGCGGGTGCCGAGCAGGAAGCCCAGCTCCACCGGCTCGCCGCGCGAGCGTGCCTGGCAACCGGCGTAGGCGGCGACGCTCTGCGCCATCAGCTCCACGCCGACCCAGGCCGGCAGGCTGCCGTCGGCTTCGTTGAACAGGCCGCCCGGGCGCACCGTCAGGCGCGTGCGGATGTCCTCGTCGCCGAAGTCGAGCACTTCGTCGATGAGGATCATGTCGCCCGCGTGGGGCAGCAGGGAGGCGATCGGCCAGTCGATCATCGGGTCACTCCAGAATCCTTGCTCAGCTCGCCCAGGATCAGGCTGATGTTGTTGCCGCCGAAAGCGAACGAGTTGCTCATCAGGTAGCGCGGGCCTTGGGCCGGCAATCGCGGTGCGTCGTCGCCCACCAGTTGCAGTGCCGGCAATTGCGGATCGGCGATGCCGTCCCAGCGTTGCGGCGGCAGGCGCCGGTCAGGGTTGTGCTCGCCCAGCAGCAGCCAGCAGAACGCCGCTTCCAGCGCGCCGGCGGCGCCGAGGGTATGCCCGGACAGCGGTTTGGTCGAGGAGCAGGGCACGCCGGCGGGGAATTCCGCGCTGACGGCAAGGCTCTCCATGACGTCGTTGTGCGTGGTCGCGGTGCCGTGCAGGTTCAGGTAGGCGATCTGCCCGGCCTCCAGCCGCGCCTCGGCCAGCGCCTTGCGCATCGCTGCGCGGGCGCCACGCCCTTCGGGTTCGGGGGCGGAGATGTGGTGCGCATCGGAGCTGGCACCGGTGCCGAGCAGGGCGACTGTACCGGGCTCGCGGGTCATCAGGAACAGCGCGGCACCTTCGCCGATGTTGATGCCCTTGCGGTTCGCGGAGAACGGTTTGCACAGCTCATCCGACACCGCTTCCAGCGCGCTGAAGCCGTTGAGCGTCAGCTCGCACAGGCTGTCCACGCCGCCGCACAGCACGGCATCGCACAGCCCCAGGTTCAGCAGCCGGCGCGCGCTCTGCAGGGCGCGGCCGCTGGAGGTGCAGGCGGTGGAAATCACGTAGGTCGGGCCGGCCAGTTGGTAGTGATCCGCGAGGTACACGGCCGGGTCCGACAGCTCCTGGTGGGAGTAGTGGAAACCTTCGGGCAGCTGCCCGTGCAGGCTGTGGTGGCGCACGCCCTGGGTGGTTTCCTGGATGCCCGAGGTGCTGGTGCCCAGCACCACTGCCACGCGTGCAGCGCCGTAGCGCTGGATGGCGGCGCGGATGGCCGGGTCGATCTGAGTGGCGGCAGCCAGCAGCAGGCGGTTGTTGCGGGTGTCGTGGCGCTTGTCGGGGATGGCTGCCAGGCGTGCCTTCACCGTGCCGACGGGAACACTCTTGCCCGGCACCCAGCCGGCCTGCACCTGCATGCCGGCGGACTCGCCCGCCAGCAGCGCGGCGGCCACTTCGCGGCGGTCATTGCCCAGTGCGCAGATCAGGCCCAGCTCGTTGAGAAAGGTGGCGGTCATGGTGCGGCGCTCTCGGCGTTCAGGGGCGTCACCCGGTAGCGAAGGTCGGCGGATTCGAGGGTGAACTCCTGCGCTGACCGGTAGGTGATCTTCCAGCGTTGCTGCAGGTGGCGACCGTGCTCGTCCGCCCGGTAGTCCGTGGTCTGGTAGCGCGAGGCGAGATCACCCTCGGGCGTCAGCGCGAACAGCAGCACGGCGAAGAGTTCGCGCGCCTCGGGGTTGGGCGGCAGCAGGCCGTCGTTGCTCCATTCTCCCTCACGCAGCAGCTGGCGCGACAGCGGGATGCCCAGCGGATCGATCAGCGACCAGCGCAGCGCTGTGCCTTCCTGCTGGATCACCAGCAGCCAGTCCTGTGTCGAGGGTTGGCTGGCCTGGCCTTGTTCGCGCTGGATGTGCAGCTGCAACGGCGTCGCCAGCGGCGGCAACGCGGACGGCAACGGCGCATGCTGGGCGCAACCGGCCAGCAGCAGGACGAAGGCAAGACTCAGCCAGCGGATCATGCTCAGCGGCTCTCCAGGGGTTTGCGCACCACGGCGTTGACCAGGGTCTCCTCGCGCTGGCCGAACGGTTTCGGCTTGCGCAGGCCCCAGCGCTCCAGCAGGCCGAAGTCCTTGGCGCGGCTCCACCACAGGTAGGGGTAGGAGACGTTCTTCTCGCTGAACTCGAAGCCCTGCTCGCGGAGCATCTGCAGGTACTGCGCGGCGCTCTTCTGCACGTGCATCGGGTGGCGGAAGAACCAGCGGATCACCCAGGTATCGATGTACGCCTCGGTGGACTCGGCGAACAACAGCAGGCCGCCCGGCTTGAGCACCCGCCAGAATTCCTGCAGCGCCTGCTCCTGCTCTACCAGGTGATGGAAGGTCTGGTGGCAGAACAGGATATCGACGCTGTCCGAAGGCAGCATCAGGTCGGCGCAGTCGGCGCAGTTCAGTTCCACCTCGATGTTCTCCCGCGCCGCTTCCACGGCCGAGCAGTCGAGGCTGTGCGGGTCAGCGTCGAGACCGATCATGCGGCCGGGCCTGAAGGCATCGCGCAGCAGGCGGAACGAGCGGCCCTGGCCGCAGCCGGCGTCCAGCAGCACCGGATTGGCCGGGATGTCCCAGCTGACCAGGCGCTTGAGGTCGTTGATCGCCACGCGCAGCACATGGTGCTGCCAGGTGTGGCTCTGCAGGAACCAGAAACCGAATCGGGTTTCTTCGACGTAGGTGGAGGCGGGGCGAGTCATGACAGTCCTTGTCCTTCAGCTGGCACAGATTTCGGAGAGCACCCGCAGGCGACGCTGCGGTTCGGCGACGAAGGGATTGCGCATGTCCCAGGCGTAGCCGGCGAGGATGGAGCAGATCATCCGGCGGATTTCCGGGGTGGCCTTCTCGTAGAAGATCACGTCCTGGAAGCTGCCGTCGTACCAGCCCTCGACGTAGGCGCGGAAGGTGTCCACGCCGCGCTTGAGCGGTTGGGCGAAGTCGCCTTCCCAGTCCACCGTCTCGCCCTTGAGCTGACGGTCGAGCAGGTTGGCCGCCATGCTGGAGGAGCGCATGGCGATGGTGACGCCGGAGGAGAATACCGGGTCGAGGAATTCCGCTGCGTTGCCCAGCAGGGCGAAGCCCGGCCCGGCCAGGCGCTTGACGTTCGCCGAGTAGCCGCCAAGGGTGCGCGCCGGGGTGTCCCACACGGCATTCTTCAGCAGCGAGTGCAGGTTCGGCGCGGCGTCGAAGAAGCCCTTCAGGCAGGCGTCCAGATCATCCAGCTTGCCTTCGAAGTGACGGTCCTCGGCGACCACGCCGACCGAGGTGCGGCCATCGCTGAAGGGGATGGTCCAGTACCAGATGCCGCGCTCTTCGGGGTGGATGCTGATGAGGATCTTCTCGCGGTCGAATTCCGGCGCGTCGATCCGGTCCTCGATATGCGTGAACACGGCGCGGCGTACCGGGAAGCCAGACGGCGCCTCAAGGTCCAGCAGGCGCGGCAGCACGCGGCCGTAGCCACTGGCGTCGAGGACGAAGGCGCACTCCACCGCGTACTCGCTGCCGTCCAGGCGGCGCACCCGCAGGCGCGGGCAGTCGCCGGCGAAATCGGCAGCGATGATTTCTTCTTCGTAGCGGATTTCCACGCCCTGCAGCTCGGCCTGGTCGGCCAGCAACTGGTCGAAGCGCGCGCGCTGGACCTGGAAGGTCGAGCCCTTGCCTTGCGTGAACTTGTCGCGGAAGTCGAACGCGGTATAGCGCTCGCCCCAGCCGAAGGCGGCGCCGTGCTTCACCTGGAAGCCGGCGGCGAGCACGGCGTCGAGCATCCCTGCTTCCTCGACGAAGTCCAGGCAGTGCGACAGCAGGCTCTCGCCGATGGAGAAGCGCGGGAAGCGCTGGCGCTCCAGCACCAGCACGTCGTGGCCCTTGCGCTTGAGCAGGGCGGCGGCGATGGCGCCGGACGGACCGGCGCCGATGACGACGACGGTGCGTTGTTGCAGTTCAGGGGCGGACATCTGAAGGGCTCCTTGCCGGTGCCTGATCCTGGGACAAAGACAGGGAATCAGGCGGGGTAGCGGTGGCGGCGCGCGGACGGCGCACGCCGCAAAGGGCGGGCAGCAGGGTGGCGAACAGGCTCATCAGCAGCAGGCTGAAATACAGCAGCGAGTCGATGTAGCCCTGCTGGAACAACAGGTTGAGGAAGACGATCTCGGTCAGCCCGCGAATGTTCAGCAGCAGGCTTTCCTTCCACCGTTCACCCAGGCTCGCGCCCGGCAGCGCCCAGCGCAGGCCGAGCCAGCTGCCGGCCAGCTTGCTGAGCACCGGCAGCGCCAGCAGCGCGCCGAGGTAGAGCCAGGAATAGCCGGCGAGGGCGTGGTGGAAATCGATCTGGAGGATGCCGAAGGCCAGCACCAGCGGCACCAGCAGATTGTTCTGCAAGGCCAGCGCTGCCTGTGGCGACACCGGCAGGCGGAACGGCTGGCGCACCGCGGCCTGGGCCATCAGCCAGGTGATGGCGAACACCAGGGTATTCAGGTGCCAGTGCTGGAAGGCGATCATCAGGCCGAAGAACGGCAGGCTGTAGACCAGGTGCTGGCGCATGCCGATCAGCCTTAGCAACAGCGGCCCCGCGCCAGCCAGCAGTGGCCAGGCCAGTTGGGACGGATCGCTGCTGCCCTGGGCCAGGCCGAACAGGCTCCAGCACCCCAGGTCCATCAGCACCGCCGCGTGCATCAGGCGGCGGGTGGCGTCCTCGGGGTATTCGATGTTGCGCAGGAACAGGTAGAGCACCGGGATCGCGGTGATCGAGAACAGCAGGCCGATGCCCAGCACGCTCATCCCCTCGCGCACGCCCAGCAGCCACCAGGCGCTGGCCATGCCGCAGGCCAGCGGTACGGCGAAGCTGGGCAGGGCGATCTTCAGGCTCTGGCGGCTAACGTCGAGGTCGATCACGTCACTGAGGATGTGCCCCAGCAGCAGCGCGAAACCGATGTCGTAGAGCGGCCGCAGCCAGGGCGCCGTGACCAGCGTGCGCACCTCGAAACCCTGGCCCTGCAGCACGACGAACAGCAGCGGCAGCAGCAGGCCGGCCACCAGCAGCTGGCTGACGATGGGCAGCAGGCGCAGGCGCCGCCCGCCGATCACGGCCAGGGCGAACAGCGGCGGCATGGCCAGCCAGAAGAAGATCGTCAGCATGCCGCAGCTCCTTCTCGGGTGCTGGCTTGTGCCCAGGGGCAGAACAGGAAGCAGAACCCCAGGCCCAGCCCCACGGCCAGGCCGAAATTGCTGATCACCGGCGTGGCCGACAGCGCCAGCAGGCCGAACGACAGCCAGGTGGTGATGGCCGCCAGCAGCACGCCGACCAGGCTCACCGCCGCGCCGCCGACGCGCTCACGCATGAGGATGGTGTAATCCACGCCGATGGCGGTGACCAGCAGCAGGCCGAACAGGCTGAACAGCGTCAGCGGCTGGCCCAGCCAGCCGAGGCTGGCGAGGCTGCACAGCGCTGCCAGCAGGGGCAGCAGGACGATGCGCAGGGCGCCGCGCGGACCGAAGGGTTTGAGCAGCAGGGCGAAGATCAGCACGCAGGAGAGCAGCTTGAGTTCGGTGGCGCTGAGCTGGGTGGCGGCGAACAGGCGGTTCAGCTCGCCGAGGCGATCCACCAGTTGCACGCCCTCCAGCCCCTTGGCCTGTTCGGCCAGCACGCCGGCGTCGGACAGTCCCTGCAGGCTCACCAGCCCGGCCACGCCGCTCTCCACCATGCCCAGCCACAACGGCCGCCAGGGCTCGCCCAGCGGACCCTGCAGGGCTTGATCGAGGGATTGCGGCGGAAGCTGTTCCAGCTGATCCAGCTCGGCTTGCAGCGCGGCCTGCGGAATGCCCAGGTCGATCAGTGCCTGCCAGTGTTGCGGCAGCTGGCGCAGAGCTTCGCGGGCCTGCTGTTGTTGCTGCGCGGTGGCAAGCAACTGGTTGAGCGCGAGGTAGCCCTTGAGCTGGCCGGAGGCGACCAGCTTGTCCAGTCGCGCAGCCAGTTCGGCCTGGCGTTGCAGCAGCTGGGTTTCATCGCTGGCGCGGACCAGGAAGAACTGGCTGGTGGGCTGGTAGCCGGTGATGCGCGCGGCGGCCTGGGCCTCGCTGAGCAATTGCGGCTTGGCGCCCAGCCACTGGCGCAGGTCGTTCTTCACCTGCAGTTGCCACAGCCCGCCGGCGCAGAACAGCACAACCACCGCGAGCAGCGGCCAACTGCCGGTGCGCTGGAGCAGGGCCTGGCGCAGGCCGATCAGGCGCTCGCCCAGCGAGAGCAGCAGAGGTTGTGGAGCGATGGCGTTGCCGCGCAACAGCAGCGGCAGCAGGCCGATAACGCACAGGTAGGCGGCGAGCAGGCCGGCCACCGAGAAGGTCGCCACCTGGGTCAGCGCCGGGAAGGGCGTGCAGGCCAGGGCGAGGTAGCCGATCAGGTTGGTGGCGAGGCTGAGAAACAGCCCGCGCTGGCTCAGCTTCAAAGCACGCCAGGGCTGCCAAGGAGCGACAGTCCAGGCTTTCGACAGATAGTGCAGCGGGTAATCCGAGGCCACACCGATCAGGCTGGCGCCCAGCATCAGGGTGAGCAGGTTGATCTTGCCGAACAGCGCGATGCACGCGGTGGCCCCGGCCAGCACGCCGACCAGCACCGGCAGGAAGGCCAGCAATGCGCGCCCGCGGCGGAAGGCGAGCAGCAACAGCAGCAGGGTGCCCAGCGCGGCGCCGCCGCCAACCCAGGTCATTTCGCGGCTGGCCTGGCGCTGGCCGTCGGCTGCATACAGCAGGCCGCTGGCGGCGACTAGCTGGCCGCCGTCGGCTGCCAGTTGCTGGCGTGCCTCGGCGATCTGCGCGGCCACGGCGCGCGGCAGGTTCATGTCGAAGGCATCGGCGCGGGTACGTGCGCGCAGCAGCACCCAGCTGCGCCCGCCGTCTTCGGCGAGTAGCGCGCCGCTGCCGATGTCCAGCTGCACCTTCGCCGTCAGCGGCTGGTGGTGCTGGATGCGCAGGGCCAGGCCGAACCAGTCCTGGTCGTTGGACAACAGGCCGAAGCCGGAGAAGGGATCGAAGAGTTGTTCGACGCGCTGCTGGACGAAGGCGGCGGGGTCATCGGAAAGCTGGCGACGGTCATCGGCACTGAGCAGCGCGAGGCGGCCCGCGCGCAGTTGTTCGCGCAGGGCCGGCAGGTCGGCCTGAACGCCCCACTGCACCTTCTCGTAGTGGCCGCTGGCCTGCCAGCGCTCGGCCAGTTCGCGGGCGTGGGCGATGGCGGTGTCGCGCTCGGGGTAGCCGACCAGCACCAGCAGTTCGCGGTTGAGCGGCTCCTGCATGCGCTGCTCGGCTTGCTTCTGCAGGGCATCACGGCTGCTGCCGGGCACCAGCTCCAGCAGGTCGGTGCTCAGCGGCGCGGCACCGCGCCATTGCCAGGCAGCGAGGGCGAGCAGCGCCAGCAGCCCGGCGATCACCAGGCGTGGCAGCCACTGCGGCCGCTCAGCGGGCAAAGTCACTGCGCTCCGCATCGGTCAGGCTGTCGCCGGGCTGGCTGCTGGTCATGCGCAGCACGGTGCGGTCGCCCTGGGCTTCGTGCAGTTCGATGCGCTGCACCAGTTCGCCGCCGGCGATCTCGATGCTGTCGAAGATCTGCTTGAGCAGCACGGCACGCGGCGTCAGGGTGAGCGTCCAGTCGTTCGCCTCGCCGCTGAGGGCGAGGTCGAAGTCGCGTTGCAGGCCGCTGCTGTCGCCTTCCAGCACGGCGAGGAACAGGCGGTTCTGCTGCGCGCTGGCGCTACGTTGCGGCAGTTGCTGCCAGCCGCTGGCGTCGCGCCGGGCGATGCCCTGGCCGTCGATGCGGTAGTCTTGCTTGAGCGGCGTCTGCAGCAGCCAGAGGAGGCCGTGCTGCTTGGCGAGGACAAAGTGGCCCTTGCTCACCAGCGGCTGCGGCAGCGAACGCAGGTGCTTCTCCTGGACGAACTCGCCGCGCACCACCGCCGGCTTGCCGAGCTGCGCGGCCAGTTGCGGCAGGTCGAAGGCGTGGGCCAGAGGGGCGAGCAGGAGGCCGCAGACGAGCAGGGCGCGCTTCAGCATGCTTCTGCCTCCAGCGCGCGCTGCACGGCGTCGATGAACACCGCGGGCGAGGCCATCTGCATCTCGCGGCTGGCGATCGCCACCGCCACCTGGGTGCTGCTGGCGCGGGTCAGGCGTTCGCCGGTTTCGGCGTCGCTGATCAGGTAATTGATCTTCAGCCGATTCTCCCACTCCACCAGGTCGGCGCGCACGCTGATGCGCTGGCCGAAGCGGGCGCCGCGCACGTAGCGCAGCTGCAGGTCGATCACCGGCCAGGCATAGCCGGCCTCGCGCATCTGCGAGTAGTTGTGGTCGAGCCTGTCGAGCAGGGCGCAGCGCGCGACTTCCAGGTACTTGACGTAGTGGCCGTGCCAGACCACTTCCATCATGTCGACGTCGAAGAACGGCACCAGGATTTCCACCTCGGCCTGCAGCACTCCGGCCTTACGCATAGAGCCCCCAGTGGCGCGCGCGGATGCGCTCCAGGCACAGGCGCAGTTCGCCTTCCAGGGCGCGGTCCTCGATCAGCGGCGGGAAGTCCTGGCCGAGTTGTTCGTGCATGCCGCCCAGCGGCGCTGGCAGCGGGCGCGCACCGGCTTCGCCGCCGCGCAGCCAGACGCCCTGTTGCGCCGCCAGCAGAGTGGCGGCGGCGACTTGTTCGGTCAGCTCCAGGGTGCGCAGGGCATCGCGCGCGGCGATGGTGCCCATGCTTACCTTGTCCTGGTTGTGGCACTCGGTGGAGCGCGAGAACACGCTCGCCGGCAGGGTGTTCTTCAGCGCCTCGGCGGTCCACGCGCTGGCGCCGATCTGCACGGCCTTGAAGCCGTGGTTGATCATCGCGCGGTCCGCCGGAGCGCCCGAGAGGTTGCTCGGCAGGCCATGGTTGTAGCGGGTGTCCACCAGCAACGCGAGCTGCCGGTCGAGCAGGTCGGCGACGTTGGCCACCAGGTTCTTCAGGCTGTCCATGGCGAAGGCGATGTGGCCGCCGTAGAAGTGCCCGCCGTGGAGCACGCGCTCGTCCTCGGCGTCGATGATCGGGTTGTCGTTGGCGCTGTTCAGTTCGATCTCGATGAACTGCCGCAGCAGGCCCAGGCTGTCGGCCAGCACGCCCAGCACGTGGGGGGCGCAGCGCAGCGAGTAGCGGTCCTGCAGGCGGTGCAGCGGCGGGGTCGGCGCGTCGATGGCGAGGTCCTGGCGAATCCACGCGGCGACCTGCATCTGTCCCGGATGCGGCTTGGCGGCGAACAGGCGCTCGTCGAAGTGCTCCGGGTTGCCCTGCAGGGCGATGACGTTCAGCGCGGTGATGCGCGTGGCCAGCTTGAGCAGGTAGTCCGCGCGCGAATAGGCGAGGCAGGCCAGGCCGGTCATCACCGCCGTGCCGTTCATCAGCGCCAGCGCTTCCTTGGGCCGCAGTACCAGCGGCTGCCAGCCCAGCTCGGCATGGACGTCGGCGGCACTGCGACGCTCGCCGCGCCACAGCACTTCACGCTCGCCGGCAAGGGTCGCGGCAACGTAGGACAGCGGGGTGAGATCGCCGCTGGCGCCTACCGAACCCTCTTCCGGGATCAGCGGCAGGATGTCCAGTTCGAGGAAGGCATGCAGGCGCTCCAGCAGTTCCAGGCGTACGCCGGAAACCCCGTGGCTCAGCGAACGCAGGCGCGCGGCGAGCACGGCGCGCACGGCGGCCGGTTCCAGCAGCTTGCCCAGGCCGCAGCCGTGGAAGGTGAACAGGTGCTGCGGCAGCGCCTCGACGTGCTCCAGCGGCACGGCCACCACGCAGGAGTCGCCGTAGCCGGTGGTGACGCCGTAGATCACGCCTTCCTTGTCCAGCAGGGTGTCGAGGAACTGCGCGCCGCGGGCGATCCGCGCGCGGAACTCGGCGTCGTCGTCCAGGCGGCTTTCGACGCGGCGCTCGGCGAGGGCGACGATCTGTTCGATGCTCAGGTGGCCTTGGCCGAAAACCGGCGTTTCAGTGGCTGTCGTCATGGGCTTTCCAGAACGGGTAGAAGTTGAACCACTGCTGCGGCGCGCGCAGGCAGTAGTGTTCCAGGCGCTGGGCGTAGCGCTGGGTCCAGTGTTTCAGGACCTCCGCGCGGTCGCTGCGGCGCCACTGGATGCGCTCGGCGAAGGGCTCCAGGTGTACGCGGTAGCGGCCCTCTTCCTTCAGGCAGAACATCAGGTTGGCCGGGCACTGAAGTAGCCCGGCGAGCAGCCAGGGCCCCTGCGGGAAGGCGGCCGGGGCGCCGAGGAAATCGACCTCGACGTTGCGCCCGCCGTGCAGCGGAACGCGGTCGCCGGCAATCGCCAGCCATTCGCCGGCGTCCAGGCGCTGGGACAGCTGCAGCATGATCGCCGGGTCCAGCTCGCTCACCTGGATCAGCCGCAGGTGGCTGGCGCCGGACTCGCCCAGCAGCTTGTTGAACTGCTCGGCGTGGCGGGTGTGCACCAGCACGTTCATGCGCACCTTCTCGCCCAGTTCCGCCAGCGCGCGGCAGACTTCGAGGTTGCCCAGGTGCGCGCCCACCAGCAGCTGGCCACGGCCGCTGCGCAACTGCGCGCGCAGGTTGTGCGGGTCGTTCAGTTCGATGCTGGCGAGGTCCAGGCGGCCGGCCCAGACATCGAGCTTGTCGAGGATGGCGTCGGCGAAGGCCATGAACTGGCCGAACACGCGGCCGGTGCTCGGGCCCAGCGAGGCGTCACCGCTGTGCTGCGCCAGGCGCTGCTGGTACTCGCGGATGGCGCCGCGCGCACGGGCGCCGAAGAGGAAGAAGTACAGCACGATCAGGTGCAGCAGCGGCGACAGCAGGCGCCGGCCAAGGGTGCGCGCCGCCCAGGCGGTGAAGCGCATCAGCAGCAGGCTGCCGCGCTCGCGCTGTTGCGCCCAGTGCTGCGCGCTCACGCGGCGCTCCGCAGGCGGCGCCAGAGGATCGCCGGCGAGCGCCAGAGCATGCCGAAGAACAGCCGGGCATGCATGGAGGAGATCAGCGCGTTGTCGTGGAACAGGCGGAAGTGCGAGAGGCCGTCGAGCGGATAGTGGACCTTGGTCGGCAGCCACTGCATCGGTTGGTTGCGCCAGGCCAGGCGGACGAGGATTTCCGGGTCGAAATCCATGCGCTTGCCCAGCGTGGTGCTGTCGATCAGCTTGAGCGTCGACGCCAGCGGGTAGACGCGGAAGCCGCACATGCCGTCGCGGATCGATAGCGACAGGCTGTTGATCCACACCCAGACGTGGGTCAGGTAGCGCGCGTAGAGGCGACCCTTTGGCACGCTTTCGTCGTACTGCGGATAGCCGCAGACCAGCGCGTCGGGATGCTCGCGGGAGGTGCCGAGGAAGCGCTGTACGTCGCCCAGGTCGTGCTGGCCGTCGGCGTCCACCTGCAGCGCGTGGGTGAAGCCCAGGCGCGCGGCTTCGCGCAGGCCGGCCATCACCGCGCCGCCCTTGCCCTGGTTCACCGGCAGGCGCACCAGGTACGTGTCGCGGCCTGCGGCGAGCTGGTCCATCACCGCCGCGCACTCGCGGCTGGAGGCGTCGTCGACCAGCACGCAGGGCAGGCCGGCGGCGAGCAGTTCGGCGACCACCTGGGGCAGCGCGTGCTCGTGGTTGTACACCGGAATCACGGCACACGGTTTGGTGCTCATTCGTCCGCCCCCAGCAGGATGCGCCCTGAAGAACAGGCGGCCTCGCCACGGGTGAAGGCGAAGTACAGCTTGCCGCGCTCGGCGTCCCAGCGCAGGGCCAGCTGGCAGAGATCGCCCGGCCGCAGCAGTTGCTGAAACTTCAGTACTTCCATCCCGCCGAAGCGTGGCGGCAGGTTGAAGACCTGGCGGCCCAGTTGCTGCGCCCATTGCACCTGCACCACGCCCGGCAGCACGGGAGCCTTGGGGAAGTGGCCGGGGAAGTAGGCGAGGTCCAGGGGGATTTCCAGCTGGAAGTGCTGTTCGCCGTCCACCGCGTTGTGCGTCAGTACGTCGGGGTCGCGGCTGCGCGGCGCGTGCAGCAGTTCGTCCACCAGGCTTTGCGGCAGCTTGCCCTGGGCATTGCCCGGCAGACGTCGCAGCAGGCGCCAGCGGCGCGGCAGGGCGAGGGCTTCGCAGTGGTCGGCGAGATGTTCGCGCAGGCGCTGGGTCAGTGCGCGGCGGCCGCCATTGCGCAGCTCGTACAGGCCGGCGTCGCTCAGGGCGACCAGTGCGCCGAGGCTGGCGCGGTTCTCCTGCACCACGCCCAAGCGCGCTTCGCTGACGAAGGGATGCTTCATCAGCGCCGCTTCCAGTTGCGGCAGGGAGATGCGTTTCTCTTCCAGTTTGACGATGCGGTCGAGCCGGCCGAGCAGCTCGAAGCGGCCGTCGGCGCAAATTCGCGCGGCGTCGGCGGTCTGTTCGGTTTCGCCGGGTGGCAGGTAGGTCGATTCGATGCGCAGCGCGCCGTGCTCGTCCTGGCTCAGCACCACGCCTTCGAACGGCTGCCACAGCTGGCCGCCCTGGCGCCAGGCGATGCCGCCGGTCTCGGAGCTGCCGTAGATTTCCGTGGGTGCCTGGCCGAGGCGCTCGTGCAACTGCTCGCCGGCTTCGGCTGGCAGCGGGCCGCCGGAGGAGAACACCCGCACCACCGGGCGCAGCGCCGGCCAGTCGAGGTTGTCGCCCATGCGCTTGAGCAGCGCCGGGCTGCCGACCCAGGCGAAGCGCGGCTGGTCGAGGCTCAGGCGTTGCAGGTCTTCGGGGAAGGCGATCTGCCGACGGAGGAAGGCGCGGCCGGCGGACAGCGGCCAGAGCACGCGGAACAGCAGGCCGTAGATGTGCTGCGCGGCGACGCTGCCGAGGATGCGCGCATCGCCCAGTTGTTCGCCCCAGAGGGCTTCCAGCACCTGCACTTCGTTGCTCAGCTGGCGCAGGGACTTGCCGATCAGCTTGGGCTCGCCGGTGGAGCCGGAAGTGCTGAGCACCAGGCGGCAGGCGTCGAGGTCCAGCTCTTCAGGTGCAAGAGGGGCCGGAGACAGTGCCGGGCCGTTCAGTTCGGCCAGCAGCAAGTCACCGGGCTGATCGCCGATCCAGGCGTCGATCTGCGAGGCCAGTCGCTCGCGGCTGTGGGCGAGGTTGTCGGCCGGCAGCACCGCTTCGGCACCGGCCAGCCACGCCGCGTAAAGGGCGATGGCCAGTTCGGCGGCGTCTTCCAGGTGGATCGCCACGCGCCGGGCATTGCGCTGGCGCAGGGCGCCGGCGGCTGCGCAGACGCGCTGCAGGAAGTCGCTGGCGAGCAGCGTCGGCTCCAGCGCCAATGGGCGCGAGGCGGGCAGCTCCAGCAGCAGCCGGGCGAGGGGAATCGATTTCATCCTTGACCTCTGACCCGCTGCCGTACCAGCCACTCGACGGCGAACAGCACGCCCATCAGCAGGTAGGAAATCAGGCCGTTGTACAGCGTCCACCAGGCCAGCGGCGCCCACAGTGTGAGGGCCGCGGCGATCAGGCCGTTGCCCAGGAAGAACAGCACCCAGGCCTGGGTCACCCGGCGGGTGTAGCGCACCGCGTGGGGCGGCAGCTCCGGCTCGCGCAGTCGCGCCAGGCGCTCGACCAGCGGCGGGCCGAATTTCAGGCTGAGGGCGAACAGGCACAGCAGGCCTGCGCTGATCAGCACCGGGTACCAGCGCAGCAGGTGCGGCTCATTGAGGAACCACAGCAGCATGCAGAAGGCCACGGCCGCCAGCGCCATCCAGCGCTGCCCGGGGCGTTGCCCGCTGCCCAGGCTGCGGGCGAACCACAACCCGCCCAGCAGCAGCGCGAAGAATTTCGGCGACAGGTGGTCGATGCCGAAGTAGATCGCGAACGGGTAGAGCAGCCCGGCCAGCAGCAGGCCGAGCCCGACCAGGCGTGTCATGGGTTGGCCAGGCGATAGACCGCTTCGACCACGTCGCCGACGGTACGCACCGACTTGAACTCCTCGGCGGCGATCTTCTTGCCGGTCTGGCGCTTGAGGTGGTCGATCAGGTCGACGGCGTCGATGCTGTCGATCTCCAGGTCCTGGTACAGGTTGGCATCGAGGCTGATCTGCTCCGGCTCCAGTTCGAACAGCTCGACCAGGGCGTCGCGCAGGGTGTTGAAAATGTCCTCACGGGTTTGCATGGTCAGCGGTCTCAGGCGGCTTTCTGGGCGGTCACGAAGGCCGCCAGGCTCGCCACATTGGCGAAATGCTGGCGGGTGTCCTTGGCATCGGCGTCGATCTTGATGCCGTAGCGTTTCTGGATGGCCAGGCCCAGTTCCAGGGCGTCGACCGAATCCAGGCCGAGGCCGTCGCCGAACAGCGCGTCTTCGGCGCCGATGTCGTCAGGGCCGATATCTTCGAGGCCGAGGGCGTCGATGATCAGCTGTTTAATCTCCAGTTGCAGATCGCTCATCTCTTGCGAGCTCCTTGATGAAATGCTGGTGCAGGAAGGCATTGAGCCGGCGCGAGGCTGCCGGGGCGGGGCCCTGGCTGGCAAAGACCTGCGGGTCCAGGTCGTCGCCGACGCGCAGCCGGAAATGCACGCGGCGGGCGGGAATGCTGTACCAGGGCTCGGCCTTGGTCAGGGTGGTCGGGGTCACGGTGATGGTCACCGGGGTGATGACGCTGGCGCCGCGCAAGGCGATGGACGCCGCGCCGCGATGGAATTGCGGAGCCGCGCCCGGCGTGGTGCGGGTGCCCTCGGGGAAGACGATCAGGGTCTGGCCCTGCTGCAGCGCGTCCACGGCCTCATCGAACATGTCCATGCTGCCGTTGTTGCTGATGTACTGCGCCGCCGTCACCGGGCCGCGGGTGAAGGGGTTGGCGAACAGGCTCTGCTTGACCACGCAGTTGGCGTCGCGGATCAGGCCGATGAGGAAGACCACGTCGATCAGCGACGGGTGGTTGGCGATGACCATCTGCCCCGGACGGCCGAGGCGCTCGATGCCTTCCACTTCGTACGTCAGCACGCCGCTGCGCTGCATGATCTGCACGAACAGCCAGAACAGCCGGCTGACCGTGTGGCGTGCGCGGCTGCGACGGCGCAGGGCATCGCCCGGCAGCAGGCTCAGCAGCGGAAACACCAGCACCCGTAGCAGCAATCCACCAATACCGAAGATGGCGAAGCACAGGCCGGTGGCGAACAGGCGCCACAGCCAAGCGTCGGCGCGCTTGCTCAGTGGTTGCGTTGCCAGGTCCATAGACGCTTCTTCCAGGGGTGATGGATCAGGCCGGTGCGCTCGATCAGCGCGCGCACCAGGTTCAGGGCATTGGGGTGGGACGGCGGAGCAAGGGCTGTGCCGTTTTCCGCGAGTTCCAGTGACCATTCGCTGCCGGGCTTCAGGCGCAGGGCCACGGCATAGGGGAAGGGCACGTCGTCGACCCAGGGCGAATACAGCTCCGGTACCGGCTCCTCGGTCACCACCAGCAGCACTTCCGGGGCACCTTCGGCCAGCAGTGCAGCGGCTTCCAGCAGGCCATGCTCGAAACCGTCACGTTCGCCGGCGATGGCTGTCATTTCGCTGGTGTCCTGCCGCAGGATCGACCACAGGCCAATGACCGCGTTGTGCACGGAAAGGCTGAACTGCGTCGGGGACAGTGGTTGTTCGACGGCCAGCTCGCGCAGCAGTTCCAGGCTGCGGCCGGTTTCGCCGTGGCGGGAAACGAAGATCAGCGGCATCGGCGGCCGCCCGTCGGCCAGCGGCCAGGCGACACTGAACACCATACGCGCCAGGGGGCTCAGGCGGCGGCGTTGCATGGCGGGGAGAAAGGCGACATCCGGTTGGGCGGCGCTGTCGGGAAGACGTTCTTCCCGTACCCAGCTCTGCCAGTCGGAAATCGTGGACAGGCCCGGGGCCCAGGCACTCCACTGGTCGATATTGAATTGAATCACGCTGCGAGCTCTTGTGGGCCCTTCGGGGCATTCCGGTCGGCTAATGGGTCTTCCTTGATCCACCAAGAGCTTCGTCGACACGTGCCATGGCGCAGGGCCGGTATTATCCCCGGTCATGCTGCTGTCAAGCAAACTTTTGCTTACAAAAGGGCTGACGCAGGAAATAGGGCAATTCTCGATTAAACGCCGACTTTATGACGAACCACTGTATGAAATCCCGTCAGCCGCCGAGCGGTAGCGGAGCCTCGGTGCGAGGATGCTCGCCCTTGTCATGGGCTTTGCATAGAATCCCGGGGTCTTGAATGGTTCTGGAGGGATGGCTCATGCGGCGCGTGGTGTTCAATCAGAAGGGCGGGGTCGGCAAGTCCAGCATCGCCTGCAACCTGGCGGCAGTGAGCGCAGCGGAGGGTTATCGCACCTTGCTGGTGGACCTGGATGCCCAGGCCAATTCCACGCATTACCTCACCGGCCTGACCGGCGAGGACCTGCCGGTGGGCATCGCCGACTTCTTCAAGCAGACGTTGTCGTCCGGGCCTTTCAGCCGCAAGGGCAAGGTCGACATCTACGAGACGCCCTTCGACAACCTGCACATCGTCACAGCCAGCCCGGAGCTGGCGGACCTGCAGCCCAAGCTCGAGCAGAAGCACAAGATCAACAAGCTGCGCAAACTGCTGGACGAGTTGTCCGAAGACTACGACCGAATCTACCTGGATACGCCGCCGGCGCTGAACTTCTACACGGTTTCCGCGCTGATCGCTGCAGATCGCTGCCTGATTCCCTTCGATTGCGACAGCTTCTCCCGCCAGGCACTGTACGGCCTGCTGCAGGAGATCGAAGAGCTGAAGGAAGACCACAACGAGGAGCTGGAAGTCGAAGGCATCGTGGTCAACCAGTTCCAGCCGCGCGCGACCCTGCCGCAGCAACTGCTGGATGAGCTGGTGGAAGAGGAGCTGCCGGTGTTGCCGGTGTACCTGATGAGCTCGGTGAAGATGCGCGAGTCGCACCAGGCCTGCACCCCGCTGATCTTCCTCGAGCCGCGGCACAAGCTGACCCAGCAGTTCGTCGAACTGCACAACCTGCTGGAAGCCTGAGCGCTTACTGGCTGATCAGCACATCGCAGGGCGGCCGGCGCAGGAAGTAGCGCGTCGAGCTGCCCAGCATGGCCTGCTCGATGGCGCCGCGGCTGCGGCTGCCGAGCACCAGCAGGTCCGGCGTCCATTCCCGCAATGCTGTTTCCAGCGCCTGCTGGGGCGTGCCCTGCTGCACTGCGCAAAGCAGTTGCGGCCCGGCGGCCGGCACCTGCGTGCGCTCATCCTGCAGCGCCTGGCGCAGCAGTTCGCGTTGGGTGTCCAGGTGGCTGTCGGCGCGACCCGCCTTTTTGCCCGGCTGGTAGGCGTTGAGCGCGAGCAATTCGGCGTCGGCCGCGAGCAGTCGGTAACCGGCGCGCCAGGCCTGGCAGGAGCAGTGCGACAGGTCCAGGCCGGCAAGGGCCTTCGCGTAAGGTCTGGCGGACTCCTCCACGGCCAGCAGGATCGGCGCGCGGCAATGCCGGGCGATGCGCTCCAGGGTGGTGCCGTCGAAGCGTTCCAGCAGTTGCTGGTGGTGCGCTCCGATCACCAGCAGGTCGGCGTTCAGTTCCTGCACCGTCGCGGTCACGGTATTCGCCGCGCGGCCCTGGCGGATCACCAACTGATAGTCGGTGATATCGCTGGCGCGGGCTGCATCGCGCAGCGCCACCTCGGCGGCTTCGCGCACCGTGGCCATCATGCGGTCGGGGAAGAATTCCTCGATGACGTGCAGCAGCGTGACGCTGGCGCCGTGCTGGCGGGCCAGCTGGGCGGCGCGGCGTACGGCGATATCCGCCTCGACGCTGAGGTCGTGGGCGACGAGCAGGTTCCTGTACATGGTGGGCTCCCTCTGTGGCGCTTCCACTGTCGCGCCACGTAGGAAATCTCACCTTGATGCAGGGCAATGGCCCGGATTCAGCGGCTACGCAGCTGATAGATGGCGTGGCTTTCGGCGACGACGTTGCCTTCTTCGTCCTTCAGCTGCAGGTCGAGGACGAATTCGGCCTTGCCGAGGTTCGTGGCTTCTTCGCCAATGCGCTGGATGTCCTCCTCGCTGAGTCGCGCCTCGACCGTCACGTCGCTCGAGGCAGGGCGCAGGAAACGCAGGCCGGCTTCCTTGACGATGGGATAGAAGCGCCGGGCGTCGAAACTGGTCAGCATCAGCACGCCCCCGGGCAGCTCGGCCACGGTGAACAGTGCGCCAGCGTACATGTTGCGCAGGTGGTTCTCATTGTCCTTGAGCGGCATGCGCAGGCGCACGAGGCCCGGTTCCAGCACCTCCGCCTTGAGGCCGGTGCGCTTGACGAAGGCGATGTGCTCTTCGGTGAGTTGGCGGATGAATTCCAGGTTATGACGCATGGGCGCGCTCCGATTCGCCGGCGGGGTGTGCCCCCAAGCCTAGCCGCACCACGCGGCCTGGCAATGACCGCGTGGATTGACCGAAACGCTCGCCCTCAGATGCCCTGGCGCGACAGCCAGTCGAGCAGCTGCGGCAGCGGCATTGCGCCGCTCTGGCGCGCCACTTCCTGGCCGTTGCGCAGCAGGATCAGGCTCGGGATCGAACGAATCCCCAGGCGTGTGGAGAGGTTCGGGTTGGCATCGCTGTCGAGCTTGGCCAGGCGCACCTTGCCCGACAGCCGCGCTGCGGCCTGCTCGAACACCGGCGCAAAGCCCTTGCACGGCCCGCACCAATCGGCCCACACGTCTACCAGCAACGGCAGGTCGCCCTTGGCCTGGGCGGCGAAGCCGGCTTCGTCGAGGTCGAACGGCGTATCCAGCACGATCGGCGACTGGCAGCGCCCGCAACTGGGCGAATCGCCCAGTCGCTCGGCAGGAACTCGGTTCAGGCCGTTGCAGTGGGGGCAGGGGATGATCAGGGAATCGGACATGACGGGGCTCCTCGGGCTATGGGGAGCTAGGTGGTGGCGATCCGGGGGATTATCAACTGTACCCGGTGGCGAAGCTCAGTTTCGATGAGCCTGCATGTACTGCCGCAGAAGCTGGTTGATGCGAGTCTGGTAGCCGGCCCCCTGGCTCTTGAACCACTCCAGTACGTCCGCGTCCAGGCGGATGGTGACGGCTTGCTTGGCCGGCACATGAATTTCGGCGTTCTTGAAGAAGTCTTCGCCCAGCTCGGGGATATCGCTGGTGTCGATGTCCTTGTCCTTCAGTTTGCTCAGGCGCTTGAAGTCAGTTTTCGATGGTTTGGACATAGTGTCTGGCCTCCCGTCTGGTGGCTTTCCGGGCGGAGATGATGCGGATGACATCTCCTTCTCGTTCGGTGCTCACGACCACTCCAATCAACGACCTTATTCGGCCGAGATTGATCCAGCGCTCCTCGGCGTAATTCTCGCGGTCATCGCGTTGTGCGAGGTAGGGCTGCTGGAACAGCTCCATCGCGTCGTTGAAGTCGATTCCGTGCTTGCGGATGTTTGCCAGGTTCTTGGCTTCGTCCCATTCGAATAGCATGCTGCTCTCCGTATTGACGTTTGTACATACAAAATGTCCGTGGCGGTCGTATTACGTGACGAAATGCATGGGTTGGCTTGCTCTGTCGCTGGCGTCGGCTGCCGCCGACGGGTCGCGGGCATGGCCCGCTCCTGCAGGGGCGGGCCGTGCGCGTCGGGGGCTAGCTGTGGCTGGCGCGCCGCTCGTGGTCTGCCTCGTACAGCGAGTGGGCATCGGAGGCCAGCAGCAGGAGGGCGCGGTTGATTTGCAGGACGTTGCGCAGCGGCTGGGCGTCGAGGGTGGCGAGGGAGAGGATGCCGAGCAGGTCGATCACAGCGCTCAGGCGGTCTTCGGCGGCGTTGTAGAGTTCGTCGGTCGGGGCGTCGGTGCGCAGGTAGAGGGTGGCGTTGCGGGGATGGGCGTGGTGTTGTGAGTCGGTTCCCAGCGGGAGGAAACGGTCTTTTTCGGGGTGCGCGGGTGCCTTACCATCGGTGTTAGCCATGATTAGTTGCCTGTTAACTGATTGTGGTTAGCGGGCCTTCGGTGTTGGTAGCACCGGGGGCTCGCGCCTTTCGATCCGTGCCGTTCGGCAGTTCTGGATCGCAGTCTTCCGCCGCGAGGAACATGCTGGAAAATTCCTGCATCGTGCTGCTTATGCTCGGGAAGATGTCGTCATTCTACGGAGTCAAAGCAAGCGAAAACCCGGCGGGAAGGGGAATCCACCGTGTCTGGCAGGAGCTTGCGAAAAGGCGGGTCTGGGCGGGGTAGGACGGCGGGAATTTGATGTAGTCCCGCCGGGCACCGGCATCAGACGTGATCGCGAACAGGTCCCTGATCGTCCGGCGCAGGGCAGGTCGCGGGCATGGCCCGCTCCTACAGGAAAGCGCCGCATGCCCGCCCACTGTAGGAGCGGGCCGGCAGGCCGGATGATTCGTCGGTGGGGCAGCGCTTCCTGCCCCTGCGCATCACACGCGGAAGTGGCTGACCAGCGTCTGCAACTGCCCGCCCAGGCGGGCAAGTTCGACGCTGGACGCGGCGACTTCCTGGTTGGCCGAGGCGGTCTGTTCGGAAACGTCGCGCACGTTGACCACGCTGCGGCTGATTTCCTCGGCGACGGCGCTCTGCTCTTCGGCGGCGGTGGCGATCTGCTGGTTCATCGCCTGGATGTTGGAGACGGTGCGGGTGATCTCGCCGAGGGATTCGCCGGCCTGGCGGCTGAGGGCGACGCTGCTGGCGGTGAGTTCGCGGCTGCCGAGCATGACGCTGGAGACCTGGCGAGTCCCGCTCTGCAGGCCGGCGACCAGGGCTTCGATCTCTTCAGTGGACTGCTGGGTGCGCTGGGCCAGGCCGCGCACTTCGTCGGCGACCACGGCGAATCCACGCCCGGCCTCGCCCGCGCGGGCGGCTTCGATGGCGGCGTTGAGGGCCAGCAGGTTGGTTTGCTCGGCCACCGACTTGATGACGTCCATGACCTTGCCGATCTTCTCGCTCTCCTGCTCCAGGCGCTGCATGGCGTCGGCGGAGCGTTCGACTTCTTCGGCCAGGCGCTCGATCTGCTCGACCGCCTTATTCACCACACGGTCGCCGTCCTGGGCCTGGTGGTCGGCGGCGGAGGCGGCCTGGGAGGCCTGCTCGGCGTTGCGCGCGACTTCCTGCACGGTGGCGGACATCTCGTGCATGGCGGTGGCGACCTGGTCGGTCTCGATCTTCTGGGTGTTGGCGCCGGCGCTGGTCTGCTCGGTGACGGCGGAGAGTTCCTCGGCGGCGCTGGCGATCTGGGTGACGCCATCGCGGATGCCACCGATCAGCTCGCGCAGGCTCTGGCTCATGCGCTGCATGCTCTGCTGCAGGCGGCCCAGCTCGTCGCGGCGGCTGACCTGGATGGTCTGCGACAGGTCGCCAGCGGCGATACGGTCGACCACGGCCATGGTGTCGTGCAGCGGGCGGGTGATCTGGCGGGTGATGACCAGCGCGGCGATGCTGCCCAGCACCAGCGCGAGCAGGGTGACCAGGGTCTGCAGGCTGCGGGCCTTGGCGCTTTCGATATCGCGGCGATCAAGCTGCAGCTGGTAGAGGTTTTCGCTGATCTTGACGATGTCCTGGCCCTGGGCGGTCATTTCCTTGCGCGCCTGGACGATCGCGGCCATGTTCTGGCGCAGCGTGACGACGGCGTCGCGGTAGGTGCGCAGGGCGGTGCCGAGTTGCTGGACGTACTGCGCTTCGGCGACGCCGAGCACGCTTTCCAGGGCCGGCAGGCCGGCGATGCTTTCGTCGAGGCCGCGGGTCACGCCGTCACCGTTGCTGGTGAGGGCGGTGGCGAGGTAATCGCGCACGTCATAGCGGGCCTGCAGCAGGTCTTCGCGGGTACCGGTGATGGCCTGGAAGCGGGTGGCGCGCTCTTCGTCGGCGGGGGCCTTGAGGATGTCTTGCTGGATCTGCGCGGTCAGCTCGTTGGCGCGGGCAGCATTGTCCTGCAGGGTGCGGCGGGTGAGGCCGGCGCTCTGGTAGCCGGCGCGCATGGCGGCCAGGGATTTCTCGTAGTCACCGATGATGCCGCCGAGCTGGTCGAGCATGCGCACGTTCTCGGGGCTGACGAAGGATGCGCGCAGTTTCTGCTGCTGTGCCTTGAAGTCGGCCAGGGTGCTCATGACGTTGGCGGCTTCCTGCTCGGCGCCGTCGGCGATCATGTACTGCAGGCGCGTGATGCGCAGCTTGGTGAGGCGCGAGTTCAGCTCGGTGATGTCGCTCATCCAGTTGCTGCGGTCGATCAGCGAGCCCAGGCCGACCCAGCTGACGATGGCGAGGATGGCGGTGAAGGCGAGGACCAGGCCGAAGCCCAGGGCCAACTTGAGATTCACGCTCAGGTTGGAAATCCAGCTGTTCATTGACGATCTCCAGGAAAGGTTGTGTGAAGTCAGGCCGTTCGGAGATTGTTGTTATTGGGGGCCAGGGTGGCGAACCACGTCCCTGCACTATCGGCAGGCCGGGACGGAACCCGATGGTGGCGAGCGAAAAAAGTTATCCGCCGGCCGGCGCCGGGGGGCGGGTCGGGGTGCGGATGACGGGGGAAGGGAGACGGTGGACGGCCGCGCAATTCCCTTTTCGCTGGCGTATCAGGTGGCGCGGTCGCGCGGTTGCCTGGGGTGCAGGCAGCGACGGCATTGTACGGAAGGGCGAGGCCATCGTCTGCCCGATGATGGCATCTGGATATGACGGTGATGCGTCAGTTTATTCATGAGGTCCCGCACGAGGCACCGCCCGGCGCCTCGTGCGGGGCTGGCCGTCAGGCCCTGGCGGCGTCCAGCGCCTGGGCCAGGTCGGCGAGGATGTCGTCGATGTGCTCGATGCCGATGGACAGGCGCACCATGTCGCGTGGCACGCCGGCCTTCTCCAGTTCCTCGTCGTTGAGCTGGCGGTGGGTGGTGGACGCCGGGTGGCAGGCCAGGGACTTGGCGTCGCCGATGTTCACCAGGCGCACCACCAGCTGGAGCGCGTCGATGAAGCGCGCGCCCGCTTCCTGCCCGCCCTTGATGCCGAACGAGAGGATCGACGCAGGTTTGCCGCCCATGTAGCGCAGCGCCAGTTCCTGCTCGGGGTGGTCGGCGAGGCCGGCGTATTTCACCCAGCTGACTTGCGGGTGGTCCTGCAGGTATTGCGCGACTTTCACCGCGTTCTCGCAGTGGCGCTCCATGCGCAGGGCGAGGGTTTCCAGGCCCTGCAGGATGAGGAAGGCGTTGAACGGCGAGAGCGCGGCGCCGGTGTTGCGCAGTGGCACGACGCGGCAGCGGCCGATGAAGGCGGCGGGGCCGAAGGCTTCGGTGTACGTGACGCCGTGGTAGGACGCATCCGGCGTGTTGAGCAGCGGGAAGCGCGCCTTGTTCTCGGCCCAGGGGAATTTTCCGGAGTCGACGACGATGCCGCCGATGCTGGTGCCGTGGCCGCCGATGTACTTGGTCAGCGAGTGCACGACGATGTCCGCGCCGTGCTCGAACGGGCGGCAGAGGATCGGCGTGGCGACGGTGTTGTCGACGATCAGCGGCACGCCGTGGCGGTGCGCGGCATCGGCCAGGGCCTGGAGATCGACGATGTTGCCCGCCGGGTTGCCGATGGATTCGCAGAACACCGCCTTGGTGCGCTCGTCGATCAGTGCTTCGAGGGCGGCGATGTCATCGTGCGGCGCAAAGCGGGTCTGGATGCCGAAGCGCGGCAGGGTGTGGGCGAACAGGTTGTAGGTGCCGCCATAAAGCTTGGCCACCGAGACGATGTTGTCGCCGGCTTCGGCGACGGTCTGGATGGCGTAGGTGATGGCGGCCATGCCGGAAGCCACGGCCAGAGCGGCGACGCCGCCTTCCAGTGCGGCCACGCGCTCCTCCAGCACCGCGTTGGTGGGGTTCATGATGCGCGTGTAGATGTTGCCGGCGACCTTCAGGTCGAACAGGTCGGCACCGTGCTGGGTGTCGTCGAACGCGTAGGAGCTGGTCTGGTAGATCGGTACGGCCACGGCCTTGGTGGTCGGATCGGGGCTGTAGCCGGCGTGGATGGCCAGGGTTTCCGGTTTCATTGTTCGAGCGTCCTTGTGGCAGAAAGCCCCGAGGATGCGAGCGGTGCCCGGCCCCGGTCAATGACCGGGAGCAATGCATGGCGGGCGCCGCTAGATCGCTTTTCGCTGAGCTTATAACCGCCTCAGGACGAGCAACTGATCTCCAGGTGACGGCCCCAGTCCGGCGGTCTACGGGTGAATACCTCGGCGTCGGGCTGTTCTTCGAAGGGCTTGCTGAGCACTTCGTGCAGGCGGCGCACCACGCTGAAATCACCTTGCTCGGCGGCGCTGATGGCTTCCTGGGCGAGGTAGTTGCGCAGCACGTAGAGCGGGTTGACCGCGTGCATGCGGGCGCGGCGCTCGTCCTGGCTGCCGCCTTCGCGCTCGGTGCGGGCCTGGTAGTCGGCGGCCCAGGCGTCGAAACCGGCGAGGTCGACGAAGTCTTCCCGCACCACGGCCAGCGCCTGCTCCGGTGCCTGGTCGCCGAGGCGGCGGAAGAACAGCGAGTAGTCCACGGCGCCCTTCTGCATGGTCTGCAGCAGGCGCTGCACCCGCTCCAGGTCGCCCTCTTCGGCCGTAGTGAGGCCGAGGCGGCGGCGCATCAGGTCCAGGTAGCTGGCCTGGTAGAGCGGCAGGAACAGATCCAGCGTGGCGCGCAGGTCGTCCACCTCGACGAAGGGCGTCAGCGCCTGGCCGAGGGCGGCGAGGTTCCAGTGGGCGATGGGCACCTGGTTGCTGAAGGAGTAGCGGCCGGTGTCGTCGGAGTGGTTGCAGATGTGGTTGGCGTCGAAGTCGTCGAGGAAGGCGTAGGGGCCGTAGTCGAAGGTGATGCCCAGGATCGACATGTTGTCGGTGTTCATCACCCCGTGGCAGAAGCCGTAGGCCTGCCAGTAGGCAATCATCTCGGCGTTGCGCTCGACGACTTCGCGGAAGAGTGCGAGGTAGGGCTTCTCGTCATCCAGGCACTGCGGGTAGTACGACTGCAGGACGAACTCGCCGAGGGTGCGCAGCTGATCTTCCTGCTTGGTGTAGTAGAAGTATTCGAAGTGACCGAAGCGCACGTGGCTGGGCGCCAGGCGCAGCAGCATGGCGCCGGTTTCCTTCGACTCGCGCCACACCGTGGTGCTGGAGCCGATCACGCACAGTGCGCGGCTGCTGGGGATGCCCAGGGCGGCGAGGTATTCGCTGGCGAGGAATTCGCGGATCGACGAGCGCAGCACGGCCCGGCCATCGCCCATGCGCGAGTAGGGCGTCTGCCCGGCGCCCTTGAGGTGCAGGTCCCAGTGCTCGCCGGCCTCGTTCACCACTTCGCCCAGCAACAGGCCGCGGCCGTCGCCCAGCCGCGGGTTGTAGGAGCCGAACTGGTGCCCGGAATAGACCATCGCGCGCGGGTCGGCTGCTTCCCAGAGCTTGTGCCCGGCGAAGATTTCCGCGAACAGTGGGCTTGTCGCCTCGCTCGGGTCGAGGTCGAGCAGGGCCATGGCGGCGGGGCTGGCGACGACCAGGCGCGGGTCGGCGATGGGATCGGGCAGGACCTGGGTGGAAAACACGTCACCCAGGCGGGCGAAGCGGTTATCGAAGGTCAGTTCGTCGAGCTTTTTCACAGGCTAACTCCGGACAAGTCCGAGCATTGTGCTCGGACTTGTCCGAAGGCGTCCACCCTCAGGCCTTGTCGCCGCCAGGCTTATCGGTGCCCTGGGGGCCGCCGATCTTCACGGGTGCGGCAGCGGGTTGCTGCTGGCCGACGATGACCTGGGCTTCCTGGCCTTGGAAGTTCTTCAGGAACACGTCGACCTGGTTGAAGGCCATGTCGATGCCGGCTTCGCGGAAGGCCAGGGCGATGCGCGTGAGGGTTTCGTCCACCGCCGGGTTGCGGTCGCCCAGCTCGCGGACGTGGAAGCGCAGCTCGTAGTCGAAGGTGCTGGCGCTGATCAGGGTGAAATACACCACCGGCTCCGGGTCGCGCAGGATGCGGGTGTTGGCGTGGGCGGCGTCGAGCATGATCTTGCGCGCCAGCGGCAGGTCGCTTTCGTAGGCCAGGCCGATTTTGATGGTGACGCGCGTGACGGTATCGCTCAGCGACCAGTTCACCAGCTGGCCGGTGATGAAGGTCTGGTTGGGGACGATGATTTCCTTGCGGTCGAAGTCGGTGATGGTGGTGGCGCGGATGCGGATCCGGCTGACGGTGCCGGACAGCGTGCCGATGGTCACCACGTCGCCGATCCGCACCGGGCGCTCGAAGAGGATGATCAGGCCGGAGACGAAGTTGGAGAAGATCGCCTGCAGGCCGAAGCCGAGGCCGACCGACAGCGCGGCCACCAGCCATTGCAGCTTGTCCCAGCTCACCCCGAGGGTGGACAGCGCGCTGACGAAGCCGATGCCGCTGATGGTATAGGACAGCAGGGTGGTGATGGCGTAGGCGCTGCCCTGGGCCAGGGTCAGGCGTTGCAGCACCAGCACTTCGAGCAGGCCGGGAAGGTTGCGCGCCAAGGCGACGGTCACGGCAGCGATGACCAGCGCCATGAGGAAGTCGCTCAGGCTGATCGGCGTGGTGGACGCCGCATCGCCGGTGCCGCTGGTGTACTGGTAGAGGGTCACGTTGTCGAGGTAGGAGACGACGCTGATCAGGTCGGCCCAGACCCAGTACAGGGTGACCACGAAACCGATCAGCAGGCCCAGGCGGATCAGGCGCATGGACTGTTCGTTGATCTGCTCGATGCCCAGGGTCGGCTCTTCGACCACCTCGGTGCCCTCGATGCCTTCCTTGGGCGCGTTCTGGCGGTTCTTCAGGGCGCGCTGGTAGGCCAGGCGGCGGGCGGCGACGCCCATGCCGCGGACGAAGGTGGCTTCCACCACCATCCAGAACATCAGCAGGAACAGGGTATCGATCAGTCGGTCGGTGAGCTTGAGCGCGGTGTAGTAGTAGCCGAAGCCCACGGCCAGGAACAGCGCTACCGGCAGGGCGGTGAAGCCCAGGCCGACGATCATCTTGATCATCGATGGGCGTTCGCTGGACGGGCTCTTGAACAGCAGCTGAGCAAGCAGCCAAGTCATGGCACCGTAGCCGAACAGCACCACGGCAATGCCGATCACGTCATCGGCCAGCGAGGCCGGCGAGTGCTCGGCGACGGTGACCACGGCGACCAGCGACATCACCACCAGGCCCAGTCGGCGCATCAGCTTGCCGAGGAACTGCACCTGCGGCTGGCTCCAGTGGAAGTGCCGCTCGGCGATGCCGCCGGGGCGCAGGATGCGGTGCGCGGTGTAGAACACCAGCCAGACCTGCGCCATCTCCAGCAGCGCGCTGCCCAGGGTGGCGTTCTGTCCACGGGCGTCGAGCAGCAGGGCGAGGCCGGCGATGGCCAGGGCCAGGGTACCGGGCAGTGCCAGCAGCACGGCGAGCAGCAGCGCCAGCGGGGTGTGGGCCTGGCTGTCGCGCTTGAAGTGGCCGATATCGTCGTTCAGCGATTCCAGCTTGTCGTAGAGGAACTTGCGCTTCCACAGCAGGGCGGCAACCAGCAGGAGCAGCGGCAGGAACAGGAAGGGCCGGTCGATCAGGCCCTCGCCCAGCTCCTTGACGCCCGAGCCCCAGGGCACTTCGGCCAGCTGGTGGTGCAGCAGGGCCGGGGTCATCTTGAACCACGACAGGTCCAGCGGGCGGTTGCTGGGAATCCAGAACATCTGCTCGTCGAGGGTGGCGCGCAGGCTGCTGCTGGTTTCCTTGAGCTGCTTCTGGTTCAGCTGCAGGGTGATGGCTTCGTTGAGCAGCGCGTTCAGCTCGTGGTTGAGGCGTTCCATCAGTTCCAGGCGGGTGTCCACCAGCTCGGACAGGTCGTGGCGCAGCTGCGCGGTGACACTTTCCTGGGATTGCTGGGCCAGCAGGTTGTCGATGTAGACCTGGGTGTTGTTGATCTCGTCGCGCTTCTGGTTCAGCTCGAACTGGTACAGGCGCAGGTCGGCGATCTCGTCGGCGAGGTCCTGGTCGGTCTTGATCACCGGCAGCGACTGCTTCTGCTGGTAGAGGATCTTCGACAGCAACAGGCTGCCGCGCAGCACGTTGATCTGCTCGTCCAAGGCCTGCTCGCCCTGGGTCAGGTTGTCCAGCTGCTGCTTGGCTTCCAGGTTGCGCCGGGTCAGGGTGTTGAGGCGGTCGGTGGTGCGCAGCAGGTAGTCGGAGAGCTTGAGGTTGGCGGCGTTCTCGTGGCTCAGCAGGCTGTCGGTGCCAGCGGCCTGGTCGGCGTCCTTGGACAGCTCCGCGACGGTTTTCTCCGACTGCTCGCGGCGCTTGTCGCTGATCATCGCCTGCAGTTCGAGGGTTTCGCGCTCTTCGCGGCCGATGCGCTCGGCCAGCAGGTCGCGCTGGCTGGAGGCGAGGTCGAGCAGCAGGTTGTTGCCGGCCAGTTGCTTGCGCAGCAGCAGGTTCTGCGCGCTCAGCGCGGCCTGTTCGGCGAGCAGCTCGTTGCGGCGTTCGTCGGTCAGGGGCTTGGCGCCTTCCTTGCCGGCCTTGAGGGCGGTGTTGATGTCCAGCAGGCGCGTCTGGTTCTTGCTCAGGTCGGCCTGGGCGCGTTCGGGGCGGGTCTGCGCGGTGAGGATCTCGCTCTTGGCGTCGATCATCTCCTTCTGCCAGGCGGCCAGCTGGGTGGATTGCTCGTTGAGGAGCATTTCCAGCTGGGTGGCGTTATAGCCGCCGTAGCGCTGGGCGGCGGGCTTGTCGGCACTGCCCTTGAGGCGACTGAGGGCCTTCTGGTTCTCGCTGATCAGCTTGGGCGCATCGGCCAGGCGGCCGTTGAGCTCGCTGAGCTGCTTCTCGCTGTCTTCCTTGGCTGCCAGCAGCCTGAGGGTGTTCTCCAGGCTGGCCTTGACCGGCTTGGCTTCGGCATCGCTGAGCTTGCGGTCGGCCAGGCCGTCGAGGCTCTGCTGCACCTTCTCGGCGCTGGGGACGGTGGTATCGGCGGCCAGCGCGGGCAGGCCGGTGAGCGAGCTGCCCAGGAGGACAGCAGTCAGGAGAGTACGCAGCAGGAATGACATGGTCGCGTTCAGCGGCTCGTGCGAAAAAAGTGGAGTGAGGGTAGTGCTGGCTGGCCGGCACCCGCAAGCGGGCGCCGGTGGGCGGTCAGAGGAAGAGTCCCGGACCGGGACGACCTTCGGGGAATTTGACCCCGACCTTGCGGATCTTGTTCCCGTCCAGGGCGGCCACGGTCCAGGTCAGGCCGTTCCATTCAACCTGGTCGCCGATGATCGCCTGGCCGCCGATTTCGTGGGCGATGAAGCGGCCCAGGTTCTGCTCGCCGTCGACGCCTTCAAGCTTCAGGCCGTAGAGCGAGGCTACGGCGGACAACTGGGCGTCGCCCTCGAGGACGAAGTCGCCGAAGAAGCGTGCACTGAGGCCGCGATCCGGCGCCTGGCTGAACAGCTTGCCCAGTGGCGAGAGGTCATGCTCGTGGCCGATCACGCAGAGAATGTCGTCGGCTTCGAGGATGGTACTGCCGGACGGGTGCAGCAGTTGGGTGCCACGGAACAGCGCAGCGATACGCGTTCCCTCGGGCATCTTCAGTTCGCGCAGGGCGGCGCCGATGCACCACTTTTCCTTGCTCAGGTGGTAGACGAACAGCTCCCACTCGCTGGTCGGGTGGACTTCCAGGCCGGCGCGGGAGATCGGCGCCGGGTCCGGCGGCACCACCACGCGCAGCAGCTTGGCGGCCCAGGGCAGGCTGGTGCCCTGCACCAGCAGCGAAACCAGCACGATGAAGAAGGCCACGTTGAAGAACAACTGGGCGTTAGGCAGCCCGGCCATCAGCGGGAACACCGCGAGAATGATCGGCACCGCGCCGCGCAGGCCGACCCAGGCGATGAAGGCCTTTTCGCGGCCATGGAAGGCGCGGAACGGGAACAGGCCGACCAGCACCGACAGCGGACGAGCGAAGAGGATCATCCACAGCGCCAGGCCCAGGGCGGGCAGGGCGATCGGCCAGAGGTCGTGGGGCGTGACCAGCAGGCCCAGCACCAGGAACATGCCGATCTGCGCCAGCCATGCCATGCCGTCGAGCATGTGCATGATGCCGTGGCGCGATCGGATCGGCTGGTTGCCCAGCACCAGGCCGCACAGGTAGATGGCGAGGATGCCGCTGCCGTGCACCGCGTTGGCCAGGGCGAAGATCAGCAGGCCGCCGCTGATCGCCAGCAGCGGATAGAGGCCGTTGGCCAGGTGGATGCGGTTGATCACCTGCAGCAGCAGCCAGCCGCCGGCGAGGCCGAGCACCGAGCCGATGCCGAACTCGCGCAGGAAGTGCCAGAGGAAGCTCCAGGACAGGCCGCTTTCGCCGTGGGCGAGCATGTCGATCAGGGTGACGGTGAGGAACACCGCCATGGGGTCGTTGCTACCTGATTCGATTTCCAGGGTGGCGGTGACCCGCTCGTTCAGGCCCTTGCCGCCGAGCAGTGAGAACACGGCCGCGGCGTCGGTGGAGCCGACGATGGCGCCGATCAGCAGCCCTTCCATCCAGCTCAGCTTGAACAGCCAGGCGGCAGCGATGCCGGTCAACCCTGCGGTGATCAGCACCCCGGCGGTGGCCAGTGACAGGGCTGGCCAGAGGGCTACGCGGAAACTCGACACCCGTGTGCGCAAACCGCCGTCCAGCAGGATCACCGCCAGCGCCAGGTTGCCCACCAGGTAGGCCATGGGATAGTTGGAGAAGCCGATGCCGCCGGGGCCGTCGGTGCCCGCGATCATGCCCACGGCGAGGAAGATGACCAGAATCGGGATGCCCAGGCGCGAGGACAGCGAGCTGACCAGGATGCTCATGCCGATCAGCACAGCAGCGATCAGGAAATAGCTGTTGATGGCCACGGCATCCAAGGTGTCGACCTCCTGGGGAGTAGGGGAGTGGCGACGCTACTTGGGGATCAGGATGCAGGCCGCATGCCAATCGATTCTAACCTGCGGATTTACAAGGCTGTCAAAGGTTTGTTGAGGACCGTTCGGCGGCGCTTTCCGGCCACGCCCCGGCGGTGGCCCAGGTAGGTACCAGACTCGGCGACGTCACTTGGGTGGGCGCCCAGGCGACGGCCTCGCTCAGGGGCAGCCGGACGGCATCGAGGCAGGCCTGGCGATCACGCTGCAAGGTGGTGCGGGCCTTGGTCACTTCGCCGGCCATATTCGCCTCGCCGCCGATGGCGCGGACCTGCGTATGCCACAGATGGCGGGCCGAGCTGCCGGCGACGCCGCAGCTACCCAGCGGGTCGTAGTAGGACGAGCCGAACTGGGCGTAGCCGGCGTTGACCAGGGCATTGAAGTAGCGGCTCTGCGCGGCGATCGATTTGCCGTCGCCGCCGCGCAGGACTTCGAGACCGTTGGACATGGCCTTGTCGACGCTTTGCAGATAGTCGTCGGCGTGCTGCAAGGCTTCCGCGTTGGGATCGGTGAAGATCGGCGCAGAGTTCAGTGAGGACGCCTGGTTGCTTTGCGGGCTGCTCTGGGGCAGCGCATCGGCAGGGCCTGTATTGAACAGCGCGAGTACGCAGCCCAGCGCGGCAATAACCGCGAAGAGCGGGAAGAGATGCAGGCAGTGGCGGGAAGTGGTGGCGAGTAAGGAGGGATGCATGGCCAGGGTCGTGAAGGCAAAAAGTTGCGCGGGCGCCATTCAACGGCAATCGCCCCCGGCTTCGCTGTCGGCCTGGTCAGCTGTTGTTGTGGGAATTTTCCTTCAGTTCACTCGGCTTCCTGCTGCATTCCTGGCAGAGCCGCCCTTATCCGCAGGCATAAAAAAGCCCCGGACGTGACCGGGGCGAAAGGGACATGCGGGGGCCTAGAACCAGGCGTCCTGCATGGTGGAACAGGTATCGTCGCGGCCTTCGAGCAGGGCGAGGTCGTGGTGGCAGGACGGTACTTCCCAGGTCAGGAAGTAGCGCGCGGCCTGCAGCTTGCCGCGGTAGAAGTCGGCGTCCGACGCATCGCCGCGCGCCAGACCTTCCTCGGCGCGAATGGCCTGCTCCAGCCAGCGCCAGCCGATCACGGCATGGCCGAAGACCTTCAGGTACAGCGCGGAGTTGGCGAGGCCCTGGGCCACGCGGCCCTGCATCAGGTCGCCGAGCAGGCTCAGGGTAGTCGCGGACAGGCGCGCCATCAGTTGCTCCAGCGGTTCGCGCAGCTTGTCCAGCGACGGGTGGGCGCTGGCGCGCTCGCAGCACTGGCTGATCAGGCGGGTCAGCTGCTTGAGGCCGGCACCGTTGTTCTGCGCCAGCTTGCGGCCCAGCAGGTCCAGCGACTGGATGCCGTGGGTGCCTTCGTGGATCGGGTTCAGGCGGTTGTCGCGGTAGTACTGCTCCACCGGGTATTCACGGGTGTAGCCGTGGCCGCCGAGGATCTGGATCGCCAGCTCGTTGGCCTTCAGGCAGAACTCCGAGGGCCAGGATTTGACGATCGGGGTGAGCAGGTCGAGCAGCTCGTGGGCCTGCTTGCGTTCTTCTTCGGTGGCCAGCGTCTCGCAGTCATCCACCAGACGCGCGGCGTAAAGGCCGAGGTCGAAGGCGCCTTCGACGTAGGCCTTCTGGGTCAGCAGCATGCGCCGTACGTCGGTGTGCTCGATGATCGATACCGGCGCGGAGGTCGGGTCCTTGGCGTCCACCGGGCGGCCCTGCGGGCGTTCGCGGGCGTACTCCAGGGAGTACAGGTAGCCGGCGTAGCCGAGCATGATGGCGCCCATGCCGACGCCGATGCGCGCCTCGTTCATCATCTGGAACATGTAGGCCAGGCCGTGGTGCGGCTTGCCGACCAGATAGCCGACGCACTCGCCCTTGTCACCGAAGTTGAGGGCAGTGGAGGTGGTACCGCGCCAGCCCATCTTGTGGAACAGGCCGGCCAGGGTCACGTCGTTGCGCGCGCCGAGCGAGCCGTCTTCGTTGACCAGGAACTTGGGCACGATGAACAGGCTGATGCCCTTCACGCCGGGCGGTGCGTCCGGCAGCTTGGCCAGCACCATGTGCACGATGTTGTCCGACAGCGGGTGGTCGCCGCCGGAGATGAAGATCTTGTTGCCCTTGATCCGGTAGCTGCCGTCGGCGGCCGGTTCCGCGCGGGTGCGGATGTCGGCCAGGGACGAGCCGGCATGGGGCTCGGTCAAGGCCATGGTGCCGAACCAGCGGCCTTCGATCATCGGCTGCAGGAACAGGCGTTTCTGTTCTTCGCTGCCGAAGGTTTCGATCAGGTGGCTGGAGCCCATGCTGAGCATCGGGTAGGACGAGGTGGCAATGTTGGCCGACTGGAAGTGCGCGAAGCAGGCGCGCGCCAGCAGGTGCGGCAGCTGCATGCCACCCTGTTCGAAGCTGCGCGAGGCGTTCTGGAAACCGGCCTCGTTGAAGGCGTCCACCGCCGGCTTCACTTCCGGGATGAGCACCGCGCCGCCGTCGACGTACTGCGGTTCGTTCTCGTCGTTCTTGCGGTTGTGCGGGGCGAACAGCTCCTCGGCGATGCCGCGGGCGGTGCCCAGGGCGGCGTCGAAGGTCTCGCGGTTGTGCTCGGCGAAGCGTTCGCGCTGGGTCAGAGCCTCTGCGTCGAGCACTTCGTAGAGTTCGAAAGCGAGGTTGCGGGAGCTGAGCAGGGTCTCGGACATGGATCGACCTCCGTGGGAATCTGCGCAGTCTAGTCTGGTGAATGAAGCGCGCACAGAATCATCCATGAGCGTGATAAAGGGCTAAAACGCCCGGCCTCCCGGCGGGCCCCGGCGACGGCGGGCTCGCACCGCACCCGCCCCAGGACCTAAACTGCGCGCCTTGAGGAGTCCGCTATCCATGAACTACCGCCACGCCTACCACGCCGGTAACCACGCCGACGTGCTGAAACACATCGTCCTCGCCCGCATCTTCGCGCTGATGGCGCGCAAGGACACGCCCTTCGCCTACCTCGACAGCCATTCCGGCATCGGCCTCTACGACCTGCTGGGCGATGAAGCCAGCCGCACCGGCGAGTGGGAATCGGGCATCGGTCGCCTGGTCGAGCGCGATGACCTGCCGGAGCTGCTGGAGGATTACCTGGGCGTCGTGAGTGCGCTGAATCCCGACGGTGGCCTGGAGTTCTACCCCGGCTCGCCGGAGCTGGCGCGTCGCCTGACCCGCCCGCAGGACCGGGTGATGCTCAACGAATTGCACCCCGAAGATGGTCGCCTGCTCAAGGCCAACATGGCCGGCGAGCGCCGCATCTCGGTTCACCAGGGCGACGGCTGGCTGCTGCCCCGCGCCTTCCTGCCCGTTTCCGAGAAGCGTGGCGTGCTGCTGATCGACCCGCCCTTCGAGCAACCGGATGACCTGGAGCGCTGCGTGACCGCGCTGGACGAGGCCATCGGCCGCATGCGTCAGACCGTGATCGCCATCTGGTACCCGATCAAGGACCGTCGCCAGCTCAAGCGTTTCTACCAGCGCCTGGAGAAGAGCTCGGCGCCGAAGATGCTGCGCGTGGAGCTGTGCGTGCACCCGGCCGAGACGGCCGATCGTTTGAACGGCTCCGGACTGGTGATCGTGAACCCGCCGTGGCCGCTGGACGAGGAGCTGCGCGGCCTGCTGCCGTGGTTGGCCGAGACACTGGCGCAGAGCGAAGGCAGCAGCCAGGTGGACTGGCTGATCGCCGAATGAAAAAAGCCCCGGCAGTGCCGGGGCTTTTTCGTGGCGTGGCCGGCGAAGCTTCACGCCGGCAGGCAGACGCCTGTGCCACCCAGGCCGCAATAGCCGTTGGGGTTCTTCGCCAGGTACTGCTGGTGGTAGGCCTCGGCGTAGTAGAACGGCGGCACTTCGCGGATTTCCGTGGTGATCGCGCCGTAACCCTTGGCGTCGAGTTCCTTCTGGAAGGCCGCGCGGCTGGCGTCGATGGCGGCTTTCTGCGCCTGGTCGAACCAGTAGATCACCGAGCGGTACTGGGTGCCGGTGTCGTTGCCCTGGCGCATGCCCTGGGTCGGATCGTGGGATTCCCAGAACACCTTCAGCAGCGCCTCGATGCTGGTTTCGCGCGGGTCATACGCCACCAGCACCACTTCGCTGTGGCCGGTCAGGCCGGAGCAGACTTCGTCGTAGGTCGGGTTCGGCGTGAAGCCGCCGGCATAGCCCACCGCGGTGACCCACACGCCTGGCTGTTGCCAGAAGCGCCGCTCGGCGCCCCAGAAGCAGCCCAGGCCGACAACGATCTGCTGTACGCCGGCCGGGTAGGGCGCGGACAGCGGGCGGCCATTGACGTAATGCGCTTCGGGCACTGGCATCGGGCTTTCACGCCCCGGCAGGGCCTGGGCGGAGCTGGGCAGTTCCAGCTTGTGGGCAAGTATTTGCGAGCGCAGGGTCATGGCATTCGTCTCCTCTGAGTAGGGGCGGCAATAGACTCGGGTACTCGCCGAAGATTACAGCGTTTTATCCGGGAACGGGGATGGCTGCGGGCACGCCGTGCCAGCGCGGCTCAGTGCGGGCGGCAGGGGTAGCGCTGCAGGCTGGAGGAGAGGTCGTGGCTGGGGATGGGCTTGTCGAACAGGTAGCCCTGGCCGATGTCGCAGCGGTTGCGCCGCAGGAAGGCCAGCTGGGCGGCGGTCTCGACGCCTTCGGCGACCACCTGCAGCTTGAGGTTGTGGGCCATGGCGATCACCGCCGAGGTGATTTCCATGTCGTCCTGGTTGTCCGGGATGTCCTTGATGAAGCTGCGATCGATCTTGATCACGTCGATGGGGAATTTCTTCAGGTAGCTCAGCGACGAGTAGCCGGTGCCGAAGTCGTCCATGGCCAGGGTCAGGCCGAGGCTCTTCAGGCGCTCCAACTGCTGGCGGGTGTCGTCGGTGGCATCCAGCAGCAGGCTTTCGGTGAGTTCAAGCTCGAGCTGGCAGGCCGGGATGCTTTCCTCGTGGAGGATCGCGGCGATGGAGCCGACCAGGTCCGGGTCGCTGAACTGCTTGGGCGACAGGTTGATCGCCATGTGCAGCTCGCCCAGGCCCCTGGCGGCCAGCTCGCGTACCTGGCGGCAGGCCTGGCGGATCACCCATTTGCCGATGGGGATGATCAGCCCGGTTTCTTCGGCGACGCTGATGAACTGGTCCGGGCGGATCATGCCCTTCTCCGGGTGCTGCCAGCGCAGCAGAGCTTCCAGACCGAGCAGCGCGCCACTGCGCAGGCACAGCTTGGGCTGGTAGTGCACCGCCAGTTCGTCCTGCACCAGCGCGCGGCGCAGGTTGCTCTCGACGAACAGTTTGTAGCTGGCCTCGGCGGTCATCGCCTCGGTGAAGGTCTGCACCTGGTGCTTGCCGTTGGCCTTGGCCTTGTGCAGCGCCAGGCCCGCGTGCTTCATCAGGGTCTGCGGGTCCTGCCCGTGCTGCGGCGCGTAGGCGATGCCCACGGAACCGGTGATGCTGATCAGTTGGTTGTCGACGAACAGCGGCTTGTCGAGCACGTCGAGGATCTGCGCGGCGACCTTCTCGCCACGGCCGGCCACGGACTCCTCCAGCAGCACGGCGAATTCGTTGCTGGCGAAGCGCGCCAGGGTGGCGCTGTCGCTCAGGCTGCTGCGCAGGCGGCGGGCGAGGTTGGCCAGCAGCTTGTCGCCGGTCTGGTGACCGAGGCTGTCGTTGATCCGCTTGAAGTTGTCGATGTCCACCAGCAGCAGACTCAACGAATGCTCGCTGCCCACCTGCAGGCGTTCTTCCAGGGCGTTGATGAAGAAGTGCCGGTTGGCCAGGCCCGTGAGGTTGTCGCGGTAGGCGAGCTTCTCGATGTGCTGCTGGGCCAGCTTGCTCTGGGTGATGTCTTCGTAGATGCCGATGTAGTGCGTCAGCTCGCCCTTGTCGTCGTAGACCTTGGACAGCGACAGCTGGCCCCAGTAGGGCTCGAGGTTCTTGCGCCGGCTGCGGAACTCGCCCTGCCAGCTGTTCTGCGTGACCAGGGTGGAGCGTGCGTCGAACAGCAGCTCGCTGAGGTTCGCCAGTGCCGGCAGCTCCGGCAGGCGGCGGCCACGCACTTCGTCGGCGCCGTACTGGGTGATCGCGGTGAAGCTCGGGTTGACGTATTCCACCAGGCCGTCACGGTCGATCAGCAGGAAGGCGCTGGCGCTCTGCTCGACGGCGCGCTGGAACAGGTGCAGGGCGCTGGAGACGTTGCGCCGCTCGTGATTCATCAGCACCTGGGCGTATTGGTCGGCCAGTTCGCCGGCGAAGGCGATCTCGTCGCTCTGCCACATGCGCACTTCGCCGACGTGTTCCAGGCAGAGCACACCGACCACTTCGCCGCCGACGCGAATGGTGGCGTCGAGCATGGCGCTGATGCCTTGCGGGCGCAGGTAGCGCTGGGCCAGTTCCTGGGTGCGCGGGTCCTGCTGGGCGTTGTGGGCGTCGATGGCGCGGCCGCTGTGGACCGCGTCGAGGTAATTGGGGAAGTTGCTGGCGTCGATGTCCTGCGGCTTTTCGTACTGGTCGGTGTCGCGGCGGTAGATGGTCACCGCTTCCAGGCGATGGTCGGTGTGCAGGCGCCAGATGCCCGCGCGGGCCACGTCATAGGCCTCGCAGGCGGCCTGGGCGATCAGCTGGGCGGCTTCGAGCAGCGGGTCGCTGGACAGGTAGCGGTGGCGCGCCAGGCGCACGATCAGGTTCTGCTGGGTGCGCGAGCGCACCAGGTGCTGCAGGTGTTCGTCCTGGGAGCGCTGGTACATCTCCAGGGACATCTTCAGGCGGATGTTCTGCGCTTCCAGGTCCAGCAGGCGCGGGTCCAGTTCGGTTTCGTGCTCGTCCGCCTCGGTCTGCAGCAGATAGCCGTGGAGCAGCTGGCGGCCGTGTTGCTGGAAGCTTTCGCCGACCTCCAGCACGTTCAGCGTGCCGCGCGGCGAGTGGAGCAGGTAGCGCACCCGGTAACGGCCGTCCTTGAGCAGTTGCTGCTGCACCTGCTCATGAAGGCGATGGCGCGCTTCGGGCTCCATCAGGCTGGCGTAGGGGGCGTCGAGGATGCCGCAGAGGTCCTGGGCCGGCACGCCGATCTGGCGTTCGCAGCCGGGGTCGAGGAACAGCAGGGTCCAGCTGGGTTCATTCAGGCGCTCGAAGCGCAGCATCCCGAGCCTCGAAGGGACGGGAAGCTGCGTGACAACCTCGGCCGCCTGACGGCTGGCGGCATCGGGATGACTCTTCATGCGCGGTGGATTTCCAGGGTGCTGGACGAGGTACATGGCCTCGCCCGACTTCTATGGGCGTTGGCAAGATTTGCATGAGGCACGGGGCCATGACAAGCCAAGACTGTATCGGCCGTCACAGAGCGAAGTTGAGGCAGTGCCGGGAGCCAGGCGTGACCGCCGGTCCGGACAAAAAGAAGCCCCGCCATCCGGCAGGGCTGGAGAGTACGAGCGTGGCGTGCTCGTCGAGAGGAAGGCCGGCGCGGGGCCGGCCTTTTACAACACTTGCAGCGCTTACAGGAGCAGGGTGCGGATATCACCCAGCAGGTCGGACAGGCGCTTGGTGTAGCGCGCGGCGGCCGCCCCGTTGATCACGCGGTGATCGTAGGACAGCGACAGCGGCAACATCAGGCGCGGCTGGAAGGCCTTGCCGTCCCACACCGGCTGCATGGTCGCCTTGCTGACACCCAGGATCGCCACTTCCGGCGCGTTGACGATCGGCGTGAAGCCGGTGCCGCCAATGTGGCCGAGGCTGGAGATGGTGAAGCAGGCGCCCTGCATGGCGTCGGCGGAGAGCTTCTTGGTGCGCGCTTTCTCGGCCAGTTCGGCGGCTTCGGCGGCGAGCTGCAGGAGGCTCTTCTGGTCGACGTTCTTGATCACCGGGACCAGCAGACCGTCCGGCGTGTCCACGGCGAAGCCGATGTTCACGTACTTCTTGCGGATCAGCGCCTTGCCGCTGGGGGCCAGCGAGCTGTTGAAGTCCGGCATTTCCTTGAGCAGGTGAGCGCAGGCCTTGAGCAGGATCGGCAGCACGGTCAGCTTGACGCCGGCCTTCTCCGCGACCGCTTTCTGGGCCACGCGGAAGGCTTCCATCTCGGTGATGTCGGCCGAGTCGAACTGGGTCACGTGCGGCACGTTCAGCCAGCTGCGGTGCAGGTTGGCGGCGCCAACCTGCATCAGGCGGGTCATGGCCACTTCTTCCACTTCGCCGAACTTGCTGAAGTCGACTTCCGGAATCGGCGGGATGCCCGCGCCGCCGGTAGCGCCAGCCGGTGCGCCGGATTTGGCGCGTTGCAGCTGTTCCTTGACGAACGCCTGCACGTCTTCCTTGAGGATACGTCCCTTGGGACCGGTGCCTTTGACTTCACCCAGCTCGACGCCGAACTCGCGGGCGACCATGCGCACCGCGGGGCCTGCGTGAACCTTGGTGCCGTCACGGCTGGGCGCACCCACCGGAGCAGCTTCCGGAGCCTTGGCCTGAGCCGCGGCAGCCGGTGCCGGAACTGCGGCCGGAGCGGCAGCGGCCGGAGCCGGTGCAGCAGCCGGAGCTTCTGCGGCGGCCGGGGCTGCAGCGCCCGCGACCTTGAGCTTGAGGATCAGGTCGCCGGTGCCGACTTCGTCACCGATCTTGATCGATACGCTCTCCACCAGGCCGGAAGCCGGCGAGGGGATTTCCATGCTGGCCTTGTCCGACTCCAGGGTGATCAGCGACTGGTCGGCTTCGACCGTGTCGCCGGCTTTCACCATGACTTCGATGACGTTGGCCTTGCCGGCCGAGCCGATGTCCGGGACGTGGATGTCCTGGACGCTGGCTGCGGCGGGCGCGGCAGCCGGCGCCGGGGCAGCGGCCGGAGCCTCTGCCTTCGGAGCTTCCGCAGCCGGAGCCGGCGCTTCGGCCTTGGGCGCTTCGGCGGCAGCCGAACCACCCTCGACTTCCAGCTCGAGGATTTCGTCGCCTTCCTTCAGGGTGTCGCCCACCTTGACCTTCAGGCTCTTCACCACGCCGGCCCTGGGCGAGGGGATTTCCATGCTGGCCTTGTCGGATTCCAGGGTCAGCAGGCTCTGATCGGCCTCGACGGTGTCGCCGACCTTGACCAGCAGTTCGATCACTTCACCCTGACCATTGCCGATGTCGGGTACACGAATCAGTTCGCTCATCGTGCCTCTCCTCAGCAGTCCAGCGGGTTGCGTTTTTCGGGGTTGATGCCGAACTTGGCGATGGCTTCCGCCACGACCTTGGGTTCGATATCACCGCGATCGGCCAGGGCTTCCAGCGCGGCCAGCACGACCCAGTGGCGGTCGACTTCGAAGAAGTCGCGCAGCTTGCGGCGGCTGTCGCTGCGGCCGAAGCCGTCGGTGCCCAGGACCTTGAACTCCTTGCTCGGCACCCACTGACGGATCTGCTCGGCGTAGAGCTTCATGTAGTCGGTGGAAGCGATCACCGGGCCCTTGCGGCCGGCGAGGCATTCTTCGACGTAGCTCTGCTTGGGCTTCTGGCCCGGGTGCAGGCGGTTCCAGCGCTCGACAGCCAGGCCGTCGCGGCGCAGTTCGTTGAAGCTCGGTACCGACCAGACGTCGGCGCCGATGCCGAAGTCTTCGCGCAGGATCTTCGCGGCGGCTTCGACTTCGCGCAGGATGGTGCCCGAACCCAGCAGCTGCACGTGATGCGCGGCGTCCTTCTTGTCCTCATCGAGCAGGTACATGCCCTTGATGATGCCTTCCTCTGCGCCCTTGGGCATGGCCGGCTGGACGTAGTTCTCGTTCATCACGGTGATGTAATAGAAGATGTCCTGCTGCTCTTCGATCATCTGGCGCGAACCTTCGCGGATGATCACCGCCAGCTCGTATGCGTAGGTCGGATCGTAGGTGCGGCAGTTCGGGATGGTCGCCGCCAGCAGGTGACTGTGACCGTCTTCGTGCTGCAGGCCTTCACCGTTGAGGGTGGTACGGCCGGCGGTGCCGCCGATCAGGAAGCCGTGCGCGCGGCTGTCGCCAGCGGCCCAGGCCAGGTCGCCGATACGCTGGAAACCGAACATCGAGTAGAAGATGTAGAACGGCAGCATCGGCTGGTTGTGCGTGGAGTACGAGGTACCCGCGGCGATCCAGCTGGACATGGCGCCGGCTTCGTTGATGCCTTCCTCGAGGATCTGACCTTTCTTGTCCTCGCGGTAGAACATCACCTGGTCTTTATCCACCGGCTCGTACAGCTGGCCGACGGAGGAGTAGATACCCAGCTGACGGAACATGCCTTCCATACCGAAGGTACGGGCTTCGTCCGGCACGATCGGGACGATGCGCGGGCCGAGTTCCTTGTCCTTGACCAGCTGCGAGATGATCCGCACGAAGGCCATGGTGGTGGAGATTTCGCGGTCGCCCGAGCCGTCGAGCATGGCCTTGAGGGTTTCCAGCGGGGGAACCGGGACCTGGAAGCTCTTCTCGCGGCGAACCGGCATCACGCCGCCCAGCGCGGCACGGCGGGAAGCCAGGTACTTGGCTTCGGCGCTGCCTTCCTCGGGGCGGTAGAACGGCAGGTTTTCCAGGTCGGCATCCTTGATCGGGATGTCGAACTTGTCGCGGAACGACTTCAGGGACTCGACGTCGACCTTCTTGACGTTGTGCGCGATGTTCTTCGCTTCGCCCGAACCGGTACCGTAGCCCTTGATGGTCTTGGCCAGGATGACGGTCGGCTGGCCCTTGTGGTTGACCGCCTGGTGGTAGGCCGCATAGACCTTGTAGGGGTCGTGGCCGCCACGGTTGAGTTTCCAGACTTCCTCGTCGGAGAGGTCCTTGACCATCTCCAGCAGCTCCGGACGCGCACCAAAGAAGTGCTCACGCACGTAGGCGCCGTCTTTGGCCTTGTAGTTCTGGTACTCGCCGTCGATGACCTCGTCCATGCGCTGCTGCAGCAGGCCGGCGGTATCCTTGGCGAACAGCGGGTCCCAGAAGCGACCCCAGACCACCTTGTTGACGTTCCATTCGGCGCCACGGAACACGCCTTCGAGTTCCTGGATGATCTTGCCGTTGCCGCGAACCGGGCCGTCGAGGCGCTGCAGGTTGCAGTTGATGACGAAGATCAGGTTGTCCAGCTTCTCGCGGCCAGCCAGGGAGATCGCGCCCAGGGATTCGGGCTCGTCGCACTCGCCGTCGCCCATGAAGCACCAGACCTTCTGCTTGCCGGCGGGGATGAAGCCGCGGCTTTCCAGGTACTTCATGAAGCGCGCCTGGTAGATCGCCTGGATCGGGCCCAGACCCATGGAAACGGTCGGGAACTGCCAGAAGTCCGGCATCAGCCAGGGGTGCGGGTAGGAAGACAGGCCGTTGCCGTCCACTTCCTGGCGGAAGTTGTTCAGCTGGTCTTCGCTGATGCGGCCTTCGAGGAAGGCGCGGGCGTAGACGCCGGGGGAGGCGTGGCCCTGGAAGAACACCAGGTCGCCGCCGTGTTCGTCGGTCGGGGCCTGGAAGAAGTAGTTGAAGCCAACGTCATACAGGGTCGCCGAGGAGGCGAAGGAGGAGATGTGACCACCCAGATCCGGGTCGGCCTTGTTGGCCTTCATCACCATCGCCAGGGCGTTCCAGCGCACCAGGGAGCGGATGCGGCGTTCCATGAACAGGTCGCCGGGCATGCGGGCTTCGTGGGTGACCGGGATGCTGTTGCGGTACGGCGTGGTGATCGCGTAGGGCAGTTGGGTGCCGGACCGGCTGGCCAGCTCGCCCATACGGGTCATCAGGTAATGGGCGCGGTCTTCACCTTCACGGTCCAGGACCGATTCCAGGGCGTCCAGCCATTCCTGGGTTTCGACGGGATCGAGGTCTTGCATGGCTTGCTCCAGGGCGGAAAGGCTTCCAGAATCGGAAGCCAGTAGATCGTTGCCGATAGCTGCGCCAACCTCGTGGGCGACGCGGCGAATTCTTGGAAGTGCTCCGGGGGTACGCCCGGCGGGTTGTAGTTTTACTACAAATCGCCAGCGGATACATCCCTCCCCCTGAAAAAGTTAGTAGTAAAACTACAGGGGCGCGAAAAGACAGGAATGCCGGCGCCTCGCCGACCACTCAGGATAGACCATGAGCCTGCCGTCCCTGGCCGCTTTGCCGGCTACTCTCAAGCCTCTCGCCGAGCGCGCTGAGCAGAATTTCCGCACCGCCATCGCCGCGCTTTCCGCCGAGCAGATCGCCAGTTTCGACAGCTGGTCCGACGAGCGGCATGCCGATTTCGCCCGCGTCACCGCCGGCAGCGATTTCGTCGCCGAGCAGGTCCAGCGCGATCCTGCCTTTCTATTGGCGCTGGCCGCGACCGGCGAGCTGGAGCGTGCCCTGCAGCCCGGCGAGATGGGCGCGCAGCTGGAAGCGCTGCTGGCCGACTGCGCCGATGAGGACGAGCTGGGCCGCCGCCTGCGCCGCTTCCGCCGGCGCCAGCAGATGCGCATCATCTGGCGCGACCTGACCCGCCGCAGCGACCTGGCCGGCACCTGCCGCGACCTGTCGGACCTCGCCGACGCCAGCATCGACCAGTCCCTGGCGTGGCTCTACCAGCGCCACTGCCAGCAGTTCGGCGTGCCCATCGGCAACCGCTCGGGCCTGCCGCAGAAGATGATCGTGCTGGGCATGGGCAAGCTGGGGGCGGGCGAGCTGAACCTGTCTTCCGACATCGATCTGATCTTCGGCTACCCCGAGGGCGGCGAGACCCAGGGCGCCAAGCGCGCGCTGGATAACCAGGAGTTCTTCACCCGTCTGGGGCAGAAGCTGATCAAGTCGCTGGATGCGATCACCGTCGAAGGTTTCGCCTTCCGCGTCGACATGCGCCTGCGTCCCTATGGCTCCAGCGGCCCGCTGGTGCACAGCTTCGCCGCGCTGGAGCAGTACTACCAGGACCAGGGGCGCGACTGGGAGCGCTACGCGATGATCAAGGCCCGCGTGGTCGGCGGCGACCAGGAGGCCGGCCAGCGCCTGCTGGAGCTGCTGCGTCCGTTCGTCTACCGGCGCTACCTGGACTTCTCCGCCATCGAGGCGCTGCGCACCATGAAGCAGCTGATCCAGCAGGAAGTCCGGCGCAAGGGCATGAGCGAGAACATCAAGCTGGGTGCCGGCGGCATCCGCGAAGTGGAGTTCATCGCCCAGGCCTTCCAGCTGATCCACGGCGGCCGTGACCTCAGCCTGCAGCAGCGACCGCTGCTGCGGGTGCTGGCGATCCTCGAGGGGCAGGGCTACCTGCCGCCGCAGGTGGTTGCCGAGCTGCGCGAGGGCTACGAGTTCCTGCGCTATGCCGAGCACGCCCTGCAAGCGATCGCCGACCGTCAGACCCAGATGCTGCCGGAGGATGAGTTCGAGCGTATCCGCGTCGCCTTCATCATGGGCTTCGCCAACTGGTCGGCCTTCCACCAGGCCACCAACCAGTGGCGCGAGCGCATCGATTGGCATTTTCGTCAGGTCATCGCCGACCCGGATGAAGATGAAGAAGGCCGGGTGGATACCACCATCGGCGGCGAGTGGATTCCGCTGTGGGAAGAGGCGGTCGATGAAGAGTCCGCCTGCCGGCAGTTCGCCGACGCCGGGTTCGCCCAGCCGGCGGCGGCCTGGAAGCGCCTGACCGACCTGCGTAATGGCCCGCAGGTGCGCGCCATGCAGCGCCTGGGCCGCGAGCGGCTGGATGCCTTTATGCCGCGCCTGCTGAACATGATCGCCGAGCGCGGCCCGGCGGATGCGCTGCTGGAGCGAGTGCTGCCGCTGATCGAGGCGGTGGCGCGGCGTTCTGCCTATCTCGTGCTGCTCACCGAAAACCCCGGCGCGCTGGAGCGCTTGCTGACGCTCTGCGCGGCCAGCCCGATGGTGGCCGAGCAGATCGCCCGCTTCCCCATCCTGCTCGACGAGCTATTGAATGAAGGGCGGCTGTTCCGTCCGCCACAGGCCGCCGAGCTGGGCGCCGAACTGCGCGAGCGGCTGATGCGCATCCCCGAGGATGACCTCGAGCAGCAGATGGAAACCCTGCGCCACTTCAAGCTGGCCCACGCCCTGCGCGTGGTGGCTTCGGAAATCGCCGGTACCTTGCCGCTGATGAAGGTCAGCGATTACCTGACCTGGCTGGCTGAAGCCATCCTCGAGCAGGTACTGAGCCTGACCTGGGACCAGTTGGTCCAGCGCCACGGCCGGCCGACCCGCGTGGACGGAACGCCTTGCGCCCCGGACTTCATCATCATCGGCTACGGCAAGTCCGGCGGTCTGGAGCTGGGCCACGGCTCTGACCTCGACCTGGTGTTCATCCACGACGGCGACCCGCAGAGCGAAACCGACGGCGCCAAGCCCATCGATGGAGCGCAGTTCTATACGCGCCTGGGGCAGAAGATCATCCACTTCCTCACCGCGCAGACGCCTTCAGGCATGCTCTACGAGGTGGACATGCGCCTGCGCCCGAGCGGTGCTTCCGGCCTGCTGGTCAGCTCGCTGCGTGCATTCGAGGCCTACCAGTTGGGCGAGGCCTGGACCTGGGAACACCAGGCGCTGGTGCGCGCCCGCGTGCTCGCCGGCTGTCAGCGGGTGGCCGTGGCGTTCGAGGCGATCCGCGCGAAAGTGCTCGGCCAGCAGCGCGACCTGGCTGAGTTGCGCAAGGAAGTCAGCGAAATGCGCGCGAAGATGCGCGACAACCTCGGCACCCCGAGCACGGCCGCCGGTACTGCGGCGAATGCCTTCGAGGCCGCGGCCCCGTTCGATCTCAAGCAGGATGCCGGTGGTATCGTCGATATCGAATTTATGGTGCAATACGCCGCCCTGGCCTGGTCGTGGCAGCACCCGGAGCTGGTGGAGTTCACCGACAATATCCGCATTCTGGAAGCCCTGGAGCGGGTCGGGTTGATGTCCGGCGAGGATGTCCTGAAGCTGCAGGACGCCTACAAGGCCTACCGGGCAGCGGCGCACCGATTGTCCCTGCAGAAGCAGCCGGGCGTGGTGAGCGGCGATCACTTCCATGCGGAACGTCGCATGGTGATGCAGATGTGGAAGGCCTTTGAGCTGACCTGATTCGCTGCGATTTCCCATGAAACAGATAGCATCCGGCGAGATGATGCTCGCCGGAACGGATCGCGCTGTCAGTGCTGGGCTGGCAGCAGGAGCAAGGCGCGTAATGCCATTGCGCCAGGTCACAGGGAGTGACGAAAACCGCCCGGCCCTAAGAGTGGCTGGGCTAGACTGCCGGCATTCGCTGCTCGGCACCCGACCGTAGAGGCCCGCGCCTTGCGGCTGGATGAATGGAGTACGGGGAGGCGAGAGCCTCCCCGCTTGTTTTCGGAAAAGGCATGAGAATTCTGATCGTAGGCCCCTCCTGGGTGGGCGACATGGTGATGGCGCAGACGCTCTTCCAGTGTCTGAAGCGGCAGCATCCGGACTGCGTGATCGACGTGCTGGCGCCCGACTGGAGCCGGCCGATCCTCGAGCGCATGCCCGAAGTGCGCCAGGCCCTGAGCTTCCCGCTTGGCCACGGCGTGCTGGATATCGCCTCGCGCCGGCGCATCGGCAAGACCCTCAAGGGGCAGTACGACCAGGCGATCCTCCTGCCCAACTCGCTGAAGTCGGCGCTGGTGCCGTACTTCGCCGGTATCCCCAAGCGCACTGGCTGGAAGGGCGAGATGCGCTACGGCCTGCTCAACGACATCCGCGCACTGGATAAAGCGCGCTATCCGCTGATGATCGAGCGCTTCATGGCCCTGGCCTATGAGGCGGGCGCCGAGCTGCCGCAGCCGTATCCACAGCCGCGCCTGTCCATCGACCCGCAGAGCCGCGAGGCCGCGCTGGCCAAGTTCGGCCTGAGCCTGGACCGCCCGGTACTGGCGCTGTGCCCCGGTGCCGAGTTCGGCGAGGCCAAGCGCTGGCCGGCCGAGTACTACGCCAAGGTCGCCGAGGTGAAGATACGCGCCGGCTGGCAGGTGTGGATCTTCGGTTCGAAGAACGACCATCCCGGTGGCGAAGACATCCGCATGCGCCTGATTCCCGGCCTGCGCGAAGAGTCGGTGAACCTGGCCGGCGAGACCGCCCTGGCCGAGGCCATCGACCTGATGTCCTGCGCCGGCGCCGTGGTCACCAACGATTCCGGCCTGATGCACGTGGCCGCCGCGCTGAACCGCCCGCTGGTGGCGGTCTACGGCTCCACCTCGCCGCAGTTCACCCCACCGCTGGCCGATGCCGTGGAGATCGTCCGCCTCGGCCTGGAATGCAGCCCCTGCTTCGATCGCGTGTGCCGCTTCGGCCACTACAACTGCCTGCGCGAGCTGAAGCCGCGCCCGGTGATCGAAGCGCTGGACCGACTGGTCGCCGACCCGGTGGATGTGGAAAGCGCTGAATGAGGGTCCTGCTGATCAAGACCTCGTCCCTGGGCGATGTCATCCACACCCTGCCGGCGTTGACCGACGCTGCCCGCGCCATTCCTGGCATCCAGTTCGACTGGGTGGTGGAAGAGGGCTTCGCCGAGATTCCCGCCTGGCATCCGGCCGTGGCCCAGGTGATCCCGGTGGCGATCCGCCGCTGGCGCAAGAACCTCTGGCAGACGCTCAAGAGTGGCGAATGGGGTCGCTTCAAGCGCCGCCTGAAGGAAGTCGACTACGACCTGGTGATCGACGCCCAGGGCCTGCTGAAAAGCGCCTGGCTGACCCGCTACGCGCGCCGCCGCACGCCGGTCGCCGGGCTGGACAAGGAGTCGGCCCGCGAGCCGGCCGCCAGCCGCTTCTATAACCGTGCCTATTCGGTCGCCTGGGGCCAGCACGCCGTCGAGCGCGTGCGCCAGTTGTTCGCCCAGGCGCTGGACTACCCGCTGCCCACCGGCACCGGCGACTACGGCCTGGACCGCAATCGCCTGCTGGATTCGGTGGAGACCGAGCCCTACCTGGTGTTCCTGCACGGCACTACCTGGGTGACCAAGCACTGGCCCGAGGTCTACTGGCGCGAGCTGGCCCAGCGCATGGGTGAGCGCGGCTGGCAAGTCCGCCTGCCGTGGGGCAGCGACGCCGAGCGGCAACGCGCCGAACGGCTCGCCGAAGGCTTGGAAAACGCCTCGGTACTCCCCAAGTTAAGCCTCGCGGGCATGGCCAAGGTCCTGGCCGGCGCTTCCGCCTGCGTGGCGGTCGACACCGGGCTCGGACACCTGGCCGCCGCCCTGGACGTGCCGACGCTGTCGCTGTTCGGCCCGACCAACCCCGGTCTGACCGGCGCCTACGGGCGTTCGCAGGTGCACCTGGCCGCCGACTGGCCTTCGTGCGCGCCCTGCCTGCAGAAGACCTGCACCTACCAGCCGACGGCCGAAGACAAGCGCCAGTTCGACCTGCGGCATGAACAGCCTCTGTGCTTCACGCGCCTGAATCCCCAGCGCGTGGCGAACCAGCTGGAGGCACTGCTGCTGGCCCCGGAGACGCTTCGATGACCCTGGCTTTCGTTCTCTACAAATACTTCCCGTTCGGCGGGCTGCAGCGCGATTTCATGCGCATCGCCCTGGAATGCCAGCAGCGCGGCCATTCGATCCGCGTCTACACGCCAATCTGGGAAGGCGAAGTGCCGCCGGGCTTCGACGTGCGCGTGGCGCCGGTGAAGTCGCTGTTCAACCATCGCCGCAACGAGAAATTCAGTGCCTGGCTGGCCGCGGACCTCGCGCGCTCGCCGGTTGACCGGGTGATCGGCTTCAACAAGATGCCCGGCCTGGATGTCTACTACGCCGCCGACGGCTGCTTCGAGGATAAGGCGCAGACTCTGCGCAATTCCTTCTACCGCCGCTGGGGCCGCTACAAGCACTTCGCCGACTACGAGCGAGCGGTGTTCGCGCCGGAGTCGAAGACCGAGATCCTGATGATCTCCGAAGTCCAGCAGCCGCTGTTCATCAAGCATTACCGCACCCCCGAGGCACGCTTCCACCTGCTGCCGCCGGGCATCGCCCAGGACCGCCGCGCACCGGCCAATGCCGGGGAAATCCGCGCGGAATTCCGCCGCGAGTTCAAGCTGGGCGACGATGACCTGCTGCTGGTGCAGATCGGCTCCGGCTTCAAGACCAAGGGCCTGGACCGCAGCCTCAAGGCGCTGGCCGCGCTGCCGCGCTCGCTGCGCAAGCGCACCCGCCTGATCGCCATCGGCCAGGACGATCCCAAACCATTCCTGCTGCAGGTGAAGGCGCTGGGCCTGTCGGACAATGTGCAGATTCTCAAGGGGCGCAGCGACATTCCGCGCTTCCTGCTCGGTGCCGATCTGCTGATCCATCCGGCGTACAACGAGAACACCGGCACCGTGCTGCTGGAGGCGCTGGTTGCGGGGCTGCCGGTGCTGGTCACCGACGTCTGCGGCTATGCGCACTACATCGACGAGGCGAAAGCCGGCCGTGTGGTGCCGTCGCCGTTCGAGCAGGACCGTTTGAACACGATGCTGCAGCAGATGCTGGAGGACGATGCAGCGCGGGCGGAGTGGGGGCGCAACGGCCTGGTCTTCGCCGACAGCGCCGATCTCTACAGCATGCCGCAGCACGCCGCCGACCTGATCCTGCGGGAGCGCGCATGAAGCTCGAACTGCACGAGCCATTCAAACGCCTGTGGGCCGGAAAGGATCCGTTCGCCGAAGTCGAGCGCCTGCAGGGCAAGGTCTACCGCGAGCTGGAAGGCCGTCGCACGCTGCGCACCGAAGTTGAAGGTCGCGGCTATTTCGTGAAGATCCACCGCGGCATCGGCTGGGGCGAGATCGTCAAGAACCTGTTCAGTGCCAAGCTTCCCGTGCTCGGTGCGGGCCAGGAGCAGCGAGCCCTCGAGCGCCTGCACCAGGCCGGCGTGGCGACCATGACCGCGGTGGCCTACGGCGAGCGCGGCGGCAATCCGGCCGCGCAGCACTCCTTCATCGTCACCGAAGAGCTGGCGCCCACCACCGACCTCGAAGTCCTCTCGCTGGACTGGCTGCAGACACCGCCCGAGCCGCGCCTGAAGCGCGCGCTGATCGCCGAAGTGGCGAAGATGGTCGGCACCATGCATCGCGCCGGGGTCAATCATCGCGACTGCTACATCTGCCATTTCCTGCTGCATACCGACCGCCCGATCAGCGCCGATGACCTGCGCCTGTCGGTGATCGACCTGCACCGCGCCCAGACCCGCGCCGCCACCCCGCGCCGCTGGCGCGACAAGGACCTGGCGGCGCTGTACTTCTCCGCGCTGGACATCGGCCTTACGCGCCGTGACAAATTGCGCTTCCTGCGCGGTTACTTCCTGCGTCCGCTGCGTGACATCCTTCGCGAGGAAGCCGCGCTGCTGGCGTGGATGGAGCGCAAGGCGGCCAAGCTCTACGACCGCAAACAACGATACGGAGACCTGCTCTGATGGCCGGCTGGGTACTCGAAGCCGACTACCAGCATCTCGCCGCCGATTTCGGCAGCCTGGATGCCGTGTTCGCCCTCGAAGGTGAGCGCATCACCAAGGATGCGATGTCTGACGTCGTGCGCATCGAACGCGACGGCGTGCGCTATTACGTCAAGCGCTACCGCAAGCCGGGCAAGGGCTTTCGCCGCTACCTGCCGCGCCCGCGAGTGAAGGCCGAGTGGCAGAACCTCAAGCAGTTCGCCAAGTGGGGCATACCGACCGCTAAGGTGGTGGCCTACGGCCTGGAGCGCGTCAACGGCGGCTTCTCCCGTGGCGCGATCATCACCCGCGAGCTGGTCGGCACCGAGGACCTGCATGCCCTGGCCAAGCAGGACGATCCGCGTCTGAAGGATCGCGCCTGGGTCGCGCACGTCATGCGCCAGCTGGCTGGCTACACCCGGACCATGCATGACCACCACTTCACCCATAACGACCTGAAGTGGCGCAACATCCTGGTGGACGGGGAGGGCACGGTGTACTTCATCGACTGCCCGATCGGTGATTTCTGGGTCAGCTTCATGCTGCGCTACCGCATCACCAAGGACCTGGCCACCCTCGACAAGGTCGCCAAGTACCATCTCTCCTACACGCAGCGCCTGCAGTTCTACCTGCTGTACCGTCGCCGCGAGCGACTGAACGCGTCGGACAAGAAGCGTGTCCGGCAGATCGTCCATTTCTTCGAGGGACGCGAGTGAAGGATTTCATTGCCGAGGGTGACCAGGCCCTGCTGGAAAACAACGCCCTGGCCGATTTCGACGCCCTCTGGGCCCTGCAGCTGGAAGCCGTGGACGAGCCCAACACCGAGCGCGGCGGCTGGAGCAGCGTGTACCGCCTGGAGCTGGACGGCACCGCCTACTACCTCAAGCGCCAGAGCAATCACCTGACCCGCAGCCTGAAGCGTCCACTCGGCGAGCCGACTTTCAGCCGCGAGTTCCGCAACATCCAGCGCTATCACCAGCTCGGTATTCCGTCGATGCAGGCGGCCTTCTTCGGCGCACGGCAGGTCGGCGGCGAGCGCCGGGCGATCCTGATGACCCGCGCTCTGGACGGTTGGCGTGACCTCGATAACCTCCTGCAAGGCTGGTCGAACCTGCCCGCCGAGCGTCGCCAGGCCATCCTGCGCGCCTGCGGCATGCTCGCCCGTCGCCTGCACGAGGCCGGGCAGATGCATGGCTGCTTCTATCCCAAGCACATCTTCCTGCGCGAAACCGACGACGCCTTCGAGGCGACCCTGATTGATCTGGAAAAGACCCGTCCGCTGTGGTTCGGCCAGCGCGACCGCGTGCGCGACCTCGAGCCTCTGCTGCGCCGCGCGCCGGACTGGAACGAAACCGACGTGCGCAATTTGCTGGCGGCCTACCTGGGCACCGCTTCCGGCGGCCCGGAGGTTGACGACTGGTACCGCCGCCTGGGCGCGCGCCGCAAGAAGAAGGAAAACCGCGCATGAGGCTGTCTGCCCTGCGCGATGCCGGCCGCGCTCCGGCGCTGCCCCTGCGCATCGAGCTGGAAGACGGCGCCGGCCCGGCCGAGCTGCGCCTGGACAGCCTGCTGCGCGTTCTGCCCGGCCAGCGCTACGTCGGTGCGGCCAATTGGCGCGGCCGCCCGGTGCTGGCCAAGCTGCTGGTTGGCGGCCGTGCGGCGAAGCAGTTCCAGCGCGAACGCGACGGTGTGCGACTGCTCGCCGAACAGGGCCTGACCACGCCGCAGCTGCTGGCCGACGGTCTGAAGGACGGCGAGGGCGGCTGGCTGCTCTTCGAATTCCTCGATAACGCCGAGAGCCTCTGGGACGCCTGGCGTGCCTTGGAGGGCGAGCCGCTGCTGTCCGATGGCCAGACCGCCGTCATCGCCGAGGCGCTGACTGCCATCGCCCAGATGCATGCCAGGGGCCTGTGGCAGGAAGACCTGCACCTGGACAACCTGCTGCGCCACGCCGGCCAGCTGTACCTGATCGACGGCGCCGGCATCCGTGCGGAAACCGCCGGCCAGCCGCTATCGCGCAAGCACGTGCTGGAAAACCTCGGGGTGTTCTTCGCCCAGTTGCCAGCGAGCCTCGATCCGTATCTGGAAGAGCTGCTGATCCACTACCTGCTGGCCAACGGCGAGCACGCACTGCCGCTGGAGGCCCTGCAGAAGGAAATCGCCAGGGTTCGACGCTGGCGGGTCGGCGACCTGATGAAGAAGATCGCCCGCGACTGCAGCCTGTTCAGCGTGTTCAAGGGGCCCTTTGGCCTGCGCGCGGTACGCCGCGAGGAAGAGGAGGGCCTGCAGCCACTGCTGGCCGATCCGGACGCCTACATACAGCGCGGACACGTCTACAAGACCGGCGGTGCCGCGACTGTCGCCCGCGTGGAGCTGAATGGCCGGCCTCTGGTGGTCAAGCGCTACAACATCAAGAACCTGCTGCACTGGTTCAAACGTTTCTGGCGCCCCAGTCGCGCCTGGGCCTCCTGGCGCGAGGGCAACCGCCTGGACTTCCTCGGCATCGCCACGCCCAAGCCGCTGGCGGTGATCGAGCGGCGCTGGCTGTGGCTGCGCGGCCCGGCCTTCCTGATTACCGATTACCTGGCGGGTCAGGATATAATCGCCCGTTTCAAACCCTACCTGGACCATCCGGAGGGGGGCGGCCTGCCGCCGGAATCGGATCTTGTGGCCCTGGACAGACTGTTCGCGGCGCTGGTGCGCGAGCGCATCAGCCACGGCGACCTGAAAGGGCACAACCTGTTCTGGCAGGAGCAGGGCGAAGGCGGGCAGTGGTCGTTGATCGACCTGGATGCCATGCAGCGCCACTCGCGAGAAGCGAGCTTCGCCCGCGCCTATGCCCGTGACCGTGCGCGCTTCCTGCGCAACTGGCCAGAGGGCAGCGCACTGCACCGGCTGCTCGACGAACGTTTACCGCGGGTGCCTGGCACCCGCCCAGATGAAAGAGGCTAGACCCTGTGGCATTGACCATCCTCGGCCTGTCCGGCGCCGTAAGCCATGACCCGTCCGCCGCCCTGTACATCGACGGCAAGCTGGTCGCGGCCGTCGAAGAAGAGCGCTTCGTCCGCGACAAGCACGCGAAGAACCGCATGCCCTACGAGTCGGCCAAGTTCTGCCTGGAGCAGGCCGGGATCAAACCGTCGGACGTTGACGTGGTGGCCATTCCCTTTGCCCCCATCAGCATCTTCGACAAGGCCCGCTGGCACTACGCCAAGCGCTACGCCTACGCACCGGACCGCGCGCTGGACGCCATCCTGCTCGGCAACCGCCGCTACAAGCGCTACTACAAGCGCATCGAGTGGTGCCTGCAGCAGTTGGGCTTCGACCTGAAGAAGACCAAGATCCAGCCGGTCGAGCACCACCTGGCCCACGCCTCCAGCGCCTACCACTGCTCGGGCTTCAAGGAGAAGACGGCGATCCTCGGGATCGACGGCAAGGGCGAGTACGCCACCACCTTCTTCGGCTACGGTGAGAACGGCAAGATCCACAAGATCAAGGAGTTCTACGATCCGGACTCCCTGGGCGGCCTGTACGGAGCGCTGACCGAGTACCTCGGTTTCGACATGCTCGACGGCGAGTTCAAGGTCATGGGCATGGCGCCTTACGGCGATGCCAGCAAGTATGATTTCTCCCGCCTGGCCAAATTCGAGAACGGCGAGCTGATCATCAATACCGAGTACGCCAACGTCATCGGTTTCCGTCGCTACAAGGAAAAGGGCAAGGGTTACTACTTCTCGCCCAAGCTGATCGAGTGGCTCGGCCCGAAACGTGAAGGCGACATCGCCGACGATCCGTATATCCACTACGCCGCCAGCATCCAGGCCCTGTTCGAGAAGCTGTCGCTGGAGATGATGGATTACTACCTGGGCGACATCATCCGCGAGACCGGCAAGATCGCCTTCGCCGGTGGTTGCGCGCTGAACGTCAAGCTCAACCAGAAAATCATCGCCCGTCCCGAGGTCAAGGAGCTGTACGTGCAGCCCGCGGCCAGCGATGCCGGCACCGCTGTTGGCGCCGCCGCGTACGTGTCCTGGGAACGTGGTGTGCCGGTCGAGAAGATGGAACACGTCTACCTCGGCCCGGAATACAGCAACGAAGACGTCATCGCCGCCTGCGCCCGCCACGAGGCCAAGCCGACCTGGCGCCAGATCGACAACCTGTCCGAGCTGATCGCCAAGGTGCTGGTGGACGGCAACCCGGTGGCCTGGTTCCAGGGTCGCCTGGAGTTCGGCCCGCGCGCCCTTGGCGGCCGCTCGATCATCGGCTGCCCGAGCGTTCCCGGCGTGGCTGACCGCATCAACGCGCAGATCAAGTTCCGCGAGCGCTGGAGGCCCTTCTGCCCGTCGATGCTCGATACCGTCGGCCCGCAGATGTTCAAGATCGACCATCCGGCGCCGTTCATGACTTTCACCTTCGAGGTCAACGAGGAGTGGAAGACCCGCGTGCCGGAAGTCGTCCATGAAGACGGTACCTCCCGCGCCCAGGTGCTCAAGCGCGAATTCAACCCGCGCTACTACGACATGATGAAGGAGCTGGAGCGGCTCACCGGCAACGGCGTGGCGCTCAACACCTCGCTGAACCGCCGTGGCGAGCCGATGGTGTGCTCGCCGACCGATGCCCTGAACATGTTCTACGGCTCGGACCTGCAGTACCTGATCATGCAGGACATCCTGGTGGTCAAGGATGGCGCGGAGCCCTATGACTCGCTCGGCTGAACCGCGCGTCCTGCAGTTCTGCCACGGCTATGACGGGCCGTTCCTCGACTGTGCCCGTCAGTACGCCAGCCTGTTCGCCGGCACCGGCTACCGGGTTACCACGGTGTTCCTCACCGGTGCGCCTGATCCGGAAGTCGTGGCCGGTTGCGCCAGCGACGAGGTGCTTTTCCTCGACTACAGCTCGCGGGACATCCGCGGGCTGAAGCTCAAGGCAATCCGCGACCTGCGCGAGATCGCCCGTTCCCGCGATTTCCGCTTCTGCATCGCGCACCGTTTCAAGCCGACCTGGATCGCCATGCTCGGCACCAGGCTGCCGATCATCGGTGTGCACCATGGCTTCGGTGACTTCCAGCGCCTGGGGCGCAAGCTGTTCGCGCGCTTCTTCGCCGAACGCCTGAGCCTGCTGGGCGTTTCCAACGCGGTGCGCGACGAAATCCGTGCCTGCCTGCCGGCCTGGCCGCAGGATCGCATCGAGACGCTGTACAACCGGGTCGACGTCGACGCCCTCAGGGACCAGCAGGTCGAGCGCTATCCGGCCCGCCAGCACCTGGGGCTGGCGGACAACGCCTGGGTGGTCGGCAACGTCGGTCGCCTGCATCCGGACAAGGACCAGGCCACCCTGCTGCGTGGCTTCGCCCGCGCTCTGCCGCGTCTGCCGCACAACAGCCTGCTGGCGATCCTCGGCAAGGGGAGACTGGAAGAGGACCTCAAGGACCTCGCGCGCGAGCTGGGTATCGCCGACCGCGTGCTGTTCCTTGGTCAGGTTCCGGACGCCAGGCGCTACTTCAAGGCCTTCGATGTATTTGCCCTGACCTCCGACCACGAGCCTTTCGGCATGGTCCTGCTGGAAGCCATGGTCGCGGGAGTGCCGCTGATCTCGACCTCCGGCGGCGGCGCCGGGGAAATCGTCGAGGGGCTGGGCATCCTCTTCCCGTTGGGCGATGAGGCCGCGCTGGCCGAGGGGCTTCGCCACCTGTCGGTGCTCGATCGTGAGCAGCGGGTGATGTGTGCGCAGCAGATGGAGCAGCGTTTGCAGGCGCGCTTCTGCGATGAGGCGGTGCGCCGGGAATTCTGGAGTCTGCCGCTGGTCAAGGCTATCACCGGCGGGCGCTGACTCGTCTCCACATCACGTTCGAGGGACGAACACGTGAGTGACTCCAAGACACTCCTGTTGGATTGCACGCTGCGCGACGGCGGCTACTACAACAATTGGGATTTCGATCCCGAACTGGTCCGTGACTATCTGCAGGCCATGGCTGCAGCCGGCATCGATTATGTCGAGCTGGGGCTGCGCAGCTTTGCGCGCCACGGCTTTCGTGGCGGCTACGCCTACAGCCGAGATGCGTTCCTGAGCAGCCTTCCGCTGGTGGACAGCATCTGTTACGGCGTCATGGTCAACGCCAGTGAGCTGGTCCAGCACACCGATGGCGCGCGGGCTGCTGCCGGGCTGCTGTTTGCCCCGGCGGAACATTCTCCGGTCGGTCTGGTGCGCATTGCCAGCCACGCCCATGAGTTCGAGGCGGTGCTCCCTGCGTGCCAGTGGCTGATGCAGCAGGGCTACAAGGTCGGGATCAACCTGATGCAGATCGCCGAGCAGGCGGACGAAACCATCGTCCGACTGGCGGAGGCGGCGCAGGCGTTCGGGCTGGATGTCCTGTATTTCGCCGACAGCATGGGCAGCCTGGCGCCGGCGGACGTTCGCCGGATCGTCGGACTGCTGCGCCAGGGCTGGAAGGGGCCTCTGGGCATCCATGCCCACGACAATCGCGCCCTGGCTCACGCCAACACGCTGGAAGCTATCGATGCCGGCGCCACCTGGGTGGACGGGACGGTACTGGGTATGGGGCGCGGACCGGGTAATGCACGCATCGAATATCTGGCGCTGCAGAGGGGCAGCGGGAATCTTTCACCGTTGCTGCAACTGGTCGCGCAGCGCTTCCAGCCCATGCAGCAGCGCTATGGCTGGGGAACCAATCCCTACTACTACCTGACCGGTTTGCACGGCATCCACCCGACTTACGTTCAGGAGATGCTTGCCGACTCTCGCTATGGGAATGCCGACCTGTTGGTGGCGATCCAGGCATTGCGCTCCAATGGCGGCAAGAAATACAACCCGGACACGCTGGAGGCCTCGCGCCACTTCTACCTCGGTGAGCCCCATGGTGAGTGGGCGCCGCAGGAGCAGCTCGCGGGGCGGGAAGTGCTGCTGCTGGGCAGCGGTGACGGTGTGGCACGGCACCGCGAGGCCATCGAGCAGTACATTCGCAAGGCCCGTCCGGTGGTCCTTGCGCTGAATACGCAGACCGACATTGCCCCGGACCTGATCGACCTGCGTGCGGCCTGCCATCCGCTGCGCCTGATGGCCGACGGCGCCGAGCACCTGCGGTTGCCGCAGCCGTTGATCACGCCGGCTGGCATGTTGCCTGAGGACGTGCGCGATTCTCTCGACGGCAAGGCATTACTGGACTTCGGTCTCTCCATCGACAAGCAGGGCTTTGGATTCCATCTGAGGCACTGTACATTGCCGACGTCCCTGGTCGCCGCCTATGCACTGGCTGTGGCCGCCAGCGGCAAGGCACAGCGGGTACTGCTGGCGGGCTTCGACGGCTACCCGGGAGAAGACCCGCGCAATGCCGAGGTCAACGACGTGCTGGAGCTCTATCAGGCACACGCCTGCGCGCCGGAGCTGCTGGCCGTGACACCGACCCGCTATCAGGTACCCTGTTCTTCCATTTACGCACTCTGAGTTGCCCATGGTCGCTACGCCCGATTACGCCGTCATCATCCCTGCCCGTTATCAATCCAGCCGCTTGCCCGGCAAGCCGCTGGTGCAGCTCAACGGCGTGCCCATGATCGTGAGGACCTACAGGCAGTGCCTGAAGGCCTGTCCGGCCGAGCGTATTCATGTGGCAACCGATGACGACCGCATTCGTGAGGTGTGCGAACAGCACGACATCTCCGTGCTGATGACCTCCTCGCAGTGCCTGACCGGTACCGATCGCCTGGCGGAGTGCGCGCAGCAACTCGATGCCGAGGTCTTCATCAATGTCCAGGGCGACGAGCCGGTCTTCAACCCCGACGACCTGCGCCGGATGATCGAGGCCTGCGGCCAGTGGCCCGGCGAAGTGCTCAATGGTTACTGCGCCATCGAGGAAGAGGCGCAGTTCCGCAGCACCAGCACGCCCAAGGTCGTCCTGCGCCCGGACGGCCGTCTGCTGTACATGTCGCGCGCGACCATTCCGGGCACCAAGAGCAACGAGTTCGTCCGTGGCTGGCGCCAGGTCTGCCTGTACGCCTTCCCCCGCGAGTCCTTGGCGGCCTTCGCTGCCTGCGACAGCAAGACGCCGCTGGAGAGCCTTGAGGATATCGAGATCCTGCGTTTCCTCGAACTCGGCTGGGAGGTGCGGATGCTGGAGCTCTCCCAGGATTCGATCGCCGTGGACAACCCCGAAGATGTCGATGCGGCCGAGGCGGCCATCCGGGCGCGGAACCTCTGATGCTGCGCCCGCTCGCCGACTACCGTTGTCTGGCGTTCGATTGCGATGGTGTCGTTCTCGACTCCAATGCAGTGAAGACCCAGGCCTTCCATCAGGTTGCCCTGCCGTTCGGCGCGGCCGCCGCGCAGGCATTCGTCGACTATCACCAGGCCAATGGCGGGATATCCCGTTATCGCAAGTTCGAGTATTTGCTGCAGCAGATCGTCCGGGTGGATGACGTGCAGGAGCACTTGCCGGTGCTGCTCGAGCAGTACGCCGGTGCCGTGCGTAAAGGACTGCTGGCGTGCGCGGTCGCTCCCGGTCTGTTGCGTCTGCGCAAGCTGTTACCGCAGAGCCGCTGGATGATCGTCTCCGGCGGCGATGAAGCCGAACTGCGCGAGGTGTTCGCCATGCGAGGACTGGACGTGCTCTTCGATGGTGGAATCTTTGGCAGCCCGACGCCGAAGGACATCATCCTGGCCCGCGAACAGGCCTCGGGCAATCTGCTGGGTCCCGCACTGTTCCTGGGCGACAGCCGCTTCGATCACCAGTGCGCGCAAGGCGCAGGGCTGGACTTCGTGTTCCTCCAGCGCTGGAGCGAGTTTCACGGGGCACCTGGCTATTTCGCCGGAAAACCGGTTGTCCAGTGCAGTGACATCCAGGCCTTGCTCGAGGCTGAAAGCGCACGATGACCGCCGTGGCCCTGGAAGTCACAAGCTCCGGCGAGCGCGGCCTGCGTCTGCCGGACGGGCAGTATCGGCCGCTGTCTGCCTGGGAGCCGCTGCGCAACAGTTGTAGCGGCCCGGTGTTCATCATCGCCTCCGGGCCTTCGGTGGCCGAGTTTCCGATGCAGCGCTACGACAGCGTGCCGATGATCGCCATGAACGGCTCCATCGCCTGTTTCGAGGCGGCGGGCCTGCGTCCGCTGTTCTATCTTTGCGATGACGCGGGTGTCGCGGAAAAGAAAAGCGCGGCGCTGGCCAGTGGCATTCGCCTGGCGCGCTGGTCTGCGCTGAATCTGGAGTCGATGCAGCGGCTGTACGAGAAAGAACCGCAATCGCTGGAAGCGGACAGCCTGCTGCTGATGGAGCGGGTCAACCGCTGGATCGGTGTGCGGCGGCGTTCCGACCGTTCCTTTGCCTGGTCCGCCCGTCGCGACCCGGACTTCGTCATGCGCTGGTCGCTGCTCAGCCAGACCGCCAATCGCATCGGTTTCAGCCGCAACTACGCGCGTGGGTACTTCAATGCCCGCACCATCGCGTACGCTGCGGTGCAGCTCGCGTATTTCCTCGGCTTCGACAAAGTGTTCCTGGTCGGGGTCGACATGAATTCGGCGCTCGGCCAGTTCTACGACCCTGCCGGCGCCCAGGTGAAAAGCCGTCTGGACGGCGACTTCGGCGATCATATTCTGCCGCACTTCGACATCCTGGCGCGGCGGGTTATCGACCCGGGGTTTCAGGTGTTCAATCTTTCCCGCGACAGCCGGCTGCCTGCCGAGATGATTCCCAAGGTCAGCCTCGAGCAGGTCGATGACCTGATCGGTTCGGCGGTCTCACAACCATTGGCTCCCGAGGTGGGCAAGTCGGTATGAAGGTTCTGTTCCTGGTCCAGAAAGAACAACGCGCCATCCTCGATCGCCTGTACGACGGAATCGCTGAGCATTGCGAGTGTGACCTGCGCTGGCTGTCCAGTGACGAGCAGGCCAACCTGCGCCGTTACTTCCGTGAGCACGTGGATGTCTCGAAGTACGATCGCATCCTGTTTTTCCTGCGCTTCAAGAAGGAAATGCGCCAGGCAGCCTTCATCCGCAGCGTGCCCAACCTGGTCATTCTCGAACACGACGCCTACCAGAACTACATCCCCTGCAAGTACACCGGGAAGTTCAGTGCGCACTACCGCCGGCTGCCCTGGGTGCGGGTGATCAGCTCGGGCTTCGTGGTCAGCGAGCGTCTGCGCCAGGAAGGTTTCGATGCGGTCTTCGTGCCCAAGGGCTACGATCAGAACCTGCTGCACGACCTGGGCAGGGAGCGGGACATCGAGCTGGCCTTCGTCGGCAGTACCGGCAGCGTCGCCTACAGCGGCCGCAAGGCGCTGCTGGATGAACTGGGACGGGTGGAAAACCTGCTGGTGACCAAGACCAACTCGGGTGAGGACTACCTGAACACGCTCAACCGCATCCGCTTCTTTGTCAGCGCGGATGTCGGCATGGGCGAGTACATGATCAAGAATTTCGAGGCCATGGCCTGCGGCTGCGTGCTGCTGGCCTATGACCAGGGTGAGGCGGAGAATCGCGCGCTGGGGTTGCAGGACATGCACAACGTGGTGCTGTACCGCGATGTCACCCAACTGTGCAGCAAACTGCAGCAGTTGCGGGATGACCCGCAGCGCGCGTCCCGCATTGCCGAGGCTGGCCGAATGCTGGCCGTGGAAGGTTTCGGGTTCAGCCAGATCGGGGCACGGATTGTCCAGGCCATGGCTGTCCCGCTGCGTGAGAGGCCGCAGCCCGGTATGCTGGAGCGCTGGCGACTGGCTTTGGGGTTCTGACCTGTGGCCACTATCTGCCGGTTATTGAGGTGTCTGTGGAATACCCGCTGATTTCCGTGCTGGTGCCTTGCTACAACCGTGAGCGTTACATCGAAGATGCGTTGCTGAGCATCCTCGAACAGGACTATCCGAATTTCGAGTTGATCGTCGTCGATGACGGTTCGCAAGATGGCAGTGCGCAGAAGATCGAGGCGCTGCAGCGGCGCTTCGATTTCCAGTTCTATCGCCAGGCCAACACCGGCGTGAGTGGCGCGCTCAACACGGCGCTGAGTCATGCGCGTGGTGAGTTCATCGCTACTCCGGACTCCGACGATGTCATGTTGCCCGGGCGATTGAGCGTTCAGGCCGGCTATCTACAGGCGCACCCGGATGTCGGCTGCGTGGGTAGCAAGGTTACCTACATCGATGAGCGTGGCCGCGAAATAAAATCTGAGAAAGCATCAGGTGTCCGCCAGCATACGTTCGATGATCTGCTTTCCCGCGCACATGCGGTGGGTGGCGGCGTTGCCATGTATCGGCATGAGGCCTTGAGGCGTGCCGGCTTTTACGATCCTGAAATCCGCGTTCAGGATTTCCAGATTACCCTCAAGATTGCGCACCTTGGCTACCGTGTCGATGTCTTGCCGGACCTCGGGACTCTCTATCGCCAACATTCGAGCAATCTGTCCAAGACCTTGTATCGGCAGCAACTGATCTACGACCTGATGGCAATCACCCCCTATCGTGACCACCCTTGTTACAGAAAGGGGCTGGCCTGCGTGATCAACAAGGCGCTCAAGCACTCGGTGGTCAACGACAAGGCGTACGCGTGGTCGGTCCTGCTGCAGTTGCCGATCTGGCATTGGAACCGCGTTACCTGGCGGCGCCTGCGCCATCTGTTGTTCAAGTTCAGTCGTTGACGAATAAGTTGCTTATGAAAAACCTGATGGTCCGTGCCTGGAGGCTTTGGTGTCCCTCCGTGAGCCCTCTCGGCAGTCGCCTCGCAATCGGCAGTCGGATAGCCGAAGCCATGCTCGGAATCGGCGTACTCTGGAGCGTTGGGGGTGTGCTGCTGACGCCAAGCATGAAGTTCTACTTCAACATGGTCCTGCTGTTCGGTTATCTCCCGGCGTTGTGGCTCTGTATCGCGCGTCGTCGCGAGCTGTTCAGCCTCTTCGCTTCGCACCGGGAATCCTGGTTGCTACTGGCGTTATTCGGCTGGGCGGCCTTGTCGTTGCTCTGGGCTGAGGGAGTAGGCGAGCCGCTCAATGTGCTCAAGCGCATCACTCTCTTCATGCTGCTGGTGTTCGGCTGGGTGCTCTGGGGACGTTCGGACGAACGCAGGCTTCGCGTGTCGCTGTTATCCCTGGTTGCCTTGGCGGGAGCTTACAGCCTGCTGGCGCTGTTCGTGCAGCCTCACTTTGACGCCCATCGCCTCAATGGTTTCGGCGGCTTCCTCGATAACCCCAACTCCGCCGCCTACGCGGTCGCCTTCATCGTTGTGATGGGGGTTCCGCTGGTTCCGCGCAGGGGGCGGCAACAACTGCCCTGGGTAATCCTGCTGGCTGCCGCGCTGCTGTATGTGGCCCTGTGCGGCAGTCGCGGTGCATTGCTGGCACTGATGGCGACGGCGATTCTGAGTCTGCTGCTGGTGCCGGGGCGCGTCGCCAAGCTGCTGCCGTTGCTGCTGATGATGGGGGGCGGGGCCTTGTTCATCTTCGAGCCCGCCATTCTGGTGCGAGGCGACTCCGAGCGCCTGGAGCTTTTGCGGAGTGCCTGGCCGATACTGCAAGAGCATTTCTGGGTGGGGGTCGGCCTGGGCGGCGACTATACGGTGAGTGGCAGCGTTGGGAGCTATCACCGTGGAGCCCACAACTTCCTGGTTCATACCGCGATCCAGTATGGCGTGCCGTCGCTTCTGGTGTTTCTGGCGATGTGGGGAATGATCGGCTACCGCGCCTGGTGTTGCCGCTCGCGGGCGCTGGGCCTGTCGGTGATGCTGCTGTGGGTGTTCTCCAGCGTCGCCATGCAGTTCGATGTGTTCAGCCTGTGGGAGCGCACGCGCGCAATGTGGCTGATGCCCTGGGTGGTGATCCTGCTGGGGCTCAGCCTGGAGCGCTGGCCTCAGGTGCGGCCGGCGGTCATGGAGCCGAACTGAGGAACTGTCTCAGCTCGGCCAGCGGCCAGCGTACCGGGCTGTGGGAAAGGTAGGCTTGTGAAAGGCTGTCGGTATTGCCGGCCAGCAGCCACTGGCGATCCTGGGTATAGCGCAGCATGTGGGCGAAGTTGCGTTTGCGCTGCTGGCGCGACAGTGCCCGGCGCTGCTTCTTCATGTCCGCGAGGTCGATCAGGCCCAGGGTGCCTTCGGGGGTCTTCACCACGTTGCCCAGGTGCAGCGAGCGGAAGTACACGCCCTGGTCATGCAGCTCGGCGATCAGTTCGCCCAGTTGCGCCGCCAGTTGCGTGTCCGCCTCGCCGGCTTCGATCACCTGGCGCAGCGTGTCGCCCGGCAGGGGGCGGTAGTGCACCGCGTCGCGGGCGATATCGGCAATGCGGTACACCGCGATGATCTGCGGGCAGGGCACCGCCAGGCGCTGCAGCGTCTGGGTGTTGTCGGCGAAACGCTGCGCATAGGGATAGAGCGCCGCCGAGGAAATCAGCCGCTTGCGTCGGAACAGTTTCAGGAAGTTGCCATCGGCCAGGCGCAGGACCTTGTCGCCATGCTTGTCGGCTTCCAGCACCTGGGCGCCGGCGCGCAGCGCTTCGTAGGCGGAGAGAGCGAGGTCTTGCATAACGGGTCCCTGAATCGATAGCCGGCTATAGTAGCCCAGCCGCCGGGCAAACGAGAGCGCTGTGTTATAATCGCCGACCTTTTAAGCGTGCGATTCCTACATGTCCGGTAAAGAACCCCAGGCTCCTTCGAGCCTGAAGATCTACTTCCGACTGCTGTCCTATGTGCGTCCGTACATCGGGATGTTCCTGCTCAGCATCATCGGCTTCCTGATCTTCGCCGCGACCCAGCCGATGCTGGCGGGCATCCTCAAGTATTTCGTCGACGGCCTGGCCCATCCGGATGCCAAGCTGTTCCCCAACTCCTCCGTGGCCTGGCTTCGTGACCTGTCGCTGCTCTACGCAGTGCCGCTGCTGGTGGTGCTGATCGCCGTCTGGCAAGGCGTCGGCTCCTTCCTTGGCAACTACTTCATCGCCAAGGTTTCCCTGGGGCTGGTGCAGGACCTGCGTATCGCGCTGTTCAACAACCTGCTGACCCTGCCCAACCGCTATTTCGACAGCAATAACTCCGGCCACCTGATCTCGCGCATCACCTTCAACGTGACCATGGTCACCGGCGCCGCCACCGACGCCATCAAGGTGGTGATCCGCGAAGGCATGACCGTGGTCTTCCTGTTCCTCTCGCTGCTGTGGATGAACTGGAAACTGACCCTGGTGATGCTGGCGATCCTGCCGATCATCGCGGTGATGGTGACGACCGCCAGCCGCAAGTTCCGCAAGCAGAGCAAGAAGATCCAGGTGGCCATGGGCGACGTGACCCATGTGTCCTCCGAGACCATCCAGGGTTACCGCGTGGTTCGCAGCTTTGGCGGCGAGCCCTATGAGCGTGAACGTTTCCGACACGTGACCAGCGAGAACACCAGCAAGAACCTGCGCATGAACAAGACTTCGGCGATCTACACGCCGATGCTGCAGCTGGTGATCTACAGCGCCATGGCGGTGCTGCTGTACCTCGTGCTGTTGCTGCGTGGCGATGCCACCGTCGGCGACCTGGTGGCCTATATCTCCATGGCCGGCCTGCTGCCCAAGCCGATTCGCCAGCTGTCCGAAGTCAGCTCGACCATCCAGAAGGGCGTGGCCGGCGCGGAAAGCATCTTCGAGCAGCTCGACGAGCAGCCCGAGGTGGACAACGGCACCATCGAGCGTGACCGCGTGCAGGGGCGACTCGAAGTGAAGAACCTCAGCTTCACCTACCCAGGTACCGAGAAGAAGGTCCTCAACGACTTGAGCTTCAGCGTCGAACCGGGGCAGATGGTGGCGCTGGTCGGCCGCTCCGGCAGCGGCAAGTCGACCCTGGCCAACCTGATCCCGCGCTTCTACGACCACAGCGACGGGCAGATCCTGCTCGACGGCACCGACGTCGAAGACTACCGGCTGAGCAACCTGCGCCGGCACATCGCGCTGGTGACCCAGCAGGTCAATCTGTTCAACGACAGCGTGCTCAACAACATCGCCTACGGCGACCTCGCCAGCCGGCCGCGTGAAGCGGTGGAAAAGGCTGCCGATGACGCCTTCGCCCGCGAGTTCATCGACCGTCTTCCCGAAGGCTTCGAGACCGAGGTCGGCGAGAACGGCGTGATGCTTTCCGGCGGCCAGCGCCAGCGCCTGGCGATTGCCCGCGCGCTGCTCAAGGACGCCCCGGTGCTGATTCTCGACGAGGCTACCTCGGCACTGGACACCGAGTCCGAGCGGCACATCCAGGCCGCCCTGGAGAAGGTCATGGAAGGCCGCACCACCCTGGTCATCGCCCACCGCCTGAGCACCATCGAGGCGGCGGACCTGATCCTGGTGATGGACCAGGGCCACATCGTCGAGCGCGGTACCCACGACCAGCTGATTGCCCAGAACGGCTACTACGCCCGCCTGCATGCCCGCCAGTTCGCCGACGACCCGGTCGGCGGCAGCGAAGAAGCGCCTGTCGAGCAGCCGGTATGATGCAGGTGCGGAATCCCCCGGCATGCTGAATCGTCTGCGAGTCTTCCGCGAACACGGCTGGACGCCCATTGCGGCGGCCGACTATGCCGCCGCCTGGCAGCGCTTCGGCGGCAGCGTCGCCACCCATCCGGATGTGGTCGAGCGTCTCGCCCATCTGGCCGGTATTCCGGTGCGCTACCTGGGCTGGTTCGACGGCGATGAACTGCGAGCCGCCGTGCCGACCTGGGGGCGCAACCTGGCGCTGTCCAAGGACGTGCTCAAGCGCGAGGGCAAGAAGGCGCTGTTCGACCTGGGCAATGCCGAGATCATCCTGCCCATCGCCGAAGGTGCGCGCATCGAACTGCGCCATCAGGTGCGCTACCTCTCCGAGCTCAACCGCGAGCAGGTCTGCGACGCCCGCGAGCAGCCCGAACAGTTGGCGATGAACCGCGCGCCGGCCGACTTCTCGAAGAAATTCCGCTACAACCAGCGCCGCGAACAGCGCCTGCTGGAAGAGGCGGGCGGCGTGCTGCAGCCCATGAGCGAGCTGAGCCCTGAGGAGCAGGCGAGCATCTATGCCGACCTGTTTCAGCGTCGCTGGGAATTCGAAGTGCCGGGCAAGGCACGACTGGCCGAAGTCTTCGGCCTGATGCGCGACTTCATGCGGGGTTCGCTGGTGCGCCTGGACGGCGAGCCGGTGGCGATCCAGATTCTCTATCGGGTCGAAGCGCCGAAGTGGGTCAGCGTCGAGTACATCAACGGCGGCGTGGCTCCGGAGAACCGCGAGTTCAGCCCCGGCAGCGTGCTCAGCTTCGTCAATACGCAAGAGGCCTGGGCCGAGGCCGAGGCGCTGGGCAAGCCGCTGCGCTATTCCTTCGGCCGCGCCGATCGCGAGTACAAGGACCGCTGGTGCCACCGCGTGCCGGTGTTCCAGGTCTGACGCCCCGCCCGCGAAAGCGGGCTTGATGGAGAGTCGCCATGAGCGCCCGCAAGCAGCACCTGCTCAAACAGCACCGCCGCAAGAAGCGCGCGGTCCTGCTCGTCGCCCTGCTGGCGCTGATCCTGCTGGGCATCTTCGCGCCGTGGTGGAGCGTGCCGCTGGCCGTGTTGCTCGGCTGGGTCGCCCATGAAGCATGGTTCGCCGATCACCTGTTCTATTCGCCGCGCGACGACTACCGCTACGTCTTCCCGGAGGGCTCCATCGCCTTGCCGGTATCCCTCGGCCCGCACGGCCTGCACGTCGCCACCGGCGCGCTGCCGGAGAGCGAGGAGACGCTGGTGCTGGAGATCGAGATCAAGGCCTCGCTGCTCGGCCGCTGGCTCGACCCGCAGGTGCTGATCGAGGGCGTCGAGAACGATCGCCAGGACTTCGAGCGTGGCGTCAGCGGCAAGCGCTACATCAACCTCTCCGGCCAGGGAGAAGCACTGCGCTCCGGGCATCTGCGCATCCGCAGCCGCCATTGCCGGCTGGCGCAACAGGGTGTGCTGCACGCTTTCGACAATCCTGACTACGCCCGGCAGCGCCTGCTGATCATCGCGCCCCACGCGGACGATGCCGAGCTGGCCGCCTTTGGCCAGTACAGCCGCTGCCCGGAAGCCTGGATCGTCACCCTGACGCAAGGCGAGATCGAGGCCGAACACTACCAGCGTCTCGGTCTGGGCAAGGCCGAGGCCGCCCGGCTCAAGGGCCGCCTGCGCACCTGGGACAGCATTGCCGCACCGCTCTGGGGTGGCGTACCGGCCGAACGCTGCGTGCAACTGGGCTACTACTGCCTGCAGCTGCCGGCCATGGCCGCCGAGCCGAGCCAGGCGTTCGGCTCGAGGGAGTCCGGCGAGATCGACATCCGCAGCGTGCGCGGCTTTAACCCCTTCGCGCTGCCGGGCGACAGCGACGGCGCACCGACCTGGCTCAACCTGGTGGCCGACCTCACCGCGCTGATCGAGCACATCCGCCCGGAAGTGATCCTCACCGCGCACCCGGAACTGGACCCCCACGCCGACCACGTTCACGCCACCCAGGCGACGCTGGAGGCGATTTCGCGCAGCAGCTGGCAACCGCAGACGCTGCTGCTCTACGCCAACCACCTGCACGACAACGACCGCTGGCCCATGGGCCCGGCCGACGGTGGCATTGCCCTGCCGCCTTGTATCGAGGCATTGCCGGCCGACCCGCTGTGGAGCCCCGTGCTGGACACCGCGGTCCGCGTCGACAAGGCCCAGGCCCTGGCCCTGCAGCACGACCTGCAGACTCCGCTCACCGGCAAGAAACGCCTGCGCCGGCTGATCCAGCGCGTGCTCGCCGGCCGTCAGTGGCCGGCCACTGGCGACGACGAGTTCTTCCGCAAGGCGGTGCGCCGCCACGAGCTGTTCTGGGTTCGCAAAGTCCCCTAGGCATTGCCGTGACCGCCCGGTGTTCGGCGCAAGTCGCACTGGGCGGCTATGGTATTATCCGCGGCGATTTCGACCTGCGGAGTTCCCATGAAATTGACCATGCCCCGATTCGATCAGGCCCCCGTGCTGGTGGTAGGCGACGTGATGCTCGACCGCTACTGGCACGGCGCGACCTCGCGCATCTCGCCCGAGGCGCCGGTGCCCGTGGTGCGGGTCGAGCAGCATGAGGACCGCCCCGGTGGCGCCGCCAACGTCGCGCTGAACCTTGCCGCCCTCGGCGCCCCGGCCTTCCTGGTCGGCGTCACCGGCGTCGACGAAGCCGCCGACAGCCTGAGCGACAGCCTGCAGGCAGTGGGCGTGACCACCCGCTTCCAGCGCATCGCCGGCCAGCCGACCATCGTCAAGCTGCGGGTCATGAGCCGCCACCAGCAACTGCTGCGCGTGGACTTCGAGGAAGCCTTCCGTACCGACGCCGTGGCCCTGTCCGCCGACGTCGAGGCGCTGCTGGACCAGGTCCGCGTGCTGGTGCTCTCCGACTACGGCAAGGGTGCGCTGAAGAACCACCAGCAACTGATCCAGGCTGCCCGCCAGCGCGGCATCCCGGTGCTGGCGGATCCCAAGGGCAAGGACTTCGCCATCTACCGTGGCGCCAGCCTGATCACCCCGAACCTCTCCGAATTCGAAGCCATTGTCGGTCGCTGCACCGACGAGGCCGACCTGGTCGCCAAGGGGCAGAAACTGATGACCGAGCTGGAGCTCGGCGCGCTGCTGGTCACCCGTGGCGAACACGGCATGACCCTGCTGCGTCCGGGCCACAGCGCCCTGCACTTGCCGGCCCGTGCCCGCGAGGTGTTCGACGTCACCGGCGCCGGCGACACGGTGATTTCCACCCTGGCCGGCGCCATCGCCGCCGGTGAAGACCTGCCGCAGGCCGTGGCCCTGGCCAATCTCGCGGCCGGTATCGTCGTCGGCAAGCTCGGCACCGCCGCCATCAGCGCCCCGGAACTGCGCCGCGCCGTGCAGCGCGAGCAGGGCTCCGAGCGTGGCGTACTGAGCCTCGAACAACTGCTGCTGGCCATCGAGGACGCCCGCGCCCACGGCGAGAAGATCGTCTTCACCAACGGCTGCTTCGACATCCTCCATGCCGGTCACGTGACCTACCTGGAACAGGCCCGCGCCCAGGGCGACCGCCTGATCGTCGCCACCAACGACGACGCCTCGGTGACCCGCCTGAAAGGCCCGGGCCGCCCGATCAACAGCGTCGACCGCCGCATGGCCGTACTCGCCGGCCTCGGCGCGGTGGACTGGGTCGTCAGCTTCGCAGAGGACACCCCCGAACGCCTGCTCACCGAAGTCCGCCCTGACGTGCTGGTGAAGGGCGGCGACTATGGCGTCGAGCAGGTGGTCGGTGCTGACATCGTCAAGGCCTACGGCGGCGAAGTCCGCGTGCTGGGCCTGGTGGAAAACAGCTCCACCACCGCGATCGTCGAGAAGATTCGCCACCAGGGCTGATCCGCTCCGTCGCAAGTAGGGCGCTACCGGGTAGCGCCCTTTTTGTTGGTGGCTGGGCACTGACCGCTCTGCCAGTCACCGACGGCAAAGCGGTCATGGTCCCTGCGGCATTTTGCAGCGCATGATCGGGGCATCCACCCTCCGCGGAGCGAGATGCCATGACCACCGACGTGCAGGGCCGCGCCCTGGCCGTGCTGAACCGTGTCGCCCAGGCCGACTGGCCGGACCGACTGAAGCTGCGCAAACCCTTCGAAAGACTCCTCTACAGCGGCAGCCGCACCGGCTTCCGGCTGGCCAGCGAGCGCGCCGCAAAACAGCCCAAGAAGCCACGCAAGGCCGACCCGGACGGGCTGTTCGACCTGTCCCTGTCCGACGAGCAGCAGATGCTCGTGGAGATGCTCGAAGGTTTCGCCGCCGAAGTACTGCGCCCGGCTGCCCATGAGGCCGACGCCAAGGCCAGCCTGAGCCTCGAGCTGTTGGCCCAGGCGCAGGAACTGGGCCTGACCCATTACGGTGTCAGCGAGGTGCACGGCGGCATGGCCGGCGAGCGCACCGTGGTGACCAACGCGCTGATCGCCGAATCCCTCGCCCGTGGTGACCTGAGCCTGGCTGCCGCGCTGCTGGTGCCGCTGTCGGCGGCCAACTGCATTCGCCGCTGGGCTTCGGCGCAACAGCAGGCGCGCTGGCTGCCGGCTTTCGTCAGCGAAGAAGCGGCGCCGCTGATCGCCATCGCGGTGAACGAGCCGCAGCTGCTGGCCGATCCGCTGCGCCCGGCCACCAAGGCGCGCAAGCGGGGTTCGAGCTACACCTTGACTGGCGAGAAATGCCTGGTCGTGCGTGGCGTGGATGCGCAGAAGCTGATCGTTGCGGCGGATGCCGGTGACGGCCCGGCGCTGTTTCTGGTCGATACCCGCGCCAAGGGCGTCGAAGTGCGCGCCGAACCGGCCATGGGCCTGAAGGCCACCGGCACCGCTCGGGTTCGCTTCAAGGGCGTGAAGGTTCCGGCCGAACAGCGGCTGGCGGCGGAGCGCTTCGATTATCAATCCTTCCTCGACTACACCGCACTGGCCTGGTGTGCGCTGGCCGTGGGCACCGGGCAGGCCGCGCTGGACTACGTGATCACCTACTGCAACGAGCGCGAGGCCTTCGGTGAGCCGATCAGTCATCGCCAGGGCGTGGCCTTCATGGTCGCGGACATCGCCGTCGAACTGGACGCCATGCGCCTGATGGTCTGGCGCGCCTGCGCGCTGGCCGAGCGTGGCGAGGCGTTCCACCGCGAGGCTTATCTCGCGAAGCTGCTCTGCGCCGAGAAGGCGATGAAGATCGGTACCGACGCGGTGCAACTGCTCGGCGGCCACGGTTTCACCCAGGAACACCCGGCCGAGCGCTGGTACCGCGATCTGCGCGCCGTCAGCCTGATGGCTGGCGGCCTGCACCTGTAAGGAGCTTTGCATGTACCTCGAGACGCCGAAGAAATTCCGCACCTTGCAGAACCAGGCCCGCCAGGTGGCGGAGAACTACCTGCGACCGATTTCGCGCAAGTACGACAAGGCTGAGCACGCCTACCCCAAGGAGCTGGACCTGCTGGCCGCGCTGCTGGACGGCATGAACGCCGGCTCGCCGGACGCCGTCGGCGCCACCTCGGCCAGCAAGCGCAAGGCCGGGGCGGAGGAGGGCGTGAAGAACGGCGGCAACCTGTCCGCCTGCCTGGGCGTGATGGAGATGTGCTGGGGCGACACCGGCCTGCTGCTGGCCATGCCGCGCCAGGGGCTGGGCAACGCCGCCATCGCTGCGGTGGCCAACGAGGAGCAGCTCAAGCGCTTCTCCGGGACCTGGGCGGCCATGGCCATCACCGAGCCGGGCTGCGGCTCGGACTCGGCGGCGATCCGCACCACCGCCACTCGCGACGGTGATGACTATCTGCTCAACGGCGAGAAGATCTTCGTCACTTCCGGCGCCCGCGCCGACGCGGTGGTGGTCTGGGCGACCCTGGACAAGAGCCTCGGCCGTGCGGCGATCAAGTCCTTCGTGGTGGAGAAGGGCACGCCGGGGATGACCGTCACCCGCTTGGAGAAGAAGCTCGGCATCAAGGCGTCGGACACCGCGTCCATCAGCTTCAGCGACTGCCGTGTGCCGGCCGCCAACCTGCTGGGCAATGCCGAGATCGACGTGCAGAAAGGTTTTGCCGGGGTGATGGAGACCTTCGACAACACCCGTCCGCTGGTCGCTGCCATGGCCATCGGCGTCGCCAAGGCTTCGCTGGACCGCACCCGCGAGCTGCTGAGGAAGGCGGGTTGCCGCTTCGACTATCGCCAGCCGCTGCTCAGCGCCAGCCATGCCGAAGCGACGCTGTATCGCCTGGAATCCGAATGGGAGGCGGCGCGCCTGTTGACCCTGAAGGCCGCCTGGATGGCAGACAACCGCCTGCCCAACTCCAAGGAGGCTTCCATTGCCAAGGCCAAGGCCGGGCGGGTGGCCAACGAGGTGACGCTGAAATGCGTCGAGCTGGCCGGCGCACTGGGCTATGGGGAAGAGGAACTGCTGGAGAAGTGGGCGCGGGATTCGAAGATCCTCGACATCTTCGAAGGCACCCAGCAGATCCAGTTGTTGATCGTGGCGCGGCGGTTGCTGGGCAAGAGTTCCAGTCAGCTCAAGTAAGCCGAGCCGCTTTTTGTAGGAGCGAGAGGGACGCCTGGTTATTGCTCGCGAACCAAAGCAACCGGCCAGGCCGGCGTTGGGCGGTTCGCGAGCAAGCTCGCTGCTACAGGAAAGCCGCTGTCAGGTCGGCCGGTTCACGTGGGTGGAATCAGGCCGTGCGCCGCCCGCTGCCGGCATTGCCGGCGGCGGGCGGCCACTGCTCCATCCATTCGCGGAAGCGGATACGCTCCTCGCGCACGAGCCAGCCATCCTGCTCGGCAAAACTCTCCGACAGCCACAGGCCACGGGTGCTGGCCTTGCACAGCTCGCCCTTGCTCAGGGTGAACAGCTCGCCGGTCGGCTCGCCGTGCTCCAGCGGCAGCAGGTAGATGTCCGGGCGACGGCGGTCCAACCGCGCCACCAGCGGGCCGCTCTCGAGTTTCTCGTCGACATGGAACAGGCTGACCTCGCGGGCATCCTTGGGCAGCTCCATGCGCAGGTCATAGACCAACTGCAGCGAGGCTGTCGGCAGGTGCACATAGGCCTGCGGGCGCTCCAGCAAGCGCAGCGCGCCGGCCTGCACCGGGCGCGAGGCGCCGGACAGCGGGGTCAGGGAGAAGTGGCTGGTTTCACGGTAGCGCAGGATGCCCTCGTAGGGCGTCGGCAGCCAGGTGTCGCCGAAGCGCCCGCCGAGCCAGCCGTCGGCGGTTTCCACCAGGCATTCCTCGGCCACTTCCTGGATAGCGGTGAGCAGCGGCAGGTTCAGTTCGTGGGCCGGCACATAGCCGGAAATCAGCTTGAGCACCGTGTCGCCACGGTCCAGGCGGCGTTGGCGCACCAGGATCCAGTGGTCGCGGCCCTGGTAGTTCAGGGTCAGGCGCACCGAGACGCCAAGGTTGGCCAGCTCGCTGACGAAGCGTTCGGTTTCGTTGATCTCGATGGGGCGGCGCTTTTCCAGGACCTGGGCGAAGTTCAGGGGCTTGCCGAGGGTCTGGTAAATGAGACCTTCCGGGCTGGCTTCCACCAGCAGCGGCAGGGTCTTGAAGGCGGTCGGGTCCTTGCGGGCGAGCGTACGGGGCATAGGGTCTTCCTTCTCGTACAGGGCGCCGGGTTGCGCTGGCGCGTCCTTACCGTGGTAAGCGACGCCGACGCGAACGCTGACCGTCTGCTGGGGACGGTCCGGCCGATCGTTCAATTACGGGGTCGCTACAACCTAGACAGCCTGACACCGTTCCTGGTGTCATCGAAAATCCAAAGGATTTCCGGATTTTTCCCTGAAAGGCTTGGCGATTCCGAGGCTTTTGCGTGGGAATCGCCGGCTGGCGACAGTTTCTGTGCCCGCGGTTTTTGCCGGGGGAGTTGGAGCATGGCACAGGAATACGTAATCCACATGACCGCCGATCAGCGGTCGAGGACCTCGGCGGCGATGGTCACGTTGTGCGCGAGATGCAGTGGATTGATGGTGCCGACGATGGCGCTGGCGACGCCGGGATGGCCGAGCACCAGCTCGAAGCTGGCGCGCACCGGGTCGACACTGGGGGCGAGGGTAGCGTGGCCGCTGGCCAGGGCCTTCTTGATCAGGATGCCGCGGCCGTGGGCCTGGGCATGGTCGATCACCGGCTTTTCCGCCTGCTCGTTGAGGTTGTAGGTGACCATCGCGCAGTCGCCGCGCTCCAGGGCCAGCAGGCCGCCGTCGGCAGTCTTGCCGGAGAAGCCGAAGCCGCGGATCAGCCCTTCTTCCTTCAACCGCTCAAGGGTTGCGTAGACCTCGGTGCCGCGCAGGATGTCCAGGTCATTGCCGTCGGAATGCACCAGCACCAGGTCGATGTAGTCGGTTTCCAGACGCTGCAGGCTGCGTTCCACCGAGCGGCGCGTGTGGGCGGCGCTGAAGTCGAATTGCGACTGGCCGCCGACGAACTCCTCGCCGGTCTTGCTGACGATCACCCACTGGTCGCGCTGGCCGCGCAGCAGCGGGCCGAGGCGCTCCTCACTGTGGCCGTAGGCCGGCGCGGTGTCGATCAGGTTGATGCCCAGCTCGCGGGCGAGCGCGATCAGGTCGGCGGCCTCGCGGTCATCGGGGATGCGGAAGCCTTCGGGGTACTTCACGCCCTGGTCGCGGCCGAGTTTCACGGTACCCAGGCCCAGTGGAGAGACGTTCAGGCCGGTGCTGCCCAGCGGGCGATGCAGGTGATGCAAGGTCTTCATCCGAGCAGTTCCTCCCACACCGGGCGGGCCATGGCCGGGCGCGGCAGGTCCGGCAGGGCGGCGCTCGCCTGCGGGCGGATGCCGCTTTTCTCCAGGGACTCCAGCACGCGGTCGGCGAAGTTCGGCGCCAGGGCCAGCTTGGTCGGCCAGCCGACCAGCAGGGTGCCGTCTTCGGCGAGGAAGGCGCTGTCCGGGCGCAGCAGGTTGTTCTGCGAGGGTTCGGCGCGGTCCACGCGCAGGGTTGCCCAGCGGGCGCCGGAGAGGTCGATCCACGGCACCAGCTTGTGCAGCTCGCGCTGCGCCTCGGCGATCTGCTCGGCCTCGTTGCGGGCCACGCCGCCGGCTTCGGCGATGTCGCCGCCCAGGTACCAGACCCAGTCGCCGTTGCTCAGCGGGTGGGTGGTGACGGTGACGCGCGGTTTCGGCCCGCCGCCGAGGCAGTGGGCGTACAGCGGTTTCAGGGTCGGCGCGGTGACCAGCACCATGTGCAGCGGGCGACGCTGCATCTCCGGGCGCTCCAGGCCCAGCTCGCGCAGCAGGGCCTCGTTGCCGGCGCCGGCGCTGAGCACCACGCGTTGGGCGCGGATTTCGCGGCCATCCACGCGCAGGCCGATCAGCCTGTCAGCGTCGCGCAGGGCTTCGAGGCGTTCGCCAGCCAGCAGGCTGTCACCGGCCAGTTCGGCCAGGCGAGCGACCAGGCTGGGCACGTCCAGCACCAGTTCGGTGAGGCGGTAGGCCTTGCCCTTGAAGGCCTTGTCCTGCAGGGCTGGCGGCAGGTCGCTGCCCTTCACCTGGGCGACGCGACTGCGCACTGCCTTGCTGGCGAAGAAGCTGGTGAGGTTGCCGGCCAAGCCGCCGGGCGACCACAGGTAATGGGCGTCGGACAGCAGGCGCACGCCGCGCAGGTCTACCTCGCCGGTGCCGGCCAGGCAATCGCGCCATAGCGCCGGCATGTCGGCGATGGCTTCGGAGGCGCCAGTCAGCGCGCCGTGCAGGGCGTATTTGGTGCCGCCATGGATGATCCCCTGCGAGCGCATGCTCTGCACGCCGCCTAGCGCAGTGTTCTCCACCAGCACGGTGGAAAAGCCGGCGCGCCGCAGGCGGGCATTGAGCCAGAGACCGGCGATGCCGCCGCCGACGATAAGGATGTCGGTGCTCAGGGATTCGGACATGAAAGCGCCTCGAGGGAAAAACGAAGCGCGCAGTATAACCCGATGGCGCGCGGCGACAGGCCGCGCACCATGGCCACATCAGTGACCGGCGTTGCCGGAGAACAGCTGGATCACCACCACGCCGCTGACGATCAGGCCCATGCCGAACAGGGCGGCGGTATCGAGCTTCTGCTGGTAGAGCACCAGCGCCGCGATGCTGACCAGCACGATGCCCAGGCCCGCCCAGATGGCGTAGGCGATGCCGACCGGAATGCTGCGCACCACCAGGGTGAGCATCCAGAAGGAAATGGCGTAGCCGACGATCACCAGCACCAGCGGCAGGGGCGTGGAGAAGCCCTTCACTGATTTCAGCGAAGCGGTGGCGATGACTTCGGCGACGATGGCGATGGCGAGGTAGAGATAGCCGGGCATGGTGGGTGCTCCCCGGAACGACACGCCGCTCGGTATGAGCGACACGCAGCTGACGTTCGAATCTGCCGGGCATTCTAGTCCCCTGGATGATGGGATAAAGTCATTACCTATCTGAATTGGAGATGGGTGTCGGCCATGCAGTGGAACCTGGATCAGTTGCGACTCTTCGTCAGCGTCGCCGATCAATCTTCCTTCTCGGCGGCGGCGCGACAGCTGCAGCGCGTGCAGTCGGCGGTGAGTTCCTCCATCGCGCTGCTGGAGAGCGACCTGGGCGTCACCCTGTTCGAACGCAGCAGCGGCCGCCAGCCGGTGCTGACCGGCGAGGGCAGGGCGCTGCTGGATGAAGCCCGTGAGGTGCTGCGCCAGTGCGAGCGCCTGGAAAGCCGGGCGCTGGCGCTGGTGCGCGGCACCGAGCCGTTGCTGCGCCTCGCGCAGGACGAGGCGATGCCCTACCAGCCGGTGCTTTCCGGGCTGCAGGCGCTGGCGCAGGAATTCCCTACCCTGGAGGTGCAGCTGGCCAGCGGCGCCCAGGGCGACGTGGCGCGCAAGCTGCTGGAGCGCCGCGCCGACCTCGGCCTGCTGTTCCATCATGAGGGCATGCCCGAGCAACTGGAGCGGCAGCGGCTGGGCACCATCGAAATGGTCACCGTGTGCGGCGCCGGGCACGAGCTGGCCAGGCTGGACTACGCCGACCGCCGTGAGCTGGCGCGGCATCGCCAGTTGCTGATGGCCCCGCAGGACAGCCACTACCCCGGAGGCGAGCAGATCAGCCCGCTGGTCTGGCGCGCCGACAGCTTCTACGCCATGGCCGAACTGCTGATGCGAGACCTCGGTTGGGCCTGGCTGCCGACCCACGTGGCGCAGTACCCGGCTTACCAGCCGCTGCTGGTGGAACTGGCCAGCGACTGGACGCCACCACCGCTGGTGGTGGAGCTGGTCTGGCGCCGCGACGAGCCGCTGGGGCCGGCGGCGCAGTGGTTGGGCGAGTGCTTCGCGGAGCACCTCGCTTCGCCGGTCTGAAGAGCTTTTCGTAGGGCGGATAACCTGGAACCGGTTATCCGCCGGCTCTTGCTCGGCGGATAGCGCTGGCGCGGCTCTGACGGATTCTGCGGCGGGGGATGAGGGGAATTTGCTACTCTCCGCCGCCATGAACCGGACCCTCTATACCCTGCTGTTCCACCTGGGCCTGCCGCTGATCGCGCTGCGCCTGTTCCTGCGTTCGCGCAAGGCGCCCGCCTATGCCCAGCGCGTCGGCGAGCGCTTCGCCCTCGGCCTGCCGGCGCTCAAGCCCGGTGGCATCTGGGTGCACGCGGTGTCGGTGGGCGAGAGCATCGCTGCCGCGCCGATGATCCGCGCGCTGATGCAGCGCCACCCTGGCCTGCCAATCACCGTCACCTGCATGACGCCCACCGGCTCCGAGCGCATCCGCGCGCTGTTCGGCGACCAGGTGCAGCACTGCTACCTGCCTTACGACCTGCCCTGTGCGGCGGCGCGCTTCCTCGACCGTGCGCAGCCGGTGCTGGGCGTGATCATGGAAACCGAGCTGTGGCCGAACCACATCCACCAGTGCGCCAAGCGCGGCATACCGGTGGCTCTGGCCAATGCGCGGCTGTCCGAACGCTCAGCGCGCGGTTACGCGCGCTTCGCCGGGCTGACCCGGCCGATGCTGGAAGAGATGAGCTGGATCGCCGTGCAGACCGAGACCGAAGCCGAACGCTTCCGCCAGCTGGGTGCGCGCCCGGACTGCGTGAGCGTGACCGGTTCGATCAAGTTCGACCTGACCATCGATCCCGAGCTGCTGGCGCGCGCCAGTGACCTGCGCAGCCAGTGGCAGGCGCTGCAGCGACCAGTCTGGATTGCCGCCAGCACCCATGCCGGGGAAGACGAAATCATCCTCGCTGCGCACCGCCAGCTGCTGGAGAAACACCCGGACGCACTGCTGATTCTGGTGCCGCGTCACCCGGAACGCTTCAACCCTATGTTCGAGCTGTGCAGCCGCGAAGGCTTGCGCACCCTGCGCCGCTCCACCGGTGAGCAGGTCAAGGCGGACACCCAGGTGCTGCTGGGCGACACCATGGGCGAGTTGCTGTTCCTCTATGCGCTGGCCGATGTCGCCTTCGTCGGCGGCAGCCTGGTGCCCAATGGCGGGCACAACCTGCTGGAACCGGCGGCTCTGGGCAAGCCGGTGCTGTCCGGCCCGCATCTGTTCAACTTCCTGGAAATCGCCGCGCAACTGCGCGAGGTCGGCGCGCTGCGCGAAGTGGCTGATGCGCCTTCGCTGGCGGTGGCGGTGGCCGCCCTGTGGGACGAGCCGGCTTCTGCCGAGCGCATGGCCGATGCCGGCCTGGGCGTGATGAGGGCCAACCAGGGCGCGCTGGAGCGTTTGCTGGATGGCCTCGGGCGACTGATCAGAAAGTCGGCGGCGTAATTACCCAGAGCACCACGGCATCCACCTCGCCGGGGTTGCCGTAGCGGTGCGGCTCCTGGCTGGAATAGCTGAAGCTGTCGCCTTCGTTGAGCACGAAATGCCGCTCGCCCACCCAGAGCTCGAAGGTGCCGCTGAGCAGGTAGCCGGCCTCCTCGCCGTCGTGGCTGTAGCTCTGCTGGCTGTAGGTGCCGGGCGGAAACTTCGAGTGGAGGATTTCCAGCTGGCGGCTGGGCTGCGGGCTGAGCAGTTCGTCGACGATGCCGTCTTCGTAATGCACGCTGGTACGGGCGTTGCGGCGCACCACGTAGCCGGCGTCGGCCGGGTCGACCTGAACTTCGCTGGCGAAGAACCACTGGATCGTGACGCCCAGGCTGCGGGCGATGTTGAACAGCGCCGGGATCGATGGGTAGGCCAGGTTGCGTTCCAGCTGACTGATGTAGCCGGCGGTGAGTCCGCTCTGCTCGGCCAGCTCCGCCAGCGTCATGCCACGGCGCTTGCGCAGGCCGCGGATGCGGGTGCCGAGGAACTGAGCTTCGGCGTTGGCGGGGGCTTCCTGCGGGGCTTTGCGGCTCATGCGGCGGTGGTCCTGGCGATTGGCGTCGTGAGGCATTCTAAACAATGCGCCGGGTCCTTTGTTTCTTCATTGGGAGCCATGGGGCGTCCCAGGTTCTGCTCGTCGTAGGATGGGTGGAGCGCAGCGATACCCATGCTGACGCTGCTCGGGCATTGATGGGTATCGCTGCGCTCCACGCCATCCTACTCAGAAGCAGGGCTAATCGGAGCCGCATCATTCAAGAAGCCGATTCTCCGCACCTCAGATCGCCCAGCCCGCCTTGAGCCCTTCATAGATCGCTTCTTCTGCCGTACGCGGCGCCAGGCAGTCGCCGATGCGGCGGACTTCGGCGAGGTCGGCGATCTCGTCGGCCAGTTCGTCCACCGGCTGGTGTCCCTGGCAGAGCACCAGGGTGTCGATGTTTTCCACCAGCATCGGCTCGCCGCTGGCGGTGTGCTGCAGGTACACGGTGCTATCGTCGACGCCGTACAGGCGCGCATAAGGGGTGATGGTGATGCCCAGGCGGTGCAGCTCGCCGGCCATGTGGTCGCGCACGTAGAGCGGCAGGCTTTCGCCGGCGTGGGTGCCGTTCACCGCCAGGTGCACCTGGTGGCCGTCGCGCACCAGGCGCTCGGCGATGCCGGGGGCGATCCAGTCGGCGCGCCAGTCCGTGACCAGCACCGAGCGGCCCAGCTGCACTTCGCCACGCAGTACCTGCCAGGCGTCCACCACCTGCAGTTCGCCGGCTTCCTCGTAGGGCGGGCGATAGGGTGTGGCGCCGGTGGCGACGATGACCACGTCGGGGCGTTCCTGTTCGACCAATGCACGGTCGACGCGGGTGTTGCGGCGCACTTCGACGCCGGCCAGCTGCATCTCGCGCTGCAGGTTGGTGGAGGCGCCGCCGAACTCCGCACGGCGTGGCAGCAACTGGGCGAGATTGACCTGCCCGCCGAGCTGGCCGCTGGCCTCGCAGAGAGTCACGTCATGGCCGCGCTGTGCCGCGACGGCGGCGGCCTTCATGCCGGCCGGCCCGCCGCCGACCACCAGCACGCGCTTGCGCTGGGTGGCCATCTTGCGTTCGGCGTAGATCAGCTCGCGGCCGGTTTCCGGGTGCTGGATGCAGGAGATCGGGTAGCCGCGGTGGAAGTGGCCGATGCACGCCTGGTTACAGGCGATGCAGGCGCGCACGTCCTCGACGTGACCGCTTTCGGTCTTGCCCGGCATCTGCGGGTCGCAGATCAGCGCGCGGGTCATGCCGCAGACATCGGCCTGGCCGCGGGCGAGGATCAGCTCGGCTTCCTGCGGCTGGTTGATGCGCCCGGTGACGAACAGCGGGATCTCCAGGTTGCGCTTGAAGGTGCCGGCTTCGTTCGCCAGGTACGCCGCTTCGACGGCCATCGGCGGAACGATGTGGATGGCGCCGCCCAGCGACGCCGAAGTGCCGGCGACTATGTGCACATAGTCCAGCGAGTTCTGCAGGCCTTTCACGCCCTGCAGCGATTCGTCTTCGGTGAGGCCTTCCGGGTCGCGCTCGTCGGCGGAGATGCGCAGGCCGATGATGAACTCCGGGTCGGTGGCGGCGCGCACGGCGGCGATCACTTCGCGGGTGAAGCGCAGGCGTGCGTCGAGGTCGCCGTTGTAGCCGTCGCTGCGGCGGTTCACCCGTGGGTTGAGGAACTGCGCCGGCAGGTAGCCGTGGCTGGCGACCACTTCCACGCCGTCGATGCCGGCGGCATGCAGGCGGCGAGCGGCGTCGGCGTAGCCCTGGACGATCTCGTCGATCATCGCCTGGCTCAGCTCGCGGGGCATCACCCGGAAGCGTTCGTTGGGCGAGGCGGACGGCGCGTAAGCCACGGCCAGCAGACCGTCGCTGGACTCCATGATCTCGCGGCCGGGGTGGAACACCTGCGACAGCACCACGGTGCCCTCTGCGTGGCAGGCCTCGGCGATGCGCCGGTAGCCGGGGATGCACTCGTCATCGGTGGCCATCAGCACGTGAGAGGTGTAGCGGGCACTGTCGTGCACGCCGGCGACCTGCAGCACGATCAGGCCGACGCCGCCTTTGGCGCGGGCGGTGTGGTAGGCCACCAACTGGTCATTGACCAGGTTGTCGGTGGGCATCGAGGTGTCGTGCCCGGTGGACATGATGCGGTTCTTCAGCTCCTTGCCGCGGATGCGCAGCGGGCTGAACAGGTGGGGAAACTGGCTCATCGGGCAACTCCGGATTCTTGTTGTGGTGCAGCCTGGGGGGCAGCGTTGAAACGCCGGCCGCGTCGGGCGGCCGGAGGCGGACTCAGGCGTTGCGCGCCTGCCAGTCCACCGGGTAGAGCGCGTAGAACACGCAGGCTTTCTCGCCTTCGTAGGCCAGCGGCGTGCGTTCGGGGACCCAGATCACGTCGCCCGGTTTGGCGTCGATCACCTGGTCGGCCAGGCGCAGGCGGAAATTGCCTTCCAGCACCACGATCAGCTCGTCGTAGAGCACCGTCCACTCGATGGACACGCCGTCGAAACGCGCCAGGCCCGCGCCCATGGTTTCGCTGTCCGCCGGGCCGATCAGCCGGCAGATGGCGGCGCGTTCGATGTCTTGCCCACCGTAGGGTTGGAATTGCAGGGCGGACTGCTGGAAGTGACGGACCTGGGACACGGCGGCTTCTCCTCGAACGGACAATGTTGTCTAGGCAAGTGTTATTTAAGTTGTATCTATGGAAATTTACCGACAGTAAAAAATCAACTTGTTTTTTTAAAAGTGACTGAGTAGTTTCAATCTCACCCCGGACGCCTCCGGGGTCACCGCGACGTGCTCCACAACAACTACAAGAGGAGAGGCGCATGACCCGTCCCGTACGGTCCCCCCTCGCATGGCGGGCCCACCCGCTGGCAATCGATTTCTCTCTGCCCTGCCTTTCCTGCAACGTTGTTTCGGCGCGCCCGTCCAGCGTGTGCGCGGCCATCCCGGCTGCGCCCATTGCCACCTACGACTGGGGGTATGCTCGATGACTTTCCACCGCAACACCTGCCACAAGCGCTCCTTCCTCAAGACCGCCGTCTCGCCGCTGCTGCTTGCATTCGGGCTCGGCTGCGGCGCTGCCCAGGCCGCCGAGAACATGGTGGTGGTCGGCTACGGCGGCGCCGGCCAGAAGGCCCAGGATGCAGCTTTCTTCCAACCCTTCAGCAAGCAGTCCGGGGTCGGCGTGACCCAGACCGAGTACAACGGCGAGATGGCGCGCATCAAGGTGATGGCCGACACCGGCCATGCCGACTGGGACGTGGTGCAGATCGAAGGGCCGGACCTGGCCCGGGGCTGCGACGAAGGCCTGTTCGTGCCGCTGGACTGGCAGCAGATCGGCAACAAGGAACAGCTGATCCCCAACGCCGCGAAGGACTGTGGTTCCGCCGCCCTGGTCTGGGGCGTGGCCATCGCCTACGACGCCGACAAGCTCAAGCCGGCGCCGCAGTCCTGGGCGGATTTCTGGGACGTGAAGAGATTCCCCGGCAAGCGCGGTCTGCGCAAGCGCGCCATCTACAACCTGGAGTTCGCCCTGATGGCCGACGGCGTGAAGCCCGCGGACGTCTACAAGGAACTGGGCACCAAGGCCGGCGTCGACCGCGCCTTCGCCAAGCTCGACCAGATCAAGCCCTACGTGCAGTGGTGGGAGGCTGGCGCGCAACCGCCGCAGTGGCTGGCCGCCGGTGATGTGGTGATGACCACCACCTACACCGGGCGTATCGCCGATGCCTTCAAGGCCGGGCGCAACCTGCAACTGGTCTGGCCGGGCAGCCTGTACGGCATGGACTACTGGGCGATCATCAAGGGCTCCACGCACGTCGATGCGGCCAAGCGCTTCATCGCCTTCGCCAACGGCGCCGATGCGCAAGTCGACTACGTGAAGCACATTGCGTATGGTCCGACCAACACGCAGGCCGCCGAACGCCTGCCGGCCGACCTCGCTGGCTGGGTGCCGACCTCGAAGCAGAACCTGCCCGTGGGCCTGGCGATGGACGATGAATTCTGGGTCGACCACGGCGAGGAGCTGGAAGAGCGCTTCAACGCCTGGGCCGCGCAATGACCAGATCGTGACCGTGACGCCGGGGCAATCGCTCCGGCGCCTTTTGCCTTGAGGAGGAGAGCACCATGACGTCGCTGCAGGCGCCGGCCCCGAGCCGCGCCACCTGTTCGCCCGAAGAATGGAAATTGCGCGAGGAGCTGGCGGCCTGTTACCGCCTGATCGCGCACTACCGCATGACCGACCTGATCTTCACCCACATCTCGGTGCGCATCCCCGGTCCCGAACACCATTTCCTGATCAACCCCTACGGCCTGATGTTCGACGAGATCACCGCCTCCAGCCTGGTGAAGATCGATCTCAGCGGCCATGCCGTGGAGCCATCGCCGTACAAGGTCAACCCGGCCGGCTTCGTGATCCACAGTGCCATCCACGGTGCTCGCGACGACGCGCAGTGCGTGCTGCATACCCATACCCGCGCCGGCTGCGCGGTGGCGGCGCAGGCCTGCGGCTTGCTGCCGCTGAACCAGATATCCCTGGAGTTCTACGGACGCCTCGGCTACCACGACTACGAGGGCATCGCCCTGTCGATGGACGAGCAGGAGCGCCTGGTGCGCGACCTGGGCGACCACTACGGCCTGATGCTGCGCAACCACGGCCTGCTGACCGTAGGGCAGACGGTGCAGCAGGCGTTCCTGCGCATGTACTACCTGGAGAAGGCCTGCGACATCCAGCTGGCGGCCCAGGCGGGCGGTGAGCTGGTGATCCCGCCGGAGGAGGTGTGCCGTCACACCGAGCAGCAATTCAACGCTCCGGCGCGGCCGCTGGCGGAAGGGGAGTTGAGCGACCCGGATGGCTACGATCTGGCGTGGTCGGCATTGCTGCGCATGCTGGACCGGGTATCGCCAGGATATCGCGACTGACCGGCGCCGTCGTTTCAGTCTGCTTCTGCGATCAATGCCAGGGCGATTGTCCGGCAAGAAAAAGCCCCGCGATGCGGGGCTTTTTCTTGGGGCTGGGTCAGTACTTCGCGCCAGCCTTGAGTTGCGCCTCGGCGGCCTTGGCCAGGTCCGGCGGGAGGAAGTCCTTGTCCGGGTTGTAGTCCGGCTTCAGGTACGCGCCCAGTGCCTCCAGGTCGCTCGGCGCGAGGGTGCCGGCGGTCTGCTTGAGGCTCAGGTTGTCGAGGATGTAGTCGTAGCGGGTGTTGTTGTAGTCGCGCACCGAGTTGTACAGCGAACGCTGGGCGTCCAGTACGTCGACGATGTTGCGGGTACCGACCTGGTAACCGATCTCGGTGGCTTCCAGCGAGCTCTGGTTGGAGATGATCGCCTGGCGACGCGCCTTCACCTGCTCCACGTCGGTGTTCACCGCGCGGTGCTGGTTGCGGGCGTCCTGAACGACCTGGCGGCGCTGGCTTTCGCGCAGCTGTTCGCTCTGGTTCAGGCGCTGGTAGGCCTCGCGGACCTGGGAGCTGGTCAGGCCGCCGCTGTAGATCGGCACGTTGAGCTGCAGGCCGATGCTGCTCTGGTCGACATACTTGCCGTAGTGCGGCTCACCCGGCAAACCGGAGTTGGAGAAGCCCAGGGCATCGTTGTCGCCCTTCTGGTACTGGGCCACGGCGTCCACGGTCGGCAGGTGGCCGGCCTTGCGCTGGCGCAGGGTCTCTTCGGCGGCGTCGACCGCGTAGTTGCTGGCCTGCAGGCGCAGGTTCTGCTGGACCGAGGTGTCCACCCAGGCCTTGGCGTCGTTGGGGATCGGTGCGACGACCGGCAGCGAGTGGAGGATGCCCTCGATGGAGCTGTACTCGCGGTTGGTCAGGGTCACCAGGGCCTGGAAGGCGTCATCCACCTGCTGCTCGGCCACCAGGCGGTTGGCCCGCGCGGTGTCGTAGCTGGCTTGGGATTCGAGCACGTCGGTCTTGTCGGAGAGGCCGACGTCGAAGCGTTCGTTCGACTGGTCGAGCTGGCGCTTGAACGCCGCTTCCTCGGCCTTGCTGGCGGCCAGGTTGTCCTGGGCGCGGAGTACGCCGAAGTAGGTCTGGGCGGTCTGCAGGATCAGTTGCTGCTGGGTGGCGGAGAATTCCAGCTGGGCCTGTTCGGTGGTGTTTTCCGCGGCCTTGAGCTGGAACCAGCGGTCCGCGCGGAACAGCGGCTGGCTCAGGCTCGCCTGGACCAGCTGGGTGTTACGGTTCAGCGTGGCGCTGGGGGTGTCCAGCGAAGTGCGGGTGCTGCCCGTGCTGGCGCCGGCATTGATCTGCGGCAGCAGGCCGGAGCGTGCCTGGGGCACGGCTTCCTTGCGCGCCAGGTAGTCGGCCTGGGCGGCGGCGAGATCGGCGTTGTTGTCGACGGCATCCTTGTAGACGTTGATCAGGTCCGTCTTGGTGGGCAGCGAGGGAGCGGCCGGAGCGGGCTGTGCAGCCCAGGCAAAGCCTGTCGTTGCGGCTACAGCGACAGCCAGAGAGAGTCTGCGCAGCATTCGTTCATCCTGGAAAGTGATGCGAGGTGGGGCAAGGCTACGGTCGCCGCCGGTGGCGGTCAAGGCACGTTCGTACGAGCCTTCCGAGGCAGGAGTGTAGCCGCGTGTAGGCAATTGCGCGTTTTCGGCCGGGCGGCGTTGGCTTATCCGTGCGCACTTGATTAGACTGCGGGCGTTCTTGTCGGGGTGCCCCATTGCGAGGGGCTGAGATCGGATAGTTCCGGATCCCGTTGAACCTGATCGGGTTAGCACCCGCGTAGGGAACAAGAAGTACGCATCCCGCGGCGCATTCCGCCCCGGCCCCAGCCCTCTCCGGGATGCGTCCCTTCGCTGCAGTTAGCAGCTCCTCTCGTCTCAGGTTCTCCCCCGGCAATCAACCCCAGGAGAGCCAGGATGAGCACCCAGAAAAACAACGTCACCCGCCTTGAACAGCTGGACCGCCAGTCGACCCAGCCCTTTCCGAATTCGAAAAAGGTCTACCTGACCGGCTCGCGCCCGGACATCCGCGTCCCCGTGCGGGAAATTTCCCTCGCCGATACCCCGACCGCCTTCGGTGGCGAGCAGAACGCCCCGGTGATGGTCTACGACACCTCCGGCCCCTACACCGACCCGGATGTGCGCATCGACCTGCGCAAGGGCCTGCCGGACGTGCGCTCGCGCTGGATCGACGAGCGCGGCGACACTGAAATCCTTCCCGGCCTGACCTCCGAGTTCGGCCAGTCGCGCCTGGCCGATGCCAGCCTCGACGCCCTGCGCTTCGCCCACGTGCGCACCCCGCGCCGCGCCAAGGCCGGCAGCAACGTCACGCAGATGCACTACGCGCGCCAGGGCATCATCACGCCGGAGATGGAATACATCGCCATCCGCGAGAACATGAAGCTGCAGGAAGCCCGCGCCGCCGGCCTGCTGGACGCCCAGCATCCGGGGCAGAGCTTCGGGGCGAGCATTCCCAAGGAAATCACCCCCGAGTTCGTCCGCGAGGAAGTGGCCCGTGGCCGCGCGATCATCCCGGCGAACATCAACCACATCGAATTGGAACCGATGATCATCGGCCGCAACTTCCTGGTGAAGGTCAACGGCAACATCGGCAACAGTGCGCTGGGTTCTTCCATCGAGGAAGAAGTGGAGAAGCTCACCTGGGGCATCCGCTGGGGCGCCGACACGGTGATGGACCTGTCCACCGGCAAGCACATCCACGAGACCCGCGAGTGGATCCTGCGCAACAGCCCGGTACCCATCGGCACCGTGCCGATCTACCAGGCGCTGGAGAAGGTCAACGGCGTCGCCGAGGACCTGACCTGGGAAATCTTCCGCGACACCCTGATCGAACAGGCCGAGCAGGGCGTGGACTACTTCACCATCCATGCCGGTGTGTTGCTGCGCTACGTACCGCTGACCGCCAAGCGCGTCACCGGCATCGTCTCCCGTGGTGGCTCGATCATGGCCAAGTGGTGCCTGGCCCATCACCAGGAGAATTTCCTCTACACCCACTTCGAGGAAATCTGCCAGATCATGAAGGCCTATGACGTCAGCTTCTCGCTGGGCGACGGCCTGCGTCCGGGCTCGGTGGCCGACGCCAACGACGCCGCGCAGTTCGGCGAGCTGGAGACCTTGGGCGAGCTGACCCGGATCGCCTGGAAGCATGATGTCCAGGTGTTGATCGAGGGCCCCGGCCACGTGCCGATGCACCTGATCAAGGAGAACATGGACAAGCAGCTGGAGTGCTGCGACGAGGCGCCGTTCTACACCCTTGGCCCACTGACCACCGACATCGCGCCGGGCTACGACCACATCACCTCGGGCATCGGTGCGGCGATGATCGGCTGGTTCGGCTGCGCCATGCTCTGCTACGTCACGCCCAAGGAGCACCTGGGCCTGCCGAACAAGGATGACGTGAAGACCGGCATCATCACCTACAAGATCGCGGCGCACGCCGCCGACCTTGCCAAGGGCCATCCGGGCGCGCAGATCCGCGACAATGCGCTGTCCAAGGCGCGCTTCGAGTTCCGCTGGGAGGACCAGTTCAACCTCGGCCTGGACCCGGACACCGCCCGGGCCTTCCATGACGAGACCCTGCCCAAGGACTCGGCCAAGGTGGCGCACTTCTGCTCCATGTGCGGGCCGAAGTTCTGCTCCATGAAGATCACCCAGGAAGTCCGCGACTACGCCAAGGAAAATGGCCTGACCGATGAGCAGAAAGCCATCGAGGCCGGCTTCCAGGAGCAGGCCACGCGCTTCAGGGACGAAGGCTCGGTGATCTACAAACAGGTGTGACACCCGCGCCCGGCTCTTCGCGGAGCCGGGCGTTTTCGCTCCATCCCAAGAACAAGACCCACTCCAACCACTGAGCCCTGCACGCATCGTGACCACTACCGCCATCGACTATTCACCGACCTCCGCCGTGGGCAGCACCCAGCGCGTGCTCGGCCTGCGCGACCTGTTCTCCCTCTGGTTCTCCCTGGGCATCGGCCTGATGGTGCTGCAGACCGGCGCCCTGCTGGCGCCGGGCCTGGGCCTGGCCGGCGCGCTCGGTGCAATCCTGCTCGGCACCCTGGTCGGCGTGCTGCTGCTGGCCAGCGCCGGGGTGATCGGCACCGACACCGGCCTGTCCGCCATGGCCTCGCTCAAGCTCAGCCTGGGCAGCCACGGCGCCGCGCTGCCGGCGCTGCTGAACCTGATGCAGCTGATCGGTTGGGGCGCCTTCGAGATCATCGTCATGCGCGATGCCGCCAGCCTGTTGGCGACCCGTGCCTTCGGCGAAGGCAGCCTGTGGACCAGTCCGGCGCTCTGGACCCTGGTATTCGGCGCCCTGGCGACCCTGCTGGCAGTGGCCGGCCCGCTCGCCTTCGTGCGCAAGGTGCTGCGCCGCTGGGGCATCTGGCTGTTACTCGCCGCGTGCATCTGGCTGACCTTCGACCTGTTCCAGCGCGCCGACCTGGCCGCCCTCTGGACCAAGGCCGGCGACGGCTCGCTGTCCTTCGCCGTGGGCTTCGACATCGCCATCGCCATGCCGCTGTCGTGGCTACCGCTGATCGCCGACTACTCGCGCTTCGGCAAGCGCGCCGGGCAGACCTTCGCCGGCGCCGCGCTGGGCTTCTTCATCGGCTGCTTCTGGCTGATGGGGCTGGGTGTGGCCTATACCCTGGCGTTCGCCCAGGGCAGCGACGCCAATGCGCTGCTGCTGGCGCTGGCCGGCGCCGGCATGGGCATCCCGCTGCTGCTGATCCTGCTGGATGAATCGGAGAAGGCCTTCGCCGACATCCACTCGGCGGCGGTTTCCAGCGGTATCCTGTTGCCGCTCAAGGTCGAGCTGCTGGCCCTGACCATCGGCGTGATCTGCACCCTGATCGCCTGGTTCGCGCCGCTTGCGCAGTACCAGAACTTCCTGCTGCTGATCGGCTCGGTGTTCGCCCCGCTGTTCGGCGTAGTGCTGATCGACCACTTCGTCCTGCGCCGCCGCGCGCCGGCCGCGATTCCCCACGGCCTGCGCTGGGGTTCGCTGGTTGCCTGGGGCGGTGGCGTGGTGGTGTATCACCTGCTGGCGAACTACCAGCCGGACCTGAGCGCGACCTTGCCGGCGCTGGTGGTGGCCGGGGTGTTGCAGCTGCTGCTGGGGCGCGTTGGCGCCAGGGTTCCGGCTTCGGCGTGATGCTGTTCGCGGGCATGGCCCGCTCCTACAAAAGCTGAGCCATTGCTCCACGGCCAACTGTAGGAGCGGGCCATGCACGCGACCGGGAACGCTCCTGAGCAGCCGGTGAATCGCGGACGAATCTGCGATGGCTCTCTGGCTAGTCAGATCGAGACTTACTGCGCCCCGCGCCCCGGGAAGTAGTAGGTCTTCACGATGCCATTCAGGCGCGGATACGGAATCTTCAGCTCCGGGTGCCCGACCGAATGCGGGGCGATGCGGTCGATGTCGTACTTGAGCGTCATCGCGCCGAAGGTCAGGGCGAAGTGCTCGGTCGGCTGGAACGGCCAGTCCTTCGAGAAGTTCGGGTCCTGCTCGTCCAGCTTGTTCTGCAGGATCCACGCCTGGTGCGCCATGCGCGCCACCTTCCAGAAGTTGTCCTCCTGGCCGGGCAGAAGAATGTCCTGGAGGGTGAGCACCTTGTGGATGCGTCGATCATAATTGATGAATGCGCGGCCGGGCTGGCCGTACTCGCCGCCGGTGAAGCGATAGCTGGACAGCTCGATGATCACCAGACCGTCATGCTGTTCGCGGATCTTCGCTTGAAGGTAGGAACTCCAGCCGGGCTGGGCCGAATCGAGGAAGCGCTTCTCGTAGACGTCCAGGCTGGCGGGCGCCGCGCCGTCGCCTTCGCGGGCCAGTTGCAGCAGTTGCGTGTTGATCGCCTCGTTGAGCGCCGGCTCGTCGTCGAAGCTGAGGGTATCGAGGTTGAACAGCGGGCACTGCTCGCCCTGGCAACCGGGTTGGGGATGTTCGAACGCGGTGTGCTGCGCGGCCAGCGGTTCGTCGAGCGCGGGCTTGAACAGACCCTGGCATGCCCCCAATAACAGGCTGATGCCGCACAGGGCTGCTAGTTTCAGAAGTCGCATGGGATTCCTTGTCGTGGACGTTCGCCGGCAATGGAGTGGTTCGACCGCCATCGGCGCTGCCGGTTCGGCGGTTGATTATGAACCACTTTGCGAACCCCGGCTGCGTGCGGCGGTCACAGCCAATCTGGTCGTCCGGCCGCCCGCGAAAGAGGCTGCGCCTGCCCCGGCGGCGCGATAGGATGGCGCGAAGTTCAACGTACTGTCAGTAGGAACGGGAGTAGGAACGGGATGTCGGAAACGTTCAAGCCAGGCCCCCAGGACATCGAGATCCAGAAGCGCGAGCAGTGCTTCAAGGGCTTCTACAAGGTCGACCGCCTGCACCTGCGGCACCGCCAGTTCGCCGGCGGCATGGGCCCGGTGCTCAAGCGCGAGTTGTTCGTGCGCCACGATGCCGTGTGCGTGCTGCCCTACGATCCGCAGCGCGATGAAGTGGTGCTGATCGAGCAGTTCCGCGTCGGCGCCATGGACGCCGGGGTCAATCCCTGGCTGATGGAACTGGTGGCCGGGCTGATCGACAAGGACGAGGAGCCCGAGGAGGTCGCCCGCCGCGAAGCGGTGGAAGAGGCCGGCCTGACTCTCGGCGCGCTCTGGCCGATCGCCCAGTACCTGCCGTCGCCCGGTGGTAGCAACGAATTGGTGCACCTGTTCGTCGGCCGCTGCGACAGCAGCAATGCCTCGGGCATCCACGGGCTGGAGGAGGAGGGCGAGGACATCCGCGTCCATGTCATGCCGTTCGAGGAAGCACTGCAGGCCGTACGTGACGGCCGCATCAACAACGCGGCGAGCATGCTCGCCCTGCAATGGCTGGCGCTCAATCGCGCCGAGGTAAGGGGGTTATGGGTGTGAATCTGTTGCGCGAGCGCTATCGCGTCGACCTGGCGGGTCTGCAGGCGACCTGCGAGGCGAACTACTTGCGCCTGATGCGCCTGTTGCCGGAAATGCGCGAGGCCCAGGTTTCGCGTCGCGTGGCGCTCAGCGAAGGCGAGCGTCTGCTTGGCGTGCTGGCGCTGGACGTGATCGAAGCCTGCCCCTACACCACCGTGCTGCAGGTGCGCCAGGAGCTGGGCCTGCCCTGGCTGCCGGCGCCCAAGCTGGAAGTGCGGGTGTACCACGATGCACGCATGGCCGAAGTGGTCGGCGCCGAGCAGGCGCGCCGCCTGCTGGCGATCTACCCCTACCCGAACCAGGCGATGCACCAGCCGGACGAGAAGAACCAGCTCAACCAGTTCCTCGGCGAATGGCTGAGCCACTGCCTGTCCTGCGGCCACGAGCTGGAGCCAGTGCTGCAACGCTGAAGTCTCGATGATGGCCATGTGATATGGCTGCGCGTGATATCCTGCCCGCCCATCGCCCACTCGTGTCCCTAACTGTGATCTGTGACGCTTTCCCGGTTTGCTCAGGGGGGCGCCTGTCACCATACTTCGTCACGAATTCCCGCACGCCCGCCTCACAGGAGAAGGCGTTTTGCCCACCCAGCCCACCGCTTCCGATTCCGTCCTGGTCGTCCAGCTTTCCGACAGCCATCTGTTCGCGCAGGAAAATGGCCGGCTGCTGGGCATGGATACCGCCGACAGCCTGACGCAGGTCGTCCGCCTGGTGGGCGAGGAGCAACCGGTGATCGACCTGGTGCTGGCCACGGGTGATCTCTCCCAGGATGGCTCGGTCGAGTCCTACCAGCGATTCCGCGCCATCACCGCGCCGATCGACGCAGCGACCCGCTGGTTCCCCGGCAATCACGACGAAATGGAGCCGATGCGCGAAGCCGCCGCCGGTACCGACCTGCTCGACCCGGTGATCGACCTGGGCGCCTGGCGGGTGATCCTGCTGGACTCCACCATTCCCGGCGCGGTGCCGGGGCAGATGACCGTCGAGCAGATCCAGCTGCTGGAGCGCGCCATCCAGGCCGCGCCGGACAAGCACCTGCTGATCAGCTTCCATCACCATCCGGTGTCCATCGGCAGCCAGTGGATGGACCGCATCGGTATCTACAACCCGGAACGGCTGTTTGCCGTCATCGACCGTCACCCGAACGTGCGCTGCCTGCTCTGGGGGCACGTGCATCAGGAGATCGATCGCATGCGCGGCGACGTGCGCCTGCTGGCCTCGCCGTCGACCTGCGTGCAGTTCACTCCCGGTAGCGAGGACTTCTGCGTCGACAGCCCGGCGCCGGGCTATCGCTGGCTGCGCCTGCTGCCCGATGGTCAGGTAGAGACTGGCGTTTCGCGGGTGACCGACATCGCATTCGAAGTCGACTACAGCATCAAGGGCTATTGATCGGTCACGCTTGGAACGCCTTGCGACGCTGACCCACTTGCGGCATGCCACTTGCAGCTTGTAGCCTCCCGGCCCATGACCGCATTCCTCTATATCCACGGCTTCAACAGTTCGCCCGGCTCGCAGAAGGCGCGCCAGTTCACGGCTGCCATGGGGCGCCTGGGCCTGGCCGAGCAACTGCGCGTGCCCGCGTTGCATCACCATCCGCGTAAGGCTTTGGCGCAACTGGAAGCCGCCGTCGCCGAACTGGGCCAGCCGCTGCTGATCGGCAGCTCCCTGGGTGGCTATTACTCGACGTACCTGGCCGAACGCCATGGTCTGAAGGCCGTGCTGATCAACCCGGCGGTGGCACCGCACCGGCTGTTCGACGGCCAGCTCGGCCCGCAGACCAACTACTACAGCGGCGAGACCTGGGAACTGACCCTCGATCACGTTGCCGCGCTGGCGGAACTGGAAGTCCCCGCGCCCATCGAAGGCTCGCGCTACCAGGTGTGGCTGCAGACCGCCGACGAAACCCTCGACTACCGCGCCGCCGAGCGCTACTACCGGGCCGGCGCGTTGCGCATCGAGTCCGGCGGCGACCACGGCTTCCAGCGCTTCGTCAGCCATCTGCCGGCGCTCCTGGCCTTTGCCGGTGTGCCGTCCAGCCAGTGGCGCGACGTGGATTTTTCCGACTTTGAAGCCATCACCTCTTCGACTGATTAAGCAGGAACCCCATGGCCCAGCAGAACGCCTATAACGCAGACGCCATCGAGGTTCTCTCCGGCCTCGACCCGGTGCGCAAGCGCCCGGGCATGTACACCGACACCTCGCGGCCCAACCACCTGGCCCAGGAAGTCATCGACAACAGCGTCGACGAAGCCCTCGCCGGCCACGCCAAGAGCGTGCAGGTGATCCTCCACGAGGACAACTCGCTGGAAGTGATCGACGACGGCCGCGGCATGCCGGTGGATATCCACCCTGAAGAGGGCGTGCCCGGCGTCGAGCTGATCCTCACCAAGCTGCACGCCGGCGGCAAGTTCTCCAACAAGAACTACCAGTTCTCCGGCGGCCTTCACGGCGTGGGCATCTCGGTGGTGAACGCGCTGTCGACCCTGGTCGAGGTGCGGGTCAAGCGTGACGGCAACGAATACCGCATGACCTTCGCCGACGGCTTCAAGTCCAGCGACCTCGAGGTCGTCGGCACCGTCGGCAAGCGCAACACCGGCACCAGCGTGCACTTCTGGCCGGACGCCAAGTACTTCGATTCGCACAAGTTCTCCGTCAGCCGCCTCAAGCACGTGCTCAAGGCCAAGGCCGTGCTGTGCCCAGGCCTGCTGGTCAGCTTCGAGGACAAGTCCACCGGCGAGCGCATCGAGTGGCACTACGAGGACGGTCTTCGTTCCTACCTGGTCGACTCGGTCTCCGAGAACCTGCGCCTGCCCGACGAGCCGTTCTGCGGCTCGCTGGCCGGCAACAAGGAGGCGGTGGACTGGGCCCTGCTGTGGCTGCCCGAGGGCGGCGAATCGCTGCAGGAAAGCTACGTCAACCTGATTCCCACCGCCCAGGGCGGCACCCACGTCAACGGCCTGCGCCAGGGCCTGCTGGATGCGATGCGCGAGTTCTGCGAATTCCGCAACCTGCTGCCTCGCGGCGTGAAGTTGGCCCCGGAAGACGTCTGGGAGCGCATCGCCTTCGTCCTCTCGATGAAGATGCAGGAGCCGCAGTTCTCCGGCCAGACCAAGGAGCGCCTGTCCTCCCGCGAGGCCGCCGCGTTCGTCTCCGGTGTGGTCAAGGATGCCTTCAGCCTGTGGCTCAATGCCCACCCCGAGCTGGGCCTACAGCTGGCCGAACTGGCCATCAGCAACGCCGGCCGCCGCCTCAAGGCGGGCAAGAAGGTCGAGCGCAAGAAGATCACCCAGGGCCCGGCACTGCCCGGCAAACTGGCTGACTGCGCGGGGCAGGACCCGATGCGTTCCGAGCTGTTCCTGGTGGAAGGTGACTCCGCCGGCGGTTCGGCCAAGCAGGCGCGGGACAAGGAATTCCAGGCGATCATGCCGCTGCGCGGGAAGATCCTGAACACCTGGGAAGTGGACGGCGGCGAAGTGCTCGCCAGCCAGGAAGTCCACGACATCGCCGTGGCCATCGGCGTCGATCCGGGTGCGGCCGACCTGAGCCAGCTGCGCTACGGCAAGATCTGTATCCTCGCCGACGCCGACTCCGACGGCCTGCACATCGCCACCCTGCTGTGCGCACTGTTCGTCCGTCACTTCCGCCCGTTGGTGGAAGCCGGCCACGTCTACGTCGCCATGCCGCCGCTGTTCCGTATCGACCTGGGCAAGGAAGTCTTCTACGCCCTCGACGAAGCCGAGCGCGACGGCATCCTCGACCGCCTGGCCGCCGAGAAGCGCCGTGGCAAGCCGCAGGTCACCCGATTCAAGGGCCTGGGCGAGATGAACCCGCCGCAGCTGCGCGAAACCACCATGGATCCGAACACCCGTCGCCTGGTCCAGCTGACCCTGGAAGACACCGAGGGCACCGTGGAAATGATGGACATGCTGCTGGCCAAGAAACGCGCCGGCGACCGCAAGTCCTGGCTGGAAACCAAGGGCAACCTGGCGGACATCGCCTGATGCGCTGGCTGTTGGCTTCGCTTGGGCTTTGCGCCGGCCTTGCCGTCGCCGCCCAGGCTCCCAAGGCTGCCGCGCCGCTCGCCACGCCCATGGCGCCGGCGTCGCTGCAGTTCGTCGCGGAACACCCGGTGGAAGGCATGCCCAGCGGCAACCTCTCCGGGCTCGCGCTGTGCGGCAACGAGATGTGGACGGTGTCCGACCGCGACGACGACCGCATCTATCGCCTGCTGATCGACGAGACGCCGGGCAAGGCCTGGCAGGCCAGCGCCGAACCCTTCGTGGTGCCGGGCACGCCGGAAAGCGGCCTGTCCTGGGGCACCCGCGCGCGGGTCAGCATCGGCGGCCTGCTGCGCGGCGGCGCCATGGACTTCGAAGGCATCAGCTGCGACCAGGCGGGCAACCGTTATGTGGTCAGCGAGGGCTATGCCGCCGTCCTGCTGCTGCCCGCCGTTGGCGAGCCGAGCTGGCTGCCGTTGCCGCAGAACCTGCTGCGTCAGGCCCGCGCCAGTGGCCTGCTGATGGAATTCAATGCGCTCTACGAAGGCATCGCCATCAGCGCCGACGGCAAGCAGCTGTGGCTGGCAGCCGAGCGCCAGCGCCGCGGCCTGCTCAAGGTGCATAACGAGAACGGCACCTGGAAGTGCGATGGCAACTGCGTGATGCTCAGCGAAGGCGGCACCGCGCTGCCGCCGCCGGAGCTGGGCGCCGAGCGCGCGCTGCCGATCGATTTCTCCGATCTCGCGCTGTACAAGGACAAGCTGTTCACCCTGGAACGCCTGGCGCACCAGATCTGCCGCCGCGATGCCAAGACCGGCGCGCAGGAGCTTTGCTGGTCCTTCGCCGCCGGTGCGCTTGCCCCGGAACGGCGCTACGACCTGCCTTACGGCGTGGCCGAAGCGCTGATCCTCGACGACCAGGGTGCCTGGATCGGCCTGGACAACGGCGAGCACGCCCGCGCCGACGGTGACAGTCGCCCCTACGTGCTGCGCTTCGCGGCGCCGGCCGGCGGCTGGCTTGGTGGCAAATGAACGACGCGGTGCCGGGCAAGCGGATCGGCAAGATCATGATGTTCCTCGCCTGGGGCGCGGGCATCCTGCTGGCCACCCGCTATTTCGGTGCCTGGGAAACCCGTCAGCACAACCCCAACCCGCAGCCGCAGTCGACCCGCGGCGACGGTTACGTGGAAGTGCGGCTGATCGGCAATCGCGCCGGCCACTATGTGGTGGACGGCAGGATCGGCAGCGAGACGGTGACCTTCATGCTCGACACCGGCGCCACCCAGGTGGCCCTGCCGCAGCGCCTGGCCGATCGCCTCGGCCTGCCGCGTGGCCTGCCGGTGACCCTGGACACCGCCAACGGCCGCAGTCAGGGCTGGCGCACGCGCCTGCCCAGCCTGCAGCTTGGCGACATCCGCCTGACCAATGTGCCGGCGCTGATTGCGCCGGGCATGGAAGGCGACGAGGTGCTGCTCGGCATGAGCGCACTCAGACAACTCGATTTCACCCAGCAGGACGGCACCCTGGTGCTGCGCCAGCGATCTACACCGTGAGGCACGCATGAGCGAAACCCTCGATCTGAGTCTGGAGGGCGTGGAGCGCCGGTCACTGGCCGACTTCACCGAACAGGCTTACCTGAACTACTCCATGTACGTGATCATGGACCGCGCCCTGCCGCACATCGGCGACGGTCTCAAGCCCGTACAGCGGCGTATCGTCTACGCCATGAGCGAACTGGGCCTGGACGCCGACTCCAAGCACAAGAAGTCGGCGCGTACCGTCGGTGACGTGCTGGGTAAATACCACCCCCACGGCGACTCGGCGTGCTACGAAGCCATGGTGCTGATGGCGCAGCCGTTCTCCTACCGCTACCCGCTGGTGGACGGTCAGGGCAACTGGGGGGCGCCGGACGATCCCAAGTCCTTCGCCGCCATGCGTTACACCGAGGCCCGCCTGTCGCGCTACGCCGAGACCCTGCTGTCCGAGCTGGGCCAGGGCACCGCGGACTGGGTGCCGAACTTCGACGGCACCCTGGACGAGCCGGCCGTGCTGCCGGCGCGCCTGCCGAACCTGCTGCTCAACGGCACCACCGGCATCGCCGTGGGCATGGCCACCGACATTCCTCCGCACAACCTGCGCGAAGTGGCCGCTGCCTGCATCCGCCTGCTGGATGAGCCGCAAGCGACCATCGTCGACCTGATGGAGCACGTGCAGGGCCCGGATTTCCCCACCGAAGCGGAAATCATCACCCCGCGCGCCGACCTGCAGAAGATCTACGAAACCGGCCGTGGCTCGGTGCGCATGCGCGCCGTATACCGCGTCGAGGACGGCGATATTGTCGTTACCGCGCTGCCGCACCAGGTCTCCGGGGCCAAGGTGCTGGAACAGATCGCAGGGCAGATGCAGGCCAAGAAGCTGCCGATGGTGGCTGACCTGCGCGACGAGTCGGACCACGAGAACCCGACCCGCATCGTCATCATTCCGCGCTCCAACCGCGTGGATGCCGAAGAGCTGATGACCCACCTGTTCGCCACCACCGACCTGGAAAGCTCGTACCGGGTGAACATGAACGTCATCGGCCTGGACGGCAAACCCCAGGTCAAGGACCTGCGCCAGGTGCTGAGCGAGTGGCTGACCTACCGCACCGACACCGTGCGCCGCCGCCTGCAGTTCCGCCTGGACAAGGTCGAGAAGCGCCTGCACCTGTTGGAAGGTTTGCTGGTCGCCTTCCTCAACCTCGACGAAGTCATCCACATCATCCGCACCGAGGACCAGCCCAAGCCAGTCCTGATGCAGCGCTTCGAGCTCTCCGAGCTGCAGGCCGACTACATCCTCGACACTCGCCTGCGTCAGCTGGCGCGCCTGGAAGAGATGAAGATCCGCGGCGAGCAGGACGAGCTGGCCAAGGAGCGCGCCAAACTGCTGGCGATCCTGGGTTCCAACGCCAAGCTGCGCAAACTGGTGCGCGACGAACTGCTGGCCGACGCTGAAACCTACGGCGACGACCGCCGCTCGCCCATCGTCGCCCGCGCCGAAGCCCGCGCCCTGTCGGAAACCGAGCTGATGCCGACCGAGCCGGTGACCGTGGTGCTGTCCGAGAAAGGTTGGGTGCGTTGCGCCAAGGGCCACGACATCGACGCCACCGGCCTCTCCTACAAGGCCGGCGACGGCTTCAAGGTGGCCGCGCCGGGCCGCTCGAACCAGTACGCGGTGTTCATTGACTCCACGGGGCGCAGCTACTCGCTGGCGGCCCACAGTCTGCCGTCCGCCCGTGGCCAGGGTGAGCCGCTCACCGGCCGCCTGACGCCGCCGCCGGGCGCCTCCTTCGATCGCGTGCTGCTGCCGGAGGATAATGCCCTGTATGTGCTGGCCTCTGACGCCGGCTACGGCTTCGTCGCCAAGGGCGAGGACATGCAGGCCAAGAACAAGGCCGGCAAGGCGCTGCTCAGCCTGCCCAACGGTGCGCAGGTCATGGCGCCGCGCCCGGTAAATGACTTGGAACAGGACTGGATCGCCGCAGTCACTACCGAAGGCCGCCTGTTGCTGTTCAAGGTCTCCGACCTGCCGCAGCTGGCCAAGGGCAAGGGCAACAAGATCATCAGCGTGCCGGGCGACCGCGTGGCCAGCCGCGAGGAGTACCTCACCGACCTCGCCGTTCTTCCGACGGGCGCGACTCTGGTGCTGCAGGCCGGCAAGCGCACGCTCTCGCTCAAGGGTGACGACCTGGAGCACTACAAGGGCGAAAGGGGCCGTCGGGGCAACAAACTGCCGCGCGGTTTCCAGCGAGTGGACGCCTTGCTGGTAGAATCGCTGTCTCAGGATTGAAACGCGGCTCGATACATTCTGCCTCTGGAGCTGAGGCGCCGGTTAAGGGATGATACGTCCCTTTGGGTAACCGGCGCCGCGGCGCGTTGCCTGAAGTCATATTGGTTTTGTTAGAAGTAGCGCCGAAAATCGGCGAATGACGGTGATCCAGATGAGCGCTTTGCGCGCCTTGGCCTATCTTTCCCTCGTCAGCCTCCTTGGGCTGGCGGGTTGTACGGTGAATCGACCGACCCAGCTGTACCAGCTGGATGCGGGTGCCGTTCCGGTTCCGGAACGGGACAACGGTGTCGCTGTACTCCTCGGTCCGGTATCCCTGGCCGACTACCTGAAGCGCGAGACCATGGTCCAGCGCCAGGCTGACGGAATCCTCAACCTGTCTACCGAAGCCCGCTGGGCCGGCAGTCTCGAGACCAACGTCAGTCAGCAGCTGATGCGCCTGCTCTCGGGCGAGCTGGACAGCACCCGCCTGGCGCTGTTCCCGGAGAAGCCCGGCTTCACTCCGCAGGTCCAGGTCATGCTGACCATCAGCCGCCTGGACTCCGGCCCCAAGGAGCCGGCGGTGCTGGAGGCACGCTGGCGTCTGCTCGACCCGAAGGGTGAACTGCGCGACAGCCGTGTCTTCCGCGAGGAAGAGGCGCACTCGGGTAGCGTGCAGGACCAGGTGCGCGCGCAGGGCGACCTGCTGCGCAAGCTGTCCGTGCAACTGGCTCGTGACGTGCGTCCGGTTGCCGCAGCGGTTGCCGAGCAGCAGGCTGCGCCGCCACGCAAGCCGGCAGTGGCCAATACCGAGCAGGCGGCCAAGCCCAAGGAAGAAGGTCCGAAGATCCCGTTGGTGGTGCCGATCCGCACCGATGTCGAGGTCTACCGCTTCTAGTCCGATCCTCGCGATCGCAGCATTCACGGCCCGCCGAGCATAGCTTTGCGGGCCGTTTTGCTTCTGCCGTGGCCGGTTTTGACATCTTCTTGACGGCCCCTGTGGTATCTACGGGCGCTTGTGCAGGTTAATGGCGCCCGGACGTTTTCCGCGCGGAACCTGCGAGAGACTCGCGCGTGTCGTCACTCCCTCAACTTTCCGGTGTTCAGGCGGAGTCCGCCCTGAGTCGTCAGACGCTTTGCGTGATGCTGGCGGCGCTGATGCTGTTCCTGCTCGGTGTGCAGGGCGATGCCTTCGTCGGCTTCGACTCGCGCTTCGTGCTGTTCGCGCGCGAAATGCTGCGCCACGGGCCGGGCTGGTTCCCGACCACCTACGGCGCGCCCTATCCGGACTATCCGGCCACCTCGACCTTCCTGACCTACCTGCTCTCGCTGCCACTGGGGCGGGTCACCGAATTCACCGCCTGGCTGCCCACCGCCCTGGCCGGGGCGATCTGCACCGGCGTTGTGTATCGCCTCGTGGCTCCGTTCTCGCGCTCCTGGGCGCTGGTCAGCGTGGCGATGCTGCTGCTGACCGCCACCTTCGTCAGCGAAACGCGGGCCGTGTCCCTTGACCTGATGGTGGCGGCCGTCGGCCTGCTGGCCTTCTACGTTGCCTTCCATGCCGAGCGCCATGGCGTGCCAGGCTTGCTGCTGCGCCTGCTGCCGTTGCTGCTGCTCGGTTTCGCCCTGCGCGGCCCGTTGGGGCTGGTGGTGCCGGCGGGCATGGTGTGCAGTCAACTGCTGCTGGACCGGCGCTGGAAGCCGCTGTTCGCCTTCTCGGCGAGCGCGCTGGCGTTGCTGATCCTCTGCGTCTTCGCGCTGATTGCCCTGGCGCGCTCGGCGGGTGGCGAAGCCTTCGTCCAGGACGTCCTGCAGATGCAGGTGATCGGTCGTCTGGACGGCTCCGCCGGCTCCAGCGATGCGCTGTATTACTTCCGCAGCTCCCTGGGCAACTACGCGCTGGCCTTCCCGTTGGCGCTGCCGGCGCTGGCGCTGCTCTGGCAGCGTCGCCGCGAGCCGGCGTTCCGCCTGGTGGCGGGCTGCGCCCTGGCGGCGCTGGTGGTCATGGTCGGGCTGTCGGTGCCGCAGGCCAAGAAGGCCCGCTACATCATCGCGCTGGCGCCACTGGCCGCCATTATTGCCGGCTACCCGTTCATGGTCGCCGGCAGCCGCCTGGCACAGGTGCTGCGCGGTTTGCTGCGGGCGCTGTGGCTGGCCTTGCCGGTCCTGCTGCTGGCGGGTTTGTGGTTGGCCTGGAAGCGTTATCCGCAGGAGCTTGCCGCGCTGGGCTGGCGCCTGCCAGCGTGCATCGTGGTGCTCGCCGCGCTGCTGGTTTTCGGTGCACTGCGCTGGCGACATCCGCCAGCACTGGCGCTGGCCGCCGCGCTCGCGCTTTGGGCCGGCTACATCCTGGTCTTCGAACCGATGGAGCACCGTCTGTACGACAGCCAGGCGTTTTCCCGCGAGGTGCTGCGCCAGCTCGACGCACAGCCCGCCCCCCTGGTGCTCTATGGCATGGCGCCGGACGCGCAGGCGATCAAGCTGATGGTCAACCTCGACCGCGACCTGAAGCCGCTGTTCCTCGACCGCCCTGAGCAGTTGGCGGCGCAGGGCGGCCCGTTCTACCTGATGATCCAGGCGCGCGATGCCGAGCGCGTAGCCGCCACCCAGCCGGCGGCCTCCCAGCTGTTGTTCGAAGGCAGTTTCGACAAGGAAACCTTCCGCCTGCTGCGCCTTCCCGGAGTGGGCTCCAAGCCGTGATGAAAGCACTGACACCCTTGCTTGCCGGCTGCCTGTTGCTGGGCGGCTGCGGCGATTCCGATACCCAGGATGTGGTCGAGCGGGACCAGGCGTTCTTCCGCCAGCACCCCTTGCCAGCGCTGGAGATCGCCTCCGGCGGCGGCAGCTTCGTGCTGCCCTTGTTGCCCGATACCCAGTTCTACGCGGAGAACAATCACCGCAAGCGTCACCTGTTCCGCAGCGAACAGCGCTTCCCCGACCTGCCGTACCAGCCGGCGCTGGCGTTCTTCGCGCAGACTTTCTGGCTGGCCAAGTACGCCGAGGTACTGCAGGTCCCGCTGGTGGTGCACCTGGGCGACGTGGTGGAAAACGCCGGTGTCGCCACCCAGTGGCAGACCGCCAGCGGCGCCATGCGCACGCTGGAGGAGCGCGGCGTGCCCTATAGCATCGCCACGGGCGAACGTGACGTACACGAAGAGGCCAGCACGGATGACCGTCGCTCCTTCCTCGACCGCTTCGCGGATCACTTCGGCCCCGAGCGCGCCGCCTGGCAGAGTACCTACGTCGGCAGCGACCCCAAGGGCCTGAGCCAGGTGCACCTGTTCCAGCGCTACGGCCAGTCGTTCCTGCTGCTGGCGCTGGACTGGAGCCCTTCCGAGGCCACCCTGACGTGGGCGCAGAGCGTCATCGACGAGCATCCCCATGTGCCGGTGATTCTCGCCTCGCACAGCATCCTGCGGCGTAGCGCCGGAGGCGTGGCGGAACTGTCCCGCGAAGACAACGCCAGCGGCGCACTGCTATGGGACCGGCTGATTCGCCGTAACGACCAGGTATTCCTCACCCTGAACGCCCATGCCGATGGCGCGGCGCACACGCGGATGCTCAACGACCTGGGGCACAGCGTGGACATGGTGATGGTCGACTACCAGCACCAGTACCTGGGTGGTAACGGCCTGCTGCAGCTGCTGGAACTGGACCTGCGGCGCAACAGCCTCGCCGGGTTGTCGCTGTCGCCCTGGGTGCTGTGGAAGCGTCAGGTCTACCCGCAGGCCTACAAGCCCTGCGCGACGCCCCAGGCCCTGCATGATTGCGATCAGCTGATGCCGGAGGACTCTCCCGGCTGGGACAACCGCTTCCAGATCGAGCTGGATTACCAGGCGCGGTTCAGCAGCTTCCAGGGCTACACCGCGCAGCTGCCTTTGCCGAGCACGCAGGCGCCGTTACTGGAGCAGCTTCAGGTGCAGTTGGGCAAGCGCTGAGTCAGCCGTTGCGACGCAGGACGCGGCGCAGACCGATACCGCCCAGCGCCACGCCCAGGCAGGGCAGCCAGACCCAGCGCGCCTCCGAGATCAGCACCTCCAGCCCGCGCGGGCTGAGGAAGCGCGACAGGCCGATGGGCGAGACTTCGATGGGGTGCAGCGGCAGGAAGTAGCGCTGATCGCTCCACGGCCAGAACCAGGCGACGCCCAGGCCGCCGTCGGTCATCGCATCCAGCACGCTGTGAGATGCGGTGGCGAGTCCCACCCACAGGCCGGCCTTCAGCGGGCCGCTGCTCAGCAGGCGGCAGCACAGCGCTCCGAGCACACCCATGCACGCCGCGAACAGCAGGGAATGGCTGAAGCCGCGATGACCGAAGGCATCGTTATAGGCAATGCCCAACTTGAAGGCGACCACATCAAGGTCGGGCAGGCAGGCGGCGAGCATGCCGGCCAACAGCAGGCGCGGTGGGATGAAGCGTGAGCCGAGCGCAAGGCCCACGGCGAGCGCGGGCAGGGGATGGGTGATCAGGGTGGTCATGGAATCCTTTCCACGAGGGGCCAGGCGGCCCCACCTCTCATTCTATTGGTGTCAGGTGGTGCGCAGGGCGCGCATGCGCGAGAGCTGGCGTTCGAGCATGGAAGGATAAGGTTCCTTCAGCCATTCCACACAGCAGGCATTTTCCGGGCTGGCGATAGGGCGAATACGTGCGCGCTCGCGGACTTTTTCATCGTCGCCGATGGATTTCTCCACCAGCAGCAGGTTGCGGCTGTGCTGGCTCAGGGCCAGGGCATCCTGGGCGGAAGAATCCTGCAGCAGCTCGGCCTGTTCCAGGTCGGCGACGTCCTCGCCCAGCACCAGGCCCAGCTGCAGTTGCAGGGTGATGCCGCTGTCGGCCACCTCGATCTGCAGGGCATGGCCCAGGGCGCGCATCAGCTCGCCGCAGCACAGGGCATTGGTGAGGAATTCCTCGTCCTGGTCGCGACTGTGGAAGAGGATCAGGCTGCCACCGTCGCTGAGGGTGTAGAGCGTGCCCTTGTACAGGCGCGCGGCTTGCTCCAGGCAGTCGCGGTAGCGCTGCAGCAGGTCGACCAGGCGAGCGCGCGGCAGTCGGCGCAGCTGTTCCTGGGCGCCCAGTTGCACGGCCAGCACCGCGCTGGTGCCAGCGGAAACCGGCTCCGGCTCGGCTTCAGGTTCTTCTTCGACGCCGATCTCGTCTTCGGCTTCCTCTTCCGTCACCGCCTCGAATTCTTCCTCGGGGAAGTCCTCATCGGAGTCGGCCTTGCGGCGCGCGGCGGGCGCGAGCAGTTCGTCGTCGGAGAAGATGTTCTCGTCGAATTCGTGTTCGTCGGTGGCACCGACGGCTTCCAGAGACGGTTCCCTGGCCACGGGCTTGCCAGCCTTGGCCGGCGCTTTCGGGCGCGGCGCAGAGGGGCTGACCACTGGCTCGGGGGCCGGCGGCTTCTCCGGCGCCAGGCGCGCCTGGAGCTGGCGGGCGAGGTCGCCGATCTCGTTCTGCAGGCCGGCGCCCGGCGCGCTGTCGTCCGGATCGCGCAGCCAGACACGAAGCTGTAACAGCGGTGTGGAAATCTGCCGCCCCAGGCGCAGGCCGAAGGTCAGGGTGAGCAGCAGCAGGATCAGGCTGATCAGTCCCATGCTCTGCAGGCTGACGGTCATCGGCTGCTCGAACTGGTGCATGTCGAGGCTGATGCGCAGGTGACCGGCGATCACCTCCTGGAAGGTGATGGGCGTGGAGTACAGGCCCTCGGCGTCGCCCAGCAGGCCCTGCTTGGGCCGCGTGCCGGATTCGGCAAGGATGCGGTTGTCCACGCTGTAGATGGCCGCGTGGGCCACCAGCGGGTTCTTGGTCAGGTTGTTGAGCAGCACGTTGAGGCTGAGGATGTCGTTGGACACCAGCAGCTCGGTGGCCGACTGCGCGGTCTGCGTGGTCAGGCTCTGGCCAAGGGCGTCGGCCTGCTGCTGCATGGCCTGCTTGAACTGCAGGCCCATCACGCAGGCGTAGATCACCAGGGCCGTGGCCACCAGCAGCAAGCTGTGGACAGCGATGCGCAGGGCAATCGGCACGCGGCGCTGGCGCAGGGCGTGGAAGAGCAGCAGGAAGAAATTGTCGGGCTTGACGGAGGTGGGCCGGGTCACAGCGGGCTCGGTCTTCTTTAGGGCAGATGCGGGGCAGTATAACGAGGCCCTACCGGGGGGCAAAGCGCCGCAGGCGCTGTCAAGGCGGCGAAAGTCTGCGCGTCGTGTCGATCTGCCGCGCATTCCGATCGGCGGTGCCGTCTCTTGATCCGTGGGCAGGCAGGCGAGCGGAGCATCCGCAGGCAGTGAAAGCAGGTAGAATGACCGCCTTTTTTCCATGGCGGAGACAGCGCCTTGCGCGAGATCGTCCTGATCAACATCACCGGGGAAGACCGCCCCGGCCTCACCGCGGCCATTACCGGCGTCCTGGCGCAGGGTGGCGTGAACATCCTCGATATCGGCCAGGCGGTGATCCACGACACCCTGTCCTTCGGCATCCTGGTGGAAATCCCGGATAACGAGCGGGCCTCGTCGGTGCTCAAGGACGTGCTGTTCACGGCCTACAAGCTCGACCAGCAGGTGCGCTTCACGCCGGTCTCCGAAGACGACTACCGCCAGTGGGTCGGTGGCCAGGGCAAGCCCCGCCACATCGTCACCCTGCTGACTCGCCGGGTGACCGCCGAGCAGTTGCAGCGGGTCAGCTCGATCACCGCCAAGTACGGCCTGAACATCGATCAGATCGATCGTCTGTCCGGGCGCATGCCGCTGGATATGCCGGCCGACGAGGGCAAAGGCTGCATCGAATTCTCCGTGCGTGGCGAGCCTGCCGATCCGGCTGCCCTGCGCGCCGAGTTCCTCAGCGTGGCCCAGGAGCTGAACGTCGACATCGCCTTCCAGCAGGACTCGGTGTTCCGCCGCAATCGTCGCCTGGCGGTGTTCGACATGGACTCGACGCTGATCGAGGCCGAAGTGATCGACGAGCTGGCCAAGGCCGCCGGCGTCGGCGAGCAGGTGTCCGAGATCACCGAGCGCGCCATGCGCGGCGAGCTGGACTTCCGCGCCAGCTTCAAGGAGCGCCTGGCGCTGCTGCAGGGCCTCTCCGAGGATGTGCTGGAAGAGATCGGCGCCTCGCTGCGCCTGACCGAAGGCGCCGAAACCCTGTTCGCCGAACTCAAGCGCCTGGGTTACAAGACCGCCATTCTTTCCGGTGGCTTCAGCTACTTCGCCAAGCAGCTGCAGGCGAAGCTGGGCATCGACTATGTGTTCGCCAACGAGCTGCAGATCGTCGACGGCAAGCTGACCGGCGTGGCCATCGAACCCATTGTCGACGCTCAGCGCAAGGCCGACCTGCTGCGCGAGCTGGCGGCGAAGGAAGGTCTGCAACTGGAGCAGACGATTGCCGTGGGTGACGGCGCCAACGATCTGCCGATGCTTGGCCTGGCCGGCCTGGGCGTGGCGTTCCGCGCCAAGCCGCTGGTCAAGCAGTCGGCCAAGCAGGCGATCTCCACCCTCGGGTTGGATGGCATCCTGTACCTGCTCGGCTTCCGTGACCGCGAAGGCGCCTGACCAGCGCTGATCGACGCCGGAATGAAAAAGCCGCCCCTTGGGGCGGCTTTCTTGTTTCTGCCGGTCGGAATCACTCGTCCGAAGCGAAGTCGTAGTCCATCGCCTGGCTCGGCCCCTGCAGGTAGCGGCCCTGGATGTAGTTGGCGCCGGCCTGCCACAGGGTGGCCAGCGCGGTGGCGCTTTCCACCATGGGCACGATGGTCAGCTTGGCCTGGGCGTGCAGGCTGGCCATCAGGGTCTTCAGGTTTTCCTGGTTCTCCGGGATGTTCAGGTCTTGCACGTAGGAGCCGTCGACCTTCACGAAGTCGACGTTCATGTGCTTGAGCGTGTTGAACGGGTTGAGCGCGCAGCCGAACTGGCAGAGTGCGATCTGGCAGTGCAGCTCGGCCAGGCCCTGGCTCAGCACCTTGGCCTGGCGCAGGAAGGCGATGGCGTCCGGTTCGCTGATCTGGATGATCAGGGCGTCGGCCGGCAGGCGCGAAGCCTTGAGTGCCACGCTCAGCCACGGCAGCAGTTCCGGGTCCTGCAGGCTGGAGCTGGAGAGGTGCACGAAGAGTTTGGTCTCGTGTCCCTTGGCGCGGTGCTCGGAGAGCAGCTTGATGGAGTTGAGCAGTACCCAGCGGTCGATCTTCTCGGCCAGCCCGCTGGCCTTGGCGGCGTTGAGGAAGTCAGCCGGCGGCACTTCCTCGCCCTGCGGGTTGAGCAGGCGCAGCAGCACCTCATAGTGTTCGTGGGTGTCGCCGCGCAGGCTGATGATCGGCTGGAACAGCAGGCGGAAGCTGTTCTGCTCCAGCGCCTGGCGGATGATTGCGCTGATGTCGCCACGGTAGGCGGCGGCGGCCAGTTCATCGGCCGGGTTGAAGACCTTCAGGCCGTTGCCGTTCTTCTGTGCGACCTCGTCGGCGCCGCGGTGGGCGCGTTCGATGACTTCCTGGGCGCGGGTGGTCTTCTCGTCCAGCCCGGCCGTGCCGATGGACAGGGTGACCTGGGCGCTGCGACCGTGGATGTCGAACAGGTGGCCTTCGATTTTCTTCAGCAGCGAGTGGAAGCGTGGCGCGGAGTGCTCCGGGGCTTCGCCCGGCAACAGCACGGCGAATACGTCGTCGCTCAGGCGCGCCAGCTGGGCCGGCTCGGGGAATTGCCCGCGCAGCAGGTTTCCCAGGTCCGCCAGCAGCAGGTCGATGCTGGCGACGCCCAGGTCCAGTTGCAGCGCCTGCGCGCGGTCTAGCTGCATATAGGCGAAGGTGGCCGGCTGGCCGGCGGTCACCGCGCGCTCCACGGCGCTGTCCATCAGGTCGAGGAAATGGGCGCGGTTGTACAGGCCGGTGACCAGGTCCTGGCTGCTGACTTCGCGGAGTTTTTCCTCGAGCTGGGCGTTGTCGGATTCAGCGCGGATCACCACCTGGATGCACGGCTCGCCGTCGTAGGTGGCGGGCGAGAAGGTCATGCGCGCGGCGAAGGCCTGACCGTCGCTGCGGATACCGCTGCAGGCGAGGTCGGCGTTGTCCTCGGTGCTTTCCTTGGAGAGATGGTAGCCCTTGAGGAAGTCCTTGAAATTGGCCTGGTCGCAGCCGGCGATCAGGTCGATCATCGGCATGCCTTCCAGCTCCTCGGCGTCCTCGTAGCCGAACAGGCCGACGTAGGCGCGGTTGGCGTAGATGTGCATGCCGTCGTGGACGTAGGTGATGGCGTCCACCGAGCTGTCCAGCAGCAGCTGGCAGCGCTTCTCCGCTTCGCGCAGGGCGACTTCGGCGGAGCGGCGGGCACGGCGTTCCTCGAGGTTGGCCAGCTCGCGGTTGGCCACCAGGATCAGGCGCTCGTCCTCGCCTTGCGGCAGGGCATCCTGCGCGCCGAGGGCGAGGGCCTCGGTCACGGCGTCGGACTCCGTGCCGCTGACCAGTTGGATGAAGGGGATGTCCTTGGCCTGGCGGCGGATGGCGCCCAGCGCTTCGCTCGGGTCCAGCGCCTCGGCTTCCGGGGCTGCGATCAGCAGGTCCCAGCCCTGGGGCAGGATGTCCGTCAGGTCTTCACTGGAGGTGATGCGGTGGACGCGGGTCGCACGACCGGCGTTGCGGAACAGGCTGACCAGGCGCTCGGCTTCGTTCTGCGAGTCTTCCAGGATCAGCAGGCGGATGGTTTTCTTTTCATTGGCCATGAGGAAGGCTGCTTATACCGCGCTGGACGGCAGCAAAAAGGCGACGAAAGGGAAGTCCCCGGAATCTACAGAGACTTCCACAGCGAGTCAAAGTCTTCCTCCCCGCCGGGGCCGCGAGCGTTCGGGGCTGTGATGGGCTTATCGCTCGGTGCGCCGGCTGAATCCTGTGCCTGGTATTCGAACTGGGTGAAGCTGGCGGTGGCGGTGACCTTGCGTGTCAGGGTGGCGCGGCGTTCGTCCCCATGCAAATTGAGCTGCACGCGGTTACCTTCCTGGAAGGGCAGGCGCGGTGTGATGACCGTGGCCGGGCGGGAAATCGCGGCGATCTCCGGCAGCAGCAGGGCACGCAGGTACTGGCTGCCCTGTTCAGTCTTGCGCAGCAGTTGCAGGCCACAGGGTTGGGCGAGCGGGGCGATCAGTTCGATGCCCATCTGCGTGCCGCCGCCTCGGACCTGGCGGATCCAGCGCACCACGGCGACGCTCCAGCTGTGCTCCGGGGTGTCCTGGATGCCCAGAATCTCGCCGGCCTGCAACTGGCTGGGGATGTCCTTCGGCCAGGTCAGGCAGTAGCCGCCGGGACTGTGGTTGACAATGGCCAGTGTGTGCACCGGGTAATCGTCGCGCGGAGTCTCCGCCGCCACGCCCAGACCGCTCTCGTCGGTGGCGCGCGGTGCGGTGTACTCGATCTCTTCCAGCGGCATGCCGGGTTGCCAGTCGTTGAGCTTCTGCGCGTCGAAGGCATCGGACCAGGCATCTTTCACATCGGCCTTGAAGGTCGGTATCTGCTCCTGCACCTGGATTTTCAGCAGGTCATTGAAGTTTTTACGGCCAGCGAGGAAGTAGTGCAGGGCGCTCATGCCGATGCACAGGGTCAGTTGGCCCTGGCCGGGGGTGCGGTGGAAGGTGCGCTCGGCGATGTCGCCCCAGGCTGCGGCGAGGTGCTGCAGAAGGTCGACGCTGACGCCCTCGGGCACCTTCAGGCGCGCCTGTGCTCGGTTTTCCGGCGGCAGCAGCAGGTATTCACGGATCACGTCCACCAGCGGTTGCGGGTCGATGCCCAGGCTGCCGGCAAGGTCGCTTTCCTTGAACAGGGTGCGGTAGCGCGGCGGGCCATCCACCTGCGGAACCACCACGAACAGGGTGGAGGGCGCATCGGCGGTCTGCACTTTCACCAGCGCAGCCCAGCCTTCGAGGACTTCGGCGACGCGGGCGATGTTGTTCTGGCGCATCTGGTTGCAGCGCGCCGAGCCGAGCATCAGCGCCACCAGGTAGGACTGCTCGATGGACAGGCCCTGGGCCTGGCGGGCCAGCGCGTCGCGTACCGGGGTGTGCTGCAGGCCGTGCTGACGGGCCAGTTGGTAGAGCTGGTGGAGTTCCAGCCAGAGGTTTTCCGGCACCGGGCAGTACAGCTGCGAGGCGCGCACCAGCGGACCGCAGAGGCTGCGGATGGCGCGCTGGATGGCGGCGGTCATGGTCTGGGCGCGCTCGCGGGTGAAGCGCGAGGCTTCGCGCACGACGATCAGCTTGTAGCCGATGGCCAGGTGGTTCTGCAGCGCCTGGCAGAGGTTGGCGACCTTGCGCGGACGCTCGTCCAGGACGATGGACTGGTTGAGGAAGTGGCGTTCCAGGTTATGGCAGACAAAGTGCACTTCCGGGCGGAACAGTTCCAGCAATTGCAGGCGCGTCTCGACCGGCAGCTTGAGCTGGTTGAGCTCGATCAGCCCCTGATAGAGCTGGCGGGCCGTTTCACCGAGGTTGGCCTTGGGCAGGTGATCCAGCCAGTTTTTCAGCTCGCGCGTGTTGGCGTTGCAGAAGCTCAGGCTCTCGTGCGTCGGTGTGGGGACACGTAGAAACTGCTGGGGACTGTTGTCCATGGTGGGAATGGTTTCTCCACAAGCCGGCTCGTTGTACGAACCGGCTGGTCATAACTGTCGGCTTTTTCCGAACTCTAGCAGCATCCGTCGCCCGCCGCAGCCCATCGCCCGGATGGTGCGCGGACAGGTCACGCCAGCGGTGTTTCGCCTTTGATCTGCCGTTGCAGGGCGTTCTTCGCCGAGTCCTGCGCCGTGCTGCGTACCCAGCCGTCGCCCTGGGCGATCACCGGATGGGCGGCCCAGTCGAGCAGGTCCTGGCGCCGGCAGACGCCGGTGTTGCCCTTGCCGGCGCCGGCCACCACCTTGTAGACCACCTGGTCCTGGCGGCCGCGCTTGTCCGGGTGGTCGTCGATCACCTGTCGCACGGCCCAGGCGTCGCCGCTCAGGGCGTTGCTGTAGCTGGCGCCGAGCAGGACATCTTCCGGCGTCAGGCGCTGTGCCTGGGCGTGCTCCTGGGCCAGTTGGAGGATCTTCAGCAGGTCGTCGAACTGCACGTCGATGAACGAATCCATCTTGCGCAGCGCATGGTAGAGGTCTTCCGGAGACGGGCCGGCGGGCAGCTTCGGCGAGTCCGGCAGGCGTGCCAGCGGCGCGGGGTAGCGACGCCAGGCAAACAACCCATTGAACAGGATGGCGACGAGGAGAATCAGCACCACGTTGAGCAGCACCGGGCTGAGCACGTAGTGGAAGCCCAGCGCGGTCACGGCCGGGCCGCCGGAGACGGCGGCCAGCGCGGTGGCGCCGCCCGGCGGGTGGATGCAGCGCGCGTAGTGCATGACCAGGATCGCCGCGCCCACGGCGAGGGCGGGGGTGAAGGGCTGGTCGGGAAAGAGCTTCTGGCAGATCACCCCAACGATGGCCGAGAGGACCTGCCCGCCAAGCACGGCCCAGGGCTGCGACAGGGCGCCATGAGGCACGGCGAACAGCAGCACGGCGCTGGCGCCCATGGAGGCGACGACCCAGATGGCCGCTTCGCCGGGCAGGACCCAGTGGGTGACGGCGTAGATGGCGGCGATGCCGCACAGCGCTCCGATTGCGGAGAGCCATTTTTCCAGATGACTGGTGGCATTTGCCCGCCAGCCGAACAGGTGCAGGAAGCGTTTCATGGCAGGGAACTGGCACGATGAGGCGAAAAGCGTTGGCGGGCGACTCATTGGCCGCCCGCCTTATAAGAGTGGGCGTCAGCCCTGGCGCGCGCCACCCAGGCGCTCGCCCATGCGCACGGCGGTGCTGGCAGCGAGGTTTTCCGCCCAGCTGACCTGCTCCGGACCGAACAGTACGATGGCGGTGGAGCCCAGCTTGAAGCGGCCCAGTTCGGCGCCTTTCTCCAGGTGGATCGGTGCGCGGGAAGCTTCGTCGTAGGCGAAGGACCTCAGCTCGCGCTTGGGCGGAGTAACCAGGCCGGCCCAGACGGTCTCGATGGAGGCGACGATCATCGCCCCGACCAGAACCACGGCCATCGGCCCGCGCTCGGTGTCGAAGATGCACACCACGCGCTCGTTGCGGGCGAACAGCTCCGGCACTTGCTCGGCGGTCAGCTGGTTTACCGAGAACAGGCGGCCCGGCACGTAGACCATCTCGCGCAGGGTACCGGCCAGCGGCATGTGCACGCGGTGGTAGTCCTTGGGCGACAGGTAGACGGTGGCGAACTCGCCGCCCATGAAGGGCGCGGCGCGCTCGGCGTCGCCGCCCAGCAGTTCCATCAGGCTGTAGCTGTGGCCCTTGGCCTGGAACACGCGGCCGTGCTCGATCGGGCCGAGCTGGCTGATGGCGCCGTCGGCGGGGCAGAGCACGGAGCCTGCGTTTTCATCCAGCGGACGCGCGCCGTCCTTCAGGGCGCGGGTGAAGAAGGCGTTGAAGTGCTCGTAGGCACGCAGGTCCTCGACCTGGGCTTCGCGCATGTCCACCTGGTAGCGACGGGCGAACCAGGGAATCAGGCGGTCCTTGAACCAGGGCGCGCGGCACTCTGCGGCGCAGCCGATCAGGCGCGACAGCAGGTGATGCGGCAGCAGGTACTGGGCGAGGATGAACAGACGATCTTTGAACGACATTCCTTAAACCTCTACGGGGGTGTCGGGATGGTTGCCCCATTCCGACCAGGAACCGGCATAGCCCTTGACCCGCGGATAGCCGAGGGCCTTGGCCACCAGGTAGGTGAAGCCGGAACGGTGGTGGGTCTGGCAGTGGGTGATCACTTCCTTGTCCTTGGTGATGCCCAGGTCCTCAAGGATCTGTGGCATATCGGTACGGATGCGCAGGGCGCGGGCCGGGTCCATGCCGGCGGTCCATTCGAAATTGACAGCGCCGGGTACGTGGCCGGCCTTGGCGGCGAGGACTTTCTGGCCGCTGTACTCGCTGGGGTTGCGGGCGTCCCAGACGGCCAGGTCGGCGGCGCCCAGGCGGCTCTGCAGGTATTCGCGGGTGGCGGTGGGCTCGTCGTGCAGGGTCAGCGGCAGCGGGCCGCCGGCTGGTGCCGGGGTGTCCTCGGAGAGCGGCAGGCCGTCGGCGAGCCAGGCGTGCAGGCCGCCGTCGACGTAGTGGTAGTTGTGATGGCCGATCACGTCCAGCAGCCAGATGAAGCGGCCGGCCCAACCGCCGCCTTCGTCGTCGTAGACCACGTAGACAGCATCGGGGTTGTGGCCCAGCTCGCCGAACAGAGCTTCCAGGTCGGCCTTGGCCGGCAGCAGGCCCGGTGCCGGCCCGCCGAGCTGGGTACGCGCGGGGGCAATGAAGCGGGCGCCGGGAATGTGGCCCTGCGCATAGCGCGCGGCGCTGGTCAGGTCGACCAGGATCAGGTCGGGGGCGTCGAGGCGGCTGGCGAGGTCAGCCGGTTCGATCACCAGGGGCAGGGCGGAGAAGGCGGACATGTCGGGGTCTCCCGGCGGGAACGGTGGGGGGAGGCAACGTGAGCAGGCGCCCTGGGCTACCCCGTGAGGGCGGTTAGTTTAAAGGGGACGCGGCGGGGCGCAAACCTTTCGCGGATCAGGTGCCCCGCGCCATCTGCTTCACCGCGTGCTCGATGCACTGCACGGTGCGGCCGAAGGCCTGGGCGTGCAGGTCCGCCAGCGGCTGGCCATTGCGGTCGCAGACGACCAGCATGACCACCCGCGCGCCGTTGCCCAGCGAGCGCAGCAGCAGGTGTTCGCTGGGGATCAGCGCCTTCAGCGCGCCGGGAATCAGCGCTGAGAACTCGGCCATGTTGGTCGGGCTCAGGCGCAACTGACCGGGTTGTTGCAGGAGTTTTCGCAGTACCGGGCTGGCGGCGACTTCCAGCTTGAAGTCGCCGACCCCACCGTCCAGGCCGAAGTCCCGGCGCGCCTGCAGCCAGCTGCCGCCCTTGTCGGCCAGCAGGATCATGCCGCGTTGCAGCCCGCAGGCCTGCAGGGCGTCGCTGGCGCAGTCGAGCAGTTGCACGGCGTTGCCGAACGGGCTGGGCGTCTGCATCAGGCGGGTGCAGTGCTGGCGCCATTGCGCCAGGGTGTCTGGCGCCTTGGTCGGCTCTTCGGCCCTCGGGCCGTTGAGCCAGCGACGCGCTTCCCAGGGCCAGAGTAGCGCCTCGGCCGGGTGCCAGAGCAGGGGGCGGGCGTGGCGCCGGGCGCTCTGCGCGGCGAGGCCGTGGACGGTCTGCTGCAGCTCCTCCAGCGGCATCTGCAGGTACAGACTGGTCAGGCGCTGCCAGCGCAGCATGTGCACGCCGCCCCAGGACTGGTGCGCGGCCATGGCGATGCTGTTGGCGAGAAGGATCGTGTTGGCCGGTCGGGTCAGCCAGCGCTGCAGCTCCGGGTCGGCGTCCAGGCGCTGCTGCTGGCCCAGTGCATCGTGTTCGGTGTGGGCGACGTGCAGGGCGCGCACCAGCAGGCGCTTGTCGTCGCTGAGCAGGGCGTAGCCCTGGCCGACCCAGTCCGGCAGTCGCCAGCTGTCGGCCAGTGCTCGACACAATGGTAACAGGCGGGTGCCGAGCAGTTCTTCCTCGACTTCGCTGCTGCAGCGGCCCAGGCCGTAGACCTGGCGTTGCCAGTTCTCCATCAGCTCCGGTCGGGCGGTGGCCAGCGCCCACAGTGGCGCCAGGGTGAACAGGCTGCCCCAGTGGATTTCCTGCCAGAGCCGCGCCAGGCGGTTGGCGAACAGGCCGCTGGCCTGCTGCATGGCGTGGCGGCTGATCAGCAGCAACTGGTTCAGCGCACGCGGCATCTGCGCCTCGGGCACTGCGGGCAGGCTGTCGAGCAACTGGCTGGCGCGACTCAGGCCCAGGCGGTTGAGCGCGACCTCCAGGCTTTCCGCCGGATTGTCCCGGGCACTCTGCGCGCGGTTGGCTTCGCGCAGGATGGCGAAAGCCAGTGTCGGCGCGTCCTGCAGCAGGTCGGCGATGTCACGGATCGAGCGCCGGCTATCGTTCAACGCACGGCGAATATCGTCGCGCTGCTCCAGCGGAACTGGCAAAGGCAGGTCTTCCAGCTGCGTGAGCCAGGCCTTGAGACGCTCTGGATGAAGCATTTGCTTGGGCATGCGTGAGGCGCCGAACTGGTTTTTAGTGTTTTCGGCCTATAGTCTTGCCCGAAATCTCCGATAACAACAGGGAGGCGGGAAACTTGCCTCCCTTTCTGTTCACCGTTTCAGTCCGGTCCCCATGGCAAAAATCATCGGCATCATCGTTCTCATGGCCAGCGTGCTCGGCGGCTACATGCTCTCCGGCGGCAAGATCGCGGCCATCATCCAGCCGTTCGAGGTGCTGATCATCGGCGGCGCCGCGCTGGGCGCGTTTCTCCAGGCCAACCCTGGCAGCACCTTCATGACCGTGCTGAAGAAGGCGCCGAAGATGTTCGGCAACCGCTTCACCCACACCTTCTACCTGGAAGTGCTGGGCATGCTCTACGAAGTGCTCAACAAGAGCCGTCGCGAAGGCATGATGGCCATTGAGGCCGACGTCGAGGACCCCGCCGCCAGCCCGATCTTCAGCAAGTACCCGGCGGTGCTCAAGGACGAACGCATGACCGCGTACGTCTGCGACTACCTGCGCATCATGTCCTCCGGCAACATGGCCCCCCACGAGCTGGAAGGCCTGTTCGACATGGAACTGGGCAGCCTCAAGGAAGACCTCGAACACCCGGCCCATGCGGTGACCCGCGTGGCCGACGCCCTGCCGGGCTTCGGTATCGTCGCGGCGGTACTGGGCATCGTGATCACCATGGCCTTGCTCGGCCAGGGCAGCCAGGCCGAGATCGGCCACCACGTCGCCGCGGCGCTGGTGGGTACCTTCCTCGGTATTCTCGCCGCCTACGGCTTCGTCGGCCCGCTGGCCAACGCCCTGGAGCACGATGCCAAGGAAGAGCTGAACCTCTACGAATCGATCAAGGCCTGCCTGGTGGCTTCCGCCTCCGGCATGCCGCCGTCGCTGGCCGTCGAATTCGGCCGCAAGGTGCTGCTGCCGGCGCATCGTCCGAGCTTCAGCGAGCTGGAGCAGGCCGTTCGCGGTCGCTGATAGGTCGTCTGACGCATGGATAACAACCAGCCGATCATCGTCAAGCGCATCAAGCGCTACGCCGCCGGCCATCATGGCGGTGGCTGGAAGATCGCCTTCGCCGACTTCGCCACCGCCATGATGGCGTTCTTCCTCGTACTCTGGCTGCTGTCCTCGGCCACGCCGGAGCAGAAGAAGGCCATCTCCGGCTATTTCCAGGACCCCATCGGTTTCACCGAGAGCGCCAGTCCCTACGTCATCGACCTGGGCGGCACGCCGACGCCGGCGCCGGACAAGACCCTGAACCCGCAGATCCAGGCTCAGCCGGACGCCGACGAGACGCGGATCAACCCGGACGAGAACGCCAAGGTCACTGAGCAACAGGCCCAGGACGTCGCCGAGCAGGTCGAGAAGGAGCGCCTGGAGTTGCTGCTGCAGGAGCTGCAGAACAAGGTCGACGAGAACCCGACGCTAAAGCGCTTCAAGGACCAGATCCTCTTCGAAATCACCCAGGACGGCCTGCGCATCCAGATCGTCGACTCGGACAACCGGCCGATGTTCGACCTGGGTAGCGCGCGCCTGCAGCCGTACTTCGAGGACATCCTGCTGGCGCTGGCCGAGACCATCAGGCAGGTGCCGAACAAGATCAGCATCAGCGGCCACACCGACGCCAAGCCTTACGCGGGCAATGGCGATTTCGGCAACTGGGAACTCTCGGCCAATCGCGCCAACGCCGCGCGCCGTGCGCTGGAAGCCGGCGGCTACCCGGAAGACCAGATCGCCCGCGTGGTCGGTTATGCCTCCTCGGCGCTGTTCGATCGCGACAAACCGCTCAACCCGGTGAACCGCCGCATCGACATCATCGTCCTGACCAAGAAGGCCCAGCGTGCCATCGAAGGCCAGGATGGTGGGGCCGACAAGCCTGCCGAGGGCGCCGCTCCGGGTGCGCCGGCACCCAACGGAGCGCCGGCCAAGCCGGCGGCCGGGCAGGGGGATCCGTTGCCGCCGGACCAGCTCAAGCAGAAGCTCAACCTGTTCGACGACGGCGGAACGCTGAAACTCGACGAGCTGAACAAGCAGCAGTGAGAAACCAGAAGGCCAGCTGAAAAGCTGGCCTTCTTCGTTGTGGCTGGATTACGGAGATGCTTGCGCCTGCAGGACAGGGCAAGGGGTTATCCGCCGATCAATACTCGTCTTCCGGCAGGCTCGCGAGGATGTGCCGGTAGCTGGCCATCCGCTGCGGCGAGATGCGCCCGTCTTCCAGCGCCTTGAGCAGCGCGCAGCCCGGTTCGCGGTCGTGCTTGCAGTCGCGGAAGCGGCAGTGGCCGAGCAGGTCGTGGAACTCGATGAAGCCCGCTTCCACATCGTCGCGGCTGACATGGCCGAGGCCGAATTCTCGGATGCCGGGGGAGTCGATCAGGTCGCCGCCGGCGGGGAAGTGGAACAGCCGTGCGGTGGTAGTGGTATGGGTGCCCTTGCCGGTGACTTCCGAGAGGTCGCCGACGCGGGTGTCGACGCCCGGCAGCAGTGCATTCACCAGCGACGACTTGCCCACGCCGGACTGCCCGACGAACACGCTGACGTGTTCGTTCAGCGCGGCGCGCAGGGCGTCCAGCGCCAGGCCATTGGCGGCCGAGACCTCCAGCAGCGGGTAGCCCAGCTCGCGGTAGGTGCCCAGCAGCGAGTCGAGGAAGGGTGCATTTTCCTCGTCGATCAGGTCAGCCTTGTTCAGCAGCAGCAATGGCTTGATGCCCGCGTGCTCGGCAGCCACCAGGTAGCGGTCGATCAGGTTGGCGTGGGGCTCGGGGCGCGGCGCGAAGACAATGACGATGCGATCGACGTTGGCCGCGACTGGCTTGAGCACGCCGCGCATGTCCGGGCGGCGCAGCTCGGAGGTGCGCGGCAGCTGCGCGACGATCACGCCGATGCCCTGATTGCCCGGGCGCCAGACCACCTGGTCGCCTGTCACCAGCGGCGGCAGGTTGGCGCGCAGGTGGCAGCGGAACACCTGGCCGGCGGCGTCGCCGTCCTGGGCCTCGACTTCCACCTGCACACCGAAGTGGGCGATCACCTGGCCGGTCTGTTCCGGGCCGAGGTCGCCGCCTTCCAGTTCTTCCAGGGCGCGCGACTCGCGCTTCGCCGCGCGCGCGGCGCGTTCTTCCTGGACTTTTTCGATCCGCCAGCTCTGCCGGCGGGTGAGGTGACGCTTGGCCATAGGGTATCCACAGGGAAAATCGCGGCGGAGTTTAGCATGCGGCGGCGTGCTTCCCGCTAAACTAGAGGGCTGAGCTGAGGAGCCCCATCATGCAGAACCCGCAGAACCTGATCTGGATCGACCTGGAAATGACCGGGCTGGACCCGGACAAGGACGTCATCATCGAGATGGCGACCATCGTCACCGACAGCGACCTGAACATCCTCGAGGAAGGCCCGGTGATCGCCGTGCACCAGAGCGAGGAGCTGCTCGCCGGCATGGATGAGTGGAACACCCGCCAGCACGGCCAGTCCGGCCTGACCCAGCGCGTGCGCGAAAGCACCATCTCGGCTGCCGAAGCCGAGGCGATGACCATCACCTTCCTGGAAAAGTGGGTGCCCAAGCGCAGCTCGCCGATCTGCGGCAACAGCATCTGCCAGGACCGCCGCTTCCTCTATCGCCACATGCCGAAGCTGGAAGGCTACTTCCACTACCGCAACCTGGACGTCTCCACCCTCAAGGAACTGGCTGCGCGCTGGGCGCCGTCGGTGCGTGACGGTTTCAAGAAAGGCAACACCCACCTGGCCCTGGACGACATCCGCGAGTCCATCGCCGAGCTGCGCTACTACCGCGAGCACTTCATCAAGGTCTGACTGGCGCGAATCTGCTCGTGCAGGAGCGCGCTTGCTCGCGAACAACCTCCGCTGCGGGGCTGCTCGCGAGCAAGCGCGCTCCCGCGAAAGGCCTTCGCGTCAAACGTTGTGCCGGCGCAGCGCCCACTTCACATGCTCGCGCACCAGTTCCGACGGGAACTCCCGCCGCGTGCGCAGCGCTTCGATCACCGGGATGGTCGACGGCGCATTGCCCAGCCCCACGGCCAGGTTGCGCAGCCAGCGCTCGTAACCGGCGCGGCGGAGTGGCGAGCCCTCGGTGCGGCTGAGGAATTCCTCTTCCGTCCACAGGAACAGCTCCGCCAGCGCGGCGTTGTCCAGGCTGTGGCGCGGCTGGAAGTCGCCCTGGTCGGTGGCGCGGGCGAAACGGTTCCACGGGCAGACCATCTGGCAGTCGTCGCAACCGAACACGCGGTTACCGATCAGCGGGCGCAGGTCTTCGGGAATCGGGCCCTTCAATTCGATGGTCAGGTAGGAAATGCAGCGCCGCGCATCCAGCACATAGGGCGCCACGAAGGCGGCGGTGGGGCAGATGTCCATGCAGGCCGAGCAGCGCCCGCAGTGCTCCGTGCCGTGAGGCTGGTCCACCGGCAGCGGAAGGTCGGTGAACAGCTCGCCGAGAAAGAAGTAGCTGCCGGCCTTGCGGTTGAGCACCAGGGTGTTCTTGCCGATCCAGCCCAGGCCCGATTGCTCGGCGATGGCCTTCTCCAGCACAGGCGCGCTGTCGACGAAGGCGCGGAAACCGAACGGCCCGACCCGTTGCTGGATGCGTTCGGCCAGTTGCTGCAGGCGCTTGCGGATCAGCTTGTGGTAGTCGCGGCCCAGCGCGTAGCGCGAGACATAGGCCTTCTGCGGATCACCCAGAACCTGCGCCATGCGTGTGTCGCCGGGCAGATAGTCCATGCGCAGCGACACCACCCGCAGGGTGCCGGGCACCAGTTCGTCGGGCCGCCAGCGCTTGCTGCCGTGGGCGCCCATGTAGTCCATTTCGCCGTGGTAACCCGCCTCCAGCCAGCGCTGCAGGTGTTCGCCGTGGGCCTCGAGATCGAGCCCGCTGATGCCAACCTGCTGGAAGCCGAGTTCGCGCCCCCAGTCCTTGATGGAGAGGGCGAGGTCGGCATAGTCGAGTGTCGAATCGTGCATGGAAGGCGAGAAAGGGAAGTCCGGGTGCGTATAATTCTGCCAGACCTTGCCGGCGTCGGCCCGTCCGTACGCCAAGGCGACACATTCTGCCGCCCGGAACAGCGATGACTGCCCACGACGATCTGCCCCTGAATCTGTACAGCGCCCAGCAGGTGCGTGACCTCGACGCACGCCTGATCGCCGCCGGCACGCCCGGCTTCGAGCTGATGCGTCGCGCCGCCCATGCCGCCTGGCGCGCCCTGCGTCGCCAGTGGCCGGAGGCCGGCGAGATCACCGTGCTGGCCGGCCATGGCAACAACGCCGGCGATGGCTACCTGATCGCCGCACTGGCCCTGCGCGCCGGCTGGCGCGTGCGCGTGCTGGCGGTGGGCGATGCTTCCCGCCTGTCAGGCGATGCCGCCTCGGCCCATGGCGAAGCGCGTTCGGTCGGCGTGGATATCGAAGCCTGGACCGGCCATGCCGAGCTGCGCGGTGTGCTGGTGGACGCGCTGCTGGGCACCGGCCTGGGTGGCGAGGTGCGCGAGCCTTATGCCTCGGCCATCGCTGCGATCAACGCCAGCGGCCTGCCGGTGCTGGCTGTGGACATTCCTTCCGGTCTGAGCGCCGACACCGGGCAAGTGCTGGGTTGTGCGGTGCATGCTGGCCTGACCGTGACATTCATCGGCCTCAAGCTCGGCCTGTTTACCGGCAATGGCCCCGATCAATGCGGTGAACTGGTGTTCGACGGGCTCGATGCCGATCCTGCGCTGATTTCTGCGGATGGCGTGGCACGCCGTCTTGCTCCGGCATCGCTGGCTAGCCTGGCCGCGCGCCCGAAGGCCGCGCACAAGGGCCTGTTCGGCCATGCGCTGGTGGTCGGTGGCGATACCGGCATGGGCGGCGCCGTGCTGCTGGCCGCCGAGAGTGCGCTGCGCTGTGGCGCCGGACTGGTGTCCCTGGCGACCCGTGCCGCCCATGTGTCTGCTGTGCTGGCTCGCCGGCCTGAGCTGATGGCGCGCGGTATCTCTTCTTCTGCCGAACTGCTGCGCCTCGCCGAGCGCGCCGATGTCCTGGTGGTCGGTCCCGGCGTCGGTCGCGAAGCCTGGGGGCGTGTGCTGGTCAGCGCTGCGGCGAGCCTGGAGCGCCGGCAAGTGTGGGACGCCGATGCGCTCAATCTGCTGGCTGAAGGCCTGGTCGCACGGCCGTCCGGCGATTGGGTGATTACGCCTCATCCGGCCGAGGCGGCACGTCTGCTGGGCATTTCCACTGCCGAGGTCCAGGCTGACCGACCAAAAGCCGCGCACGCGCTGGCGCAGCGTTATCAGGCTGTGGTCGTGCTCAAGGGCGTCGGCAGTCTGGTCGCTTCCCCGGATGGCCGACTGGTGCTGTGCAATCACGGGCATCCCGCCATGGCAGGTGCCGGGCTAGGTGATGTGCTGTCCGGCATCCTCGGTGCGCTGCTGGCGCAGGGGCTGCCTGCGTTCGATGCCGCCAGCCTGGCGGTCTGGCTACATGCGCGCGCCGGCGAGTCGCTTGGCGCGCAAGGGCGCGGTCTGGCTGCCGCTGATCTGATTCCTGCCGTTCGTCAGTTGCTCGAGGAGCTGTCCCCATGCCTGAACTGAATCTGTTCGCCGACGGCGAAGAGGCCATGGTCGATCTCGGTCGCCGGATTGCCGAAGCGACCGGCGGGCACGGGGTGATCTACCTGCATGGCGACCTGGGGGCGGGCAAGACCACGCTGTCTCGCGGCATCCTGCGGGGATTGGGCCATGGCGGATCGGTAAAAAGTCCAACCTTTACCCTGGTCGAACCCTACGAAATCGGCGACTTGCGCGCCTTCCACTTCGACCTCTACCGCCTTGCCGACCCGGAGGAACTGGAGTTCCTCGGCATCCGCGACTACTTCGAAGGCGATGCCTTGTGCCTGATCGAATGGGCGGAGCGTGGCAAAGGCATTTTGCCAAAGGCCGACATGGACATTACCATTGTTCCGCATGCGGGCGGACGCATGCTGCGCCTCGACCCGCACGGAACACGGGGCGAAGCCTGGTGTGCCGCCCTGGCCACGGGAGCATAGAAAAAAGATGGGTTGGGGGTTGCGCCTTCGGGCGTTGTTTATCGGGGTGTCCGTTCTGCTGGCATTCTTTGCCGGCGAGGTTTCTGCCGCCACGCAAATCAAGAGCGTGCGCATCTGGCGCGCGCCGGACAACACACGTCTGGTGTTCGATCTGTCCGGCCCCGTGCAGCACAGTCTGTTCACCCTGAGTGCGCCCAACCGCATCGTCGTCGACATCAACGGCGCGCAGATGTCCGCCGCCCTCGACAAGCTCAAGCTGAACAACACGCCGATCACCGCGATGCGCTCTGCCCAGCGCTCGCCCACCGACCTGCGCCTGGTGCTGGACCTGAAAAATGCGGTCACGCCCAAGAGCTTCGTGTTGCCGCCGAACCAGCAGTACGGCAATCGCCTGGTCGTCGACCTGTATGACCAGGGCGCCGATATCGCCCCGGACGTCCCTGCGACCCCGACGCCCAGTGTGCCCGCCACGCCGGTCAGCCCGGCGCAGTCGGTGGCGAAGATCCCCGCGCCCAGCAGCGGCGGCAAGCGCGACGTGGTGATTGCCATCGACGCCGGCCACGGCGGCGAAGACCCCGGCGCTCTCGGCCCGAACGGCCTGCACGAGAAGAACATCACCCTGTCGATCGCCCGCGAACTGCAGCGGCAGATCAACCAGATGAAAGGCTTCCGCGCCGAACTGACGCGGACCGGCGACTACTTCATCCCGCTGCGCAATCGCACCGTGATCGCCCGCAAAAAGGGCGCGGACCTGTTCGTTTCCATCCACGCCGACGCCGCGCCCAGCCGCAGTGCCTTCGGGGCCTCGGTGTTCGCCCTGTCCGACCGAGGCGCCACCTCCGAGACCGCGCGCTGGCTGGCCGACACGGAAAACCGTTCCGACCTCATCGGCGGCGACGGCGGCGTGAACCTCGACGACAAGGACAAGATGCTCGCCGGCGTGCTGCTCGACCTGTCGATGACCGCCACCATGTCCTCCAGCCTGGATGTCGGCCATAAGGTGCTGACCAGCGTCGGTCGTGTCACTCCGCTGCACAAGCGCCGGGTGGAGCAGGCCGGCTTCATGGTGCTGAAGTCCCCGGATATCCCGTCGATCCTGGTGGAAACCGGCTTCATCTCCAACCCGAACGAATCCGCCAAGCTGGCCAGTGGTTCGCACCAGCAGGCGCTGGCGCGCTCCATCGCCGCCGGCGTGCGCCAGTACTTCGTGCAGACCCCGCCGCCGGGCACCTACATCGCCTCGCTGCGTGACGGCGGCCAGCTGGCTTCCGGCCCGCGTGAATACGTGGTGCGCAGTGGCGACAGCCTGGCGATGGTTGCCAGCCGCTTTGACGTCAGTACCGCCTCGATCCGCAGCGCCAACTCGCTCAAGAGCGACGAGCTGAAGATTGGCCAGGTGCTGAAGATTCCGGGCACCTCCCTGGCGTCGCAGCAATGAGTGACGTGCGCCGAATCCAGCTGCTCACCCCGCGGCTGGCGAACCAGATTGCTGCCGGCGAAGTGGTCGAGCGCCCCGCGTCGGTCATCAAGGAACTGCTGGAAAACTGCCTGGACGCCGGTGCCAGGCGCATCGATGTCGAGGTCGAGCAGGGTGGCGTCAAGCTGCTGCGCGTGCGCGACGATGGCAGCGGTATTCCCGCAGATGACCTGCCGTTGGCCCTGGCGCGCCACGCCACCAGCAAGATCCGTGATCTGGAAGACCTGGAGCGGGTGATGAGCCTGGGCTTCCGGGGCGAAGCGCTGGCCTCGATCAGCTCCGTCTCGCGCCTGACCCTGACTTCACGCACCGCCGATGCCGAGCAGGCCTGGCAGGTGGAGGTCGAGGGCCGCGACATGGAATCCACCGTGAAGCCGGCGGCTCACCCGGTGGGCACCAGCATCGAAGTGCGCGACCTGTTCTTCAACACCCCGGCGCGACGCAAGTTCCTGCGCGCCGAGAAGACCGAATTCGATCACCTGCAGGAAGTCATCAAGCGCCTGGCCCTCGCGCGCTTCGACGTGGCTTTCCATTTGCGCCACAACGGCAAGACCATCCTTTCTCTGCACGAGGCCAAGGACGAAGCGTCCCGCGCCCGCCGCGTGGGTGCCGTTTGTAGCACCGGGTTCCTCGAGCAGGCACTGCCTATCGAAGTGGAGCGCAACGGCCTGCACCTGTGGGGCTGGGTCGGCCTGCCGACCTTCTCCCGCAGCCAGCCGGACCTGCAGTACTTCTACGTGAACGGTCGCATGGTGCGCGACAAGCTGGTTGCCCACGCTGTGCGCCAGGCTTACCGCGACGTGCTGTACAACGGCCGTCATCCGACCTTCGTGCTGTTCTTCGAGGTCGACCCGTCGGTGGTGGACGTCAACGTCCACCCGACCAAGCATGAAGTGCGTTTCCGCGACAGCCGCATGGTTCACGACTTCCTCTACGGCACCCTGCATCGGGCGCTGGCGGAAGTGCGTCCGGACGACCAGCTGGCACCACCGGGAGCGACCACCCTGACCGTGCCGCGCCCGACCGGCGCGGAAGCCGGCGAATTCGGCCCGCAGGGTGAGATGCGCCTGTCCGAGACCGTTCTGGAGGCCCCGGCCGCCGCGCGTACTTGGCAGCCGAGCCCGGCTTCCGGCGGTTCCAGTGGAGGTGGCTACAGTTACCAGCCGAATCGCCCGGAAATGCCACCAATTCAGGAGGCGCAGGGCGCCTACAAGGCCTATTTCGCCCCGCTGCCCGACCAGACGCCACAGGCTCTGCCGGAAAGCAGCCAGGACGTGCCTCCGCTGGGTTATGCCCTGGCGCAGCTCAAGGGCATCTACATCCTCTCGGAGAACGCCCACGGCCTGGTTCTGGTGGATATGCACGCCGCCCACGAGCGCATCATGTACGAGCGCCTGAAGACCGCCATGGCCAGCGAAGGCTTGCGTGGCCAGCCGCTGCTGGTGCCCGAATCCATCGCTGTCAGCGAGCGCGAGGCGGATTGCGCGGAAGAACACGGGGCCTGGTTCTCCAGGCTCGGCTTCGAACTGCAGCGCCTTGGCCCGGAAACCCTGGCGATCCGTCAGATTCCGGCGCTGCTCAAGCAGGCCGAGGCCACCCAGCTGGTGCGCGACGTGCTCGCCGACCTGCTGGAGTACGGCACCAGCGACCGCATCCAGGCGCACCTCAACGAGCTACTCGGCACCATGGCCTGCCACGGCGCCGTGCGCGCCAACCGCCGGTTGACTCTGCCGGAGATGAACGGCCTCCTGCGCGACATGGAAGTGACGGAGCGCAGCGGTCAGTGCAACCACGGCCGACCGACCTGGACTCAGCTGGGACTCGACGAACTGGACAAGCTGTTCCTGCGGGGACGTTGATTTTCGTAAGCTTGCGTTCAGGAAAGTGCAGTAAACTGCACGCCAATCGATTCAGCAGCTCGCAATAATCCGCAGTCCGTATTAACGAGTCCCCGATGTCCCTGCCTCCCGCGATATTCCTCATGGGCCCCACCGCCGCCGGCAAGACCGATCTGGCACTGGAGCTGGCGCGTCTGCTGCCGGTGGAACTGGTCAGCGTGGATTCCGCGCTGATCTATCGCGGCATGAATATCGGCACCGCCAAGCCGCCGCGCGAGGTGCTGGAGGAATTCCCGCACCGCCTGATCGACATCCGTGACCCCAGCGAGGCCTATTCGGCGGCGGAATTCCGTGCCGATGCGCTGGCGGCCATGGCCGAGATCACCGCGGCCGGGAAGATCCCACTGCTGGTCGGCGGCACCATGTTGTATTTCAAGGCGTTGCTGGAAGGCCTGGCCGATATGCCCGGCGCCGACGCTGCCGTGCGTGCCGAACTGGAAACCTGGGCCGCCGCCGAAGGCTGGGGCGCCCTGCATGAAGAGCTGGTGCGCATTGACCCGGAGTCGGCTGCGCGCATCCACCCCAATGACCCTCAACGGCTTGTCCGGGCCCTCGAGGTGTACCGCGTGAGCGGTATGTCCATGACTGCACACCGCCTTCGCCAAGCGAGTGAAAATGCGGGTCTTGGCGCGCAAGGCGGTGGACAATTACCGTATACTGTGGCTCATCTGGCGATCGCGCCTCTGCAGCGCCAGGTGTTGCACGAGCGTATTGCGCAACGTTTTGACCAGATGCTGGAACAGGGCTTCATCGCCGAGGTCGAACGCCTTCGCGCAAGGAATGACTTGCACGTGGGGCTGCCGTCCATAAGAGCGGTGGGTTACCGACAGGTATGGGATTACCTCGAGGGCAAACTGTCCTACGCTGAGATGGTGGAGCGCGGCGTCATCGCCACGCGGCAGCTGGCCAAGCGCCAGTTCACCTGGCTCCGCAGCTGGAGCGATCTACACTGGTTGGACAGTCAGGCAAGCGACAATTTGCCGCGTGCCTTGAAATACTTTGAGGCGGTCTCCATATAGGTTCGAGACCTTAATTCCGGCCGTCTATCCTTGGGGTTCAGGACGGCGTTAAGCCAAATTCGACTACTACTAAATCAGTTTTTTACCCTTACAAGGAGTGCGGCATATGTCAAAAGGGCATTCGCTACAAGACCCTTACCTCAATACCCTGCGCAAAGAACGCGTTCCGGTTTCCATCTACCTCGTCAACGGCATCAAGCTGCAGGGTCAGATCGAATCCTTCGACCAGTTCGTCATCCTGCTGAAGAACACTGTCAGCCAGATGGTCTACAAGCACGCTATTTCCACCGTGGTCCCCAGCCGCCCCGTGCGCCTGCCCACCGGTGATCAACCGGCCGAGCCGGGCAACGTTTGACGGGAGTCCGCCTTGTTCTTTGAGCGCCCGGGTGGTGGGGAACGGGCCATTCTGGTCCATCTGGAAGGTCAGGACCCCGAGGCGCGCGAAGACCCGCAGGAATTCCAGGAGCTGGCCCGTTCGGCAGGCGCGGAAGCGGTTGCTTTCGTCAGCATTTCGCGCCATCAGCCCTCAGCCAAGTACCTGATCGGCAGCGGCAAGGTCGAAGAGTTGCACGACCTCGTCCATGCCGAGAAGGTCGAGCTGATCATCTTCAATCACACCCTCACGCCGAGCCAGGAGCGCAACCTCGAGCGAGCGCTCGAATGCCGCGTGCTCGACCGTACGGGTCTGATCCTCGATATCTTCGCCCAGCGCGCCCGTACCCACGAGGGCAAGCTGCAGGTGGAGCTTGCCCAGCTGGAACACATGAGCACGCGTCTGGTACGCGGCTGGACTCACCTTGAGCGCCAGAAAGGCGGTATCGGCCTGCGTGGCCCGGGTGAAACCCAGCTGGAAACCGACCGCCGCCTGCTGCGTGGGCGCATCCGCCAGATCAAGTCACGCCTGGAGAAGGTCCGCAGCCAGCGCGAGCAGGCTCGCCGTGGCCGTCGCCGCGCGGAGATTCCGGCGGTATCCCTGGTGGGCTACACCAACGCCGGCAAGTCCACGCTGTTCAATGCGCTGACCACTTCCGAGGTCTATGCGGCCGACCAGTTGTTCGCCACCCTCGACCCGACCCTGCGCCGCCTGGAGCTGGACGACGTCGGTCCGATCGTGCTGGCTGACACTGTGGGCTTCATTCGCCACCTGCCTCACAAGCTGGTGGAGGCGTTTCGGGCTACCTTGGAAGAATCCAGCAACTCCGATCTGCTGCTGCATGTGATCGACTCCCACGAGCCGGATCGCGATGCACAGATCGAACAGGTGCTGGCGGTGCTGAAGGAAATCGGCGCGAACGAGTTGCCGATGCTCGAGGTGTACAACAAGATCGACCTGCTGCCGGACTTGCAGCCGATGATCCAGCGCGACGAGCTGGGCAAGCCGGTCCGCGTCTGGCTGTCGGCGCGGGAATCGCGCGGGCTGGAGTTGCTGGAGCAGGCGATCTCCGAGCTGCTGGGGGAGGACATGTTCGTTGGAACGCTCTGCCTGCCACAGCGGCTGGGACGACTTCGGGCTCAGTTCTTCGAGCTGGGTGCGGTACAGTCGGAGAATCACGACGAACAAGGACGCGCCGTTTTGCAGGTCCGCCTGCCGCGTGTCGAGTTGAACCGCATGGTGAGCCGCGAAGGCTGGCAGCCGGCGGAGTTCATTGCGCAACACACTTTGCAATAAAGCCCGGCACACTGTTTTTGGCAGCGTAAGGGGCATTCGGTAGCATAGGTGGGCGCGCCGTAGGCGCGTTTTCGCGTTATCAGATGGAGAGCGCTATGGCTTGGAATGAGCCGGGTGACAACTCGAACAAGAACGACCAGGACCCCTGGGGTGGACGCCGTGGTGGTGGTCGCCAGGGCCCGCCTGATCTGGATGAGGCCTTCCGCAAGCTGCAAGACAGCCTGAACGGAATTTTCGGCAAACCCAAGCGCGGCAGTGGTTCGGGCGGTGGCGGCAGTGGCCGGGGCGGTAGCCTCGGTCTGTTCGGTATCGGCCTGGCGATCCTTGCGGTGCTGTGGCTGTACAACGCCATCTACGTCGTGGATGAGCAGGAGCAGGCGGTGATCCTGCGCTTCGGTCAGTACCACGAGACCGTGGGCCCCGGCCTGAATATCTACTTCCCGCCGATCGACAAGAAGTTCCAGGAGAACGTCACCCGCGAGCGTGCCTACAGCAAGCAGGGTCAGATGCTCACCGAGGACGAGAACATCGTCGAGGTTCCGCTGACCGTGCAGTACAAGGTCAGCAACCTGAAGGACTTCGTGCTCAACGTCGACCAGCCGGAAGTGAGCCTGCAGCACGCCACCGAAAGCGCCCTGCGCCACGTGGCCGGCTCCACGACCATGGACAAGATCCTCACCGAGGGCCGTGAACAGATGGCCACCGAGGTGCGTGATCGCCTGCAGCGTTTCCTCGATACCTACAAGACCGGTATCACGGTGACCCAGGTGAACATTCAGAGCGCCGCCGCGCCGCGTGAAGTACAGGAAGCGTTCGACGACGTGATCCGTGCCCGCGAGGACGAGCAGCGTGAGAAGAATCAGGCCGAAGCCTACGCCAACGGCGTGGTGCCTGAGGCCCGTGGCCAGGCCCAGCGCATCATCGAGGAAGCCAACGGCTACCGCGATGAAGTGGTCTCCCGCGCCCAGGGTGAGGCGGATCGCTTCGCCAAGCTGGCCGGCGAGTATCACAAGGCTCCGGACGTCACCCGTCAGCGCCTGTATCTGGACACCATGCAGGACGTCCTGAGTCAGACCAGCAAGGTGCTGGTGACCGGCCAGCAGGGTCAGAACAACCTGATCTACCTGCCGCTGGACAAGATGATGGATGGCCGTGGTTCGGCAGCTCCGAGCTCCACGCCGAGCACGAGCAGCAGCACGCCGGATATCGGTTCGCGGGTCGCCAACGATCTGCAGCAGCGTGACACGCGTACCCGGGAGAGCCGCTGATGAGTAACAAGTCCCTGATCGCCCTCATCGCGGGTGTGGTGGTTGCTGTTGCCGTCTGGAGCAGCGTCTACGTGGTGCAGCAGACCGAGCGCGCCGTCATGCTGCGTTTCGGTCGCGTGGTCGAGCCGGACGTGAAGCCCGGCCTGCACTTCAAGATTCCGTACGTCAACACGGTGCGCAAGTTCGACGGCCGCCTGCTGACCCTGGATTCGCCGACCCAGCGCTTCCTGACGCTGGAGAAGAAAGCGGTGATGGTCGACGCCTACGCCAAGTGGCGCGTCTCCGATGCCGAGCGCTTCTACACCGCGACTTCGGGTATGAAGCAGATCGCCGACGAGCGTCTGTCCCGTCGTCTGGAAGCCGGTCTGCGTGACCAGTTCGGCAAGCGCACCCTGCACGAAGTGGTATCGGGTGAGCGTGATGCGCTGATGGGCGATATCACGGCCTCGCTGAACCGCATGGCGCAGAAGGAGCTGGGCATCGAGGTGGTCGATGTTCGCGTCAAGGCCATCGACCTGCCCAAGGAAGTGAACCGCAGCGTGTTCGAGCGCATGAGCACCGAGCGTGAGCGCGAAGCCCGTGAGCACCGCGCCAAGGGTCGCGAGCTGGCCGAAGGTATCCGTGCGGATGCCGACCGTCAGCGTCGTGTGCTGCTGGCCGAGGCTTATCGCGAGTCGGAAGAGACCCGCGGCGACGGCGATGCGAAGGCAGCGGCGATCTATGCCAAGGCCTACACTGCCGATCCGGAGTTCTACGCCTTCACTCGCAGCCTCAAGGCTTACCGCGAGAGCTTTGCCGACAAGAAGGACGTGCTGGTGCTCGATCCGAGCAACGAGTTCTTCCGCTATCTGGAAAAAGCTAAACCGTAAGTCAAAGTCTCCGGCGGGCGGCAGCGCCCGCCGGAGAAATCGTGTTATCATGGGTCAGCCGGGAAATCCCGGCTTTTTTGCGTCCGCGAGAATGATGTACGAGAGCCATGTGGCAGGAATTCGGCAAGGCGTTCTGTCTGTTGCTGGTGCTGGAAGGCATCCTTCCATTCCTGTATCCGCGTGGTTGGCGCGACGCCGTGAGCGGGCTCGGGCGCCTTGGCGACCGCAGTCTGAGACTCATCGGGCTGGGCAGCATGCTGCTCGGCACCGTCCTTCTTTACTGCATTCATTGAAGTGCCGCCCGGCCTAAAAAAGGAGAGAGGCGACATGGCAACGGTAGACCGCTGGCTGCTGCCAGATGGAATCGAAGAAGTGCTGCCACCGGAGGCGGCCCGCGTTGAAGCAGCCCGCCGTCAGGTGCTGGACCTGTTCCAGCGCTGGGGTTACGAGTTCGTCGTCACTCCGCATATCGAATACCTGGAATCCCTGCTGACCGGTGCCGGCCAGGATCTGGACCTGCGTACCTTCAAGGTTACCGATCCGGCTTCCGGCCGCCTGATGGGCTTCCGTGCGGACATCACGCCGCAAGTGGCGCGCATGGACGCCCATAGTCTGCGTCGCGAAGGCCCGAACCGACTGTGCTACGCCGGCAGCGTGCTGCATGCCCGTCCGCGTGCGCTGGCCACTTCGCGCAGCCCGATCCAGCTGGGCGCCGAGCTTTACGGCAACACCGGCTCGGCCGGTGACGTCGAAGTCATCAGCCTGCTGCTCGACATGCTCGAGATGGCCCAGGTGCCGGACGTGCACATGGATCTCGGTCATGTCGGCATCTACCGCGGCCTGGCCCAGGCTGCCGGGTTGTCTGGCGAAGTCGAGCAGCTGCTGTTCGACGCCCTGCAGCGCAAGGCCGTGGACGAAGTCGCGGCGCTGACCGAAGGCCTGCCGAGCGAACTCGCCGGCATGCTCCGTGCGCTCGCCGAGCTGTGCGGCAGTCGTGAGGTGCTGGAGCAGGCGCGTGAAGTGCTCGCTGGTGCTCCGGCCAACGTCCAGGCGGCGCTGGCTGATCTCACCGCCATCGCCGACTCGCTGGCGGCGCGCTTCCCGCAACTGCCGTTGTACTTCGACCTCGGCGAGCTGCGTGGCTATCACTATCACACGGGCGTGGTGTTTGCCGCGTTCGTGCCTGGGGTTGGCGAGTCCATCGCCCAAGGCGGCCGTTACGACGACATTGGTGCCGATTTCGGCCGTGCGCGTCCGGCCACCGGTTTCTCTACCGACCTCAAGACCCTGGTCACTCTCGGCCGCGCCCAGCTCGACGAGCCGCGCACCGGAGTCTGGGCGCCGGCCGATGGGGCTGGCTTGTGGCAGGCGGTGCAGCAGTTGCGCCGTCAGGGCGTGCGCGTGGTACAGGCGCTGCCCGGGCAGGATGCGGCTTCGGCTTCCGAAGCGGGCTGCGACCAGCAACTGCTGGTTCGCGATGGCAATTGGCAGGTGGCCGCGCTCTGAGGCGCGCCACTTCGAGTTTCCGCCGGCCGCGGCCGGCACCGAACTTCCAAGGGGACAAGAGTTATGGGTAAGAATGTCGTAGTCCTGGGCACCCAGTGGGGTGATGAGGGCAAAGGCAAGATCGTCGACCTGCTGACCGACCAGGCTGCTGCCGTGGTGCGTTACCAGGGCGGCCACAACGCTGGTCATACCCTGGTGGTCGCTGGCGAGAAGACCGTACTGCACCTGATTCCGTCGGGCATCCTGCGCGAAGGCGTGCAGTGCCTGATCGGTAATGGCGTGGTGCTGGCACCCGACGCGCTGATGCGCGAGATCGCCAAGCTGGAAGAAAAGGGCGTACCGGTGCGCGAGCGCCTGCGCATCAGCCCGTCCTGCCCGCTGATCCTGTCCTTCCACGTGGCCCTGGACCAGGCTCGCGAGAAGGCCCGTGGCGACGCGAAGATCGGCACCACCGGTCGCGGCATCGGCCCGGCTTACGAAGACAAAGTGGCCCGTCGCGGCCTGCGCGTGGGCGACCTGTTCCACCGCGAGCGTTTCGCTGCCAAGCTGGGTGAGGTTCTGGACTACCACAACTTCGTCCTGCAGCACTATTACAAGGAGCCGGCCGTCGACTTCCAGAAGACTCTGGACGAGTGCATGGCCTACGCCGAAGAGCTGAAGCCGCTGATGGCCGACGTGACCTCGACCCTGCACGACCTGCGCCGCGCCAACGAGAACATCATGTTCGAAGGCGCCCAGGGCTCGCTGCTGGACATCGACCACGGCACCTACCCCTTCGTCACCAGTTCCAACACCACCGCTGGCGGCACCGCCACCGGTTCGGGCTTCGGTCCGCTGTACCTGGACTACATCCTGGGTATCACCAAGGCCTACACCACCCGTGTGGGTTCCGGCCCATTCCCGACCGAGCTGTTCGATGACATTGGCGCGCGCCTGGCCAAGGTCGGTCACGAGTTCGGTGCCACCACCGGCCGTGCCCGTCGTTGCGGCTGGTTCGATGCCGTCATCCTGCGTCGCGCCATCGAGATCAACAGCCTGTCCGGCCTGTGCCTGACCAAGCTGGACGTCCTCGACGGCCTGGAAACAGTGCGCATCTGCACCGGCTACAAGAACGCCGCCGGCGAGCTGCTGACCGACGCGCCGACCGACGCCGACAGCTACATCGGCCTGCAGCCGATCTACGAAGACCTGCCGGGCTGGAGCGAATCCACCGTGGGTGTTCAGACCCTGGAAGGCCTGCCGGCCAATGCGCGTGCTTACATCAAGCGCATCGAGGAGCTGGTCGGTGCGCCCATCGACATCATCTCCACCGGCCCGGACCGCGCCGAGACTATCGTCCTGCGCCATCCGTTCGGCTGATCCCCAGCTGCACACTGCAACGGGTCGCTCATGCGGCCCGTTGTCGTTTCCGGGGTTTGGTTTTTCGCAGCGGCACGCGCTTTGCTGGTGAAACGGATTGGCGCCTTTCGCGCCAGACATCCGTTACGTCCGGAGGAAGTCCGCCGTGTCCGCCGTCCTGTCTTTATTGCGCAGCCGCCTGCTGCGCCCCGCTTTCATCGCCCTGGGAGTCGCGCTGCTGGTGCAGCTGGCGATTGCCCTCTGGCTTACCCGTAGCACCGTCGATGGTCTGGTCAGCGGCCTGGGGGCGCACCTGGGTAACGAATCGCAACGCCTGGCCGGCGAGCTGGAGCAGGCCGGCAAGGAAGTGACTTCCGGGCTGAACGATCTTTCCGTGCGCACTCGCGAGCGTCTGGGCTCTGCGCTCTCGGCGCGGCTGGAGGAAGAACAGGGCCAGTTGCGTGAGGGGCTGGAGCAGAACCTGCGCCAGTCCGCCACGGAATTGGCGCAGCTGCTCGCCGCCGTGGCGCCCAAGGCCATGTGGGACAACGACGTGCCGGTGCTCTCCGACTATGCTCGGCGCGCCCAGGCCAACCCCAATGTGCTCTTTGTGGTCTACGACGATCCGCAGGGCCAGCACCTGACCCGCTACCTCAATCGAGAGGATGCGCGGGTGCAGGCGCTGCTGGAGAAGGGCAAGGGCGAGCGCGCCCTGGACAAGGTGCTGGAGGCGGCGAGTCATGACAGCTCGGTGTTTCTCGTCGAGGCGCCGATCAGTCCCAATGGCGTAATTATCGGTACGGTGCGTCTGGGCGTTTCCACTGATGCCATCGAGAAGCAGATCGCCGCACTGGACCAGCGCTTCTCCGCCCTGGTCGCCAGTGGCGATCAGCTCGTGGGCGACAGCCTTGCAGGTGCTGCGGCGGACAGCGCCAGTGCACTTACCGCACGCCTGCAATCGGCGAAGCAGGCGGCGGACGGCATGAGTCAGGGGGCGAAGGCTTCCATCGAAGAGGCGGCGGGAACGCTGCGCTGGCGCATCGGTATGGGGCTGCTGCTGGTAGGGCTTGGTGTATTGCTCTGCCTGGCTGTCGTGCTCGGTCGGCGTGTGGTGAATCGCCTGCGCCTGCTGATCGATGCGCTGAATGATCTGGCGGCCGGGGAGGGCGACCTGACTCGGCGCGTGCGCCTGGATAGCCGTGATGAGCTGGGTGAGATGGCGACGGCGGTGAACCGCTTCGTCGACAAGCTCCAGCCCATCGTGCGCGAGGCGGGGCAGGTTGCGCAGCAGACCGGCAGTGAAATCGCCGCGCTGGCCAGTCGCAGCGCCAGTGCCGAGGCGGCGGCGGACCGGCAGCGCAATGAGGTGGCCGGTAGCCTGGAGGCGCTCTCGGGCATGGCGGCGGAGGCGGAAATGGAGAGCCGCTCCATGCAGGCGGCGTTGGCGCGGATCGGCGAGATCCGCAAGGCGGCGCAGGACAATGCGGCCATCGCCCGTAAAGTGGGGGGGCTGATCGAGACCCTGGAATCCCGCGTGCAGAATGGCGCCGGCGTAATCGAGCGCCTGGCGCGGCAGAGCGAGCAGATCGAAGTAGTGCTCTCGGTAATCCATGGCATCGCCGAGCAGACGAATCTTTTGGCGCTGAACGCGGCCATCGAGGCGGCGCGCGCGGGTGAGAGTGGTCGCGGGTTCGCCGTGGTGGCGGACGAGGTGCGTGCGCTGGCGAGCAAGACCCAGCAATCCACGGGTGATATCCAGTCGCACATTGGAGCGTTGCAGGAGGGTGCGCGCGAGGCGGTGTCCGCTATCGGGCAGGCCCGCGAGCAGGCGGTGCAGGGTTTGGCCGCGCTGCAGGATAGCGAACGCCTGCAGCGCGAAGTGCAGAGCGCGGTGGAGGAGGTGCACGGCGCCATCGAGGCCGCGACCCATTCGGCGCAACAGCAGGCGGCCGGCGCCGCGGCGGTGCGTGGGCGGGTCGAGGTGATCCATGCTGAAGCGAGTCGCGCGGCGGAAGCGGTGAGTGCGACGGCCAGCAGTGGGCGAGTGCTCGATGGGCTGGCGGGTCAGTTGCGTGCCAGTCTGGGGCAGTTCAAGGCTTGAGGTCGGTAGACCTCGCCGGGCGTTCGCGCCTGGCGAGGTAAAAGACGGAAAGCCGAAAACAAAAAAGCCGAGCTATGCTCGGCTTTTTTGTTTGAAGATGGTGCCCAGGAGAAGACTCGAACTTCCACGGTGTTGCCACCGCTAGGACCTGAACCTAGTGCGTCTACCAATTCCGCCACCTGGGCATGCTTTTCAGCATGGGGTGCGATGATCGCTCATCGTCTTGCGGTGATGCAACCCTTGGTTGCATCTGGCGGTCTATTGTTCGGTTATCAGGGTTCCGAACCCGCCTGATAAAGCCTGTCAGAGACTGACTTTATCCTTGAATAAGTGGTGCCCAGGAGAAGACTCGAACTTCCACGGTGTTGCCACCGCTAGGACCTGAACCTAGTGCGTCTACCAATTCCGCCACCTGGGCACTGGAGTCGATGATTACTCATCGTTTCCGTGTTACAACATCTGTCTGACGCTGTGGGCGCGAACTATACGGAGAGCGTTTTCGCTTGTAAACCCCTGATGCGATAAAAAATTTATTCTTGCCCGAAGCTGACCGACGGGCGGGTTTCGCGCTTCAATAAGCACATGGCGATCCATATCCCTATATATAAGGTGACCGCACTTTAATGGCCGATTGGCAAAACCTCGATCCCGAGGCCGCCCGCGAGGCGGAAAAATACGACAACCCCATCCCCAGCCGTGAACTCATCCTGGCGCACCTCGCCGAGCGCGGCGCCCCCGCGACGCGGTCCCAGTTGATGGACGAGCTCGGCCTCTCCGGCGAAGAGCCCGAAGAAGCACTGCGCCGCCGGTTGCGCGCCATGGAGCGCGACGGCCAGCTTATCTATACCCGCCGTGGCGCCTATGCCCCGGTGGACAAGCTCGACCTGATCCTTGGCCGCATCGCCGGCCACCGCGACGGCTTCGGCTTCCTGATCCCCGATGACGGCAGCGACGACCTGTTCCTCAGCCCGACGCAGATGCGCCTGGTGTTCGACGGCGACCGCGCCCTGGCGCGCGTGTCGGGCTTCGACCGCCGTGGTCGCCGCGAAGGCGCGATAGTAGAAGTGGTCGAGCGCGCCCACGAGACCATCGTTGGTCGCTACTTCGACGAGAGCGGCATCGGCACGGTCGTGGCGGACAACCCGAAGATCCAGCAGGAAGTGCTGATCCCGCCGGGCAAGGCTGGCAAGGCCAAGCACAACCAGTTCGTCCAGGTGCGCATCGACGTGTGGCCGAGCGTGCATCGCCAGGCCCAGGGTGAAGTGGTGGAAGTGCTCGGCGACTACATGGCGCCGGGCATGGAAATCGAAGTCGCCCTGCGCAGCTACGACATTCCCCATACCTGGCCCGAGGCCGTGGAGAAGGAAGCCGCCAAGCTCAAGCCCGAAGTGCTGGAGAAGGACAAGGAAAAGCGCGTCGACCTGCGCGCCCTGCCTTTCGTCACCATCGACGGCGAGGACGCCCGCGACTTCGACGACGCGGTCTACGCCGAGAAGCGCAAGGGTGGCGGCTGGAAGCTGTTCGTCGCCATCGCCGACGTCTCTCATTATGTGAAGGTCGGTTCGGCCCTGGATGAAGAGGCGGCCAAGCGCGGCAACTCGGTGTACTTCCCCGAGCGCGTGATCCCGATGCTGCCGGAGATTCTTTCCAACGGCCTGTGCTCCCTGAATCCGCTGGTCGATCGCCTGGCCATGGTCTGCGAGATGAACCTCTCCAAGGCCGGCAAGATGACCGATTACCAGTTCTACGAGGCGGTCATCCATTCCCATGCGCGCCTGACCTACACCAAGGTCAGCCAGTACCTGGAAACTCCCGACAGCCCCGAAGGCCAGCGCCTGAAGGAACAGCTGCCGGCGGTGGTGCCACACCTCAATACCCTTTATGACCTGTACAAGGTCCTCGTCGGCGCGCGCCACGTGCGTGGCGCGATCGATTTCGAGACCCAGGAAACCCGCATCGTCTTCGGCGCGGACCGCAAGATCTCGGAAATCCGCCCGACCCAGCGCAACGATGCGCACAAGCTGATCGAGGAATGCATGCTGGCGGCCAACGTCGCCACCGCCAAGTTCCTCGAGAAGCACGCCATCCCGGCGCTGTACCGCGTTCACGACGGCCCGCCGCAGGAAAAGCTGAACAACCTGCGCCAGTTCCTCGGCGAACTGGGCCTGACGCTCTATCGCGGCAAGGGCGACCCGACCCCGGCGGACTACCAGAAGCTGCTGGAGTCCATCCAGGGCCGCCCGGACCTGCAACTGATCCAGACCGTGATGCTGCGCTCCCTGAGCCAGGCGGTGTACAGCCCCGAGAACGCCGGCCACTTCGGCCTGAACTACGAGGCCTACACCCACTTCACCTCGCCGATCCGCCGTTACCCGGACCTGCTGACCCACCGCGCCATCCGTGGCCTGATCCGCTCCAAGGCGGCATCCGAGCACGTGCAGCGCGTTGGCGCTGCCAGCATGCCGAAAGCGCGCATCTATCCGTACGACGAAGCCCGTCTGGCCCAGTTGGGCGAGCAGTGTTCGTTGACCGAGCGCCGCGCCGACGAGGCGACCCGTGACGTCACCAACTGGCTGAAGTGCGAGTTCATGCGCGAGCGCGTGGGCGAGACCTTCCCCGGCGTGATCACTGCGGTGACTGGCTTCGGCATCTTCGTCGAGCTGAGCGACATCTATGTGGAAGGCCTGGTGCATGTCACTGCACTGCCCGGCGACTACTACCACTTCGATGCCGTGCATCATCGCCTGAGTGGCGAGCGCACCGGCCGCAGCTTCCGTCTTGGCGATACCGTCGAGGTAGTCGTAGCGCGCGTCGACCTGGACGAGCGCAAGATCGACTTCGAACTCTCCGACAACGTGCTCAGCGCACCCATCGGCCGCAAGAAGCGTGACGAGAAGGCCGAACCGGCCGCCAAGGGTAAAGCGGCCAAGGGCCGGGCGCCCAAGGCTGTGGCGGCGAAAGACAAACCGGCGCGGGCTCCGCGTGCGGTGGCGGACGATCCGTACCTCGCGCCGGATGTTGCCGTGCAGCCGCGCAAGCGCAAGGTCGGCGTGGTCCAGGCGCTGCCGTCGGTAGCCCCTGAAATGCTCGCCAAGGCCGACGAAATGCTCGGCAATACCGATGTGCGCAAGAGTCGCGAAGTGAAGAAGGCGCTGCTCGAAGAGGCCAAGGTTGGCGGCAACAAGCCGGCGGCCGGTAAAGGCAAGGGTGCCCCCGCTGCGGGCAAGCCGCGCAATCCTTCGAAACAGAAAGCCCGGTCCGCCAAGTCCTCCAAGCACCGCAAGGGCTCTGCTGCGCCCAAGGCGGGAGCCACTGGCGGCGCGCCGGCCAGCAAGCGTAAGGCGAAGAAATGAGTCAATGGGAACAGGTCTACGGAGTCCATGCCGTAGAAGCGCTGCTGCGCCATCATCCGAAACGGGTCAAGCAGCTGTGGCTGGCCGAAGGCCGTCAGGACCCACGCGTCCAGGCGCTGGTCGAGCTGGCCGGGCAGGCGCGCGTGCCGGTGGGCACGCGCGACCGCAAGGAGCTGGATGAGTGGGCTGAGGGCGTGCACCAGGGCGTGGTCGCCGAGGTCAGCCCGAGCCAGGTGTGGGGCGAGAACATGCTGGAGGAGCTGCTGGAGCGCTCCGCCGGCCCGGCGCTGCTACTGGTGCTGGATGGCGTGACCGATCCGCACAACCTTGGCGCCTGCCTGCGCACCGCCGATGCGGCGGGTGCGCTGGCGGTGATCGTGCCGAAGGACAAGTCCGCCACCCTCAACGCCACCGTGCGTAAAGTGGCCTGCGGCGCCGCCGAAGTCATCCCGCTGGTGGCCGTGACCAACCTCGCGCGCACCCTGGAGAAGCTCCAGCAGCGTGGCCTGTGGATCGTCGGCACTGCCGGCGAGGCGACCCAGATGCTCTATGAACTCGACCTCACCGGGCCGACCGTGCTGGTGGTGGGCGCCGAGGGCAAGGGCATGCGCCGTCTGACCCGCGATCACTGTGACTACCTGGCCAAGCTGCCGATGCAGGGCAGCGTCAGCAGCCTGAACGTCTCGGTGGCTACCGGTGTGTGCCTGTTCGAGATCGTCCGCCAGCGCCAGCTCAAGACAGGCGCCTGACGTCCCCACGCGAGGCGGCCCCTGCCGCCTCGCGCTGTTCAAAGTTTCACCAGTTTTCCTTGCGCCCCCCGGCGCGCTTCTCTAGAATGTCGGCCCTTGTCGTCCGGGCAGGCGTTCGCGCGTGCTTCCGAGCGACAAGGAAAAAATCATTCACTCCTTGTCTGACCGCTTTGTCGGCAGGCTGCAATCCGTAAGGAGCATTTATGCGTCATTACGAAATCGTGTTCCTGGTTCACCCGGACCAGAGCGAACAAGTCGGTGGCATGGTCGAGCGTTACACCAAAGCCATCGAAGAAGACGGCGGCAAAGTCCACCGTCTGGAAGACTGGGGCCGTCGTCAGCTGGCTTACGCCATCAACAACGTGCACAAGGCTCACTACGTTCTGATGAACGTCGAGTGCACCGCCAAGGCCCTGGCAGAAATGGAAGACAACTTCCGTTACAACGACGCCGTGATCCGTAACATGGTCATCCGTCGCGACGAAGCCGTTACCGGCCAGTCCGAAATGCTGAAGGCCGAAGAGAGCCGCAACGAGCGCCGCGAGCGCCGTGAGCGTCCCGAATCGAACGAGGGCGAGTCCGCTGACGGCGAAGATAGCCGCGACAGCGCTGACGAGTAATCCCGGACCAGTATTGAGGAGCCACACACATGGCACGTTTCTTCCGTCGTCGTAAGTTCTGCCGTTTCACCGCTGAAGGCGTGAAAGAGATCGATTACAAGGATCTCAACACCCTGAAGGCCTACGTTTCCGAAACCGGCAAGATCGTTCCGAGCCGTATCACCGGCACCAAGGCCAAGTACCAGCGTCAGCTGGCGACCGCTATCAAGCGCGCCCGCTACCTGGCCCTGCTTCCCTACACCGACAGCCACGGCCGTTGATCGGGCAGTCGACTGGAATTGATGGATAGATCGCATGCGCGCATTGGCTGAATTTGTCATGCGAGGCCGCATGCAGGCGACCCTGGTGGTCGTCGCAGCCGCGGTACTGCAGCCTTTGTTCTGGCTCGGTGCCGCAGCAGGCAGTCTGGTGCTGTTGCGCCGTGGTCCCAGCGATGCCTTTGGCATCCTGGCCTGGGCGCTGCTTCCGGCACTGGCCTGGTGGTACCTGGGTGACCCCAGCGTGAGTCTGGTTCTGGTGGGTAGTGCCGTGCTGGCGCAGGTTCTGCGCAGCAAGGTGTCCTGGAATCAGGTGATGCTGGCGAGCGTTGTGCTCGGTGCGGTGTTCGTGCTGCTGCTCAGCACGGTGTCGGCCGGGTTGGTCGAAGGTCTGGCCGATGCATTCGGCAAGGCCCTGCCGCAGGTTCTGGCCGAAGCCAAGCTTTCGCCGGAACAGATGGCCGCCCTGCAGGCGGAGATGGTCCCGACCATCACCGGCCTGATGGCAGCCTCGCTGCAGACGATCAGCCTGTTGTGCCTGATGCTGGCGCGTTATTGGCAAGCAGTACTGTTCAACCCGGAAGGGTTTGGCCGCGAGTTCCGCGCACTGCGCTTGTCGCCGGGCACGGCTTTGGCGCTGCTGGTCGGCGTTGTGGCTCTGCCCTTCGCAGGTCCCGCGGCCACCATGCTGGCGCCGCTGTGCATGATCCCGCTGCTGTTCGCCGGGATCGCACTGGGGCACGGCCTGGCCGCGCTGAAGAAGCTTCCGGGCTTCTGGCTGGCACCGCTGTACCTGCTGGTATTCGTACTGGGCAATGTGATCTGTCTTGTCGCCGTAGTCGACAGTCTGTTTGATTTTCGCGGTCGCCTGGCCAAGCGCCAGAAAGCTGCGAACGGTGAAGGTTAAAAGTTAAGAGGTAAGACTCAAATGGAAGTCATCCTGCTGGAAAAGATCGCCAAACTGGGCAACCTGGGCGACAAGCTGAACGTAAAGGGCGGTTACGCTCGTAACTACCTGCTGCCGCAGGGCAAAGCCACCGCTGCCACCGCTGCCAACGTCGCTGCTTTCGAAGAGCGCCGTGCAGAGCTGGAAAAAGCCGCTGCTGAGAAAAAAGCTGCTGCTGAAGCTCGTGCTGCCCAACTGGCCGAACTGATCGTGACCATCGGCGCCCACGCTGGCGACGAAGGCAAGCTGTTCGGTTCGATCGGCACCCGCGACATCGCCGACGCCGTTTCGGCTGCCGGCTACCCGCTGGAAAAGAGCGAAGTTCGCCTGCCCGACGGCGCCCTGCGCGCTGTAGGCGAATACAACATCGAAGTGCAACTGCACATGGATGTTGATGCAACCCTGCACGTGGTTGTAGTCGCCGAGTAAGCGATCCGTCGCTAGGACGATTCACACGGCTTGCCTGGGTGAATCAGTCCAATAACAATGGGCACGGTACCGATCCTCGGTCCGTGCCCTTTGTTTTTCCGCCGTTTCACACAACACGAAGAGCCCATGAACGACATCACCATCCCCGAGCAATACGACCTGCAGACCGCTTCCCTCAAGGTGCCGCCGCACTCGATCGAAGCCGAACAGGCGGTGCTGGGTGGCCTGATGCTCGACAACAATGCATGGGAGCGCGTCTCCGACGCCGTGTCCGATGGCGACTTCTACCGCCATGACCATCGCCTGATCTTCCGCGCCGTCTACAAGCTCGCCGAAGCCAACCAGCCGATCGACGTGGTGACCCTGTCCGAGATGCTCGAGCGCGAAGGGCAGCTGTCCCAGGTGGGCGGCCTCGCGTACCTCGCCGAGCTTGCGAAGAACACGCCCTCGGTAGCGAACATCAAGGCCTACGCGAACATCATCCGCGAGCGCGCCACGTTGCGGCAGCTGATCGGCATCAGCAGCGATATCGCCGACAGTGCCTTCAACCCCGAGGGGCGCAGCGCCAACGAAGTGCTCGACGAAGCCGAGCGGCGGATCTTCGAGATCGCCGAAGCGCGCCCCAAGACCGGCGGCCCGGTGGGCATCGGCGACATCCTGGTCAAGACCATCGACCGCATCGACCACCTGTTCAACACCTCGGATGCGCTGACCGGCATCACCACCGGCTTCACCGACCTCGACGAGAAGACCAGCGGCCTGCAGCCGTCCGACCTGATCATCGTTGCCGGCCGTCCGTCGATGGGCAAGACCACCTTCGCCATGAACCTGGTGGAGAACGCCCTGATGCGCAGCGACAAGGCGATCCTGGTGTACTCCCTGGAGATGCCCTCCGATTCCATCGTGATGCGTATGCTCGCCTCGCTCGGCCGCATCGACCAGACCAAGGTGCGTACCGGCAAGCTGGACGACGAGGATTGGCCGCGCCTGACCTCGGCGGTGAACCTGCTCAGCGACCGCAAGCTGTTCATCGATGACACCGCCGGCATCTCGCCCTCGGAAATGCGTGCGCGTACCCGCCGCCTCTCCCGCGAGCACGGCGAGATCGGCATGATCATGGTCGACTACCTGCAGTTGATGCAGATCCCCGGTTCCGCCGGCGACAACCGGACCAACGAGATCTCCGAGATTTCCCGCTCGCTCAAGGCACTGGCAAAGGAATTCAACTGCCCCGTGGTGGCACTTTCCCAGCTCAACCGCTCGCTGGAACAGCGCCCCAACAAACGTCCGGTGAACTCCGACCTGCGTGAATCCGGAGCGATCGAGCAGGACGCCGACGTGATCATGTTCGTCTACCGCGACGAGGTGTATCACCCCGAGACCGAGTTCAAGGGCGTCGCCGAGATCATCCTCGGCAAGCAGCGTAACGGCCCCATCGGCACCGTGCGGGTGGCCTTCCTCGGCCGCTATAGCCGCTTCGAGAACCTCGCCCCCGGCATGTACAACTTCGAAGACGAGTAACGATGCCGCATTCCGCGTGACCGACGGGCGCCTTAAGATAGGCGCCCGTTTTCATTGCAGAGACAGCCATGCGCCCGCTCGTCGCCCACGTCGATCTAGCCGCCATTCGCCACAACTACGCCGTCGCCAAGCGCTGCGCGCCTGGGCGTGAAGCCTTCGCGGTGGTCAAGGCGAACGCATACGGGCATGGCGCACGGGAGGTGGTGAGCGTGCTGCACGATGAGGCTGACGGTTTTGCGGTGGCCTGCCTGGAGGAGGCTGCAGAGGTGCGCGCGCTGCACGCCGGCGCCCGCATCCTGTTGCTGGAGGGCTGCTTCGAGCCGTCGGAATACCTGATCGCCGCCCAGCTACGCCTGGACGTCGCGGTGCAAGGCCCCGAGCAGGCCCAGGCGCTGCTCGCTGCGCAGTTGCCCAGCGCGCTGAATGTGTGGATGAAGCTGGATACCGGCATGCACCGCCTGGGCTTCTCGCCCGAAGCGCTGCGTGACTGGCAGCCGCGCCTGCGCCAGGCGCCGCAGGTGGCCGAGCTGAACCTGATGAGCCACTTCGCCAACGCCGACCTGCGCGGCGACGAGCTGACCGAAGACCAGGTGGCCTGCTTCCTCAGTGTGCTGGACCTGGATTTCGACCTGCGCTCGCTGGCCAACTCCGCCGCGGTGCTGACCATTCCCGCCGCGCACATGGATTGGATTCGCCCCGGCATCATGCTCTACGGTGCCACGCCCTTTGCCGATATCGGCGCTGCCGAGCTGGGCCTGCGCCCGGCCATGAGTCTCGAAGCGCAGCTGATTGCGGTGCGCGAGGTAGCGGTCGGTGAGAGTGTTGGTTACGGAGCGACCTGGGTGGCCGAGCGGCCTTCGCGCATCGGCACCGTGAGCTGCGGGTATGCCGATGGTTATCCGCGCCACGCGCCGAGTGGCACGCCGGTGCTGGTGGATGGCCAGCGCACGGTACTGGCTGGGCGCGTGTCCATGGACATGCTGGCGGTGGACCTGACCGACCTGCCCAATGCCGCCGTGGGCGATCGCGTCGAGCTGTGGGGCGCCAACCTGCCTGTGGATGAAGTGGCGGCCCATGCCGGGACCATCGGTTACGAGCTGCTGACCAAGGTCACTGCTCGCGTGCCGCGCCGCTACCGCAACTGATCAGGCGCGGTCTTCGCTCTCCAGCCATTCTTTTTCCGGCCAGAGCTCGTTGGTCTCGCCGGCGGCTTCGCAGGCCATGGCGTAGGCTGCCCGGCCATTGCCCTTCACTTCGTAGAGTGCCTGGTCGGCGGCCTTGTAGAGCTTGCTGAATTGCATCGCATGGCTGGGGTAGATGGCCACGCCGATGCTCGGCGTGACGCGCAATTCCAGCGTTTCGAACCTCACCGGGCGTGACAGTTCGTTGAGGATGCGGCAGGCGATCTCCTTGGCGTGGCCCTCGGCATCCGGGCCGGAGATCAGCGCTGCGAACTCGTCACCGCCCAGGCGCGCCACGCAGTCGCTGCCGCGCACACATTGACGAAGGCGATTGCCGACGTTCTGCAGCATGAAGTCGCCGGCGTCGTGGCCGTGACTGTCGTTGATCGGCTTGAAGTGGTCGAGGTCGATCAGCATCAGCGCCAGCGTCTCGCCGTTCTGTTGCGCATTGGCCAGAGCGTGCTCGGCGTGTTCCACCAGGTAGCGGCGGTTCGGCAGGCCGGTCAGCGGGTCGTAGTGCGCGGCGTGCTGCAGCTGCACTTCACGCTCGCGCAGTAACTGGTTGCTCTGGGTGAGTTCGGCGGTGCGCTCGGCCACGGCGGTCGCCAGGTCCTGCTGGGCGCTCTGCATCAGCGTCAGGCGCGCGCTTTTCTCGCGGTCGGCCTGTTCCAGGGCCTGGGCGCGCTCGCGCTTGAGACCCTGGATGCGCGAGGTGAGGGCGAAGGAGAACAGCACCGACTCCATGGCCACGGCAATGGGGAAGATGTACGAGGTCAGCGGCGAGGGCTGCACCACGCCGGTGGCGCGCATCACCGAAATGCTCACGCTGGTCAGCACCAGGCCGAAGCCCAGCAGGTAGAGAAAGGCTGGGAACGACCCCTGGCGCCAGCGCACCAGAGCGCCGCCGAGCGCCGCCGGTACGCCGATCAGGGTGATCGCCACCAGCATCCAGCCCGCCACGCCACGCAGGTGCAGCGCGCCGAGGACGATGGTCAGCACATACAGCGCGCAGTTCAGGTTCAGCAGCCAGTGCGACCAGAGCACATGGCGGCGGGTCTGCAGCAGGGTGATGGTGAAGCGATGCACGCACAGGCCCCAGAGCGAGGGCAGGGTGATGCGGTCCAGCCACCAGGGCACCGGATGGTCCGGCCAGAAGTACTCGAAGCCGTGGCCGCTCATCCCCAGGCTGAACAGCAGTGCGCTGGCGGTGGTCAGCACATACCAGAAGTACGCCGGGTCGCGCAGGGTCAGCAGGATGAACAGGTTGTACAGCAGCAGCGCGGCGATCAGGCCATAGATGAAGCCGAGGAACAGGCTGGTATCGGCGCGATGGTCCTGCAGGTCGTCCAGCGACCAGATGCGCAGCGGAAAGGAGTTGCCGGCCGGGTCGTAGACGCGGGCATAGATGCGCACCGGGCCGCTACCTTCGGGCAGGTGGAAGACCGGGCGGCGGTAGTCGCGGTCGCGTCCCTGGGCGAAGGGCACGGCCTCGCCGGACAGCGTTTCCCGGTAGACACCCCGTTCGTCGGGTACGTAGAGACGAAAATCCTTGAGGTTGACCGCGTCCACTTCCAGCCACCAGCCACCCTGCGGGGTGGTGCGGCGGTCGAGGTCCAGGCGCAGCCACCAGCCGTCGGGGCTCTGGCCGACACTGGTGCGGCCGTTGGCAGGCACGAAGTCGCGGCTGGCCTGCACGGCTTCCAGCGACAGCGGGCCTTCACGCTCCTGCAGCAGTTCGAGATGATCGTTGAGCCAGGCGCCGCTGGCCTTGTCGTCCAGTTCGAAGGCTAGCGCCGTGTGGCAGAACAGCAGGGTAAGCAACAGCACGAAGGCACGACGCACGACAGGTACTCCCTGGCCTGGGAGGGGTGGCCAGGCTGACTGCGGATAGTGGCTGGAGTATAGCCAGATGATGGCACTTGCAATCTACCGTGCGCCGGCTAAATCCCAGTTAAATCTGAGCTCACTGGTCGGGTGTTGTACACTTTTTGTGCTATATTCCGCGCCCGCGTTTTTCCGCGATACCTACTTAGAGATACCCCGGTGCCCGTGATGCAAGCCGCCAAGCCGTTGTTCGACTATCCCAAGTTCTGGGCCGAGTGTTTCGGCCCGGCGCCGTTCCTGCCCATGAGCAAGGAAGAGATGGATCAGCTGGGTTGGGATTCCTGCGACATCATCATCGTCACCGGGGATGCCTACGTTGACCATCCGTCGTTCGGCATGGCCATCATCGGCCGCCTGCTGGAAGCCCAGGGCTTCCGCGTGGGCATCATTGCCCAGCCGGACTGGCGCTCGAAAGACGACTTCATGAAGCTCGGCCAGCCGAACCTGTTCTTCGGCGTGGCGGCGGGCAACATGGACTCGATGATCAACCGCTACACCGCGGACAAGAAGATCCGCAGCGATGACGCCTATACGCCGGGCGGCCTGGCCGGCAAGCGCCCGGATCGCGCCAGCCTGGTCTACAGCCAGCGCTGCAAGGAAGCTTACAGCCAGACCCCGGTGATCCTCGGCGGCATCGAGGCTTCGCTGCGCCGCATCGCCCACTACGACTACTGGCAGGACAAGGTGCGCCGCTCCATCCTGATGGACGCTACCGCCGACATCCTGCTGTACGGCAACGCCGAACGCGCCGTGGTGGAGATCGCCCAGCGCCTGGCTGCCGGCCAACTGGTCGAGCAGATCACCGACGTGCGCGGCACCGCCTTCGTGCGTCGCGACACTCCCGAAGGCTGGTTCGAGGTGGACTCCACCCGCATCGATCGTCCGGGCAAGGTCGACAAGATCATCAACCCGTACGTGAACACCCAGGACACCGCCGCCTGCGCCATCGAGCAGGAAAAGGGCGAGCAGGAAGACCCGAACGAAGCCAAGGTCGTGCAGTTGCTAGCACACCCGCGCCTGGAGCGCGATCGCACGGTGATCCGCCTGCCGTCGTTCGAGAAGGTGCGCAGCGACGCGGTGCTCTACGCCCACGCCAACCGCGTGCTGCACCTGGAGACCAACCCGGGCAACGCCCGCGCCCTGGTGCAGAAGCATGGCGAGGTGGACGTGTGGTTCAACCCGCCGCCCATTCCGATGAGCACCGAGGAAATGGACTACGTGTTCGGCATGCCCTACGCGCGCGTGCCGCACCCGCTGTACGGCAAGGAGAAGATCCCTGCCTACGAGATGATCCGTTTCTCGGTGAACATCATGCGTGGCTGCTTCGGTGGCTGCACCTTCTGCTCGATCACCGAGCACGAGGGGCGGATCATCCAGAACCGTTCCCACGAGTCGATCCTCGCCGAGATCGAGGAGATGCGTAAGGTGCCGGGCTTCACCGGTGTGGTCTCCGACCTCGGCGGCCCGACCGCCAACATGTACCGCATCGCCTGCAAGGACCCGGAGATCGAGCGTCACTGCCGCAAGCCGTCCTGCGTGTGGCCGGGCATCTGCGAGAACCTCAACACCGACCACTCCTCGCTCATCGAGCTGTACCGCAAGGCCCGCGCCCTGCCGGGCGTGAAGAAGATCCTGATCGCCTCCGGCCTGCGCTACGACCTCGCCGTGCAGTCGCCCGAGTACGTCAAGGAACTGGTGACGCACCACGTCGGCGGCTACCTGAAGATCGCCCCGGAGCACACCGAGGAAGGCCCGCTGTCGAAGATGATGAAGCCGGGCATCGGCACCTACGACACCTTCAAGCGCATGTTCGAGAAGTTCTCCAAGGAGGCGGGCAAGGAGCAGTACCTGATCCCTTACTTCATCGCGGCGCATCCGGGCACCACCGACGAGGACATGATGAACCTCGCCCTGTGGCTCAAGCGCAACGGCTTCCGCGCGGACCAGGTGCAGGCGTTCTATCCCTCACCCATGGCCAGCGCGACCGCCATGTACCACTCGGGTAAGAACCCGCTGCGCAAGGTCACCTACAAGAGCGACAGCGTGACCATCGTCAAGAGCGACCAGCAGCGCCGCCTGCACAAGGCCTTCCTGCGCTACCACGACCCGAAGGGCTGGCCGATGCTGCGCGAAGCGCTGGAGCGCATGGGCCGCGCGGACCTGATCGGCAACGGCAAGCACCACCTGATCCCGACCTACCAGCCGCAGACCGACGAGTACCAGAGTGCGCGCCGCAAGAACTCCACCCCGGCCGGCAGCAAGAAGGCCGGCCAGCCGCTGCTGACCCAGCACACCGGCCTGCCGCCGCGCGCCAGCAATGGCTCCAAGCCGTGGAACAAGGCCGAGGAAGGCAAGGCCACCGGCTACGCCAAGGGCAAGAAACGCACCACCAAGCGGCAGCCGAATATCCCGCGCTGATCCGTCTGCCCGTGCTGTGAAAAAAGGCGTGCCCGCTATGCGGTCACGCCTTTTTGCATGAAGAAGCTCACGTAAGCCTTGTCCACCTTCAGGATATGGTGGATCAGCCAGGCCTTGAGCAGCTCCAGCGCCTCGACCGAGACCACCTCGCCATCCTCATGGCGGTACAGCAGGTCGATGATCTGCCGGTTGAAGCGGTCGTGCTCGGCGCGGTGCGCTTCCTCCTCGGGGTAGCCCAGGCGCTGGAACAACACCTCCTCGACGATGAAGTGATTCATCGTGTACTCCACCAGTTGCTCCAGCAGGTCGCCGATGGGCTGGCCCTCGCCATCCGGGCCATTGAGGCTGTCGTACAGCGCGTTGGTGAGGTCGACCAGCCAACGGTGCTGTTCATCGATCCGCTCGATACCGATCACGAACTCTTCGTTCCAGGGCATGAAGCTCATCCGTGTACTCCTTGGGGTGGACGCGCAGATCATCCCGATCCGCCACCGCGAAGCAGTGACGCCAATCAATCAAAGTGCGATGTGTCCGAAGGGCTGGCGTGGCGCGGGATGTAGGAGTATTCTCGGCTTTAGTTGGTACGATAGTTCCATATCATAAGAACAAGACCGGAGCCCGCCATGCGTCTCGCCACCCTTTCCCTTCTCGCATTTTCCATTGCCCTGGCCGCCTGCGGCGAAGGCGACAAGCCCACCGCCGCCGTCAGCAGCGACTTCCAGAAGGACCTGCAGGCCCGCCTGATCAAGGCCAAGGCCGGCGATGTCATCGACATTCCCGCCGGCACCTACCACCTGGACCGCAGCCTCAGCCTCAAGGTGGACGGCGTGACCATCCGCGGCGCCGGGATGGACAAGACTATCCTCAACTTCAAGAACCAGAAGGCCGGCGCCGAAGGGCTGTTCGTCGACGCCTCCGACTTCACCCTGGAGAACCTCGCCATCGAGGACACCAAGGGCGACGGCCTGAAGGTCATCGGCGGCAAGAACATCGTCATCCGCAACATCCGCACCGAGTGGACCAACGGCGCCTCCACCGAGAACGGCGGCTACGGCATCTACCCGGTGCAGACCGAGAACACTCTGCTCGAAGGCAACGTCGCCATCGGCGCCTCTGACTCGGGCATCTACGTCGGCCAGTCGCGCAACGTGGTGGTGCGCAACAACCGCGCCGAGCGCAACGTCGCCGGCATCGAGATCGAGAACACCATCGGCGCCGACGTCTACAACAACGTCGCCACCGACAACACCGGCGGCATCCTCGTCTTCAACATGCCCAACCTGCAGCAACCGGGGCGCGGCACCCGCGTCTTCGACAACGACGTGCAGGGCAACAACCACGAGAACTTCGGCCACAAGGGCACGCCGGTGGCCAGCGTGCCGGCGGGCTCGGGCGTGGTGGTGAACTCCAACGACGATGTGGAGATCTTCAACAACAAGATCGGCAACCACAAAACCGCCAACGTCATCATCAGCAGCTACTTCAGCACCAACTATTCGGAGAAGGCCACGCAGCCCAACTTCGACCCCTATCCCGAAGGCATCTTCATCCACGGCAACACCTTCGGCCCCGGTGGCGACAGCCCCGACCACCTGGAGCTGAAAGCACTCAAGGTCGCCAAGTTCGGCCTCACCGGGCGCCTGCCGGACATCCTCTGGGACGGCTACTTCAACGAGAAGAAACTGGTCGACGGCAAGCTGCCTGAAGCCCTGGCCATCTGCATCGACAACGGCAGCGCCGGCATCGTCAACGTCGACGGCCCCAATGGCTACAAGAACATCAGCACCGACATCAGCTCGCACCAGTGCAAGCTCAAGCCGCTGCCGAAGATCGAGCAGGCCGGTCTGGGTGAAAAGGGCAACAAGGCATGATGAAACCCGCTTCGTTCCTGTTGTCGCTCGCCCTGGTCACCTTGGTGGCCGGGTGCGGGCAGGAGAGCAAGCCGCGTTATCAGCCAGAGGGTGACGACTATCCGGAAAAGCTCAGTGGCTGGGGCATGCTGCACCTGGCGGACGGCCACCTGGCGCCGGCCGCCGAGGTGCTGCCCTATGACCTGAACACCTCGCTGTTCACCGACTACGCACACAAACTGCGCACCGTATGGATGCCTGAAGGAGAGTCGGCGCAGTACGCCGAGGACCGCTTCGACTACCCCGTCGGCACGGTCCTGACCAAGACCTTCTATTACCCGAAGGACGCACAGGGCAACCTGCTGCAGAACAGCCAGGATGACCGTGATCCGAAGGCCGGACTCGACATGGCCAGGGTTCATCTGGTGGAAACCCGCGTGCTGGTGCGGCAGAAGGACGGCTGGGCGGCGCTGCCCTATGTGTGGAATGCCGACCAGAGCGAAGCGACCCTGGAGGTTGCTGGTGACAGCCCGGCGCTGGAGCTGACCGGCGAGGACGGCAAGAAGACCGCCTTCACCTACATGGTGCCGGACGCCAACCAGTGCTCCGAATGCCACGCCGAGCAGAAGGGCGGCGGCATCGCGCCGCTGGGGCCCAAGGCGCGGCACCTGAACAAGGACTTCGGCTACGCCGAAGGTAGCGACAACCAGTTGCAGCACTGGCAGGCGCGCGGCTTCCTCAAGGGACTGCCGGCGCTGGCACAGGTGCCGCAGAACGCGCTGTGGGGGCATCCGCGTCCCGGCGAAGACCTGGAGAAACAGGCCCGCAGCTACCTCGACGCCAACTGCTCGCACTGCCATAACCCCAAGGGCGCGGCGCGCACGTCGGGCCTCTATCTCGACCCACACACGCCGGTCTCCATCGCCTACGGCATCTGCAAACCGCCGGTGGCAGCGGGCGGCGGCACCGGCGGGAGGCTGGAGGACATCCACCCCGGCAGCCCGGAGAAGTCCGTGCTCAGCTACCGGGTCGGCAGCGACAAGCCGGGCGACATGATGCCCGAGCTGGGTCGCACCCTGGTGCACCGCGAGGGGCTGGAAATGCTCAATCGCTGGATCACCTCGCTGCCCGGCGACTGCTAGTGCAATAGCGCCCGGAGCCCGCCAGGGCTCTGGGCTGCGCGCTGCGACGAGCAAACGGCTGGGGCCGTGCTAGCGTTCATCTGGTCCCTTTCTCTCGCAGGTGCGCTTCCATGGAAGATACGAACATCATCAATGTGGGTACGGAGAAGATCAACGCACTGTGGGCGACGGTTTCGCAGTACGCGCTCGCATTCGGTGTGAAGATCATCGTCGCCATCCTCTTCTGGGTACTCGGCCGCTGGCTGATCGGCTTCGCCGTCGGGTTGGTGGAGAAGGCCCTGGCCAGGCAGAGCGTCGATCCGACGGTGCTGCGCTACGTCGGCTCCTTCATCACCGTCACCCTGAACATCCTCCTGGTCGTCGGCATCCTTGGCTACTTCGGCGTGCAGACCACCAGCCTCGCCGCACTGATCGCCGCGATCGGCCTGGCCATCGGCATGGCCTGGTCGGGCCTGCTGGCGAACCTCGCGGCCGGTGGCTTCATCATTGTGCTGCGGCCGTTCAAGGTCGGCGACTTCGTCTCCGCCGGCGGCGTGACCGGCACCGTGAAGGAGATCGGCCTGTTCGCCACCGCCATCAACACCCCGGACAACGTCCTGACCCTGGTGGGCAACAACAAGATCTTCAGCGACACCATCCAGAACTTCAGCCATAACACCTTCCGCCGCGTGGAGCTCAAGGCGCAGCTCTCCGGCGCCGCCGACTACGCAGCTGCTGTCGCGGTGCTCAAACAGCGCATCGCGGCGATCCCCAATGTGCTGACCGACCCGCCGGTGGATGTGGAAATCCTCGAGTTCAACCTCGTCGGCCCGGTGCTGGCAGTGCGTCCGTACTGCCACAACGACAACTACTGGCAGGTCTACTTCGACACCAATCGCACCATCAAGGAGGCCCTGGGCACCGACTTCCCGGCACCGATGCCGGCACAGACGGTGATCGTCCAGCAGTCGGCGAACAGCTGACGGCTCCCGCTCCAGCAAGGGCCACCGCAAGGTGGCCTTTTCTTTTTCCGAGCGCGAACAGCCTCGCCGGGACCGATGGTGCCCCGGCGCGGATGAGTGGCGCGGTACTTCGGACGCCTTCCTAGCTGCACGCCTGATCCTCTCCGGCTGGCGGACTTTTCCCTTCGATCTCCCAGCAAATGTCTGGCTGACCGCCCCGCGCTGCGCCTTGCACCCTTGAAGCTCATTCTTCAGCGGCAAGGCGATCAACATGGCTGGTGGCAAGCTCAGCGAAGGATTCACCCTGGTGGAAGTACTGGTCTCGGTGCTGATCCTCGGCGTTGGCCTGCTGGGGTTGGCCGGACTGCAGAACGTCGGTATCAGCGCCGGCTACAGCGCGCTGCAGCGCTCCCAGGCGTCCTGGCTGGCCAGCGAGATGGCTGACCTGCTGCGCGCGAATCCCGATGCGGCCCGCGCTGGCGCCTACGACACGAACTTCCTCGACGTGGCCGCCGGATGCCCGAAAAGCGCTGGCTCGACGCGGGCGCAACTCGATCTCGGCCAGTGGCAGGCTGATGTCTGCGAGACGCTCGGTGGAACGGGGAGCGGCTTGGTGCAGGTGGCCCACAGTGGCGGCCAGTACAGCGCGCTGATTGTCGTGCGCTGGAGTGATCGACGGGCTCGCGAGCGCCTGGGGGAGGTCGGCAATGCCTGGGAAACCTTCACCTACCGGGCGGGCCTCTGATATGCACCAGCGCGGTCTTTCGCTGGTCGAGTTGCTGGTGGCCATGGCTCTCGGCTTGCTCCTGCTGACGGGTGTCATTCAGGTCGTTCTCGGCAGCAAACGCAGCTATCAGAACAGCGTCGCGCTGGCCGAGTTGCAGGAGAGCGGTCGCTTCGCGCTGGAGGCCATGGCTCGGGACCTGCGAAACGCCGGGTTCACAGGCGCCTGTACCCGTGGAATGGTCAATGCCAGTGGCATCAATGACGCGCAGTACGCCCTGGAGCGCTCGCCCATCGAAGGGTATGGCTCGGGCATGTCGGCGTCCGCCTGGGTGCCTTCCGGGCGTCTGGCGAACACCGACGCCGTGCTGCTGCGCTTTGCGTCCGACCCCGCTCTCGAGGCACGTTCGATCAGCGCAAACCGAGTGCTGCTCACCTCATCGAGTGCGGTTGCCGGGGCCTTCTATCTGCTCAGTGATCAGCAGTCCTGCCTGCTGCTGCGCAATGCCGGGAGCGCGGTGAGCCTGCTGACGGGGCGTTCGCTGGAGTACTTCCTGGCTGCCGCGACGCGGGTTTACCCGTACCGCTACGCGATTTACTGGATCGGTCGTGGTGTCGACGGAACGCCGGGGCTTTTCGTGACGGACAACAGCCAGACCTCCTTCAAGCCGAACACCGAAGAGCTGGTGAATGGCGTTGCTGGCATAAGCCTGCGCTATGGCATAGCAGGGGCGGGCAGTGAGGCGGTGGCGGCCTACAAGGCAGCGCGGGACATGACCGCCAGCGACTGGCGTCGGGTGCGCACGGTGCGCGTCAGCCTGTTGCTGCAGAGCCAGACTCGCGAGGTCGACCAGGCGCCGACGGCGCTGCAGTTTGACGGCCGTACCCTCCCGCCGAGCGCGGAGCGAAGGCTGCGTCTGGTGATGAGCAGCACCATTGCACTACGCAATCCCTCGCCATGAGCGGGAGCTCGCTGATGCGCCATGAGTTCGAGCGCGGGGCGGTGCTGCTGGTCTCGCTGGTCATGCTGTTGCTGCTCACCCTCATCGGCCTGGCGAGCATGCGCATGGTGCAGCTGGAAGAACGCATGGCGGGCAACCTGCGTGACCGGCAGATGGCCTTCCAGGCAGCAGAAGCGGCGCTGCGCGCAGGCGAAGCGGCTGCACTGGAGCGTTATCGGCACGACGGCCCCATAGCCTCTGTCGATGCTGCCGAAGGAGTGGCTGGCGGTTTTTCCGGCAGTGCGGTGCAGCCGGTTTATCGGCTGCGCTTCCTGCGCTGGCTGGCCAGCGAGGGGCTGGAAGTCGGCAAGGGCGGCGCGGCCAGTGGTGTAGCCATCGAGGTGTGCGCCGAAGGCTTTGGTGCGCGTCGCCAGCCTTCGGGGGCGCCGGTTTCCAGCGTCCGGCTGAACAGCATCTTTTTCATCCGTTAGCGCGCAGCAAGGAGGTGCTAGTGAGGCTCGGAAGACTCTGTTCCCTGATGCTGGGCGTCATGCTGGCGGGCGCGCTGTCGGCCGCTCCGGTCAGCCAGGTGCCGCTGCAGGTTGCCAGCGGTGCACCGGGCAATATCCTGTTGTTGCCATCTTCGGCCCACGGGGCGACGGCGGCGGCAGCCAATCCGAGCCCGGTCTACGTCACCGGCGAGCAGTACTTCGGTTACTTCGACCCGGACAAGTGCTACGCCTACCGTGCTGACGAAGCCGAGACGGAGCGCTATTTCCAGCCCGTCGGCCCGGCGCTGGCCCATGTCTGCCGGCAGGTCTGGAGCGGCAACTTCCTCAACTGGGCTACGGCACAGGCCATCGATGTGTATCGCGCCGTGCTGACCGGCGGCGACCGTTTTATCGACGGTGCCGCACTGACGGTGCTGCAGAAGGGGCGGAATCTGCAACGGGGCAGCGCCTTCCCGGATCGCCTGCTGCCTTTCGGCACCGTGGCGGGTGCCACGCCATTCTCTGGCGTAACGCTGTACTTGCGTGTTGCGGGAGGGGAGCGCGACCTTTTGCTGAGTCGTAGCCCGGACTTTCCCGGCGAGCCGCAGGAGCTGCCGCCCGCAGAGCCGCTATTGCCTGCGACGACCTACCGGATCGCGGTGCGCGTACAGGTCTGCGTTGCCGGCCAGTTGGAGCGTAATTGCCAGCGTTATGGCGAACACTCCAAGCCCGAGGGCGTACTGCAGGAATATGCCGGTCGCCTGCGCTTCAGCCTCTTCGGCCGGTCTGATCGCGAAACGGGAGTGGTGCTGCGCGCGCCGCAGAAATTCGTCGGGCCGTGGCTGGATGATGGACGGGATAACCCGCTGAAAGAGTGGTCGGCGCAGTCCGGAGTCTTCATCGACCGGCCGGCTGGAGTGATCGCCGCTCTCAACCGTTTCGACGAGTCCTCGTCGTTCCTGCCATTCGATGACCTGGGCGAGCTGCTCCATGCCGCCACCGGCTACCTGCGCCATCAGCGAGATCATGCGGACCCGCTCACCTACGCCTGCCAGCGCAACGTCCTGCTCGGGATTGGCGGCGCGGGTGAGGGCGAGGCCGGCGTGAGTTTACTGCGTCTTGGTGATCCAGCGGCCGTTCAGGCGACGCAGCAGGTGACGGCCATACAGGGCGGCGCAGGCTCCGCCGCTTCGCTTGCATTGGCAGGCCTGGCCTATGACGCCCATGTGCGCGATTTGCGCCCGGACCTGCCCGGCCGGCAGAGCGCCGCCACCTACTGGCTGGCGTCTTCCCGTGAGGTGGACGGGCCGGGCAACGCCCTGTGGTTGGCGACCCAGTACGGCGGCTTTGCCATCCCGCGCGGCTATTCCTTTGTGCGCGCATCACCGCTGCCGGCAAGCGCGTGGCAGGGCATGGATGGCTGGCCGCTCAACCTGCTGAAACTCGCCGACCCTGACCCGCTGCGCGATGAACTGAAACAGGCGTTCGCCCAGGCAGCCGACGATGAGCCGAGGAGCACCGGCAATTTCAGCGCCGGCCCGAACCCCGGCGAGTGGTTCAGTACGCTGCTGGCCGGGCGGCGCTGGAGCGGCGACCTGCAGCTATGGCGCGAAGGCGAGTGGCTGCCGCAGTGGTCGGCCGCCCGGAAGCTCGACGAGCAGAGCGAAGCGCAAGTGGCCGGACGGAACATTCTCACTGTACGGCCCGCCGGGGCTGAGGCAGACGGATCGCTGATCGCGCGCACAGGCACGCCCTTCGCCTGGAGTGCCCTGGATGACGAACAGCGCCGCAGGTTAGGACCCGAGCAGGGTGAGTCGCTGGTTGACTACCTGCGCGGATCGCGTCTGCAGGAGCGGCGTGAGCCCGGCAGTGCGTTGCCGTTCCGCCTGCGTGACAGCCGGCTGGGCGATATCGTTGGCTCGCGCCCGGTCTATTCCTGGCACGACCCGCAGCCGTACGGCGAGCTGCCCAGGCCGGCGGGTACTGGCTACCGGGAGTTCCTTGCCAGCGAGCAATACCAGCAGCGTGCGCCGCTGGTAGCGGTGGGCGCCAATGACGGCATGCTGCATGGCTTCGATGCGCGCGATGGGCGCGAGTTGTTCGCCTATGTGCCGGCGGCGGTGCTGGGCCAGCTTCGTGAGTTGGCCGACCCCGGCTATGTCCATCGCTTTTACGTCGATGGGTCGCCCGTGGTGGGGAATGCCTGGGTCGGCGGAGAGTGGCGAACCCTGTTGGTGGGCAGCACCGGAGCGGGGGGCAACAGCCTGTTCGCGCTGGACGTGACCGACCCAGAACACGTCCAGTCGAGCAGCGTGCTCTGGGAGTTCAGCCACCCCGACCTCGGCTACACGCTGGGGCGGCCAGCCCTCATGGCCCTCGGGGCGGGAAGGTTCGTCGTGGCGGTTTCCTCCGGCGCCAGGGACCCGGAAAACCGTGGCGGGGACATCTGGCTACTCGATGCGGAGGATGGTCGTGTACTCAAGCGCATCCATTTGCCCGAGGCCGGCGACCTGGGGCCGGTCACGGCGATCAGCAGCATGGGCGATGTAACCGCCAATCGCCTCTATGTGGGCGACAGCCTCGGGAATCTCTGGCGTGTGGATCTGGCGGGCGATGCGGGTGGCGACTCGGCGATTCCACCGTCGCTGGCCGGCAAACCGTTGTTCCGGACGCGGGCGCCGGACGGGAATTCGCAGGCAATCACTGCGCCGGTGGCGGCAGCCCTGGACCGCAGTGGGCAGGTGCGAGTGTTGTTCGGCACCGGGCGCTTCTACCGTGTGGGTGACGACGAGCCCACGGCGAGGACTGAAAGCCTCTATGGCGTGCTCGACGACGGGCGGGCCTTGGTTGGGCGGTCAGAACTTCTGCCGGTACCCGGAGGGGACGGTGGTCGTGGCTGGTATCTCGACCTGTCGGCCGATGGCTGGCGCGTGGTGGAGCAGCCGCAGGTTCGTGACGGCAGGCTGGTGTTGTTCAACCTGATCGCACCGGGAGAGGACCCCTGCAGCGATCCGCTGGCTCACGCTTGGGTCGTGCTGGATACCGGCAGCGGCGAGCGGCTGGCGGGAGGTCTGCCGAGCGCTGTGATGGCAGGCAGCGACGCAGTGCAGCAGTCCAGCGGCGCGCTGCTGCAATCCGACCCGGCCGGTGCTCTGCGCATCCTGGGGGTGGATCGCGATGGCCGTCCGCAGGAGCAGGCGGTCGATCTGCCTCGCGATTCCGGGCGCAAGGCATGGTGGGAGTCGCGTTGAAATGACATCGCCGAACGAACGTGCCGGCGGTTTCACGCTGGTAGAGTTACTGGTCTGCCTGACACTGATCGGCATCCTGTTGGGTATCGCCCTGCCGGCGTACCAGGAGCACATCCAGCGGGTGCGCCGGGTGGACGCGCAGAAATCGCTGGTGGAGTTGGCGCAATCGCTGGAGCGCTTTTATACCAGCCATGGCACCTACGTTGGCGCAACGCTGCCATTCGACCAGTCGCCACGTGATGCAGGGAAGGCCTTCTACCGCCTCGGGTTCGCCAGTGGCCCGGACGAGTCGGGCTATGTCCTGCAGGCCGAGCCGGTCGGGGCGATGGCGAGGGATGCCTGCGGGGTACTGACGCTGGCCAGCAGCGGGCTCCGTGGCGCGGCCACGGAGCGCTGCTGGTAGGCGTGTGTCAGGTCGGCGTACGGTCGACCCACTTGGGCGCGGCCAGGGGCTTCCAGGCGGCCAGGGCGCTGACCAGTTCGGCAGGCGAGGCGGCGCGTTGCAGCATGTCGCGGTGCGGCTGGCGCACGAAGCGCTCCTGCACCAGATGGTCGAGGAAGGTCAGCAGCGGGTCGAAGAAGCCGTTCACTTCCAGCAGGCCCAGCGGCTTGGCGTGATAGCCCAACTGGCCCCAGGTCCAGACCTCGAACAGCTCTTCCAGGGTACCCAGGCCGCCCGGCAGGGCGATGAAGGCGTCGCTCAGCTCGGCCATGCGGGCCTTGCGTGCGTGCATGCCGTCTACCACTTCCAGACGGGTCAGGCCGCTGTGTCCGACTTCGGCGTCCTTCAGGCTCTGCGGGATGATGCCGATGACTTCGCCGCCCGCGGCCAGCGCGGCATTGGCGACCATGCCCATCAGGCCCACGGCGCCGCCGCCATAGACCAACTGGATACCGTTTTCAGCGAGGTGTCGGCCGAGGGTTTCGGCGGCTTCCTGGTAGATCGGGGTGGCGCCGGGGCTGGCGCCGCAGAATACGCAGATGGAACGCAAGGTCATGGAGCTGTCCTCGTTTTGCTGGCCTGGTCTTGCAGGCCGTCAGGTTACCGACTGCGAGGAAAGCGACCAAGCCGAATTCAGTTGTCCTGGCAGCCGCCGGCGGATGCGCCGAGTGCGTAGCAGGCGAGCAGCTGCTGTAGCAGCGGGCTTTGTAACAACGCGAGACGGTGCATGGCGCGAACTCCTGTGGTGCCGGGGGATGGCGTCTATGCTAGGCGGGGTGCGCTGATCTGCCTCGTTGATCCTGCTGATCGACCTGATAGACAGTTCGAAGCTTGGCTCGTGGCCGATGGCCATTGATGCAGATCAGGGGAACCCCGATAGCGTTCGGGCAGTCTTCCCCTTCAGGATTCTCCGCCCAACCTGCCTAGGAGGCATGTCATGTTCCGTAAACTCGCCGCTGTATCCCTGCTTGGCCTGTTCAGTGCCCCGCTGCTGGCCGCCGAATGCTCCGTGGACATCCAGGGCAACGACCAGATGCAGTTCAGCACCAACGCCATCAGCGTCGACAAGAGCTGCAAGACCTTCACCGTGAACCTGTCCCACCCGGGCAGCCTGCCGAAGAACGTGATGGGCCATAACTGGGTCCTGACCACCGCCGCCGACATGCAGGGCGTAGTGACCGACGGCATGGCCGCCGGTCTGGACAAGAACTACGTCAAGGACGGCGACACCCGCGTGATCGCCCACACCAAGATTATCGGCTCCGGTGAGAAGGACTCGGTGACCTTCGACGTCTCCAAGCTGAAGGCTGGCGATGAATACGCCTTCTTCTGCTCTTTCCCGGGCCACTCGGCCATGATGAAGGGCACCCTGGCGGTGAAGTGATCCCGCTTTCGCTCGAAAGCGTGTGATCCGGAAAGCCCGACCCATGGTCGGGCTTTTTATTTCACACAAGCAGGGTAGGGTGTGGGCGTGGTTGAAATCGCAACGAGGGACTCATGTACCACGGTGAACGCTTCAACGCCTGGACTCACTTGATTGGCGCGGTGTTGGCGCTGGTGGGCGGCATCTGGCTGCTGGTGGCCACCAGCCTGGTGGGCGAGCCGCTGCGCATCGTCAGCGTGGCGGTGTACGGCACGACGCTGACCCTGCTCTACAGCATCTCGACGCTCTACCACAGCGTGCGGGGGCGGGCGAAGGTCATCCTGCGCAAGCTCGATCACCTGTCGATCTACCTGCTGATCGCCGGGAGCTACACGCCGTTCTGCCTGGTGACCTTGAAGGGGCCCTGGGGCTGGACACTGTTCGGCATTGTCTGGTCGATGGCAGTGATCGGCATGCTGCAGGAGATCAAGCCACGCTCTGAGGCGCGGGTGCTGTCGATCATCATCTACGCAGTGATGGGCTGGATCGTGCTGATCGCGGTCGGTCCGCTGTACCGCGCATTGGGTGGCGCGGGTTTTGCCTGGCTGGTCGGCGGCGGGGCCTTCTACACCATCGGCATCATCTTCTTCGCCTACGACAGCCGCTTCCGCCACTGGCATGGCATCTGGCACCTGTTCGTGATCGCCGGCAGCCTGCTGCACTTCATCGCCATTTGGCGCTACGTCATTCCCCAGCACTGAACCCTTGAACTGGTTGGCGCGGGACTTCTCCCGCGCCAACAGCGGCCGTTCGCTTACGGCGCGGTGGGCAGTGCGCGCTTGTGACGGGTCTTCTCGAAGGTGCGGACGATGATGTCGAAGGCCTCCTGGCCGACATCCAGGCCGTGCAGGAAGGCATCGATCTCCTTGTAGGTCACGCCGTGGGCGTGCTCGTCCGGCTTGCCGGGAGCGAGGTCTTCGAGATCGGCGGTCGGCACCTTCTCCACCAGATGTTCCGGCGCGCCGAGGCTGCGGGCGATGCTGCGCACCTGGTTCTTCACCAGACCGGTGAGCGGGGCGAGGTCGCAGGCGCCGTCACCGAACTTGGTGAAGAAGCCCATCACCGCCTCGGCGGCGTGGTCGGTGCCGACCACCAGGCCAGCGCGGGCGTTGGCGATGGTGTACTGGGCGACCATGCGGATGCGTGCCTTGGTGTTGCCCAGGGCGAAGTCGCGGGTGGCCGGTGCCAGGCCTTCCAGTGCCTGGGTCTCGGCGGCCAGCGCCTGCACGGACGGGCCGATGTTCACGGTATGGCGCTCGTCGGGGGAGATGACGTCCACCGAATCCTGGGCATCCTGCTCGTCGCCCTGCACGTTGTATGGCAGGCGCACGGCGAGGAAGCGGTAGTCCTGGTTGCCGGTCTCGGCGCGCAGGCCCTCCACGGCGCGCTGGCAGAGCATGCCGGCAGTGAGCGAGTCGACGCCGCCGCTGATGCCCAGCACCAGGGTCTTCATCCCCGAACCCTGCAGGCAGTCCTGGATGAAGCGCACGCGCCGCTGGATCTCGGCCTGCAGCTCGGCGTCGGACTGGAAGGGCGGCTGCACGTTGAGTTCTCTGGCGATGGCGGCCTGTCTGTCTTTCATCTGGAGGGCTCCTGTGGAAAGCGGAAAATGGGTTACACCGGCACCTTGAACACGTGGCGCAGGTAGGCGACGAAGTTCTCGTCGCGGCATTGGGTCTTGCCCGGGGTGTCGGAAATCTTCGCCACGGGGTGGCCATTGCAGGCCGTCATCTTGATCACGATGTTCATCGGTTCCACCCCGGGGATGTCGCAGGTCAGGTTGGTACCGATGCCGAAACTGACGTTGATCTTGCCACGCAATGCACGGAAGAGCTGCAACGCCTTGGGCATGTCGAGGCCGTCGGAGAACACCAGGGTCTTGGTCATCGGGTCGATTCCCAGCCGGCGGTAGTGGGCAATGGCCTTCTCGGCCCAGACCAGCGGGTCGCCCGAGTCGTGGCGCAGGCCATCGAAGAGCTTGGCGAAGTACAGGTCGAAGTCGCCCAGGAAGGCGTCCATGGTAATGCAGTCGGTCAGCGCGATGCCCAGCTGGCCGCGGTATTCACGCACCCAGCAGTCCAGCGCGGCGATCTGGCTGTCGATCAGCCGCGGGCCCAACTGCTGGTGCGCCATCAGCCATTCGTGGGCCATGGTGCCGATGGGCTTGACGTCGAATTCGCGGGCCAGGTGCACGTTGCTGGTACCGACGAAGCGGCCGGGGAAGTCGCGCTTCAGGATGTGCACGACTTCTTCCTGGGTGCGGTAGGAGAAGCGCCGGCGGGTACCGAAGTCGGCCACCTGGAATTCCTTCAGTTCCTCCGCGCTGGCGTTGCCGGCGAGCCAGTCGAGCTTGCGGTAGAGCTGCTCGCCGACCTGTTCCAGCACGACTTCGCGGTAGCGATAGCGGTTGCGCACTTCGCTGACAATGGCCAGCAGCGGCACCTCGAAGAGGATCACGTGAAGCCACGGCCCGCGCAGGCGGATGGCCAACTGGCCGTCCTCGATGCTGGTGTGCACATAGCGCAGGTTGAAGCGGAACAGGCTGAGGAAGCGGATGAAGTCCGGCTTGATGAACGGGATGCGTTCGAGGAAGGCGAGCTGGTCCGGCGTGGTTTCCAGCTCGGCCAGGCGCTCGATCTGGTAGCGGATTTCCGCGAGGTACGGGCGCAGGTCCTCGGCGTTGCGGCAGCGGAACTCCCACTCCACCTCGGCGTTGGGGTAGTTGTGCAGCACCGCCTGCATCATCGTCAGCTTGTAGAAGTCGGTGTCCAGCAGGTTCTGCACGATGCTGTCGGCAAACACGCTCTCGGCCATGATCAATTCTCCCTGATGCCCATGAGGGCCTCGTCCAGTTCGTTCGCGTCCGCGCAGAGCAGAACCCCGGCGCTGCGCATCTCGGCGCAGGCGACCTTCGCGGTTTCCTCCGCGATGGCGCGGCAAGCCGGCAGGTACAGCAGCACCTGGAAGCCGGCGCGGCGCAGTTGCAGCGCGGTGGTCTTCACGCAGTAGTCCAGCGCCAGGCCGCCCACCAGCACGTGGCTGACCGCGTTCTGCCGCAGGTATTCGATCACCCCGGTGCTGCGCCGTTCCGCCAGGTCGTGGTAGCACGCACCGTAGGGGTGCAGGTCCGGCTCCACGCCCTTCCAGATGAAGAAGTCGTAGTCCATCGGCCTGGGCAGCTCGTCCAGCAGCTCGAAGCCCGGCGTGCCCGGCACGCAGTGGCTGACCCAGGTGAGGTCGGCATTGGGCAGGGCGAGCGGCTGCAGCATCTGTGCCGGCTCGCTCACCACCCAGGGCGCTTGCGGGCTGTGGGCGTCCTTGCTGCCCAGGCGCAGGCTGGCGCGTTCGGCCATCAGGTTGAGGGCGCCGCCGATGGCGTCACCGCCGGGCACCGGCAGTTCATTAGGGCAGAGCGGGGTGAAGCTCTTCTGGGCGTCTACATCGAAGCTGGCGATCAGGTTCATGGAAGCCTCCGCTTGACCGTTGGTGGTCTGTCGTGGCTACATAATTCACGACATGAAATAAGTCGTCAAGCAGAAAGATGGAAAATCATGAGAGGTGGAAGATGCTTTCTGTACATGGTGAAATAAGTCACAGGGCTTCTTCCGGCGAGGAAGCATTCGAGGAGCATCGATGAGTACCGCTGAAGTGCTGGCCACCGTGGATATCGTGGCGCTGCGCCTGAACGCTGAGCGCGGGCTGGAACTGCTGCTGATCCGTCGCGCCCAGGCGCCGTTCGAGGGGCAGTGGGCGCTGCCCGGCGTGCTGATCAATGGCCGCTGCGCCGACCATGGCCTGGATGATGCCGCCTTGCGTGCGCTGCGCGAGAAGGCGCGGGTGAAGCCGGCGTACATGGAGCAGGTGGCGACCGTGGGCAATGCGGTGCGTGACCCGCGCGGCTGGTCCCTGAGCGTGTTCTACCTCGTGCTGGTGGCGCCAGATACTGGACTGGCCGCCGACGACCTGGATTTCGTGCCGCTGGATGCCGTGCGCGGCGAGCGCTTCGCCTTGCCCTTCGACCACACCCAACTGGTGCAGCAGGCCTGCGAGCGGCTGGCGGGTAAGTCGGTGTACAGCGCATTGCCGCTGCACCTGCTGCCGGAGCGCTTCACCGTGGCGGAGGCGCTGAAGGCCTTCGAGTGGTCCATTGGCGAGGAAGTCCAGCATTCCAGCCTGCGCGGCCGACTGGAGCGGATGAAGGCGGCGGGCTGGGTGGAAGACACCGGCGAACGCCACCAGCCGCCGATGGGCCGGCCGCAGCATGTCCTGCGCTTCACGCCCCAGGGGGATGGGGCGTTTGTGTTTGATCGGAGTTTGTTGGTCTGAAATTCCGGCGCGGGGGCCTCCCCTCACCCTAACCCTCTCCCGGAGGGAGAGGGGACTGATCGGAGCAGGATCACTCCACGTCATCCGCCGGCACGGGCGGCTCCCTCTCCCCATGGGAGAGGGCTGGGGTGAGGGGCTCTTACGAGCGCAGATACTTACCCTTCCATCCGCTCCCCAATCCACTCCACGAACGCCCTGACCTTGGGCACTGCCGCCGCATGCTCGGGGTACGCCAGGTAGTAGCCGCTGCGGCTCTGCAGGCCGTGCTGCCAAGCGATCACCAGCTTGCCTTCGCTCAGCTCCTCTTCCACCAGGAACCTCGGCAGCAGCGCCACGCCGCAGCCGGCTTGCGCTGCGCGGATGCACATGTAGAAGGTGTCGAAGCGCGGTCCGTGGTAGCTGTGCTCGCTGTGCTGGCCGAGGCTGAGGAACCACTCGTGCCAGGCTTCCTGGCGCGTGGCGTTCTGCAGCAGGACCAGGTCCGCCAACTGGGTCGGGTCGCTCAGCGGTTGCGCCGGCAGGATCTCCGGTGAGCACACCGGCACCATCTCCTCGCCGAACAGCGCCACGCACTCGGCGCCGGGCAGAGTGGCGGCGCCGAAGAAGAACGCGATATCGCAGCGCGATTGCAGGAGGTCGCCGGGCTCCAGTTCCTGGCGCAGGTCCAGGTGGATGTTCGGGTGGCGATGGCGCCAGCCGTTCAGCCGCGGGATCAGCCAGCGTGCGCCGAAGGTCGGCGGCGTCGCCACGCGCAGCACTTCGGTCTCGCCGCCGTAGGACAGCAGGTAGTGGGTGGACATCTCCACCTGCGTGAGGATCTTGCGCACCTCCACCAGGTACAGGTCGCCCGCCGGGGTCAGTTGCAGCCGGCGGCGTACGCGGCGGAACAGCAGGTGCTGGAGCATTTCCTCCAGCTGCGCCACCTGCTTGCTGACCGCGCTCTGGGTCAGGTTCAGCTCCTCGGAGGCGCGGGTGAAACTCAGGTGCCGCGCCACCGCTTCGAAGCATTGCAGGGCGGTCATGGACGGCAGGTGGCGTTTGCTCAGCATGGCGGGCAGTTCATGAATTTACGGAATGATGTGCATAGGAAACGTCGTTTGTTGTGCCTCGGCAAGCCGTTTATTACTGCTGGCATTCCGTCAGGTCATCTGAAAAGAACTGGAGTCCGCATGATTTCCGCACTGCTCGAATCCCTCGGCGTCGACGCCCGCCTGGTCACCGGTGGCGATCAGGTCATCCACTCTCCCATCGACGGCCGCCGCCTGGGCGCGGTGCGCCTGGAAAGCGCCGCCGAGGTGGAGCAGAAGATCGGCCGCGCCGCCCATGCCTTCGACGCCTGGCGCAAGGTGCCGGCGCCGCGCCGTGGCGAACTGGTGCGCCTGTTCGGCGAGGAACTGCGGGCGAGCAAGGCGGCGCTGGGCGAACTGGTGTCCTGGGAGGCCGGCAAGATCACCCAGGAAGGCCTGGGCGAAGTGCAGGAGATGATCGATATCTGCGACTTCGCCGTCGGCCTGTCGCGCCAGCTCTACGGCCTGACCATCGCCTCCGAGCGCCCCGGCCACCACATGCGCGAGACCTGGCATCCACTGGGCGTGGTCGGGGTGATCAGCGCCTTCAACTTCCCGGTCGCCGTGTGGTCGTGGAACACCGCGCTGGCGCTGGTCTGTGGTAACTCGGTTGTGTGGAAGCCATCGGAGAAGACCCCGCTCACCGCGCTGGCCTGCCAGGCGCTGTTCGAGCGCGCACTGAGCAAGTTCGGTGACGCCCCAGCGCACCTGAGTCAGGTGGTGATCGGTGATCGCAGCGCCGGCGAAGCGCTGGTGGACGACGTGCGCGTCGCCCTGGTCAGCGCCACGGGCAGCACCCGTATGGGCCGCGAAGTCGGCCCGCGCGTGGCGGCCCGTTTCGGCCGCAGCATCCTCGAGCTGGGTGGCAACAACGCGATGATCCTGGCGCCCAGCGCCGACCTCGATATGGCCGTGCGCGCCGTGCTGTTCAGCGCTGTCGGCACCGCCGGGCAGCGCTGCACCACGCTGCGCCGGCTGATTGCCCACGAGTCGGTGAAGGACGAGTTCGTCAGCCGCCTGAAGACTGCCTACGCCAAGGTGCGCATCGGCCATCCGCTGGAAGGCAACCTGGTCGGCCCGCTGATCGACGAGCGCAGCTTCCTCGCCATGCAGGGCGCGCTGGAGCAGGCGCGTGGTGAGGGCGGCGTGGTGTTCGGCGGCGAGCGTCAGCTGGCCGACAAATTCCCCGGGGCCTACTACGTGTCGCCGGCCATCGTCGAGATGCCCGAGCAGAGCGATGTGGTGCGCAGCGAGACTTTCGCGCCGATCCTCTACGTGGTGCCCTACCAGGACTTCAACGATGCGGTGGCGCTGAACAACGGCGTGCCCCAGGGCCTGTCGTCTTGCATCTTCACCACGGACCTGCGCGAGGCGGAAGCCTTCATCTCGGCGGTGGGCAGCGACTGCGGCATCGCCAACGTCAACATCGGCCCCAGCGGCGCGGAGATCGGCGGCGCTTTCGGCGGCGAGAAGGAAACCGGCGGCGGTCGCGAGTCCGGCTCCGACGCCTGGAAGGGCTACATGCGCCGGCAGACCAACACCGTGAACTACTCGCGGGAACTGCCGCTGGCCCAGGGCATAGTCTTCGACTGAGGCCGAGTTTCCGCGCGCTCAACGTAGGGCGAATTATCGCTTGCGGTGATCCGCCGGCTTTCAGCGCCGGGGCGAGGCGGATAACGCTTTCCGTGTTATGCGCCCGACGAAAAACACGCAGTACAGAGTCATTCACAAAGGTTCGCGTAGAAGGATCGCTGGATGTCGCTTCGCCAAGAGTGTCTGTGGGAACACCTGACTCCCGACCGTCCGGAAGCCCCGGAGCTGCGAGGGGATCGCAAGGTCGACGTGTGTGTCATCGGCGCGGGCTTCACCGGCCTGTCCGCCGCGCTGCATCTGCTGGAGCGCGGCCAGAAGGTCTGCGTGCTGGAAGCCCACACCACCGGGCATGGTGGCTCGGGGCGCAACGTCGGGCTGGTCAACGCCGGCCTGTGGATTCCCCCGGACGAGATCGAAGCCGGCATGGGCGCGGAGATCGGGCAGCGGGTCAACCGCATGCTCGGCAACGCGCCCTCGCTGGTGTTCTCGCTGATCGACAAGTACGCCATCGATTGCCAGGCGCGCCGCGAAGGCACGCTGCACATGGCGCACAACGCCCGTGGCCTGGCGGATCTGCGCAGCCGCTGCGAACAATGGGGCCGCCGCGGGGCGCCGGTGGAACTGCTCACCGGCGCCGACTGCGAACAGGCTTGCGGCACCGACAAGATTGCTGGCGCACTGCTGGACCGCCGCGCCGGCACGCTCAATCCCATGGGCTACGTCAGCGGCTTGGCCCGCGCGGTGGTCGGCCTGGGGGGCGAGTTGTACCACCATTCCCCGGTGGTCGGCCTGGTGCGTGTGGGCAGCGCGTGGAACGTGATCACTGCTGGCGGCGTGGTCACCGCCGACAAGGTGGTGATCGCCTCCAGCGCCTACACCGAAGGCGAGTGGACGCAGCTGCGCCGCACGTTCTTCCCCGGTTACTACTACCAGGTTGCCTCGCGCCCGCTGGAGGGCGCAGAAGCCGCGCGCATCTTGCCGGGCGGGCAGGGCTCCTGGGATACCCGCCAGGTGCTCAGCAGCATCCGCCGCGATGCAGACGGGCGCCTGCTGCTCGGCAGCCTCGGCAAGGGCACCGGCAAGCCGGCGTGGTTCCTCAAGAGTTGGGCCGACCGCATCCAGCAGCACTACTTCCCCAGGCTGGGCAAGGTGGACTGGGAGTTCACCTGGACCGGCTGCATCGACTTCACCCCCGACCACCTCATGCGCCTGTTCGAGCCGGCGCCGGGGCTGGTCGCCATGAGCGGCTACAACGGCCGTGGCGTCACCACCGGCACGGTGGTGGGCAAGGCCTTCGCCGACTTCCTGCTGGACGGTGACGCCAGCGCCTTGCCGATGCCGCTCAGGCCCATGGAGGAAATCTCCGCGGTGGGCCTGCGCAGCTGTCTGTACGAAGCCGGCTTCTCCCTCTACCACGCCGGGCAATGCCTGCGGGTGGTGATCTGACGCTGCTCAAGGCGGGGCGAGGGCCGCCCCGGTTTGACCCGCCAACGCTCGCTGCACTTTGGTCTAGCCTCTTATGGTGCGTTACCCCGACGGGTCTGCACCGCGGATGTGCAGTTCGGTGACAGCGATGGTTACGGTTGGGGTTGCGCCTGTGGTGGCTGGAAAAAGCCAGCTCACGGGAAGTCGGGTTGCACCCTTTTGCCTGCCGGGTTGCACCTTATGCTTTCAATGGGTTGCACGTGTCTAGCACTTGATGTCTGCCAGCTCGGGCTGTTTTCGCTGTAGGACTTGGTTAATAACAAAAACGAATGGCACGCCGCTTGCTGTTGATTGATCGCTAAGTCGCTGAATCGCTACACGAGAAATCGCCAACAAGAAATACAACGCGCCATTACAAAAACCCTCAGGAGCAAAACTCCATGTCGCAGAAGATTTTCAGAAAAGGCTTTCTGGCTCTGGCGGTAACCACCGCACTGGGCGTGTCTTCCGTAGTACAGGCCGATGTCGTTATCGGGGTCGCGGGTCCGCATACCGGGGCGAACGCCTCGTTCGGTGAACAGTACTGGCGCGGCGCCAATATGGCCGCCGACGCAATCAACGCCGCCGGTGGCGTCAACGGGGAAAAGATCAAGCTGGTGAAGGCCGACGACGCCTGTGAGCCGAAGCAGGCCGTGGCCGTTGCCAACCGTCTGGTTGACCAGGACAAGGCCGTGGGTGTCGTCGGCCACTTCTGTTCCTCCAACACCATTCCCGCCTCCGAGGTCTATGACGAGGCCGGCCTCATCACCATCACCCCCGGCTCGACCAACCCGAAAGTCACCGAGCGTGGCCTTGCCGGCATGTTCCGCATGTGCGGACGCGACGATCAGCAGGGCGTGGTCGCCGGCAACTACATCGTCAACGTGCTGAAGGCCAAGAAAGTCGCGGTTATCCACGACAAGGACACCTATGGCCAGGGCCTTGCGGACGCGACCAAAGCGCAGCTGAACAAGCTGGGCGTCACCGAAGTGCTCTACGAGGGTCTGACCCGCGGTGAGAAGGACTTCAATGCCCTGGTCACCAAGATTCGTTCCTCGGGCGCGGAAGTGGTGTTCTTCGGCGGCCTGCACCCGGAGGCCGGTCCGCTGGTCCGGCAGATGCGCGAGCAGGGCCTGACCACCGTGTTCTTCTCCGACGACGGCATCGTCACCGACGAACTGGTCACCACCGCCGGCGGCCCGCAGTACACCAAGGGTGTGCTGATGACCTTCGGCGCCGACCCGCGCCTGATTCCCGAAGGCAAGGCCGTGGTGGACAAGTTCCGCGCCAGCGGCTTCGAGCCCGAAGGCTACACCCTGTACGCCTACGCCTCGGTTCAGGCACTGGCCGCCGCCTTCAACGGCGCTGGCAAGAACGATCCCCAGGCGGCCAGCAAATGGCTGCACACCCACCCGGTCGACACCGTCATGGGCAAGAAGGAGTGGGATGATAAGGGCGACCTGAAGGTCTCCGACTATGTCGTCTACCAGTGGGACGACAAGGGCAAGTACCACCAGTTGGAGAAACAGAAGTAAGGGGCCGGCTCCTGTCGAGGCTCCCGAGCTTCACCGGCCAGGCCCGCCTGGCCGGTGAAGCGGTGCCCCGCGCAGCGATTGCGCACCCCGTGCGATCTGCCGGCGCCGCCACGAGCGGTGCCGGTATCCCCGCAGGTCGGCGCTTGCCCGGCGACGGTCACGAGCCGTTCAGCCCGCTTGCCGCCAGCCTTCCCTGCCCTGTCTGTGTGAGTACCCAATCGTGGACGGTATTTTCCTCCAGCAAATGATCAACGGGCTGACCCTGGGGTCGGTCTACGGCCTGATCGCCATCGGCTACACGATGGTCTACGGCATCATCGGCATGATCAACTTCGCCCATGGCGAGGTGTACATGATCTCCGCCTACCTCTCCGCTGTCGGCCTGGCACTGCTGGCCTTCTTCGGGTTGCAGTCGTTCCCGCTGCTGATCCTCGGCACGCTGGTCTTCACCATCTTCGTCACCGGCGTCTATGGCTGGGTGATCGAGCGCATCGCCTACAAGCCGCTGCGCAACTCCACGCGCCTGGCTCCGCTGATCTCCGCCATCGGCATGTCGCTGATCCTGCAGAACTACGTGCAACTGGCCCAGGGCCCGCGCCAGCAAGGCGTGCCGACCCTGCTCGACGGCGCCTTCAAGTTCCACATCGGCGAAGGCTTCGTGCAGCTGACCTACACCAAGGTGTTCATCCTCATCGCCGCCTTCGTCGGCATGGCGGTGCTGACCTACGTGATCCAGTACACCAAGCTCGGGCGCATGTGCCGCGCCACCCAGCAGGACCGCAAGATGGCCTCGATCCTGGGGATCAACACCGACCGGGTGATCTCCTACGTGTTCATCATCGGCGCCGCCATGGCCGCGCTGGCCGGCGTGCTGATCACCATGAACTACGGCACCTTCGACTTCTACGCGGGCTTCATCATCGGCATCAAGGCGTTCACCGCCGCCGTGCTCGGCGGCATCGGCTCGCTGCCCGGTGCGATGCTCGGCGGGCTGATCCTGGGCGTGGCCGAGGCGCAGTTCTCGGGCATGGTGAATACCGACTTCAAGGACGTGTTCGCCTTCGGCCTGCTGGTGACCATCCTGATCTTCCGGCCGCAAGGGCTCCTGGGTCGTCCCCAGGTGTCGAAGGTGTAAGCATGATGTCCGCCTCCCAGACTTCAGCCGCGCCCAAGACTGCGCGCATCGATATCAAGAAGAGCCTGGTCGACACCGTGCTCGCCGGTCTCATTGCCCTGATCGTCTTCGGCCCCATCGTCGGCATCGTGCTCGACGGCTACAGCTTCAAGCTCGAACCGGTGCGCCTCGCCTGGATGATCGGCGCGGTGATGCTCGGCCGCCTGCTGCTCAGCCTGTACCTGCAGACCCCGGCCGGCAGCCGCATCATGGACCGCTTCGAAAGCTCCGACTCGGGCATCAGCGTCCTGCCGCCGGGCTACAAGACGCGCCTGCGCTGGATAGTCCCGCTGGTGATCCTCGCCGCGGTGATCTTCCCGTTCTTCGCCAGCAAGTACCTGCTCACCGTGATCATCCTCGGGCTGATCTATGTGCTGCTGGGCCTGGGCCTGAACATCGTGGTCGGCCTCGCCGGCCTGCTCGACCTCGGCTACGTGGCCTTCTACGCCATCGGCGCCTATGGCCTCGCGCTGGGCTACCAGTACCTGGGCCTGGGCTTCTGGACGGTGCTGCCGCTGGCGGCCATCGTCGCCGCGCTGGCGGGGGCGCTACTGGGCTTCCCGGTGTTGCGGATGCACGGTGACTACCTGGCCATCGTGACCCTGGGCTTCGGCGAGATCATCCGCCTGATCCTCAACAACTGGCTGTCCTTCACCGGCGGCCCGAACGGCATGCCGGTGCCGTCGCCGACCTTCTTCGGCCTCGAGTTCGGGCGCCGGGCGAAAGAGGGCGGCACGCCGATCCACGAGTTCCTCGGCATCGATTACAACCAGAACTTCAAGTTCCTGTTCATCTACGTGGTGCTCTTCCTGGTGGTGCTGCTGGTGCTCTACATCAAGCACCGGCTGACCCGCATGCCGGTCGGCCGCGCCTGGGAAGCGCTGCGCGAGGACGAGATCGCCTGCCGCGCCATGGGCCTGAACCACGTGCTGGTGAAGCTCTCGGCGTTCATGCTCGGCGCCTCCACCGCAGGCCTGGCCGGGGTGTTCTTCGCCAGCTACCAGGGCTTCGTCAACCCGTCGTCGTTCACCTTCTTCGAGTCCGCGCTGATCCTCGCTATCGTGGTGCTGGGCGGCATGGGCTCGACGGTGGGAGTGGTGATCGCCGCCTTCGTCCTCACTGTGGCGCCGGAACTGCTGCGCAGCTTCGCCGATTACCGCGTGCTGCTGTTCGGTATCCTCATGGTGCTGATGATGATCTGGCGTCCGCGCGGGCTGATCCGCATCAGCCGCTCGGGCTTCGCCGTCCGCAAGGGGGTGGCGCCATGAGCGGTGACAAGATCCTCAGCGTCGAGCACCTGATGATGCACTTCGGCGGCATCAAGGCGCTCAACGACGTCAACCTCGACGTGGAGCGCGGCTCCATCACCGCGTTGATCGGCCCCAACGGCGCCGGCAAGACCACCGTGTTCAACTGCCTTACCGGCTTCTACAAGGCCACCGGCGGCAACATCCTGCTCAACACCCAGGGCGGCACCACCGACGTCATCAAGGTGCTCGGCCAGCCGTTCCAGGGCGGCGATTTCGTCAACCCGGCGCAGTTTGGTAACCGCCTTTACTACAAGATGTTCGGCGGCACCCACCTGGTGAACCGTGCCGGGCTGGCGCGCACCTTCCAGAACATCCGGCTGTTCCGCGAGATGTCAGTGGTGGAGAACCTGCTGGTGGCCCAGCACATGTTCGTCAACCGCAACCTCATCGCCGGCGTGCTCAACACCCCCGGCTACCGCCGCGCGGAAAGCGAGGCGCTGGACCACGCCTTCTACTGGCTGGAAGTGGTGGACCTGGTGGACTGCGCTAACCGCCTGGCCGGCGAGATGTCCTACGGGCAGCAGCGCCGCCTGGAGATCGCCCGCGCCATGTGCACCCGGCCCGAGCTGATCTGCCTCGACGAACCCGCCGCCGGCCTGAACCCGGCCGAAACCCAGGCGCTGGCGCGCATCGTGCGCTACCTGCGCGACCACCACGGCATCACCGTGCTGCTGATCGAACACGACATGGGCATGGTGATGAACATCTCCGACCACATCATCGTGCTCGACCACGGTGTGGTCATCGCCCGTGGCGCGCCGGACGAGATCCGCCACAACGAGAAAGTGATCGCCGCCTATCTCGGCGCAGACGAAGAGGAGCTGGCATGACGGCGCCGATGTTGGAATTCCGTGAGGTCGATGTGTTCTACGGGCCGATCCAGGCGCTGAAGAAAGTCTCGCTGACCGTCAACGAAGGGGAAACCGTGGCGCTGATCGGCGCCAACGGCGCAGGCAAGTCGACGCTGCTGATGTCGATCTTCGGCCAGCCGCGCGCAGCCGGCGGCGCGATCCTCTACAAGGGCCAGGACATCCGCCACAAGTCCGCGCACTACGTGGCCTCCAACGGCATCGCGCAGTCGCCGGAAGGGCGACGGGTGTTCCCCGACATGACGGTGGAGGAGAACCTGCTGATGGGCACCATTCCCGTCGGCATGGACCACGCCCAGGAGGACATGCAGCGCATGTTCGACCTCTTCCCGCGCCTGAAGGAGCGGCGCAACCAGCGCGCCATGACCATGTCCGGCGGCGAGCAGCAGATGCTCGCCATCGCCCGCGCGCTGATGAGCCGGCCCAAGCTGCTGCTGCTCGACGAACCCTCGCTGGGCCTCGCGCCCATCGTGGTCAAGCAGATCTTCCAGACCCTGCGCGAGCTGGCCAAGAGCGGGATGACGCTGTTCCTTGTGGAGCAGAACGCCAACCACGCGCTGAAGCTGTCCGACCGTGGCTACGTGATGGTCAACGGCGAGATCCGCCTGAGCGGCACCGGCGCCGAGCTGCTGGGTAACCAGGAGGTTCGCAACGCGTATCTGGGTGGGCACTGACGCGCCGCTGAGAATGGCGTCGGGTTCGCTCCTGATCGACAAGGGAGCGCTGCTCGCCTTCCGCCCTCTCCCTAACCCTCTCCCTGAAGGGAGAGGGGACCGTTCGGTGCAGGCTGAAACCGTGATGTCAGCCGGCACGGATAGCTCCCTCTCCCTTCAGGGAGAGGGCGGGGGAGAGGGGCTCTCAATTTGCGTACGAGGTCTCCATGCACGACCTTAAGTTCCTCACCAACGCCGACGTCGCCGCACGCCTGAGTTATCCCCAGTTGATCGAAGCCCTGCGCATCGGCCTCGCCGGACCCTGCGAAGCCCCGGTTCGCGGCTGCCATGAATTGCCCGGCAACGCCTCGCTGCTGACCATGCCGGTGTGGCGGCCGGGGCAGGACATCGGCGTGAAGCTGGTCACCGTGTTCCCCGGCAACGGCGCGAAGAACCTGCCAGCCGTGGCCGCGCTGTTCTGCCTGTTCGACGGCGAGACGGGGCACCCGCTGGCGATGCTCGAAGCCTCGGAAATGACCGCCCGGCGCACTGCCTGCACCTCTGCGCTGGCCGCCGATTACCTGGTGCGCCGCGATGCCCGCCGGCTGCTGGTGGTCGGCAGCGGCACCCTGGCGCCGCACATGGTCCGCGCCCACTGTTCGGTGCGCGAATACGAGGACGTCGCCGTCTGGGGCCGACACGAAGACAAGGTGCATGCGCTGGTGAAGCAGCTGCAGGACGAAGGCTATCCCGTCCATGCCTGCGTCGATCTGCGCGGCGGCGTGGCGGCGGCGGACTGCATCAGCTGTGTCACCACCTCGCGCGAACCCATCGTCCATGGCGCCTGGCTGCGCTCGGGCTGCCACCTCGACCTGGTCGGCGCCTTCCTGCCGTCCATGCGCGAGACCGACAGCGAAGCCGTGCGCCGTGCGCGCATCGTGGTCGATACCCGCGAAGGCGCGCTGGAAGAGGCGGGCGACCTGCTGATCCCGATAAGCGAAGGCGTAATCGACGAGAGCGCGATCCTTTGCCAGTTGGCCGACCTCCTGCGCGGTCGCGGCGCACGCCAGGACGACAGCGAGATCACCCTGTTCAAGTCCGTGGGTTATGCACTGGAAGACCTGATCGCCGCGCGCCTGCTGCTGTCGGTGAATTAATCCAGTAAATCTGTGGGCCGGCCTGTGGATAACGTCTGGGAGAACCTCGCCAGGCCCCGTGGCCGCAGGCGCCGCTCGAGGCGGTCGTTTTCTGTTCGATCACCCCGCAACCCCTGTATGGATGGACAGGTACGGCTTCGCGGAAAAGTTCCGCAGCTCCGATAGTTGTCCCCGCCAGCCGTTGAAAGACTTGTGGATAACCTTGGGAAGAACTTCTCCAGCGCAGCGGTGGCGCGGCCTGCGGCGGGGCGCTTGAAAAACGTCCAGGAGGAAATCGGCGTTCAGCTTGCCCACAGAATCCGTGGAACAGCCTGTGGACAAGGTGGGCGCAACCTGCGGCAGGCCAGTGGCGGTGGGGCTTTCAAGCGGCTGTTCGGGTTTTATCCAGTGCGGCTGTAACGCAACGCGGCGGGTTCGGGCTGTTATGCTCGGCCGACCGACAAGAACGCGCACCGTACGATTCCCCGGCATGTATCGGCGACGGCAGTGCCCAGCATGAGGATTTTCAGTGATGACCACTCCCACTCTGTTCATTACCGGCGCCACCTCCGGCTTCGGCGAAGCCTGCGCGCGGCGTTTCGCCCGTGACGGCTGGTCGCTGGTGATCACCGGCCGTCGCGAGGAGCGCCTGAATGCGCTGGCCCAGGAGCTTTCCGCCGAGACCGACGTGCTGCCGCTGGTGCTCGACGTGCGCGACCGCGCGGCGATGACCGCCGCCGTGGACAGCCTGCCGGAGAAGTTCGCCAAGCTGCGTGGCCTGATCAACAACGCCGGCCTCGCCCTGGGTACCGACCCGGCGCAGAACTGCGAGCTGGATGACTGGGACACCATGGTGGACACCAACATCAAGGGCCTGATGTACGCCACCCGCCTGCTGCTGCCGCGCCTGATCGCCCATGGCCCGGGCGCGAGCATCCTCAACCTGGGTTCGGTGGCCGGCCACTGGCCCTATCCGGGCGGTCACGTGTATGGCGCGACCAAGGCCTTCGTCGAGCAGTTCTCGCTGAACCTGCGTTGCGACCTGCAGGGCACCGGCGTGCGCGTCACCAACCTCGAGCCGGGCATGTGCGAGAGCGAGTTCTCCCTGGTGCGCTTCGGCGGTGACCAGGCGAAGTACGACAAGACCTACGCGGGCGCCGAGCCGATCCAGTCCGCGGACATTGCCGAGACCATCCACTGGATCATGAACCAGCCGCCGCACATCAACATCAACACCCTGGAAATCATGCCGGTGAGCCAGGCGTGGGCAGGGTTTGCGGTGCATCGCAAGGGGTGATGTGCGGTCGGCTAACCGTCGTACTCCGGGGTGTCCGTGCCGGGACTTCTCCCTCACCCCAGCCCTCTCCCAGAGGGAGAGGGGGCCGTCCGAGCCGGCTGACATCGAGGCTTCATCCTGCACCAAACTGCCTTCTCTCCCTCTGGGAGAGGAGCCGTCCGTACCGGCTGACGCCGAGGCTTCAACTCGCGCCGAACGATCCCCTCTCCCGCTTGCGGGAGAGGGTTAGGGTGAGGGGCTGTTGATCTTGTAGAAACGAGCAGGTCAGCCCGCGAGCAGCCAGGCACCGGCACCCGCCGAAGCCAGCCCGGCGAAACGCACCAGCGGTGCGGCAGCCTGCGGCAGCAGGCGAACGATCCCGTAACCCGCCGCATGCAGCGCCGCAGTCGCGCCGACGAAGCCGGCGGCGTACAGCCACGGGCTGCTCAGCTCCGGCAGTTCCAGCCCGTGGGCCACGCCATGGGCGAGGGCGAACAGGGCGGTCGCGCCCATCGCCAGGAACAGCGGCGGACGCACCGCCAGTGCAACGCACAGGCCCAGCGCCAGCACGGAAGCGGCGATGCCGGTCTCCATGAACGGCATCTCCAGCCCCTCGAAGCCCAGCAGCCCGCCGATCAGCATGGTTACGACGAAGGTGCACGGCAGTGCCAGCCGCGCCGCACCTTTCTGCTGCGCGGCCCAGAGCCCGACGGCAAACATTGCCAGCAGGTGGTCGAGGCCGGTGAGGGGATGGGTGATGCCGGCAATCAGGCCGTGGTCGCCGTGGCCTGGATGAGCGAAGGCCACGGCCGGGGTGAGGAACAGCGCCAGGCTGTAGAAGGCTTTGCGCAGCTGCATGGAAAACTCCCTGGTTCTTGTGATGGAGCGTCTGGTCATGGAACGGCCGGCATCCGCGGCCGCGGAGAAGGCATCAGGCTGCGCTCAGCAGGCCCTGGCGTTCGATGAAGGTGATGATCTCGGCCAGGCCCTGGCCGGTCTTCTGGTTGCTGAAGACGAAGGGCTTGTCGCCGCGCATGCGCGAGGCGTCCTGGTCCATCACTTCCAGCGAGGCGCCCACCAGCGGGGCGAGGTCGATCTTGTTGATCACCAGCAGGTCGGACTTGCAGATGCCCGGCCCGCCCTTGCGCGGGATCTTGTCGCCAGCGGAGACGTCGATCACGTAGAGGGTCAGGTCCGACAGCTCGGGGCTGAAGGTGGCCGAGAGGTTGTCGCCGCCGGATTCCACCAGGATCAGGTCGAGGCCGGGGAAGCGGCGGTTGAGCTGGTCCACGGCCTCGAGGTTGATCGAGGCGTCCTCGCGGATCGCCGTGTGCGGGCAGCCGCCGGTTTCCACGCCGATGATCCGCTCCGGCTCCAGCGCCTCGTTGCGCACCAGGAACTGCGCGTCCTCCTGGGTGTAGATGTCGTTGGTGACCACAGCGATGTTGTAGCGCTGGCGCAGGGCGCGGCACAGCGCCAGGGTCAGGGCGGTCTTGCCGGAGCCCACCGGGCCGCCGATGCCGACGCGAAGAGGTTGAGAGTTCATGGCAGTTCTCCTAGGAGCGGAACAGACGGCTGTATTGGGTTTCGTGGGTCATGCAGGCCAGCGCGAGGCCGAAGGGCGCGCCGCCGTGGGGATCGTTTTCCAGCGCGGCCCGGCAGGCGGCGTCGAGGTCGGGGAGCAGTTGCGAGGTGAGCTTCTGCGCGGCCATCTGGCCCAGCGGCAGGGTCTTCATCAGCACCGCCAACTGGTTCTCCAGCCAGCTCCACAGCCAGGCGCCGAGTGCCTGCTCCGGGGAGAGCCCCCAGGCGCGGGCGGCCAGGGCCCAGGCGGCGGCGAAGGAGGGCTCGCCTTGCCCTGCAAGCCACTGGCGGGCGGGCTCGTCCAGCTCGGGCAGGGCCTCGAGCAACTGGCCGAGGGAGAAGCCCATCTGCCGGTTCTCCAGGCCCAGCTCACGGGTTTCGCGGCTGGCACGATGACGCTCGGCGGCGTCGCGCAGGGCGTCCCAGTCAGCGACTTGTGCGGCACGCAACAGTTCGGCCAGCAGCGGGCCTTCGAAGCGTGCGAGGTTCAGCTGCAACTGGTCGGCGAGCCAGGTACGGGCACCGTCGGCATCCCCCACCTGGCCCTGGTCGATGGCGCTTTCCAGGCCCTGGGAATAGCTGTAGCCGCCGATGGGCAACTGCGGACTGGCCAGGCGCAACAGCGACCAGATGGCACTCACCGGCGCACTCCGAACTGGTGCAGCTTCGGTGCGTAGTTGAATTCTTCCTCGCCGTGGTGCGAGTGGTGGTGGCCGCCGCCGTAGGCGCCGTGTTCGGGCTGGAAGGGCGCTTCGATGGCCTCCACCGTGGCGCCGAGCTGATCGAGCATGGCCTTGAGCACGTAGTCGTCGAGCAGGCGCAGCCAGCCATCGCCGACCTGCAGGGCGACGTGGCGGTTACCCAGGTGATAGGCCGCGCGGTTGAGCTCGCGGGCGTTGGTGCAGGTGACGTGGAGGAGTTTTTCCGGCGCGGCGCAGACGCGCACCACGCGGCCATCGTTGGCCAGCAGGCACTCGCCATCGGTCAGCGGCGACTGGCCGCGCTCGAGGAACAGGCCGACGTCTTCACCGGTGCTGGTGAAGCAGCGCAGGCGGCTCTTGCTGCGCGCCTCGTAATTCAGGCGCAGCTCGGCGTCCCAGTGTTCGCGGGGTTCGATTCGTTGGTGGATGACCAGCATGGCAGCGTCCGGCAGTAGCAATGGCGGTGCTACAGCAAGGGGCTTGCCAGCGCGGGGCTGCGTCAGCGCTGGCGCGGGCTGCAGCGCTTGTCCGAACGGTCAGCAATGGTGCGTGCGCGCAAGGATGGTGCGCACGAAAACGGTGCGCACCAAGGCGGGGCGCTGCGCAGGGTGCATAACCCGGAACGGGTTATCCGCCTTACGGTTTGCGAAGCCCCGTCAGGGCCGCGAACCGATCCCGGTCCAGTGCTTGGCGCCGATCATGATGAAGCGCAGCTGCTGGGTGATCTTCGCCTGGGGCGAGAGGTGAGTCGGCAGGCTGTCGGCCGGCGGGTCGATCAGCTCGGGCAGGGTGGCGAACACCGTCTTCACCACGAGGTCGGCGATCACGTCGATGTCCTGGGTGGTGAGGTGCGGCAGCTTGTTGAGCAGCGCGAGGTCGGCGGCGAGGTCGTCGGTGATGCGCTGGCGCAGGGCACCCACGGCCTGGCGGATCGGGTGCGAGCCGCCGTACTGCTCGCGGGCGAGGAAGAGGAACTGGGTGCGGTTGGCGGTGACGGCGTCGAGGAAGATGCGCACCGAGGCCTCGATCACGCCGCCAAGCTCGAACTCGTTGCGACGCACCACGCGCAGGGTCTCGCGGAAAGTCTCGTCGACATCGGCGACCAGGGCCAGGCCGAGCTGGTCCATGTCGGTGAAGTGCCGGTAGAAGCCCGCCGGCACGATGCCCGCCGTCTTCGCCACTTCCCGCAGGCTCAGGCTGCCGAAGCCGCGGCCGCTGTCCATCAGGCCGCGCGCGGCATCCATCAGGGCCAGGCGGGTCTGTTGTTTCTGTTCGGCGCGGGGAGTGGCCATACGGCAGTGCTATCCAGGGCAAAGGCGCAGGCACTCTAGCAAATGCCGGTCGGCGCGGGGGAAGTTCCTGTGGAAAATAGTGAACGAGTGTTGACTGAAAACTCCTGCTCGTGAGATTTTAAGTGAACACATGTTTACTGTTCGGTGTTCTCCCATGTCCCTGCTTCCCTTTGCCGGCCTGCGTTTCCTCTCGCCGCTGTTGTCGCCGCTGCGCGCCCTGGTGCGCGGCCAGTGGCTGCGCGAGTCGGATGTCGATGTCGCGTTGCGCGCCTGCAACCGTGGCTGGTCGCTGCGCCGCGTGTTCGCGCGGGTCGAGGCGCGGCAGTGGGTGGCGGACGACATGCTCGAACTGCGCCTGCGCCCCAACGCGCACTGGCGCGGCGCGCGGCCCGGCCAGCACCTGCAACTGTTCGTCGAGCGCGACGGTGTGCGCCACAGCCGCAGCTACAGCCTGACCCGCGTCGCCGAGGACGGCTGCCTGGAGTTCGCCGTGAAGCTGCAGCCGGGCGGGCGGATATCCACCTTCCTGCTGCAGCAGTTGTGCGTCGGTGAAGTGCTGGAGCTGGGCCTGCCGGACGGTGACCTGAGCTGGCCGGCCGATGACCGGGGCGTGTTGCTGCTGGCTGCGGGCAGTGGACTGACACCCTTGCTCGGCCTGCTGCGCGAGGCGCTGGCGCGTGGCTACGGCGGCCCGGTAACGCTGCTGCATTACGTTCGCCAGCGCGGCCAGAAGGCCTTCGTCGATGGACTTCAGGCGCTGGCGCGGCAGTACCCGAATCTCGAACTGCGCTGGGCGCTGAGTGGCGACGCTGCGCTGGACGGCGAGTTGTCCGGGCGCTTCCAGCGCAATCACGTGGCCGACCTGGATGGCCGCCACGTGCTGGCCTGCGGCCCTGGCGGCTTCGTCGAAACGGTACGCCAGGCGCTGGGCGCGAGCAGCCGCAGCCTGCAGGTGGAAAGCTTCAGCCCGCCGGCCTGGGACGAACAAGAGCCGGCAAAGGCCGTGAGCCTGCGCTTCGCCCGTAGCGCGCTGCAGGTGACTGGTGATAGCCGCCGCAGCCTGTTGGAGCAGGCCGAATCCCACGGCCTGCGCCCGGTGCACGGCTGCCGCCAGGGCGTCTGCACCAGTTGCACCTGCACGCTGGTCAGCGGCTGCGTGCGCGACTTGCGCAGCGGCGAGCTGTTCAGCGAACCGGGCCAGCCCATCCGTATCTGCGTCAGCGCGCCCCAGGGCGACCTGACCGTCGATCTCTGATCTTCAGGAGAATGACCATGCGCGAAGATCGCGACCTCAGTGCCGCCGAACTGGCGGCCTTCGGTGACGAGCTGGACGCCCTGCGCCAGCGCACCCTGCATGACCTGGGCGAGAAAGACGCCCGCTACATCCGCCGCATCCGCGCAGCGGTGCGCTTCTGTTGCTGGAGCGGCCGTGTGCTGCTGATGGCCGGCTGGTTCCCGCCGACCTGGCTGCTGGGCACCTTTCTGCTCGGGCTGGGCAAGATCCTGGAGAACATGGAGCTGGGCCATAACGTCATGCATGGCCAGTACGACTGGATGAACGACCCGGAATTCTCCGGGCGCAACTACGAGTGGGACATCGTCGGCCCCGCGGACTTCTGGCGGCACACGCACAACCATGTGCATCACACCTACACCAACGTGCTGGGTATGGACGACGATGTGGGCTACGGCGTGGTGCGGCTGTTCCCCGAGCAGAAGTGGAAGCCGTTCTACCGCTGGCAGCCGCTCTGGGTGACGCTGCAGGCGTTGCTGTTCCAGTACGCCGTGGCGGTGCAGCACCTGCGCCTGGACAAGTACGTGAAGGGACGGATGAGCAAGGAAGAATTGCGCCCGCTGTTGCGCCAGTTCAACGCCAAGGTCGGACGCCAGTGGGTGAAGGACTACCTGGTGTTCCCGCTGCTCGGCCTGTTCACCGGCGCATTCGGCGCGGTGCTGCTGGGCAACGTCATCGCCAATCTGATGCGCAACCTGTGGACCTTCACCGTGATCTTCTGCGGCCACTTCACCGAGAAGGCAGCGGTATTCCCGCCCGAGGTGGTGCAGGACGAGACGCGTGGCCACTGGTACCTGCGCCAGCTGCGCGGGTCGAGCAACCTGGAAGGCGGCCGGCTGTTCCATATCCTCACCGGCAACCTCAGCCACCAGATCGAGCACCACCTCTATCCGGACCTGCCAGCGCGCCGCTATGCGCAGCTGTCGAAGGAGGTGCAGGCGATTGCCGCGCGCTACGGCCAGACCTACAACAGCGGCCGCCTGTCGGCGCAGTTCGCCACGGTGCTCAAGCGCATCTGGATCCATCGCCGACCGACACAGCCGGCGATCGCCTGAGGCAAATCAGGCGCGGCGGGTCAGCGGCGAGGCGATGTCCTCACGCAGGGCGCGCAGGTCGGCGGCGTCCTGGTTGAGGTGGTGGATGGACTTCAGCAGCTTCTGTCGGAGCAGGTCATCCTGGACCTGTTCGACCGCCCGCATGACTTCCAGGGCCGTGGCCTCGTTGTTGGCGGCGACGGCGTCGAGAGTCTTTCGCAGGCTGCGGGTTGCGTGGTGCACGTTGGTGATCTCCTGAAAACTGCGTGCACCCTACGACCCGAGTATTTCCAATAAATTTCAACAAGTTGCTTTCCGATCGACGGTCATGATGTCGCATCGGTGGCAGATCGATTCAGGAAAGCATGCACAGCGCCAGCAGCGGCACCAGGTTGAGCAGCAGGACGCCGATCTTGTAGACGGCCATGCCGCCGTAATGAATCGCGTCGAACCGCTCGACTGGCAGGGCGAACCAGCGCGAATGCAGGCGGTAGACGAAGTCGTGGGCGAGGGTGAAGGCGGCGAACCAGACCAGCAGGACGACGTAGTCGATCAGGGTGCAGTAGAGCAGGAAGGGCTTCAGGTCCAGGAGCGGCATGAGGATTCTCCGGCCACATACTGCATTGGAGTAGCCGCCGGGCGCAGGGTTTCACCGGTTTGCCGGCGGGCGCGCGTCCGATAGCCGGCGCACTGGCCGGCGGCCATAATGCGCACCTGCTGCAAACCATGTGATCTTTGCTGCATGACCGCTGTCCGATGTGCGGACGGCTAACCTTGCCGTAACACCCTCCTTCCTCCTCTGCCTGCCGGACTCGCCATGTTCAGCCCGCTCGTCACGTTTCCCGCGCTCTACACTGCCACGCTGCTGATGCTCGCCGGCTCCGGCCTGTTCACCACCTATATGGGCCTGCGCCTGACCCAGGAAGGCGTCAGCGACCTCTGGGTCGGCGGCCTGATGGCGGCGTACTACTTCGGCCTGGTCTGTGGTGGCAAGTTTGGCCACAAGCTGATCGCCGGCTTCGGCCACATCCGCTCCTACGTCGCCTGCGCCGGCATGGCCACGGTGATCGTGCTGATCCACGCGCTGGTTTCGCAGCTGGAGGTGTGGATCGTTCTGCGCTTCGTGATGGGCGCGGTGATGATGAACCAGTACATGGTGATCGAGAGCTGGCTCAACGAGCAGGCCGAAGGGCACCAGCGCGGCAAGGTGTTCGCCGGCTACATGGTCGCGGTGGACGCTGGCCTGGTCGTTGGCCAGGGCTTGCTGGCGCTGAGCCCGGCGCTGGATTACAAGCCGCTGCTGCTGGTCGCCATGTGCTTCTCGTCGTGCCTGATCCCGCTGGCGCTGACCCGTCGCGTCCACCCGGCCAAGCTGGTGGCGGCGCCGCTGGAGATCGGCTTCTTCTGGAAGCGCGTGCCGCAATCGCTGGGCACCATCTTCGTCGCCGGCCTGATGGTCGGCGCGTTCTACGGCCTGGCGCCGGTGTACGCGGCGCGCAACGGCCTGGACACCGCGCAGTCGAGCTTCTTCGTCGGCATGTGCATCGTCGCCGGCTTCTGCGCGCAGTGGCCGCTGGGCTGGTTATCGGACCGGGTCAACCGCAGCTGGCTGATCCGCGCCAACGCCTTGCTGCTGTGCCTGGCCGCGGTGCCGATGTGGGGGCTGATCGAACTGCCCTATACGCTGCTGCTGGCGAACGGTTTCGTCACCGGCATGCTGCTGTTCACCCTCTATCCGCTGGCGGTGGCGCTGGGCAACGACCACGTCGAGCAATCGCGCCGGGTGGCGCTGTCGGCCATGCTGCTGACCACCTATGGAGTCGGCGCCTGCATCGGCCCGCTGTTCGCCGGCGCGATGATGCGCCACTTCGGGCCGGGCATGTTCTACATGCTGGTCTCGGCCTATGCGCTGATCCTGATCTTCTGGGTGCAGCCCAAGCGCGTTACCGGTGTGCACCGCGTCGACGAGGCGCCGCTGCACCACGTGGCCATGCCCGACACTGTCAGCCCGATGGCGGCCGCGCTGGACCCGCGTGTCGAGGAAGTGCCGGAGGAACTGGTGGTGGAAGCGCCGGCGAGCATTGGTCGCTCCGATGGCGAGCCGGATGCTGGCGAGACGAAGCACTGATCGAATTGCGCTAACGCAGAAATGAGAAAGCCCGGCAGATGCCGGGCTTTTCTTTCGCCTGTCAGGCGTATTTCGTCTGGATCAGGAAACACGCTTGAGGTGGGCATCGAACACGGTGTCACCACCGGACTCGGCGACCATGTTGCTGTGCAGCTTGTCGATGGTGTGCTCGGAGCCGTTCTCGGCTACACGGGCGTCATCCATCTGCTTGTGCAGGCGGTCGATGGTGCGCTCGGAGCCATTGTCGGCAACGCGGGCGTCGTCCATCTGCTTGTGCAGGCGGTCGATGGTGCGTTCGGAGCCGTTGTCGGCAACGCGGGCGTCGTCCATTTGCTTGTGCAGGCGGTCGATGGTGCGTTCGGAGCCGTTGTCGGCAACGCGGGCGTCATCCATCTGCTTGTGCAGGCGGTCGATGGTGCGTTCGGAGCCGTTGTCGGCAACACGGGCTTCAGCGCTCTTCTGCTGCAGTTGGTGTTCGTGTTGCGGGAGAGTGCGCGGGCCGTTGTTGAGGATGGCCGGGGCGGCGAAGACGGCGCTGGCGGACATCAGGGAAGTGAGTGCAAGGCTGAGGGCGATCTGGCGTTTCATGTTGTGTGGCTCCGAAAGGGGGGCGGTATGTTTTGGCTACAGGGTTATTTTCCCTTCGGATAAATCGATTTAAAAACGATGCCGGGTAATACAGAGCATCAGTGTTGTCGATTATTTAGCCGGCTAATTTCTACTATCGCCGTTAATGATGTCGCGACGAAAACCGCTCTAGGGCGGTGTTTTCAGGCGTTATTCAGGAGGTTTCAGGCAAGACGCCGTTACAAATCACGGCTGGCCTGTTATCGATGGCGGGGTTTCGCGGATTTCCAGCGATAAGAAAGCCCGGCGGAGCCGGGCTTTTCTCTCACCTTGCGGTGTACTGCCTTGGGCATCAGGCCTTCAGGTGGGCGTCGAAGACGGTGTCGCCACCGGACTCGGCGACCATGTTGCTGTGCAGCTGGTCGACGGTGTGCTCGGAACCGTTCTCGGCCACGTTCATCTCGCTGTGCAGACGGTCGATGGTTTTGCTCGAGCCGTTTTCAGCCACGCCCAGTTGCTTGTGCAGGCGATCGACAGTCTGGCTGGAGCCGTTCTCGGCGACGTTCATTGCCTGGTGCAGGCGGTCAACCGACTGGCTCGAACCGTTTTCGGCAACGCTCATCTCGCTGTGCAGACGGTCGACGGTTTTGCTCGAACCGTTTTCAGCCACGCCCAATTGCTTGTGCAGGCGGTCAACCGACTGGCTCGAACCGTTTTCGGCAACGCTCATCTCGCTGTGCAGACGGTCGACGGTTTTGCTCGAGCCGTTTTCAGCCACGCCCAGTTGCTTGTGCAGGCGGTCGACGGTCTGGCTGGAGCCGTTCTCGGCCACGTTCATTTTCTGGATCAGGCGATCGACCGACTGGCTGGAGCCGTTTTCGGCGATACGGGCTTTGGCCGCGTCCAGTTGTTTCTGCTGCTGACCCAGGCTGCGTTCGGCGCCTTCCTGAACCAGGATCTGGGTCTGGCTGGCGTTGATGACAGGGGATTCCTGCTGGGAGCCGGCGAAAGCGGCATTGGCAGCAAGTACGGAGAGGGCAAAGCCAAGTACGAGGGTGCGTTTCATGATGCGGCTCCAGAAAGAGTGGGGAGTTCGTTGGACACGGACTCAGTATCTGTTCTGGATTATCGATTGGAAAACGATGCCGAAAGATAGTCGCTATCGATGTCGATGATTGTTGAATAGTATCTTTAAAATCAGATACTTGGTTGTGAAAATTGACTTCTATCAACGCCTTTGATGGGCAATATCGGTGTGATTGGTAGTATCTGATTATTCGATGTATTTGTGGGGCAGATCTGGCTCAACGGCTCTGGGATGCGGGTCTTCGCCGAATGGCAGGGCGCGCAAGCACGAAGCCCGGCCGGAGCCGGGCATCGATGAGGGCGATGGAGAGGGGTTACTTGAGGTCCTGCAGGAGGTCGGCCATGTCGTCGGCGTGCTCTTCCTCCTGGGCGAGGATTTCCTCGAACAGGCGGCGCGTGGTCGGGTCGTCGTCGCCCAGGTAGACGACGATCTCGCGGTAGCTGTCGATGGCGATGCGTTCGGCGACCAGGTTCTCGGTGATCATCTCGCGCAGGTTGGCGCCGGCCACGTATTCGGCGTGGGAGCGCTCGGTCAGCCCGTGGGGGTTGAAGTCCGGCTCGCCGCCCAGCTGCATGATGCGCTCGGCCAGCTGGTCGGCGTGCTGCAGCTCCTGGGTGGCGTGCTCGAGGAATTCGGCGGCAGCCACGCTGGCCTTCAGCCCGGTGGCCATGAAGTAGTGGCGTTTGTAGCGCAGGTAACAGACCAGTTCGGTGGCCAGCGACTCATTGAGCAGACGCAGCACGGTCTTGCGGTCGGCATGGTAGCCCTCGGTCACCGCGCCGTCCTCGATGTTCTGGCGCGCCCTCTGGCGCAGGGTCTGGACGTCGGTCAGTTGTGCCTGGTTCATCAGGTATCTCCTTAACGGCGGGCCGGCGCTGCGATGGCGCGCGGCTTGGTTCGGGTCTCAAGGGTGTGAGTCGCGGGCCGCCTTGAAAGTTTGGTTTTTTTGCCCGGCAACACCGTGGCGCACAATTGCCGCGCAGATTGCGGGAGCCATCACCTCGCTATGCTGGTCCAAGACGACAGGCCAAGGGAGAATGCCGGCCCGGCATGCTCAGGCGGCCGATGATGACCGGCAGCGGCGTGGGGACGTCGCTGCTTCCACCGACGCGGCCAGCAGGGAGTTCAGGTATGACGCGCGGGAAACGAATCTGCCTCTGGAGCTTCACGGGTTTCATCGCGGTGATCGCCGCGCTGGTGGTGTTCATCGCCACCTTCGACTGGAACCGGGTGAAGCCGACCATCAACGAGAAGGTCTCGGCCGAGCTGGGCCGCCCCTTCGCCATCAACGGCGACCTGCAGGTGTTCTGGCGCACCGAGCCGGAAGAAGGCGGCTGGCGTGCCTATGTGCCGTGGCCGCACTTCAGCGCTGCGGACATCACCCTGGGTAACCCCGACTGGGCGGCCGGCAAGACGCGTTCGACGAACTTTGCCAGCCTGGAGAAGGCGGAGTTCCGCCTCGCCCCGCTGCCGCTGCTGTGGCAGACCGTGAACATCCCGCAGATCGTCCTCACCCGCCCCAGCGCCGATCTGCTGCGGCTCGCGGATGGGCGGGCGACCTGGACCTTCGAGCTGCCGAAAAAGGAAGAAGACCCCAACGCCCCGCCCGAGCAATCGTCGTGGAAGCTGGATATCGGCGAGATCGGCTTCGACAAGGGCAGTGTCACCCTCGATGACCAGCGCCTGAAGACTCGCCTGGAATTGCTGGTGGACCCGCTCGGCAAGCCGGTCCCGTTCGGCGAACTGGCGGGCAAGGCGCTGGCCGGCGGCGACAAGGCCGAGACCCAGGACTATGTGTTCGGCTGGAAGCTCAAGGGCCAGTACAAGGGCCTGCCGCTCAACGGCTCGGGCAAGGTCGGTGGCATGCTCGCCCTGCAGGATGCGGCCAAGCCCTTCCCGGTGCAGGCCGACGTCTCCGCCGGGAGCACCCGCGCGAGCATCGTCGGCACGCTGGTCGACCCGCTGAACCTCGGCGCGCTGGACCTGCGCCTGAAACTGGCCGGCACCAGCATGGCCAATCTCTTTCCGCTCACCGGCGTGACCCTGCCCGATACGCCGGCCTACGAGACCGACGGCCGCCTGAAAGCCGAGCTGCACGATTCGGCCGGCGCGCAGTTCCACTACGAGAACTTCAACGGCAAGGTCGGCGACAGCGATCTGCATGGCGACCTGGTGTTCGTCAATCGCCAGCCACGGCCCAAGCTCTCCGGCAAGCTGCGCTCGGACCAGTTGCGCATGGCCGACCTCGGCCCGCTGATCGGCGCCGACTCCAACAAGGAGAAGCAGGCGCGCGGCCAGAGCACCCGCCAGCCGGCGGACAAGGTGCTGCCGGTGGAAGAGTTCCGCACCGACCGCTGGCGCGCCATGGACGCCGACGTGGAGTTCACCGGCAAGCGCATCGTGCACAGCGACAAGCTGCCAATCAGCGATCTCTACACCCACCTGGTGCTCAACGACGGCCTGCTGACCCTGGAGCCGCTGCGCTTCGGCGTGGCCGGCGGCACGCTGGACTCGCACATCCGCCTGGACGGCAGCAAGACGCCGTTGCAGAGCAAGGTCCAGCTGCAGGCGCGCAGCTTCAAGCTCAAGGAGCTGTTCCCCAGCTTCGCGCCGATGCAGTCGAGCTTCGGCGAGCTGAATGGCGACGCGGCCATCAGCGGCACCGGCAATTCGGTGGCGACCATCCTCGCCGGTGCCAACGGCGAGATGAAGCTACTGATCAACGACGGGCGCATCAGCCGCAGCCTAATGGAGATTGCCGGGCTCAACGTGGGTAACTACGTGGTGAACAAGCTCTTCGGCGATGACGAAGTGAAGATCAACTGCGCCGCTGCCGACGTGGGCATCACCCATGGCCTGGCCAAGCCGCGGGTGTTTGCCTTCGATACCGAGAACGCGATCATCACGGTGGACGGCACGGCCAACTTCGCCACCGAGCAGCTGGACCTGGATATCACTCCGCAGAGTAAGGGCGTACGCATCTTCTCTCTGCGCTCGCCGCTCTATGTGCAGGGCACCTTCAAGAACCCGAAGGCGGGTGTGCATGTGCTGCCGCTGGCGGCCCGCGGCGCGGGGATGGTCGCCCTGGGCGTGGCAGTTGCCCCGGCGGCAGCGCTGCTGGCACTCGTCGCCCCGAGCAAGCAGGACGACAACCAGTGCACCGCGCTGCTGGAACAGATGAAGCAGCCGGTGAAAGCGCCCACGAAGGGCAAGTGAGCTCCTGCCGGTGACGCCAGTGCGCAGGGCGCATAACCCGGTACGGGTTATCCGCCATTCTGGCGGATAACGCCTTAGGCGTTATGCGCCCTACCGGCTGATCAGTAGATCGGGACGTACAGATCGGTTTCCGACGCCGGATCTTCCGGGCCGAGGAAGCGTTCGGTGTAGCGCTCCAGGTCCACGCCTTTCCTCGGCTCCAGCCCGTGGCGCGCCAGCAGGCTGGAATAGATGGCCTGGAAGCTGTCGGCGATGGCGCTGACCGGGCCGATGTGGGTGAACACCGCGTACTTCTGCGCAGGCACCGTGAAGCTGATCATGCCCTCGGGCACGGCCGCGCCGGCATCCACCGGCAGGCCGGCGATGTAGTGGAACTCACCGCCCGGCAGTTGAGTGCAGACGCCATAGGCGGTCTTGTCCGTCGCGCTGGCCGAGACTTCCTGCTCGCGTGGCAGGAAGCGTTGCCACAGCTGGCCGATGCTGTCGCCCGGCGCGCTGCCGCGGAAGTCCATGCCCACCACGTCGAAGGCGGGCAGTTCGATGATGCGGTATTTCATGGGCGGCTCCTGAGATGGCTGCGGGGATGATAGACCGTCAATGCGCGCGGGGAACAACCTCGCGCAAGCCCGCGACGTGTTGCCCGATGAAGGTGCCAGACGAAAAAGCCCCCGCCAGTGGGCGAGGGCATTTTCTTCACCGCTCAGGCCTTGGCTACGGCTGGTAATCACGCTCGTGGCGGTCCAGCTCGGAACAGGTCATGAACCCTGACCCGTCCACCCGGCCACTGCCGTCGAAGCTCACGTAGAAGGGCTGTTGCTGCCCGTCCTTGCTGAGGATGTAGCTGTTGCAGCTGCCCGGCTTCATCAGGCGCTTCTGGGTCGCCGACGGCGTGCCGCCGATCTTCAGGACTTCTTCCTGGCTCATCCCCTTCTCGACATTGCGCACCAGCGGCTGGTCGCGGAAGGTGATGTAGTTGACCGGGTTCTGCACCTTGGTGGAAGCGCAGCCCGCCACCGAGGCCAGTACCAACAGCGCCAGCAGTGATCGCTTGTACATGGTGTTCTCCTTGGTTGAGCAACTCACTCGCTCAACTTGGAGCCTAGGCCATGATCCGGCGTTCAAGAAATCTGCAAGGTGCAGGTCTCACTGGGCTTCTTTCAGGGCATCGTCCAGGCGCTGCTGGTTCTGCACGTTGGCCGCATCGATCTGCTGCTTGAGCTGCTGCATCTGCTGCTGGGCCCCTTGCGCCTGCTGGGCCTGCAGGTTGCCAGTGGTGGCCGCCGTGGCGGCGGTCTCGCCCAGGCCGCAGGCGGAGAGCGCGGCAGCCAGGAGCAGCAGAAGGGGCAGTTGGAGGGGGCGCATGGCGGACTCCGGGCGCGAGGGGTATTACCGCCACACTAGCGCATGGCGGCATTCGCGTCAGTGAGCGGCTGCTCAGCCGTAGCGCTTCATCGCTTCGATGGCCAGGCCGTTGCCGATGCCGCCGAAGCGGTCGCCGTCGACGTGGCGGGCGTTGGGCAGCATCGCCGCCACGCTCTGGCGCAGGGCTGGCACACCGGAGGAGCCGCCGGTGAAGAACACGGTGTCCACCCGCGCCGGGTCGACGTCGGCGCTATGCAGCAGGTCGGTGATGCTGCCCCGCACGCGCTCCAGCAGCGGGCCGATGGCGCCCTCGAACAGCTCGCGACTCAGCTCTGCGACCAGCCCGGTTTCGATGCGGGCGAGGTCAATGTCGCGGCGCTCGGTGTCGGACAGTTCGATCTTGCTGGCTTCCACCTGCATCGCCAGCCAGTGGCCGGCGCGCTGCTCGATGAGCTTGAACAGGCGGTCGATGCCGGTGGCGTCGACGATGTCGTAGCGCATGTTCTGCAGCGCCAGCTGGGACTTCTGCGCGTACACCGCATTGATGGTGTGCCAGGTGGCGAGGTTGAGGTGGTAGCTGGTCGGCATGAAGGCGTCGCTCTTCATCTTGCTGCCGTAGCCGAACAGCGGCATCACGCCCTGGATGCTCAGCTGCTTGTCGAAGTCGGTACCGCCGATGTGTACGCCGCCGGTGGCGAGGATATCGCTCTGACGGTCAGCCACTTCGCGGCGCTCCGGCGACAGGCGCACCAGCGAGAAGTCGGAAGTACCGCCGCCGATGTCGACGATCAGCACCAGTTCTTCACGCTCGATGCTGCGCTCGTAGTCGAAGGCCGCGGCGAGCGGTTCGTACTGGAACGACACGTCCTTGAAACCGAGCTTCTGCGCCACGGCCACCAGGGTGTCCTGGGCTTCCTGGTCGGCCTTGGGATCGTCGTCGACGAAGAACACCGGACGGCCCAGCACCACGGAGTCGAACTCGCGCCCGGCGACGTTCTCGGCGCGCTTCTTCAGCTCGCCGATGAACAGCCCCAGCAGGTCCTTGAACGGCATGGCGCTGCCCAGCACGGTGGTCTCGCTTTTCAGCAGCGAGGAGCCCAGCAGGCTTTTCAGCGAGCGCATCAGGCGGCCTTCGTAGCCTTCCAGGTACTCGTGCAGGGCCAGGCGGCCGTATACCGGACGGCGTTCCTCGACGTTGAAGAAGATCACCGAGGGCAGGGTGATCTTGTCGTCCTCCAGGGCGATCAGCGGTTCGCTGTCCGGACGCCACCAGCCGACGGTGGAGTTGGAGGTGCCGAAGTCGATGCCCAGGGCGCGGGCCGCAGTGGTCGGGAACATGATGCGGAGGTGTCCGGAGAAAAAACGGCCGCGCAGTGTACGCGAGTGTTCGCCGAAATTCAGGGTATCCGTCGGAAGACTATGGTGGCAAAGAGGGCTTGGGGAGTAGCTTGTAGTTTTGCTACATTGTGTTCCTGTAGTTTTCCTACAAGAGTTCTCCACTATCTGATTTCCGTTCTCCCACCCCGTACAAGCAGTTGGATCCCACCATGCACAGAGCCTCCTTCCACGAATTGCGCAAGGATTTCCGCGCCTTACTGAATTCTTCAGCCTGCTATCACACCGCTTCGGTGTTCGACCCAATGTCCGCGCGTATCGCCGGCGACCTGGGATTCGAAGTGGGCATCCTGGGCGGTTCTGTAGCTTCACTACAAGTTTTGGCGGCGCCTGACTTCGCGCTGATCACCCTGAGCGAATTCACCGAGCAGGCCACCCGCATCGGTCGTGTCGCCCGCCTACCGGTGATCGCCGACGCCGACCACGGCTATGGCAACGCGCTGAACACCATGCGCACCATTGTCGAACTGGAACGCGCCGGCGTGGCCGCGCTGACCATCGAGGACACCCTGCTGCCCGCGCAATTCGGCCGCAAGTCCACCGACCTGATCCCGGTCGAGGAAGGTGTCGGCAAGATCCGCGCGGCGCTGGAAGCGCGCATCGACTCGGAAATGGCGATCATCGCCCGCACCAACGCCGAAGTGCTGGAAGTGGACGACGTGATCCGCCGCACCCTGGCCTACCAGGCTGCCGGCGCCGACGGCATCTGCATGGTCGGCATCCGCGATTTCGACCACCTGGAAGCCATCTCGCGCCACCTGTCCGTGCCGCTGATGCTGGTGTCCTACGGCAACCCCGAGCTGCGCGACGACGCGCGCCTCGCCGAGCTGGGCGTGCGCATCGTGGTCGACGGTCATGCTGCCTACTTCGCGGCGATCAAGGCCACCTACGACTGCCTGCGCGAGCAGCGCGGCGTGCATGCCTCCGACCTGACCGCTTCGGAGCTGGCGAAGAAGTACACGCTGCCCGAGGAGTACCAGATCTGGGCGCGCGAATACATGGAAGTCAAAGAGTAGGACCGCCTGTTCTGTCCTGTGCCGCTCAGCGACGCGGCAGATGCGCCAGCAGGTATTCGACCTGGGCGTTGAAGGGATAAAGCAGAGTGCCCTCGGGTTTCTCCGCCTTGCGCAGGTAGCTCCAGCGCGAGAGCAGGGAGTCCCGGCTGGCACCGGCGGGTAGCGCTGCCAGACGTTCGTCGATCAGCTCCTGCAGTTCCCCGATGCGCGCTGCATCGCCCTCACTTTCCTTCCCCAGCAAACGCCCGTTGGCCCGCCGTGCCTCCAGCAGCGCCAGCTCGCGCAACTCGTCTTCAATCCCCTGCGATGCCGGCTCCCGCGCGAGGATGAAGGTGTCGAACAGCCCGGCCACTTCCCGCGTCTGCGCCACTGCATTCTGCAGATTCGCGTCCTTCTGCGAGTATGCCGCGCGCACCTGTTCCAGGGTCTGCCGATAGAGCTGCCAGAGGTCCTGCAGGTTGGCCGCATTCTTCTGCTGCGACAGCTGTTGTTCGAAACCCGGCCCGAGGCGCTCCAGCCGCGCCAGGAAGCGTTCGTCGCCGGTGGCGCTGTACAGCAGCAGGTAGCGCTCCATGTCGCGCAGGCTGGCATCCACGGCATCGGCATTGGCAGCGCGCGGCAACAGGCCGGCGAGCAGGAGGCTGGCGATCAGGGTGCAGGCTTGGCGCATGGCGGGGTTCCGATAGTCAGAGGTCTCCTGATTCTCGGCAGGCATGCCGGTGCGGACCATCAGACGTATCTGGTTTCCCGGCGACGCACTCGTCGCTTCCCGCGCCATCGCCCTTGCAATCACCGCCGCCGCCCTGCATATCTTCAGAAGACACGACTATTCCACGGGAGGTCGCCATGGCCAGCGGCTGGGCAAACGACGGAGCGGTTCAGGAGCAGATCGACAGCACCATCGAGGATGCCATCGCACGGGCGCGCAACCAGATGCCCAAGGGCGAGAGCCTGACCCATTGCGAGGAATGCGATGCGGCTATCCCCGAGGCTCGGCGCAAGGCCATCCCCGGCGTGCGCCTGTGCGTGAACTGCCAGGCCGAGCATGACAAGGAGCAGGCGACCTATGCCGGCTACAACCGCCGGGGCAGCAAGGACAGCCAGTTGCGTTGAGAGGCTCTCGCTCGACAGGAAAACGGCGCCCATGGGGCGCCGTTTTTCGTGGGGAGTTATCGGCACGCGGGTCAGGCCTTGAGCGGCACCAGCACGCTGAAGGCGATGATACCGTCGGCCTGCTCCACTTCGATGCGGCCGCCGTGGGCGCTGACGATGGCCTGGGAAATGTACAGGCCGATGCCCAGCCCGCTCTTGTTGCGGGCATGGCCGCCGGCGTCCTGCTTGAATGGTTCGAAGAGGTTGGCGATGCGCACCTCATCCAGCGCTTCGGCTTCGTTGAGGATGCTCAGCCGCGCCAACTCGCCCTGGCGGCGCAGTTCCACCAGCACCGGACGGCCGGGGCGGCCATGGTGACGGGCGTTGCTCAGCAGGTTGGCGATCACCTGCAGGTAGCGGTCCGGGTCGACTTGCGCCTGCACGCCCTCCTCGATGGCGGTCTCGATGGACAGGCCCGGATAGGCCACGTCGGTTTCCTGGACGATATCGCGCACCAGCCGCGAGAGGTCGGCGGCCACCGGCTTCACGGTCATCCCCGCACCGCTCTGCAGCCGGCTCATCTCCAGGATCTGGCTGATCAGGCGTTCCATGCGGCTGCTGGAGTAGGTGATGTGCTGACGCAGTTCGGCGTTGCGCACGTCGCTGGAGGAAAGCATCGCCGCCGCCATGGAGATCGACTGCAACGGGTTGCGCAGGTCGTGGCCGAGCACGGCGATCAGGCGCTGGCGCATGCGGTCGATCTCGCCGGCGCGGTTCAGGCACAGCTCCACCAGTTCGGTGCGCAGCTTCTCGGCGATGGAGAGGTCGATGCCGGTCCAGGGCATGGAGCGCCCGCGCACGACTTCTTCCCAGGCTTCGAACGAGCCGCGCGGGGTCAGGCGCGCGCCGGAGGGGCCGGTCTTGATGATCTTCTCCGGCTTGCCGCCCCAGCGAATGCGGTGCACCTGCTCCAGGCGCAGCCAGACGATCCAGCCCGATTCCTGGCGATGGAAACGGATCGCCATGACGCCGCAGTAGCGCGGGTCGTGCGGGCCATCGGGCAGTTCCAGGCGCTGGTCGCTGTGGAACAGGTCCAGTTCTTCGTCCTGCTGCAGTTGGGCGACCATGGCCACCGCCAGGTCGTCGAAGTCACCGCCGATGCTGCTGGCGCGCCCGCCGAGCATCACCACCGCGCCGTCGCACGGCAGCAGGTCGGCGATGCTGGCGCCGGGGCGTGACAGCGCGCTGAGCAGGTCGTCGGAGTCGCGGGTGCGGCGCAGCAGCGCCTGCTGGCGCTCGGAGGCCTGGCGCAGCAGTTCGCTGACGCGGCTCTGCTCCAGGCGTTCGACCATGGCGCTGCACACCTGGGAAAATACCTGGAACGACATGCGGATCGGGTAGGGCACCACCTTCGGGCTCATGTGGTGGCAGGAGAACAGCCCCCACAGGCGCCCGCCGACCACGATGGAAATGCTCATCGACGCGCGCACGCCCATGTTGGCGAGGTACTCGCAATGGATCGGCGAGACGCTGCGCAGGGTGCTGAAACTCAGGTCGAACGGCTTGCCGCTGCCCGGGTTCAGCGTGGGGCGCACGGCCACCGGCTGGTAGGCCGCGTCGCCGATCAGGCGCACCGGGTTCTGCAGGTACAGGCGCCGCGCCTGGGCGGGAATGTCCGAGGCCGGGTAGCGTTGGCCGAGGTAGCTTTCCAGGTCCTCGCGGCGGGATTCGGCGACCACCTCGCCGGAGTCGTCCTCGTTGAAGCGGTAGGCCATCACGCGGTCGTAGCCGGTCATCCGCCGCACTTCCTCGGTGACGCTGACCAGCAGGCTCTCGACGTCGTTGCGCAACTGCAGCTGGCTGACCAGGCGCTGGGCGTTGAGGGCGAAGGTGGTGAAGGACGCGGTCCCGGCAGCGCGCCTCTCGAATTCCAGGTAGCGCACGCCGTCATGGCTGTGGCCGATCACGTCGAAGAAGCGCCGGTTGATCCGCGCTTCCACGCTGTTGACCCAGGGGCCTGCTTCATTGAGCCCTTCAGCGAGCATCGCCAGCACGCCGGGGCCGACGTCCGCCTCGGCCAGTGGCTCGCCCAGCGTCGGGGCGATGCCCAGCAGGGTGCCGAGGTTGTCGCTGAAGCCGAGCACGCGGCCCTGTTCGTCGAGGGCGATCAGCGCGCCGTGGGGCTGGATCGCGCCCGGCACATGGATGGGTTCGTCCTCGCAGTTGGCGAGGGTGACCGTCTGCTCGCTCATGCCGGGACCGCCCGGTTCGGGGCGACGTCCAGCACCCAGTCGCGGAACGAAGTGAAGGCGCACACGGCGGCAGCCTGGGCGCGGGAGATGTCCTCGGCAGTGGTGACATGCTCGCCCAGCAGGCGCTGGAAGGCGCTCCAGCGTTTGCCGGTGTGTTCGCCGTAGCCCTGCAGCCAGTGCAGCGGCAGCGGTTCCAGCGATGCCTTGAGACGCTTGTAGAGCACCCGGCCGCCCAGGGTCGCGCCCTCGGCGACGTAGGCGATGCCGAAGGCTTCGGCGAGGTTGATCGCGACCGGCGCGGCGGGGCAGTCGGGCAGATCGGCGCAGGCCTGCGAGCCGGCCTGCAGATCGGCTTCCAGCCATTGGCTCTTGCCGCGTCGCAGCCGCGCATCTTCTGCGTCAGGCCAGAGCGGCCAGAGGGCTTGCTCCAGCGGGCGCATCCAGCCCAGCACGCGGGCAGCGTGGTCGAGGTAGTCGGCCTGGGTCAGTGCGGCAGTGAGCGGGGAGCGACTGTCGAGGTCGGCATGCAGCTCATGGGTGGCGGCGCGCAAGGCAGCCAGCGCGGGCGAGATGCCCGGGCGTTCGTTCGGTTGCGAAGTCATCGCCGTCATCGCGGGTCCACCTTTTTCTTCGAGCTGCAGAGCATAGCAGTTCGGGTTGTACGACCGGGGCGATAGGGGAAAAGTTGATCGAAATGTCAGGCTCCCGGCTCTGCCAGGGGCGTCGTACGCACGAAGAAAAGCCGCCACGCATTGCGCGCGGCGGCCCGGTTCACGGCGCGGTCAGAAGTTGACCTTCAGGCCCAGCGTCACCGCCTGGTCGCGGTAGCCGTTGTCGCCGAACTGCTTGCCCACTTCACCCCAGACGTTGACCCGGCTGTTCACCTTGCTGGTGGCGCCGAGTTTGACTTCGAAGATGTCGCTGGCGCCGTCCATTTCGAACTTCGTGCTGCCCATCTTCGCGCCGAAGTCGTCGGTGTTGTGGATCCAGTTGGTTTCCACGTAGGGCTCCACACCGTAGGTGTTGGCGAAGCCGCCTTGCTGGTTGCTGCGCACGGCGGCGCGGGCACCCAGGCGGGTCATGATGTTGCCGTCGCCCTGGCCGGTGACCTTGGTGCCATTGGCCTCGCGGTGGGTGTCGGCCTTCACGCCCATGTAGACGATCTGCGCCTGCGGCTGGACGTAGTAGCTGGCGCTTTTGGTCTTCGCCACGGTGAAGGTCTTGCCGGCCTCGAGGGAGGCGGTGATGCCCTTGGCGTCGTATTTCTCCTTGGCCAGTTGCTCGCCGCGCACTTCAGCATCGAAGTCATTCCACAGCACCCAGCTGTCGACGTAGGCGCCGTTCTCGTCCTCCTTGTTCTCGTACCAGGTGCCATAGACGCCGAGGCTGTAACCGTCGATCTCGCCGCGCGAGCGGTAGCCGGTAATTCGCGATCTGGTCGTGGAGTTGCCGTTGGCGTAGCCGGCCATCACGCCGACGACCCAGTCGCCGTTGTCGGTCTGCTTGCGGTACAGGTCGCTGCCCAGTTGCAGCACGTAGCGGTTGGACTCGGTCTTCAGCTGCCCGGTGCTGTCTTCCCAGCGGCTGGAGCCGTCGACGTTGCGCATCCAGAGCATCGAAGTGACCTGCTTGCCGGTGTCCGGATCGACGTAGGTCAGGTTGCCGGTGCGGTCATGCAAGCGGTGCAGGAACATCGTGTTGGCCGCCGCGAGGTTGGCGGTGTAGCTGCCGCCTTCGGGCTGGCGCACGCGGTCCTTGTCGCTTGGGGCGGGTTGCTCTGGCACCGGGTTGGTCGGGCCCGGATCGACGGGGCCTGGCTCTTCGGGGCCGGGATCGACAGGACCGGGATCTTCCGGACCCGGATCGACGGGGCCCGGCTCTTCAGGGCCGGGATCGACAGGATCGGGATCTTCCGGCTCCGGATCGGGCCCAGGGCCGGGGCCCGGATCGATCGGGTCCGGATCTTCCGGTTCGGACGGCTTGTAGGAGGTCAGGTACCAGTCGCTGTCCGCGCCGGTGGAGCCGACGAAGCTGCCGCCACGGCGGAGCATGTACTCGTAGCCGCCCTCGGTTACCCGGCTGGAGGTGAACTCGCCGGCGGAGGTGCCGCCGACGGTGATCATCTGGATGCCCTCCAGGGTCTGCGCGCCGGGGCCGCCGGTGTTGTTGACTGTCACCAGCGTCTCGCCCGAGGTGCTTCCGGTGACGGCCAACTTGTCGGTCTCGGAGCTGTCGTCGCCCAGGTAGGTGTTCATCACCAGGTGGCCGCCGCCGGTGAAGTCGCCATCCACCGTCAGGGTCTTGTAGGTGTACTCGCCGTGCTCGTCGTGGCGGTCGTAGATCAGCTGCGCGCCATTGGTCAGCGAGAGGTTGGTGAGGTTGGCGTTGCCGGTCATGAACCACTGGCTGGCGGCTCCGTCCATGGCCAGGTCGATCACCCCGTCGGTGGCGGTGCTGGTGGTTCCGTTGAGGTAGGAGCCGGCGGCCATCTTCAGGTCGAGCCTGCCCTGGTTCTCGGCATAGAGCGCAACGCCCTTGCGGTTGGCGAGGTCGTCTGCGGCGCTGCTGTCGAGCACGTAGATCGCGGCGTTCTCCGAGACGATGCTGGAGTCCGCACCGTTGGCGGCCATGGCGCGGTTGCCGTCGGTGACGGTGACTTTCGTGTCACCGAGCAAGTGAACCTGGCCGCCTCGATCACCGCTGGCTGCTGCCAGGGTTTGCACATAGATGCCGTACGCGGCGGAGTGACTGGTGGAAATATCGGTGCTGCCCAGGGTTATCTCGCCGCCGCGGTTGGCGAAAACGCCATGGGCCGCGCTGCCGGACGTTCGGATCACGCTGTCATCACCCACGGTGACCGTGGCATCCCCGGTGAAGGTCGCTGCACCGGTATTGCGGTTGCCGGCATACACAGCGTAGCCATTACCGTCGGAGGAGTTGCCTCCGGCCCCGGTGGTGGTGATCTGTGCGCGGTCACCGAGGGTGATGCTGTTGGTTCCACCGTTCTTCGAGGTATTGGCGCGCACGCCAATGCCGGATGTGCTGATCACCGCGTCGTCGCCAACGGTCACGGATGAGTTATAGGCGTTCTCGGTGACGTTGATACCGTCGGCGGAGAATCCGGTGGTCTTGATAGTCAGGCTATCGAAATTGAAGACGTTGGTGCCGTTGTTGGCCTGGATGGCATCGGCATAGATACCGCCGGTAGTGATCGATAGCGTGTCGATGCTTTGCCGGGTGCTGTTGCCGTAGATGCCGAAACCACGCAGCCCGCCGGTGCCGCCGGTGGCGCCAATTGTGGTGCCGGTGTTGATCACGACATTCTTGTAACCCGTGGGGTTGCCGTAATACAGCGTCACATCGCAGGTATAGGTATCGCCACTGCCTGAGCAGCCGGCAGCTGCCATGCCGGCCTGCCCCGCCAGGGCGATGGCCAACGCGATGTGCGAGGCCAGAAGGGTCTTGGTAAAGCGCATTGCAAACCTCCTTGCACCGCTCGCCGTGGGGCGATGCGGGGCGGGTTTCCAGCGCCTGTGTGAGCCTGTCCTGGCGGGAGATCGGAGGGTTCCGGATCGGGGTCCTGCTTTCGCTGGAAGTTGCTTTGGGGAGGCGCGGTCGCGAGTGTTTGCGCCACGCCGGACCCGCGGCCGGTAAGGGCTCTGGCGGATCAGTGGGCACATTGTTCAGCGCGCGTTCAGGTTGCCGAATAAGACGAATCTCAATCGGCGGCCAGCGGGGCGGGGGATGGGGAAAAGCTTGATTTATGGCAAGGGTGGAAGCCGGACCGCGCATTGCGCACCGGTCCGGAAAAGCGCAGAGGGCCTTACTTGTTCAGCTTGACCACGTCACCGGAAACGGTGGTGGTGTAGCCGCTCAGGACCCAGGCCCAGAACCAGTTTTCCTGGACCTGGGTGTTGATTAGCGCGTCGCCGCCCTTGGCTTTGACGGCGGCATCCTGGGCGCGCACGAAGCGGTTGTTCTGCTGGATCGGAATAACGCCGAACAGCATGATCCCAGTGGCCTTGCCTTCACCGTGACCGATCACGGTGTACTGCTCGGGGCTGTAGTTCTGGGTCTTCATCGGGGTGCCGGTGCAGCCGGCGATGGCGGCGGTGGCCAGCAGGGTGGCGGCGATACGGGAAAACTTCACATGACTCTCCTGAGATACAACCCCCGGGACTCTTTCCCAGGGGGAGCGCAGGGTAGCCATCATCGCGCGGCAACGGAAGCCGGCAATGCGTCGCGTCTCACGAGGGGCGCTCTTCAGAAGAGGAAGTACCGCTGCGCCATCGGTAGCACGTTGGCCGGTTCGCACCACAGCAACTGACCGTCCGCGCGCACCTGGTAGTTCTGCGCATCGACCTCGATGTGCGGCAGGTAGGCGTTGTGGATCAGGTCGGTCTTCTGCACGCTGCGGCAGCCCTTCACCACGCCGATGGCCTTGCGCAGGCCCAGTTCGTGGTGCACGCCGAGGTCGAACGCGGCCTGGCTGAGAAAGGTCAGGCAGGTGGCGTGGCGGCTGCCGCCGAAGCTCGCGAACATCGGTCGGTAGTGCACCGGCTGCGGCGTCGGAATCGACGCGTTGGCGTCGCCCATCAGGCTCGCGGCGATGGCGCCACCCTTGAGGATCAGACTTGGCTTCACGCCGAAGAACGCCGGGCGCCAGAGCACCAGGTCAGCCAGCTTGCCCACTTCGATGCTGCCCACTTCATGGGCCACGCCATGGGTGATTGCCGGGTTGATGGTGTACTTGGCGATGTAGCGTTTCGCGCGGAAGTTGTCGTTGCGCGCGCCGTCGCCGTCCAGTGCGCCGCGCTGTTTTTTCATCTTGTCGGCGGTCTGCCAGGTGCGCGTGATCACTTCGCCGACGCGGCCCATGGCCTGGCTGTCGGAGCTGATCATGCTGAAGGCACCAAGGTCGTGGAGGATGTCCTCGGCAGCGATGGTCTCGCGGCGGATGCGCGATTCGGCGAAGGCCACGTCCTCGGCGATGCTCGGGTCCAGGTGATGGCAGACCATGAGCATGTCCAGGTGTTCGTCGATGGTGTTGCGGGTGAAGGGCCGGGTCGGGTTGGTCGAGCTGGGCAGCACGTTGGCGAAGCCGCAGGCCTTGATGATGTCCGGCGCGTGGCCGCCACCGGCGCCTTCGGTGTGGTAGGTGTGGATGGTGCGGCCCTTGAACGCGGCGAGGGTGGTTTCGACGAAGCCGGATTCGTTGAGGGTGTCGGTGTGGATCGCCACCTGCACGTCGAGGCGATCGGCCACGGTCAGGCAGTTGTCGATGGCCGCCGGGGTGGTGCCCCAGTCCTCGTGCAGCTTCAGGCCGATGGCGCCGGCGCGCACCTGTTCCTCCAGCGGCAGCGGCAGGCTGGCGTTGCCCTTGCCGGTAAAGCCGATGTTCATCGGGAAGGCATCCGCGGCCTGGAGCATGCGCGCCATGTGCCAGGGACCGGAGGTGCAGGTAGTGGCGTTGGTGCCGGTGGCCGGGCCGGTGCCGCCGCCGATCATGGTGGTGACTCCGCTCATCAGCGCCTCTTCGATCTGCTGCGGGCAGATGAAGTGGATGTGCGTATCGATGCCACCGGCGGTGAGGATCATGCCTTCGCCGGCGATCACTTCGGTGCTGGCGCCCAGGGCGATGGTCACGCCGGGCTGGATGTCCGGGTTGCCGGCCTTGCCGATGGCGGCGATGCGCCCATGCTTGAGGCCAACGTCGGCCTTGACGATGCCCCAGTGGTCGAGGATCAGCGCGTTGGTGATCACCGTGTCGACGATCTGTGCGGCGCACAGCTGGCTCTGGCCCATGCCGTCGCGGATGACCTTGCCGCCGCCGAACTTCACTTCCTCGCCGTAGACGGTGAAGTCCTGCTCCACCTCGATCCACAGGCCGGTATCGGCCAGTCGCACGCGGTCGCCGACGGTGGGGCCGAACATGTCGGCGTAGGCTTGTCTGCTGATCTTCATCCAGCGCTCCTTGGCTGTTGTCCTGCGGGCGCTCAGAGGCTGCCCATCACCCGTCCGGCGAATCCGTAAACCTTGCGCTCGCCGGCCAGCTCGACCAGCTCCACTTCGCGGCTCTGCCCCGGCTCGAAGCGCACGGCGGTACCCGCCGGGATGTTCAGGCGCATGCCGCGCGCCGCGTCGCGGTCGAACAGCAGCGCGTCGTTGGTCTCGAAGAAGTGGTAGTGCGAGCCGACCTGGACCGGCCGGTCGCCGCTGTTGGCCACCGTCAGGGCGAGGGTGCGGCGGCCAGCGTTGAGTTCGATCTCGCCGGGCAGGATGTCGTATTCGCCAGGGATCATGGGGAGCTCCGTGGGTCGAGGATCAGTTGCATGAAGGTCAGGTCGAGCCAGCGGCCGAACTTCTGGCCCACCTGCGGCATCTGCCCGCTGGTGATGAAACCCAGGCGTTCGTGCAGACGGATCGACGCGATGTTGCCGCTCTCGATGGCCGCGACCATCACGTGCAGGCCCTGGGCGCGGGCGCGCTCGATCAGCGCCTGCATCAGCAGCGGGCCGAGGCCCTTGCCGCGCTGGTCGGCACGCACGTAGACCGAGTGTTCGACCGTCTCGCGGAAGCCGTCGAAGGCGCGCCACGGGCCGTAGCTGGCGTAGCCCACCACTTCGCCGCCGTCATCGGCCACCAGTACCGGGAAGCCTTGCTGCGCGCGCATTTCCAGCCAGGCGCGGCGGTTCTCCAGGTCGATGGCGACCTCGTTCCAGATGGCGGTGGTGTTGAGCACGGCGTCGTTGTAGATGTCGCGCAGACTGCCGAGGTCGGCTTGGCTGGCGTCGCGGATGAGCATGTCGGTTCCTCAGGTTCGTCGGGCAAATGAAGCGGTACGCTTCATTTGCCATTGTCTTTGCACCGCTGTGCGATCAGGCGATGGGCTGGTGCACGGTGACCAGCTTGGTGCCGTCCGGGAAGGTGGCTTCCACCTGGATCTCCGGGATCATTTCCGGCACGCCTTCCATCACCTGTTCACGGGTCAGCAGCGTGGTGCCGTAGTGCATCAGGTCGGCGACCGTCTGGCCATCCCGCGCGCCTTCGAGCAGCGCGGCGGAGATCAGCGCCACGGCCTCCGGGTAGTTGAGTTTTACACCACGGGCGAGGCGGCGCTCGGCGACCAGGCCGGCGGTGAAGATCAGCAGCTTGTCCTTCTCGCGGGGAGTCAGGTCCATGTCAGGTGCTCCAGATTCGGGGAGGAACGGCCTCGCGGCCGAGCAGCGCGGGCCGCAGCCGGCGCCAGAGTTCGATGAGCCAGGCGCGGGCGTGCAGCGCCTCATGGGCGAGGCTGCGGGCGACCACCAGGCCGGGCAGTTGGGTGAGGTTGCCGCGGCCCAGGCAGGGGATGGCGCGGCAGGCTTCGAGCAGTTCGGCGTCGATCTGCCCGCTGGCGATCAGCGTCGCCATCACCGGGTGGCCGGCCAGACCGATGGGCGAGTCGAGCAGGCGGTCGTTGCCGGTCACGCGCTGGCGTTCATGCCACAGGCGCTGGCCGTCGCGGCAGATATCCAGGGCTGCGGTGAAATGGCCACTTTCGAAGCGTTCGCCACTGGCGGGGCGGCCGAGAGCGACGACGTCCCAGTAGAACAGCCGGGCGTCCGCTTCGAGGTCGATGCGGGTGGCCAGCTCGGTCTGGGCGCCGGAGTAGACGATGGTTTCCTGCGGCAGCCATTCCAGCGTGGCGCCGGAAGCGACGCGGATGTCCAGCTGCTGCTTCGCCGGGCAGCCGGCGCGGTACCACTTGGCCGCGCCGGGGCTGGTGAGCTGCGCCCAGCTGTCCTGGCCGGTGTGGATATCGAGGTTCAGCGTATCGCCTCCGGCGATGCCGCCGGGCGGGTGCACGACGATGTGCTGGCAGACCTGCGGCCCTTCCGCGTACAGGTGCTTCTGCACCCGCAGCGGCCCGAGGTGACGCCGGGTGACCGGCCGCGTGCCGTCGCCGATGCGGGCGTAGGCCAGCTCAAGCTCGGCATGCCAGGCGGGGTGAAAGAGGGTGGCTGGTGCGTTCATGGGCAGCTGCGAAACCAGGGATGCTCAGGACAGAGCAATCAGCGTGCCGGGATGCGCCAGGATAGTGCGTCGCGCACTTCAGACGTGCGGAAAGACAGCGTCGACGCGGGTTCGACGAAGGTCGAGGCGATTGTCCGATCGGTCAGGTATGGGCGCGGTTGCGGTGCATTGAGGGGTTAGGCGCACCGCATTGGTGCGGAGTTTTCCTGCAGGACCGCCAGGTCGTGGGGTCGCTCAGCCCAGCTGCTTGCGCATGTACACGCGGCGGAAGCCGTTCTCCAGCCGGCGCGCGTATTCCTGGTAGCCGTTCTTCGCGTACAGCTCGATGTTCTCCACCATGCGCTCGTTGGTGTAGAGGTACAGCGACTGGTAGCCCAGTTGCACGGCGGCCTCTTCGGCATGCACCAGCAGTTCGCGGCCGATGCCTTGCCCCGCGCACTCAGGCAGCACGGCGATGTTGTCGAGCAGGAAGCCCTCGTCGGTCTCGCGCATCACCAGCAGGCCGACCGGTGCGCCGTCCTGTTCGGCGATCAGCACGCGGTCCTCGGCGATCACCGCGTGGTAGTCGTCGAGCATCGGCCCTGGCTTGCGGCCCAGCTTGGGAATCCACTGGGCGTAGGCCGCCGCCACGCAGACCGCGGCGAATCCGGCGTCGTCGTTGACGGCGGGGCGCAGGGTGATCGGCATGGCAGGCTCCAGGAAAAACGGATACGGGGCCTGGCAGCTTGCCACCCGCCGCCGTCATCCGCCAGTGACAGGTCGTCTCAGATGGTCACCAGCCCGCGTACGCCGTCGCTTTCCATGTCTGCGCCACGGCCCTGCTGGACGATCTCGCCACGGGACATCACCAGGTACTGATCGGCCAGTTCGGCGGCGAAATCGTAGAACTGCTCCACCAGCAGGATGGCCATGTCGCCCCGTTCGGCGAGCTTGCGGATCACCGCGCCGATCTCCTTGATCACCGAGGGCTGGATGCCTTCGGTGGGCTCGTCGAGGATCAGCAGGCGCGGCCGGCTGGCCAGCGCGCGGCCGATGGCGAGCTGTTGCTGCTGGCCGCCGGAAAGATCGCCGCCGCGACGCTGCTTCATCTCCCGCAGCACCGGGAACAACTCGTAGATGAACTCGGGCACGGCCTTGGCTTCGCCGGCGCTGAAGCGCGACAGGCCCATCAGCAGGTTTTCCTCCACCGTCAGGCGCGGAAAGATTTCCCGCCCCTGTGGCACGTAGGCGATGCCGGCATGCACGCGCTGGTGCGGCTTGAAACCGGTGATCGGCTTGCCCTCCCAGCTGACCTTGCCGTCCTTGGCCGGCACCAGGCCCATCAGGCAGCGCAGCAGCGTGGTCTTGCCCACGCCGTTGCGCCCGAGCAGGCAGGTGACCTCGCCGATCTTCGCGTCGAACGACAGGCCACGCAGGATGTGGCTGCCGCCGTAGTACTGGTGCAGTTTGTCGACTTGCAGCATGGCGTGTTCCTTGGAATCGGGCTGCGGCGGATAACGCTGCGCGTTATGCGCCCTACGGTTGGCTCTGGCGTAGGGCGAATGAAGCGGAACGCTTCATCCGCCATCGTTCTAACGCCCCAGATAAACCTCGATAACCTGCTCGTTCGCCTGCACGTCCTCCAGCGAACCCTCGGCCAGTACGTGCCCCTGGTGCAGCACGCTGACGTGGTCGGCGATGCTGCCGACGAAGCCCATGTCGTGCTCCACCACCATCAGCGAATGCTGGCCGGCAAGGGACTTGAACAGCTCGGCGGTGAACTCGGTCTCGGCGTCGGTCATGCCGGCCACCGGCTCGTCCAGCAGCAACAGTTGCGGCTCCTGCACCAGCAGCATGCCGATCTCCAGGAACTGCTTCTGCCCGTGGGAGAGCAGCCCGGCGGGGCGGTTGCGCGACTCGTGCAGGCGGATGGTGGTGAGCACTTGCTCGATGCGGTCCTTCTGCTCGCCGGAGAGCTTCGCCCGCAGGCTGGCCCACACCGACTTGTCGGTCTTCTGCGCGAGCTCCAGGTTCTCGAACACCGAGAGCGCCTCGAACACCGTGGGCTTCTGGAACTTGCGACCGATGCCGGCCTGGGCGATCTCCACCTCGCTCATGCGGGTGAGGTCGAGGGTTTCGCCGAAGTAGGCCTTGCCGTTGTCCGGACGGGTCTTGCCGGTGATCACGTCCATCAGCGTGGTCTTGCCCGCGCCGTTGGGGCCGATGATGCAGCGCAGTTCGCCGACGCCGATGTACAGCGTGAGGTCGCGCAGGGCGCGGAAGCCATCGAAGCTGACATTGATGTCTTCCAGGGTGAGGATGGTGCCGTGGCGCACGTCCAGCTGGCCGCTGGCGCTCGAGCCGATGCCGATGGCATCGCGGCTCGCGCCCGGGTCGCGGTTGGGATCGTAGGCCGGTTCCAGCATCAGGTGGGGGACCGCTCTCATTGCTCTTTCTCCCGCTTGATCAGGCCGAGGATGCCGCGCGGCAGGTACAGGGTGACGATGATGAACAGCGCGCCGAGGAAGAACAGCCAGTACTCGGGGAAGGCCACCGTGAACCAGCTCTTCGCGCCGTTCACCACGCCTGCGCCGAGCAGCGGGCCGATCAGCGTGCCGCGCCCGCCGAGGGCGACCCAGACGGCGGCCTCGATGGAGTTGGTCGGCGACATTTCACTGGGATTGATGATGCCGACCAGCGGCACGAACAGCGCACCGGCGAGACCGCAGAGCACGGCGCTCAGGGTCCAGACGAAGAGCTTGTAGCCGCGCGGGTCGTAGCCGCAGAACATCAGGCGGTTCTCGGCATCGCGCAAGGCGGTGAGCACCCGGCCGAACTTGCTGCGCGCCAGGGCGAAGCCAATGGCCAGGCTCGCCGCCAGCAGCAGGACGATGGCGATGAACAGCGCCGCGCGGGTGCCCGGCGCGGTGATGGAGAAGCCGAGGATGCTGCGGAAGTTGGTGAAGCCGTTGTTGCCGCCGAAGCCCGTCTCGTTGCGGAAGAACAGCAGCATGCCGGCGAAGGTCAGCGCCTGGGTCATGATCGAGAAGTACACGCCCTTGATCCGCGAGCGGAAGGCGAAGAAGCCGAACACCAGCGCCAGCAGGCCGGGCGCCAGCACCATCAGGCACAGGGCCCAGAGGAAGTGTTGGGTGCCGGCCCAGTACCAGGGCAGCTCCGTCCAGGAGAGAAAGGTCATGAACGCAGGCAACTGGTCGCCGGCCGCCTCGCGCATCAGGTACATGCCCATGGCGTAGCCGCCGAGGGCGAAGAACAGCCCGTGACCCAGCGACAGCAGGCCGGCGTAGCCCCAGACCAGGTCCAGTGCCAGCGCGACGATGGCGTAGCAGAGGATCTTGCCGGTGAGCGTCAGGCCGTAGGCGGAAAGGTGCAGCGCGTGGCTCTCCGGCAGCAGGTGCAGCAGCGGCAGGATCAGCAGCGCGACGAGGGCGGCGCCGACGAGTCCGGCGGTGAGTTTCGGGCCGGCCTTCTGCGCGGCCGTCACGGTGAGTGGCTGGTTCAATCGATGACCCTCCCTTTCAGAGCGAAGAGCCCCTGCGGACGTTTCTGGATGAACAGGATGATCAGCGCGAGGATCAGGATCTTGCCCAGCACGGCGCCGATCTGCGGTTCGAGGATCTTGTTCGCCACGCCCAGGCCGAAGGCGGCGAAGACGCTGCCGGCGAGCTGGCCGACACCGCCGAGTACCACCACCAGGAAGGAGTCGATGATGTAGCTCTGGCCCAGGTCCGGGCCGACGTTGCCGACCTGCGACAGCGCCACGCCACCGAGGCCTGCGATGCCCGAGCCGAGGCCGAAGGCGAGCATGTCCACGCGGCCGGTGGGCACGCCGCAGCAGGCGGCCATGTTGCGGTTCTGGGTGACGGCGCGGACGTTCAGGCCCAGCCGTGTACGGTTGAGCAGCAGCCAGGTGAGTGCCAGCACGAACAGCGCGAAGCCGATGATGACGATGCGGTTCCACGGCAGCACGAGGTTGGGCAGCACCTGGATGCCGCCGGACAGCCAGGCCGGGTTGGCCACCTCGACGTTCTGCGCGCCGAACAGCACGCGCACCAGTTGGATCAGCACCAGGCTGATGCCCCAGGTAGCGAGCAGGGTTTCCAGCGGGCGGCCGTAGAGATGACGGATCACCGTACGCTCCAGCGCCATGCCGATGCACGCGGTGACCAGGAAGGCCACCGGTAGCGCGAGCAGCGGGTAAAGCTCCAGTACGCCGGGCGCATAACGCTGGCAGAGCAACTGCACCACGTAGGTGGAGTAGGCGCCGAGCATCAGCATTTCGCCGTGGGCCATGTTGATCACCCCGAGCAGGCCGTAGGTGATGGCCAGGCCCAGGGCGGCGAGCAGCAGGATCGAGCCCAGCGACAGGCCGCTGAAGGCCTGGCCGAGCAGGTCGCCCATCAGCAGCCGGCGCTTGACCTGGCCGAGGCTGGTGGCGGCGGCGGTGCGTACCGAATCGTCGGGTTCGACGGCGGGATCGAGCAGATTCTCCAGGCGAGTGCGTGCCTGCGGGTCGCCGGACTCGCCCAGCAGGCGCACGGCGGAGAGGCGCACCGCCGGAGCCGGGTCGGCCAGCTGCAGGTTGGCCAGGGCCAGTTGCAGGGCGGCTTTTACGCCGTCGTTGGATTCTTCGTTGAGGCGATATTCCAGCAGCGTGCGTTGCGCCGGGCGGGCGCTCTTCTGCAGCTGGCGGGCGGCTTCAAGACGCACGTCGACGCTGTCGGCGACCAGCTGGTGGCTGGCCATGGCGGTGTTCACCAGGCCGCGCAGGCGGTTGTTCAGGCGCAGCTTGTCGGGCTCGCCGACCGGCGCGGCGCCGCCATCCGCGGGCTGGTATTGCCCTGCGTCACCGAGGAGGAAGGCACGGCCCTGCGCATCGACGGCGAGGCGGCCGGACTGGATAGCTTCCAGCAACGGCAGGCGGTCGGCGTCGGGCGCGGCGGCCCATTGTTCGAGCAGTCTGGCGCGGGCGTCGTTGTCGGCGCTGGCGAAGTCCTGCGCGGGGCCGGCGACGGCGAGCTGCGGTAGCAGCGCGACTAGCGTCATGGCGCAGAGGCGGAGCAGGTGGAGCAAGGCAGTGGGCATCTTCGGAGTTCCCTGGGCAGCCGTGTGGGGCGGTTTGCCCTCTCCCTGCCCCTCTCCCTGAAGGGAGAGGGGACGTTCAGCCGACCTCGGGAGTGGTCGATTGCGCCGTGCCATCGGCTACGCGCCGAACGGCTCCCTCTCCCTTCAGGGAGAGGGCTGGGGAGAGGGGCTTTACAGACGGGTACTCAGTTACTGCGCACCGCGTAATCCGGCTTCTTGTCGTTGCCCGGAATGAACGGGCTCCACGGCTGGGCGCGGATCGGCTCGGGGGTCTTCCAGACCACGTTGAACTGACCGTTGTCCTCGATCTCGCCGATCATCACCGGCTTGTGCAGGTGATGGTTGGTCTTGTCCATGGTCAGGGTGAAGCCCGACGGCGCCTTGAAGGTCTGCCCGCCCATGGCCTCGCGGACCTTGTCGACATCAGTGCTGCCGGCTTTCTGCGCGGCCTGCGCCCACATGTGGATGCCGACGTAGGTGGCCTCCATCGGGTCGTTGGTCACCGCAGTGCTGTAGTTGGGCAGGTTCTTGGCCTTGGCGTAGGCCTTCCAGTCAGCGACGAACTTGCTGTTCTCCGGATTCTTCACCGATTCGAAGTAGTTCCACGCGGCAAGGTTGCCCACCAGCGGCTTGGTATCGATGCCGCGCAGTTCTTCCTCGCCCACGGAGAAGGCCACCACGGGTACTTCGGTGGCTTCCAGGCCCTGGTTGGCCAGCTCCTTGTAGAACGGCACGTTGGAGTCGCCGTTGACGGTGGAGATCACCGCGGTCTTGCCGCCGGCGGAGAACTTCTTGATGTCGGCGACGATGGTTTGATAGTCGCTGTGGCCGAACGGCGTGTAGACCTCCTGGATATCCTTGTCGGCCACGCCCTTGCTGTGCAGGAAGGCGCGCAGGATCTTGTTGGTGGTGCGCGGGTAGACGTAGTCGGTGCCCAGCAGGAAGAAGCGCTTGGCGGCGCCGCCGTCCTCGCTCATCAGGTATTCCACCGCCGGGATGGCCTGCTGGTTCGGCGCAGCACCGGTGTAGAAGACGTTGGGCGACATTTCCTCACCCTCGTACTGCACCGGGTAGAACAGCAGGCCGTTGAGCTCCTCGAACACCGGCAGCACGGATTTGCGCGACACACTGGTCCAGCAGCCGAAGACCACCGCGACCTTGTCCTGGGTCAGCAACTGGCGCGCCTTCTCGGCGAACAGCGGCCAGTTCGAAGCCGGGTCGACCACCACCGCCTCGAGCTGCTTGCCGTTCACCCCGCCCTTGGCGTTGATCTCGTCGATGGTCATCAGCGCCATGTCCTTGAGCGAGGTCTCGGAGATCGCCATGGTGCCGGACAGCGAATGCAGGATGCCGACCTTGATGGTCTCGGCGGCCTGGGAGCTGAACGGGAACAGACCGGTGAGCAGCAGGGCGCTCATGGCCAGCGTACTTTTCAACAGCGGACGACGTTTCATCGCGGCAGCCTCCTTGGCTATCCAGGGGCGGGGAGTTGCCGGTGCGGCAGCTTCCCCGGAAATGGGGCGATCCCGCGCGGGATCGAAGCTGCCATCGCAGCATCCGTGCCAAACAGGCAAAAGCCTTGGCGCAGATGGGCTGCACGCGATTTTCTGTCGTAATGGTGAGGTTTTTCAGTGCGCAGCTTTGGTGCGCCGAACGCTCTTTGGTGCGCGGCGCTCCCCAAAGGAGCGCGTCATTGCGGGAGGAAGTAGCCGCGCACGCCGGTCATGATGATCTGCGCGGCGAGGGCGCAGACGAACAGCCCCATCAGGCGGCTGACGATCATCAGGCCCTGCTCGCCGAGGACCTTCTCGATCTTGTCGGAGAGGTACAGCGTGACGCCGACGGTCAGGCAGGCGAGGAAGATCGCCGCCAGGGCCTGCAGCTTGTGCTCCCAGTCCTGGTTCACGCCCATCACCAGCAGCGCACCGATGGTGCCGGGGCCGACGGTGATGGGGATGGTCAGCGGGACGATGGTGACGTCCTGCTGCACGTTGTCCGCCTGCACCGCCGAGCGCCCCTGGGCCATCCCCAGCGCAGAGATGAACAGCACGCTGCCCGCGCCGATGCGGAAGGCGTCGGCGGTGATGCCGAACAGGGTGAAGATGTAGCGCCCGAACAGGTACAGCAACACGCTGGCGATCAGTGCCGCCAGGGCCACGCGCCAGGCCATGCGCTTGCGGTCGCGCGGGGCGAAGCCGCGGTTGAGGCTGATGAAGCAGGACAGGACGAAGAAGGGGCTATAGAGCACCAGCATCTTCAGGTACACGCTGAACATCACTTGCATGGGAACGACTCGTCCGGATTGAGAGGGCGCGGCAGGGCAAAGCATAGCGGCTGGGGCTGCCGAAGGCATTGCGGCGGGGCAAATGCTGCTCAGCCCTGCGGGCTACGTTGGAGCAACTGTCTTTCCTCGCTAGCCCGTGTTTGTGCTTTCCCCCCTCACCCCAGCCCTCTCCCTCAGGGAGAGGGAGCAGATCGTGCCGGCTGATGCTGTGGATTCATCCTGCACCGCACAGTCCCCTCTCCCTTTGGGAGAGGGTTAGGGTGAGGGCCGATCCGAGCACAGGAGTATCTGTTAGGAGCGGATTTATCTGAGATAGCTTCCGGCGCGATGCGGATCTATCGCGGACGGACTCCGCTCCTACCCAGGGACGTAGCTCGGTGGTGGACGTCCGATGTAGAAAAACAACGCGCCGGTGGGGTAAGGAAAGCTATCAGGACGGCAGCGCGTCGCTCTGCTGGCGCAGGCGGCGCTCGCGTTCGCCGACCCAGTAGGCCACCAGTTCGCGCAGCTGTGACAGCTCCACCGGCTTGGCCATGTGGCCGTCCATGCCGACCAGCCGCGCGCGCTCCTTGTGTTCGCTGAGGATGTGCGCGGTGAGCGCCACCACCGGGGTGTGCGGTCGGTGTTCGCTGGCCTCCCAGGCGCGCAAGCGCTCGGTGGCGGAGAAACCGTCGAGCACCGGCATTTCGCAGTCCATCAGCACCAGGTCGTACTGGGTGGACTTCATCGCGGCGAGGGCTTCCTCGCCGTTGCTGGCGGTATCGGGCTGCAGGTTGAGCTTGCTCAGCATGCCGCGGATGACCTTGGTGGAGATGCTGTTGTCCTCGGCGACGAGGATGCGGAAGTCGCTGGGCGGCACGTTTGAAGCCGGCTCGCTGGCCGGCGAGAGGTAGTTGCTCACGCCGCTCGGGCCGCGGCGGGAGAGTTCCTCGGCGAGGGTCGCCTTGAGCGTGTAGCCGGCCACCGGCTTGGCGAGGATGCGCTTGATCCCGGCGTTGCGCGCGATGATCTTGCTCGGCGCGTTGCTGATACCGGTGAGCATGATCAGCAGGATGTCGTGGTTGAGGTTCGGGTCTTCCTGGATCTTGGTCGCCAGCTGCATGCCGGTCATGCCAGGCATGTCCTGGTCCAGCAGGACCACGTCGAAGTACTCGCGCAGGTGTGCCTTGGTGCGCAGCTGGGCCAGTGCTTCCTTGCCCGAAGACACCGCGCTGACGTTCATGCCCCAGGCGCTGCATTGCTGCACCACCACCTTGCGGCAAGTCTGGTTGTCGTCCACCACCAGCAGGCGCGCGCCCTGCAGCGGGCTGTCGAGGTCGGCGCCGGCCTGGTCGATCTGCTGCGGGTCGAGCGGCAGGCTTAGCCACAGCAGGTTGCCCGAATCGCCGCCGCCGTCACCGCTCTCTATTCCAAATTCCCCGGACATCAGGCGGATCAGCTGGCGCGCAATGATCAGGCCGAGGCGGCTGCTGATGCGGGTGGCAGAGAGGAAGTCGCGGCTGTGCAGTTCGGCGGTGAGCAGGGCCTGGCGGTCGGCGCTGTCCAGCGGGCGGCCGCTGTCCTGCACGGCGATGCGCAGGCGCGGACGTTCGGCCGGGCCGTCGAGGGCGACGACGAGGAGGATTTCGCCCTCGTCGGTCTGCTTGAAGGCGTTGTCCAGCAGGCTCAGCACCGCTTGACGCAAACGCGTCGGGTCGCCGCTGACGATGCGCGGCACCTGCGGCTGGGTGAAACTGATCAGCTCGACCTTCTGCTGCTCGGCCTTGGCGCGGAAGATCGCCAGGCAGTCCTCGATCAGCGCGCCGAGGTCGAACTGCACCTCGTCCAGCTCGATCTGCCCGGACTCCAGCTTGGAGATGTCGAGGATCTCGTTGATCAGCGAAAGCAGCTCGTTGCCCGCGCTGTGGATGGTCTGCACATAGTCGCGCTGCTTGGCCGAGAGCGGTGTGCCGAGCAGGAGTTCGGTCATGCCCAGCACGCCGTTCATGGGGGTGCGGATCTCGTGGCTGATCTTGGCCAGGAAGTCGCCCTTGGCCTTAAGCTCGGCGACGTTGGCGGCGCGCTGGCGGCTGGCGGCGAACTGGTCGTTCTGGATTTTCCGCTGGCGCTCGGCGAGCGCCAGGCTGAGCAGGAAACCGACCACTGCCGAGAGGCCGAGCAGGCCACTGCCGAGCCATTCCGCCCGGGTCGCCACGTAGCCAAGCAGCGATGGCAGGCTCAGGCACCAGACCACCACGAAGAGGCCCATGCCGATGGCGAAAAGGCGCGCCGGGCGGTAAGCGTGAATCCAGTAGTAGACCGCCACGCCGAGAATGCTCAGGGTCACCAGGGTGATCAGCCCGTAGACCAGGCTGCTGATGGACAGGTCGAGTAGCAGGTTGAGCGCCACGCACAGCACCACCAGCCCGGCGGTGCCACCCAGCAGCAGGCGCTTGAGCGGCAGGCGCGGGGTGAGGTCACGGAAGAAGCTGGCGGTATAGCCAAGACCGCAGATCAGCGTCACCACCAGGCAGCCCAGCGCAATAATCGGTTGTAACGACTGGTTGTTGCCGTACCAGGGGCTGAGCAGGCCGAACAGGTTGAGGCAGGCCAGCAGCAGGCTCGCATGCACGCCGGCCAGCCACAGGCCGCTGGCGACGCGGGTGTAGGCAAAGCGCACGAGGTTGTAGAGCAGCAGCATGGCCAGGCAGCCGATCAGCACGCCGAAGTGCAGCGGGCGCTGGTCGTTGCTCGGCTGGCCGGCGGCCTCGATGCTGATGTTCGGGCGCAGCGGCAGGGTCGAGGCGAGGCGCAGGTAGAGATCCAGCGGCTCGGCGGCGGTGCGCAGGGGGATCACCAGATCACTGTTGAGCAGGGGGCGTTGCACCGGGGAAAGGTTGCCGGCGCTCTTCTGTTCGAGGACTTTCTGCCCATCGAGGATGAACATCTCGAAGCTGTCCAGGCTCGGCGCGAACAGGCGCAGTTGCTGGGGCTCGTCGTTGGCGGGCAGGCGGAAGTGCAGCCAGGTCGCGCCGGGGCCGGCGGGGGCGTGCAAGTCGCTGATGTCGAGGGGGCTGAAGAGGGTGCGGTAGCGCGGGGAGATCACGTCCTGCAGCTGCAGGCGGGCGTCACTGTCGTGGAGCTGGGACCAGCCGGGATCCTGGCTTGCCGCATAGGTCGGAAGACAGACCAGAGCGGCCAGCAGCAAGCTGACGAGGAGTCCTGTGGCAGTCCAGAGCCGACGCACGGCGAAGTCCCTTCGGTAGTGAGTGGGCGGATTATAGCCAAGTGTGCTGAAGGCCGTAATCCACCCGTGCACGCCGGGACCGGTGTGGAGGAGGCGTCCGACGGGGGACGCCTCCACCTGTCGGATCAGCCCTCGCCGCGCTCGCGGGCGATGGCGCGATAACCGATGTCCTTGCGGTAGAAGCTGCCGTTCCAGCGGACCTTCTCGGCCAGACGGTAAGCCTGTTCCTGGGCCGAGGAGACGGTCGGGCCGATGGCGGTGGCGCACAGTACGCGGCCGCCGGCGGTGACGATCTGGCCGTCCTTGAGCGCGGTGCCGGCGTGGAAGACCTTGCCGTCGAGCTGGGCGGCATCGTCCAGGCCGAAGATAGCGTCACCCTTGGCGTAGTCGCCCGGGTAGCCGCCGGCGGCGATCACCACGCCTACGGTGGGACGCGGGTCCCAGGTGGCTTCGACCTTGTCCAGCGCCTTGGCCAGGGCGGCCTCGACCAGCAGGACCAGGGACGATTCCAGGCGGACCATGATCGGCTGGGTTTCCGGGTCGCCGAAGCGGCAGTTGAACTCGATGACCTTGGGCTTGCCGCTCTTGTCGATCATCAGGCCGGCGTAGAGGAAGCCGGTATAGACGTTGCCTTCCTCGGCCATGCCGCGCACGGTCGGGTAGATCACTTCGTCCATCACGCGCTTATGCACGTCGGCAGTTACCACCGGAGCGGGGGAGTAGGCACCCATGCCGCCGGTGTTCGGGCCGGTGTCGCCGTCGCCGACGCGCTTGTGGTCCTGGCTGGTGGCCATGGGCAGCACGTTCTGGCCGTCGACCATGACGATGAAGCTGGCTTCCTCGCCGTCGAGGAACTCTTCGATCACCACGCGCGATCCGGCGTCACCGAAGGCGTTGCCGGCGAGCATGTCACGCACGGCTTCCTCGGCTTCGGCCAGGGTCATGGCGACGATCACGCCCTTGCCCGCGGCCAGGCCGTCAGCCTTGATCACGATGGGCGCGCCTTTCTCTTTCAGATAGGCCAGCGCCGGCTCGACTTCGGTGAAGTTCTGGTAGTCGGCAGTGGGGATCTGGTGGCGTGCGAGGAAGTCCTTGGTGAAGGCCTTGGAGCCTTCCAGCTGGGCGGCGCCGGCGGTGGGGCCGAAGATGTCCAGGCCGCGCGAGCGGAACAGGTCCACTACGCCTTTGACCAGCGGAGCCTCGGGGCCGACGATGGTCAGCTGCACGTTCTTCGCGGCGAAATCGGCCAGTTCTTCCAGGGCCAGCACGTCGATGGCGACGTTCTCGCACTTGGCTTCGGTGGCGGTGCCGGCGTTGCCCGGCGCGACGAAGACCTTCTGCACGCGCGAATCCTGCGCGACCTTCCAGGCCAGCGCGTGCTCGCGACCGCCGCTGCCGATGATGAGTACGTTCATTGGAGTTCTCCTGAACAGTTCCGGCTTTGCCGGATTGTTGGGTATCACTTCGCTCGCGGAGCGCCGCCCGACCCAACCTACGAGTGCTTTTTTCCAGCCTGTGCGAGGGCGCAATGGAGTGGCTGGATGCAAGGCGCGGACGGCTTCGACAAGCGGAGTTGCCTATTGGCAATGAGCATTGGCGAAGTCGTCCGCAACGCAGCAGACGGCCGCTACAGTGCGGCCGTCCCGGTTAATGCCTAAAGTGGCGCATGCCGGTGAAGACCATTGCAATGCCGGCTTCGTCAGCGGCGGCGATCACTTCATTGTCGCGCATCGAGCCGCCCGGCTGGATCACCGCGGTGATACCGGCCTTGGCAGCGTTGTCGATGCCGTCGCGGAACGGGAAGAAGGCGTCGGAAGCCATGACCGCCCCCTTCACTTCCAGGCCGGCATGCTCGGCCTTGATGGCGGCGATGCGGGCGGAGTTCACGCGGCTCATCTGGCCGGCGCCGACGCCGACGGTCTGGCGCGCCTTGGCGTAGACGATGGCGTTGGATTTCACGAACTTGGCGACTTTCCAGGCGAAGATCAGGTCGTGGATTTCCTGCTCGCTCGGGGCGCGCTGGGTGACGATCTTCAGGTCATCGGCGGTGATCATGCCGATGTCGCGGCTCTGCACCAGCAGGCCGCCGTTGACGCGCTTGAAGTCCCAGCCCGGCGCACGCTCGGCCGGCCACTCGCCGCACTCCAGCAGGCGCACGTTGGCCTTGGCAGCGACCACGGCACGGGCGGCTTCGGAGATTTTCGGGGCGATGATGACTTCGACGAACTGGCGCTCGACGATGGCCTGGGCGGTCTCGCCGTCCAGCTCGCGGTTGAAGGCGATGATGCCGCCGAAGGCCGACTCGGTGTCGGTGGCGTAGGCCAGGTCGTAGGCCTTGCGGATGCCGCCTTCGTTTTCCGGTACCACGGCCACGCCGCACGGGTTGGCGTGCTTGACGATGACGCAGGCCGGCTTGACGAAGCTCTTCACGCACTCCAGCGCGGCGTCGGTGTCGGCCACGTTGTTGAACGACAGTTCCTTGCCCTGCAGCTGGATGGCGGTGGAGACGCTGGCCTCGCCCTTCTTCGCTTCGACGTAGAAGGCCGCGCTCTGGTGCGGGTTCTCGCCGTAGCGCATTTCCTGCGCCTTGATGAACTGGCTGTTGAAGGTGCGCGGGAAGGCGCCGCGGTCTTCGGTGGACAGGGTGTCGCGCGCCTGGTCGATGGTGCCCAGGTAGTTGGCGATCATGCCGTCGTAGGCCGAAGTGTGCTCGAAGGCCTTCAGGGCCAGGTCGAAGCGCTGGGCGTAGGTCAGGCCACCGGCTTTCAGGGCACCGACGATGCTGGCGTAGTCACCGGCGTTGACCACGATGGCAACGTCCTTGTGGTTCTTCGCCGCGCTGCGGACCATGGTCGGGCCGCCGATGTCGATGTTCTCGATGGCGGTCGGCAGGTCGCAGTCGGCCTTGGCCACGGTCGCTTCGAACGGGTACAGGTTGACCGCCACCAGGTCGATCGGCTTGATGCCGTGCTCTTCCATCACTGCGCCGTCGAGGTCACGACGTCCGAGGATGCCACCGTGGATCTTCGGATGCAGGGTCTTCACGCGGCCATCCATCATCTCCGGGAAGCCGGTGTAGTCGGCCACTTCCACGGCGGCGATGGCGTTGTCCTTGAGCAGCTTGTAGGTGCCGCCGGTGGAAAGAATCTCCACGCCAAGGGCTGCCAGCTCACGGGCGAAATCGACGATGCCGGTCTTGTCGGAAACGCTGATCAGCGCACGGCGGACGGGCAGGCGGGTGGTTTGGTCGGTCATAACGGCTTCCACAAAGGCTTCGGGCTTTTCGCGTGTCAGGCGTCGGCCCGGCTGACCTCGAGGTCGCGGGCCCGCGCCTGCCACCTGTCAGAGAAGATCGTACTGCTTGAGTTTCTTGCGCAGGGTCCCGCGGTTCAGCCCCAGCAGTTCGGAGGCTTTGGTCTGGTTACCCTTCACGTGGTTCATGACGGTTTCCAGCAGCGGCGCTTCGACTTCGCAAAGCACCATGTTGTATACGTCCGTGACCGGCTGCCCTTCGAGATGGGCGAAATAGTTGTGCAGTGCCTTTTCCACGCTGTCGCGGAGGGTCTGGCCCTCCTGCGTCGGAGTGGTCAGGTGCTGTTTAAGGTTGGCGTTGTCGCTCACGGGTGTCATTCCACTCACTAATGTCTCGGTCATCGTTGTCATGCGGCCACCCCTTCTCCGTTATTGTGGCGCTCGGCGAAGAACTGCCTGACGCTGGCGCTCTGTGCATCCGTGTCCTGCAAACGATTGAACTGGGAACGGAACTCCGCCGCTCCCGGTAGGGTTGCGAGGTACCAGCCCACATGCTTGCGGGCAATTCGCACACCCATTTCCTCCCCATAAAACGCATGCAATGCAGCGAGGTGCTCGAGCAGGATGCTCTGTACCTCGTGCAGACTCGGCGCCGGCAACAGCTCGCCGGTGCTCAGGTAATGATCGATCTCGCGGAAGATCCAGGGATTGCCCTGGGCGGCGCGGCCGATCAGCAGGGCATCCACGCCCGTCTGCTCGAACACCTGCCGTGCCTTGCGCGGTGAATCGATATCACCATTGGCGAAGACCGGAATCGAAACCGCCTGCTTGATCGCCGCGATGGTTTCGTACTCCGCTTCGCCGGTGTAGAGGTCGGCACGGGTCCTGCCGTGTACCGCCAGCGCCTGGATGCCCGACTGCTCGGCGATCCGCGCCACCGTCACACCGTTCTTGTTCGACCGGTCCCAACCGGTGCGAATCTTCAGGGTGACGGGAACCTCTACCGCCGCGACCACCGCCTCGAGGATGTCGGCCACCAGCCGTTCATCTTTCATCAGCGCGGAACCCGCGGCCTTGTTGCAAACCTTCTTCGCCGGACAGCCCATGTTGATGTCGATGATCTGGGCGCCGAGCTCCACGTTGCACCGTGCGGCTTCCGCGAGCATCTGCGGGTCGCCGCCGGCGATCTGCACCGAACGCGGTTGATCCTCGTGGTCGTGCTGCAGGCGCAGGCGCGACTTGCGGCTGTTCCACAGGCGGACGTCGCTGGTGACCATCTCCGAAACCACCATGCCGGCGCCGAGGCGGCGACAAAGCTGGCGGAACGGACGATCGGTGACGCCGGCCATCGGGGCCAGGATCAGTCTGTTGGGCAGTGTGTAGGAGCCGATGCGTACCACCGACTGGTTTTCCATGGTCAATGGGGCGGGAACACCGAGGCGCCGCGCGTTACAAGACTCGCGGGTGCTTTCGGGGCCTGCCACCGGTGCTAGCAAAAAAGGGAGGGCATGATACCCGCTCTCGATGACCGGATAAAGGCGATTTTGGATAAATTCTGAACAATCCCGGGCTTAGTACCCCAGGTTGGAAGACGAGCGGAACTGGCGCTCTCAGGCGCTTTGAGCTACTCGCCGGGTTATTCCGGCGAGTGGAAGCTCAGGCTGTAGTTCACCGCTTTGGGACCCGGATCGAGGATGTCCAGGGAGATGTGGATCGGCGTCTGCGGCGGCATCTCGCTCTGCCCGGCCAGCTCGCCCGAGAGGTACTCGCTGGGCTTGAAGCGGCGGCTGGCGATCAGCTGGCCGTTCAGGTCGGCGAAGCGCATCTCCAGCAGCGGGAAGGGCTGGGAGAAGTTGGCGCGGTTGTAGATGATCGCGTCCACCACCAGCGCACCGCTGAAGTCCGGGTGGCTGCGCACCACCAGGTTGCTGCTGCGGATCTGCTCCACGTCGACCTTGGAGGGCAGGGTGCAGCCCAGCTCCGGGCAGGCCTGGGCGAACCAGGGGCGGTACTGGTCCTGGCGGGCCAATTCGTCGAAGTGATAGGCGATGTACTGGCCGGCGAGGCCGGCCAGGGCCAGCAATACCAGCAGCAGCCAGAACAGACGGCGACCCCAGCGGCTCTTCGGTTTCTGCCAGTCGAGTTGCAGGGGTTCATCGCTGAGGTCGTTCAGGCCACCATTGCCAAGGCCTGGATCGGCGCGCCGGCTGTCGCCGCGCTGGTCGGCCAGCGGCGGCTCCTCGTCTTCATCGTCAGGCTCATCGTCATCACGGCGGGCGCTGAAGGCTGGAAGTTTCTCGTCGTCGCTCTCAGCGCGAAGGGGGGGCGGGTCGATGCGCGGTTCGTGCTCCGGCTCTTCCTCGGGCTCCTCCGGCTCGGATTCCTTGTCGGCCACCAGGCGCGCCTTGGCGGGCGGCTCCTCTGGTTCCTCGACGGGCAGCCGGCCGAAGCTGGGCTCCTGACGGGAAGTGCGACTTGTGCCGTTCTGTTCCTCTTCGATCAGGGCTTCGGCCCAGCGCTCGTCGTGCGGGTCGCGCTTCTCTTCCTGGCGGGTCTGCAGGGCTTCGCTGGGGCGCGGTGCGCGGTCGATGCTGAGGAATTCCTGGGACAACTCGAACTCGTCGAGCTTGGCCAGTTCCTCGTCGAGGTTGAGGCTGTCCAGGTCGAGATCGTCGTGAATCCACAGCGTCTCGTCTTTTTTTCCGGCTGCCGGTGCAGGAGCAAGCTTGGGTGGCTCGCTGGTCACGGTCGCTGCCGGGGCGATCACCATGGTCGCGGCGACGGCCGGGGCAGGTTCGGCAACCGGTGCCGGTTTTGCTTCTACCTTCGGCTCGGCGACGGCGGGCTTTTCCGCCACATCGCTGGAGTGCCGCGCGGCGTGGGGTGCCAGCGGCCAGCCGAGGGTGGCGGTGCCAGGAGCGCTCGGTGCGGCCGGCTTTTCGGGAGTGAAGGTGTCGAAGGCCGGCGCGGGAGCGGGCGCGGCTGCGATCGGCTCCGGGGCTTTCGGTGGCGCAGGCGGCGCGGCCGGCTCCGGTGCCGGGGCAGCTTTCGGGGCTGCGGCGGTCGGTATCGCCGCAACTGCCGGCGCCGGAACCTGGGTCGGCTCGCCGACCATGTTCTGCGGCGCACTGAAGACTTTCAGGCAGGTTCCGCAGCGCACAGCACCGCTGGCCGCGCCCAGTTGCGCCGAGTTGACGCGGAAACGGGTCTGGCAATGGGGGCACTGTGTGATGAAGCTTTCGCTCATGCGGCGGTCCGGCGGAAAAATCTGGCGGTTAGTCTAACTCAAGCCCCGTACGGCGGGCACTCTGCGGCGGCGGCCGCTGATGCGGATCCAGCCATCGCGCTCGGCGGTCGGGTCGAGGTCGAAGGCGTCGGCGTAGGCAGCGCGTACTTCCTCGGCCTGCTCGGCGAGGATGCCCGAAAGGGCCAGCAGGCCACCGGATTTCACCAGCCCGGTGAGCTGCTCTGCCAATGTGACCAGCGGACCGGCCAGAATGTTCGCCACCAGCACGTCCGCCTGCGCCTTGGGCAGATCAGCGGGCAGGTAGACGGGGAATTTCGCCGGGTCGATGCCGTTGCGCGAGGCGTTGTCGCGGGAGGCTTCCAGCGCCTGCGGGTCGATGTCGGTGCCGACCGCCTGCTCGGCGCCCAGCAGCAGCGCGGCGATGGCGAGGATGCCCGAGCCACAGCCGAAATCCAGCACCTGCTGGCCGGCCAGCTCCTGGCCGTCGAGCCATTCCAGGCACAGCGCGGTGGTCGGGTGAGTGCCGGTGCCGAAGGCCAGGCCCGGGTCGAGCAGCAGATTCACCGCTTCCGGCTCCGGAGCCTCGTGCCAGCTGGGGACTATCCACAGGCGGCGGCCGAAGCGCATCGGCTTGAAGTTGTCCATCCAGCTGCGTTCCCAGTCCTGGTCCTCGATGCGCTCGATCTGGTGCTCTGGCAGTTCGCCGCCGGTGAGCAGGGTCAGGTGGGCGATCAGCGAAGTTTCGTCGGTGTCGGCCTCGAACAGTGCGAGCAGGTGGGTGTGGCTCCACAGCGGGGTGGTGCCCAGGTCCGGCTCGAAGATCGGCTGGTCTTCGGCGTCCATGAAGGTCACGGAGACGGCGCCGACTTCCAGCAGCGCATCTTCATAGGTTTCCGCCTGATCCGGGGTGATGGCGAGTCGGACTTGAAGCCAGGGCATGGGGCGGTACCTCGATCGTGCCGGGATGGAGCTGGAAAAGACAACGGACCGCCTCGGCGGCCCGCAGATAAAGGCGGCAAGCTTACTGCACGGCACCCTGCCATGCCAGCGTGCAGGGGCCGCAAAGCACAAGGGCCGCCCGGAGGCAGCCCTTGTGGTGGAGCGAGGCGGAGCAGGGCAGGCTTAGTGCTTGTCCATGCCCAGCTTCTTCTCCAGGTAGTGGATGTTCACGCCACCCTTGCAGAACTCCTTGTCGCGGACCAGCTCCTTGTGCAGCTCGGTGTTGGTCTTGATGCCATCGACGATCAGCTCGTCCAGCGCATTACGCATGCGCGCCATGGCTTCATCGCGGTCCTTGCCGTAGGTGATGATCTTGCCCACCAGCGAGTCGTAGTTCGGCGGTACGGCGTAGCCGCTGTACAGGTGCGAGTCCACGCGCACGCCGTTGCCGCCCGGTGCGTGGAAGTGCTTCACCTTGCCGGGGCTGGGCATGAAGGTCTTCGGGTCTTCGGCGTTGATCCGGCATTCCAGCGCATGGCCACGGATGACCACGTCTTCCTGCTTGATCGACAGCTTGTTGCCCGAGGCGATGCTGAGCATTTCCTTGACGATGTCGATACCGGTGACCATCTCCGACACCGGATGCTCCACCTGCACGCGGGTGTTCATCTCGATGAAGTAGAAGCGGCCGTTCTCGTAGAGGAACTCGAAGGTGCCGGCGCCACGGTAGCCGATTTCCACGCAGGCCTGGACGCAGCGGGCCAGCACTTCGGCGCGGGCCTTCTCGTCGATGCCCGGGGCTGGGGCTTCTTCCAGCACCTTCTGGTGACGACGCTGCAGGGAGCAGTCGCGGTCGCCCAGGTGGATGGCGTTGCCCTGGCCGTCGGAGAGGACCTGGACTTCCACGTGACGCGGGTTGGTCAGGAACTTCTCCAGGTAGACCATCGAGTTGCCGAAGGCCGCGCCCGCTTCGGTGCGGGTCAGCTTGGCGGACTTGATCAGGTCTTCTTCCTTGTGCACGACGCGCATGCCGCGACCACCACCGCCACCGGCGGCCTTGATGATCACCGGGTAGCCAACCTCGCGGGCGATGGCCAGCGCGGTTTCTTCGTCCTCGGGCAGCGGGCCGTCGGAGCCCGGTACGGTCGGCACGCCGGCTTTCTTCATGGCGTCCTTGGCGGACACCTTGTCACCCATCAGGCGGATGACGTCGGCGCTGGGGCCGATGAAGGTGAAGCCCGAGCGCTCGACCTGCTCGGCAAAGTCGGCGTTCTCGGCGAGGAAGCCGTAGCCGGGGTGGATACCCACGGCGCCGGTAACCTCGGCCGCGGCGATGATCGCCGGTATGTGCAGGTAGGACTGCGCGGCCGGGGCCGGACCGATGCAGACCGCTTCGTCGGCCAGCGACAGGTGCATCAGCTCGCGGTCGGCGGTCGAGTGCACGGCCACCGTCTTGATGCCCAGCTCCTTGCACGCGCGCAGGATGCGCAGCGCGATTTCGCCGCGGTTGGCGATCAGTACTTTTTCCAACATCGCAGGTTCCCCGCGGTTTAAACGATGGTGAACAGGGGCTGGTCGAACTCGACCGGCTGGCCGTTCTCCACGAGGATCTGACCGATCACGCCGCTGGTCTCGGCCTCGATGTGGTTCATCATCTTCATGGCTTCGACGATGCAGAGGATGTCGCCTTTCTTCACGCTCTGACCGACTTCGACGAAGTTGGCGGAGGTCGGCGAGGCTGCGCGGTAGAAGGTGCCGACCATCGGCGAGCGCACGGCGCCGGCGAGGTTCTGGGCAGCCGGGGCGGCTTCAGCGGTCGGGGCGGCGGCAGCGACCGGAGCGGCAGCGGGGGCCGGGGCCGGAGCGTAGGCCGGGGCGGCAGCGTAGATCGGCTGGGCGGCGGTCTTGCTGTGACGGCTGATGCGTACGGACTCTTCGCCCTCTTTGATCTCCAGTTCGTCGATGCCGGATTCTTCGAGCAGTTCGATCAGTTTCTTGACTTTACGGATGTCCATCAGTGTTCGCTCTCCCAGGTGAGGTCACGGGCGTTCAAGTTGTTCGAGGGCGGATTCCAGGGCCAGGCGGTAGCCTGTGGCTCCCAGACCGCAGATCACCCCTACCGCCACGTCGGAGAAGTAGGAGTGATGCCGGAAAGGTTCACGTTTGTGCACGTTGGAGAGGTGCACTTCGATGAATGGGATGCTCACTGCGAGCAATGCGTCACGTAGAGCGACACTTGTATGCGTGAAAGCGGCCGGATTGATGAGGATGAAGTCCACACCTTCGTTGCGCGCGGCGTGAATCCGGTCGATCAGTTCGTACTCGGCGTTGCTCTGCAGGTGCATCAGGTGGTGGCCGGCCTCGCGGGCGCGGCGCTCCAGGTCCTGGTTGATCTGCTCGAGGGTGACGGAGCCGTACTTGTCGGGCTCGCGGGTGCCCAGCAGATTGAGGTTGGGCCCGTGCAGTACCAGTAAGGTCGCCATCTGGATGCGGTAGTCCTTGTTCTTGGCGGGAAAAGATAGGGCGGGACTATGCCGGAAAGCTGGCGTGACTGTCCAGTCATGCGGGTTTTGCCGTAGATGTCAGCATGTTGCCAGCCGATTACGGCAAAACCATTGCAATCAAATTGTGATCAGGAGCGCGTTCCAGCCTGTTTCAGACGGTCGGCGAGGGTGGCGGCGTCGGTCTCGCCGATGATGCGCAGGTCGCTCCATTCGTCGCCTTTTGTCGAGAAGAACAGCAGCGCGGGCGGGCCGAACAGGTTGTAGCGGTCGAGCAGGGCGCGCTGCTCCTCGGTGCTGGCGGTCATGTCGAAGCGCAACAGGACGAAGCCGGGCAGCTGCGACTGCACTTCCGGCGCCGGCAGTACCTGGCGCTCGATGATCTTGCAGCTGATGCACCAGTCGGCGTACCAGTCCAGCAGCACCGGCCGACCGGCGGCCTGGGCGCTGGCCAGCGCGGCGTTGAGCTGCGCCGGGGTGGTGATGTTCTGCCAGTCGCCGGGGGTGGAGCTGGGCGGGCCGGCGTGGACGCTGACGCCGCTGCGGCCCAGCGGGTGCAGCGGATCGGATTCTCCGCGCAGGGCGCCGGTCCAGGCGGCCACGGCGTAGACCAGCAGCATCAGGCCGAACAACTGGCCGAGGCGCTGCAGCGGCTTCTTCGGCCCCAGTTCGAGGGTGCCGATGGCCAGGGCGATGCCGCCGGCCAGGGTGCCCCAGAGCGTTAGCGAGACCGGGCCAGAGACGATGCGGTCGAGCATCCAGATGGCCACGGCCAGCAGCATCACGCCGAAGACGTTGCGCACGCCGTTCATCCAGGCGCCGCTCTTGGGCAGCAACGCGCCGCCGCCGACGGCGAAGATCACCAGCGGCGTGCCCATGCCCAGGCCCAGGGAGAACAGCAGCAGGCCGCCGCCCACCGCATCGCCGGTGCTGCTGATGTACAGCAGCAGGCCGGCCAGCGGGGCGGTGACGCAGGGCGATACCAGCAGGCTGGAGAGCACGCCCAGGGTCGCCGCGCCGGCGATGGAGCCGCCGCGTGTGTTGTTGGCCATCTTGTCCAGACGCTCGCGCACGAAGCCCGGCAGGCGCAGCTCGAAGGCACCGAACATGGCGATGGCGAAGACCACGAAGAACGCCGCGAAGGGGATCAGCACCCAGGGCGACTGCAGCATCGCCTGCAGGTTGAGCTTGGCGCCAAACAGGCCCATCAGGGTGCCGAGCACCGCATAGCAGGCGGCCATCGGCAGCACGTAGGCGAGCGACAGCGCCAGGCCGCGCATGCCGCCCGGACGACCGCGCAACACGACGCCGGAGAGGATCGGCAGCATCGGCAGTACGCAGGGGGTGAAGGTCAGCGCCAGGCCCAGCAGGAAGAAGATCGCCAGCGCGCGGCCGAGTTTCTTGATCTTGCCCGGCTCGTGGTCGCCCAGCAGGCTGGCCAGCGGGTTGGCCGAAGTGGCGGAGGATTTGGCAGCGGCGGAAGGTGCGGGGCCGGTCACCACGCTGGCGGCCTGGCCGTCGGCGATCTGCAGGCGGGTGGTTTCCGGCGCATAGCACAGGCCCTTGTCGGCGCAGCCCTGGTAGCTGACGACCAGGGTGAAGGGCTTGTGCTGCGGGTTCACCAGAGGCACGTCGATGTCGGTGATGGCGTAGTAGACCACCGTGTCGCCGAAGTAGTCGTCGTGGTGCTGCTTGCCTGGCGGCAGCTTCACTTCGCCGACGCTCACGCCGCTGTCGGCGGGCTCGACCTTGAAGCTGAAACGATGCTGGTAGAGGTAGTAGCCGTCGGCGTTGATGAAACGCAGCTTCACCTGCTGGCTGTCGCTGTCCTCGACGCTGACGCGGAAGGCCTCGGCCACCGGCAGGAAGTCGCCCTTGGCTGGTTGCCCGACGGCGAAGCCGCCCTTGTCGGCGGGTTTGTCGAACAGGCCGGCGGAAGCGGGCAGGGCGACCAGGAGCAGAAGCAGGGTGAGCAGGCGGCGCATGGACATCTCGCGGACTACAGGGTGGCGGGCATGATAGCGGAAAGCTTCCGGCGCGGCCCGAGGCGTTGCCGGATCAGCTGTCACAAGAAGTGATAGACGCTGTGGGACTGCGCCTGCGAGTCCCGGTTCCCGCGACGCCGCTGCGTCAATCGGCCGCGTGCTGGCCGAAGGCTGTCAACAGATCGCTGACGAAGGCCTGCTCGGCGTCGCCGGGATGGCGGCCGCGGTGGCGGGTCAGGCTGAAGGCCACGTCAAAGCCCAGTTCGCCGGGCAGCAGTTCGCGCAGCTGGCCACGCTCGATCCACGGCTGGGCGACATGCTTGGGCAGGTAGCCGATGTGCGCGCCGGAGAGGATGAACGCCAGGCTGCCGTCCACCTGCTCGCAGCGCGCGCTGCTGCGGCTGGTTTGCAGCGGCTCGTCGGCGGCGATGAAGCGGTAGGGGTGCAGGACCTGGTCGGCGTCGGCGAGGGAGTCGCGGGTCGGTTTCTTCTCGCTGAAGGCCGGGTGCCCGGCGCCGCAGTAGAGGCCCTGGGGTTCGCTGAACAGCACGACATGTTCCAGCGCCGCCTGGGTCCCGGCGAAATAGCCGACTGCCAGATGCAGGCGGTCCTGCAGCAGCAGGCGCTCCAGCTCGGCGGGTGTGGCGGTGATTAGTTCCAGGCTGACGGCTTCATTGCGCTGGCGGAAACGCCGGATGGCCCCGGACAGCTGCGCCAGTACCTCCACGTCCAGCCCTTCGGAAAGCCCGATGCGCACCTCGCCCAGTAGTTTGTCGGCGACACCGCGTGCCTCGTCGCGGAAGCCCTCGATGGCGACGAACAGGCGTCGCGTCGATTGCAGCAGGTGCTCGCCCTTGGGCGTCAGGCGAAAGCCGCCCTTGCCGCGCTCGCACAGGCGGTAGCCCAGGCGCGTCTCCAGCTTGGCCATCTGGATGCTGATGCTGGGCTGGCTCAGCCCCAGTTCGCCCTGCGCGGCACTGAAGCCGCCGCATTCCACCACGGTGACGAACAGCCGCAGCAGTTGCAGGTCGAGGTCGCGCAATTGGCTGAGCATGGCCGTCTCCAAACATTGTCAAAGGGAAATGCCAAAGTAATTAACTTTGTATTTTTACAAAGTAAAGCCCGCCCCATGCTCGCCCCATAACCACAACAACCCCGAGGCGATGATCATGCGTGCGTTCTTCCGGGCTTCTCTCACGGTGCTGGCCGTGGCCCTGGCCATGCCCCTGCAGGCGCAGGAGCGGGTGCTCAACCTCTACAACTGGGCGGATTACGTCGGCGCCGATGCCCTGCAACGCTTCCAGAAGGAAACCGGCATCCGCGTGAAATACGACACCTTCGACAGCGCTGAGGTGCTCGACAGCAAACTGATGACCGGCCGCAGCGGCTACGACGTTGTCTTTCCCGCCAGCAGCGGGCTGGCCCGCGCCATCCAGGCCAGGGCCGTACAGCCGGTGGACGACGCGCAGTTGAAGAACTTCGCCAACCTCGACCCGGACCTGCTGGCCAAGCTGGCCGCCATCGACCCCGGCAATCGCTTCGGCGTGCCCTACACCTGGGGCACGGTGGGCCTGGCGATCAACAAGGACGAGGTGCTCAAGCGCATCCCCGACGCACCGCTGGACAGCCTCGACCTGCTGTTCAAGCCCGAGTACGCCAGCCGTCTGGCCGACTGCGGCATCTCGCTGATCGATTCGCCGCAGGAAGTCATCAGCGTGGCGCTGAATTATCTGGGCAAGTCGCCGTACAGCACCGACGCGGCCGACCTGGCCGAGGTCCGCCAGTTGCTGGAGAAGTTGCAACCCAACGTGCGCTACATCGCCAGCGGCAAGCACATCAACGACTTGGCCAACGGCACGCTGTGCGTCGCCCTGACCTACACCGGCGACGCGCTGATGGGCGCTGCGCAGGCGAAGCAGGCGAACAAGCCGTTCGAGGTGATCTACCGGATTCCGAAGGAGGGCACGCTGATCTGGTTCGACACCATGGCCATCCCGGTGGACGCGCCACACCCGCAGGAAGCACGCGCCTTCATCGACTTCATGCTGCGCCCGGATTCCATCGTCGAGCTGACCAACACCCTGTACTTCGCCAACGCCAACCTGAAGGCCACGCCATTGCTGAATGCCGATGTCGCCGGCGACCCGGACGTCTACCCGGCGCCCGCCATGCGCCAAAAGCTGTTCGGCGAGCAATTGCTGACCTTGAAACAGCAACGCGAGCGCACCCGGCTGTGGTCGGCGTTCCGTACCCGTAGCTGAGGAGCAGGCTTTTGTAGGGCGGATAACCTGTTCCAGGTTATGCGCCCTACGTAGCGGACGTTCCCTGAATCACCGTGACCAACCGATTACTAAAAAATGAGGAAGCCATGGATCTCGCCCAAGACAACGACCAGGCCATCACCCGCGACAGCCTCTACGGCACCGCCGCCGAATCCACCTACGCCGGCATCACCAGCTTCATGCGCCGCCGCTACAGCCGCGATCTGCGCGGCGTCGATCTGGTGGTCAGCGGCGTGCCCTTCGATACCGCCACCACCAACCGCCCCGGCAGCCGCTTCGGACCGCGGGCGATCCGTGCCGCCTCGGTGCAGATGGCCTGGGCCCGGCACTTCCCCTGGGAATTCGACCCCTTCGACCACCTGGCGGTGATCGACTACGGCGACTGCTCCTTCGACCACGGCGTGCCGCAGGAAACCCCGGACGTCATCGAAGCCCACGCCGCGCGCATTCTCGATGCCGGCTGCGCGCTGCTGACTCTGGGCGGCGACCACTTCATCAGCTACCCGCTGCTCAAGGCCCACGCGAAGAAGCACGGGCCGCTGTCGCTGATCCACTTCGACGCCCACAGCGACACCTGGCCAGACGAGGATTGCCAGCGCATCGACCACGGCACCATGTTCTACCACGCCGCCCGCGAGGGGCTGGTCGACCCGGCGCGCTCGGTTCAGGTCGGCCTGCGCACCACCAACGACGACGTGATGGGCTTCCAGGTGCTGGACGCCCGCGAGGTGCATCGCAACACGCCGCAGGCCATCGCCGAGCGCATTCGAGCGCAAGTGGGCGACAACCCGGTGTACCTGACCTTCGACATCGACTGCCTCGACCCGGCCTTCGCTCCGGGCACTGGCACGCCGGTTTGTGGCGGGCTGAGTTCGCACCAGGCGCTGGAAATCCTCCGCGCGTTGCGTGGCATCAACCTGGTGGGGATGGACGTGGTGGAAGTCGCGCCGCCCTACGACAGCGCCGAGATCACCGCCCTGGCCGGAGCGACCCTGGCGATGGAGATGGTTTGCCTGTACGCGGCGCGGCACAAGCTGGGCGAGCGTTGATGAATTGATCTTGCAGGAGTGCTGATGAGGCGCTTCTAAAAGATCAAAGGCCCCTCACCCTAACCCTCTCCCGCAAGCGGGAGAGGGGACTGTTCGCTGCAGGATGAAACCGTGGCGTCAGCCGGCACATACGGCCCCCTCTCCCTTTGGGAGAGGGTTGGGGTGAGGGCTTGCCCGGGCACGAAAAGTTGATCCGACGGATACGGAACTATCAAACACGGAACGCCCGCACGGCGGTGTGCAACGCACCGCCCAGTTCCTGCAACTGCTCGCCCTGGCTGCGGCCCTGGCCGATCAGGCGCAGGTTCTCGCTGCCCAGTTCGTGGATGCGCTCGCTGTGCGAACGGATCTCGCTGACCGCACCGCTCTGCTGGGCGGAGCTTTCGGCGATGCGCTCGGCCATGCTGGCAATGGTGCGGATGGCGCCGACCACTTCGTCCAGCGCTCCCTCGGCGGCGCCAGCCTGGTTGGCGGTGACTTCCGCGTGCTCGACCTGGCTACGCATCGCGTCCACCGACTGCCGTGCGGCCTGCTGCAGGCGCGCGGTGAGCTGCTGGATTTCCTCGGTGGCGCCGGTGGTGCGCAGGGCCAGCGAGCGCACTTCCTCGGCGACCACGGCAAACCCACGGCCCTGCTCGCCGGCCCGCGCAGCCTCGATGGCGGCGTTGAGCGCCAGCAGGTTGGTCTGGTCGGCGATGGAGCGGATCACCCCCAGCACGTTGCCGATGGTGGCGGACTCCTCGGCGAGGTTCTCGATGGCCTGGGCGTTGCTCTGCACTTCGTCCACCAGCGCGCGCATGCCGCTCAGGCTGTTGCCGATCACCTGCTGGCCCTGCTCGACGGCCGTACCGGCCGCGTGGCTGGCCGAAGCGGCCTGGCTGGCATCGCCGGCCACCTGCTGGATCGCCGCTTCCATGTTGCCCAGCGCGTCGCGGATTTCTCCGGTATCGCTGGCCTGACGCTCGGCTCCGGCGTGCAGGCCGCCGCTGAGCTCGGCCAGGGCGCGGCTGCTGCCGGCCACTTCCTCGGCGCGCTGGTGGATGGTGCCGACCAGGGTGCCGAGGAAGTCGCGCAGGCGGTTCAGCGATTCCTGCAGCTCCACCAGGTCGCGGGTGCGGGTGGCCAGGGCGATGGGTTTGGCGAAGTCGCCACGGGCCCAGGTGGAGAGCGCCGGGACCAGTTGGCCGAGCACGCGCGCCAGGCGGCGTTGCAGGGTGTCGATAAGCAGCGCGGTGGCGAGGATCAGGGCGATCAGCGCGCCCTGGATGATGCGCACCTGGGTCTGGATCTTCGAGCGCTCCTCGCGCACCTGCGGCTCCAGGGTCGCCAGCGCCTGCTGCACGGCGCCCAGGCGCTGGGCGGTGGCATTGGCCAGCTCCTGGCGCTGGGCGATCAGCTGGCGGGTGCGGTTCAGCTCATCCGGGTAGCGGCGCAGCACGCTGGCGAGGTCGCGCTTCAAGGTGACGCCACGGTCCTCGCTCTGCGCCTGCGCAGCGGCTGGCTGGGATTCCAGGCCCATCATCGCGGCGAAGTCGTCGGAGGCGGAGGCCTGTTGTTCCAGCACGCCGAGCAGGGGCAGGGCGTCGATGCGTTCGGCCAGCTGGCGCAGGGTTTCCAGCTCGCGCTGGATGTCTTCGGCCAGCGCCGGGTTGCCGCTTTCCACCAGCTTGGCGCGGGCGTGGGCCAGGCGCGTCAGGTGCAAGCCGGCTTGCAGCAGCGGCGTGCGGTACTCGGCGGCGGCGGGGTTCTGGCTGGCGTCGGCGTAAGTGCCGAGCTGGTCCAGCGCGGCCAGCAGGTCACGCTCGGCCTGCAGCAGCAGGCCCTGCGGGTCGCCGGCAAGCTTGCCGGCGGCGAGCAACTGGTTGCCGCTGAACTGGCGCAGTTCGTCGAGGCTCTGGCCGAGCAGCTGGCTGAGGCTGTCCGGCAGTTGCGGCAGCTCCTGGGCCAGTTCGTCCAGGCCCTGCTGGGCGGCTTTCTGCTTGAGCGCGTCGCCGCTGGCGAGGTACGCCTGGATGTTCTGCGCGACCTTGCGCTCGAAGCCCTGGGAGAGCTCCAGGTAGCGGTCCATCAGCGTGAACGGGCGCTCCAGGGCGCGTTGCGACCACCACAGGGTGGCGCCCAGCGCGAGGCAGACGAGCAGGAGCAGGAAGGTGTTGAGGTTGGTGAGCAGCTTGAGGCGCATGGCAGGTCTCGACCGACAGCGAAAAAACGGCGAGCCCTGAACCTATTGCAGTTTCGTTACTGGCTGATGACACGGTGCCAGCATTCGGTCGGGAAGTGGCGCGGCAGAGCGCCGCGCCGGACCGCTGGTGGGTGTTACTTGTAGACCTCGACGCGGTTGCGGCCGCCGTGCTTGGCGGTGTACAGCGCCTCGTCGGCCTGCTTGGCAAGGGTCTTGATGTCCATCTCCTCGCCCAGCTCGGCGATGCCGCAGCTGAAGGTGCAGGACAGGTCGTGGGGCTGCGCCGGGTAGTGAATCTCGGCGAAGCGCTGGCGGATTTCCTCCAGCACCTTGTGCGCCGAGGCGGCATCGGTGTCCGGCAGCACCACGGCAAACTCTTCGCCGCCGTAACGGCCGATGTGGTCGGTCTTGCGCAGGCGCTGCTTGAGGAAGAGTGCCAGGCTCTTGATCACCCGGTCGCCCATGGGGTGGCCATAGGTGTCGTTGACCCGCTTGAAGTGGTCGATGTCGAGCATCGCGAAGGTCAGCGGACGCTCCTCGCGGCGCGCGCGGAAGCGGGCATCGTCGAGCAACTGCAGGGTGTGAGTGTGGTTGTACAGGCCGGTGAGGCTGTCGCGCACCATCCGCGCCTTCAGGCTGCGCGCGCGGGCGGCGCGGTTGCGCACGGTGGCGATCAGGTGGCGCGGCTTGATCGGCTTGGTGAGGAAGTCGTCGCCGCCTTCGCTCATGGCGTCGAGCTGCTTGTCCAGGTCGTCCTCGGCGGACAGGTAGATGATCGGCACGCTCACATAGCGCTCGTGCTGGCGGATCACCTTGGCCAGCTCGGTGCCCAGGCACTCGGGCATGTACATGTCGAGGATGATCAGGTCCGGCTGGAACTCGGCCAGTTCGGCCATCACCGAGAGCGGTGCGGTGAGCGCGCGGGTAACGATGCCGGCGCTGTTGAGGACCATCTCGGTATGCGCGGCCTGAGCGCGGGAGTCGTCGACGATCAGTACGCGGAACGGCTCGTAATGGGCCACGCGGGTCAGCGTCTCGATCTTCTCCAGCAGGCCGGAGGCGTCCAGCGCGCCACTGAAGAAGTCCTGGCCACCGGCGCGGGCAGCGGCCAGGCGGGTCGGGGTGTCGGTTTCCTCATGGCTGAAGAACAGCACCGGCAGCTTCTGCTTGAGGCCGGCCTGGGCCTCGTCGGCCAGCGCCAGGCCCTGGCCGTTGGCGAAGTCGATTTCCATCACGATGGCGGCCGGATGGCGGTCGGCCATGGCGGCGCGGAAGGCGTTGGCGTGCTCGCAGGGCTGCGCGGCCATGCCGAAGAATTCCAGCTGCTGGGCCAGGCGCTCGGCGCGCTCCTGGTCCTGCAGGGCCAGGTAGACCGGCTTGCGCAGTGGCGGAAGGTTGGTCTGCTCGAACTGGTCGCCGTGGCGCAGGCCGGTGCGCGACAGGCGCTGCATCAGGCGGTTGAGTTCGGTGATCAGCTCGCTGGAGAGACGCCCGCGATTGTCCTGCACGGCGCGCAGGCATTGGTCGATGGCCTTGGCCAGGTCCGCATGCTCGGCCTGCTCGAAACGTTCGGCATAGCGCTGCAGACGCAGGCAGGCCTCGGCCAGCTCGGCCATGCCGGCACTGTTCCACTCCGACCGCGACAGGCGCTGCCAGACTTCCAGCAGGTGACGCGCCTGGTGGATCACCCGCTGGGCGAAGTGATGCTTGAGGCGGTCGAGGGATGGATCGTCGAGCTCGGTCATCGCGCGCTTCTTTATAGAGCCGTACCGGCGGCCTGCGGGGCGAACATGTTTCCGCCGTGATACACAGTGGTGGCCCTATGCTACCAATCCTTGATGGCAATAACAGTGCCTTCGGTCAAACATCCGAAGCTTTGTATTTCGCAGCATTAACCAGCACCATGCGCAGGGTAGGCTGCGCCGACCCGCCTGCGTGCGGCATGCTTGCGCACAGCGGCCTAAAATCCCGGCACCCTGGGGCCGGTTGCGGGTCCAAGCTATCTTCGAATTCGGGACATCAAGGAACTTGCCATGTGGAACTGGAAGAAACGCGGCTCCGTGCGTGACCGCGTGAACGACTCGGTGGACGACGCGCGCGCCTATTTCGGCGGCCCCTGGCTGGGCCGCGTGCTCGGCGGTCTGCTGGGCGTCTACCTGGTGATCTGCGGCGCGATCGGCTGGTACTGGAGCCAGGAGCCGGACCTCTTCCCCGTGCAGCAGAACGCCCAGGCCGCCGCCGAGCGCGCTGGCCGGCAGATGGTGGTGGGCTATACCACGGTGGAAACCCTCAAGGAAGTGGTCGCCACGCTGCTCAACAAGCCGGGCGGCTACCTGTCCAACGACATCTTCCCGCCGGGCGTCTGGCTGGACAACATGCCCAGCTGGGAATACGGCGCCCTGGTCCAGGTGCGCGATCTGTCCCGCGCGCTGCGCAAGGACTTCGCCCGCTCCCAGTCGCAGTCCACCGAGGACGCTGACCTGGCACGCGCCGAGCCGCGTTTCAACTTCGACAACAAGAGCTGGGCGCTGCCGTCCTCCGAGTCGGAATACGCCGAGGGCATCAAGTCCCTGGACCGTTACCTGGGCCGTCTCTCCGCCGACCCGGCCGGCGCGCAGTTCTATGCCCGCGCCGACAGCCTGAACAACTGGCTGGGTGACGTTTCCACCCGCCTGGGCTCGCTGTCCCAGCGCCTCTCGGCCAGCGTCGGCCGGGTCAAGCTGAACACCAACATCACGCCGATGCAGCCGGTCACCCCCGGCCAGGCGCCGGAAGTCGAGGAAGTGATCCAGGAAACCCCCTGGATGCAGATCGACAACGTGTTCTACGAAGCCCGTGGCCAGGCCTGGGCGCTGTCGCACATCCTGCGCGCCATCGAGGTGGACTTCGCCGACGTGCTGGCGAAGAAGAACGCCACTGTCAGCGTGCGTCAGATCATCCGCGAGCTGGAGGCCGCCGAGGCTCCGCTGTGGAGCCCGATGGTCCTCAACGGCAGCGGCTTCGGCGTGCTGGCCAACCACTCGCTGGTGATGGCCAACTACATCTCCCGCGCCAACGCCGCGATCATCGACCTGCGTCAGCTGCTGGCTCAGGGCTGATCCATGGCTGGCATCAGCGACAAGGAGGCCGCCCACCGGGCGGCTTCGGACGCCGAGAAGATCGCCTGGGTCGACGAAGACGACCAGCTGCTGGGCAGCCTGCCGCGCGCCGAATTGCGCGCGCGCGGGCTGATCGGCCGCGGCACCTTCATCCTGCTGTTCAACTCTGCCGGTGAGCTGTGCGTGCACCGCCGCACCCTGAGCAAGGCGGTCTATCCCGGCTACTGGGACCCGGCCGCCGGCGGCATGGTGCAGGCCGACGAGAGCTACGCCGGGTCCGCCGCCCGCGAGCTGGAAGAGGAGTTGGGCATCGCGGGCGTAGAGTTGCGCGCCCACGGCACTTTCTTCTTCGACCAGCCGGACAATCGCCTGTGGTGCGCGGTGTTCTCCGCCGTGTCCGATGCGCCGCTGAAGTTGCAGCCCGAAGAGGTGCTGGAAGCGAAATTCATCGACCCGCACCAGGCGCTGGCCGAGGCCAAGGCGGGCACGCCTTACTGCCCGGACTCGCTGGCGGCGCTGCGCAAGTACCTGGTCAGTTTCTGATCCTCCAACCCATTGCGGGCTGCTCTTCGTAGGAGCGAGCATGCTCGCGAATGGCTTCGCAGCGGGGCTTGTTCGCGAGCAAGCTCGCTCCTGCAACAACCCTGCTGCGCCGGCATGTCGCCAAACCGCCGATCAATGACGCATTTTCGCTCTTAGCATTTGCCTTCAATGCTGCTAAATTGCGCGACCTTTCCGGCAGGGTCCTCCGCCGGGAATTGCGCAGCCCCTGCCTGAGTGGGGCGTCGCGGTCGGCGCCAGCCGGCCATTCGTTGACCTGGCCCGAAGAGGCCAATCCTGGGGAAACGCCCGGTGGTCAAGAAAGCATCCTCCCTGTCCGCCCTCGGCGGGCTCGTCTACTCCACTGATTCCGGCCGGCATTGCCCGGACTGCAATCAGCCCATTGGCGCGTGCATCTGCAAGCAGGCCGAGATTCCGGCCGGCGATGGCATCGCTCGCGTGCGTCGGGAAACCAAGGGCCGCGGTGGCAAGACCGTGACCACGGTGACCGGCGTGCCGCTGGCGGCCGATGCGCTGAAGGACCTGGCCACGGCGCTGAAGAAGCGCTGCGGCACGGGTGGCGCGTTGAAGGACGGCATCATCGAGATCCAGGGCGACCACGTCGACCTGCTGCTCGAAGAGCTGACCAAACGCGGCCTCAAGGCGAAGAAATCCGGCGGCTGAGCCGTCTTCCGCTGTCTGTCTCAACTGACAGGCGACTCTCCCCTGTCGAGAACGGGTTCCAGGCGATGCGCGCCCCGCGTATGGCCGGCAAGCCCTTTCCCTAGATGGGAGATTTATCGGCGCGCCCTGGGCGTGTCGTCGGATTTTCCTAAACTTACCGCCAAGCCCGGCGGTCAACACGGCAACGTCACGAGGCCCGGCTAGGTTTACTCCACCAGGCCTTGACGACTCACCCGCACGCCGGGCGGGCGCCTGCACACATTCGCGCAATCTGAGGAGACCACCCCGCATGGCCGCTAGACGGACCCGCAAAGACGACGGCAGCAACTGGACCGTGGCAGACAGCCGCAGCATCTACGGAATTCGCCACTGGGGCGCTGGCTACTACGCCATCAACGACGCCGGTAACGTGGAAGTTCGCCCGCAGGGCGCCGATGCCCAGCCGATCGATCTGCATGCGCTGGTCGAGCAGCTGCGCGAGGCGGGCCTGTCGCTGCCGCTGCTGGTGCGCTTCCCGGACATCCTCCAGGACCGCGTGCGCAAGCTCACCGGTGCCTTCGACGCCAACATCGCGCGCCTGGAATACACCAGCCGCTACACCGCGCTGTACCCGATCAAGGTGAACCAGCAGGAAGCGGTGGTGGAAAGCATCATCGCCACCCAGAACGTCTCCATCGGCCTGGAAGCCGGCTCCAAGCCCGAGCTGATGGCCGTGCTGGCGCTGGCCCCCAAGGGCGGCACCATCGTCTGCAACGGCTACAAGGACCGCGAGTTCATCAAGCTGGCACTCATGGGGCAGAAGCTCGGCCACAACGTGTTCATCGTGATCGAGAAGGAATCCGAGGTGCAGCTGGTGATCGAGGAGGCCGCCAACGTGGGCGTGCTGCCCCAGGTCGGCCTGCGCGTGCGCTTGTCCTCGCTGGCTTCGTCCAAGTGGGCAGACACCGGTGGCGAGAAGGCCAAGTTCGGTCTGTCCGCCGCGCAGCTGCTGTCGGTGGTCGACCGCTTCCGCGCCGCCGGCCTGGACCAGGGCGTGCGCCTGCTGCACTTCCACATGGGGTCGCAGATCGCGAATCTTGCCGACTACCAGCACGGCTTCAAGGAAGCCATCCGCTACTACGGCGAACTGCGCGCCCTCGGCCTGCCGGTGGACCACGTGGACGTCGGCGGCGGCCTGGGCGTTGACTACGACGGCACCCACTCGCGCAACGCCAGCTCGATCAACTACGACATCGATGACTACGCCGGTGTGGTGGTGGGCATGCTCAAGGAGTTCTGCGACGCGCAGGGCCTGCCGCATCCACACATCTTCTCCGAGAGCGGCCGCGCGCTGACCGCTCACCACGCGGTGCTGATCACCCAGGTCACCGATGTCGAGCGCCACAACGACGAAGTGCCGAAGATCACCGACCTCGCCGAACAGCCGGAGATCGTCCAGTGGCTGGCCGATCTGCTCGGTCCGACCGACGCCGAAATGGTCACCGAGACCTACTGGCGCGCCACCCACTACATGAGCGACGCCGCCGCGCAGTACGCCGAGGGCAAGATCAGCCTGGCGCAGAAGGCTCTGGCCGAGCAGTGCTACTTCGCCATCTGCCGTCGCCTGCACAACCAACTCAAGGCGCACCAGCGTTCGCACCGCCAGGTGCTCGACGAGTTGAACGACAAGCTGGCCGACAAGTACATCTGCAACTTCTCGGTGTTCCAGAGCCTGCCCGACACCTGGGCCATCGGCCAGGTGCTGCCGATCCTGCCGATCCATCGCCTGGGCGAGGAGCCGACCCGCCGCGCGGTGCTGCAGGACCTGACCTGCGACTCCGACGGCAAGATCACCCAGTACGTCGACGAGCAGAGCATCGAAACCAGCATGCCGGTGCACGACGTGAAGGAAGGCGAGGACTACCTGATCGGCACCTTCCTGGTTGGCGCCTACCAGGAAATCCTCGGTGACATGCACAACCTGTTCGGCGACACCGACTCGGTGAACGTCTACCAGAACGCCGACGGCAGCTACTACCACGCCGGCATCGAGACCCACGACACCATCGAGGACATGCTGCGCTACGTGCACCTGTCGCCCGAGGAGCTGATGACCCACTACCGCGACAAGGTCGCCGGGGCCAAGCTCACCGCGCGCGAGCGTACGCAGTTCCTCGACGCGCTGCGTCTGGGGCTGACCCGTTCGGCTTACCTGTCGTCCTGATCTCCCGGCAACACGTTGAGCAAAAGCCTCGCTCCGGCGGGGCTTTTTCTTGCTCTTCGTGGGAGCGTTGGGGTCAGGCTTCGCGCAGTTCGAAGGATGGGAACAGCGCGTGCAGCTCCTGCCAGAGGTCGAGCGCGCCATGGGGCGCCGGTGTGGCGATCAGCTCGGGATCGAGTTGCCGGTCGCTGCGGGCCAGTTGCACGACGAAGTTATCCACACCCCTCCCGCGCAATCGCGTGGCCAGTCGGCGCAGGCGTCCCAGATCGAACAATTGCCAGTGCACAGTCGTGCGGCACTCGTAGCCAACGCCGCTCTCCAGCAACAGCTCCAGGCTGCGCCAGTTGGCCAGCCCGCTGCGTTTCGCGCCGGTAATGGCGTCCATGTCCTCGGCCAGCCCCTTCACGTCGAAGCCGATCCAGTCGGCATGGGGCAGCGCGCGGGCGAAGGCCTCCGGGCGGATGCCGGCGCTGTGCAGCCCGGTGCGGAAACCCATCTCGCGCACGCTGGCCATGGCCTCCGGTAGCGTGTTCTGCAGCGTCGCCTCGCCGCCGCTGAACACCACGGCCTGCAGCAGGCCCTGGCGTCGCCGGAGGAAGGCGAGAATGGCGTCCCAGGGGATCTCCGCTTCGCCGCGCGGCGGGATCAGCTCCGGGTTGTGGCAATAGCGGCAGCGCCACGCGCAGCCCTGGCAGAACAGTACGCAGGCGAGCAGCCCGGGGTAGTCGAGGGTGGTCAGGGGCACCAGGCCCCCGACCCTGAGCGTACTGCTCATCGCGTCTCGCGGAAGTGGCGGCGCTCGCGGTGCTCGGATTGCTTGCCGGCGTTGAACGCCGTCACCGGGCGGTGATAGCCCATCACGCGGGTCCACACTTCGCAGCGCTGGCGCTGGCTTTCGGGCAGTTGGTTCGCGGTCATCGGTGGTGCTCCTTTTTTGCGGGGATGAATTTTCGGGATGAAGTGAATGAGCCTCAGCTGCCGCAGCAGCTCGTGGTTGCGGCTTTCTGCAGCGCGGCTTGGTCGCATTTCGGGCAGAACTCGTGTTCGCCGGCGAGGTAGCCGTGAACCGGGCAGATGGAGAAGGTCGGCGTCACCGTCAGGTAGGGCAGGCGGAAGCGTCCGAGGGCCGTGCGCACCAGGGTCTTGCAGGCCTCGGCGCTGGAGATGCGCTCGGCCATGTACAGGTGCAGCACGGTGCCGCCGGTGTACTTGCACTGCAGGGCGTCCTGCAGTTCCAGCGCCTCGAACGGATCGTCGGTGAGGCCCACCGGCAGCTGCGAGGAGTTGGTGTAGTAGGGCGCGTCCGGCGTGCCGGCCTGGAGCACGTCCGGGTGGCGCTTCTGGTCCTCGCGGGCGAAGCGGTAGGTGGTGCCTTCGGCCGGCGTGGCTTCGAGGTTGTAGAGGTGCCCGCTGTCTTCCTGGAAGCGCACCAGCCGCGCCCGCACATGGTCCAGCAGCTCTAGCGCCATCTGCCGGCCGACCTCGGTGTGCAGGCCTTCGCGGTCGTCGGTGAAGTTGCGCAGCATCTCGTGCAGGCCGTTCACGCCGATGGTGGAGAAGTGGTTGCGCAGGGTGCCCAGGTAGCGCTTGGTATAGGGGTAGAGCCCGGCGTCCATGTGCTGCTGGATGACCTTGCGCTTGACCTCCAGGCTGTCGAAGGCCAGCTCCAGCAGGTAGTCGAGCTGGGCGTAGAGGGCGGCCGCGTCACCGCGATGGCGGTAGCCCAGGCGCGCGCAGTTGATGGTCACCACGCCCAGCGAACCCGTCTGCTCCGCCGAACCGAACAGGCCGTTGCCGCGCTTGAGCAACTCGCGCACGTCCAGTTGCAGGCGGCAGCACATGGAGCGCACCTGATTGGGCTGCATGTCCGAGTTGAGGAAGTTCTGGAAGTACGGCAGGCCATAGCGCGCGGTCATCTCGAAGAGGCGCGTGGCGTTGTCGCTGTCCCAGGGGAAGTCGTGGGTGATGTTGTAGGTCGGGATCGGGAAGGTGAACACCCGGCCGTGGGCGTCGCCGGCCTGCATCACCTCGATGTAGGCGCGGTTGATCAGGTCCATCTCGGCCTGCAGCTCGCCATAGGCGAAAGGCATCTCCACGCCGCCGACGTAGGGAATCTGCTCGCGCAGGTCTTCCGGGCAGACCCAGTCGAAGGTCAGGTTGGTGAAGGGCGTCTGGGTGCCCCAGCGCGAGGGCACGTTGAGGTTGTAGATGAACTCCTGCAGCGCCTGGCGCACCTGTTGATAACTCAGACCGTCCTTGCGCACATAGGGTGCCAGGTAGGTGTCGAAGGAGCTGAAGGCCTGGGCGCCGGCCCACTCGTTCTGCAGGGTGCCGAGGAAGTTGACCATCTGCCCCAGCGCGCTGGACAGGTGCTTCGGCGGCCCGGCTTCGACCCGCCCCGGCACGCCGTTCAGGCCTTCGCTGAGCAGGGTGCGCAGCGACCAGCCGGCGCAGTAGCCCGCGAGCATGTCCAGATCGTGGATGTGCAGGTCGGCCTCGCGGTGGGCGACGGCGATGCCTTCGCTGTACACCTCGTCCAGCCAGTAATTGGCGGTGACCTTGCCGGACACATTGAGGATCAGCCCGCCCAGGGAATAGCCCTGGTTGGCGTTGGCGCGCACCCGCCAGTCCTCCCGCGACAGGTATTCGTTCATCGACGCGGCGACATCCACCAGCGTCTTGCGCTCGCGGCGCAGGCGGCCGTGGCGTTCGCGGTAGACGATGTAGGCGCGGGCGGTGGGGTAGTGGCCGGCTTCCATCAGGGCGCGCTCGACGACGTCCTGCACCTGCTCCACGTCCAGATCGTTCCGGGCCGGCAGGCGGGCCAGCACGCGACGGGTCAGTTCCCCGGCATGGGGCGCGGTGAACTCGCCGCTGGCCTCGCCGGCGGCGGCGATGGCGCGTTCGATCTTGCTCGGGTCGAAGGCGGCTGAGCTGCCGTTGCGCTTGCGCAGGCTGGCGGGAAGAGGGGCGATCCGTGTCAGGGGCATTGGCTTGATTCCACAGCATGCTGTGTCTCGAGTTATTCAAGACAACAAGATGTTGTGGGAATCTAACGGCATTGCCCGTAGGAAAATTGACCTCGGTCAACGTCGAGCGTCAGTCAATTTTTGCCATCGGAGGTATTGACCGGCACACCTCCCGGAATCAGCCGAGCAAGGGCGCCAGCCGCTCTGCCAGGCGCCCGGCGAGCTGCTCGTCGGTGACATTGGTGAAGCTCATGATCAGCGCCGGCTCGCGCCTGGCCTCGACGCACCAGGCGTTCAGTGCCTGCAGGCCTAGGCCCTCGGCATGGGCGCGGCGGGCGACGGCGAGGTCGTCCTGGTCCAGCGCGCCGATCAGGTGCAGGCCGCCGGGGGTGTCGGCGAAGCGCAGGCGCTCGCCCAGGCGCTCTTCCAGCACACTGCGCAGCCACTGGCGGCGCTGGGCGTAGAGCGTGCGGGTGCGCTTGAGGTGGCGGGCGAAATGGCCCTCCTGCATGAAGTCGCACAGGGTCGCCTGCAGCAGCTCCGCGCAGCCGGAAGGGAACACCTGCTGGGTGCGTACGAAGTCCTCCACCAGATGCGCCGGCACCACCAGATAGCCCAGGCGCAGGGCAGGGTAGAGCACCTTGCTGAAGGTGCCGGTGTAGAGCACGCGGCCGGCGCGGTCGAGGCTCTTCAGCGCCGGCAGCGGGAAGCCGGCGTAGCGGTACTCGCTGTCGTAGTCGTCCTCGACTATCCAGGCGCCGCTGCTGGCCGCCCAGTCCAGCAGGGCCAGGCGGCGCGGCAGGCTGAGAGCAACACCGGTGGGGCTTTGTTGCGATGGCGTGACCAGCGCAAAGCGCGCCTCCGGCGCGCGGGTGATGCCGTCTTCCACGCGCAGGCCATCGGCGTCCACCGCGATGGGCACTGGCACGCCGCCAGCCCGGCGCAGCAGTTCGCGGCCGCGCGGGTAGCCGGGGTCCTCGTGCCAGAAGCGCTGACCGGGTTCGAGCAGGGTGCGGCTGATCAGGTCCAGCGCGCCCTGATAGCCGGCGCAGATGAATACCTGCTCAGGGGCGCAGACGATGCCGCGAGAGATGCCCAGGTAACCGGCGACCGCCTCGCGCAGCGGCCCGTAGCCGCAAGGCTCCGGGTAGGCCAGCATGGACGCGCTCTGCTGGCGCAGACGCCGCGCGCACAGGCGCGCCCAGAGCGCGCGGGGGAAGGCATCCAGCGCCGGCACGCCGAGCTGGAACGGTCGCAGGGTCGGGCCGTGGGCGATCAGGCCGGGCAGGCTGCGTTCCACCGTCGCGGGCTCGACCGGCACCGGTGGTGCGGAGCTGGTGCGCCCCGCCAGCTGAGGCGAGACCACGGTGCCCGCCGGCCCACGCGCCAGCAGGTAGCCCTCGCTGGTCAGCAGCTGGTAGGCCAGCTCCACCGTGCCGCGCGCCACGCCCAGTTCGCCAGCCAGCCCCCGCACCGGCGGCACGCGCTCGCCGGGGCGCAGCGCACCTCGGGTGATGGCATCGCGGATGCGCTCGTAGAGCTGGCGGTAGATCGGCCGATCATGGCTCGGGTCCAGCGGTTGGCGGAACGAATCGAAGGGCGCGGTCATGGCCTATCCCGGGCGGCGGTTAATCCGGAGAGTGACTATGCCATGACCGGTATCAAGGCGTCCTGCCAGCCCCGATGCACGATCAGCGTCTAGGCTTGCAGGCAGTGTTGAAAAGCCGGCGCCGCGACTCCATCTGTTGTCGCAGAAGCCCGTTTTTCCCACCTGTTCGCCTCGCAGTGCGCGCAGCGGCTCCGGCTGTCCGCGCGAATTCCCCGTGTCCCAGGCGCCGACAGGTCCAACGCATGTGAGGAGTGACCGCTACCGATGGAATTCAAGGACTATTACGCCGCGCTCGGGGTCGAGCCCGACGCCGACGAGAAGGCGATCAAGACCGCCTACCGCAAGCTCGCGCGCAAGTACCACCCGGACGTCAGCAAGGAGCCGGACGCCGAGACGCACTTCAAGGAAGTCTCCGAGGCCTACGAAGTGCTGAAGAGCCCGGAGAAGCGCGCCGAATACGACGAACTGCGCAAGTACGGCGCGCAGGGGCCGCAGTTCGAGGCGCCGCCCGGCTGGCAGCCGCGCGGTGGTTTCGACGGCCCGTCGCCGGGGCACGAGCAGGACTTCAGCGACTTCTTCGAGCAGATCTTCGGCGGCCGCGCCGGCGGCTCCCACGGTGGCTTCGGCGGTGCGCGCCAGCCACAGGCCCACCGTGGCCAGGACGTGGAGATGGAGGTCCCGCTGTTCCTCGAGGAAACCCTCTCCGGGGACAGCCGGCCGATCAGCTTCAGCCTGCCCAGCTTTGATGAGTACGGCCGCAAGCTGCCGCCGCAGAACAAGACGCTGAACGTGAAAATCCCCGTGGGCACCGCCGACGGCGAACGCATCCGCCTCAAGGGGCAGGGCGCGCCGGGTATCAACGGCGGGCCGGCGGGCGACCTGTACCTGGCTATCCGCCTGGTGCCGCACCCGGTGTTCGACGTCGACGGCCGCGACCTCGTCGTCACCTTGCCGGTGGCGCCGTGGGAAGCGGCGCTCGGCGCCAAGGTGGAGGTGCCCACGCTGGGCGGGCGGATCAACCTCGGCATCCCGGCCAACAGCCAGGCCGGCCAGCGCCTGCGGATCAAGGGCAAGGGCCTGCCGAACAAGGGCGAGGCCGCCGCTGGCGACCTGTACGCCGTGCTCAAGGTGGTGATGCCGAAGACGGCGGACGAAGCGACCCGCAAACTCTGGGAAGAACTGGCTGCCAAGGCGGCCTTCGACCCCCGTGCCGATTGGGGTAAACGCGCATGACGACGACAGTGATGGTGGTGGACCTCGACGAGCTCTGCCAGTCGGTGAATCTCCCCCGCGACGTGCTCGTCGAGATCGTCGAGGTGGGTATCGTGGAGCCCCGCGAACAGCGCGCGGGGCACTGGGTCTTCGATTACCAGGCGGTCAGCGTGGTGCGCCGTGCGGTCCGATTGCGCCGCGAGTTCGAGCTGGACTGGCCGGGCATCGCCCTGGCGCTGCGCCTGCTGGACGAGGTGGACGAACTGCGCGCGGAGAACCGTTACCTGCGCCAGCGCCTGGCGCGCCTGCTGGAGGACTGAGCTGCTGAGTTACTGGGCGCTGGTCGCCGCAGTAGCGGCGTTCAGCGGGATGAACTGGAACAAGCCCAGCAGCGGTGCGGCGAGTATGCCCTGCACGTAGTTGATCCCGCTGCGTCGCAGGCTCTCGTGGGTCATCTGCGCCAGCAGCTCCAGTCGGCCGATCATGCGACCGAACTCGCGCTCGAAGGACAGGTTGCGCCCATTGGCGCTGAGCTCGTTGGACAGCAGCAGCGGCTGGCCCTGCTCGTCGGTGCGGCTGGCCAGCAGCCAGGCCGCCACCTCGATGTTCCAGGCGGCGTTGGCGGTCATCTGCGCGTTCAGCCCGCTGAGCAGGTGCTGGGTGTCGGTGCCGCCGTACAGTTCGTAGAGCATGCTGCCGAGCCCGTAGATCAGCGCTCCGGCGCGGTCGCCCTGGAAGTCCGCGTCGAAAGCCAGGGGCAAGGCGGCCACCGATGTCCTGCCGCCCAGGCCGGGCAGCGGCTGCTGCTTGCGGATGGCGTCCATCACCCGCTGGTGGGCTGCATCGCGTGAGGCAGCGCCGGTTTTCTTCCATTCCCGCGGGTTGCGCTTGTAGAGCTTGTCGAGCAGCAGCGACAGGCTGTCGAGGTTATCGCGCATGGCCAGGTTGGCGGCGCGGTTGGCGTCGTTCTGCAGCATCTGCCCGGAGCTGAAGCCCACACCGTCGACGTCCTTCTTCACGGGCGGCGAAGTGCAGCCGGCGAGCAGGGCGAGGGCAAGGAAACAGAACAGAAGGTGGCGCAGCATCGACAGTCCGGGCGCGGGAAGCGGGCCTGAACCTTGGCGTGAGAAAGGGCGTGGAGCCAGCCGCAATGATGGCCAATGCCGGGTGTCGCAGCGGCCTGCGACGAGCTGCTCAGAATGGCGGGGGAAAGCGCCGGCGGGTGCCGGCGCCTGGGCAGATCAGCGTGGCTGGTTCTGCACGATCCAGCCGGAGAAGGCATCGATGATGCTCTTCAGGAAGGGCTCGGTCTTCTCCGACAGCTTGCCGGATTCGTCGAAGAAGCCGCCGGCGCCGCCCAGGTAGGCTTCGGGTTGCTGCAGCACCGGCATGTTGAGGAACACCAGCGACTGGCGCAGGTGGTGGTTGGCGCCGAAGCCGCCGATGGCGCCCGGCGAGGCACTGACCACGGCGCAGGGCTTGGCATTCCAGGCGCTCTTGCCGTAGGGGCGCGAGCCGACGTCGATGGCGTTCTTCAGCACGCCGGGCACCGAGCGGTTGTACTCGGGGGTAACGAAGAGCACCGCATCGGCGCGGGCGATGCGCTCGCGGAAGGCGGTGTAGCTGGCGGGCGGGGTGCCCACGTCGAGCTCTTCGTTGTACAGCGGCAGGTCGCCGATCTCCACGATTTCCAGCTTCAGGTTGGCCGGCGCCAATGCGGCGAATGCCTTGGCGATCTTGCGGTTCAGGGATTCCTTGCGCAGGCTGCCGACGACAACGGCAACATCGAAGACTTGGCTCATGGCGACTCCTAGGGATCGGGGTAGTGAGCCGTTTGTTATAGACGATGAGCGTGACATTGCGTGGACATGGATCAAGGTTCGGCAATCATGTCCCAGTCGTTCTGCATGATCTTGGCTCTGTGGGGTAGGTCATCGCATCACTAGAGTGGCGACGTGTCCCTGCCGCCCGATTCGAGGTCCCCATGTGCATGAAAGTCTTCTTCGCCGGAGCCAGCGGTGCCATCGGCCAGCGCCTGCTGCCGATGCTGCTGGAACGTGGTTATCAGGTGCTGGCAATCAGTCGCTGCGCGCAGCGAGCCGCCGTGCTGGAGGCCGCGGGAGCGCGGGCGCTGGTGCTGGACGTCTATGACGCGCAGGCCCTGAGTGCCGCCATGCAGGGGTTCCAGCCACGCTGGGTGATCCACCAGCTCACCGACCTGCCCGCGGGCCTCGACCCTGCCCTGATGCCTGCCGCCCAACCGCGCAACGCGCGGGTTCGCCGGGAAGGTACCGCCAACCTCGTGGCCGCAGCTCGTGCCGCTGGTGTCGAGCGCATGGTGGCGCAGAGCATCGCCTGGGCCTACGCGCCAGGTGAGCTGCCGCTGCACGAGGAACAACCGCTGGACCTGGGGGCCGAAGGCCCGCGCGCCATCAGTGTCGGCGGCGTCGCCGCGCTCGAACAGGCGGTGCTCGGTGCGCGGCCGATGGAGGGCATCGTGTTGCGTTACGGCCGACTCTACGGGCCGGGTACGGGCGCCGATGCGGCAGACCCGAGGCTGGCCGTGCATGTGGACGATGCCGCCCGCGCCGCCCTGTTGGCGCTGGAGTGGGGCGCGCACGGCGCCTACAACATCGCCGAACAGGACATCGAAGTCAGCTCGGCCAAGGCGCGCCATCGCCTGGGCTGGCAGTCGGGCTTTCGCCTGACCGGAGGACCGGCGTGAACCGCGCGTCCGGGCATGAGGCTCGGACCGGTCTGGTGCTGGTCATTGCCCTCAGCGCTGGCGCACTGCTCTGGCAGCCCTGGTCGCGGCCGCTGGTGAGCCTTGCCGAGAACCCTGCCGCGCAGTCAGCTGGCGCGCGGCCGGCCACAGAGGTGAAGCGCCTGTCCTGCGAGCCGCTGGTCGACATACCCGGCAAGGTCGTGACCACGCTGCAGGTGGACTTCCCGCCCAACGGCTTCACCCCGGCCCACCGCCATCCCGGTGCGGTGACCGCCATCGTGCTCAGTGGTCAGGTGCGCTCGCAGATGCACGGCCAGCCGGCGCAGACTTACAGCGCGGGCCAGACCTGGTTCGAACCCAGTCGCGAGCTGCACCTGTTCGCCGAGAACCCCAGCGCCAGTGAGCCCGCACGCTTGCTGGCAGTCATCGTCAGCGACGAGCACTGCGGCCCGCTGGTGATCCCCGAACCGACCGCCGACCACCGCTATTGATGCTTCGCGAAAGGAGATTCGCATGACCCCGCTCACCCCCTTCAGCGCTGCCCAGCTCGACGCGACCCTGACCCGCCTAGGCCTGTCGCCGGAGCGCCCCGCGCCGACGCTGGAAAACCTCGACCGGCTGATCGTCGCGGCGCTGCATCACCTGCCTTTCGAAAACCTCGACGTGCTGCTGGACCAGCCCATTCTGATCGAGCCGGAGGCGGTGTTCGCCAAGGTCGTCGAACATCAGCGCGGCGGTTACTGCTTCGAGCTGAACAGCCTGTTCGCCCGTCTGCTGGCCAGCCTGGATTATCGCGTGACCCTGCTGGTGGCGCGGGTGCGCTGGGGCCTGCCGGCGGATGCGCCGCTGACGCCGAAGACGCACCTGCTGCTGCGCATCGACCTGGCCGAAGAGCCGCACCTGGTGGATATCGGCTTCGGCGGCCCGGCCTCGCCGAAAGCCCTGCCGCTGCGGGTGAACGAAGAGCTGCCCGGCGGCTGGCGTATCAGCGGTCCGGCCGAAGAGGAGCTGGAGATGGCCACACGCTCGGCGTCCGGCTGGCAGCCGCTGTACCGCTTCACCCTCGAGCCGCAGCACTGGGCCGACTACGGCATGCGCAACTGGTACACCTCGACCTACCCGCAGAGCGTGTTCCGCAATTCTCTGCGCGTGGCGCTCAGCGAGGACGGTGCGCGGCTGTCACTGTTCAACGGACAGTTCACTCGGCGTGGCGCGGACGGCGAAGTCGAGCAGCGCAGCATCGAGAGTGCCGATGAGCTGCTGGACGTGCTGCGCGAGCGCTTCCACCTGCACCCGGCGGCGACGGACTTGCCGGCCCTGCGCCGTCGGCTGGCTCAGTTGCTGGAGTCGGCCGTCAGCGGCTGAGTGCCGCGAGGCTCGGCCGAGGCGGCAATGTCCGGCGCCACGCCGATGGCCAGCCGGACGATGCGGCCGGGCAGTTCGTCGCGCTGCAGTTCGCCGCCGGGCCTGCCGGCGAGCCAGTTGCCGTCGATGTCCGAGGCCCGGCACTGCAGCTGGCGCTCGCCGCCGGCTGAGTCCGGCAACAGCCAGCGGCAGCGCCCGTCGAAGATGCGCGCGCCCTTTTTCGGCATTCCGGCGTTGCCGGCGGAGAGCTGGCTGCGGACAGCCAGGTTGGCGAAGCTGATATCGGGTGGCACGGCGTCCAGGGGGTGGGTGGCCGATTCGCCGTCCATTTCGATGAGGATGTGCCGGAGCTCGCGCCTGCAACCGTCACTGCTCAGGCTCAGCGGCACCTGGTAGCTGATCCGGTAGGGGCGCTCACCGTGGCCGGGCGTGGCAAAGAGGCGTTGCGTGAGGTCGTCATTCGCCGGGGAATTGCAGTGGCTGCCCTCGGGTGGCGAGTAACGCGCATTACCCACCAGGCTGAAATCGCCCGGCAGGTCGGCTTCGAAAGTGAATTCGTCGCTCGCGCAGCCGCTCAGGGCGAGAGCGGCCAGCGAGAGGAACCACCACAGGGGGCGGCTGGAGGAGCGGGAAGGCATGGGGAGGTCCTGCGGCAGTCGAAGCTGCGCAGGAGCATCCACGGATCAGTTGAGCGACTGTATCGGATTGCTCGGTACTGGTTGTAGGAAAGCGGCCAGTCAGTCCGGCGGCTCAGCCGATCATTCCGAAACCACGTGCCATCAGGGTTGCCAGCAGCGGCAGGATCATCAGCGCCAGCAGCTCCACGCGAATGGTCATGATCACCAGCTTCGCCTGGCGCTCGCTGGGCACTGGAACGCGGCCAGCCTTGAGCTCGTTGCGCCAGTTGAGGAAGGTCATGGTCGGCAGGATCGACAGCAGTGCCACCAGCACGAAGAGGCCGATCTTGGCGTGGAACAGGCTGTTGTGCAGGTAGTAATCCGTACCCTTGGCGAACCAGACCACACGTGCCGCGCCGGTCAGCAGTACCACGCCGGCGCAGGCGCCGTAGGCCAGGTCGACTATCACCAGGCTACGTGCCCGCGACAGGTCCAGTGGCAGGCGGAACAGCTGGTGCTCCAGCACCAGCAGGGCGAACAGGATGAAGATCGACAGGTAGTGCAGGTACGCGGCGATGGCTTGGGCCATGAGTGGGTCCTCTGCTGGGGCCTTGCTTCTGATCAGGCTGAGGCCGGCGGCGCGCTGAAGTTTACCCGGTTGCGCCCGGCCTGCTTGGCACTGTAAAGCGCGCCGTCGGCGCGTTCCAGCGCCTGGTCGACAGGCTCTTCACCTGCCAGCAGGGTGCAGCCGATGCTCAGGCTGACCGGCAGCGGCCCGCAGGGGAGTTGCACCGGCTCGTGGCCGATCAGCTCGCGTACGCGTTCGGCGACGCGCTGCAACTCCTCGCCGTCCTTCACCTTGAGCAGAGCGACGAACTCCTCGCCGCCCTGGCGCACCAGCAGGTCGTCTGGCCGCAGCGCGGCGCGCAGGCGGCGGGCGCATTCGCAGAGCACCTGGTCGCCGGCGGCGTGGCCGTGCTGGTCGTTGATCGCCTTGAAGTGGTCGAGGTCGGCGTAGATCACGCCCAGCTGCACGTGGTTTTGCCGCGCCAGGCGGCACTCGCGGTCCTGGAAGGCGAGCAGGCCACCGCGGTTCCACAGCTGGGTCAGTGGGTCGAGCAGGGCCTTGCGCTGCTCGCGGTCCATCTCCACGCGCAGGTCGCGGTTGCTCTGGATCAGCGTGCGCAATTGCAGGTAGCCCTCGGCGAGGGTGGCAAGGTCACGGAAGTTGGCCTGCTGCGCCTCGGTCATGCTGCGCGGCCGCGGGTCGACCATGCACAGGGTGCCGATGGCCTGGCCATTGCCGGCGCGCAGCGGGCGACCGGCGTAGAAACGGATGTAGGGCGGTCCGAGCACCAGCGGGTTGTCGGCGAAGCGTTCGTCGAGGGTGGCATCGGGCACCAGCAGGGTATCCTCGCCGAGAATCGCATAGCCGCAGAAGGACACGTCGCGCGTGGTCTCGGTGGCGTCCAGACCGACGCGGGCCTTGAACCACTGACGATCCTGGTCGATCAGGCTGATCAGCACGGTATCGACCTTCACCAGGTCCTGGGTCAGCTGGACGAGGGTATCCAGGTAGTGCTCGGCCGGGGTGTCGAGCAGGTTCATCTCATCCAGGGTCTGCTGACGCAGGGTTTCGTCAACGGGAATGGGACAAGCCGGCATGGCGTCTCCTCAACAGGTCAGGGGCTGGCAGGCGCCTGCCAGGCATCTTGGCGTGTCAGTTGCCACGCGTAGCCGGCGAGGACCAGCGCGCGCAGCAACATGAAGCATAGGAAGGTTAGCCACAATCCGTGATTTCCCCAGCCCTGCAGGGCGAAACCCAGCGGCAGGCTGGCGGCGCAGGCCAGCAGCATGGCGTTGCGCATTTCGCGGGCGCGGGTGGCGCCGATGAACAGGCCGTCGAGCAGGTAGCTCCACATGCCGATGAGCGGCAGGCAGGCGAGGTAAGGCAGGTACTGGTCGGCGGTGGCGCGCACTTCCGGGATGTCGCTCTGCAGGGCGATGAACAGGTGGCCGAAGAGGCTGAAGAAGGCGACGAACAGCAGGCTGGCGATGAGCGACCAGCCGCAGGCGACTACCAGCGACCGGCGCAGGGCGGTGCGGTCGCGGCCACCGATGGCATGGCCGCACAGCGCCTCGACAGCGTGGGCCAAGCCGTCGAGGGCGTAGGCAGTGACCATCAGGCCGTTGAGCAGCAGCGCGTTGGCCGCCACTGTGGCGTCGCCCAGGCGTGTGCCCTGCACCGTGAGCAGGAAGAACACGCCCTGCAGCGCCAGGCTGCGGATGAAGATGTCGCGGTTGACCATCAGCAGCGGCCGCCAGCTGGCCCAGGCGCGCAGGCGTGACCAGTCCGGCAGGCCGGGAAAGCGCCTGAGCGCGCCACGGGTCCGCGCCAGGCCGAGCAGCGCGCCGCCCCATTCGGCGGTCACCGCGGCCTTTGCTGCGCCGGCCACGCCCCAGCCCAGGCCCAGCACGAACCACAGGCTGAGGACGATATTGATGAGGTTGGTGGTCAGCAGGATCGCCAACGGTGCGCGGGCGTTCTGCGTGCCGAGAAACCAGCCGACCAGCGCATAGGTGGCCAGCGCCGCCGGCAGGCCGAACAGGCGGATGTGGAAGAACTCGCGGGCCAGCACATCCAGCTCGGGGGACGGGCGCATCAGTGCAAGCGCGGGGCCGGTCAGCGGCACCGCCAGCAGGCTGAGCAGCAGGGCGAGGCCCAGCGCCAGCAGCAGGCCCTGGCCGAGAATCCGCCGCAGGGCTCCGCCGTCTTCACGCCCGGCCGCCTGGGCGGCGAAGCCGGTGGTGCCCATGCGCAGGAAGCCCAGCACGCCGACCAGCAGGGTATAGAGCCCGCCGCCGACCGCCACGGCACCCAGTTGGTGGGCGTGCGGCAGGTGGCCTATCACCGCGCTGTCCACCAGGGTGACCAGCGGCACGGAAACGTTGGAGAGAATCATCGGCGCGGCGAGCGCCCAGACACGACGGTGGGTCGGTGAATGTCGCCAGGCTTCGAGCAGGGAGTTCATGCAGAGCGGACCATTGGTAGTTCGCCCGGATTGGGGCGGAAATTCTGTTCTTAATAGCGGAGTTTTCTTGTTTTTACTGTCGACTGAGGATTCTCAGGCATTCCTATTTATTCTCGCGCAGTAATCACTTTCTCCAAAATCAAGGACACGCTAGATGCCAGTCTCAAAGGCTCCGATTGGGTTGAGCCAATGGGGGCGTCACCTCGCCCCATGTTCCGTGTTGGTGCTCATGTCGTTTTCCGGAAGTGTGCGGGCCGATTGTGGTTTCGACAGCGGCGCCAGAATGAACTCCGCTGTCGTGACGTTACCTGGTTCACTCAACGTAAAGCGCGATGCCGCAGTGGGTACCATCCTTTTTGATTCGGGCTGGGCCAATGGAGGCAGCACTCGGGTCGGTTGCTTCGGCTCCGGATTGGCGACCTACGGCTATTCGTCATTCATGCAGGCGGTCCCAGGACAGGCACACGTATATCAAACTGGCGTTCAGGGCGTTGGAATCAAGGCGGCCTACTCGAACAGCTATGGTTCTCAACCCTCGAACATCGACAGCGTCAACCTCAACAGTGGTTCGTCGCTGATGGACTGGCCTCGCTTATCACAGGCCTATACGTCGGTTCTGTACACGCCGGCTGGGCTTTATCGCGTTCAGCTGGTCGTGACGGGGCCGCTGGCGACTGGCAGTAATACCATGACGTTGCCCAGCCCTGCTGCGCGGACCTACTACGGAAGCCTGCTCAGCAACCAGGCCGTTTTCACCAATACGACAGTCGTGGTGCAGACGGTTGCCTGCACAGTCACGACGCCCAGTGTCACGGTGCATTTGAGGCCAGTAAAAATCAGCGATTTCAAGGGCGTCGGGAGCTCCATCGGACAAACGCCTTTCACCGTGCGCATGAACTGTCCCAAGGGCGCTGTGGTCTCGTACCAGTTTGACGGCACAAGTCCTGCGGGGGTTTCCGGCACGGGTCTGTTGGCCAATGGCACAGGAGCCAATATGGCAACGGGGGTAGCGGTCCAACTGGTCAATGCCAGCGGCACGAGTGCCTTCCCCTTGGCTACCAAGACCTCACTGGGCACGGCAACGGTCGATAACCAGCCGATGAACATCGATCTCTTCGCTCGCTATTACCAGACGCAAGGCCGTATCAGAGGCGGCAAAGTGAGTTCGACTGCTTACGTGACCATGCACTACCAATAGCCGGCAATGGCTGGGCGGCGAGTGTGGTTCGAGGCGAGGCGGTCAGCTGGTCTTCTTGCGGTAGGCGCAGTAGCCGGGGCGCGGGCCGACCTGCGGGTGGTTGCGGCAGGTGTCCGGGCGCTTGGCGTAGACGCTGCAGAGGCGCGTCTTGCGGTCGAGGAAGTAGCAGTCGCCGTTGCTGGTGCGGGTCAGGGTGAAGATGCCGCTCTTCTGGTTGAAGCGCTCGACGACGCCTTCCTTGAGCAGGCGCTTGGCGATGTTCTTCGCTGGTTCGTCGCGCTCGAATTCGTCGACCACGCCGATACGGATCAGGTCGTTGACGTTCACTTCCGCCGGCATGGTGCAGCAGGTGGCATTGCAGTCCTTGCACAGGCCCGAGGTGTACTTCGCCCAGGTTTCCAGGCGGTCCAGTTCGGCGTTGGCAATCAGCGGTGGTTTTCTCATGGCGGCAAGTCGGTAGCGGTGGCGCGAAGGCGCGCATCATAGTGGTCGGCGCGCAGATTTGCTTGGCCTTTCGACGAACAGAGCGGCGATCAACAGAGGGCGTTCTACAGAGCGGCGATTCCGCCGTTATCGCGCAGATAGTCCCTGAAGGTCGGGTAGCAGATGAGGAACCAGGGCGTGAAACGCTCCGGGTGCGCAGCCATCTCGGCTTCCAGTTCGGGCAGGGCGACGTAGCGGAAGTCGTCGGCTTCCTGCGGATCGGGGTGCGGCGGCTGCTCGTCGACGGCACCGAACAGGTGGCCGTACTCGTGCTCGGTCATGCCGTTGGCCAGCTCCAGGCGATAGCTGAACTCGAACAGCTTGCGCAGCTCGACCTGTACGCCCATCTCCTCGCGCAGCCGGCGTTCGGCGGCGTGCTTCGCGGACTCATCGGGGTAGGGGTGGCCGCAGCAGGTATTGCTCCACAGTCCGCCGCAGTGATACTTGCCCGCCGCGCGGCGCTGCAGCAGCAGTTCACCGGTGCGGTTGAACACGTAGGCCGAGATGGCACGGTGGCGCAGCCCGAGATGATGGGCCTGGTGTTTTTCCATCGTGCCGGTCGGGTTGTCGTGTTCGTCGACCAGGATCACCTGGATATCGGTCATGGAAATCTCCTGCGGGCGAGCCATCCGTGCTCAGAGTAGACGGATGGTTTTCAGCCCTTGCGGATCATCCAGATACCCACGGCGATGGCGGCCATGCCGGCGATCTTCAGGGTGCTCACCGGCGCTTCCTTGAAACCGGCCCAGCCGAAGTGATCCAGCGCCAGTGCCATGCCCAGCTGGCCGGCGAGCACCAGCACCATGAACATCAGCGCGCCGACGCGCGGTGCGGCGAAGGCGGCGATGAAGATGAAGAACATCCCCAGGAAGCCGCCGCACCACTGCCACCAGGGCATCCCGCGCATCGCCGCAAGGCTGGGGAATTCGCGGTTGGCCAGGGTCAGGGCGAGCAGGCCGAGCATGCCGACGAAGAAGGAAATCAGCGCGGCAGCCAGCACGCTGGACACCTGCTTGGCCAGTTGGCCGTTGATGCCGGCCTGAAGTGGCAGGCAGGCGCCGGCGATCAGCGGAAGGACGAACAACCACCAGGGCGGCGTAGGCATGGGAAACTCCGGAAAGGGTCGCAAAGCAGGGCAGCGAAGGGCTGGCCAGCGGTCGATCGAGAATAGTCAGCCGCGTAGTATGCACCAGACTGGAGCATCGCTCCCGCCCCGATGGAGGTCCCGACCATGGCCACCCGTGCTTCCCGCGTGCTGAGCGTCCGCATCGAGCGGCCGCGCGACACTGCCTACGAGTTCCTCGCCGACCCGAAGAACTTCCCCTGCTGGGCCTCAGGCTTGTGCAGCTCCATCGAACCGCTGGACGGTGATCTCTGGCTGGCGCAGACGCCGCAAGGCCCCCTGCGCGTGCGCTTCTCGCCGCGCAACGCGTTCGGCGTGCTCGACCATGACGTGCTGCCCGAGCAGGCGCCGGCCGTCCACATCCCGCTGCGACTGATCGCCAATGCCGAGGGCTGCGAGCTGCAACTCACTCTGCTGCGCCAGCCACAGATGGACGACGCCACTTTCGAGCGCGACGCGCAGTGGGTGGAGCGCGACCTGCAGGCGATCAAGGCGTTGCTGGAGGGGTGATCGCTAGCTCACCGATCACAGAACAAGCACTGAGTAGGATGGGTAGAGCGCAGCGATACCCATGCTGTCCGGGCTAGGAATTGATGGGTATCGCTGCGCTCCACCCATCCTACGTTGAAGAGCACCGGGCATGTCGGTGGGCGCTGAACCTCGGCGGCTACAGCCGCGCTGCCAGCTCCGCACCCTCGCGGATCGCCCGCTTGGCATCCAGCTCCCGCGCCACGCTGGCGCCGCCGATGATGTGGTAGCGCAGGTTCTGCGCCGCCAGCGTCGGCTGCAGGTCCAGCAGCGGTTCCTGGCCGGCGCAGATCACCACGTTGTCTACCGCCAGGCACTGCTCCTGGCCGTCGATGCGCAGGTGCAGGCCGTCGTCGTCGATGCGCCGGTACTCCACGCCACCGAGCATGCGCACGCCGTGCTGCTTGAGGTGCGCGCGGTGAACCCAGCCGCTGGTCTTGCCCAGCCCGGCGCCGGGTTGGCCAGCCTTGCGCTGCAGCAGCCAGAGCTGCCGGCGGGGGGCGGTGGCGCCCGGCGGGATCAGCCCGCCGCCGGTGGCGTTGTCCAGGTCGATGCCCCACTGGCCCAGCCACTGGCCCAGCGGTTGCGGGCCGTCGCGGTCGGTCAGCAGGAAGCTAGCGACGTCGAAGCCGATGCCGCCGGTGCCGATCAGCGCGACCTTCTCGCCCACCGCTGCGCCGCGCAGCACATCGAGATAGCTGAGCACCTTGGCATGGCCGATTCCCGGAATTGACGGCGTACGCGGCTGGATGCCGGTGGCGACTATCACCTCGTCGTACTCGCCGCTCAGTTCGCCGCGCCGGATGCGCCGGCCCAGTTGCACCTCGACGCCCAGTTCACCCAGGCGTACGGCGAAGTAGCGCAGCGTCTCGTGGAATTCTTCCTTGCCCGGCACGCGCTTGGCCAGGTTGAACTGCCCGCCGATCTCCCCGGCGGCTTCGAACAGCGTTACTCGATGGCCGCGCTCGGCGGCGACGCAGGCGGCGGACAGCCCGGCCGGCCCGGCGCCGATCACCGCGATGCGCTTGTGGACGCGTGCCTTGCGGTAGCGCAGTTCGGTCTCGAACGCCGCACGGGGGTTGACCAGGCAACTGGCGCGGCGGTTGGCGAAGGCGTGGTCCAGGCAGGCCTGGTTGCAGGCGATGCAAGTGTTAATCGAGGTAGCGCGGCCGGCGGCGGCCTTTTCTACGAACTGCGGATCGGCCAGCAGCGGCCGGGCCATGGAAACGAGGTCGGCGTGGCCCTCGGCGAGCAAACGCTCGGCGACTTCCGGCGTGTTGATCCGGTTGCTGGCGATCACTGGCACGCGCAGTTCACGGCGCAGGCGTGCGGTCACTTCCGTGAAGGCTGCACGCGGCACCGAAGTGACGATGGTCGGCACCCGTGACTCGTGCCAGCCGACTCCCGTGTTGAGCAGGTCGATGCCGGCGCCTTCGAGGGCTCGCGCCACGGTGCGCACTTCGTCCCAGGTGTTGCCGCCTTCCACCAGGTCGAGGAGCGACAGGCGGTAGCTGATGACGAAGCGCTCGCCCAGCGCACGGCGAGTACGGCGGACGATCTCCAGCGGCAGGCGCATGCGGTTGCCCAGGTCGCCGCCCCAGCGGTCTTCGCGCTGGTTGGTGCGCGGGCAGAGGAACTGGTTCAGCAGGTAGCCTTCGCTGCCCATGATCTCCACGCCGTCGTAGCCGGCGGCGTGGGCGAGCTTCGCGCAGCGCACGAAGGCGGCGATGGTGCGCAGGATGCCGCGCTCGGACAGCTCGCGCGGGGCGAACCAGCTGATCGGCGATTTCACCGGCGAGGCCGAGACCACCAGCGGGTGATAGCCGTAGCGCCCGGCGTGGAGGATCTGCAGCAGGATGCGCCCGCCCTCGCGGTGCACCGCCTGGGTCAGGCGCCGGTGCGCCGGCACCTGCAGGCCGCTGGTGAGGCTGCTGCCCAGCGGCAGCAGCCAGCCTTCGCGGTTGGGCGCAAAGCCGCCGGTGATGATCAGCCCGACACCCCCGCGCGCCCGCTCGCGGTAATAGGCGGCGAGCTTGCCGAAGTCCCACAGGCGGTCTTCCAGGCCAGTGTGCATCGAGCCCATCACCACGCGGTTGCGCAGTTGAATCGGGCCCAGGTCGAGCGGGGCGAGCAAGTGAGGGTAGGGCGAGGCGGCGGACGGCATGGAAGCGCTCTTGGGCAATCAGGTCCTGCCACCCTAACGGGCCGGCGGTGGGCTGGTTAACGGCCCGGCTGCCGTACCGTTCGGGCATTTCGGTCAAGCGCTTCGGTTGACAGACTGGCCACAGGTTCCAGACTCAAACCCATGGCAGGGCTGCAAAGCCCCGATCGCAGGCTGAAGTGACGGAGGTCGTCATGAAAGCGATAAGAACAAGACACGCGCGCCATTACCTGCTCGCTGCCCTCATCGGCGTGGCCCTGCTCGGGCTGCACGAATCCCTCCAGCCGGATCGCGCGCAATCCGCCTGCCGCCCCGACGGCGAGAGTATCTCCTGCGCCTACCCGCCCGTTGCCCATTTGGGGGTACTCGGCAGCGCGTTCTGAGTGACGGGCTGACGCGCGTCAATGCGCCGCTGATCCTCCGCGTGCATGGTCTGCCCCGCTCAAAGCTGGCGCATCGCGCCTGCTTGGCTATCTTTTAAGCAGCAAGGGTCCGGCCATGTCCCGGACGTACGCTGCCTGATCAGGAGACGCACGATGGATATGAACCGTCGGCAATTTTTCAAGGTCTGCGCCGTGGGCCTTGGAGGATCGAGCCTGGCGGCACTCGGGATGGCACCCCCGGATGCATTCGCCGACCAGATCCGCCACTTCAAGCTTGCGCGCACCGTCGAGACCCGCAACACCTGCCCGTACTGCTCGGTCGGTTGCGGCATCCTGCTTTACAGCCAGGGTGACGCGGCCAAGAACGTCGCGCAGAACATCATCCACATCGAGGGTGATTCCGATCACCCGGTCAACCGCGGCACGCTCTGCCCCAAAGGCGCAGGCCTCCTGGACTTCGTCCACAGCCCCAACCGCCTGAAGTATCCGGAAATCCGCGAGGCGGGCTCCAGCGAGTGGAAGCGCATCGGCTGGGACGAGGCGCTCGACCGCATCGCCAAGCTGGTGAAGGAAGACCGCGACGCCAACTTCATCGAGAAGAACGCCCAGGGCCAGACGGTGAACCGCTGGCTGACCACCGGCTTCCTGGCCGCGTCGGCGTCTTCCAACGAAGCGGGCTACATCACCCACAAGGTGGTTCGTTCTCTCGGCGTACTGGCGTTCGACAACCAAGCGCGTGTCTGACACGGCCCGACGGTGGCAAGTCTTGCCCCGACGTTTGGCCGTGGAGCCATGACCAACCATTGGACCGACATCAAGAATGCCGATCTGATTCTGATCATGGGCGGAAACGCCGCTGAAGCGCACCCGTGCGGCTTCAAGTGGGTGACCGAAGCCAAGGCGCACAACAAGGCGCGCCTGCTGGTGGTCGACCCCAGGTTCACCCGTTCCGCTTCGGTGGCCGACTACTACGCGCCCATCCGTACCGGCACGGACATCGCCTTCCTCGGCGGTCTGATCAACTACCTGCTGGAAAACGACAAGTACCAGAAGGAATACGTGCACAACTACACCGACGTCTCCTTCATCGTGAAGGAAGGCTTCGGCTTCGACGATGGCCTGTTCAACGGCTACGACGCGGAGAAGCGCACCTACCCGGACAAGTCCTCCTGGCAGTACGAGCTGGGCGAGGATGGTTTCGCCAAGGTCGACACGACCCTGGCGCACCCGCGCTGTGTGTTCAACCTGATGAAGCAGCACTACAGCCGCTATACGCCGGACGTGGTGAGCAACATCTGCGGCACGCCCAAGGACATGATGCTCAAGGTGTGGGAAGAGATTTCCACCACCGCGGCGCCGACCAAGGTCATGACCATCATGTACGCCCTTGGCTGGACCCAGCACTCGGTGGGCGCACAGATGATCCGTACCGGTGCGATGGTTCAGCTGCTGCTGGGCAACATCGGCATGCCCGGCGGCGGTATGAACGCCCTGCGCGGCCACTCCAACATCCAGGGCCTGACCGACCTGGGGCTGCTGTCCAACTCGCTGCCCGGCTACCTGACTCTGGGCATGGATGCGGAGCAGGACTACAACGCCTTCATCACCAAGCGCACCAGCAAACCGCTGCGCCCGGGGCAGTTGTCCTACTGGCAGAACTACCCGAAATTCCACGTCAGCCTGATGAAATCCTGGTTCGGCAAGGCCGCGACCAAGGAGAACAACTGGTGCTACGACTGGCTGCCGAAGCTGGACATGCCCGGCGCCGGCTACGACGTGCTGCGTTACTTCGACATGATGTACCAGGGCAAGGTCAACGGTTACTTCTGCCAGGGCTTCAACCCCATCGCCTCCTTCCCCAACAAGGCCAAGGTCAGCGCTGCGCTGGCCAAGCTGAAGTGGATGGTGGTGATGGACCCGCTGGCCACCGAGACCTCGGAGTTCTGGCGCAATGCCGGCGAGCACAACGACGTCGACACCAAGGCCATCCAGACCACGGTGTTCCGCCTGCCCACCAGCTGCTTCGCCGAGGAAGACGGCTCCATCGTCAACTCCGGGCGCTGGCTGCAGTGGCACTGGAAGGGCGCCGAGCCGCCGGGTGAAGCGCGTACCGACATCGCCATCATGAGCGGCCTGCTGCATCGCCTGCAGGCGGCCTATCGCAAGGATGGCGGCGCCTTCCCCGACCCGATCCTGGGTCTGGACTGGCCATACCTGCGGCCGGACGAACCGAGCCCGGAAGAGGTGGCCAAGGAGTACAACGGCAAGGCACTGGCGGATCTCGTCGACCCGAACAACGGCATGGTCCTGGCGAAAGCCGGCGAGCAGCTACCGGCCTTCGCGCTGCTGCGCGACGACGGCAGCACCGCCAGCGGCTGCTGGATCTTCGCCGGTTCCTGGACGCAACTGGGCAACCAGATGGCCCGCCGCGACAACAGCGACCCGTACGCCATGGGCCAGACCCTGGGCTGGGCCTGGGCGTGGCCGGCCAACCGACGGATCCTCTACAACCGCGCCTCCGCGGACGTCAGCGGCAAGCCGTGGGACCCGGTGAAGAAGCGTCTGGTGTGGTGGAACGGCAAGGCCTGGGGCGGCACCGACGTGCCCGACTACAAGGCCGACGTACCGCCGGAAGCGGGAATGAACCCGTTCATCATGAACCCCGAAGGTGTGGCGCGCTTCTTCGCCGTCGACAAGATGGCCGAGGGCCCGTTCCCCGAGCACTACGAGCCGTTCGAGACGCCGATTGGCGTCAACCCGCTGCACAAGAACCCGCAGGCGATCAGCAGCCCGGCGGCGCGGGTGTTCAAGAACGACATGGAGCTGTTCGGCAAGGCCGACGAGTTCCCCTACGCCGCGACCACCTACCGGCTCACCGAGCACTTCCACTTCTGGACCAAGCATTGCCGTCTGAATGCCATCGTCCAGCCGGAACAGTTCGTCGAGATCGGCGAGGCGCTGGCCAAGGAGCTCGGGATCAAGGCCGGCGACCGCGTGAAGGTCTCCTCCAACCGTGGCTTCATCAAGGCGGTGGCGGTGGTGACCAAGCGCATCCGTCCGCTGCAGGTCAACGGCAAGACCGTGCACCACGTGGGCATCCCCCTGCACTGGGGCTTCTCCGGGGTTGCGCGCAACGGCTACCTGACCAACACCCTGACCCCCTTCGTGGGCGACGGGAATACGCAGACGCCGGAGTTCAAGTCCTTCCTCGTCAACGTGGAAAAGGCGTGAGGTGAAGCATGAGTAGTCAAGACATCTACGCCCGCTCCGCCACGACCTTGCCGTCACCCTCGGTGCGGCACGAGCAGGAAGTGGCCAAGCTGATCGACGTGTCCAAGTGCATCGGCTGCAAGGCCTGCCAGGTCGCCTGCTCGGAATGGAACGAGCTGCGCGACGAGGTGGGCCACAACCACGGCACCTACGACAACCCGATCGACCTCACGGACCAGTCCTGGACGGTCATGCGCTTCACCGAGCATGAGAACCCGGCCGGCAACCTGGAGTGGCTGATCCGCAAGGACGGCTGCATGCACTGTGAGGAGCCCGGCTGCCTGAAGGCCTGCCCGAGCCCCGGCGCGATCGTGAAGTACGCCAACGGCATCGTCGACTTCAACCAGGACCACTGCATCGGCTGCGGTTACTGCATCACCGGCTGCCCGTTCAACATCCCGCGCATCTCGCAGAAGGACCACAAGGCATACAAGTGCACCCTGTGTTCCGACCGCGTGGCGGTGGGCATGGAGCCGGCCTGCGTGAAGACCTGCCCGACCGGCGCCATCGTCTTCGGCACCAAGGAGGACATGAAGGAACACGCCGCCGAGCGCATCGAGGACCTGAAGTCCCGCGGCTTCGAGAACGCCGGCCTGTATGACCCGCAAGGCGTGGGCGGCACCCACGTCATGTACGTGCTGCACCACAACGACCAGCCCTCGCTGTACGCTGGCCTGCCCGACAAGCCGGCCATCAGCCCGATGGTCAGCCTGTGGAAAGGCCTCACCAAACCGCTGGGCCTGCTGGCCATGGCGGGCGTGGTGCTGGCCGGGTTCTTCCACTACACCCGCATCGGCCCCAACCGGGTCGAAGAGGACGAGGAAGACGGACCCGACCCGCAGGCGCCGGTGCACAAGGTCGACCCTTCGGTGCATGGCTACGATCCGCGTGATCCCCGCTGACTGACTTCTGCCCTCCTCGCGGGGAGGGCGGAAAAGGGCAGCAAGGAGCCCGACGACATGAAAAAAGATATTCAGCGCTACAACGCCAACGAACGGAGCAACCACTGGATGGTGGCCATTCTGTTCTTCCTCGCCGGCCTCTCGGGGCTGGCGCTGTTCCACCCGGCCATGTTCTGGCTGACCAACCTGTTCGGCGGCGGGCCGTGGACGCGCATCCTCCACCCCTTCCTCGGGGTGGCGATGTTCCTGTTCTTCCTCGGCCTGGTGATCCGCTTCGCCCACCACAACCTGGTGGAGAAGCGCGACGTGCAGTGGCTCAAGCAATGGAAAGACGTGGTCACCAACCGCGAGGAAAACCTCCCGGAAGTCGGCCGCTACAACGCCGGGCAGAAGCTGCTGTTCTGGACCCTGCTGCTGTGCATGCTGGTGCTGCTGGTGACCGGTTTCGTGATGTGGCGTGCCTACTTCAGCCACTTCTTCGGCATCGACATCATCCGCATCGCTTCGCTGCTGCATGCCTTTGCCGCCTTCGTGCTCATCTGCAGCATCCTGGTGCACATCTACGCCGGCATCTGGGTGAAGGGTTCGATGGGCGCCATGCTCTACGGCTGGGTCAGCCGCGGCTGGGCGCGCAAGCACCATGCGGCCTGGCTCAAGGACGTGGACAAGGGCAAGGGTCACTGACCTGCAACGCTGCTGAAATGAATGCCGGCTGACACTGGATTGCCAGCCGGCACGGACAGTCCCCTCTCCCCTCAGGGAGAGGGTCAGGGAGAGGGGCTCCTCAGGCCCCGCTCCAAACCCAACAAGGAGTCCTGCGTGTCAGGCCGAATTCTCGAACCCGGGCAGATCGAAGCTGCCGCCAACATCCCCCCGCTGTTCAACCTGCCGTCCCCCGATCTGTTCTCCCGCCGCGCCGCGCGCCTGCGTGAACTGGCGCCGGGCAATCCCCTGCAGGGCTACCTCGAACTGATCGCCGGCGTCTGCGAAGCCCAGCAGGCGCTGCTCGATCGCAAGCTGTTCCTGCAATCGCCGGACGCTGCCGCGCTGGCCCGCAGCCGCGAGCACCGCATGCCGCCGCTGGCCTACGAAGTGCTGGTACGCGAAGGCGCGTGGCTGCCACTGCTGGACGCCTTCCTCGACGCCTATGAAGTCACCGCCAACCCGGCCGTGGCCGAGGCACTGAGGGTCCTGCGCAGCGCCGATTCCGGCCAGCGCAAGGCCTGGGCACTGGGTCTGCTCAACGGCCAGTTCGACCTGTTGCCGCCGGCGCTGGTGCCTTTCCTCGGTGCCGTGCTGCAGGTCGCCTTCAGCCAGTGGCTGCTGCAACTGCCCGACGACACCCTGGCGGAAACCGACAGCCAGACCCTCTGCCCGGCCTGCGGCGCGCCGCCGGTGGCCGGGATGATCCGCAGCCAGGGCAAGCATGCCGGGCTGCGTTACCTGTCCTGCTCGCTGTGCTCCTGCGAATGGCACTACGTGCGCGTCAAATGCAGCCACTGTGCCGAGAGCAAGGGCCTGGCCTACTACTCGCTGCAGCGCGAAGGCGTGGCCAGCGACCAGGCGCCGCTCAAGGCCGAAACCTGCCCCGGCTGCCAGTCCTACCTCAAGCAGTTCTACCAGCAGCACGACAAGCACGCCGAGGCCCAGGCGGACGACCTGGCCAGCCTCGCGCTGGACATCCGCCTCGCCGAAGACGGCTACCTGCGCACCGCACCGAACCTCCTGCTCGCACCCGGTGGCGGCGGTTAGAACCGCCCCTCGTAGGGCGCATAACGCGGAACGCGTTATCCGCCGCCAACCCCATGGCGCGGACATGGCGGATAACCGCAAGCGGTTATGCGCCCTACGAATGCAGCACTTCCGCTGCCACCCTGGTCTCCTACACTGACTCCAGCCATCGCCTCCTGCACAAGGTTCGTCCATGACCTCGGTACGTTTGCCCTCCATCGACCGCCTGCTGCGCAGCCCGGCCTGCCAGCCATTGCAGCAACGCTACGGCCGCGAGGCTCTGCTCAAGACCCTGCGCGACCTGCTTGACGAACTGCGCGATCCCGCCCGTCACGGCCAGTTGGCCGCCGTCGAGCTGGAAGAATCGGTGCTCGCCGGCCGCGCAGGCGAGCGTCTCGCCGCGCACCACGCCAGCCGCGTGCGGCGGGTGTTCAATCTCACCGGCACCGTGCTGCACACCAACCTCGGCCGCGCCTTGCTGCCGGAGGAGGCCATCGAAGCGATCACGCTGGCTGCGCGCTACCCGCTCAACCTCGAATTCGACCTGGCCACCGGCAAGCGCGGCGACCGCGACGACCTCATCACCGGGCTGATCCGCGAGCTGACCGGCGCCGAGGCCGTCACCGTGGTCAACAACAACGCCGCCGCCGTGCTGCTGGCGCTCAACAGCCTGGGCGCGCGCAAGGAAGGCATCATCTCCCGCGGCGAGCTGATCGAGATCGGCGGCGCCTTCCGCATTCCCGACATCATGTCCCGCGCCGGCGTGAAGCTGGTCGAGGTCGGCACCACCAACCGCACCCACGCCAAGGACTACGAAGCCGTGATCGGCCCGCGCTCCGGCCTGCTGATGCGCGTGCATACCAGCAACTACAGCGTGCAGGGCTTCACCGCCAGCGTCGCCACCCCGCAGCTGGCGCAGATCGCCCACGCCCACGGCCTGCCGCTGCTGGAGGACCTGGGCAGCGGCACCCTGGTCGACCTCACCCGCTGGGGCCTGCCCAAGGAGCCCACCGTGCAGGAAGCCCTGCGCGACGGCGCCGATATCGTCACCTTCAGCGGCGACAAACTGCTCGGCGGCCCGCAGGCCGGGCTGATCCTCGGCAGCAAGGAACTGATCGGGCGGATCAAGAAGAACCCGCTCAAGCGCGCCCTGCGCGTGGACAAGCTGACCCTCGCCGCACTGGAGGCCGTGCTCAACCTCTACCGCGACCCCGACCGCCTCGCCGACCGCCTCACCAGCCTGCGCCTGCTCAGCCGTCCGCAGGCCGACATCCGCGTCCAGGCCCAGCGCCTGGCGCCTGCTTTGGCAGCGCTGCTGGGTGAGCGCTGGAGCGTCAGTGCCGTGGATGCCTTGGGCATGATCGGCAGCGGCGCCCAACCGGTCGCGCGCCTGCCCAGCGCTGCGCTGTGCCTGCGCCCGAACCAGCCCAAGCGCCAGCGCGGCCGCGCCCTGCTGGACCTGGAAGAGCGCCTGCGCTGCCTCCCGGTTCCGGTGCTCGGCCGCATCGATGACGACGCGCTCTGGCTCGACCTGCGCCAGCTCGACGACGAGCCCGGCTTCGTCGCGCAACTGCCGCTGCTGGCCGAGGACGAGGCGTGATAGTCGGAACCGCCGGCCACATCGACCACGGCAAGACCTCACTGCTGCGCGCGCTCACCGGCATCGAGGGCGACCGCCGCCCGGCCGAGCGCGAGCGCGGCATCACCATCGACCTCGGCTACGTCTATGCCGACCTTGGCGACGGCGCGCTCACTGGTTTCATCGACGTGCCGGGCCACGAGCGTTTCGTCCACAACATGCTCGCCGGCGCCAGCGGCATCGACCTGGTGCTGCTGGTGGTGGCCGCCGACGACGGCGTGATGCCGCAGACCCGCGAACACCTCGCCATCGTCCAGTTGCTCGGCATCCGTCGCGCCATGGTCGCGCTGACCAAGGCCGACCGCGTCTCGGGCGAACGGCTAGCACAGGCTGCTGCGGAAGTACGCGAACTGTTGGCATCAGGACCGCTCGCCGGCGCGCCGATCTTCCCGCTGTCCAGCGTCAGCGGAGAGGGCGTCGATGCATTGCGTGGCGCTCTCGCCGCTGCCGCCCGCGAGACCCGCGAGCGCGCCGCAACCGGTGGCTTCCGTCTCGCCGTGGACCGCGCCTTCAGCGTCAGCGGCGCCGGCATCGTCGTCACCGGAACAGCCTTTGCCGGCACCGTGAATGTCGGCGACGAATTGCTGCTGGGCAGCGCTGGCCGCCGCGCTCGCGTGCGCGGTTTGCACGCACAGAATCGCGAGGCGCAGCAGGCCCACGCGGGCCAGCGCGTGGCGGTAAACATCGTTGGCGAGCGCCTGAACCTCGAACAGATTCACCGGGGCGACTGGCTGATCGCCGGCAAACTGCATGCGCCCACCACGCGCATCGATATCGACCTGAACCTGCTGCCCAGCGAAACCCGCGCCTTCGCCCACTGGACGCCGGTGCATGTGCACCTCGGCGCGCAGGACGTCACCGGCCGCGTCGCACTGCTCGAAGGCGAACGCCTGCAACCCGGCGAGCGCGTCTTCGCGCAGCTGGTGCTGAATGCGCCCAGCCATGCCGTGCATGGCGACCACCTGGTGCTGCGCGACCAGTCCGCGCAACGCACCCTCGGCGGCGGGCGCGTGCTCGACCCCTTCGCGCCCGCGCGCAACCGGCGCAGCCCAGAGCGCCTGGAGCAACTTCGTGCCCTGCAGGGCGAAGGCCTGGAAAGCGCCTTGCCAACCCTGCTGGCCCACGCCAGCAACGGCCTCGATCCCGCGCTGCTGGCGCGCCAGTTCAACCGCCCGCGCGAAGGCTGGCAGCTGCCCGGCGAAACGGTCGAAATCCACACCCGGCTCGGCGCGCGACTGCTCTCCGCCGAACGCTGGTCCGCGCTGCAACAGCAATTGCTCGATGCGCTGCAACGCTTCCACGCCGAAGCTCCCGACGAGCTTGGCCCCGACCGCGACCGCCTGCGCCGCTATGCCTTCTCGCAGCTGGAGCGACCGGTGTTCATCGCTCTGCTGGAAAGCCTGCTGGCGCCGGGGCAAGTCGACAGCAGCGGCCCCTGGCTGCACCTGCCTGACCACCGCGTGCAGCTGGGCGAAGCCGACGAACAACTGCGCGAACGCCTCTGGCCCTTGCTGCTGGCAGGCTCCTTCGACCCGCCCTGGGTACGCGACCTCGCCCGCGAACTGAAGGCGGAGGAGGGCGACGTGCGCCTGCTGCTGCGCAAGCTCGGCCGCCTTGGCCAGCTGCACCAGGTGGTGAAAGACCTGTTCTACCCCGAACAGACCCTGCGCCAACTCGCCGGCCACGCCCTGCACCTGCGCGACGAAACCGGCATCATCCGCGCCGCCGCCTTCCGCGACCGCATCGGCATCGGCCGCAAGCGCTGCATCCAGTTGCTGGAGTACTTCGACCGCATCGGCTTCACCCGCCGTTTCGGCAATGAGCGGCGGATCAGGGAGGATTCGGCGCTGGCGCAGTCGACCGCTGAAGAAACTTTCTGAACTCCCGATCCCCACGCCCCCTCGATACCCCTGTTGACTACCGGGGAGTGGGTCCAATGAGTTCCTGGCTGATTCTGCTGTTCATCGCCGTCACCCTGATTGCCGTCGTGCTCGACGTCGGCAAGCGCTAGCGCGACGGCAACACCCGATCGACCCGTTGCACGAGGTAGTCGTAGAACGGGTTGGAGGTCACCCGCTGGAACAGGTCCAGCCCGACGATCAGTACGCCGCGTTCACCGCGCGGCGTGAGTGTGCCCAGGTGGATGCCGAAGTCTTCGCCGGCCGCCGGATGCTGGCCGTAGAGTGCGTCGTCGGGCGGGAAGGGCAGTGCCACGTGGGAGAGTGAGAACAAATCCGGCGGGTAGTTGGCTGCCAGCGGCTGGCTCTCCTGTCGCTGGCTGTGGGCGGGTGTGTGCAGGGCGCTGGTCTGGCTGCTCTGCGGGCTGTTGGAGATCACCGTCAGGTCATAGTTGCGCTGACGCTCGGGCAGCAGACGGTCGCCGAGTGTGGCCATTTCCGGGCGCAGCAGCGGGCCGTAGTTCAGCGAGCGATTGAGGTCGAACAGCACCAGCTGGCTACCGTTGTCCGGCAGGCGGTCGTAGAGGTTGCTGATCACCGCCGGGGTGCTCACGGTGCTGTCGGCAAGCGACTGGAAGGTGAGGATCGGCGGCAGGCGCGCGAGGTTGCCGCTGCGGCTGGCGCTCTCCAGGCTGCCCTGCACGGCGTCGGTCAGCTCCACCGTCTGGCGCGCCGCCGCGATGGGGAAAGAGTTGTACTTGAACGGGTTGAACTCCGGCAGCACGCTCAACCAGGCCGCCTTGGCGAAGGCCGGCAGCAACGCCGGCAAGCCCGCCAATCCGGCGAACTGCGCATAGCGGGTGACGCCGATCATCGGCGAGATCAGCACCACCTGTTTCGGCATCGCCAGGCTCGGGTCGCCCAGTGCATCCAGGCTGTACTTCATCGCCAGCGCGCCGCCATTGGAGAAGCCCACCATCAGCAGCGGCGCGCCCTTGGGCAGCTGCGCGGAAGCTTCGCGCACGGCCAGCCGGGTGGCGGCCATCCAGTCTTCCCAGTCCGCGTCGGTGAGACCGGCCGGTACGGTGCCGTGGCCCGGCATGCGGATTGCGATGACCACGAAACCCTGTTGCCGCAGGTGCTCGCCCAGGTGGCGCAGGCTGTAGGGCGAATCGGTCAGCCCGTGCAGCAGCACCGCCGCGCCGCGCACTTCACCGGTGGGGCGCATCTCGTACGAGCGATTCCAGTCGGTGGCGAAGTGGCCGGGGTAGACCTGGCTCTGGTCGAAGTAGCGGTTGTAGGCGACGCGCTCGAAGGGTTGCAGGCTGGCCGCCATCTCCTTGCGCATGGCCTGCATCAGCTTGTCCTCGGCGGCCAGGTAGCCGGCCCAGTCGGTGCGGTCGATGGCGTCGCTGTGCAGGTCCTCGGGCACCCAGGTGTGCCAGGGCTCCAGCGGCGGAATGTTGCGCAGCGCGGCGACCCGCAGTACCAGCGCCAGCACGGCGAGGGCGAGGATGAGGATGACCAGCCAGAGCAGCGCCCTGGTGAGTTTCGCGTTCAGCATGGAGTTCCCTTGTCGGCGTGCAGGACAAGCATAGAGCCCCTGGCGCTACAAAGTCCGCTCACGGGTCAAAGGGCCGAGACCGCCTCGACGTAACCGGGGTTGCCGATACCGACCTGAGCCCAGACCGGGCGTGTCTCGTTGCCCTGGCGGTCATACTGCTCGTCCGCGTCCCACAGCGTGATGATCTGCCCCGGAAACAGGTACTCGCAGTCGTTGAATTCGTGCGCGCCGGAGTCGTCCGCCGCAGCGATCAGCGAGAACAGCTCGCCAGCCGTCAGCGCAAACACATCCACGCCCTGGTAGCGCGCGAGGTACTGCTCGCTCTCGGACAGGCCGATGAACCAGATGAACCCCTGCTCGTCGCACTCGGTCTGGATCGCCGCCTGGCAGAAGTAATCCGTCGGCCCGTTGGACGATTCCAGCGGGAAGCCCACGGCGGCCAGCGCGTCCCGCGCCATGGCCCGCGTATCGCCGAGACAGACCGGGCCAATGCCCAAGTGTGGGGAAATATCGAGGATGGGTAGAGTGGGCTTCATGCCGTGGAGCTCCCTGGGTACTGCTAGCGAGGGTAGAGCACGGGCAGCCAGTTCGCTGCCTTTTTCTGGCCAATAAGTGGCCTTTTGATGTTGATTGGCCAGAATGTCATTAACAGGTCGCGCGAGACTCATCGGGCGACCCAGCACTCACTGCGGCATCGCTGCGCTGGCATCGGTCATGGCAATAGTGGCAACATCCGGGCTCCCGCTTTCGCCGCTGCACTTGCGCAGCCGGCTTCTGACCAGGGAAGGCAATCACGCCCGGTGGCGTGGCCGGGCTTCAAACCCGGTGGGGGACGGCAGCCGTTCCTGGGTGAGTTCGACTCTCACTGCCTTCCGCCAATTCCTTTCAGCAGATCATGATCCCCTCTTCAGGCAGCAATTCTCCGTGAGCGCTTGCCGTCTTGGAGCCGAGCACCATCAGCGACTGGATGTTGTGCCAGAACAGTTCTTCGGGAAATTTCGACGGGACGAGCAGGTCCATGACGAGAAAGTAGGGATGCTCGATGACTCCGGCCAGGGGTGGCACCACCCCGACGAATTGCATGCAGTACTGTTCGGGAATTGCCTCGGAGTCGCAGATGGTTTCGACGAGGACGTAGCTACCAATGAGATTGGCGGCCTGGGTTAGGTCGAGATCAACCATGTCTTTCTCCTGGGCATCGAGGATTCCACCCTGGCGGCTCCGTGACGAATTCACGTCCTTCGCCCCCGACGAGCAACCCGGGTTGCCGTGCTTTTCGTTGTTGATTCATTCATTCAGTATTCGAGCGATAACGCCCATGGCGAATGGGCCGGCATTCACTTACGGTTCAAATATTACTCCCGTGATTTGTTCGGGGTGAATATTGAACTCTGCATGAAATTTCCGATATGGATGAAATCCTCGGCAGGGCAGTCCAGTTGGTTCGTTTGGCTGGTCCCAAATATCTGAGCTTCCAGGGTGATACGAACCACCAGCGCTGGAAGAACATCAGCAAAGGCATCATTCGCATGGGCACCGAAGAGGTGAGCATTCTGCTGAGGGTCTATCCGCAGTACGCCGTCTGGCTGCTGACAGGAGACGTCGTGCCTCAGGTGGAGCAGCTCAAACCTGACTTCGGGGTTCCTGCCGAAAACGACAGCGACTCTTGAAGCGAGCGCCATGGTCAGACTGGACCAGTTCACCGAAGACCATCTGGAACTGAGCGACCTGTGGCGCTGGCAGGACGGCGTTCGCGAGGATGCCTTTCTGGTGCCGCTGGCCACGGCGGCGGAGCTGGCGCCCGGTGTTTCGTTGCTGCTGGTGCGGGCGCTGTTCCGGTTGCCGGCGGGCATCGATTTGCAGGGACTGCTGGCGTACGACCCGGCCGGGCAGGACGTGTACGCGGTGCAGGTGCTGATCGGCCGCGACAGCTACTCCTTCAACAAGTACCTGCCGGAGGCTTCCTTCGAGGAGGTGCTGGCGCTGGCCGATCGCTTGAAGATCAGTACCGGCGGTGTGCTGCCGCTGCGCTATAGCGTGGTGCGGGAGGCGCTGGCCGTGCGCGACGGCCAGTTCACGCTGTGGCTGGGTGGTGGTTTGTAGCGTCGCCAGTCCTTACATGCGGCACAGCTGGTCTTCGCAGGGAATGCCGTCGTGGTCGCCATCCATCTTCATGCCCGGACAGCTGCGCAGGAACGCCTTGGCTTCCGCGCAGGAGGTCATCTGCGAGCAGTGCTGGCGGCCATCGCAGCGCACGCTGAGCGTGGGTTCCGGCCTGGTTTCGAGCGTTGCGACGGGTTCGGGGGCGGGCTCGCTGGGAGCTACGGGCGCGCTGACGGACGATGGCGCCGGGCGGAAGAAGCGCGACTGCCAGTTCGGGTTGTCCATGTATTGCCAGGCGAGCAGGGCGATAACAGCGAGGAAGATCCATTTCTTCATGGTGGCGTCCGAAGTGAGTGCTCTGCGGAGTCTAGCGGGCAGCCTGGCCCGCGCACCATCGGCAGCGTGCGGCGTGTTCAGCCAATGGCGAGGCCTTTCCGGCGGCGCCACTCATCCACTACTGCGCCCATGTCCGCTGGCGCGCCGCTGCGTATCCAGGCCATGAACGCGCGGTCGAAATGGAAGCCGTCGCCGCAGTGCTGGGTCATGAAGCGGCGGACGTTCTGGGTGTTGCGGTAGTGGGCGTCGAGCGGGGTCTGGCGGGTGATCGGGTCGCTGTGCCAGTCAAAGGCCATGGTGTCCGTTCCTGTGCCTTGGGGGAGCACCCGTTATAGCGCAATCGGCAGCCGCTGGCGCGGTCTGCCGAGGTGTTGCGGCGTCACTGGCCCCACATCATCCGCTGTTGCTGCGCCGAGTAATCGTCGCTTTGCAGGCGCACGCGGGTGGGCTGGCGTTCGAGGTTGTCTTCGCCGAAGGATTCGCGCACCGGCGATTCGATGGCGCTGAAGTGGCTGAAGTGCGGGGAGTCGGCGCAGCCGACCAGGGTGAAGCAGGCGAAGGTGACCACGGAGAGCTTGAGCATGGGACTTCCTCCTGAGGGGGAGTCCCGAGCTTCGGCCGGCTGGATTAACGGCGGATTAACGCGCAGCGTTCTTCAGCGGCGGTCCGGCCCCTGGATTTCGCCGCCGTGGACTGCTTCGCCGTCGCGGTGGTGCTCGGGCGGGTTGAGTGCGCGGCCGAGTATCTGCGCGACGACTTCGTCCTTGCCTTCGGTGTAGGCATCGCGGTCGGTGGGGAAGCGCTTCGCCAGTTCGTGCTTCACCTGGGCGTAGAGCTGCGCGTCGTCGGGGTGGGTGCGCAGCCAGTCGCGGAACAGCAGGCGGCGCGAGGCGTCGCTCAGGTCCATGACGTGGACGTGATGGCTGCGCCCGCTGCCCAGCGGCGGCATGCCTTTGACGAAGAACATCCGCGAGGTGTCGGGGTTTTCGGCCCAGTACTGGTAGCCCAGCTCTTGCAGCGGTTCGATCAGTTGGTGCGGGTCGCTGCCCGGTGGCGGCAGCAGGAGGATGTCGATGATCGGCTTGGCGTCCAGCCCCGGCACGGCGGTGCTGCCGATGTGCTCGATGCCGAGGCCGGGGAGGTCGGCGGCACGGGCGATGGCGTCGGCTTCTTCGGCGAAGCGCTGGGGCCAGCGGGGATCGGCGGCGACGACTTCGATGCGGTCTTCTTCGGCGTTGCTCCAGCGCTGGCCGTCGAATTCGGGGGCTTGCGGGGTCATGCGGTAACTCCAGCGGTGGGGCGGTGGGGGCGAGGGTTGGAGGTTGATCCGGTGGGCGGAGTTCCGAGTAATCCTGTAGGAGCGCCCCAAGGGCGCGATCGCGGGCATGGCCCGCTCCTACCGGATAGATCTGTGCTCGGATCGGCCCTCACCCTAACCCTCTCCCAGGGGGAGAGGGGACCGTTCGGTGCCGGATGAAACCACAGCGTCAGCCGGCACGATTTGCCCCCTCTCCCTGAGGGAGAGGGCTGGGGTGAGGGGGAAAGCACAAACACGGAACTACCAGGTAAAGACCGTTGCTCCTACAGGGGAAGCAGCGTCAATCCAGCACGTTCTGCAGCACTTCGTAGATGACGCCGGTGGCGATGGTCACCAGCAGCAGGTCGGTGCCGGCCTGCTGCCATTCGTAGCCGTCGTAGTGGGGGAGACGGTCGACCAGGCGGCCGTCGAGCTTCTTGGCGATGCCCGGCGGCAGCGGCTTGCCGCGGGCCAGGTTCTTCTGGATGCCGGGCGGCAGCGCCGCGCCGGGGCTCCAGTAGTTGCGATTGTCGTTGAGGATGACCTGCACGCCGCCGATGTCGATGCTCGGGCCGCCTTGCCAGTTGTTGCCCTGATTGCCGTGTTGGCCGCCTTTGTCGTGTCCTTTGTTCTTGCCCGGATCGGCCATCAGCAGGGGGCTGGTGCCCAGCAGGGTGACGCCGATGACTGCCGCCAGAAGGGTGTTGATTCTGGACATGTCCGTGTTGCCTCCATGGTGAGACTCCTGTGCCGGTGAGCGTAGCCGTTGCCGCAACACTCCGGCGCCGGCCAAGTTGGCACATGCGTGCTGGCACTTCGTCGGCAGGCCGCGAACGGCGGGGCCTGCGCCAGGGTCATAGAGGTATCCCAAGACCCGCCCATGGAGGCGATAACAAGATGAAAATTTCCCTGGTTGTTGCAGTAGCCTGTGCAGTCGCACTCGGCACGACAGCCTTGCTGCCTGCCGATCTCTCGCCCATCGGTTCGGCCTATGCCAAGGGTGATGGTGGCGGTCACGGTGGTGGCAATGGCGGCGGAAACGGTGGTGGTAATGGCGGTGGCCACGGTGGTGGCAAGGGCGATGCCGGCGGTAACCACGGCAGCAACAGCAATGGCGCGAACGACGGTGGCGAGCACGCCGGCAAGGCCACCCGCGACCATGGCCTGAGCGGCAATCACTACGGCAGCGAGAAGAACGACAGCAAGGGCCATGGGCAAGCGACGTCCGCCGTGGCGCACTCCAAGGATACCCAGGGCAAGACCAAGGCTACGGCGATCTCCGCCACCAAGCCGGCCCACAAGAACACCCAGCACGACAATTGATCCACCACGGCCAGGGACGGCCGCTGTCCTTCACTGCACCGGGAAGTCGAAGTAGGTCTGCGGGTAAGGCTCGGCCTTCAGCGTGTAGTGCCACCACTCGGCGCTGTAAGGCTCGAAGCCGTGCCGCAGCATGGCCTGGCGCAGCGTCTCGCGGTTGCGCGTCTGCTGCACGCTGACCAGCGCAGTGCCGTGATGGGAGATGGGCCCGAAGAAGTCGAACGGGCTGCCCATGTCCAACTCCTCCCCGGTTTTCGAATCCACCAGCGTGAGGTCGACGGTGCTGCCGCGCGAGTGCCCGGAGTGCTTGGCGATGTAGCCGTCGCGGAACAGCGCGGGCTTGTCCATCTGTGGGTAGTAGCGGGCCTTCTGGCGGATGTCCTGCGGGTCGGCGGCCCAGCGGCGGAAGTCTTCCACTGCGCGCTGCGGGCGATAGCCATCGAAGATCTTCAGCGCCAGGCCGCTCAGGGCAACGTCCTTTTCCACGGCAGCCAAGGCGGTGGCGGCTTCGCGGGTGAGGATGATCCGCGCCTTCTGGTAACCGTCGATGGGCTCGCCGACGAAGTTGTCGGTGCCGGCATAGCGCACGTCATAGCGCGCGGTCTTCAGCACCTGGTCGAGATAGACGAAGCCGTCCTGGGTGGGCTGGTCGGCGCGTAGCGGCGGGCTGATGAGCAGGCAGAGCAGCAGCGTGAACTGCGCGCCTGCCCGGCTCATGGGCGCAGGGCCTGGACCCCGTCGTCGTCGGGGTCGAAGTTGTCCAGGTGCATGCGCTGGGCGAAGGCCTCCAGTGCGGCTTCGCCCTGGAGGAAGCGAGCGCGGGCGGCGCTCCAGTCGTCGGGCTTCAGGCGCACCATCCAGCCTTCGCCATAGCAGTCCTGGTTGATCAGCCCTGGCCTGCGCACCACTGCTTCGTTGCTGGCGAGGACGGTGCCGTCCAGCGGGCTGCGCGCCGACGAGGCGGCCTTGGCGAATTCCACCACGCCGAAGCTGCGGTCGCAGTCGATGTGCCAGCCGTCGCGCTTGGGGGTGAAGGCGAATATCTGCCCGTAGACCGCGCAGCCGTAGGCGGTGAGCCCGAGGGTGACGGCGCCGCCTTCTTCCTCGCGCAGCCAGAGGTTGTAGTCGGGCGCGTAGAGCAGGTCGTCCGGGAACTCCAGGCCGTGCAGCTTCACAGCGTCAGCACCCGGTCGTATTCGAGGATCATGCGCGCCAGCTCGCCGCCGCTGGCGATCTCGTCGACTTCCTCGATCAGCCGGCTTTCGTCGATGGCCACGCCCGGTGCGCGGCACATCAGCAGGCGGGCGCCGGCTTCCTTGGCCTGCTGGATGAAGTGGCTGATGGGCTCTCCGTCTTCGGCGGCGTAGAGCGTGTCGGCGATGTCCTGGAAGGCCAGGCGTGTGCCTTCGCCGCTGAGGAACAGGGTGACCTTGGCATCCATGCACGCCAGCAGGGTGGCGGTGTAGAAGGGCGCGGCGCAGCGCGCCGGGGTGCTCGGGCCGCTGCTGACGATGATCAGCACACGCTGGGGCTCAGGCGTGGACAAGGGCTTTCTCCAGTTGGACCAGGGCGATGCGCCGGCCCTGCGGGTCGGCGCGCTCGACGATGCCCTGCGGCTTGTAGCCCAGGCGTGCGTAAAGCAGCAGGCCGGCGGCGTTGGCGTTGAAGCAGGACACCTTCATGACCTGCGCCTTGTACTGGTCGCGGGCGAGATTCTCCATGACCTCGATCAGGTACTGCGCCACGCCGTGCCGCCGCGCCCAGGGCGCGACCATCATGTTGCCCAGCGCGCAGAATTCGTGGGGTTGCCACTGGTAGAAGTTGGCGAAGCCGGCGACCCGGCCACCCTGCAGCGCCACGGTGCTGCCGCGTCGCTCGGCGATGGCGGCGGCGAGCTGGCCGATGGTCAGCGGCCAGCTCGCCTTGGGGTAGCAGTAGAAGAGTTCGTCGGCGTCCTGGGGAAAGCCGACCACCTCGCCGAGGTCGTCGGCGAGGGCGGGGCGGTGTTGCAGGGCGGGCTGGTTCACGCGGTCTCCCGTGTCATGGTCGGGCCGATCAGTGCGGCGGGTACTGGGCGATGATCTTCTGCACCGTCTCGCGGATCGCCGCTTCGCGCTCGGCGGGCGTCGGCGGGCTGCTGCGCATGATCTGCTCGCCGCTGCCGCGCCAGACCAGCTTGCCGTCCTTGCCGTCGAACATGTCCACCTGGATGGTGGCGACCTTGTAGGTCACGGTGCGGCTCTCGGCCATGGGGGGCGGGCCCCAGTAGCCTCCCCAGTAACCGCCCCAGTAGCCGCCGCTGTAGGTGGTGACCTGGTCCTGGCGCTGGTCGACGATCAGGTAGGCGCGCAGTTTTACGTCGCCGGGGGTGCCGCCCTGTGCCTGGCGCAGGCCGCGCTGGTCGAACTCGCCGGCAATCGCATCGCTGATGCGCTGCTCGGTGAGGTCGCTCTTGATGCGCGGGTCATCCGGGCGGTACTCGAAGGCCGGCTGTGCCCAGCTCCAGGTCAGGTAGCGGGAAAAGTCGCGGGTGGTGTCGTAGTCGCGGCTGACACTGGTGGTTTCGCAGGCGGCGAGGCCGAGCATCAGGCTCAGCAGCAGTGAACGGGACAGCAAACGGCGGATCATGATCGCAATACTCCTGTCAGAGAATTCCATCCAAGCGCAAGGCAGAAGGATTGGCAAGCGGGGAATGTTCCGCGTCTAGCGCGGTGCTTCCGGTTGCTAGAGTCGTCGCTCGTTCAAGGAATGGAGAAGGACATGAAGCATGGGCTGCCCGTGACGACACTGGGGATGCTGCTGCTTGCGGGATGCAGCTTCGACAGCGTGCGGCCGGCGCTGCCACAACCCGAGGTGGTGGCGCATCGAGCCGGCACGGCGGATGCGCCAGAGAACACGCTGCTGGCGATAGGCAAGGCGCTGGCCAACCACAGCGATGTGCTCTGGCTGTCTGTTCAGGCTTCCGCCGATGGTGTTGCGGTGCTGTACCGGCCGGCGGACCTCGGGGCATTGACCGATGCCCAGGGCGCCGTGGGTTCGAAGTCGCTGGAACAGCTGCGCCCGGTGAATGCGGGTTATCAGTTCAAGGATGCGGCGGGCAATTACCCGTACCGCGCGCAGCCGCAGGCGATCCCGACACTGGCCGAGGCACTGCAGGCCATTGCACCGACAGTGCCGGTGTTCCTCGATATCAAGGCGCAACCGGTGGGCGAGGTCATCGACGCGGTGGCCCGCACGCTGGATCAGCAACAGGCGTGGTCGCGGGTGCGTTTCTACTCCACCGAGCGTGATGCCAGCGATTACCTGGCACAGCACTACGGCGACCGCGCGCGGCGTTTCGAGAGCCGCGACGCCACGCGCAACCGGCTGGTCGATCTGGCGCTGGCCGGCCGTTGTTCGCCACCGGCCGATGGCGCCTGGATGGGCATCGAGCTGGAGCGCGATCTGACGGTGACGGAGCAGTTCACCCTGGGCTCATCGTCCTACCCAGTGAAGCCCGCGAAGTTGTGGACGCCGCAGGCGATGGCCTGTGTGCGCCGCGCCAAGGGGACGAAGGTGGTGATGTTCGGCATCAATTCGGCAGCCGCCTATGGCGCGGCGCGCGAACTGGGAGCGGATGCGGTGATGGTGGACTCGCCGGCGAGCGTGCCTGCCTACCGGCGCGCCGGGCTTCAGCCCGGCGGGTAACCGTCCATGGCCTTGCGCGCGGCTTCGCGCAGGGCGCGAGCCTGGTCGGTCTGGCTGCTGCCGTTTTCGTATTCGGCGCTGCCACTCCAGATTTCCTGGTGGTTATGGGCGTCGTACAGGGCGATGCGCACCACGCTGACGGTGACCACGTAGGTGCGGGTGACGGGGTAGGAAGCGCCGCCGTACCAGGGGTCGTTCCAGCCGCCGTAGTAGCCGCCGCCGTAATAGTCGGTGGTCTGCCGGGTGCGTTGCTCGCTGGACAGGTGCGCGCTGACGCTCAGGTCCGCCGGGGCATTCGAGCGCGCCGGGCGCAGGCCGCGCTGGTCGAGGGCTTCGCTGACGGCGTCCTGCAGCGGGCCGCCGAAACCGGTGCCGTCCATCCAGCTCCACGAGCGGTAGCGCCCGTAGTCCAGCGGCGGGGCCGGGTAGCTGCCGGGGTCGAGGCCGGGGTTGGCGGCCTGCGCGGGCGCGGGCGGGATCGGCAGCGAGGTGTTGCTGTAGGGGTTCTGGCCCTGGCAGGCCGCCAGGGCGCTGAGCAGCGGCAGGATCAACAGGTAACGCGGCATGACAGACTCCCGCACGCCGGTTTGGTGAGGCGTGCGCAGTGGCAACTATGCACCTAATCCTGCGGCCGGCACAGCCAGTGCAGGTAGCGGCCGAGGCCGGCGAAGGCAGGGTGTCGACGGTATTGCAGTTCCATCTCCACCAGGTCCAAAGGCTCGGCCTTGTGCTGGAACTCCACCGGCATGTAGTCGTGGAACACCCGCACGCCGCTGCGCGCCTCGATGCTCCAGTGCCCGGCCATGGCGGCTTCGAGTACGCGCGGGTCGAGCGGTTCCTGCGGGGTCAGGCTCTGGCCTTCGCCGGAGAAGCGGTTCTTGCGCAGCTTGCGGAAGTGGCCCTTGAGCAGGTTGCGGTAGATCAGCGCGTCGCGGTTGTAGAAGGCCAGGGACAGCCAGCCATCGGCGCGGGTCAGCTGGTGCAGCACGGGCAGGATAGCCAGCGGCTCGGCCAGCCATTCCAGCACGGCGTGGCAGATCACCAGGTCATAGGGTTCATTGAGCTGGCCGAGCAGGTCCTGCCAGGGCGCGGCGATGAAGGTGGCTGGCAGGCCGGCTTCCTCGAAACGCTGGCGTGCGCCTTCGAGCATCGGCGCGGCGGGTTCGGCGAGGGTGACGTCGTGGCCGCGCCCGGCCAGCCACAGCGACATGTGGCCCAGCCCCGCGCCGATATCCAGCACGCGCAGCGGGCGGTCGGGCAGCGCCTCGGCGAGGTCGGCCTGCAGCACGGCAAGGCGAATGGCACCCTTGGCGCCGCCATAGATCTTCTCGGCAAAGCGCGTGGCCAGTTCGTCGAAATGGCGGTCGCCGGTCTTCGGGGAATCGCTCACTTGGCGCCCCCCTCGATGAAGCGCCGCTCGCTGTCGGCCAGCTTGGCGAGCACGGCCTGGTCCATGTCGATGCCCAGTTCCGCGCACATCAGCAGCAGGTAAAGGACGATGTCACCGACTTCCTGCCCGGCGTGGGCGAGTTTCTCCGGCGGCAGCTGGCGCGACTCGTCCTCGCGCAGCCACTGGAAGATTTCCACCAGCTCGGCCATTTCCACGCTGGCCGCCATGGCCAGGTTCTTCGGGCTGTGGAAGCGACTCCAGTCGTTGTGGTCGCGGATGGCGTGCAGGCGCGCGGTGATGGCTTCGAGGTTCATGCAGATGGGGCTCCAACGTGAGCCCCATAGCTTCAAGCCTGGCGCGTCAAACGTCCAGCGGGCTCCAGCTGCCGGCCATGTGCGGCAGGCCGTCCTTGCCGCGCAGGCTGAACTGCCCGGAAGGCGCCGGCTCGCTGGCCAGCAGGTTGACTTGGGACGGCAGCAGCACCGGCTTCTGGAAGCGCACGTCGACCCGATAGCCGGCCATCGGCAGGCGCTCGCCCAGGGCGGCCAGACTGCGCGCCTTGTTCCACAAGCCATGGGCGATGGCGCGGGGGAAACCGAACAGCTTGGCGCTGGCGGCGGACAGGTGGATCGGGTTGTAGTCGCCGGCCACCCGCGCGTAACGCCGGCCGATATCCGCCGGGCAGTTCCAGGCGTCGATCTGCTCCAGCGGCAGCTCGGCCACCTCTTCGCGGGCCGGCGGCGTGCCGTCCAGGCGCATGCCGCGGAACAGGATGCGGCTGTCACCCTCCCAGAGCAGCCCGAGCTGGTCGTGCAGTTGGGTAATGATGCTGAAGGTCACGCCTTTCTCGTGGGGTTGCAGGTCGTCCACCCGCACGCTGACGTTGAACGGCCCCAGGCCGCCGAGCGGACGCAACACGCTGATACGGTTTTCCAGGTGGACCAGGCCCAGCAGCGGGAAGGGGAAGCGCGCGTCCGTCAGCAGGCCCATCTGCAGGCCGAAGGCGAGGATGTGCGGGTAGGTGGGCGGCAGCAGGTGGTTGTCGGCGAAGCCACAGACCTTGCGGTAACGCTCCAGGTGCTTCGGGTCGACCGTGACCGGGCAGCGCAGGCCGCGGGTCGGCAGGCTGCGGCCACGCACGCCGCGGCGCACGGCGGCGCGGGCGAACAGGCCGGTGAGGGCGGGTGGGGCGGACAGGTCAAGCCAATCGCGGGGCATCGGGTATCTCCTGACGAATATTCACTCAGCTTAGCCGCCGGTCACCCACGGGCATTGGCCGTGGCAACGCGGCGCGCGGCAGGCAAGTCAATGTGACCGTCCGATTGCCCGGATATTTCCCGCACGCTTGTTCCTGATTCTCTTGAGGGGCGATAGGAAAGCTGCCTAAGATGGGCCCGCCTCATGGATAACTAGAAAAAACACCATGCGTGATCTGACCGACGATGTGGCGCTGATGCGCCCGGTGATCGACGCCCTGCGCGCCAGCGGTACCGACCCCGACCGCGTGCTGGCTCGCGTCGGCCTGCCGGCCGGCAGCCTGCCTGCCGGACGATTCCCCCACAGCGCACAGAACCTGTTCTGGAAGGCGGCCGCCGAAGAGTGCGGCGAAGAGCACGTCGGCCTCTATCTGGCCGGCCACCTGCCCGCGTTCCATGGCCTGCTGCTGGAGTACCTGTTCCTTTCCAGCGCCACCTTCGGCGAAGGCCTGCGTCATGCCCTGCGTTACGTGCGCCTGCTCTCCGACACCCTCAACGCCCGCCTGGAAGTGGAGGGCGAGAAGGCCGTGCTGCTGCTCGGCCATACCGCTGGGACCAACCGTCACTTCCCCGAAATGCTCGCCGGTGCGGTGGTTCGCCTGTTCCACGCGCTTACCGAGGGCGACTTCAAGCCCCAGCAAGTACAGCTGATGCACGAGGAAGGCGCGCCCGCCGAGCGTTACCGCGAGGTCTACGGCTGCCCGGCGGTGCTGGGCGCTGATCGCTATGCGCTGGTATTCGACGCCGAAGTGCTGGAGAAGCCCTCACGCCATGCCGCGCCGGAACTGCTGCGCATGCACGAGTCCCTGGCGCGCCGGCAACTGGCGGAAGTGGAGCGGCTGGACTTGGTGCGCAAGGTGCGCGAACTGATCGGCGTGCTGCTGGTGGATGGCGGCGCGACGCTGGAGCAGGTCGCCGCCCGTCTCGACATGCCCGCCCGCCGTCTGCGCGAGCGTCTGGCCATGGCCGGGGTGCGCTTCAACGATCTGGTCACCGACTACCGCTGCCGCCTGGCCAAGGAGCTGCTGCTCAAGACCGATGAGCGCATCGAGGTGATCGTCGAACGCACCGGCTTCTCCGAGCCGAGCACCTTCTACCGCGCCTTCAAGCGCTGGGTCGGCGAGACCCCGGTGGAGTTCCGCCGCCGCGGCCGCCCGCAACCGCCGGCGGAGTGATCGAACCGTTTCGAGTCCGCCTCTGGCTAGGCTTTGCCGGTCAACTCCCGCCAAGGTACGCCCGATGCAAAGCCGAATCCGCCAGACCCTGCTGCTGTCCACCGTCCTGCTGCTGAGCGCTGAGTACGCCGTGGCGGGGGAAATGGAGCAGACGGCATTCTCCCGTCTGGACCGCGATGGCAGCGGCTTCATCGAGGCCGATGACCTGTCCGCCATGCGTGTGCGCATGTTTCACCGGCTGGACCGCAACCAGGATGGCCTGCTCACCCGCGAAGAAGTGACCCCGCCCAACCCCAGCGTGAACGTCTCCCCCAACGCCATTGCCTGGCCGGACCGGGATGGCGACGGCAAGGTCAGCCAGGCGGAGTTCATGACCCAGGAGCCGGCGCTGATCGTGCGCGCGGACCGCGATGGCGATCACCGGGTGAGTGCGGAGGAGTTTCGCGAACTGGTGGCGGCGCGCAGCTGATCTTTTGCCCTGGCTCGTTTAACGGCCTGTCGGCCGGAGTGGGGACAAAGTCCATTCCTGCCGGGGTGTTCCTCTGCGCACGTTAACCCTCTCCCCCCGCCCTCTCCCTGAAGGGAGAGGGAGCCATTCGGCGTTTATCGGCTAGCACGGAAGTTCGCCTGACACTGCACAGTCCCCTCTCCCTTCAGGGAGAGGGTTAGGGAGAGGGAAAACCCAGGTACGGACTATCAGAGAACGACAGCTTTCCCCACAGAGAAACGCGATCAGGCACCCAACAAACTCTGCCCGCAAACCCGCAGCACCTGGCCGCTCACCGCGCCGGAACCCGGCTGAGCGAACCACGCCACGGCTTCGGCAACGTCCTGCGGCAGGCCGCCCTGGCCCATGGAATTCATGCGTCGGCCGGCCTCGCGGATGGTCAGCGGGATGGCGGCGGTCATCTGGGTTTCGATGAAGCCCGGCGCCACCGCGTTGATGCTGATGCCCTTCTTGCCCAGCGCCGGCGCCCAGGCCTGCGCCAGTCCGATCAGGCCGGCCTTGCTCACCGCATAGTTGGTCTGGCCCATGTTGCCGGCGATGCCGCTGATGGAGGCGAGCAGCACCACGCGGCCGTCGTCGTGCAGCTTGCCGGCGTCCAGCAGCGCCTGGGTCAGCACCTGCGGGGCTTTGAGGTTCACGTCGATCACCGAATTCCAGAAGGCTTCGCTCATCTTGGCGACCGTCTTGTCGCGGGTGATGCCGGCGTTGTGCACCACGATGTCCACGCCATCGGGCAGTGCTGCCACCAGCTGAGCACCGGCGTCGGCGGCGCAGATGTCCAGTGCCACGCCACGCCCGCCCAGGCGCGCGGCCAGCGCATCGAGGGCGTCCTTCGCCGGCGGCACGTCCAGCAGCACGACCTCGGCACCGTCACGGGCGAGGGTCTCGGCGATGGCCGCGCCGATGCCACGGGCGGCGCCGGTTACCAGCGCGCGCTTGCCCACCAGCGGGCGGCTCCAGTCCTGTACCTGCTTGTCGTAGGCAGACAGGCGCACGACCTGCCCGGACACATAGGCGCTCTTGGGCGAGAGGAAGAAGCGCAGCGCGCCTTCGAGTTGGTCTTCGGCGCCCTTGCCGACGTACACCAGTTGGACGTTGCCGCCCCGGCGGATTTCCTTGCCCAGCGAGCGGCTGAAGCCTTCCAGGCTGCGCTGCACGCTGGCGGCGATGGGGTCTTTGACCGATTCCGGCGCGCGGCCGAGGATCACCACATGCGGGCATTTGTCCAGGCCCTTGAGGGCGCCCTGGAAGAAGGTGCGCAGCTCGAGGGTCTGCTCGAAACGGGTCAGGCCGCTGGCGTCGAAGACGATGGCCTTGAGCTTCGGCCCATGCTCGGCAGTCCAGCGTGGCAGGCCGTACTGGCCGTCGCTGAAGGAGAACACCGCATCGGTCAGGCGCTCGGCGAAGGGCAGCACCGCCTCGTTCAGGCTGCCCTCGCCGCCGAGCAGCAGCGCCCCGTCCACCGGCCGCGTGCGCCCGGCGCTCCAGCGCTCCAGGCGGACCGGCGCAGGCAGGCCGAGGGCTCCGACCAGGCGGCGGCCGACGTTGGAGTTGGCGAAGGCGATGTAGCGATCGGTCATGGAACGGGCTCCTGCACAGGGTCTCTAAAGTGCTGACCACTCTACGCAGCGGCGGGTTCGGCGCAATTGACCGCGCTGACCTGCGCAACGGCGGGGCGGCCAATGCGACACAAGCGGCTAAGGTTAGCCTTGACCGCACTTCAACGCTCATTCTCAGGAGCCCTGCATGACCCAACTGCGCCGGGTCGCCATCGTCGGCGGCAACCGTATTCCCTTCGCCCGCTCCAACACCGTGTATGCCACGGCGAGCAACCAGGAGATGCTGACCTCCGCGCTGGACGGGCTGATCGAGCGCTACAAGCTGCACGGCGAGCGCCTGGGCGAGGTCGTCGCCGGCGCGGTGCTCAAGCATTCGCGCGACTTCAACCTGACCCGCGAGTGCGTGCTGGGCACGCGTCTGGCGCCGGAAACCCCGGCCTATGACATCCAGCAGGCCTGCGGCACCGGCCTGGAAGCGGCGATCCTGGTGGCCAACAAGATCGCTCTCGGGCAGATCGACTGCGGCATTGCCGGCGGCGTGGACACCACTTCCGACGCGCCCATCGGCGTCAACGAAGGGCTGCGCAAGATCCTGCTGGAAGCCAACCGCGGCAAGTCCAACGGCGAGAAGATCAGGAGCCTGCTGAAGATTCGCCCGCGCCACCTGATGCCGCACATCCCGAAAAACGGCGAGCCGCGTACCGGGCTGTCGATGGGCGAGCACTGCGAACTGATGGCGCAGACCTGGGCCATCCCGCGCGATGAGCAGGACAAGCTGGCCTTCGAGAGTCATCACAAGCTGGCTGCTGCCTACGACGAAGGCTGGCAGAACGACCTGATGACGCCCTTCCGTGGCCTGGTACGCGACCAGAACCTGCGCCCGGACATCAACCTGGAGAAGATCGGCACCCTGAAGCCGGTGTTCGAGCGCGGCTCGCGCGGCACCCTGACGGCGGCCAACTCCACGCCGCTGACCGATGGCGCCTCGGTAGTGCTGCTGGCCAGCGAGGAGTGGGCGAAGGAGCGCGGCCTGCCGATCCTGGCGTACTTCAAGGATGGCGAAGCGGCGGCGGTGGATTTCGTCGGCGGCCACGAGGGCCTGCTGATGGCGCCGGTCTACGCGGTGCCGCGCCTGCTGGCGCGCAACGGCCTGACCCTGCAGGACTTCGACTTCTACGAAATCCACGAAGCCTTTGCCGCGCAGGTGCTGTGCACGCTCAAGGCCTGGGAGGACGCGGACTACTGCAAGACCCGCCTCGGCCTGGACGCACCATTGGGCTCGATCGATCGCAGCAAGCTCAACGTGAAGGGCAGTTCGCTGGCCGCCGGCCACCCGTTCGCGGCCACCGGTGGGCGCATCGTCGCCAACCTCGCCAAGCTGCTGGATGGCGCTGGCAAGGGGCGCGGGCTGATCTCCATCTGTGCGGCAGGCGGTCAAGGTGTGACCGCGATCATCGAACGGTAATCCAATACAGCGGGACCGATGTTTTTCGGTCCCGCGATGTAGCAACTCCGTGACTTCAGGCGGCACCGCGCGAGCGGCGCCGCCTTTTTTTTATCCGTGATTGCGGGCGTTACCTGTAGGAGCGGGCCATGCCCGCGATCGCGGACAAAGTCCGCTCCGGCAAGGGGACGCCGTCGTTTGGGGGCGTGCGCAATTTTCTTCTAGATGCGCACCTCAACCGCCCTGCAACATTCCCGGATGGATTCGCCGCGAGAACGGGGTGGAAAGCACCAGCGAGGTCTTGCTGGTTCCGAACTGGGCGAGGCGGTCGATCAGCTCTTCCAGCTCCTGGGTGCAACTGACCGCCACCTTGAGCATCACGCAGGCCTCGCCGGTGATGCGGTAGCAGTCGATGATCTGCGGGATTTCCAGCAGCGGGTCGAGCATGCTCTTGCTGCGGTGGTCGTTCAGGCGCATCTCGATCAGGCACTGGATCGAGCGGCCCATCTTCGACAGGTCTACGCTGGCGTGGTACCCGGTGATCACTCCTTCGGCCTCCAGGCGCGCCACGCGATCGGCCACGGCGGGCGGGGAGAGATTGATCCGCCGGGCCAGTTCGGCGAAGGACAGGCGGCCGTCTTCCAGTAGGGCGGCGAGCAGGGCGCGGTCATACTTGTCCATGCGAAGGCTCCGGTTTTGATTCGACGGCAAGGCTCGCGAAAATCCATCGAATGAAAAGTGTTATGCCCGTAATGGCGTTGTCTGTGCCTTATCCGGGGCGGTTGACCTGCATAAAATGAAGCGCTCCGCCTGCCTTGTCGAGCCCCACCCATGACCACGATGCCCATGCCCAGAGCCCGCGTCTCACTGACCCTGATTGCTGCCTTCTTCGCCCTCTACTTCATCTGGGGCTCGACCTACCTGGTGATCCGCATCGGCGTGGAATCCTGGCCGCCGATGCTGATGGCCGGCTGCCGTTTCATCATCGCCGGGGCGATCCTGTTCGTCTGGATGCTCACCCGCGGCGCACCCTTGCCGACGCTCAGGCAGTGCCTGTCGGCGGGCGCCATCGGCATCCTCCTGCTCAGCTGCGGCAATGGTGGGGTGACGGTGGCCGAGCACTGGGGCGTGGCCTCGGGCGTGGCGGCGCTGGCGGTGGCGACCGTGCCGCTGTTCACCCTGGTGTTCGGGCGTTTCTTCGGCAACCGCACCAACGCGCTGGAATGGGCCGGCATCGCTCTGGGCCTGTTCGGTATCGTGCTGCTCAACCTCGGCTCGAACCTGCAGGGCAGCCCGGCGGGCGCGGCGCTGATCCTCTTCGCGGCGGCGACCTGGGCGTTCGGTTCGGTGTGGAGCCGGCGCCTGGACCTGCCCGGCGGCGCCATGGCCAGCGCGGTGGAGATGCTGGTGGGCGGCGGCGTGCTGCTGCTGGGCAGCTTCCTCACTGGCGAGCGCCTGGAGCAGATGCCCACCGCTGCCGGCTGGGGCGCGCTGGCTTACCTGGTGGTGTTCGGCTCGATCATTGCCTTCAGCGCCTACATGTACCTGCTGGCCAACGTGCGCCCGGCGGCGGCCACCAGCTACGCCTACGTCAACCCGGCGGTGGCAGTGATGCTCGGCGTGGTATTCGCCGGCGAGCACATCGGCCTGGCGGAATCCCTGGCAATGGCGGTGATCATCAGCGCGGTGGTGCTGATCGGCCTGCCGCAGTGGCGGCGCAAGGAAGCCATCTGAGTCGCGGCATGAGCTAAGCCCGAAAGGTTATTTCGCGCGTCTCGCGCGATTCGCTAGGGTATGCAACGGCCTCCGTTCGGAGGCCGTTCTTCTTTGTTTCTTTCCTCCCTTTCAGTACACCCGCGCGCCATACGCCCAGGCCACTGATCCACCCTTCGAGCCGAGGTGTGCATGAGCCTGGTGGTGCCGTTTTCCACGCTTTCCGAATTGCCCCCCACCCAGCGCTGGAGCGATGCCCTGCGCGCGTCCAGCCTGCTGGCCCTGTCCGTACCGAGCGAGTACGGCGGCCGTGGTGCCGGCTGGGACGAGGTGCTGCAGACCCTGCGCGATCTCTCCGAGCGCGACGGCACCCTGGCTCGGCTGTTCGCCCTGCATCACCTGCAACTGGCCAGCGTGTTGCTGCTGGGCAGCAGCGAGCAGCGCGAGCGCCTGCTGCCACTCAGCGTGGAGCGCGAATGGCTGTGGGGCGAGGCGGTGGATCACCAGGAAAGCCGCCTGCTGGCGCGCGAGCATCGGCGCGGCGGTTTCCTGTTGCAGGGTGGCCGCCATGACTGCTTCGGCGCCGAGGCGGTGGACTGGCTGCTGATCTCGGCGCGCCATGCGCCCAGCGAGGGTTTGCTGATCGCCGCGCTGCCGGCGGATCGCAGCGGGCTGGATCGATTCGAGCCCAGCGGCGGCGGTCTGCTGCATTGCCATGAAGTGCGCCTGCATCCCGAAGACATTCTGCTGCCGCCCGGCCTGCCGTGGACGCCCCGTGCGCAACTGCGCGGCAGCCTCTCCGCATTATTGCAGGCGAACATTGCCCTGGGCCTTGCCGTGCAGGCCTTCGAGAACCTGCCGGCGCGGGCGGCTGCGGGGGAATTGCAGCGGCTGCTGGCGCTGGGGCTGCGGCTGTCCGAGCAGTCGGCAGTGGCCTTCGAGTCCGCCCAGGCGGCGGGCAACGGCCTGAGCTTCAGCCGCAGCGCGGCGCTCGCGACCCTGGTGGCGGAAACCGCAGCAGTGGCGCAGCACGCGGTGCAGGTCGGCTTGCGCCAGGAGGGCACTCGCGCCCGTGTGCTCGCCGGTGCTACCTGAGGCGCCGTAGCACGGGGCCTGTAGCCGAAACGAGACAAGCGCTGGTGCTCATAAGTTAAGAACTAAAAATTATTTATTCGAAGTTTTTTATATCGGTAATCTAGCTCTACCGGACCACCGGACAAAGTTCCTGCACCAGGCTTCTCCCCATCGAACCCCGTCCCGTGGTCCGTCCCCTCTGTGAGGCCGGCACCGCCGTTACCTTCAGAGGAAACACCATGAACAAACCTCGTTTCGTACGCCGTGCCGTGGCCGGCGTCGCTGTGGCGGCTGCCTTGTCCTTCCAGAGCGCCGCGTTCGCCGACATCGTCCTGGGCTACCAGACCGGCATCGACCCGACCAAGGTTCCGCAAGCCGATGGCACCTATGAAAAGGTCATCGGCGAGAAGCTCGACTGGCGCCGTTTCAACAGCGGCCCGGAAGTGGTCGCCGCGATCGCCTCGGGCGATGTGCAACTGGGCAACCTCGGTTCCAGCCCGCTGGCCGCCGCCACTTCGCGCGGCCTGCCGATCGTGGCCTTCATCGTCTCCGCGCAGATCAATGCCGCCGAGGCCCTGGTGGTGCGCAACGGCAGCAAGATCGAGAAACCCGAAGACCTGATCGGCAAGACCATCGCCACCCCCTTCGTCTCCACTTCGCACTACAGCCTGCTGGGCGCACTCAAGCACTGGCAGATCGACCCGACCAAGGTGAAGATCGTCAACCTCAACCCCACCGAGATCGCCGCCGCCTGGCGCCGTGGCGACATCGATGGCGCCTTCGTCTGGTCGCCCGCCCTGGGCGAGATCAAGAAGTCCGGCAAGGTGCTGACCGACGCCGCCGAAGTCGGCCAGTGGGGCGCACCGACCTTCGAGGTCTGGGTGGCCCGCAAGGACTTCGCCGAGAAGCACCCGGAAGTCATCGCCAAGTTCGCCCGCGTGAGCCTGGACTCCTTCGCCGACTACAATGCGCACAAGGCGCAGTGGACCGCCGATTCCGAGCAGGTGAAGAAGATAGCCCGGCTGACCGGCGCCGATCCGAAGGACGTGCCCGAGCTGCTGGCCGGTTCTGCTTTCCCCGAATCCCAGGCGCAGCTGTCGTCCGCCCTGCTGGGTGGCGGAACCGCCAAGGACATCGCCGGCACTGCCGCCTTCCTGAAAGAGCAGAAGCGCGTGCCCTCGGTGCTCAAGGACTACTCGCCCTACGTCAGCGCCGATTACGTGCGCCAGGCGGAGAGCGTGCAGGTCGGGCAGCGCTGAGCAGCTTGCAACTCCATTCGCGGGGGCACCCTCTCCCCCCGCCCTCTCCCTGAAGGGAGAGGGAGCTGTCCGTGCCGGCTGACGCCAAGGTTGCAACCTGCACCGAACGGTCCCCTCTCCCTTCAGGGAGAGGGTTAGGGAGAGGGAAAGCACCGCACCGAAACATCCCTTTCTCACCCTACGGAGGGCAGAACATGAGCCGTCTGACGGCCGAGGCAGTCAGCCTCACTTTCCAGCAGCGCGGACGCGAGCGCGTCGTGCTGCAGGACCTCACTCTCAGCCTGGCCAAGGGCGAATCGCTGGTGGTGCTCGGCCCGTCCGGCTGCGGCAAGTCCAGCCTGCTCAACGTGCTGGCGGGCTTCCAGGCGCCGGACAACGGCCGCGTGCAGATCGACGGCCGTACCCTCAGCGGCCCCGGCGGCGAGCGCGGCGTGGTGTTCCAGGACGACGCGCTGATGCCCTGGCTGAGCGCGCTGGATAACGTCGCGCTGGGTCTGCGTATCCGTGGCGTTGGCGCTGCCGAGCGCAACGCCCGCGCCCATGAAGTCCTCAAGCTGGTGGGCCTGGGCGAGCACGCGGACTACCGCATCTCGCAGCTTTCCGGTGGCCAGCGGCAGCGCCTGGGGCTGGCTCGCGCGCTGGCGGTGGAGCCGGATTTCCTGCTGCTCGACGAACCCTTCGGCGCCCTCGACGCGCTGACCCGCGAGCGCATGCAGGTGCTGACCCTCGACCTGTGGCGCAAGACCGGCAAGGGGCTGTTCCTGATTACCCACAGCGTCGATGAAGCGCTGTTCCTCGCCACCGACCTGGTGGTGATGGACGGCCCGCCGGCGCGCATCGTCAAGCGCCTGCCGCTGGACTTCGCCCGCCGCTACGCCGCTGGCGAGCCGGTGCGCTCGATCAAGTCCGACCCGGAATTCGCGCGCCTGCGCCAACTGCTGCTGGATCTTTTTTTGGAAGAGACGCTTGAGGAACCGGAGGCCGAACATGCCCACTGATACCCTCGCCGGCAAACTCCCCGCCGCCGTGCCTAATGCCCGCAGTGTTCCGCGCGACTACCGTCGCTGGGCCGCCGCCGGCAGCGTCGGTTCGATCTTCGTGCTCTGGTGGCTGGCCACGCACCTGGGCTGGGTCGACACGCTATTCCTGCCTGCGCCGGAGCAACTGGTGGAAGCCTTCCAGCGCCTGCTCGCCGAGGGCTACGTCGATGCGTCGCTGTGGCAGCACATCGGCACCAGCCTGCTGCGCGTACTGCTGGCCCTCGGCGCGGCGGTGCTGACGGCCATTCCGCTGGGCATCCTGATGGGCCTCAACCCGCTGGTGGGTGCGGCGTTCGATCCGCTGGTGGAGTTCTACCGCCCGGTGCCGCCGCTGGCCTACCTGCCGCTGATCGTCATCTGGTTCGGCATCGGCGAGCTGTCCAAGGTGCTGCTGATCTACCTTGCGCTGTTCGCGCCGCTGCTGATCGCCACCGCCGCCGGCGTACGCCGCGTGGACAAGTCGCGCATCCAGGCCGTGCGCTGCCTGGGCGCCAGCCACCTGCAGGTGGTGCGCCACGTGATCCTGCCCAGCGCGTTGCCGGACGTCCTCACCGGCCTGCGCATCGCCCTGGGCGTGGGCTGGTCGACCCTGGTCGCCGCCGAGCTGATCGCCGCCAATCGCGGCCTGGGCTTCATGGTGCAGTCCGCCGCGCAGTTCCTCGCCACCGATGTGGTGGTGCTGGGAATCCTGCTGATCGCCGCCATCGCGCTGAGCTTCGAACTGGGCCTGCGCTGGCTGCAGAAGCGCTTCGCTTCCTGGGAATAACAAACCGATTCGACACCCTCGCCTTGCCGGCGAGGGGTAGGGGAGAGCGTGGCTCTTCCCGTGAACCTCACGAGAGAACACGAACATGACCACCCTGAGTATCGAACCCATCAGCCCGGCCCTGGGCGCCATCGTTTCCGGCGTACGCCTGGCCGACCCGCTGGACGACGGGGCGCAGCGCCAGATCGAGCAGGCCCTGCTCGACCATCACGTGCTGTTCTTCCGCGACCAGCCGCTGACGCCGACCCAGCAGGCGAACTTCGCCGCGCGCTTCGGCGACCTGCACATCCACCCGATCTACCCCAGCTCGCCCGAACAGCGCGAAGTCATCGTCCTCGACACCGCTGTCACCGACGTGCGCGACAACGCCATCTGGCACACCGACGTGACTTTCCTGGAGACCCCGGCGCTGGGCGCCGTGCTGGCCGCCAAGCAGTTGCCGCCCTACGGTGGCGACACCCTGTGGGCCAGCGGCATCGCGGCGTTCGAAGCGCTGTCCAAGCCGCTGCAGCAGTTGCTCGACGGCCTCACCGCGACTCATGACATCAGCAAGTCCTTCCCCCAGGAGCGCTTCGGCGCCACCGACGCGGACCTGGCTCGCCTGGAAGAAGCGCGCAAGAAGAACCCGCCGCGCAGCCATCCGGTGATCCGCACGCATCCGGTCACCGGGCGCAAGGCGCTGTTCGTCAGCGATGGCTTCACCACTCGCATCAACGAGCTGGAGCCGGCGGAAAGCCGCGCCATCCTCGACCTGCTGTTCGCCCACTTCGCCCGCCCGGAGTTCACCGTGCGCTGGCGCTGGAAGGAGAACGACGTGGCCTTCTGGGACAACCGCGTGACCCAGCATTACGCGGTGGACGACTACCGCCCGCAGCGCCGGGTGATGCACCGCGCGACGATTCTTGGCGACAAGCCGTTCTGACGGTTCTAGTAGGGCGCATAACCCCGGAACGGGTTATCCGCCCTACGATCCGATCGGCTTTTCGTAGGAGCGAGCTTGCTCGCTCCTACGAGGGCAGTCGTGCCGTTCTCGGCGCAATATTTCCTGCGATCCCCGTGACTTGCGGCAACAAAGCCGCACCGCAGACCGCATTCGTCGCCATTCTGGGTCGCGGTGGTTGGCTCGCTGTCCTACGCTTTGGCGGTCGTGTTTATGTATGAGACTGCCTACATGCAAGAAAGGATTCCGGACGAGTCCAACCTCGCCGAGCTGACGGTTCGCGGCCTGATCCTCGGCGCGCTGATCACCGTGGTGTTCACCGCTTCCAATGTGTACCTCGGCCTCAAGGTCGGTCTGACCTTCGCCTCGTCGATCCCTGCGGCGGTCATTTCCATGGCCGTGCTGCGCTACTTCTCCGGCTCCAACATCCTCGAGAACAACATGGTGCAGACCCAGGCCTCGGCGGCCGGCACCCTGTCCTCGATCATCTTCATCCTTCCCGGCCTCTTGATGATCGGCTACTGGAGCGGCTTCCCGTTCTGGCAGACCGCCGCCATCTGCTCCATCGGCGGCATCCTCGGCGTGCTCTACACCATCCCGCTGCGTCGGGTGATGGTGGTGCAGAGCAACCTGCCGTACCCCGAGGGTGTGGCGGCGGCGGAGATCCTCCGCGTCGGCAGCCAGGACGAGGAAGAGGAAAAGGCTGGGAAGCCCGCGAAAGCCGGTGGCCCGGGCCTGCGTGACATCCTCGCCGGTGGCGTGGTCGCTGCCGCGTTCAGCCTGCTCAGCAGCGGTTTCAAGGTGCTCGCCGAAGGCTTCAGCTTCTGGCTCACCGCCGGGCAGGCGGCGTTCCGCCTGTCCACCGGCTTCTCCCTGGCGCTGGTGGGCGCCGGTTACCTGATGGGCATTACCGCCGGTATCGCCATCCTGATCGGCGTGGTCATCGCCTGGGGCGTGGCCGTGCCGCTGCTCTCGGTGAACAGTGTGCTGGCCGCCGGGCAGAGCCTGCCGGAGCTGGCCACCAAGCTGTGGAGCAGCCAGGTACGCTTCCTCGGCGCCGGCACCATCGGTATTGCTGCGCTGTGGACCCTGGCCACGCTGTTCAAGCCCATGGTGCAGGGCGTCTGGTCATCGCTCAGTGCCGTGCGCGGACGCGGTGAAGTGAGCGACCTGCGCACCGAGCAGGACCTGTCGGCGAAGTGGATCGTTACCATCGCCGGCCTGCTGCTGGTGGCGCTGTTTGTGGTGTTCTCCTACTTCCTCGGCGAGGCCGCACCGGACCTGCACGGCTTTGGCTTCTGGGGCCTGGTGGCGGTCTGCGTGATCTTCGCCTTCTTCTTCGGCTTCCTGATTGCCGCTGCTTGCGGCTACATGGCCGGCCTGGTGGGCTCGTCGAGCAGCCCGATCTCCGGTATCGGCATCATCGCGGTGATCCTGGTGTCGTTGCTGATCCTCGGCGTTGGCTCGCTGGAAACCGGCTTCCTCGACCAGCAGGGCGGCAAGCTGGCCATCGCCCTGGCGCTGTTCACCACCTCGGTGGTGATCGCCATCGCGGCGATTTCCAACGACAACCTGCAGGACCTGAAGACCGGTTACCTGGTCGGCGCGACCCCGTGGCGCCAGCAGGTGGCGCTGATCGTCGGCTGTCTGGTCGGCGCCCTGGTGATCCCGCCGGTGCTGGAGCTGCTGTTCAACGCCTACGGCTTCACCGGCGCCCTGCCGCGCGAGGGCATGGACCCGAACGCCGCGCTGGCCGCGCCGCAGGCGACGCTGATGACGGCGATTGCCAGCGGCATTTTCCACAATGCGCTGAACTGGAACATGATCCTCATCGGTGTGGCGCTGGGCATCGCGCTGATCCTGGTGGACGTGCTGTTGCGCCGCACCGGCAAGGCCAGCCTGCCGGTGCTCGCCGTCGGCCTGGGCATCTACCTGCCGCCGACCATCGGCATGACCCTGGTGGTCGGCGCCGTGATCGGCTGGTTGCTGGAAACTGCACTGGCCAAGCGCGCGGTAGCCGCCGGCAAGGATGTGGAGAAATTCTCCGACGAGCCCAAGCGCCGGGGTGTACTGCTGGCTTCGGGCCTGATCGTCGGCGAGAGCCTGATGGGCATCCTGCTCGCCGCCATCATCGGCACCACCGGCTCGGCCACGCCGCTGGCGCTGGTCGGCGACGGCTTCGAGGACACTGCGCAGTGGCTGGGCCTGGTGGTGTTCGTGGCGATCTGCGTGCTGTTCTACCGCAAGGTGCTGACCGGCACCCGCGGCTGATCCTTCGCCATGATGCGAAAAAGGCGCCTGCGGGCGCCTTTTTCGTCGGTTTACGGGCTCAGCGCACCAGGTGCAGGAACTGCAGGTGCCGTTCGTACTGGTCGAGCATGTCGTTGATGATCTGCTCCTTGCTGTAGCCCATCAGGTCGTAGTCCTGGCTGCCTTCGGAGAGGTGCACTTCGGCGCGGAAGTAGCGGCGGTTCTTCAGGTGCAGGCCGCCCATGCCGGCGCGGGCGAAGGACGGGGTGAAGTAGCCGCGCATCGAGACCTGGTAGAGGAACGGATGCTGCGCGCCGTGGCCGATCTCCAGGCCGATTTCCAAGTTGCTCAGGTCCAGGTCGGAATCGACCTGCAGGCCCTTCTCGCGGAACACTTCGGAAACTTCGGCGATCGCCGGGCTGACCACGTCGACCATGTAACGGTACACCTCGTCGCGGGTAGGGAAGTGCACCGCCTGGGAAATGCGCCGCTTCCAGCCGCCGGGCTTGGCCGAGGGCGGCGGCGCCAGCGAGTGGGTGCGTGCGCGCTGACGCTGGGACTCCAGGTAGAACGCCTTGTGCAGGCCCCACATCATCAGCAGCAGGATCAGCGAGAAGGGCAGCGAAGTCAGCACCACCGCTGACTTGAGCGCATCGATGCTGCCGGCGAACAGCAGGCCGCCGGTCACCAGCGCGGTGGCTACGCCCCAGAACACCCGCAGCCACTTTGGGCCGTCGTCGTCGGCGCTGCCGCCGTGGGCGGAGAGGGTGGAGAGCACCACGGTGCCGGAGTCCGCCGAGGTGACGAAGAAGACGAAGCTGACCAGCACCGTCACCGCGATCACCACGCGGCTGGCCGGATAATTCTGCAGCATCTGGTAGAGCGCCATGGACGGATCGCTGATGGCAACGCGGCCCAGCTCGCTGAAGCCATGGTTGAGCACCTGGTCCAGGGCGCTGTTGCCGAAGATCGACATCCACGCCAGGGTGAAGCCCAGCGGAATGAACAGCACGCCGAAGACGAACTCGCGAATCGTCCGCCCACGCGAGATGCGCGCGATGAACAGGCCGACGAAGGGCGCCCAGGCGATCCACCAGGCCCAGTAGAACACCGTCCAGCCACCCAGCCAGTCGCTGCCATCCTTGCCGTAGGCGTAGAGGTCGAAGCTCTTGGTCGGCAGGGCGCCGAGGTAGTCGCCGATGTTCTGCACCAGGGTGTTGAGCAGGTGCTGGGTGGGGCCGGCGAACAGCACGAAGAGCAGCAGCGCGCAGGCCAGCAGCATGTTGATGTCCGACAGCAGGCGGATGCCCTTGTCGACACCCGATACGGCGACCAGGATGGCCGCGCCCATCATCAGCGCGATCAGCGTCATCTGCACCGGATGGCTGTGGGCGATGCCGAACAGGAAGTCGAGGCCGGCGTTGAGCTGCAGCACGCCGAAGCCCATGTCCGCACCCAGACCGAATACCGTGGCGATGATGCCGAAGCAATCCACGGTGTAGCCGATGGGGCCATTGATGCGCTTGCCGATCAGCGGGTAGAGCGCGGAACGCAGCGCCAGCGGCAGGTTGTGACGGTAGGCGAAGTAGGCCAGCGCCATCGCTACCAGGGCGAACACGCCCCAGCCGTGCAGGCCCCAGTGCAGGAACAGCAGCTGCATGGCCTGGCGCGCCGCTTCGGGCGTGCCGGCCTCGCCCTGGGGCGGCTGGGCGAAGTGGGTCAGCGGCTCGGACACGCAGAAGAAGAACAGGGTGATGCTGATGCCGGCGGCGAACAGCATGCCGGCCCAGGACAGGTAGCTGAATTCCGGCTCGTCGTGGTCGGCACCGAGCTTGATCTTTCCGTAGCCGGAAAGCGCGGTGACCACCACGAAGATCAGGTACAGCGTCATCGCCAGCAGGTAGTACCAGCCGACGCTGTCGGCGGCCCAGGACTGCGCGGCGAGCAGCCATTCACCGGCCCGTTGCGGTTGGGCGATGACGGTCAGGGCGAAGATGAGAATCAGCGCGGCCGCACCGTAGAAGACCGGTGGGTTCATGCGCATGGCGGGGGAGGGTGTTACGGACGGGGGGGATTGTGCAACGGACAAAACGGGCGGGGTCCCTCGAAGTTTTCCTTGAACAAGCATTCAATGAAAACACGATTGAGCCCTGAAAGGCCAATCAGCGGGACCGGTGGTCCCGCCGCCGGCCCTGGTCGAGGGCCGAGCGGAGCGGGTACTGCTTTACTTGCGGCGGTTCTTTTTCGCCTCACGGATCTCACGGCGTTCCGGGTCGGCCTTCGCGGGCGCGGTCAGGAAAGCGGTGGCGGCGAAGAAGTTAGCAAGAGCGGCAAAGCTGGTCACGATAGTCTCCAATGGCGCCGGGGAAAATGGGTCCCGACCGCCTGATAGCCATTTTCCCTGAAGATTGTGACGAAAAGAAGTGAATGGTCTTGATGAGGGGTATTGATCTGGTCGATGGGACTGCTTTTTTCGATATTTGCGGGTAATCGACCTTATTTTGACTCTTTGCTCAGGATTCCCTCCTGCCGACCTGCAACTCGGCAAAGCCTTTCACTGCGACCGTTCGTCGCGAAAGGTGAAACGGTTCAGCGCCATTCGTGGCTTTGCCACGATTACCGGCTGTCAGGCGGGTGAAACAGTTCTCCGCATAGCACAGTTACCGGAATAGAGCGGGTTCCAGTCCGGAAACTTGAACGGGTGTGCAATTTTTCGTGAAAAACATGTGAAACGGCTATGGCGATTGACTTGCCGATTCCGTTAGTCTCCCTCGGCAGGACAAAAAACCACCAACAGGGAGCATCTCGAGATGGACTTCAAACGCATCGCCATTGCCACTGCACTCTTCGCTTCGCTGGCCGGTTGCCAGACCATGACCACCAACCAGGCCATCGTTCCGCTGCAAGCCGCTACCGCCCAGATGATCGGTCTGGCTTCCTCCGACGAGCTGGTTGTCAGCGACGTCAAAGCCGGGCAGCCGGATGCCCTGGGTGGCCAGGAACTCTCCTACGTCGCCACCACCACCAAAGGCCGCGTGTTCAACTGCACCTCGCGCATGATGCCGGGCCTGCTGACCGATCCGGCCAAGCTGACCAACCCGTCGTGCACCCCGGTGGTTGCTCACTCGAACACCGCCACCAAGTAATACCCCAGTTGCATGCAGTCGCCCGTGCGCGGCCCTTCGGGTCGCGCTGGCGACTACAGCGCGGCGACTCAGCCGCGCTCGTGCTCCAGGCGTTGCAGTAGCGCACGCAGCTGCGCTTCGACGCCGGGCTGGCGCACCAGATGCCCCAGCGCCTCTTCGCTTATCTGCGTTTCCCCGCCTGATCCCGCAACGCCGCCTGAAAAGTTCAGGTGCTCCGGGCGTATCTCCTCGTCCGGGCTGACCAGCAGGGCAAAGTGGATGACGTTCTCCAGTTCGCGGATGTTTCCCGGCCACGAATAGCCTTCCAGCGCCCGCTGCGTATCCGTGGCGATCTGTGGCACCGGCAGTTCCAGGCGTTGTGCATGTACGCCGAGGAAGTATTCCGCCAGCGGCTGGATATCGCCGATGCGTTCGCGCAGCGGCGGCAGCGTGAGGTTGCCGTCGTGCAGGTACTGCTGCAGCCCTTCGAGGAATTTCCCCGCTTTCACCGCCTGCCCCAGATCGATGCTGGTGGCGGCGACCAGGCGCACGTCCACTGGCACCGGCTCGCGCGCTCCGACGCGCAGCACTTCGCGCTCCTGCAGCACGCGCAGCAGTTTCTGTTGCAGCGACAGTGGCAGGTCGGCGATCTCGTCCAGGTACAGCGTGCCGCCGTTGGCCGAGCCGAACCAGCCGGCGCGGCTGCCCACCGGGCCGTTGTGCGCCCCCGGTGCGTAGCCGAACAGCTCGGCGTCGGCGTAGTTGCGGCTCAGGGCGCTGCAACTCACTGCGACGAACAGGCCGGGCCGCTCGCTGGCGCGGTGGATGTGGCGGGCCAGCAGTTCCTTGCCGGTGCCGGTCTCGCCGTGGATCAGCACCGGTTGCGGCAACGGTGCCAGACGCTCCACCTCGTCGCGCACTTCATGGGAGCGCGGGTCGAAGAACACCAGCGCCTTGGCGCGGATGCTCAGCGGGCTCTTGTCGGCGTCGGGGAAGGTCAGCAGCGGTAGCGGCGCGTGGGGTGCGTTCATGGGAAATCTCCTTCTGCTCTTACAGCGCGTCCAGCGCCTGCAGGAAGTCGCGGACGATGTCCTCGCTGTCCTCGATGCCCACCGACACACGGATGGTGCCGTCGTGGATGTCCAGCGCGGTCAGGGCCTCGGCGGACAGCGCACGGTGCGAGGTCTTGCCGGGGTGGGTGATGCTGCTGGCGACGCCGGCCAGCGACGGTGCGAAGGCGGCCAGTTGCAGCTCGCCGATCAGCGTGTCGACCCGGTCGAGGCCGCCCTTCAGGGTGAAGCTCAACATGCCCGAATGGCCTTTGCGGAATAGCCGCTGCGCCAGCTCGAAGTCCGGGTGCGAGGGCAGGCCGGGGTAAAACACGCGGGCCACCTGCGGGTGCGCTTCGAGGGCTTCGGCCAGCGCCTGGGCGTTCTGCGAGTGGGCCTTCATGCGCAGGGCCAGGGTCTTGGCGCCGCGGAAATTCAGCCAGCTCTCGAAGGGGCTGGCGCTGCCGCCGGCGTTGATCTGGAAGCGCCGCGCGGCGGCGATCCACTGCGCATCGCCGACCAGCGCGCCGCCCATGGCGTCGCTGTGGCCATTGAGGTACTTGGTGGTGCTGTGGATCACCAGGTCGGCGCCATCGCGCAGCGGCTGGTAGAGGACCGGCGAGAGGAAGGTGTTGTCCACCAGCAGCTTGAGACCGTGGCGGTGGGCAAGCTCGGCCAGCGCCGGGATGTTGCTGACGCGTACCAGCGGGTTGGAGGCGGTTTCGGTGTAGATCAGCTTCGTGGTCGGGGTGATCGCCGCTTCCACCGCCGCCAGGTCATTGAGGTCGAGCAGGCTGGAGGCGATGCCGAAGCGCGTCAGTTCCTTCTCGATCAGGCTCTGGGTGGTGCCGTACAGCTCACGGCTGGCGATCAGGTGATCGCCGGCGCCGAGCACGCCCAGCAGCGCGGCGGAAATGGCCGCCATGCCGGAAGCGGAAAACAGCGCGTCCTCGCCACCTTCCAGCTCGCGCAGCAGCTCTTCCACGGCGCTGTGGTTGGGGTTGCCGATGCGCGTGTACATGTAGTTGTCGGGGTTGCCGGCAAGGAAGTCGTCGACCTGCTCCAGCGAGTCGTAGACGAACACCGAGCTCTGGTAGATCGGCTGGCTCTTGGCGCGGGTGACCATGCGCCGGTCGGCATCGTGGCCGGCATGTACGGCGCGGGTGGAGGGGCCTTTGGCGTGGTCGCTCATGGCAAGTCCTGGGATAAGAAAAACGCCGGTGGAACCTGCCCACCGGCGTCGAAGCGGGCGCGCTACAGATGCGCCCAGCGTGGGAGTCGTTGCGCCCGGCCAGCGGCCGGGCGACGGATCAGAAGGCCGGCACCACGGCGCCGTTGTACTTCTTCTCGATGAAGGCTTTGACTTCCGGGCTGGTCAGGGCGGCGGAGAGTTTCTTCAGGGCATCGCTGTCCTTGTTGTCCGGGCGCGCCACCAGGTAGTTCACGTAGGGCGAGTTGCGGTCTTCGAGGATCAGGGCGTCCTTCACCGGGTTGAGCTTGGCTTCCAGCGCGTAGTTGGTGTTGATCAGGTCCAGGTCGACCTGGTCCAGCACGCGCGGCAGCAGGGCCGATTCCAGTTCCTTGAACTTCAGGTGCTTGGGGTTCTCGGCGATGTCTTTCGGGGTGGCCAGGGCGTTGCTCGGGTCCTTGAGCTTGATCACGCCGGCCTTCTGCAGCAGGAGCAGGGCGCGGCCGCTGTTGCTGCCTTCGTTGGGGATGGCGACGGTGGCGCCGTCAGGCAGCTGGTCGATGGACTTGTACTTCTTCGAGTAGCCGCCGAAGGGCTCGACGTGCACGCCGGTCACGGTGACCAGGTTGGTGCCCTTGCCGGAGTTGAAGTTGTCCAGGTACGGCTTGGTCTGGAAGTAGTTGGCGTCCAGGCGCTTCTCGGCAACCTGCACGTTGGGCTGTACGTAGTCGGTGAAGACCTTGATCTCCAGGTCCACGCCTTCCTTGGCCAGGGTCGGCTTGATCAGCTCGAGGATCTCGGCGTGGGGGATCGGCGTGGCAGCGACAACCAGCTTTTCGTTGGCGAAGGCAGTGGTGCTGAAGGCAGCGGCGAGGGCGGTCAGAAGCAGCAGCTTTTTCATTGCGATGTCCTTGTGGGGCAGATGACCGCTGGCGTCCGGGCCGGCCGGGATGGGGCCTTCGTACGGGCGGTGGATTCTTTTTCCGCGGCTCACTCGGCAGCGGTTGCAGCGAAAGTTACCCGGTCTTGTTATTCCAATAAAATATTAATTTTTCATTTTCATATTCGATTTTGTTCATATGGCTTGCGCGGGCGAGACCTGAGACAAGCTGTCGCGCGACACCCCGTCGCGCGGCAACCCACCACTCCAGCCACCGTCCGCCGGGCGCGTAAGATCGATGCAGTTTCTTGAGCGGCGTCAATGCAGATGGTGGTCCATTCTGATTGAGCGGCAAAAAGAACCCGAACCGACGCCAGATCGGTGGCTCGAAACTGAGTCATTGGAAACACAGACATCACGCAAGAACGCCCTGCGCATGCGCAAGGTACGGTGCCCGACCCTTCCGTGGGGTTGGCGTCAGCCTGAAGAGGAATCGTCATGTTCGGATTAGAGGCGCTCGACCTGGCCCGGATCCAGTTCGCCTTTACCGTGTCCTTTCACATCATCTTCCCCGCCATCACCATCGGCCTCGCCAGTTACCTGGCGGTACTCGAAGGCCTGTGGCTGAAGACCAACGAGGAGGTCTACCGCGACCTCTATCACTTCTGGTCGAAGATATTCGCCGTCAACTTCGGCATGGGCGTGGTCTCCGGCCTCGTCATGGCCTACCAGTTCGGCACCAACTGGAGCGCCTTCTCGGCCTTCGCCGGGAGCGTCACCGGCCCGCTGCTGACCTATGAGGTGCTCACGGCGTTCTTCCTCGAAGCCGGCTTCCTTGGCGTCATGCTCTTCGGCTGGCACCGCGTCGGTCCGGGCCTGCACTTCTTCGCCACGGTGATGGTGGCGATCGGCACGCTGATCTCCACCTTCTGGATTCTCGCCTCCAACAGCTGGATGCAGACCCCGCAGGGCCACGAGATCGTCAACGGCATCGTGGTGCCGGTGGACTGGCTGGCGATCATCTTCAACCCGTCATTCCCCTATCGCCTGCTGCACATGGCGATCGCCTCGTTCGTCGCCACCGCCTTCTTCGTCGGCGCCTCGGCGGCCTGGCACCTGCTGCGCGGCCGCGACAACCCGGCGATCCGCAAGATGCTCTCGATGGCCATGTGGATGGCGCTGATCGTGGCTCCCATCCAGGCCATGGTGGGCGACGCCCACGGCCTTAATACCCTCAAGCACCAGCCGGCGAAGATCGCCGCCATCGAAGGTCACTGGGACAACAGCGAAGGCGGCCCGACGCCGCTGATACTGGTCGGCTGGCCGGACATGGAACGTGAGGAAACCCGCTTCAAGATCGAGATTCCGGTACTCGGCAGCCTGATCCTGAACCACAGCCTGACCGAGCCGATCCCGGCGCTGAAGGACTTCCCGAAAGCCGACCGGCCCAACTCCACCATCATCTTCTGGTCATTCCGCATCATGGTCGGCCTGGGGCTGCTGATGATCCTGGTGGGCCTGTGGAGCGTCTGGCTGCGCTGGCGCAAGCGGCTGTTCGAGAACCGCGCGTTCCTCCATCTGGTGTTGTGGATGGGACCGTCCGGCCTGATCGCGATCCTCGCCGGCTGGTTCACCACCGAGATTGGTCGCCAGCCTTGGGTCGTCTACGGGCTGATGCGTACCTCGGACGCGGTGTCCAACCACAGCGTCGCGCAGATGAGCCTGACCCTGGTGATGTTCGTGCTGGTGTACTTCAGCCTGTTCGGCGTGGGCATCGGCTACATGATGCGCCTGGTGCGCAAGGGCCCGGTCACCCACGAAGGCCGCGAGACCAGCCATGGCGGCGCCGGCCAGAAACGTACCGCCGCGCGGCCGCTGTCGGCCACCGAAGAGGGTTTTGACGACGATGACAGCACTGACGCGGGGAGGAACTGAACCATGGGAATCGATCTTCCGCTGATCTGGGCGATCATCATCATCTTCGGCGTGATGATGTACGTGGTGATGGACGGGTTCGACCTGGGGATAGGCATGCTCTACCCGTTCTTCAAGGACGAAGGCGACCGCGACGTGATGATGAACACCGTCGCGCCGGTCTGGGACGGTAACGAGACCTGGCTGGTGCTGGGGGGCGCGGCGCTGTTCGGCGCCTTCCCGGTGGCCTATTCGGCCGTGCTCTCGGCGCTGTACCTGCCGCTGATCCTGATGCTCGTCGGGCTGATCTTCCGCGGCGTGGCCTTTGAATTCCGCTTCAAGGCGCGGGCCAACAAGCGTCACCTGTGGGACAAGTCGTTCATCATCGGCTCGCTGGTGGCGACCTTCTTCCAGGGCGTGGCGCTGGGTGCCTTCATCGAAGGTATCCCGGTGGAAAACCGTGCCTTCGCCGGCGGCTCGCTGGACTGGCTGGCGCCGTTCCCGCTGTTCTGCGGCCTCGGCCTGGTGGTGGCCTACACCCTCCTGGGCTGCACCTGGCTGATCATGAAGACCGAAGGTCGCCTGCAGGAACGCATGCATGACCTGGCCAAACCGCTGGCGCTGGTGCTGCTCGCAATCATCGGCATCGTCAGCCTGTGGACCCCGCTGGCCCACGAAGACATCGCCCAGCGCTGGTTCAGCCTGCCGAACCTGTTCTGGTTCCTGCCGGTGCCGCTGCTGGTGCTGCTGACCTTCTACGGCCTGCTGCGCTCGGTGGCGCGCAATGACCACGTGAAGCCGTTCCTGCTCACCCTGGCGCTGATCTTCCTCGGCTACAGCGGGCTGGGCATCAGCCTGTGGCCGAACATCATCCCGCCGTCGATGTCGATCTGGGACGCCGCGGCCCCACCGCAGAGCCTGGGCTTCATGCTGGTGGGCGCGCTGTTCATCATCCCCTTCATCCTCGTCTACACCGCGTGGAGCTACTACGTGTTCCGCGGCAAGGTGAAGCACGGCGACGGCTACCACTAGAGGTGCGCAGCATGACTCACGAGGAACCGCAGAAGGCGCCGCTGCGCAAGCGGCTGGGCTGGCTGGTGCTGATCTGGGCGCTGAGTGTCGCCGGCCTGGGTGTCGCGGCCTGGCTGATGCGCCTGTTCATGAGCGCGGCGGGGCTGGGCACACCGCACTAGTTCCGCACAATCGATCCCATCCGGGCGCCGTGCGCGGCGCCCGTTCCCACATCCCTCGCTGGTGCTTCCAGCGGGGGATTTTTTTCAGTGCAACTTGTCGCGCTTGGCCAGGGTGGGGAACAGTTTCATCCATGCGCCAGTGACGACCAGCGTGCCGACTCCGCCGAGCACCACCGCCGGCACGGTGCCGAGCCAGTGGGCGGTGAGACCGGACTCGAACTCGCCCAGCTGATTCGAGGCGCCGATGAACAGACCGTTCACCGCGCTGACCCGGCCGCGCATCTCGTCCGGGGTTTCCAGCTGCACGAAGGCGCCACGGATGACCATGCTGATCATGTCCGCCGCGCCCAGCACCACCAGCACCGCCAGGGAGAGCCAGAAGGAGGTCGACAGGCCGAAGGCGATGGTGGCGACGCCGAAGATACCGACGGCGAGGAACATGATCCGCCCGACGTTGCGCTCGATGGGGAAGCGCGCCAGCCAGAACGACATCAGCAGCGCGCCCACCGCCGGGGCCGAACGCAGCAGACCCAGACCCCAGGGGCCGGTGAGCAGAATGTCCTTGGCGAACACCGGCAGCAGCGCGGTGGCGCCGCCCAGCAGCACGGCGAACAGGTCCAGGGAGATGGCGCCGAAGATGTCCGGGCGGCTGCGGATGAAGCGAATGCCGGCGAGCAGCGACTCCAGGGTCGCCTTGCCCTGCGCCGCCGGCGACTGGCGTTTGGGCAGGGTGAGCACCAGCGTGCAGGCGATGAAGTACAGCACCGCGGTCGGCGTGTAGACCCAGAAGGCGCCGAAGGCATAGAGGAAACCACCGAAGGCCGGCGCCGCAATGGTCGCCGCCTGCATCGCCGAGGCTGAAGCCGCCACGGCGCGCGGGAACAGCGCGGTGGGCACGATGTTTGGCAGCAGCGCCTGGGTGGTCGGCATCTCGAAAGCCCGTGCGGTGCCCAGCAGGAAGGCCATCACGAAGATCATCTCGCGGGTCACGTTGTCAGTGCTGGCGCCAATCACCAGCGCGACAGCGATCAGGCCCTGGCCGATCTGGCAGAGCGAGGCGATGCGCCGACGGTCGTAGCGGTCGGCGACGTGGCCGGTGTGCAGCATGAACAGCACGCGCGGGGTGAACTCCACCAATCCCACCAGGCCCAGGTCGAGCACGTTGTGGGTCAGTTCGTAGATGTGCCAGCCGATGGCCACGGTGATCATCTGGAAGGCGCTGGCCGTGCAGACTCGCGCGAGCCAGAAAGCGAGGAAGGGGCGGTGGCGCAGCAGGGACGTGGCTTCGGCGGTCATGGAAAGTGCTTTCGTTAGGGGGCTAAGCAAGGGGTGCGCAGCGTAGCACGCTGTAACACTTTTGCGCCTGTCGTCGGCGAAACCCGCAATTGGCGAATAGTCTCGACCGGTCGACTAAAATTTTCATCGCCGCGACAGGCCGCCCGATTGACTTTGCTTCGCACTATTGAGGTGCGTTAAAGTTGACAGAAGAGTCAGGTTTTCCTGCAGGATCTTTCCTTCGGCGCCATCCCCGAGGCGCCCGCGATTCCGCGCCCTCCGAACTCTCTCCAGCACAGAAAAAACGACATGGGCGGGCCTTCACCGTCCAGAGGATGAACCATGTCCAACCGTGATATTTCCCGGCGCGCCTTCCTGCAAGGCGGGCTGATTGCCGGTGTCAGCGTGACCATGGCGCCGCTCGGTAGCCGGGCTTTCGCTGCCCTGATGGAAAACTCCGTCACCGTCTCCCCCCAGCAGTGGATGGGCCACGACGGCAAGGCGCGTTTCCGTAACGACGCGCTGTCCAAGGTCTGCGGCAACAAGGTGTTCGCCCGCGACATCCGTTCCAAGGACATGCCCGGCTGGCCGCAGCAGCAGGGCCACGCCATGTTGCTCAAGACCATCAAGGCCGACCGCATCTTCGACGGTATCGACCTTGCCTGGCTGGGCGCCGAGCTGCAGCCCGACCGCATCGTCACTGCCGAGGACCTGGACAAGGACGGCATCGTCTTCCCCGAAGCCCACGCCCCGGACCCGCTGCTGCCGCGCGGCAAGGTGCCGATGTTCATCGGCCACCCGGTGGCCATCCTGATCTGGAATGACTTCGAGCGCTTCCGTCAGGCCAAGCTGAAGATGAAGTTCAACGACAAGGCGATCCGCTACGGCGCGCAGGCCCCGCTGTACCAGGGCGATCCCTACGGCAGCTTCCGCTACGTGCGCGTCGGCGGCGCAACCTCGGCCGATCCGGACGAGTTCTCCAGCCTCAAGGACTCGATCCTCTTCCCGATGATCCGCGAGCGCAAACCGGCGTGGAACCAGCAGCCCAACCAGCACGGTGACCTCACCGAGCAGGGCCTGTTCTACGCGCAGAAGATCAAGGACCAGATCGACAACCCGCCGGAGAACTGGCTGGTCTTCGACGAACGCTACAAGACCCCCTCCATCGAGCCGGCCGCCATGGAGCCGGACAACGGCAACGGTTGGTACGACCCGGCGAGCAAAACGCTGCACTTCGTGGTCGCCACCCAGTGCCCGTTCGAAGCCGCCTTCGAGACGGCGCACATGATCGCCCCGTCGCGCTTCGGCCTGGCCAAGCTGAACATGCACCCCGGTTACACCGTGGGTTACGGCTCCAAGGACCACAACATCTTCGTCTATTACGCGGCCCTGGCTGCGCTGTACGGCAACGGTGTACCGGTGCGCCTGGCCAATGACCGCTACGAGCAGTTCCAGAGCGGCATCAAGCGCCACCCGTTCGATATTCGCTACCAGCTGGCGGTGGACAAGAAGGACATGACCTTCAAGATCTTCCGCACCGAGATGAGCGTGGACGGCGGTGGTCGCATCAACTACAGCCCGTCCGTGGCCGCCGTGGGCGCTACCGCTGCGCAGTCGATCTACTACATGCCGCAGAACGACCTGCAGGTGACTGCCTACCATTCCCGCGCCGTCGAGGCCGGCTCCATGCGTGGCTACGGCACCCTGCAGAGCATGGCCGCCACCGAGATGATGGTGGATGAGATCGCCGGTCGCCTGGGCGTCGATGCCATCGAGCTGCGCCGCGTCAACGCACTCAAGTCCGGCATGAAGAACACCCAGGGCGCGATTCCTGCCGGCGCCCTGCGCCTGCACGAGATACTCGACAAAGCCGCCGCCCACGAGTGGTGGAAGACTCGCGACGCGCGCAAGAAAGAGATGGACGCCAAGGACCCGGATCACTGGTACGGCGTTGGCTTCGCCATCTGCCAGAAGGACTTCGGCACTGGCTCCGAAGCGCCCATGGCGAGCATCGAGTTCGATGCCCAGGGCAAGGTGCACATGCGCCATATCGGCATCGAGATCGGCACGGGCATGTCCACTTCCCAGGCGCTGGTGGTGGCCGACTTCCTCGGCAAACCGGCGGACGAGATGAAGACCGCCGAAACCGAGTGGCCGGAGCTTCAGCTGCTCAGCGGCGAAGACCCCTACACCATGAGCCAGCCCACCCAGGACGAGAAGCTGCGCAACCCGCGCTGGGTCGGCAAGTACGCCTCGGCGTCGTCGGCGACCAACTCGGCCTACTACTTCAGCCACGCCACCCGTGAAGCGGCGCGCGTGCTGTTCAACCACGGCCTGTGGCCGGCGGCCCTGGAAATCTGGCGCCGCGGCCCGTTCAACGGCGCGGCCAACCCGCTGGTGGTGCGTCGCGAAGACGCCCACTGGGTCGACGGCAAGCTCACCGCCAACGGCCTGCAGCCGCTGTCGTTCGCCGAGCTGGCCAAGGTCGCCCACGACAAAGGCCTGGTTACCGGCGCTACTGTCCATGGTTTCAACCGCTGGAGCTGGGCGGAGTGCGATTACGTCATCGACGGCGTGCGCGACCGCTTGCCGCTGGACGCCCTGGCCGTGAAATACGGCGACGGCGCTCCCGGCGTGAAGAAGGCGCAGATGAACAGCGCCGGTTTCCATCTGCTTGACCGCCAGAACGTGGCCTATCCGCCGGTGCAGCTGAACAACGCCGCGGTGACCTACTACAGCCCGGTGGCGACCATCGTCGAGCTGAAGGTGAACAAGGGCAACGGAGAAGTCAGCGTGCTCAATCACCACAGCTGGATCGAGTGCGGCCGCGTACTGGTGCCGGAACTGGTGAAAGGCCAGATCGAAGGTGGCACCGCCATGGGCATCGGCCATGCGCTGCTCGAAGACATGCCGCTTTACGAGGGGGGGCCGGGCGAGGGCGACTGGAACTTCAACCGCTACCGTCTCCCGAAGGCGAAGGACGTGGCCGTCTGGCAGCAGAGCTCGGAAATCCTTCCGCCGCTCTCGCCCAGCGACCCGTCCAAGGGCATCGCCGAAGTGGTGATGATCCCGGTGGTCGGCGCCATCAGCAACGCCGTGGCCCACGCCATCGGCAAGCGTGTCCGCGACCTGCCCATCACCCCCGCTCGCATCAAGGAGGCCCTCCATGGCTAACCGTCCGCTCAACCTGACCCTGAATGGTCAAACCGTCGGTCCGGTCGAGGTTCCCGAGGACCTGCCGATGATCGACTACCTGCACGAATACCAGAACCTCACCGGTTCGCGCCTGGGCTGCGGCCAGGGCATCTGCCACGCCTGCGTGGTGATCGTCGACAACCCCGATGGCACGAGCGAGGAAGTGCGCACCTGCATCACCGGCGCGCACTACTTCGAAGGCAAGAAGGTGCGCACCATCGAGGGCCACGCCAAGCGCGAGGAAGATGGTTCGGTGAAGGAGCTGAACCCGATCCAGCAGAAGTTTGTCGACCGCTTCGCCTTCCAGTGCAGCTACTGCGCGCCGGGCTTCGTCAACGCAGCCACTGTGCTGGTGGAGAAGGCCCAGCGCCAGCCGCTGAAGAAGAGCGAACTGGAATCGACCATCGAAGCGAGCCTCGGCCACCACATCTGTCGCTGCACCGGGTATGTGCGTTATTACGACGCCACCCGCGAAGTGCTGACCGATCTCGGCCTGGTCAAGGAGGGCTAAGCATGCAGCGCATTCTTTCCGGCCTCACGCTGGCCATTGGTCTTGGCCTGGCGCTTAGTGCCCAGGCGGCCGACCAGGAGCTGATCAAGCGCGGCGAGTACGTCTCCCGCGCCGCCGACTGCATGGCCTGCCACACCGCCGAGGGCGGCGCGCCGTTCGCCGGCGGCCTGCCGATCCACTCACCGTTCGGCACCATCTACGGCAGCAACATCACCCCGGACAAGGAGTTCGGCATCGGCAACTACAGCGCCGACGACTTCTTCGCCGCCGTCACCCAAGGCAAGCGCAAGGACGGGGCCAATCTCTACCCGGCCATGCCCTACACCTCGTACCACCTCATCAAGCGCGAGGACAGCGATGCCCTCTACGCCTACCTGATGAGTCAGACGCCGGTGCACCGCGCCGCACCCGAAACCAGCCTGAGCTTCCCGTTCAACGTGCGCATGGGACTGTCGGGCTGGAACATGCTCTACGGCAAGAGCGTTCAGCTGGAGAACGTCGAGGGCAAGAGCGCGGCGTACCAGCGCGGGCAGTACCTGGTGGAAGTGCTCGGCCACTGTGGTGAGTGCCACACCCCGCGTAACCAGATCGGCGCCCTGCAGCAGGACAAGCGCCTCACCGGCGGCCTGCTAAACGGCTACAGCGCCCCGAGCCTGCTGGCCCAGGACCTGGCCGAGCGCGGCTGGACCAGTGCCGACCTCACCGGCTTCCTCAAGCACGGCATGAGCCCGCAGGGCAGCATGTTCAACGAGATGTTCCCGGTGATGCACCTGAGCACCCAGCACCTGGCTGACGAGGACCTGGCCGCCATGTCCACCTACCTGCTCGGCGAACAGCCGCCGCAGGCCAAGGTGGTCAAAGCGGTGGCCGAGGACCAGCTCAGCGACAGCGCCAAGCGCGGCCGCCAGCAATACCTCAACGTCTGCGCCGGCTGTCACGGCAACGACGGCGAGGGCAAGCCGCATATCGCCGTGGCCATGCAGGGCAACACCACCCTGCGCCTGGCCGATTCGCGCAACCTGGCCAAGGTCATTGTCGAGGGTATCCGCGAGCAGCAATTCACCGGTTTCGAGCGCATGCAGCCGATGCCGGGCTTCGCCGACAAGCTCAATGACGAGCAGCTCACCGACCTGATCAACTACCTGCGCCAGGCCTGGGGTGGCTTGCCGGGTGACATGGGCGTACAACAGGTCGCTCAACTCAAGACGGAGTGAGTCGTGCAGCATCTCGATCTGCAAGTAGTCCGGCAGGCGCTCCAGTGGTCCAACGCCGGGCAGCGCGTGTGGCTGTGCAGCGTGCTCTTCACCTACGGCTCGGCGCCCCGCGCGCCGGGCTCGCTGCTGGCAGTCAACGCCAGCGGCCAGTGGGTGGGTTCGCTGTCCGGCGGCTGCGTCGAGGATGACTTTCTCGAACGCGTCGCCGAAGGCGAGTTCAGCGAGCCGGTAGTCGTCGTGCGCTACGGCGACGGCACCGATACCCGCACGAACATCCGCCTGCCCTGCGGTGGCATCCTCGACGTGCTGGTGGAAAACCTCGCGCCCGATTGCGACGTGCAGGCCCACCTGCGCGAACTGGAGTCGGCGCTGCTCGGCCAGCGCCGCCTGCTGCGCGAAGTGAACCTGCAGGACGGCAGTCGCCGCCTGAGCAACGACCACGAGCACGGCCCGCGTGTCGAGCGTGACGAAGCCCGCGTGCGTCTGCGCGTCGGTGCTGCTCAGCGCTTGCTGCTGGCCGGCTACTCCAGCGTCGCGCACTTCTGCGCGGAGTTCGGCAAGGGCCTGGGCTTCGAAGTCATTCTCTGCGACCCGCGTGAAGAGGCGCTGGATGGCGTGGTGCTGGACGGCATCGAAATCCGCCGCGAACTGCCGTCGATCTTCATCGCCAACGGCGGCTGCCACGCGGACACCGCTGTGGTCGCCCTGACCCATGACCCGAAGATCGACGATCTGGCGATGCTCGAAGCCGTGCGCACTGAGGCCTTCTACATCGGCGTGATGGGCTCGCGCACCACGTCCGACAAGCGCCGCGAGCGCCTGCACCGCATCGGCGGCCTGAACGACGCCGATCTGGCGCGCGTGCATGCCCCCATCGGCCTCAACCTCGGCAGCAAGACCCCGGCGGAAATCGCCCTGGCCGTGCTCGCCGACATCCTGCGCACCCGCAGCGGCATCGCCCGCGAGGCGCTGTGACGGTCGTGGCGCTGGTTCTGGCCGCTGGCCAGGGCTCGCGCTTTGGCGCGGACAAGCGTCGAGCCACCTTGCCGGATGGGCGCAGCCTGCTGGCGCACAGCGTCGAACGTGCATTGGCGGTATTCGATGAAGTGCGCGTGGTGGTGCGTGACGGCGAGCGGGCGGAGGATTTCGGCCTGCCCGCCGGCTGCCGGGTTATCCACAGCCCGGAAGCGGCGCTGGGCATGGGGCACAGTCTGGCGGCTGGCGCGGCATCGCTGAGCGACTCTCAGGCTGAGGCCGTGGCCATCCTGCTCGGCGACATGCCGTGGATCGCTCCGCAAACCCTGCGTGCGCTCGCCGATGCAGCCAGCGCCTCGGGCATTCTCTTCCCGCTTCATGACGGCCAGCGCGGCCACCCTGTGCTGTTCGGCCGCGAGTTCTGGCCGGTGCTGACACAGCTCACCGGCGACGAAGGTGCACGCACGGTGGTGCAGGCCAATCGAGATCGTTGCATCACCCTGGAAGTTACTGACGCAGGCGTGCTGCGCGACGTCGACACCCCGGCCGCACTGAACCTGTAGGAGCGGGCCATGCCCGCGACAGTCTGGCAGCCGCGTAGGGCGAATAACGCGCCAGCGTTATCCGCCGCAAAAGCCACCGGCGGATAACCTGTTCCAGGTTATGCGCCCTACGAGTCTACAAGGATCAATGCTGCGCCAGCCACTGGGTAATGCGCGGCCAGACTTCCAGGCTGGCATTGCGCGAGAGCAGCAGGCGGTTGTGGTTGTAGTCCTCCCGCGCCCCCGTCGCCAGCCCGAACAGCTCCAGCTTCGCCTGCGCTCCGCCAAAGGCCTTCACCAGCGCCTCGCACCCGGCGACCGGCGCGATAAAGGTATCGCCGCCGCCCGCTACGCCCAGCACCGGTAGCTCGACAGCGCCCAGCCCGGCCAGATAGTCGAAGCCTTCCAGCGAGTCGAAGCGCCGGCGGAAATTCCACTGGCACCACTGACGCATTAGCCGGGCGCTCTCCGCCTCGGGGCCGACGCTCTTCGCGCGGCTGGGCGCGATGCGCCGCCAGCGCAGCATCCAGTCGAAAGCCTGCAGCATCAGCCAGTGCCGCGGGCTGGTGCCGGCCGCGGTGGCCTGTGAACCGATCAGCACCAGTGAGCGCAGGCGGCGCTGCGCCGGTTCGGGATGGCGTGCGGCCCACATCGAGACGATCAGTCCGCCGCCGGAGTGGCCGACCCAATGCAGCGCCGCCTGCCCGGTGCGCTGGCTCACGGCATCGAGAATCGCCGGCACGTCCTGCTCGGCCACGTCGTCGAAGCTATGCAGGAATTCATTGCGCCCACTGTCGCCATGCCCGCGCCAGTCGAACAACCAGCAGGCGAAGCCCTGGCTGCCCAGGTAATTGGCGAGCCCCAGGCAGCTGCGGTGGTTGGAGAAGGTGCCGTGGGTCAGCACCACCGGCACGCCGTCCGCCGGGCCTATGCGGCGCAAGGCAAGATCGACGCCGTCGGCGGTGCGGATCAGTTCGGGCGGGAGGAGGGCGGCTTCTTGTGCGGTCATGGCGCGCATCCGGGTGGGGGCGAACCATGCTGCTCCGGCACGACGGCCGGAGCAATCCCGAGCGCTCATTTGGTCGCTTTCAGCACCACGAATTTCGGATTTGCCGCCACCTGCTCGACGCCGCGGAACAGCCGCTTGAGCTTGGCGTGGTAGCCCAGGTGGCGGTTGCCGACGATCCACAGCTCGCCGCCGGTGACCAGCGCGGCGCGGGCCTGCTGGAACATGCGCCAGGCGAGGAAGTCGCCGACCACCTGCTGCTGGTGGAAGGGCGGGTTGCACAGGATCAGGTCCAGGGAGTCGGTGGTCTGGCTGGCGAGGCCATCGTCGGGGTGGATATCCACCGGACGGTCGCCCAGGGCGGCCTGCCAGTTCTCCCGCGCGGACTGCACGGCCATGTACGACTCGTCCACCAGTGTCAGCTCGGCCTGCGGATTGAGCAGCGCGAAAGCGATGCCCAGCACGCCGTTGCCGCAGCCCAGGTCCGCCGCGCGCACGGCGTGGTGCACTTGCGGCAGGTGCGGGAGGAAGGCGCGGGTGCCGATGTCCAGGCCTTCGCGGCAGAACACGTTGGCGTGGTTCAGCAGCGTCAGCGCGGGTTTGTCCAGCCGGTAGCGACTCGGATAGGGTGAGGAGGGCGCGGGGCGCGCTTCGGCCGTCGCCACCAGCAGGCGGGCTTTCTTCACGGCGAGCGAAGCCTGCATCGGACCGATGTACTTTTCCAGCAGGTCGCCGGCGGCGCGCGGCAGGTGCTTGATCATGCCGGCGGCGACGACTTTCGCGCCCGGCGCGAGCTGGCCGTGCAGACGGATCAGCTGTTCCTCCAGCAGGGCGAGGGTCTTGGGCACGCGGATCAGCACGTGGTCGAACGGGCCTTGTGGGGTTTCGCTGGCGGGGACGAAGGTCAGCGGCGCTTCGGCGAGGCCGTTGCGTTCGAGGTTTCGCTCGAGGGCGATTAAGCCCAGGTGCGAGTCGCCGCTGCTGGTCAGGCGCACATGGGGAACGAGACTGGCGGCGAGGGCGCCGAAGCTGTCGTTGAGCACCAGCACGCGGCTGTCCGCACCGACGCCTTGCTCATGGAGATGGCTGAGCAGGTACTCGTCGGCCGCATCGAAGGCCTGCAGCGGGTCTTCGCGCTGTTCGGGGTGGCGGACCAGGTCGAGCTGGGCGAAGGGGCTGGCGAGGACGGGCATGGGACTCTCGAAACGACGGAAATGGCTGAGATAGAGGTGCTGCTTCGTTGGCAATGAGTAGTGGCTTATTGCAACGAGTTTGTCATCAAATTGAGACGTGGTTGACTCGCAATTGCTTGTGCGGGCCAGCGTTATACCGAAAAATTATGACCTATCCGCCCCGCCTTCGTCTGCGTGGCGGCTTCCCAATAATAACCGGGCGGTCCATGCGACCCGGTAGGGCCCGATCCCGGAGTTGCGCTCCGCCGACCGACGGCCACTCTTCCAAGTCTTCACGAATCCTCGACACGCGACAGTCGTTCGCGCGCCGGGCTATTGCCATTGCATAAGGATATCGATGTACCAGTCGTTGCTCGGGGTGGCGTTGTCCGCCCTTTTCCTCGTGGCTCAACCGGCCTTCGCCGAAGAGCCCATCGTCATCAAGTTCTCCCACGTCGTCGCCGATGACACGCCCAAGGGCCGCGGTGCGCTGCTGTTCAAGAAACTGGTGGAAGAGCGCCTGGCCGGCCAGGTGAAGGTCGAGGTGTTCCCCAACTCCACGCTGTTCGGCGATGCCGACGAGCTGCAGGCGCTGCAGGACGGCAAGGTGCAGATGCTGGCGCCGTCGCTGTCGAAGTTCGAGGGCTACACCAAGCAGCTGGAAGTCTTTGACCTGCCGTTCCTGTTCGACGACCTGGAAGCGGTGAAGCGCTTCCAGAAGCGCGACAAGAGCCGCGAACTGCTGCATTCCATGGCGCGCTCGGGCATCTACGGTTTGGCCTACTGGAACAACGGCATGAAGCAGCTCTCGGCCAACCGTGAACTGCGCGCGCCGGCCGATGCCAAGGGCCTGGCCTTCCGCATCCAGCCGTCTTCGGTGATCAACGCCCAGTTCGGCCTGCTCGACGCCACGGCGGTGAAAATGCCCTTCGCCGAGACCCTCAAGGCGCTGCAGGACGGCAAGGTGCAGGGCACCGAGAACACCTGGTCGAACATCGGCAGCCAGAAGCTCGACAGCGCCCAGCCGTTCATCACCGAGACCAACCACGGTGTGCTCAGCTACATGGTGATCAGCAACCAGAAGTTCTGGAACAGCATGCCCTACCCGGTGCGCACCCAGCTGGAAAGCATCATCGAAGAAGTCACCGTCGAGGTGAACAAGGACGCCGAAGCGCTGAACCAGAAGGAGCGCGAGCACGTGGTCGCCAACGGCAAGGCGCGCATCGTCGCCCTGACCCCGGCCGAGCGCGAAGCCTGGCGCACCGCCATGCAGCCGCTGTGGAAGCAGTTCGAGGGCGAGATCGGCACCGACGTGCTGCGCGCCGCCCAGGTGGTGAACCGCAAGCATTGATCCAAAGGGACTGATCCAGAGCAGGCTTGTGGCGATCTCCCCGGATAGCCACAAGCCTTGCGGGTGTTTCTTGCGCCGGGAATACGGGAAAATGGGCCGTTGCCTGCAAAGGAGCGGACGATGACCGCCAGCGAAGAGAAGTTCACCCGCCAGACCCTGGTGGAGGTGCAGACGCTCACCCCGAGCCTGTTCACCTTGCGCACCACCCGCGACAGCGGCTACCGCTTCCGCGCCGGGCAGTTCGCCCGCCTGGGCGTGTACAAGCCCAGCGGCAGCATCGTCTGGCGCGCCTACTCGATGGTCTCGGCGCCCCACGACGACTTCCTCGAGTTCTTCTCCATCGTCGTCCCCGGCGGAGAATTCACCAGTGAGCTCAGCCGCCTGCGCGTTGGCGACCAGTTGCTGGTGGACCGCCAGGCCTTCGGCTTCCTCACCCTCGACCGTTTCCCTGATGGCCGCGACCTCTGGCTGCTCTCCACCGGCACCGGCCTGGCGCCGTTCCTGTCGATCCTGCAGGACTTCGAGGTGTGGGAGCGCTTCGAGACCATCAAGCTGGTCTACAGCGCCCGCGAGGAAAAGGAACTGGCCTACCGCGACCTGATTGCCAGCTTCGGCGCGATGGAGCATCTGGCCGAACATATCCACAAGCTGCAGTTCATCCCGGTGGTCACCCGCGAACAGGTGCCCGGCTGCCTGAACGCGCGGATCACCACGCTGATCGAGAACGGCGAGCTGGAACGCGCCGCCGGTCTGGAGCTCACCCCGGAACATTCGCGGGTGATGCTCTGCGGCAACCCGCAGATGATCGAGGACACCCGTGCCGTGCTGAAGGCCCGCGGCATGAGCCTGGCGCTGACGCGCAAGCCCGGCCAGATCGCCGTGGAAAACTATTGGTAAGTTCGGCCCGATAGATTTTGAAAAGATTGTCCCCTTAGGGCCGCGGGGCTTTGCCCTTAGGATAAGCGTCCGTTTCCCTTTTTTCGGACCTTATGGACAGTCAAAGTACAACGCCGGCCCCGGTCGCTACCCCTGTAGAGCCGGCGTTCGGCGAACCTCCCCCGGCACCCGCGTTCGCGGATAAGCCTTCCCAGCCTGCCATGGCGCGCGCCCAGCGAGGTCGTTCGACATGGAATGGTTGATGGACCCCACGGCCTGGCTCGGCCTGCTCACCCTGATCCTGCTCGAGCTGGTGCTCGGCATCGATAACCTGGTCTTCATCGCGATCCTGGCGGACAAGTTGCCGCCGCACCTGCGCGACCGCGCACGGCTGATCGGCCTGTCGCTGGCGCTGCTGATGCGCCTGGGCCTGCTGGCGAGCATTTCCTGGCTGGTCACGCTCACCGAACCGCTGATCGAGGTGTTTGGCAAGTCCTTCTCCGGCCGCGACCTGATCATGCTGTTCGGTGGTCTGTTCCTGTTGTTCAAGGCGACGCTGGAGCTGCATGAACGCCTGGAAGGCCGCGTGCACACCTCCAACGGCAAGCGTGTCTATGCCGCCTTCTGGCCGGTAGTCGCGCAGATCGTGGTGCTGGACGCGGTGTTCTCCCTCGACGCGGTGATCACCGCCGTGGGCATGGTCGAGCAGCTGGAAGTGATGATGATCGCAGTCATCTTCTCCATCGGCCTGATGATGGTGGCCAGCAAGCCGCTGACCCGCTTCGTCAACGAGCACCCCACGGTGATCATGCTGTGCCTGGGCTTCCTGTTGATGATCGGTTTCAGTCTGACGGCCGAAGGCCTTGGCTTCCACATCCCGAAAGGCTACCTGTACGCCGCCATCGGCTTCAGCCTGCTGATCGAGATGGCCAACCAGCTGGTGCGCTGGAAACGCCAGAAGAGCCAGCGCGGCCAGCGTGGCCTGCGCCAGCGGACCGCCCACGCCGTGCTGCGCCTGATGGGCGGTAAGGTCGACGCCGACGAAGTGGGCGAAGACATCGCCGACCTGGTGGGCCCGGACGATGGCGGAGACGCGCCGTTCCACCGCCGTGAGCGGGTGATGATCAGCGGTGTGCTGGGTCTGGCCGAGCGTCCGGTCAAAGCCGTGATGATCGACCGCCAGCGCGTACACCGCGTGGACGTGGCCGACAGCCCGGAGAACATCCGCCGCGCGCTGCTGGAGTCGCCTTACTCGCGCCTGCTGGTGATCCGCGAAGGCAACATAGACGAGCCGCTGGGCTATGTGCACAAGAAGGAGCTGTTCTCTGCCCTGTTGCAGGGCCGTGAGCTGGACATTCTGCCGCTGCTGCGCGAGCCGCTGAGCCTGCCGGACAGCAGTACGGTGCTGGGCGCCCTGGAGCTGATGCGCGAGGCCTCGACCCACCTGGCCTTCGTGGTCAACGAGTTCGGTGGCTTCGAGGGCATGCTGAGCATGACCGACGTGCTGGAGGCGATTGCCGGTGAACTGCCGGACGCCAGCGAGGTGTCCGGTACGGACATCGAGGCAGAGGCGGGCGCCTACCGGGTGGACGGTGCCGTGACACTGTCGGCGCTGGCCGAACGGGTCGGCTTCCACGCCCGCCCGACGGCGGAGTACCAGACCCTCGGCGGCCTGGCGCTCAAGCACCTTGGCCGCTTGCCGGCCAAGGGTGACACGCTGGAGCTGGGCGGCTGGCGCCTGGAAGTGACGGACGTCAGCGAGCGGCGCATTGGCCGCGTGCTGCTGACGCCGCCGGACTGACGTCAGGGGCCGCCCCCGGCCCGGTCAGCGGTCTGCTCAAGGAGCGCGGTTGTTCTGCTGCTTGAGCAGGTCGCGGATCTCGGTCAGCAAGGTTTCTTCAGCGCTCGGCACCGGCGGGGCGCTGGGCTCCACGGCCTCTTCACGCTTGAGTTTGTTGATGGCCTTCACGCCCATGAAGATGGCGAAGGCCACGATGATGAAGTCCAGGCAGGTCTGAATGAATTTGCCGTAGGCCAGCATCACCGCCGGCGTCTGGCCCTCGGCGGCCTTGAGCGTGATCGCCAGGTCGGAGAAGTCCATGCCACCGATCAGCAGGCCAATGGGCGGCATGATCACGTCACCGACGAAGGACGAGACGATCTTGCCGAACGCCGCGCCGATGATGATACCGACGGCCATGTCGACCACGTTGCCCTTGACCGCGAAGGCCTTGAATTCGTTGAGCAGACTCATGCACAGACTCCTTGTTACGCAAAAAGAGGGGACAGGCGCAGTTTAGCGGCCCGTCGCCGTCTGAACACCCCGTGCGCGGTCAATTCCAACGGTATGACCGGCGGCGGTGGGCGGCATCGCGCCGTGGTCTAGGCTTATCGGGCAAGCCATCCACTCCAACGCATCCAACAAGGAGGCCCGCCATGCCGCTCGAGCATCATCCCCTGTCCCGCGAATTCCCCGACCAGAAGGCCCTGATGACCCGGTTGCACGGGAAGGACGCGAACTTCACCCGCATGGCCGCCAGCTACGAGGAGCTGGACAAGAAGATCTACGACATCGAGGACGGCCGCCAGGCGATGGACGACCTCGCCCTCAACTCCCTCAAGCTGCAGCGCGTGGCGCTGAAGGACGAGATTTCCGACCTGCTCAAGCGATCCGGTTGAGCTTGACCAGAGTCAAGGGTGGCTGCCTGCGCGAGGCGTAGGCTCCCGTCATCTCTTTCCAACCGGTGCCACCGCCATGCGTAAAGCCCTTTCGTCCTCTGGCAAGTCCGTCACCAAGCTCCCCAAACGCAACGCCGAAGCCCTGCGCGCCCAGGAGCGCCTGGTCCGCCTGAAGCTGCAGTACGAGCTGCTGGACCAGCGCATCGGTCGTGTGGAAGAGGGCATCGAACGCCCCGACTGCACCCTGGCCTCGCTGCTGATGCGCCGCGAAAGCCTCAAGCACGATATGGAAAGTCAGTATCGCCGCCTGGCGAGCTAAGAACCTGTCTACGGCCTGCTGCGCGTCGGCAGAACCACGCTGAAATCGGCCTCGGGGGGCTCATTTACTGCGTGTAAACTCCGCTCCCTCAACCGATTTCAGCGCACTTCTGCTCTAGCTCGCGAGACCGTAAATAGGTTCTGAACCGCTCCACCCGATTGGCTTATGATGGGGACTTTGCATTCGACGGAAGTCCCCCATGGCCAAGGCCAAGCGCATGTACGGCTGCACCGAGTGCGGCGCCACCTACCCGAAATGGGCCGGTCAATGCCCTGATTGCGGCGCCTGGAACACCCTGGTCGAAACCGTCATCGACACCACCCCCACCGGCGGCTCGGCCAGCAGCTCCTCCGGCCGTGGCGGCTGGGCCGGCCAGCAGGCCAACATCAAGACCCTCGCCGAAGTCAGCGTCGAGGAAATGCCGCGCTTCTCCACCGCCTCGGCGGAGCTGGACCGCGCCCTGGGCGGCGGCCTGGTCGACGGCTCGGTGGTGCTGATCGGCGGCGACCCCGGCATCGGCAAGTCCACCATCCTCCTGCAGACCCTCTGCAACATCGCCACGCGCCTGCCGGCGCTCTATGTCACGGGTGAGGAATCCCAGCAGCAGGTCGCCATGCGCGCCCGCCGCCTCGGCCTGCCCGAGGACAAGCTCAAGGTCATGACCGAGACCTGCATCGAGACCATCATCGCCACGGCGCGCCAGGAGCAGCCCAAGGTAATGGTGATCGACTCGATCCAGACCATCTTCACCGAACAGCTGCAATCCGCACCCGGCGGCGTCGCTCAGGTGCGCGAGAGTGCGGCGCTGCTGGTGCGCTTCGCCAAGCAGAGCGGCACGGCAATCTTCCTGGTCGGCCACGTCACCAAGGAAGGCTCCCTGGCCGGCCCGCGCGTGCTGGAGCACATGGTCGACACCGTGCTGTATTTCGAGGGTGAATCCGACGGCCGCCTGCGCCTGCTGCGGGCAGTGAAGAACCGCTTCGGGGCGGTGAACGAACTGGGCGTGTTCGCCATGACTGACCGTGGTCTGAAGGAAGTTTCCAACCCGTCAGCCATCTTCCTCACCCGCGCCCAGGAGTCGGTGCCGGGCAGTGTGGTCATGGCCACCTGGGAAGGCTCGCGGCCGATGCTGGTGGAGGTGCAGGCGCTGGTGGACACCAGCCACCTGGCCAACCCGCGCCGCGTGACCCTGGGCCTGGACCAGAACCGGCTGGCCATGCTGCTGGCGGTGCTGCACCGCCACGGCGGCATCCCGACCTACGACCAGGATGTGTTCCTCAACGTGGTCGGCGGTGTGAAGGTTCTGGAGACGGCGTCGGACCTGGCGCTGATGGCGGCGGTGATGTCCAGCCTGCGCAACCGCCCGCTGGATCACCAGTTGCTGGTGTTCGGCGAGGTCGGCCTGTCCGGCGAGGTGCGGCCGGTGCCCAGCGGCCAGGAACGTCTGAAGGAAGCGGCCAAGCACGGCTTCAAGCGCGCCATCGTACCCAAGGGCAACGCGCCGAAGGAATCGCCGCCCGGCCTGCAGGTGATCGCCGTGACGCGCCTGGAGCAGGCGCTGGATGCATTGTTCGAATAGGTCGTCGTGCTCCTGTAGGAGCGGCCCATGCCCGCGATCGCGCCCATAGGCCGCTCCTACGGGGAGTTTCAGTGTTCGCTGAGCAGCGTCAGCTCTCGCTCCAGCAGTGACTCGTCACCCAGGTTCAGCTCCACCAGGCGCCGCAGGTGGCTGATGGAGTCCAGGTCGATGTGCCGGCAATTGAAGCCCAGCAGGCCTTCGCGCTCCCAGGCGAGGTCGGCCTCCATATAGACGTTGACGTCGAAGCCCAGATAGATGCGCACCTGCACCGGTTCCTGCGCGACGATGCTCCAGTGTTCCGGTCGCTGCACCAGCAGGCCCTGCAGGGACAGGTCGAGCAGCGTCACCTTCCAGCGCTGGTCGCCCTGGCTGATCTCGGTGCCGGCGTCGAAGGCGATGCGCTGGAAGCGCCGGCGCTCGTCGTGATCGTCAGTCATGTCATGGCTCTCCGGCCGTTTCTGCTTCGCCTCACTATAGACGCAAGCCATTACCGACGCGTCGTACACCGAGTGCTGACGTTTCGTCCGTCAGACACAGCCCGCGCGGGTTTGACAGCCTGCAGACCCTCGCCAAAGCTCCATGTGCGTTTAACCACTACAACTGCGGAGTGCAGAGCATGGACAATAAAGTGATCAAGGGTCTGATTTTTGGGGTTATCAGCGTTGCCAGTCTGGCGGCGCACGCAGATGAAGCCGGGCAGAGCGGCAAAGGCTGCGGTTGGGGCAACATGGTCTTCGACGGTCAGCGCGGCCTGTTCCCGCACCTGCTGGCCACCACTACCAACGGCACCTCGGGCAACGCCACCTTCGGCCTGACCTCCGGCACCAACGGCTGCGACGCCAGTCAGCGCATTTCCTACGGCGGCCGCTCGATCTTCGCCATGAACGGCATGCTCGACAACATCGCCGAGAACATGGCCCAGGGCCACGGCGAGGCGCTGGACGCCTACGCCGTCCTGCTTGGTATCCCGACCCAGGATCGCGCGCACTTCGCCCAGGTCACCCAGCAGCACTTCGGTGAGATCTTCACGTCCAAGGACGCCACCGGCGAGCAGGTGCTCAACAACACCCTGGCGGTGATGAGCCGTGACCAGACCCTGGCGCAGTACGCCAAGCAGCCGGCCTGACGACCGCTACGCCGCAAAAGGCCCGCCCCAGGCGGGCCTTTTCATTTCCTGACCCTGCGGTCGAGCGCGTTGACCTCCGGCAATAAGCGCGTAACCGCCCTAGACTAAGGTCGTATGAATGGGTCGCCGGAAAAGACTAGAATTTTTCTGCGAATTCTCGCCTTCAAACTGTCGGAAGCCTCGCTATGAACAATAACAACAGCCTGCTACGTCACCTCGCCTGGCTGGCGGTGGCGATAGTCGGTGCATTTGCCTTGGGAGTCGTGGCACTACGTCGCGGCGAAGCCATCAACGCACTGTGGATCGTCGTCGCGGCGGTTGCCATCTACCTGGTCGCCTACCGCTACTACAGCCTGTTCATCGCCACCAGGGTGATGCAACTGGACCCCAACCGAGCGACCCCTGCGGTCCTCAACAACGACGGCCTGGACTACGTCCCGACCAACAAGCACATCCTCTTCGGTCACCACTTCGCTGCCATCGCCGGCGCCGGCCCGCTGGTCGGTCCCGTACTGGCCGCGCAGATGGGTTACCTGCCCGGCACGCTCTGGCTGATCGCCGGCGTGGTGCTGGCCGGTGCCGTGCAGGATTTCATGGTCCTGTTCATCTCCAGCCGCCGCAACGGGCGTTCGCTGGGTGAACTGGTACGCGAGGAAATGGGGCAGGTGGCGGGGACCATCGCTCTGTTTGGCGCGTTCCTGATCATGATCATCATCCTCGCGGTGCTCGCGCTCATCGTGGTGAAGGCTCTGGCCGAAAGCCCTTGGGGCATGTTCACCGTGCTGGCGACGATCCCGATCGCGCTGTTCATGGGCGTGTACATGCGCTACATCCGCCCGGGCCGCATCGGCGAGATTTCCGTGGTCGGCATCATCCTGCTGCTGGGCAGCATCTGGCTCGGTGGCCAGATCGCCGCCAGCCCCGAGTGGGCCCCGGTGTTCACCTTCCATGGCGTGCAGATCGTCTGGATGCTGATCGCCTACGGCGCAATCGCCTCGGTCCTGCCGGTGTGGCTGCTGCTGGCGCCGCGTGACTACCTGTCGACCTTCCTCAAGATCGGCACCATCATCGCCCTGGCCATCGGCATCGTGATCGTTTCGCCAGAGCTGAAGATGCCGGCCCTGACCCAGTTCACCGACGGCACCGGCCCGGTGTGGAAGGGCGGCCTGTTCCCGTTCCTGTTCATCACCATCGCCTGTGGCGCCGTCTCCGGCTTCCACGCGCTGATCTCCTCGGGCACCACGCCCAAGTTGCTCAACCGCGAGCCCGACGCCCGTTACATCGGCTACGGCGGCATGCTGATGGAGTCCTTCGTGGCCATCATGGCGATGGTCGCCGCCTCGGTCATCGAACCGGGCATCTACTTCGCCATGAACAGCCCGCCGGCCGTGGTCGGCACCGACGTTACCGCGGTGGCCGCGACCGTCAGCAGCTGGGGCTTCACCATCACCCCGGAAATTCTGACCCAGACCGCCAAGGACATCGGCGAGACCACCATCCTGGCCCGTGCCGGTGGTGCGCCGACCCTCGCCGTGGGCATCGCGCACATCCTTCACCAGGTGCTGCCGGGTGAGAACACCATGGCCTTCTGGTACCACTTCGCGATTCTCTTCGAGGCGCTGTTCATCCTCACCGCGGTGGACGCCGGCACCCGTGCCGGGCGCTTCATGCTGCAGGACCTGCTGGGCAACTTCGTCCCGGCGCTGAAGAAGACCGAATCCTGGACCGCCAACATCATCGGCACCGGCGGCTGCGTCGCGCTGTGGGGCTGGCTGCTGTACCAGGGCGTGGTCGATCCGCTGGGCGGTATCAACACGCTGTGGCCGCTGTTCGGCATCTCCAACCAGATGCTCGCCGGCATCGCGCTGATGCTCTCCACCGTCGTGCTGATCAAGATGAAGCGCCAGCAGTACGTCTGGGTAACCGCCCTGCCGGCCGCCTGGCTGCTGATCTGCACCACCACCGCCGGCCTGATCAAGCTGTTCGACAGCAACCCGGCCGTGGGCTTCATCGCCCTGGGCAAGAAATACTCCGCCGGCCTGGACGCCGGTCAGATCATCGCCCCGGCCAAGGACATCGGCCAGATGCAGCACGTGATGATGAATGCCTACATCAACGCTGGCCTCACCGTGCTGTTCCTGCTGGTGGTGTTCAGCGTGCTGGTGTACGCGATCAAGGTAGGCGCCAGCGCCTGGACCAAGAAGGAGCGCACCGACAAGGAAGCTCCGTTCCAGCCGATTCCGGACGCCTGACGGAGGAGCATCATGTTCAACGACCTCAGCCGCATGGGTAAGTATCTCGGGCAGGCCGCTCGCATGCTGGTCGGCATGCCCGATTACGACACCTACGTTCAGCACATGCAGAACAAGCACCCGGACAAGACTCCGATGACCTACGAGGAGTTCTTCCGCGAGCGCCAGGAGGCGCGCTACGGTGGCGGCAAGGGAAGGCCGATCCGCTGCTGCTGATCGCGCGGATGGGTGTATAACGGACGGGCCGCGAGCGATCGCGGCCCGTTTTCATTTCCGCCTGTTTTCCATTCTGATTGCCTGGAAGTTTCCATGACCGATTCCGCAAGCGCGCCGCAGATTCCGGTGACCGTCCTCACCGGCTTCCTCGGGGCCGGCAAGACCACCCTGCTCAAGCACATCCTCAAGGCAGAGCACGGCCTGAAGATCGCCGTGATCGAGAACGAATTCAGCGAGACGCCGATCGACGCTCAATTGCTCGGCGATGACGCGGTTCAGGTGACGACACTGTCCAACGGCTGCGTCTGCTGCACCATCAATAGCGACCTGGAGCGTGCGCTCTACGTCCTGCTGGAGCGGCGCGACAACGGCGAGCTGGACTTCGACCGCGTGGTGATCGAGTGCACCGGCCTGGCCGACCCGGCCCCGGTCGCGCAGACCTTCTTTGTCGACGAGACCCTGCGCGAGCGTTACCTGCTCGACGGCATCATCACCCTGGTGGACGCCGCCAACGCCGAGCGCCACCTGCAGGAGGCCATCGCCCAGGCCCAGGTCGGTTTCGGGGATCGCATCCTGGTGAGCAAGAGTGACCTGGTTTCGCCGGCGCAGTACGAGGCGCTGGTCGAGCGCCTGCAGCGCATCAACCGCCGCGCCGAGATCCATGCCGTGAAGCACGGCGCCATCGAACTGGAGCGCCTGCTCGACGTGCGCGGCTTCAACCTCAACGCCGACCTCGGCCTGCGTCCGCTGCTGCGCCCGGTGCGCCCGGCGGCGGATACGACCGACCGCATCACCACCCTGGTGCTGCGCAGCGACAACCCGCTGGATATCGAACGCCTCAGCGAATTCATGGACGATCTGCTGCAGTGGCACGGCAACTCGCTGCTGCGCTACAAGGGCGTGTTGAACATCGCCGGCGAGGAGCGTCGCCTGGTGTTCCAGGGCGTGCTGAGGTTGTATGGCTTCGACTGGGATACGCCTTGGAAGGGCAACGAGCAGCGCGAGAGCGTGATCGTCTTCATCGGCGACAACCTGCCCGAAGACGAGATTCGCCGGGGCTTCGACCGCATCACCGGCGGCCCGACCTCCTGAATGAAGAGCGCCCGGCCAATGCCGGGCGTTCTTCTTTACGCGCTTTGCGTAGGGCGCATAACGCGCCAGCGTTATCCGCCGCAGGTGTGCTGGCGGATAACCTGTTCCAGATTATGCGCCCTACGTTCATGTGCGACGGGGGCTCAGCCACCGATCAGATGCTTGAGCGGATGGTAATCCGCCTTCAGGTTCCCCGCCGCCTTGAGGATCGCCTGCTCGATCGCATTGAGGTGCATGCAGGTCAGCTCGATGGCCGCCGCCTGGTTGCCCGACTCGATGTACTCGATCAGCCGCTGGTGCTCGTTGCCGCGGCAGGTCTCGTGCTGATCGTCGTCCAGGGTGGTGGCGTAGAGCGAGGCGCGCTCGATCAGCTTGCGGAAGAAGTCCAGCAGCACCGGGTTGTTCAGCGCCGCTGCCAGCTTCAGGTGGAACTCGCCCAGCAGGTGGACGAACCTTGCGTGGTCGTGGTCGTGGGTGGCCTCTTCCAGCGCCACGTGGTCGCGCAGGTCCTGGATGATCGCGCTGTCCGCGCGGCGACAGAGTTCGCTGACGATGCCGATTTCGATCAGCCGCCGCGTTTCGAACAGCGAGCGGATCTCCTCGTCGCTGGGTAAGGACACCCACGCACCCTTGTTGAGCGCGCTGGAAACCAGCCCGTCCGCTTCCAGATGTTTCAGCGCCGCGCGCACTGAAGTGCGGCTGACCTTGAACAATTCCGCCAACGCCGCCTCGCCCAGCTTCATGCCGGGGCGCAGGGTGCGCTTGCTGATTGCCTCGTAAACCCCTTGGTAGACGCGTTCCACCGTGGACTCGGGGTGATTCTCCGCCATGAGCGACTCCGCCTCTTGCTTGACCCTTCAAAGGATGCCGCAAAACCGTCCGTGCAAAACCAGTTGCAGAAGAAAAATACATCAGCTATTTCTAGATTGCATTCAAATATTGCATACAAAAACAAGAGGAATGCACCAAAATGAATCACTCGTCGTCAGTCGAGGTGCGTCGGGTCAGCAAGCGCTACACCGATGATCCCAACGTCGCTCCCGCCCTCAACGAAGTGTCGGTCGACATTGCCCATAACGAGTTCTTCACCTTGCTGGGGCCGTCCGGCTGCGGCAAGACCACGCTGCTGCGCAGCATCGCCGGCTTCGAGAACGTCACCTCCGGCGACATCCTCGTCGGCGGCGAGCGGGTCAACGACCTGCCGCCGTACCGTCGCCGCATCAATACCGTGTTCCAGAGCTACGCCCTGTTCCCGCACATGTCGGTGAGCGAGAACATCGCCTTCGGCCTGGAGATGCAGGGACTGGCGCGCGGCGAGATTCCCGGCCGGGTGAAGGAAATGCTGGCGCTGGTGCAGATGGAACACCTGGCGCGTCGCAAGCCGGCCGAGCTCTCCGGCGGCCAGCAGCAACGCGTAGCCCTGGCCCGCGCGCTGGCGCCCAAGCCTTCGGTACTGCTGCTCGACGAGCCGCTGTCCGCGCTGGACCTGAAGCTGCGCAAGGAGATGCAGGTCGAGCTCAAGCGCGTGCAGGAAGAAGCGGGCATCACCTTCATCTTCGTCACCCACGACCAGGAAGAAGCGCTGACGCTGTCCGACCGCATCGCCGTGATGTCCCACGGCAACATCATGCAGATCGGCACGCCCAACGAGATCTACGAACGCCCGACGCATCGCTTCGTCGCGCAGTTCATCGGCGACATCAACTTCCTCCCCGGACAGATGCGCCAGGGCGGTTTCCACCCCAACGCCATGGCGGCGGAAATTCCCTGCGAACTGCCGGCGGGCCTGAGCAGCGCCAGCGTGCAGCTGGCCTTCCGTCCGGAGCGTTCGAAGCTGGTCGACCCGTCGCAGCCGCACCACCTGCGCGCGGTGATCGAGACGGTGATGTACGTCGGCACCGCCACGCTGTATCGCTGCCGCCTGCCCGATTCCTCGCAGATCACCCTGCGCGAGAGCAACGAGGGCGGTCGCGCCCGCGACGTCGGCGAGGCCGTGGCGGTGCACCTGCCGCCCCAGGCCTGCCTGCTGATGGAGGCCTGAGATGAACGAGTCGCCCACCACTCGCCGCTTGTTGCTGCTCAGCCCGGTGGCGCTGACGCTGCTCGGGCTGATCGCCATCCCGCTGGCGATCATGGGTTACATCAGCCTGCTGCCGCGCAACCTCTACGGCGGCGTCGACTGGCATGCCGACTGGCAGATCCAGAGCTACGTGCAGCTGTTCTTCCAGGAAGATTTCGACGGCAACCTGGAGCTGAACTGGGTCTATGCCCAGGCACTGCTGCGTTCGCTGTTCCAGGCCGGCGGCACCACGCTGCTGTGCTTCCTCTTCGGCTTCCCGGTGGCGCTGTGGATGACCAGCCTCAGCGAGCGTTCGCGCAACCTGATGGTGCTGCTGATCACCATCCCGTTCTGGACCAACCTGCTGATCCGTAACTACGCCTGGCTGATCATCCTGCGCGAGCACGGCTGGGTCGCCCAGTCGGTCAACGCGCTGTTCCCCCAGGCCGGCGGCATCACCCTGCTGTACAACGACTTCGCGGTCTGCGTCGGCCTGGTCTACAGCTTCCTGCCGTTCATGATCCTGCCAATCTACTCGACCCTGGAGAAGCTCGACTGGCGCCTGGTCGAGGCCGCCTATGACCTGGGTGCGAACCGCTGGAAGGCGTTGCAGCGGGTAATCCTGCCGCTGTCCATGCCCGGTGTGATCGCCGGCTCCCTGCTGGTGTTCGTCCCGAGCCTGGGCGCTTTCATCACCCCGGCGATCCTCGGCGGCGGCAAGACCCTGATGATCGGCAACCTGATCCAGCAGCAGTTCGGTACCGCGCGCAACTGGCCGCTGGGCGGTTCGCTGTCGTTCCTGCTGCTGGCGATCATGCTGCTCGCCCTGATCGCGTTCGCCCTGTATAGCCGCCGCGCCGCCAAGGCCGTCCACCTGGGAGGAGCCAACGCATGATCGCCCAGCACCTGAAGAAACTGCCCGGCACCCGCGAAACCAGCCTGCTGGTCCTGGCCTACCTGTACCTGCCGATCTTCGTGCTGATCGGCTACAGCTTCAACGCCAACCGCTCGGCCACGGTGTGGACCGAATTCTCCTTCGCCTGGTACGGCAGGATAGTCGCCAACCCCTCGATCCAGGCGGCGGCGTTCAACTCGCTGGTGGTCGCCGGCTTTGCCACCGTGCTGTCCACGGCGATCGCCCTGGCGGCGGCGCTGGCGACCTCGCGGCCGTTCTACGGACGGCGGCTGGTAGAGGGCGGCATCAACCTGCCGCTGATCCTGCCGGAGATCGTCATCGCGGTGGCCACGTTGCTGCTGTTCATGTCGCTGGGCATCAAGCTGGGCCTGATGACGGTGATCGTCGCCCATGTCGGCTTCTGCATTCCCTTCGCCTACCTGCCGATCCGTGCACGCCTGAATGACCTGGACAAGAGCCTGCTGGAAGCTGCCGGTGACCTCTACGCCAGCCCCTACCAGGTGTTCCGCCGGGTGACCCTGCCGCTGCTGTGGCCGGCGGTGCTGTCCGGCGCGGTGCTGGCGTTCGTGGTCAGCCTCGACGACTTCATCATGACCTTCTTCGTCGCCGGCCCCGGCTCGACGACGCTGCCGGTCTATATCTTCTCGGCCATCAAGGCCGGGGTGACCCCCGAGATCAACGCAATCTCGACCCTCATGCTGGTGATTTCCATCGTCCTCGTGGTGCTGTCGTACTGGCTCGGCCAGCGCGGCAAACCGGACGCCTGATCAAGACTGCCAACCTTTCGTTTTCTGACCTTTTGTTTCGGGCTTTTCGTTTAAGGAGAACGCCATGAAGTTGAATGCCCTGCGTCACGGCCTTGCCGGTTTGTCCCTCGCCCTGCTGGCTGCGGGCGTCGCCCGGGCCGAGGAACCCAAGCAGCTGTTCTTCTACAATTGGACCGACTACTACCCGGTGGAGCTGCTGGCCAAGTTCGAGAAGGAGACCGGCATCAAGGTCACCATGGACGGCTACGACAGCAACGAAACCCTGCTGGCCAAGCTGCAGGCCGGCGGCGCGGCATACGACGTGATCGTGCCGTCGCACTCGATCATGCAGACGCTGATCAACCAGGACCTGCTGCTGGAAATCGACACGCCCAAGCTGGCCAACTTCCAGTTCGTCAAACCGGCTTTCCGCGATCCGGGCTTCGACCCCGGCCGCAAGTACTCGGCCCCCTACCTGTGGGGCACCACCGGTTTCTCCTACGACAGCGCGCGGGTGCCGGGCGGCAAGCTGGATGACTCCTGGAAGGAGTTCTTCGAGCCGCGCCCGGAGCTGCAGGGCCAGGTCGCCGCGCTGGATACCCCGAGCAGCCTGATCAACGCCGCCGCGCACTACCTGAACGTCGACGAGTGCACCGAGAACCCGCAGGACGCCAAGAAGATTCTCGAGTTGCTGCAGAAGCAGAAGCCCTTCCTGAAGATGTACAGCTCCGACAACACCGTGGACCGCATGGCCTCCGGCGAAGTCGTGCTGATGCAGAACTGGAACGGCTCCACCGCCCGCGCCACGCTGCAGAAGAGCACCATCAAATACGTCTACCCGCGCGAAGGCGTGGCCTCCTTCCAGGACAACTTCGCCGTGCCGAAAAGCGCGCCGCACCCAGAGAACGCCAAGGTCTTCATCAACTGGATGATGAAGCCGGAGAACGCCGCCGCGGTGACCAACGCCATTGCCTATTCCAACGGCATCCAGACCGACCACCTGCTGGACGCCAAGTGGAAGGTCATGGACGCCATCAACATGCCCGAGGAGTACGCCTCGCGCCTGCGTCTGGAAAAGGAATGCAGCAACAAGTCCCGCGAGCTGCAGGACCGCATCTGGTCCAAGCTCAAGGGCTGATGGATTGGCCCGACCACGTGCCGGGCCTGCTCTTCGTAGGAGCGAGCTTGCTCGCGAACCGTATGGCACCGGTGCCTGACTGGCGGCCGTTCGCGAGCAAGCTCGCTCCTACAGGTGTCGCTCCGGTCTACCCCGTAGGGCGCATAAAGCGGAACGCTTTATCCGCCGTCGAGCACCTCGGCGGATAACCGCGAGCGGTTATTCGCCCTACGTCATTTATCCGATTTCTGTTCGAGGTCCCCATGACCGACAGCTACTGGCTGCGCAACATCCGTCCGCTGGGCAATGCAGCGGAAGACTTCCTCATCCGTGACGGCCGCATCACCGAGCGCCGCCCGGCGAGCAACGCTGCGCCGCAGGACGGCGACATCGACGGCGCCGGCCAGCTCCTGTTGCCGCCGCTGGTGGAAAGCCACTGCCACCTGGACAAGACCCTCTGGGGTCAACCCTGGCGACCCAACAGCGCCGGCCCCACGCTCAAGGACTACATCGCCAACGAACGTCGCGTGTTGCGCGAGATCGAAGCGCCCATCGCCGCACGTGCTGGCGCGCTGCTGGAGCAGTGCATCGCCCGTGGCTCACTGACCTTCCGCTGCCACGTGGATATCGACCCCGAACTGGGCCTGCGCCACGTGGTAGCGATGCAGGCGCTGCGCGAGCGCTATTCGGACTTGATCGACATGGAGTTCGTGGTCTTTCCGCAGACCGGTCTGGTCAGCCGCCCCGGCACCGCCGAGTTGATGCGCGAGGCACTGGCGCTGGGCGTGGAAAACGTCGGTGGGCTCGACCCCTGCGGTATCGATGACGACCCCATTGCCCAGCTCGATATCGTCTTCGGCCTGGCCGTGGAATTCGGCCGGGGCGTGGATATCCACCTGCACGACAAGGGCGAGCTGGGCCTCTGGCAGATCGCCCGCATCGCCGACTACACCGAGCGCCATGGCCTGCAGGGCAAGGTGATGATCAGTCACGCCTACTGCCTGGGCATGGCGCCCTGGGAGCAGGTCGAGCCGCTGGCCGAGCGACTCTCTGAACTGGGCATTTCCCTGATGAGTTCCGCACCGGCCGACACCCCGGTGCCGCCGTTCCTCGCCCTGCGCGAAGCTGGCGTGAACCTGTGCCTGGGCAGCGACGGCATCCGCGATGCCTGGTCGCCCATGGGCAACGGCGACATGCTCGAACGCGCCATGTTCCTCGCCTTCCGCTTCGATCTGTGCAAGGACGACGACCTCGCCGCCACCTTCGCCGCCGCTACCGACAACGGCGCTCGCGCGTTGGGTCGCGAGCCGGCGCGTATCGAAGTCGGCGCACCAGCGGACTTCCTCCTGCTGCCGGTGGAAACCCTCGGTGAAGCCGTGGTTGCACGCCCGGCGCAGCGCCAGGTGTTCAAGGCCGGCAAGCTGATCGCCGAGCACGGCCGCCTAGTGGAGTCGCGTCTGTGAGCACGCCTCGCATCGGCCTGAAAGCCAGCTTCGTGGTCGGCTTCGACGGCGCGCAGCACGTACTGTGGCGCCACGGCGAAGTGGTGTTCGAGAGCGGCAGGATCGTTTTCGTCGGCCGTGGCTATCCTGGCGAAGTCAGCCAGTGGATCGACTACGGTCACGCGCTGATCGGCCCCGGCTTCATCGACCTCGATGCCCTCGGCGACCTCGACTCCACGGTGCTCACCCTGGACAACGGAACCGAGTGGAACATGGGCCGCGTCTGGTCCGAAGACTACCTGCGTGCCGGGCCGAGCGAGTGCTACAGCCCGGACGAGGAACTGTTCAAGTACCGCTACGCCTTCACCCAGCTGATCCGCAACGGCATCACCACCGCCATGCCGATCACCTCGATGTACTACCGGCGCTGGGCCGAGCACTACGATGAATTCGCCGAGGTCGCCGCGCTTTCCCGCGAGCTTGGCCTGCGCACTTATCTTGGCCCCTGCTACATGAGCGGCATGACCTATGCCCGCGCCGACGGCCGCCCCGCGCAGCACTGGGACGAAGCTGCCGGTCTCGCCGGACTGGAGGAAGCCGAGCGCTTCTTCCATGACTTCGACGGCGCCCACCACGGCCTGGTGCGCGGCGCGCTGCTGCCAGACCGCATCGAAACCTGTACGCCTGCGCTGCTGGAACGCACCGCCGCTGTACAGCGCGAACTGAGCGCGCCACTGCGCCTGCACTGCTGCCAGTCGCGCTACGAGGTGGAGTTGGTGCGTCGCCTGCGCGACACGTCCTCGCTGCAGTGGCTCGACAGCTATGGTCTGCTCAATCCGCGCAGCGTTCTGCCACACGGTATCCTGCACAGCGGCGAGCATGAGTTGCAGCGCCTCGCGGATACCGGCGCGAGCCTGGTGCATTGCCCGGTGGTGTTCGCCCGCGAAGGCGACGCGCTGGATTCCTTTGGCGCTTACCGCGCACGCGGCATCAACCTCGCCATGGGCACCGACACCTTCCCGGCGGACATGCTCGACAACCTGCGCCAGGGCCTGAATATCGCGCGGGTGAAGGAAGGCGATGCCGAGCATACGCGCATGCTCGATCTCTACAACGCCGCCACCCTCGGCGGCGCCCAGGCGCTGGGCCGCGACGATCTTGGCCGCCTCGCCGTCGGCGCGCGTGCGGACATCACGGTGTTCCGCCTCGGCGACTTCCATCAGGGGCCGTTCTTCGACCCGTTGAAAAACCTGTTCACCGCTGGCCGCGGCGACGACTGCATTGCCAGCTTCATCGACGGGCGCAGCGTGATGCAGGGCGGCCAGGTGATCGGCGTCGATTACGCCGACCTGCAACACCGCGCCGACGCACTGTTCCAGAAACAGATGCAGCACCACGCCGAGCGAGCCTTCGGCAACCCGCCGTGGCGCACGCTGTTCCGTTCCGCAATTCCCTTTGCCGACTCATACAGCGCCGACGCGCCGCTGCTCGACGCGCATGCACCAACGGCCCCGTGAAGGATCACCCCATGCTCAGCTTCGACTTCCAGCAGCTCTCCGCCCGCGAGAAATACAAGATCCTTATTGGCAGCGTGGTGCCCCGGCCCATCGCCCTGGTCACCACCATCGACGCCGAGGGCCGCGCCAACGCCGCGCCCTTCAGCTTCTTCAACGCCCTCTCGGCCGACCCGCCGATCCTCGCCCTGGGCGTGGAGAACTACAGCGACCTGAGCCCCAAGGACACCACGCTGAACATCCGGCAGAACCAGGAATTCACCGTCAACATAGTCTCCGACGCGCTGGTGGAAGCCATGAACGTCTGCGCCGTGCCCTTCGAGCCGGGCTTCGACGAGTTGGTCGCCGCCGGCCTCACCGCCATCCCCGGCACCCGCGTTGGCTGCCCGCGCATCGGCGAGGCGCCGGTGGCGCTGGAGTGTCGGCGGATGATGGCGCTGTCCATCGGCCAGTCGCGGGAGATCATCCTCGGAGAAGTGCTGATGGCCCACGTGCGCGACGACCTGATCGACCCGGCCACGCTCTACATCGACCAGCTCGGTCTCGACGCCATCGGGCGTATGGGCGGGCATGGCTACTCTCGCACGCGGGAGTACTTCGACTTGCCGACGCGATCGCTGAAGCAGTGGATGGAGCAGAAAGGCGGTGGCGAGCGTCAATGGTCGGAGGGAAAAGTTCCGGCTTAGTAATTCCTTGCGGGCACGCTGGGAATTTTTGGGTGTGGCCCAATGCCGCGCATTTTCGTTGGCCTCGATGAACCTTAAGGTTTCATTAAGATTCATTAAATTCGTCGATAAATTGCTTATCTTGTAGCTATTCTGCAGATCATCGGCGAACTACAGGGTCGACGAAAATCAGCTCGGAGGGAGAAAATTCTCGCCTCACGAAATATTTTCCGACGAGCGCACAGTATTTTTCCCTACCCGTTAGGGTTTTCTGCAGCTTATCATTGTGCCATCAGTGGGAAATTTCCCGCTTTTTCATTGTTGTTTTGCTGTTTCACGAAATTGTCACATTGATGTGGCGCGCTTCGCTGTTTTCGGGACGTAAGGGACTGCTTTGCTTGAAAACTCCTTCCGTTTACGCCTGGTCGTCAACGCCCCGGCGCCTCTCGAATCAGCCTGGCAAGTGGTGATTGGCAGTTTTTTGCTAATCGCCATGCAAGAGTTTTTTTGCCGCTTTGTCCCTGTCTTGCCCGTCCGTCCGGGCGGCACCCGCAAGCTCGGGTACGAGCCAGGGCAGCAAGCAGAGGTACATCTGCTTTGGCAGTTGCAGAAAGTTTTCGGCGCGATTTGCGCTGAGGAAAACGGGGTGTCTCCGGCGGCCTGCTAAGGGCTGTACGGTGAAACTTTGCCTTGAACCCGATAAGTCCGGTGCGTGAATCGCGCTTTAACTGGAACGGGATCGTTCGGCCTTGAGAAAGTGTGAGGGTGAGTTGTGCGTTTGCAGCTAGGGGGAGGAAACGATATCTGGTCCGTTATCCAGATATCGGTAGAGCGAGCGCGCCTCGGATTGAAGTCCGAGTCCACCAGGACCCGTCTGGGACTCGCGTGGTGGGTGCTGGAGCCATTGATGATGCTTGGCATCTACTACATGGTCTTCGGGCAGCTGTTGCGCATCCCAATCGAAGACTACGCCGTCTTCCTGATCATCGGCGTGACCTTCTGGACGTGGTTCAACAAGAGCGTGCTGAACTGCACGGATGCCATCTACGAGAAAAAATTCATTCTCGAACACTGCACCGTGAACCCTCTGATTTTCCCTCTGACATCCATCTTCAAGGATGCGGTCAAGGAGTCGGTCGTTGTCGCCCTGTTGCTGGTGCTGCTCTGCTTCCTGGGGCTTCGGCCGTCACTGGTATGGCTGTATCTGCCGCTGATTGCATTCGTTCAACTGGTCATCACGGCAGGCGTCGGCGTTTTCGTGGCGGGCATCATTCCGTTCATGCCCGATCTGCGCATCCTGATTTCTACCGGTATGCAGTTCCTGATGTTTGCCTCCGGCATCTTCTACACCAAGGACATCGTTCCCGGTCAGTTCCATACCCTGTTCGAGCTCAATCCGTTGGCTTCGCTGGTCACCCACTACCGCGAGGTACTGATGTATGACCGCGCTCCGCCACTCGAGGATCTCTTCACGCTGCTCAGTGGAGGCCTTGCGGTGTGCCTGCTGGCCGCTCTTTTCGTGGCGAGCAACAAGAACTCCTATGCCATGGCGCTGAGCAAATGACCGGCACCTGCGCATTGACTGCCGATGGCCTGTCGCTGTCTTTCCGTAACGGCCTGGGGCTGTTTTCCAGGGGCTCGACCGATGTCCTCCACGATGTTTCCTTCTCGATCGCCGAGGGTGAAACATTCGGTGTAGTCGGCGGTAACGGGGCGGGCAAAAGTACTCTGCTCAAGGTCCTGGCAGGCATCTACCAGCCGACCCGGGGGCGAGTGCGCCGCTCGGTCTCCAATATCTCGTTGCTCAATCTGCAACTGGGCTTCGACGACAACCTCGATGCGCGGGACAACATAGTCCTCAGCGGCATGTTCATGGGCATGAGCCGAAAGCGCATGCGTGAGCTCTCGGATGAGATTCTCGATTACGCCGAACTGCAGGGGGCGGCGGCGCAACCCGTGCGCGGTTACTCCACAGGCATGCGCGCCCGCCTGGGATTTGCCATCGCCAAGTACTCGCGTCCCGACGTGATCCTCCTCGATGAGGTCCTGAGCGTCGGTGACGGCCACTTCCGCGAGAAGGCCGAAGCCACCATGCGGGAGATGCTGAAGGGTAATCAGACGGTGGTGTTCGTATCCCACGACTCCGGCCGGATCAGGGAGCTGTGCAGTCGTGTGTGCTGGCTGAAGGACGGGCGCGTGCAGATGCTCGGCCCGGCCAACGAAGTCATGGACGCATACGACGAATTCATCCTGCGCAAGTGAAGGAAAAGCAGATGCTCAACATAGTAGTTCCCATGGCCGGCGCCGGTAGCCGTTTCGCGGTCGCAGGATACAAGGACCCCAAACCGCTGATTCCGGTGCATGGCGTGCCGATGATCAAGGTGGTGATCGACAACCTCACGCCGGCTTGCGAGCACCGCTTCATCTTCATCTGCCAGGCAGCACACATCGAAGCCTACGGTCTGCAGGAAAAGCTGCAGGCCTGGGCGCCGGGATGCGCCATCGTCGAACTCGACGGCCTCACCGAAGGCGCCGCCTGCACGGTGTACGCCGCCAGGGAGCTGATCAACTCCGATGACCCGGTGATGATCGCCAACAGCGACCAGTACGTGGATATCGACATCAACGACTACCTGCGCTCCATGGAAGAGCAGCAGGCGGACGGCCTGATCATGACCATGAAGGCGGATGACCCGAAATGGTCCTTCGTCGGCTTCGACGAGGCGGGTCGCATCGACCGCGTCATCGAGAAGGAAGTGATTTCCGACGAGGCTACCGTGGGCATCTACAACTTCCGCAGCGGCCGCGAGCTGATCGCCGCGATCGAATCCATGTTCGACAAGGACCTGCGAGTGAACGGCGAGTTCTACGTGGCGCCGGCCTACAACGAGATGATCGGCGACGACGCCCGCATCGTGCACTACAGCATCGGTTCCGAAGGCGCTGGCATGTACGGCCTGGGCATTCCTGCTGACCTCGACCTGTTCCTCGGCCTGTCGGTCAGCCAGGCAGCCACGGCGGGTCGCTGATCATGCAGATCATCAGTCATCGCGGTTACTGGCTGGAGCGGCACGAGCGCAACCTGAAGGTTGCCTTCGATCGCTCCTTCGACCTGGGCTTCGGCACGGAGACCGACGTACGCGACGTCGCCGGCCGGCTCGTCATCTCCCATGACATGCCCAGCGGCGAAGAGATGTCCCTGGACGACCTGCTGAGGATCATGGCCGGGCGCAACCTGCCGCTGGCGATGAACATCAAGGCCGATGGCCTGTGCGAGCCGCTCAAGGCGACGTTCGAGGCCCATGGTCACAGCAACTGGTTCGTCTTCGACATGGCGGTGCCAGACATGCGCAGCTACCTCGCCAGCGGCGTCTGCACCTATACGCGTCTGAGCGAGGTCGAGCCGGTCCCCGCGTGGCTGAACGAAGCCGATGGCATCTGGCTGGATAGCTTCGGCTGCGAGTGGTACTCGCAGGACCAGCTGGCCGAGCTGCTCGCCGGTGGCAAAGAGGTCTGCGTCGTTTCCTCCGAGTTGCATGGTCGCGAGCAACTGCCGCTGTGGCAGCTGCTGGCCGAATTCCAGGGCGCTGCGAATCTGACCTTGTGCACCGACCTGCCTGAATCCGCCCGATCTTTCTTCAAGGAATGACCTCATGATCAAAGCTGTGATTTTCGACATGGACGGTGTGCTGATCGAAGCGAAGGATTGGCACTACGAGGCTTTGAACAAGGCGCTCAATCTGTTCGGCCACACCATCAGCCGTCATGACCACCTGACCACCTACGACGGGCTGCCGACCTCGCGCAAGCTGAACATGCTCAGCGTCGAGCACGACCTGCCGGTTGAGCTGCACAACTTCATCAACGAGATGAAGCAGGCGTACACGATGGAAATCGTCTACTCGCAGTGCAAGCCCACCTTCAATCACCAGTACGCCCTGTCCTCGCTGAAGAACCGTGGCTACAAGCTGGCCGTGGCTTCCAACTCCATCCGAAACACCGTCGAGGTGATGATGGACAAGGCCCGCCTGGACCAGTACCTGGACCTGAAGCTGTCCAACGAAGACGTCAAGAGTCCCAAGCCCGCACCGGACATCTACACCAAGGCTATCCAGTCCTTCGGTCTGTCGCCCGATGAGTGCCTGATCGTCGAGGACAACGAGAACGGCATTCGTGCCGCCCGCGCTTCGGGAGCCCATGTGCTGGTCGTCGAGGACGTAGCCGACGTCAACCTGGACAACATCACCCGCCGCATCGAGCAGATCGAAGCACAGCGGCAAGAGCGGCTGGAGGCCTGATCATGCGCAAACTGAACATCGTACTGCTCGCCGGTGGCGAGGGTGCCTCGGTGAAGGCCGAAAGCAGCTACCCCGATTACCTCTCCGAGCGTGACGGCATTCCTCTGATCCAGCACCTGGTGGAGAACTGCCTTACCCTTGAGCCCGCACGCATCATCTGCATGCTGCCCAAGGACGACGTCAGCAAGTACCACCTGCGCAACATGCTGCAGCAGATGACCCCGGTCGCCTCCGTGCAGGCTGTCCAGGCGCTGACCATGGGTGCGGCCTGCACCGCGCTGCTGGCGGCGGAAAGCATCGACAACGATGACGAGCTGCTGATCATCAACTGCAACGAGCTGCTCGATGGCTCGCTTCGCGACATCATTGGCGGCTTCCGCAACGACCAGTGCGACGCTGGCGTGGTGGTCTTCAAGTCCCTGCATCCGCGCTATTCCTTCGTGCGCATGAATGCCGAGGGCTACGTCACCGAGGCAGCCGAGAAGAACCCGATCAGCAACCACGCGGTAGCTGGCCTGTACTGGTTCGACCGCGGCGCGGTGTTCGTCGAGGCGGTGAAGGAGATGATCCGCAAGGACGCCAAGGTGAACGATGCCTTCTACATCGCCCCGGCGCTCAACGAGCTGGTGCTGCTGCACAAGAAGATCGGCACCTTCCGCGTCGAACCGAGCCAGTATCACCCGCTGAAGAACACCCACCAGCTGCACGCTTTCGAAACGTTAGGTGCCCGATGAATTCCGCCAACCTGAAGGATATGGTCAAGGGCTGGTTCGTCGGCGGTTTCACCCCCACCGCATTCAGCACCCAGGCCTGCGAAGTCGCGGTAAAGCCCTATCAGGAAGGTGATGCCGAGGCCGCGCATTACCACAAGATCGCCACCGAGGTGACCCTGGTGCTCTCCGGCGAAGTGGAGATGTGCGGCAAGACCTGGGGCGCCGGCGAGATCATCGTGCTCGAGCCGGGTGACATCACGGCCTTCAAGGCGCTTTCCGATGCCGTCACCGTTGTGGTGAAGATTCCCGGTGCACTGAACGACAAGTATCTCGTAGAAGTATGAAGACGATTCAGCTCCAACATGATGCGAAGCTGGGCTATCTGCTGCCCAAGCAGCTGCGTGACATTCCCGCCGATCTGGACGTTACCCAGGACTGCCAGCAGCTGATCTCCTTTCGTGCTTTCAAGGACCGCAGTCCGGACGTCACGGTCAAGAAGGTGCATGCCGCGAAACGGCCGCTGGATATCTATGGGGCTAACTCGTATTGCTTCTATGGGCTACAGAGCGACTCGCCACTGGCGCCCTTGCTGTTGTGGGATGCAGCGCATTTCCTGGAGGTCGGCAAGACCCTGACGTTGATCGAAGATGTCCCGCAGGAAAGTTACCTGGATCGCGAATATTTCAGCGGCGCGCTTGCCTGCATCGAACGTAGCCCGACCCGCGTCACCTACCGGAAAGTCTCCCGGTTGCCGGCGGAAGCCGATGACGACCTCGACAGCTGGACCTTTGGCCTGCCGGTCGGACCTGAAGATGCCACCGTGCTCAACGCAGTCGTTCAGCGCATTCTCGAGCTGGATATCCCCAACAAGGAAATCCTGCTCTGCGGCACCCCAGGCAAGAACTTCCGCTACTTCGATCAAGTGCGCATAGTCGGTGAGGACATCACCGCGCCTCCCGTGCAAATCTGCAAAAAGAAGAATCGCCTGGCCCAGGAGGCTCGCTACAACAACTTGGTGATCCTCCACGACCGCGTGTTCCTGCCCAGCCATTTTGGCGAGATGGTGCGCCGGTTCGGCCCGCGCTATCCGCTCATGACGCTGCAAAGCCTGTTCTTCGACAACCGCGTGTGCCTTTACCCGCGCCGTTACTCAGACCTCGGACGGTCTGTGAACGAGATGGGCGGTGGCATCAAGGGGCTGCACCGTACCAGCCAGTCGGCCGTGACCGTCGCGCCTTCGACCTTCACCGAACTGGAGCGATCGGGCTTCTGCTTCGCCAATCCGATTCGCTACAACAACGATATTTCCTACCCGACCGGCAGCCTGTACATCTGCCGCAAGGAAGTGTGGGAACTCTGCCCGCTGGACGAGTCCCTGCTGTGGGTGGAATACGAGGATATCGAGCACGGCGTGCGCAGTTCCAAGTTGGGAGTGCCCACTCGTATCAACCCGCATGGCATCACTCAAAGCATCACCTCGCGGGCAGTCCTGGGATCCAGCGCCTACGTGGAAGTGCCCGACGGCGGGATTGCGTCCGCGTCGCCGAACTTCCTCTCGGCGCTGCCCAAGAAGCCGCTGCTGCGCATGACGCCCGCAGCTGCACTGTCCAGGCTGCAGGTTTTTGCTGATCGATACGTCAGCGATGAAAGTGCTCCGCCAATACCTACCGGTCTCAAGGATCTCGGTGCGCGCCGTTGGGTGCGACTGATCAGTTCGGTGGTGCGCCATGCTTCGTTCTCCAACGACCTGGCTTCGGTCCGCCAGTTCATCTCCGATTTCGAGAAACTGGTGCTGCTCGATCAGCTGCCCGACGGACTGCGCCTGGAGTACGAACAGAAGTTCCTGAAGAACCCGGCCGACGCGAAGCGGAACTTCATCATCGATTGCTGGCCGGTACGCAGCATGATCAAACAGCGCACGCTGCAGACCTGGTTCTTCGAGAGTCCGCGGGAGTACTTCCACCGTCGCGCTCTGTCGCTTCCGGGCGTGCTGATTTCCGCGCTGGGTCTTTACCGGAAGAATGGCCGATTCTTCTATTTCACCAGCTTCAAGGAGTGCGTCCGAGCCATTCATAACTCGACGCCCTTCGACACCTATGCGAAGGCCGACTCGTGAAAGTGTTCGTAGTGGCCCGGGATGCCGGGATAGTGGACGTCGATGGCCTCGTCGCCAGGCTTTCCTCGATCCAGACGGAAGATGCGGCCAGAAGCAGCATCGTTGCCGTCGACAACTTCTACAACCTGGCGGCGCAGCCCGACGCCCAGTCGGCTTCGCGCCAGGCCTTCCTGCTCGATGATTTCGTGCATGAGAAGGCAAGCGTCTCCGATGGCAAGGTCGTGCTCGATACCAACCGGATTGCCGAGCAGATCGGCACCATCGAGCAGGACTGGCTGGTCGTCGATTTCGGCCAGCATGCCTTCAACACCGGCGAAGACTTTGTCGGCAAGCTGGCTACCTGCCTGTTCATGCTGCCCCCGGCCCTGCATCTGAAGCTCGCCTTCGTCGTTCCGCGCGTGCAGCTGCCTCTGTACCTGCGCGCCAGCAATGCCGCGTTCAATGTTTTGCCCGAGGTCAGGAGCCTGTCCGGCCGTTCCCTCGAAACCGACCTGCTCTTTCTTTCCGCCACGACTGAAAAGCTCGTTGCGAGAGTCCCGCTGCTCAAGTGGCCCTTCGTGATGCTGCGGGCGTTGGCACGCTTTGCCATCCGCCGAATCAGCAACCGCGCACGAGCGTAACAGGGATACCCATGGAAGATGTAAAGCGTAGATCCTTCGTATCCGGCCTGCTTGTGCTGGCGGGCGGCCTTGCCGGCCATGCGCTTACCAAGGGGTTCAGCAATGCCAGCGCCCGGCGCTCCGACCCGCACTCCTTCGTAATGCGCAACAAGCACCTGAACCTGCAGCTGGTTTCCCAGGAGTTGCTGCTTAAGATCCTCTCGCAACGAGTCACCGAGCGTGACCGGATGGCGCTGATGGGGCAGTTGGTGAACCCCAATCGCCATCTCATCGTTGCTGACGCCGCCAGGCGTCAGCACGGCGTTCCCGGCTTCTTCCGAGTGTCCGAATAAGTATGTTTGTAGATACCCTGATCATCGGTAATGGCTTTGCTGGCCGGAGTGTGGCGAGCGAACTGCACGGAGAGGTGCTGATCGTCGAGCGCGGCGAGAAGTTCAACATCTTCGAGCGCCGCCAGCGATTCTACGAGATCCAGAAGGAGGGCAAGATCGATCGCCACTCCGCCATGATCCGTCACTCCTATGTCTCCGCGTTGCCCTTCAACAAGCCGGAGAAGATCGGCGGTGACTGCCGCTCCGAATACATCCTGGTGGATGGCGGTTGCTCCAATCACTGGGGCGGGCTGAGCTTCCGACTGACCGAGAACATCTTCTCTGATCGCAAGGGCACTTTCGCCTGGCCGTTCACCATGGCACAGGTGAAGCCCTTCTACTCCAAGGCGGAGCAGTTGCTGCGTATCGCCGCTGACCCGAACGACCCGGACGAGCGCAATCCGCAGGCGCAGATCAAGGGGGGCGCCAAATGGCGCGCAGCATTGGAGCCCTTTTTCCCTGCGGCCTATATCGGTGCGCAGTCGCACAACCTGACCGGGGATAACTCCAATGGCCAGGGATCGTGCATGGGAGCCGGTGATTGCGAGCTCTGCCCGCTGGACGCCAAAACCCGCTCGCTGCACATCCGCGCCGGAACTCGCGTACTCAATGGCGTCCTGGTCGAGTCGCTGCGCTTCGAGAACGGCAAGGCCGTGGAAGCGCTGTGCACGACCCAGGATGGGCCTCTGAGCATCAGCTTCAATCGTGTCATCGTGGCCGCCCACGGTGTCGAGTCGATGAAGCTGCTACTCAAGAGCAACCTGCCCAAGGCCACGCCCGCGCACCTGATGGGGCATCACTACCAGGATCACGCCATCGCCCAGCTGACCTGCAAGCTGCCCGGCTCGGCGCTTCCCTACCATGAGCTGAATACCTCTGCGCAGCTGGTCATCCCCGAACTGTCGGGAGAGCGCGATGGCATCGAGTACACCACGCTGGGCCTGATGACTCCGATCTCCGATCAGGCGCTCAGTGGTGCCCTGGACCTGAACAAGATCAACCACTGGGAGCTGGAGGAAGCAATTCGGGAAGTCGGTTCGACTCTGGCGCTGTTCATCCTGCTGGAAATTCCGCCGGAATGGGACGTGGCCATCAGTTACAAGAACGGCAAGATCTCGCTGGAGAGCGAGGTCTACCACCGCGAGAAAAAGATCTACGACAGGATCGTCCAGGACATCTACGACAAGATCGAATCCGCGGGTGCCGTACCGCTCAAGAGCGGCGAGATGAAGCATTACAACAAGTGGTTTGGTACTCACCACCTGGTTGGCACGCTGGGCATGGGCAATGGCCCACGCTCGGTCGTCGATTCCGAGTTCAAGCTGCGTGGCACCGACAACGTCTATGTCACCGGTTCTGCCGTGTTCCCGCGTTGCGGCTCGCGTAACCCGACCGTCACCGTCGTGGCACTGAGCCTGATGCTGGCCGACCAGCTCAACGGCCGCGCATGAGCATTGCATCCCGGCAGCTCACCGTCCTGCTCCAGGGGCCGCTGTTCGATGGCGCAGTGGACCTTGCGGGGCGCGCTGTCGAATCGGTCAGGCGCTTCCTGCCGGACGCGCAGATCGTTCTCGCCACCACCGACATCACTGGCGTCCCGCCTTTCGAGGATGTGGACTTCGTCGCCGACGGATCGGCACCGTACTTTGAAGACGTCAATGGCAACGTCAACAACGTGAACAAGCTGATCTCGTCGATGATCAACGGCCTGTCGCTGGTCAAGCGAGAGTACTGCCTGAAGATGCGCACGGACCATGTGCTGTGCAGCGATGCCGTGTTATCGCGCATGGGCGGCGGGGCACAGGGAGAGTTGTTCGTCGAGCGTGTCGCGGTGTCCAACCTGTTCCTGCGCAATCCCTGCCTGGTCCCCTACCTGTTTCACCTGACCGATACCCTGCAGTTCGGGCGAACCGAGGACCTGCGCAAGCTATGGGGTATCGATCTGCTGCCGCATGATTTCCTGTTCCTTCCAGATGGTCCACGTACCAATCCGTTCGGAACGTTCCAGGGCTTCACCTCGTTCCGTCTCCTGCCGGAGCAGGCGATCTTCCTGCGTTTCGCTCAGCGCAACGGGCTGAAACTCGATCTGGAACACATCTCTCACACTTCCTTTGAACTGTTCTCTGCCTGGGAAAACCTGTTGGCAGCGAACTTCGAGATATACGACTGGCAGAACCTGGGAATCGAACCACCCAAGCGCTTCCTCAGTGCGCCTTACGCGCCGGAATCGGTGATGACCGAGTGGGATTTGGAAATCCTGCGTACGCAGAATTCTTCCCTGCAAAAGGCGCTTCGGTACGCCGACCTGCTCATCAACAAGTACCTGCTGTGCTGGTTCCGCCGGCGCTGGTTGGTCTCGGTCGGATCGCTGCTGCTGTTTTCGTTTTCATCCAGTGCCGCAGTGAGCGTTCGGAATCTCTATCGGCGGGTCAGTGGCGCAGGTCGGCTCTGAATGGCATGCGCGGCCATGAGCAGTGAGCTCCATCCTGGACGTTCCAAGGTATGCCTCCGTCAGGGGAGGCTGCCTTGAAGGTCCTGCATTTCTACAAGACCTTCGGCCTCGAGCAGTACGGCGGTGTCGAAATGTTCATTCGGCATCTGGCTCATTCCACCGCGATCCAGGGTTGCGAAAACACTGTGCTCTCGCTGGACCGCGAGCCGATGAAACCGGTTACGACGTCCAGTTTTCGTCTGGTCCAGGCCAAGCAGGATCTGCATATCGCATCGACTGGGTTTTCCTGGTCCTCGTTGAGCGCGTTTGCGCGCCTGGCTGAGCAGGCCGACGTCATTCACTACCATTTCCCCTGGCCTTTCATGGATCTCGTCCATCTCCTCAAGGGGTTGGGCAAGCCGAGCGTGGTGACCTACCACTCCGACATCGTCCGGCAGAAGGTGCTGTTGCAGCTCTACCGTCCGCTGATGCGGGCGTTCTTGGGGCGGGTGGACGCGATTGCCGCCACCAGCCCCAATTACCTGGAAAGCTCAACGGTTCTCCAGAGCTATCAGGATAAGGCCTGCTCCATTCCCATCGGCCTGGAACAAGACCTCTATCCGCGCCCGGACGTCACCGAGGTCGCTCGACTGCACCGCCAGTTCGGCGAGCGCTTCTTCCTGTTCGTCGGGGTGTTGCGTTACTACAAGGGTCTGCACTACCTGCTCGAAGCGATGCGATCAGCTCCCTGGCCGCTGCTGATCGTCGGTGCCGGACCGATGGAGCAGGAACTCATGCAGATGGCCAAGGAGCACGGCCTGAACAACGTGCATTTCCTCGGGCAGGTCAGCGAGCAGGAAAAGATAGATCTGATGTGCGCCTGCTATGGCGTAATTTTCCCCTCGCACCTTCGCTCGGAAGCCTTCGGTATCGGCTTGCTGGAGGGCGCGATGATGGGCAAACCGTTGATCTGCAGCGAAATCGGTACCGGCACCAGCTTCATCAATCAGCACGAAGAAACCGGCATCGTTGTCCCGCCGGCTGATGCTAGGGCGTTGCGCCAGGCCATGCAGACGCTATGGGACGACCCGGTACTGGCAGAGCGTTATGGGCGAGCTGCTCGATCGCGCTTCCTGAGCACCTTCACTGCCAGGGGGATGGGTGAAGCTTATAGCGAGCTCTATGCTCAAGTGGCAGGCCGGCAGGCCGACCGATAGAAAAACGCCCGGCATCCTGCCGGGCGTTTTCGTTTCGCTTCGAACGCTTACTGCTGATGCAGCTTCCACGCATCCCCGTGGGGAGCGGTGCCTTTGTCGTACGGGCGGAACAGGGTCATGTAGGCCAGGCCCAGCAGGATCACGATGCCGCCCACCAGGATGATCCCGTAGTTCAGGTACCAGGGTGCATCCGGCGTACGGGGCCAGGACATGTTGATGATCGCCAGCACACCATAGGTCAGCGCCAGGACGTTCACGATCCACCCCCAGTTGCCCAGGGTGAAGGCGCCGCTCGGCTTCCAGCCGCGCAGGCGGGCGAACAGGGCGCCGCCAACGATCATCTGGAACGACAGGTAGATACCGATGGCGGCGAAGCTCACCACCATGGCGATGGCGTTCTGCAGGTAGAAGCCGGCGCAGACGATCACGGACGGGATCACGCCGCAGGCGATCAGCGCCGCGACCGGCACGTGGGTGTTGGGCGACAGGCGCTTGAGCAGGCCGCTGCCCATCACCATCTCGTCGCGGGCGTAGGAGTAGAGCAGGCGGCTGGCGGCGGCCTGCAAGCTGAGCACGCAGGAAACGAACGAGACGATGATCACCGCCATCACCAGGCGCGCGCCGGTTACACCGAAGGCGTTGTCGAGGATGGTGGTCATCGGGTCTTTATCCGCGCCGGAGATCACTGCAGCCATGTCCGGTACCGCGAGGATCAGCGCCAGGGCGGCGAAGATGGCTGCGCCGCCGCCGATCCAGATGGTCATGCGCATGGCCTTGGGAATCCGCCGGCTGGGGTTCGGGGTTTCCTCGGCGACGTCACCGCAGGCCTCGAAGCCGTAGTAGAGGAACATGCCGGCCAGCGAGGCGGTCAGGAAGGCGGGCCAGTAGCTGCCGTCGATGCGGATGTCGAAGGTGTTGAACAGCACCGAGAAGGGCTGGTGGCGTTCGAAGATCAGCAGGTAGGTGCCGATCACCAGCGCGCCCAGCAGCTCGCAGATGAAGCCGAACATCGCCACGCGGGCCAGCAGCTTGGTGCCGGACAGGTTGAGCAGAGTGGCGATCACCGTCAGCGCCAGGGCTACGAGGGTGTTGGTCACCGGTGTGGATTCGAAACCGAGCAATGTGGCGATGTACGGGCCGGCCCCCAGGGCCACGGCGGCGATGGTCACGCACAGCGACACCGAGTAGATCCAGCCGACCATCCAGGCCCAGCGCTTGCCCACCAGGCGTCGGGCCCAGGGGTAGACGCCGCCGGAGATGGGGAACTGCGAGACGACCTCGCAGAAGATCAGGCACACCAGCATCTGCCCGATGCCCACCAGCAGGTAGGACCAGAACATCGGCGGGCCCCCGGCGGCCAGGCACAGGCCGAACAGGGTGTACACGCCGACCACCGGCGAGAGGTAGGTGAAGCCCAGGGCGAAGTTCTGCCAGAGGGTCATGCTGCGTTCGAAATTGGAGGTGTAGCCCAGCGCGCGGAGTTGCTCCGCGTCGCGGTCCAGGGCGGCGCCTGGCTGGATCGAGCTGTTCATCGTGGGTGTCCTGTCTGAGGTTTTCGCGTCGGCAGCCAATCGGGTGCAACGGAAAGCGTTGTTGTTATTGTTCGGCGCGCGGGTTCAGCCGCGCGCCGTCTTGCTCCAAACCTCTCGTTTCCGGATCGCGTTACAGCTTGATCCAGGTCGCCTTCAGCTCGGTGTACTTGTCGAAGGCGTGCAGCGACTTGTCGCGACCGTTGCCCGACTGCTTGAAGCCGCCGAAGGGCGCGGTCATGTCGCCGCCGTCGTACATGTTCACCCACACGCTGCCGGCGCGCAGGGCGCGGGCGGTGAGGTGGGCCTTGGAGATGTCGCGGGTCCAGACCGCCGCCGCCAGCCCATACGGGGTGTCGTTGGCGATGCGGATCGCTTCGTCGGCGTCCTCGAACTCGATGACCGAGAGCACCGGGCCGAAGATTTCCTCGCGGGCGATCTTCATCGCGTTGCTCACGCCGTCGAACAGGGTCGGCTCGACGTAGGTGCCGCCTGTTTCCTCCAGCACGCGCTTGCCGCCGGTGAGGATCTTGGCGCCCTCGTCCTGGCCTGCCTGGATGTAGCCCAGCACCTGCTCCAGCTGGCGGCCGTCGACCAGCGCGCCGACGTTGGTTTCCGGGTCCAGCGGGTGGCCGGCTTTCCAGCCCTTGAGGGCCTCGACCACCAGCGGCAGGAATTTCGCCTTGATCGACTTCTGCACCAGCAGGCGCGAGCCGGCGGTGCACACTTCGCCCTGGTTGAAGGCGATGGCCGCGGCGGCGGACTCAGCGGCGGCCTGCAGGTCCGGCGCGTCCTCGAAGACGATGTTCGGGCTCTTGCCGCCGGCTTCCAGCCAGATGCGCTTCATGTTCGATTCGCCGGCATAGACCATCAACTGCTTGGCGATCTTGGTGGAGCCGGTGAACACCGCGGTATCCACGTCCATATGCAGAGCCAGGGCCTTGCCGACGGTGTGGCCGTAGCCCGGCAGCACGTTCAGCACGCCGGCGGGAATGCCCGCTTCGATGGCCAGCTGGGCGATGCGGATGGCGGTCAGCGGCGAGCGCTCGGACGGCTTGAGGATCACCGAGTTGCCGGTGGCCAGTGCCGGGCCGAGTTTCCAGGCGGCCATCATCAGCGGGAAGTTCCACGGCACGATGGCGGCGACCACGCCCACCGGCTCGCGGGTGACCAGGCCTAGCTGGTCATGGGAGGTGGCGGCCACTTCGTCGTAGACCTTGTCGATGGCCTCGCCACTCCAGCGCAGGGAGTCGGCGGCGCCCGGCAGGTCGACGTTCAGCGAATCGCCGATGGGCTTGCCCATGTCCAGGGTTTCCAGCAGCGCCAGCTCCTCGGCGTGCTCTTCCAGCAGGGCGGCAAAGCGGATCATCACGGCCTTGCGGGTGGCCGGCGCTTCACGCGACCAGACGCCGGAATCGAAGGTGCTGCGGGCGCTCTGTACGGCGCGCTCGGCGTCGGCATCGCCGCAGCTGGCGACCTTGGCCAGCAGGCGGCCGTCCACCGGGCTGATGCAATCGAAGGTCTCGCCGGAGGCGGCGGCAAGGTACTCGCCCTGGATGAAGGCGCGGCCCTCGATCTTCAGGGCCTTGGCGCGGGCTTCCCATTCGGCGCGGGTTGGCTGGCTCATGCGTATCGCTCCTCGTTCTTCCTGTTGTTGGCGGAGACGGCCTGCGGACCGTCGCTGGCAAATACATTTGAAACCATATCTTATGTTTTCCAGGTTGCCAATACAGGTCGAAAAATGAGCGTCTGAAAGGGGTTTTCGTGGCAAAAGACCTTGCTGAAAGTCCGGAAAGCGATTTAAAAATATGGAGACATAGTTTTCGCGAAGCCACAGCCGGGCTTGCCGGTAGACTTCGCCATCGACACCAGAACAGAACGCCAGAACAGGAATATTCCGCGCAGGACGCCTCCGCGCCCCTCGCACTGCTGCCTATGAACGAATTCAGGAAAGTCCGCCCCGCCAGTTTCATGCGCCTGCGCCAGGAAGGGCGCACCGAGGAAGTCGCGCGCCGGCTGGTGGAAATGGTCGACCTCGGCCTCTACGCCGAAGGCGAGCAACTGCCCAGCGAAAGCGAGCTGGCGATGCAGTTCGGCGTCGCCACCGTGACCCTGCGCGATGCCCTGGCGGAGCTGCGCGAACGCGGCGTGATCGAGACCCGGCGCGGGCGCAACGGCGGCAGTTTCGTCTGTTCGCCGCAGCACACGTCCGAGGACGCCCTGCTGGGGCAGCTGCGCCAGATGAGTGCGCTGGAGCTGCGTGATCTGGGCGACGAGCATGTCGCCATCGCCGGCGCTGCCGCGCGCCTCGCCGCGCAGCGCTCCACCTCCGATGAGCAGGCGCGCATCGCCCAGTACCTCGATGCGTTGGCGAGTGCCACCACCCGGCAGGAACAGCGCCGCGCCGATGCGCGCTTCCATATCGAGATCGCCGTCGCCGCCCAGTCGGTGCGCCTGACCCACGCGGAGACGCGCCTGCAGGCGGAAATCGGCGAATGGCTGTGGCTGCCGGTGGAAGGCTTCCCGGGCGCCGCGGTCATCGAACAGGAGCACCGCGCGATCCTCGAAGCGATCAGCGCCGGTGACTCGAACCTGGCCGGCGCGCTGGCCGAGGCGCACGTCACCCGTGGCATCAAGCGGCTGATCAACCTGCGCCTGAGCCTGCTGGCCGAAGACGGCTGACTGGCACAGCGCTTGCTGCTTTCACGGCGCGGTCGAGCGAGCGCATTGACTGACTTTCTGATCCGACTCTGCGAGCCTCTCTGGCCCGCCCTTGAGCAAGAACAACGACAAGAACAGCGAGGCCCCGGTCATGTCCAGCGATCAACCCACGGATGAGCTCCAGCGCTGCGCCCAGCGCATCGACGCTTCCATCCGTAACGTTTTCCAGCGCCTCGACGAGCTGGCCGGAGAGGTCGTGGCGATCTGGCGCACGCTGGCGGAGGAGGGCAAACGCCCGTCCTCGAAGGACCTTGGCGCCCTGCGCCCGCGCATTCAGCACGACCTCACCGATGACGGCACGCGCCTGCACGGCACCGGCGTGGTGATCGAGCCGGGCGAGCTGGCCGACCAGGAGATGTACCTGGAGTGGTGGTACCACGGCCGTGGCGACAAGGTCGTGCCCATGAGCCTGAACTTCAACCGGCGTAGCGAGAGCTTCTACAACTACCTCAACATGCCGTGGTTCTCGCGCCCGCGCACCAGCGGCCAGCCCTCGGTGGTCGGGCCCTTCGTCGACCTCTACGGCACCGACCTGTACATCCTCGCCTTCTCCGTGCCGATCCAGGTGGACGGCCGCTTCATCGGCGTCGCCGCCGCTGACATTGCCCTGCACGAGTTCGAGGGCGTGCTGTTGGGCAGCCTGATGCAGATGGGCCATGAGGCCCTGGTGGTGAATGGCGAAGGGCGAGTTGTCGCAGCCAATACCGCCAACTGGTTCACCGGCGACCTCGCCCGGCGCACGCTGGGGCGTGATGCGCAGGGGCGCGAGCAGGAGCTGGCGGCGTCCTTCTCGCACTGGGCGGTCATTGAGCGACCGTTGAACCGTCGTCTTGCCGGCGCCGCCTGAGGCTGCCAAACGCTGCGTAAACGGCTAGGCTAGGGCGGTTTCCTCATCGACGGATACCGCCATGAGCCAGTCGCTCGACACCCTCTCCGACTTCGAACCCCTGAGTGCAACGGATGCCCGCGTTCTCGGGTGCCTGATCGAAAAGCAGCTCACCACCCCCGAAGCCTACCCGCTGACCCTCAACGCATTGGTCACCGCGTGCAACCAGAAGACCAGCCGCGACCCGGTAATGAACCTCACGCCCGGTCAAGTTGGCCAGTCCCTGCGTCATCTGGAAGGGCGCGAAATGACCCGTCTGGTGATGGGCAGTCGTGCCGACCGCTGGGAGCAGCGGCTGGACAAGGCGCTCGAACTGGTCAAACCACAGGTCATCCTGCTCGGCCTGCTGTTCCTGCGCGGCCCGCAGACCCTCAACGAACTGCTCACGCGCAGCCAGCGCATGCACGACTTCGACGACACCGAGGAAGTCCGTCACCAGCTCGAACGCCTTGCCGGCCGTGGCATGGCCCTTCAGTTGGAACGCCTGAGCGGCCAGCGTGAGGATCGCTACATGCACCTGCTGGGCACCGAGGAAGACCGCGAGGCTGCCATTGCCGCCAGCGGTAGCCGTGCCTCCAGCGAGCGCAGCGACGGTGGTGGTCATGACGAGGGCCGTCTGGTCGAACTGGAAGGCCGCATTGCGGCTCTTGAAGAGCGCCTCGCGCTACTGGAAATGGGCATCTCCCGAGACTGAGTCGGAAGATTCCTCCGACAGGCCGACCAAGGTCGGCCTGCTCGCCTGCTAATACAGCGTTAACATTTGTCCCCGATAGTCATGCTTGCCCCCGCTTTACCCCGGAGTACCCCATGAGTCGCAAACCCTCCCAGGCCCAGTTGAGCGCCGTGCTCAGCCAACTCACGGAAACCGACTTCAAATCCCTTGGCGATCTCACCGGCCCCCGCGAAGCCAATCTCTTCGCCATCCGCGAACTGTTCCGCCAGGGGCTGATCAAGGGCGTGCTGATCGACGATCCCTTCGGCGCTGCGGACGAAGACGGTCCGCTGCTGTGCAACGCCGAACGTCTGCGCCTGCGCAAACCGTGCGTGGAAAGGGTAGTGGAAGAGCAGGCCGAACCGCTGATGCCACGGCTGGGGTTCCTGACGCTCTAGGCAAATCGCGGGCAAGAAAAAAGGCGCTGGGCTTGAGGCTCAGCGCCTTTTTCTTTGGATTTGGTGGAGCCGGGGGGATTTGAACCCCCGTCCGCCAGTTCTCCGCTGTCGGTTCTACATGCTTAGCCATCTCTATTAGGTTAACTCCTTGCGGCCCGAGTGGCAGGGCGCTTGGAGCGAGCTGTATGAGTTTTAGCCGTTACGTCTACAGCGAACTTGGCGGCGATCCTGTTCTATATGACAGACCTAATCTTCGGGTTTACAGGCATCCCCTAGGGTCTGCTAGCGGCACTTAGGCTGCTAGGGCGTAGTTGTCGTCGTTGGCAACTATAAAGTTGTGGCAGCTGATTTACGAGAACTGTCACCTACTCGGCATGCCCCTCGAGTTTTGTTACCGGCGTCGAATCCTAATCGGCCCCAAAACCTTGAAAGGTCGTTGGCGATTGTACGGGAAAGCCGCCCCGATAGCCACCCGGGGCGGCGCAAGGTGTTGTCAGCTCAGGAATTTCAGCACGGCTTCGGCCACGGCCTCGGAGGACGCGGGGTTCTGCCCGGTGATCAGGCCGCGGTCCACCTCGACGTGGCTCTGCCAGTCCGGGCCCTTGCTGTAGCGGGCGCCGTTGGCCTTGAGCATGTCCTGGACGAGGAAGGGCACCACGTCGGTGAGGCCCACGGCATCTTCTTCGCTGTTGGAGAAGCCGGTAACGTGCCGACCCTGTACCAACGGCCGGCCGTCGAGCCCGCGCGGGTGACGGAACACGGCCGGGGCGTGGCAGACCGCGGAGACGGTCTTGCCGCTGGAGTGGAAGGCTTCGATCAGCGCCACCGAGGTGCGGTCCTCGGCCAGGTCCCAGAGGGGGCCGTGGCCACCGGGGTAGAACACGGCGTCGTAGTCGTCGGCCTTCACTTCGCTGAGCTTCACGGTGCTGGCCAGCGCGGCCTGGGCGTCGCTGTCCTGGCGGAAGCGCAGGGTGGCCGGGGTCTGCGCGCCTTCCTCGTCGCTCTTGGGGTCGAGCGGCGGCTGGCCGCCCTTGGGCGAGGCCAGGGTCAGGCTGGCGCCGGCATCCTTGAACACGTAGTAGGGCGCGGCGAACTCCTCGAGCCAGAAGCCGGTTTTCTTGCCGGTGCTGCCCAGCTGGTCGTGGGAGGTCAGGACTACCAGGATTTTCATGCTCACTCCTTCGGCGTATCGCTAGTCGTGCGGCTGCCGCCGAAACGGCAGCCCGGACTGTCAGTGTAGGCAATGAGCCGTCTGCGTCAGCGCGACAGGGTGATACCCAGATAGGCGGCGTACAGCACGCCGTTGAGCATCAGTACCCAGATCGGCAGGCCGCCGCCGCGCTGGGCGTTGATTCGTAGCCAGAGCGCTGCGCCGAGGGTCACCAGCACGCCGGTGAGCACTTCGATACGCGGCTGCCAGGGCGTGAGCAGGATGCCGATCGCGGGCAGCAGGGTGCCCTGGAAGACCATGGCGCCGCTGATGTTGCCGAAGGCCAGGGTATCCTTGCCGCGGCGTACCCAGAGGATGCTGTTGATCTTCTCCGGCAGTTCGGTGGCGATGGGGATGATCAGCAGCGACAGCAGCAGCGCGGAAATACCCAGGATGTGCGACAGGCCTTCCACACCATGGATGAAGCCCTTGGCGCCCAGCACCAGCAGCGCCAGGCCCAGCAGCAGCTGCAGCAGGATGGTGGCGAGGTTGGTCGGCAGGCCGATGCGCGACAGGTACATATGGTGGTCGGCTTCGGTGCCGTGGCCGTCTTCCACCAGGCTTTGCGAGGCGCGGATGGTCAGCGTGATGTAGCCGATATAGGTGAGCACCAGCAGTACGCTGAGGGCGACGCGCACGGAGTGCAGTTCAGCCGGGACGAACATGGCGATGGTGGCGAAGCTGAAGGCGACCAGGAAGAAGTTCAGGTCGCGCTGCATGCCCGTGCGCTCGGGACGGATGCGCCCGAACAGGCCGCGCGCGCGCCAGGCGGCGAGCGCCATGAGGCAGGTGGACAAGGTAGAGAGCATCAGCGGTGCGCCGAGGATCGCGCCGACGCCGACTTCCTCATTGAGGTTGACGTTGCTGGTACCGGCGAACAGGGCCAGCAGAGGAATCAGGGTTTCCGGCAGGGCGGTGCCGATGGCGGCGAACAGCGAACCGGTAACGCCTTCGGAGATGCCCAGGCGCTCGCCGAAATGTTCCAGCGCGTTGGTGAAGAGTTCGGCGGCGATCAGGATCACCAGCAGCATGCCGAGCAGTTCGAGGATGAAGGTCAGCATGCGCGCAGCTCCAGAGGGATGGAGCAAAGGGTGGGGTGGTGCATCACGGTGAAGCTCCCGGCCGGTGTAAGTACCCATGACCACGCATCTCCCCGGCCGTTGCGGAGATCACGTGGTCAAAGGTCTTGCCAGGCAAAACTGCTGACGACGCCATGGCCTGCGGGCCAAGTGTGTTGACGTCGCCCCCGTTCGTCGAACGGTCGGCTACTCCCCAATGACGCCGCGCATTCTAGCGGATCGGGCGAGCAGCTCAACCCATGGGTTACCAGGTATCGATCAGTGGACGCTTTTTCCCCTGGCGCGGTACGGGCTTCGGCGTCGATGCCAGGCCGCGCAGCAACCAGCGACGGGTATCGGCCGGGTCGATGACGTCGTCGATTTCCAGGTAGCTCGCCATGTTCAGCCCCTTGCCGTTGCGGTAAGCGGCGGCGACCAGTTTGTCGAACAGCTTCTGCCGCTCCTGCGGGTCTTCAATCGCGGCCAGCTCTTTGGCGTAGCCGAGGCGGATCGCTCCCTCCAGCCCCATCGCGCCGAACTCGCCGCTGGGCCATGCGACCGTGAACAGCGCGGCGTGGAAGCTGCCGGCGGCCATGGCCTGCGCGCCGAGGCCATAACCCTTGCGCAGGACCACGGTGAAGAACGGCACGCTGAGGCTGGCGGCGGTGACGAACATGCGCGAGACGTGGCGCACGGTGCCGGTCTTCTCCGCTTCCGGGCCGACCATGAAGCCGGGGGTGTCGCACAGCGAAATGATCGGCAGGTCGAAGGCGTCGCACAGCTGCATGAAGCGTGCGGCCTTGTCGCCGGCCTCGGCGTCGATGGCGCCCCCCAGGTGCATGGGGTTGTTGGCGATCAGGCCGAACGGCTTGCCTTCGATACGCACCAGCGCGGTGACCATCCCGGCGGCGAAGTGACGGCGCAGTTCCAGCACCGAGCCGCTGTCGGCCAGTTGCTCGATGACCTGGCGGATGTCGTAGACCCGCAGGCGATTCTCCGGCACAGCATGGCGCAACAGGCGCTGGTCGGCGCACTGCCAGTCTGCGCTGTCGCCCTGGAAGTAGGCGAGGTACTGGCGGGCGATGCGGGTGGCTTCGACCTCGTCTTCCACCAGTACGTCGATCACGCCATTGGCGCTCTGCACGTCGCTGGGGCCGACTTCCTCGGGAGCGAACCTGCCCAGGCCGCCGCCTTCGATCATTGCCGGGCCGGCCATCCCCAGGCTGGTATCGCGGGTGGCGATGATCACGTCGCAGCAGCCCAGCAGCGCAGCGTTGCCGGCGAAGCAGCGACCGGAGACCACGCCCACCAGCGGCACCAACCCGGAGAGCCGCGCGAGGCCGACGAAGCTCATGTTGTCCAGCCCGGCCACGCCGACGAAATCGGTGTCGCCCGGACGCCCACCGCCGCCTTCCGCGTAGAGCACCAGCGGGATGCGCCACTGCTCAGCGAGGTGCAGCATGCGGTCGGTCTTCTTGTGGTTCATCACGCCCTGGGTGCCGGCGAACACCGTGTAGTCGTAGGCCAGCACCAGGCAGCGCGCCTTCTCCTCGCCGAACTGCGCGGCGTTGATGCTGCCCAGTCCGCTGACCAGACCGTCGGCCGGGCTGCTGGCAATCAGTTCCTCGACGCTGCGGCGACGGCGCTGGGCGGCGATGGCCAGGGCGCCGTACTCGATGAAGCTGCCGTCATCGAGCAGGTCGGCGAGGTTCTCGCGGGTGGTGCGCTTGCCGATCCGGTGGCGCTTGGCGACGGCGTCCAGGCGACGCTCGTCGAGGCCGATGGCGTGGCGTTCGAGCACTTCGGCGAGGTCGGCGCGGATAGCGTCGAGATCAATCGCTGCGCTGCTTTCATCGTGCTGCGCTTCGATCTCCGCCGGCTCGACGAACAGCAGCGCGTCGCCCTCGCCGAGACTGTCGCCGGGGGTGGCGGCGAGGCTGTGGACGATGCCACTGGCGCTGGCTTTTACCTCGAATTCCATCTTCATCGCCTCGACCACGGCGATGGTCTGGCCCTGGGCAACGGCGTCGCCAGTAGCCACGTTCAGGCTGACCAGCACGCCGGCGCTGGGCGTGGCGAGAGGGAGGCAGCCGGCCGGCGCTTCGCTGCTGCGCTGGGCTTGTGTGGTGGCGCCGGCATGGCTGAAGAAGCGATGCGGGTGCGCGTGCTCCTGTGCGCCCAGCAGCGTGGGCAGGTGTTCTTCGATGTAGCGAGTGGTGACCTGGTTGTCCGCGACCGCGCTCTGGCGCAGCAGATTGAGCAGCAGCGGGATGTTGCTTGCCACGCCTTCGAGACGGAATTCGCAGAGGGCGCGATAGGCGCGCTGCACCAGCTGCGGATAACTGCCGTTGCCGTGGACGATCAGCTTGGCCAGCAGCGAGTCGTAGCCGGCACTGTTGCGGTAGCCGGCGTAGCCGTAGCCATCCACACGCAGGCCGGGGCCACTGGGCGGCTCGTAGGCGCTGAGGGTGCCGCAGGCGAGGTGGGGCGTGCCGTCGCTGGCAAGCGTTTCCAGGTTGATCCGCAGCTGCAGGGCGTGGCCGCGCGGCGCGGGAATCTCCGCCTGGGTCAGGTTCAGCTCGGCGAGGCTGGCGCCATCGGCAATGCGCAGTTGCGCCTGGACCAGGTCGACGCCGGTCACTGCTTCGGTGATGGTGTGTTCCACCTGCAGGCGCGGGTTGGCTTCCATGAATACGAAGTCGCCGCTGTCTTCGTCGAGCAGGAACTCGAAGGTGCCCAGACCGCGATAGTTCACTGCTTCGGCCAGCCGCACGGCGGCAGCGAGAATGGCGCCGCGCAGGCGCGGGTGCAGGTTGGGGCTGGGAGCTATCTCCAGCAGCTTCTGGTTGCGCCGCTGCAGGGTGCAGTCGCGCTCCCCCAGATGGCTGACGACGCGGCCGTCGCCGATCACCTGCACCTCGATGTGGCGGGCGCGCTGGATCAGGCGTTCGACGTAGAGCCTGTCATTGCCGAAGGCCGCGCGGGCTTCGGCCTGGCAGCGGGCGTAGGCGTCGGCGATCTCCTCGGCGCTGCGCACCGCGCGCATGCCACGACCGCCGCCGCCAGCGAGGGCCTTGATCATCATGCCGGCGCCGGCAGGCAGTTCGCGGAAGAAGCGTTCGGCATCTTCCAATGAGGTGGCACTGTTGCTGCCGGCGGCCAGCGCCACGCCGTGATCACGGGCGAGGTCGCGGGCGCGGGCCTTGTCACCGAAGACGTCGAGTACTTCCGCCGAAGGGCCGACGAAGGTGAGTCCGGCGCTTTCGCAGCGGCGGGCGAAGCCGGCGTTCTCGGAAAGGAAGCCATAGCCTGGATGCACCGCATCGCAGCCCTGGGCCAGGGCGATGTCGATGATCTGCTGCTGGTCGAGATAGGCACTGGCGCCACGTCCTTTCAGGGCCGCGGCCTGGTCGGCCTGTCGAGTGTGCAGCGAGGCTGCGTCGTCCTCGGCGAAGATCGCCAGCGTCTGGATACCCAGCTCGGCGGCGGCGCGGGCAATGCGGATGGCGATCTCGCCACGGTTGGCGATGAGCAGGCGGGTGACGGGCATGGCGATTCCGGTTGTGGTTCTTGTGGTCGGCAATCGCACCATCTTAGGCGGGCGAGGAGGGTGGGGAATCAAGTACGGCGTCGCGAATGGCGCAGGCTTAGTGGGCCTTATGAGCGGTGACCGGCCTGGAGCCGGCCACCGCGTGCGGGATCACCCGTTGGCTCCGCCGTCGCCGGCGTTTTTCTTCAGCAGCTGCAGGGCTTTTTCGGTCTGCGCAATGCAGGCCTTTGTGTCACCCGCGGCCTGGGCCTGGGCGGCCTTTTCCTGCAGGCGCATGGCCTGTTCCTGGGCCTGGGTGTTGTTGGTGACGGTTTTCACCGCGTCATCGACTTTCTGCAGATTGTCGCTGCACAGGTCGGCGGCAAAAGCCGGCGACGCCAGCAGGGCGGCTGTAATGAGCAGGGCGGCACGTTTCATGGCAGTACTCCTGTCAACTTGACCGTTGTCGCGGACCGAACGAGCGGGCCGTACAGGGTGGACTGCCACCATTCACGCGGGGTTCAGAGAATCGGCCCGGCGGTTGTCGGGAGTTCGACGCAGACGCCCAGGCCGGCGCCGTCCAGCCCCTCGTGCAGGGAAATGCGCCCGTGGTGGATTTCCACGATGCGCTTGACGATGGGCAGGCCCAGACCGCTGCCGTTGCTGCTGGCGACGCTGGGGCTGCGGTAGAAGCGGGTGAAGATCGCTGCCTGTTCGGCCGCCGCCACGCCGGGGCCGCTGTCGCGCACCCAGAGGGTCAGTCGGTCGCTCGCACTCTCCAGGCTGACGGCCACGCGGCCGCCTTCGGGGGTGTAGCGCAGGGCATTGCCGACCAGGTTGGTGAGCATCAGCCCGAGCCACGCCGCTACGCCCCGCAGCGTGACCTCCTGGCTATCGAGGGTCAGTTCGATCTGCTTGTCGATGGCCTGTGGCGCGAGATCGGCGATGGTGTCTTCGGCCAGCAGGCGCAGGTCCACCGGGGCGAAGATTTCGTGCAGCTCTTCGGCGTCGAGCCGCGCCAGCAGGAGAATCTGCTCCATCAGCGCGCTGATCCGTTCGACGCTGCGGCTGACCTGCTGCAGCCCGTGGGCGTGGGCGGCCGGGTCGGACGAGCGCAGCGCCACCTGGGCGTGGGTGCGCAGGCTGGCCAAAGGCGTACGGATTTCGTGGGCGGCGTCGCTGGTCAGCCGGCGCTCGGCTTCCATCGCCGAGTGCAGACGTTCCAGCAGCAGGTTCAGTTCGTTGACCAGGCTGTGCACCTCCACCGGTGCGCGGCTCAGGGCCAGCGGGTGGAGGCTGTGGGCGCCGCGCTGGTGCACCTGTTCGATCAGGCCGCGCAACGGCGCAAGGCCCTGGCGGACGCCGAACCACACCAGTACGCCGAACAGCGGCAGGGCCAGCAGCAACGGGAAAAGGGCGCTGAACAGCAGCAGGTGCAGGGTCTTGTGGCGGTAGTGCAGGTCCTCGAAGACCCAGATGCGCACCTCGTCGGTCCCCGTCGTGGCCATGTGCAGCACGCGCCAGTTGACCCCGCCGCTGAGCAGGTCGGAGAAGCCTGGCGGCTGCGCCTCGATTCCTCTGGGCGGCTTGTGGGTGGCCAGCAGCGGTTGGCCGCGGTACCAGACGGCATAGCCGAGTGTGGCTTCGCGGCGAATCAACGGCAGCCCTTCGATGGCCTTGCGGCTGCGCGCGAGGATTTCCATGGCGTCACTGGACTGCGGGTCTATTGCGTCGGCGACATCGATCAGGCTCAGGGCTGCCTGGCCGAAGTCGATCATGTCCTGGTCGTAGAGGCGGTTCACCTGCTCGCGGGTCAGGTGGTAGGTGAACAGGCCGGCGACCAGCCACAGCAAGGAAACACCGCCGATCAGTGTCAGCAGCAGGCGCCGGCTGATGGAGCCGGCGCGGCGGGGCGTGCCGCTCAAGCTCGTGCGGCGCCTTCGGGACGGTCGATGCCGTAGCCGATGCCGCGCACGGTGCGGATCAGGCTGTTGCCCAGCTTGCGCCGCAGATGGTGGATATGGACTTCGATGGCGTTGCTTTCCAGATCGCCGTCCCAGCCGTAGAGGGCTTCCACCAGGCGGGCGCGGGACAGCACCTTGCCGCGCTGTTCCAGCAACAGGCGCAGCAGCGCGTATTCGCGCGGAGCCAGGTCCACCGGTTCGCCGCTGAGGCTGACCTTGTGGGTGGCCGGGTCCAGTGCCAGTTCGCCGTGTTGCAGCAGCGGCGCGGCGCGGCCGGTGTGGCGGCGGGTCAGGGCGCGGACGCGGGCGAGCAGTTCGTCGAGGTCGAAGGGTTTGGTCAGGTAGTCATCGGCGCCCGCGTCCAGGCCGGCGACGCGGTCGGCTACCTTGTCGCGGGCGGTGAGGATCAGCACGGGCGTCAGGTCACCACGGCGGCGCAGGCCGCGCAGCACTTCCAGGCCGTCCTTGCGCGGCAGCCCGAGATCGAGGACCAGCAGGTCGAACTCATCGGTGGCCAGCGCCTGGTCGGCGGCCACGCCATCGCTCACCCAGTCCACGGTGTCGCCTTCCAGACCGAGCCCCGCGCGAATGCCATCGCCCAGCAGCTGGTCGTCTTCTGCCAACAGGATTCTCATCTTCGTCCCCTCTACCGGCCTGTGCAGCAGGATAGCTGGCGTGATCCGGTTAGGGCAGAGGGTGACAGCGGTCGCTTAACGGGGTGTTAAGGCTTTCTGCGCCGTGGACGGAGAAAGCAGGGCGAAGCATCCGGAACCGATTATCCGCCGCCCGTGGGAACGGCGGATAACGCTGGAGACGTTGTGTGCCCTACGCCTGGACTGTGGACGAACGCGCGCGAGTCACGCGATCCACCAGATAGACCACGCCGCGATAGTCGATACCGCCATGGGCGGACAGGCCGATCTCGCAGGTGCGGCTGGTGGAGACGCCTTCCTCGCAATACTGCACCGCGTCCTTGAGCGTGCGCAGCGAATGCGCGTTCAGCTCGGGCGTGGTGAAGCCCTTGTCGCCGGCAAAACCACAGCAGTGGATGCCCTCGGGGATCACCACTTCGCGGGTGCAGCGCTTGACCAGGTCGATCAGCGCCTGGCTTTCGCCCAGGTGCTGGGTGCTGCAGGTGACGTGCACGGCCACCGGCTTGTCCTGCGGCTGGAAGTCCAGACGCTCGACCAGATGGGTGCGGATGAACTTCACCGGGTCGTAGATCTTCAGCCGGTCGTCCGCCAGTTCCTGCACCAGGCGCAGGGTGCAGGGGCTGGTGTCGCAGTAGATCGGGTCGAGGCCACCCCGGCTGGCGCGCAGCAATTCGGCGAGCAGTTCGTCGCGCTTGGCGTCGGCTTGGCTCTTGTAGCCCTTGGAGGCGAACGGCTGGCCGCAGCAGAGGTTATCGGCGTTGTCCGGGAAGACCACCTGGTAGCCGGCTTTCTCCAGCAACTGGCGGGTCTTGTCGATCAGCGGCATCTGCTCTTCGTCCGCCGCCGCCGGGCCCATGGCGCGGGAGACGCAGGCGGTGAGGTAGACGACGCGCGGCTTGCCGTTATCCACAGGCTGCGAAGCGGCAGCCAGGCGCACGGGCTGCGGCATGGCCGGCGTCCACTGGGGTACGCGGCCCTTGCTGGCATGGCTGATGGAAGCGCTGAGGCGGGCCAGGCGCGGCGCGCCGAGCACCATGCGCGCACCGTTGGCAGCGTGCAGCATGAACTTCGCACCCTTGAGTGCGGTGGCGAAGTTGCGTGCCAGCCAGGTGGCGGTGCCGGCGTGGTGCGCTTCTTGACCGCGCAGCTTGCGGACCAGCTCGCCGGTGTTGATGTTCACCGGGCAGCGCTGGGCGCACAGGCCGGTGGCGGCGCAGGTGTCGATGCCCTGGTACTGGTAGTCGCGCTCAAGCTCGGTGGTGTCGACGCCGGCGCGGCGCTTGGCCTGGATGTCGCGCCACATGACGATGCGCTGGCGTGGGCTGAGGGTCAGCCCCTTGGATGGGCAGACCGGCTCGCAGAAGCCGCACTCGATGCACTTGTCGACGATCTCGTCGGCGGCCGGCAGCGGTTTGAGGTTCTTCAGGTGCAGCTGCGGGTCGTCGGTCAGCACCACGCCGGGGTTGAGGATGCCGGTGGGGTCGAGCAGGCGCTTCAGCTGCCACATCAGTTGGTAGGCGTCGTGGCCCCATTCCAGCTCGACGAAGGGCGCCATGTTGCGCCCGGTGCCGTGCTCGGCCTTGAGCGAGCCGCCGTATTCCACGGCGACCAGGTGCGCGACGTCGTCCATGAAGGCCGAGTAGCGCGCGATCTGCTCAGGCGATTCGAAACCCTGGGTGAAGACGAAGTGCAGGTTCCCTTCCAGCGCGTGGCCGAACAGGATGGCTTCGTCGTAGCCGTGCTTGTCGAACAGCTCGATCAGGCGGTTCACGCCCTCGGCCAGCTGTTCGACGGGGAAGGTGACGTCCTCGATGATCACCGTGGTGCCAGTCTCGCGCACTGCGCCGACGGCCGGGAAGGTGTCCTTGCGGATGCGCCAGAGCTGGTTGTAGACCGCCGGGTCTTCGCTGAAGTCGACCTGTTTCTCCACCGGGTAACCGGCGATGGAGGCGCTGATCTGCACGAGTTGTTCATGCAGCAGCGACTGGGTCGCTGCGCGGGATTCGATGAGCAGCGCGCAGGCGCCTTCGGAGAGGCTCTTCACCCACGTCGGCATGCCCTGCATGTTCTCCACCGAGCGCAGGCTGCGGCGGTCCAGCAGTTCCACGGCGGACACCGGTTGCTGCTTGAGCACGGTCACGGCCTTGCAGCAGGTCTCCACGTCGGGGAAGACGATCAGCGCGCTGGCCTTGTTCGGGTGGTCGGGCACGGTGTCGTAGGTGACCGCGCTGATGAAGCCCAGGGTGCCTTCGGAGCCGACCATCAGGTGGGTGAGGATATCCAGCGGCTCGTCGTAGTCGACCAGCGCATTCAGCGACAGGCCTGTGGTGTTCTTCAGGCGGTACTTGTGGCGGATCTTCGCGGCCAGCTCGGTGTTGGCGCGGGTTTGCCGGCCCAGCTCGGCGAGCTGGTCGAGCAGTGTGCCGTGGCTTTCGCGAAAGGCCGCGAGGCTGTCGGGCAACTCGCTGTCCAGCAGCGTACCGTCGGCCAGCAGCAGGCGCATGCCAGCCAGGGTGTGGTAGCTGTTCTGCGCGGTGCCGCAGCACATGCCGCTGGCGTTGTTGGCGACGATGCCGCCGATCTTGCAGGCGTTGATCGACGCCGGGTCCGGGCCGATCTTGCGGCCGAACGGAGCCAGCCAGGCGTTGGCCTGAGCGCCGATGACGCCGGGCTGCAGGCGAATCTGCGTGCCGCCGTCGCGGATGTCGCGGCCGTTCCAGTTGTCACCCAGCACCAGCAGCACCGAGTCGCTCACTGCCTGGCCGGAGAGGCTGGTGCCTGCGGCGCGGAAGGTCACCGCGACCTTGTTGGTGTGGGCGGACTTGAGCAGGCTGGCGACTTCGTCTTCGCTTTCGACGCGGATCACCAGCTGGGGGATCAGCCGATAGAAGCTGGCGTCGGTGCCGAAGGCCAGGGTCGAGAGCGCATCGTCGAAGCGGCGCTCGCGGGGGATCAGGTGTTCTACCGTGTCGAGGAACGCGGCGGGCAGGCTCATGCAATCTCCTCGCGGGGCCATGGCGTCTGGCGCGCCACGTACCCCGGTCAATCAGGCTGTATTTCGTGTGGGCGTATGGATCACGCGCCCAGTTCGCTCACCAGCGAGTCGCGGGTGATCTCGCCAATGGTCTTGGCGCCGGTGAGCACCATGGCCACGCGCATTTCCTTCTCGAACAGGTCCAGCAGGTTCTTCACGCCGGCTTCGCCGTGGGTCGCCAGGGCGTAGAGGAAGGCGCGGCCGATGAGCACGGTGTCCGCGCCCAGGGCGATCATGCGCACCACGTCCAGGCCGTTGCGGATGCCTGAGTCGGCGAGGATCTTCAGGTCGCCTTTCACCGCATCGGCGATGGCCGGCAGGGCGCGGGCGCTGGAAAGCACGCCGTCGAGCTGGCGGCCGCCGTGGTTGGAGACGACGATGCCGTCGGCGCCGAATTTCACTGCATCCTTCGCGTCTTCCGGGTCAAGGATGCCCTTGATGATCATCGGGCCGTCCCAGAATTCACGGATCCACTCCAGGTCCTTCCAGGAGATCGACGGGTCGAAGTTGGCGCCCAGCCAGCCGATGTAGTCGGCCAGGCCGGTGGGGTTGCCGCGGTACTTGGAGATGTTGCCCAGGTCGTGGGGCTTGCCCAGCAGCCCGACGTCGAGGGCCCAGGACGGGTGGGTCATGGCCTGCCAGACACGGCGCAGGGGCGCGTTCGGGCCGCTCATGCCGGAGTGCGCGTCACGGTAGCGGGCGCCGGGCACCGGCATGTCGACGGTAAACACCAGGGTCTTCACGCCGGCGGCCTTGGCGCGCTCGAGGGCATTGCGCATGAAGCCGCGATCCTTCAGCACATAGAGCTGGAACCACATGGGCCGGTCGATGGCCGGGGCGACTTCCTCGATGGGGCAGACCGACACCGTGGACATAGTGAACGGGATGCCTTTCGCGGCGGCCGCGCGGGCTGCCTGTACTTCTCCGCGCCGGGCGTACATGCCGGTCAGGCCGACGGGGGCCAGGGCGATGGGCATGCTCAACGTCTCGTCGAACAGCTTCGTCTCAAGGCTCAGCTCGGACATGTTCTTCAGCACGCGCTGGCGCAGGGCGATGTTGGCCAGGTCGTCGACGTTGTTGCGCAGGGTGCGCTCGGCGTAGGCGCCACCGTCGGCGTAGTGGAAGAGGAACGGCGGCAGCTTGCGTTGGGCCGCGGCGCGGTAGTCGGTAGAGGCAGAGATGATCATGGGCGTCTCATCGTTGTGGGGCTTGTCGAGGCCACTGCGCTGGCGCGCGTGACCTCGAAAGACCTTAGCTGCTTTGGACGAATCTCCGCGCGCAGGCGCGGAGTCGGGTCTTGCCTTAATGCACCAGCATGCCGGTGAAGATGTACGCCTGGGCCAGGGTGATCAGGCCCACCAGGGCGGCGAACATCAGGCTGTGCTTGAGGGTGAAGCGGAACAGATCGGATTCCTTGCCGACCATGCCGGTGGCGGCGCAGGCCACGGCGATGGATTGCGGCGAGATCATCTTGCCGGTCACGCCGCCGCTGGTGTTGGCCGCCACCAACAGGGTGTCGTTGACCCCGATCTGGTGCGCAGTGGTGGACTGCAGCGAGCTGAACAGGGCGTTGGAGGAGGTATCCGAACCGGTCAGGAACACGCCCAGCCAGCCGAGGAACGGCGAGAAGAACGGGAACGCCGCACCGGTGCCGGCCAGGACCAGTGCCAGGGTGGTGGACATCCCCGAGTAGTTGGTGACGAAGGCAAAGGCCAGCACCATGCCGATGGAGAGGATCGGCCACTTCAGCTCGATCAGGGTCTCCTTGAAGGTGGTCAGACCAGTTTTCGCACTGATGCGCAGGATGAGCATCGAGATCACCGCGGAGAAGAAGATCGCGGTGCCGGTGGCCGAGACCGGGTCCAGCTTGAACACGGCGGCGATCGGCGTCGGGTTGGCGACGATGGGTGCGGTCTTCACGACCAGCTGGTCCAGGTGCGGGATGGCGAAGTTGAACACCAGGTTGTACAGCGCGCCGCCCGGAGCGAAGAGCGCCTTGAACGGCTTCAGGGTCCAGATGGTGACCAGCACGGTCAGCACCAGGAAGGGCGACCAGGCCTTGAGGATTTCGCCGAAGCTGTAGGGGGTCGGCTCGGCGCTGCGCGGGCCGTTGCCGCCCAGCACGGCGGTGCCGCCGGCGGTGGCGACCACTTCACGCTCGCTGGCGGGTTGCCAGACCTTCAGGAACAGGGTCAGGGAAATCAGGCTGACCAGGGCGGAGGTGATATCCGGCAGTTCCGGGCCGATGAAGTTGGAGGTGAAGTACTGGGTGATGGCGAAGCTGCCGCCCGCGACCAGGGCGGCCGGCCAGGTTTCCTTCACGCCCTTGAGACCGTCCATCATGAACACCAGCCAGAACGGCACGAGGATCGACAGGAACGGCAGCTGGCGGCCGGTCATGGCGCCGATCTTGAACGCGTCGATACCAGTGACCTGGCCCGCCACGATGATCGGGATACCCAGGGCGCCGAAGGCGACCGGCGCGGTGTTGGCGATCAGGCACAGGCCTGCGGCGTACAGCGGGTTGAAGCCCAGGCCGACGAGCAGGGCGGCGGTGATCGCCACCGGTGCGCCGAAGCCCGCCGCACCTTCGAGGAAGGCGCCGAAGGAGAAACCGATCAGCAGCACCTGCAGGCGCTGGTCACCGGTGATCGACAGTACTGAGCTGCGGATCACTTCGAACTGGCCGCTCTTGACCGTGAGTTTGTAGAGGAACACCGCCGCAACGATGATCCAGGCAATCGGCCACAGGCCGTAGGCAAAGCCATAGCCGGCAGCGGCGATGGCCATGTCGGCGGGCATGCCGAAGGCGGTGATGGCGACGATGATCGAGAGGGCGAGGGTGATGCTGCCGGCGACGTGGCCCTTGAGGCGGAACACAGCGAGGGCGAGGAAGAAGAACACGATCGGGATGACGGCGACCAGCGCGGACAGGCCGAGGCTGCCGAGCGGGGTGTAGATCTGCTGCCAGGTTTGCATCTGGTTGGCTCCCTAATTGTTTTTGGGTGGAGGGCCTGGTTGCCGGTCGGGCGATTCCGATGCGCTTGTGGCGCGTTGGGCAGACGGTCGACTGATCGCGGCTTGTTGTTTTTCGTGCATGTGTTGTCGTGCAATTCGACTTCCGGTAAATTGGTATGACCAATTTACAAAGCCGAGCGCTCAGGGTAAAAGCCCTGCTGGCGGCATGTCAATTTGCTGCCCTGCGACTTTTGTCGAGCGTGGTCGGATAGGTACGCTGGTCTTGTTGCCGCTGGCGGCACTGGTTAGGCTGCCGCGCGCCGCGCAGGTCGCGGCCTAGAGTGAGAGAGCGAAGGAGTTCACCCGCATGAGTTTTGGTCAGGTCAAGCAGCGCCGTCTGTCGGACGATATCGTCGAGCGGCTGGAGGCGATGATCCTCGAGGGCACGCTCAAGGCTGGCGAGCGACTGCCCGCCGAGCGCGTGCTGGCCGAACAGTTCGGCGTCTCGCGGCCGTCACTTCGCGAGGCGATCCAGAAGCTCGGCGCCAAGGGCCTGCTGGTCAGTCGTCAGGGCGGCGGCAACTACGTCAGCGAAGGGCTGGGCTCAATGTTCAGCGATCCGCTGCTGCATCTGCTGGAGAGCAACCCGGAGGCCCAGCGCGACCTGCTGGAATTTCGCCATACCCTGGAAGGCTCATGCGCCTTCTACGCAGCGCAACGCGCGACCGAGGTGGATCACCAGCGCCTGCAGCAGGCCTTCGATGCGCTGCAGGACTGTTACCTGCGCGTGGGGAAAGTCAGTCGAGCGGAAGAGGGTGCGGCGGACGCGGCCTTCCACCTGGCCATTGCCGAGGCCAGTCACAACGCGGTGCTGCTGCACACCATTCGCGGCCTGTTCGACCTGCTCAAGCGCAACGTGGTGACCAACATCGGCGGGATGTACGCGCAGCGCGACGAGACCCGCGAGCAGCTGATGCGTCAGCACCGCGAGTTGTACGAGGCGATTATCGGCGGGCACGCGGAAGCGGCGCGGGAGATTTCCCAGCGACATATCGACTACGTGCAGGAAGTGCTGGCCGAGGTGCAGGCGAAGGAGTTGCGCCTGCAACGGGCACAGCGACGCCAAGGCTCAGTGGACGCCTGATCGGCAACGCGCCCTCGCAGGAGGGCGCGAAAGGACTCAGTCGTCCTTACCGTGACGAATCGCGCGCTGGATTTCCCGGTCGGAGTCGCGCTCCTTCTCGGTGCCGCGCTTGTCGTACTCTTTCTTGCCCTTGGCCAGTGCGATCTCGCACTTGATCAGGTGCTTCTTCCAGTACATCGACAGCGCGACGCAGGCGTAGCCTTTCTGCTGCACGGCACCGAACAGCTTGCCCAGCTCGCGCTTGTGCAGCAGCAGCTTGCGCGTGCGCACCGGGTCGGCGATGACGTGGGTGCTGGCAGTGGTCAGCGGCGTGATGTGGCTGCCCAGCAGCCAGGCTTCGCCATCCTTGAGCAGCACGTAGCTGTCCACCAGCTGCGCCTTGCCGGCGCGCAGGCTTTTCACTTCCCAGCCGGCCAGGGCGACGCCTGCCTCGAAGCGCTGCTCGATGAAGTAGTCGTGCAGAGCCTTCTTGTTCTGCGCGATGGTCCCCGAAGGGTGTTTCTTCTGTTTAGCCATAGGCCGCGCATTATAGGGAGTCGCTCGCCGCGCCGCTATCGGGACAGCGTGCGACGGCATGCAAGCTTGAGGGTGTGTGGCTAATCTCGGACAATGCGCGCTGTTTTTTTGAGCAGCGGGCGTATGCAACGCCCCACAACCAAGCGAGACGTCTATGAGCACGCATATCCAGCGTTCGGCGCTGCTGCCCTATCCGGCGAAGGCGCTGTACGACCTGGTCAACGATGTGGCGCGCTACCCGGAGTTCCTGCCCTGGTGTTCCGCCTCCACCGTGCTGGAGGCCAGCGATACGGCCATGCGCGCCGAGCTGACCGTGGCCAAGGGCAGCATCACCCAGCGCTTCACCACGCGTAATGCGCTGGTGCCGGGGCAGAGCATCGAGATGAACCTCGAGGAAGGCCCGTTTTCTCAGCTGCACGGCGTGTGGACCTTCAAGGCACTGGGCGACAAAGCCTGCAAGATTTCCCTGGACCTGACCTTCGACTACGCCGGCGCCCTGGTGAAAGCGACCCTCGGGCCACTGTTCACCCAGGCGGCGAACACCATGGTCGACGCCTTCTGCCAGCGCGCCAAGCAGCTGCATGGCTGAGTCCGCGAGCATCGCCATCGAGGTCGTCTACGCGTTGCCGGAGAAGCAGTCACTGCTGCGCCTGAGTGTTCCGCGCGGCACGCGGATGCGCGAAGCGGTGTTGTTGTCGGGCATCGCTGCGCAATTTCCTGGCCTGGATGTGCAGGATTGCCCGCTGGGTATCTTCGGCAAGGCGGTGGCCAGGCCCGAGGAGCGTGTGCTGGAGGAGGGCGAGCGAGTGGAAATCTACCGTCCGCTGATCGTCGATCCCAAGGAAGTACGCAAGCAGCGGGCTGCGCGGGCCAAGGCGGCGCGCGGCTGATTCTTCTGCGCTGCTGATTCTTGTGTACTGAAAGCGCAGGCAACAAAAAGCCCGGCATTGGCCGGGCTTTTTCGTTGGTGCGAATCCTTACTGCGGATTCTTGTCCAGCGGTTCCGGAGTCGGGATCGGCACGGTTTCCACCTGGTCGACTTCCTTCTGGATCTGCTCTTCCACGGAGCCGGGCTTGGCCGGTTCTTCCTTGGGCTGTTCGGGCTGCTGCTGGGTTGGCTGCGACGGCGAGGTTGCCGGGGTGCCTTCCTTGCCCAGAATCGACTCGTCGCGGCTGACGCCGGGCATGAAGTCGCCATTCAGGCCGACCAGCTGGTCGTTTTCGCCGAAGTACAGGCTCATGCGCTCCTGCTGGCGCTGACCGCCGCCGGGCTGGATGCTGTAGAGGTAATCCCAGCGATTGGGGTGGAAGGTATCCACGATCAGGGGGTTGCCCATGATAAACCGCACTTGGCGCCGGGTCATTCCGGGCTTCAACTGGTCTATCATATCCTGCGTTACAACGTTGCCCTGCTGGATGTCGATCTTGTAGACCCCCGGGAACGAGCAACCGGCGAGTGCGGCGAGTCCCAGCCCGAAAGCGAGACTGGTCAGCATGAGCTTGGCGTTTTGCATCAAGGGGTGACTTCCACTATCTTGGCTGAGCGACGAAATCCCGATCATACCTGTATTGAGAGATGCTGCGAAGCATTCCGCGCCGAGAAAGCACACATGGTTGAAAATAGCGAACTGCGCAAAGCCGGACTTAAGGTCACACTGCCGCGCGTCAAGATCCTCCAGATGCTCGATTCCGCCGAGCAGCGCCACATGAGCGCAGAGGATGTTTACAAAGCGCTGATGGAGGCGGGTGAAGACGTCGGTCTGGCCACCGTCTACCGCGTCCTGACCCAGTTCGAAGCCGCCGGCCTGGTGGTGCGCCACAACTTCGATGGCGGCCATGCCGTCTTCGAACTGGCCGACAGCGGTCACCATGATCACATGGTCTGCGTCGATACCGGCGAAGTCATCGAATTCATGGACTCGGAAATCGAGAAACGCCAGAAAGAGATCGTCAAAGAGCGCGGCTTCGAGCTCGTCGATCACAACCTGGTGCTCTACGTGCGCAAGAAGAAGTAAGCGCGCGCAGATGCAGAAACGGCGACCTTCGGGTCGCCGTTTTCGTTTGTGCGGTTTTTGAGTGGAAGCGCTTCAGCCTTGGACGGCCGAATCCACCATCTTGCGGGCGTGGGCCAGGGATTCCTTGGTCAGATCGACACCGCCGAGCATGCGGGCGATTTCCTCGATGCGCTCGGCCTTCTTCAGGTTGGCCACGGCGGTGCGGGTCTCGCTGGTGTCGCGGTCCTTGTGCACGAACAGGTGCTGGTGGCCCTGGGCGGCGACCTGCGGCAGGTGAGTGACGGTCAGCACCTGGCCGCGATCGCCGAGGCGGCGCAGCAACTGACCGACCACTTCGGCGGTGGGGCCGCCGATGCCGACGTCCACTTCGTCGAAGACCAGCGTGGGGGTGCGTGAGGTCTGCGCGGTGATCACCTGGATCGCCAGGCTGATGCGTGACAATTCGCCGCCCGAAGCGACCTTGGCCAGACCCTTCATCGGCTGCCCGGGGTTGGCGCTGACCAGGAACTCCAATTGCTCCAGACCGCTGGCCTGAGGCTCGTCCGAGCTGGACTGGCGCAGCTCGATGGCGAACCGCCCGCCAGGCATGCCCAGACGCTGCATCTCCACTTCCACGGCCCTTGCCAGCTTCGGCGCGGCATCCTGGCGGATGTGGCTGAGTTCGTCGGCTTTCTCCTGATAGTGACGGGCGTAGGCGGCCAGTTCGTCGCCCAGGCGCTCCACGGCTTCATCGTCGGCGTTCAGCGCTTCCAGTTCGTCCAGCAGGCGCTGCTGCAGGTCCTGCAGTTCGTGGGGCTGCACGCGGTGTTTGCGCGCGAGGCTATAGATGGCGTCCATACGCTCTTCCAGTTGCTGCAGGCGCATGGGGTCGGCATCGAAGTGGTCGACGAAGCGGTTCAGCTCGCCGATGGCTTCTTCCACCTGGATCTGCGCGCTGGACAGCAGGTTCACCGCTTCGCCCAGCGCGGTCGGCTGGCTCGGGAAGGCGGTGAGGCGGTTGAGGCTGGAGGTCAGCGCCGACAGCACGTTGCCGGCATCGCTTTCGCTGCACAACTCGACGACCTGGCGGCAGGCCGCGATCAGGCTGCCGGCGTTGCTCTGGGTCTTGTGTTCGGCTTCCAGCGACTCCAGTTCGTTGTCACCCAGGCCGAGGTTTTCCAGCTCTTCCAGCTGGTAGCTGAGCAGCTGGTGGCGGGCGCGTTGCTCGTCGCCATTGCGCGACAGACGGTCTAGCTCCTGGCGGGTCTGCTTCCAGCGCTGGGCGGCGAGGTGCACCTGGCGCGCCAGGTCCTGGCTGCCGGCGAATTCGTCGAGCAGGCGGCGGTGGGTGTCCGCCTTGAGCAGTGACTGGTGCTCGTGTTGGCTGTGGATGTCGATCAGCAGCTCGCCCAGGTGCTTGAGGTCGCCCAGTGGGCAGGGCGTGCCATTGATGTAGGCGCGGGAGCGGCCTTCGGCGGTGATCACCCGGCGCAGGATGCACGGGCCGTCCTGCTCCAGGTCGCGCTCGGCAAGCCAGTCGCGGGCTTCGGCAATCGCGCTGACATCGAAGCTGGCGAGAATGTCTGCCTTGTCCGAGCCGGGGCGGACCACGCCGCTGTCGGCGCGGTCGCCCAGTGCGAGCCCGAGGGCGTCGAGCATGATCGACTTGCCGGCGCCGGTTTCGCCGGTGATCACGGTCATGCCGGCGGCGAGCTCGAGATCGAGGTGCTCGACGATGGCGTAGTTGTGCACGGACAGATGAACCAGCATGGCGGCGGCTCCGCAGAAAGGTCTGGTTATTTATACAGTATTTTCAGGCGCTGGCAATTTTCTTCACGACGCCCGGAGGGGCTCCTGAGGCAGGTGCCCTTGAACTCGGGGATTTCCGCCCCATATACACGGCAGAGCCGCGGACCATAGGGTTCGCTTTGTTTTCAAAGGCTTATTTTCTTTTTTAGGAGAGTGGCATGTCTGACGAACAACAGACTCAGGATTCCCAGTTCAACGAGCAGCCGGACACCGGCGCTACCGGGGATCTGAACGCCCGCGTGCTGGAACTGGAAGAACAGGTAGCCGCGGCGAAGGACCAGAGCCTGCGCGCCGTCGCCGAACTGCAGAACGTCCGCCGCCGTGCCGAGCAGGACGTGGAGAAGGCGCACAAGTTCGCCCTGGAGAAATTCGCCGGCGACCTGCTGCCGATCGTCGATACCCTCGAGCGCGCGCTGGAGATGTCGAACCCGGAAGACGAAGTGATCAAGCCGATGCGCGAAGGCATCGAGCTGACGCTGAAGATGTTCCACGACACCCTCAAGCGCTACAACCTCGAGCCGGTCGATCCGCACGGCGAGCCGTTCAACCCTGAACACCACCAGGCCATGGCCATGGAGGAGAGCATTCGTCTCGAGCCGGGCAGCGTGGTCAAGGTGTTCCAGAAGGGCTATCTGCTCAACGGTCGTCTGCTGCGTCCGGCCATGGTCGTGGTCAGCAAGGCACCGGAACAAACTCCGCCTTCGATCGACGAGAAGGCTTGAAATCCACCACCCGGTCCCCATCTGGGTAATCAACCGAGCCAAAGACCCGCAACAGGGTCAGCGCGGAATCTAATTTCTGGAGAGTGAAATATGGGCAAAATCATTGGTATCGACCTGGGGACCACCAACTCCTGTGTGTCCATCCTGGAGAACGGTAACGTCAAGGTCATCGAGAACGCCGAAGGCGCTCGTACCACCCCGTCGATCATCGGCTACGCCAACGACGGCGAAATCCTGGTCGGTCAGCCGGCGAAGCGCCAGGCCGTGACCAACCCGACCAACACCCTGTACGCGGTGAAGCGCCTGATCGGCCGTCGCTTCGAAGAAGACGTCGTACAGAAAGACATCAAGATGGTGCCTTACAAGATCGTCAAGGCTGACAACGGCGACGCGTGGGTCGAGGCCAAGGGTCAGAAAATGGCTCCCCCGCAGGTCTCCGCCGAAGTTCTGAAGAAGATGAAGAAGACCGCCGAGGACTACCTGGGCGAGCCGGTCACCGAAGCGGTCATCACCGTTCCGGCCTACTTCAACGACAGCCAGCGTCAGGCCACTAAGGACGCCGGTCGCATCGCCGGTCTGGACGTCAAGCGCATCATCAACGAACCGACCGCGGCTGCGCTGGCCTATGGCCTGGACAAGGCCAAGGGCGACCATACCATCATCGTCTATGACCTGGGCGGCGGCACCTTCGACGTTTCCGTGATCGAAATCGCCGAAGTCGATGGCGAGCACCAGTTCGAAGTACTGGCTACCAACGGCGACACCTTCCTGGGTGGTGAAGACTTCGACCTGCGCCTGATCGACTACCTCGTTGAGGAGTTCAAGAAAGAGTCCGGCATGGACCTCAAGGGCGATCCGCTGGCCATGCAGCGCCTGAAGGAAGCTGCCGAGAAGGCCAAGATCGAGCTGTCCTCGACCCAGCAGACCGACGTCAACCTGCCGTACGTCACCGCTGACGCTTCCGGCCCGAAACACCTGAACGTCAAGGTTTCCCGCGCCAAGCTGGAATCCCTGGTGGAAGACCTGGTCACCCGCACCATCGAGCCGTGCCGCGTTGCGCTGAAAGACGCAGGCCTGGACGTCTCGAAGATCGACGAAGTGATCCTGGTCGGCGGCCAGACCCGCATGCCGCTGGTGCAGAAGACCGTTGCCGAGTTCTTCGGCAAGGAAGCGCGCAAGGACGTCAACCCGGACGAAGCCGTTGCCATGGGTGCTGCCATCCAGGGCGCCGTTCTGGCCGGTGACGTGAAGGACGTGCTGCTGCTCGATGTCACCCCGCTGACCCTGGGTATCGAAACCCTCGGTGGCGTGATGACCGCACTGATCGACAAGAACACCACCATCCCGACCAAGAAGTCGCAGGTGTTCTCCACTGCCGATGACAACCAGGGCGCCGTGACCATCCATGTGCTGCAGGGCGAGCGCAAGCAAGCCGGCCAGAACAAGTCGCTGGGCAAGTTCGACCTGGCCGACATTCCGCCGGCTCCGCGCGGTGTGCCTCAGATCGAAGTGACCTTCGACATCGACGCCAACGGCATTCTGCACGTTGGTGCGAAAGACAAGGCCACCGGCAAGCAGCAGTCCATTGTGATCAAGGCTTCTTCGGGTCTGTCCGAAGACGAGATCCAGCAGATGGTTCGCGACGCCGAGGCGAATGCCGAGGAAGACCGCAAGTTCGAGGAACTGGCCGCTGCCCGCAACCAGGGTGATGCACTGGTCCACGCGACTCGCAAGATGGTCACCGAGGCTGGCGACAAGGCCACAGCCGAAGAGAAGGCGGCCATCGACAAGGCGCTGGGCGAGCTGGAAGTTGCCGTGAAGGGCGACGACAAGGCCGAGATCGAAGCGAAGATGAATGCGCTGTCCCAGGCATCCACTCCGCTGGCGCAGAAGATGTACGCCGAGCAGCCGCAGCCGGGCGCTGCCGCTCAGGGCGAGGCCGCTGATGACAAGGCTGGCGACGATGTCGTCGACGCCGAGTTCGAAGAGGTCAAGGAGAACAAGTAAGCCGCGTGCTTACTTCCGCCCCGGCGCACCGACCAGCGTGTCGGTGCGCATGAAACGTCACGCGGGGGCTTGCTCCCGCGTTGGCGTGTCTGGGGGAAAGGTTTTCAAGGTGCAAAGAATTTATGGCCAAACGTGATTTTTACGAGGTACTGGGTGTCGAGCGCGGCGCCAGCGAAGCGGACCTGAAGAAGGCCTATCGCCGGCTCGCCATGAAGTTCCACCCGGACCGCAATCCCGGCGACAAGGAAGCCGAGGACAAATTCAAGGAGGCCAACGAGGCTTACGAGGTCCTGTCCGACGCCAGCAAGCGCGCGGCTTACGATCAGTACGGCCATGCCGGCGTCGACCCGCAGATGGGTGGCGGCGGTGCGGGCTTCGGTGGCGCGAGCTTCTCGGACATCTTCGGTGATGTCTTCAGCGACTTCTTCGGTGGCAGCGGCGGGCGCGGCGGCTCCCGTGGCGGCCCGGCGCGCGGCGCCGACCTGCGCTACACCCTCGACCTGGACCTGGAAGACGCGGTTCGCGGTACCACCGTGACCATCCGCGTTCCCACCCTGGTCGGTTGCAAGACCTGCAGCGGTAGCGGCGCCAAGCCTGGCACCACGCCGGTCACCTGTACTACCTGTGGCGGTATCGGTCAGGTGCGCATGCAGCAGGGCTTCTTCTCGGTGCAGCAGACCTGCCCGCGTTGCCATGGCAGCGGCAAGATGATCACCGACCCCTGTGGCTCGTGCCACGGTCAGGGGCGTGTGGAAGAGCACAAGACCCTGTCGGTGAAAGTGCCGGCCGGCGTCGATACCGGTGACCGCATCCGTCTCACCGGCGAAGGTGAGGCCGGTGCCCATGGTGGCCCGGCGGGCGACCTGTACGTGGTGGTGAACGTGCGCGAGCACGACATCTTCCAGCGCGACGGCAAGCACCTGTACTGCGAAGTGCCGATCAGCTTCGCCGACGCGGCCCTGGGCGGAGAGCTGGAAGTACCGACCCTGGATGGTCGCGTGAAGCTGAAGATCCCTGAGGGCACCCAGACCGGCAAGCTGTTCCGCCTGCGCGGCAAGGGCGTTGCCCCGGTGCGCGGCGGTGGTGCCGGCGACCTGATGTGCCGCGTCGTCGTCGAGACTCCGGTCAATCTGGACAAGCGCCAGCGCGAGCTGCTCGAAGAGTTCCGCAATACCCTGCAGGGCAACTCTTCCCATTCGCCGAAGGCCAGTGGCTGGTTCGAAGGCATGAAGCGCTTCTTCGACGATCTATGATGCAAGGCCCCGGCGGTGCGAATCGTCCGGGGCTTTTTTAGCTTTGGAGCTGTTTTATATGCGACGTATAGCCGTAATGGGCGCCGCCGGGCGCATGGGCAAGACCCTGATCGAGGCGGTTCAGCAAACCAATGGCAGCGCCGGCCTGACTGCGGCGGTCGACCGTCCGGACAGCACTCTGGTGGGCGCCGATGCGGGTGAGCTGGCTGGCCTGGGCCGCATCGGTGTGCCGCTGTCGGGTGATCTGGCCAAGGTGGTCGACGAGTTCGACGTGCTGATCGATTTCACCCACCCGACCGTGACCCTGAAGAACCTGGAGGTCTGCCGCAAGGCCGGCAAGGCCATGGTCATCGGCACGACCGGCTTCTCCATGGCGGAGAAGGAGTTGCTCGGCGAGGCGGCGAAGGACATCCCGATCGTCTTCGCTGCCAACTACAGTGTCGGCGTGAACCTCTGCCTGAAGCTGCTCGACACCGCCGCCCGCGTTCTGGGTGATGACGTGGACATCGAGATTCTCGAAGCGCACCACCGCCACAAGGTCGATGCGCCGTCCGGTACCGCGCTGCGCATGGGCGAAGTAGTTGCCAATGCGCTGGGTCGTGATCTGGAAAAAGTGGCCGTGTACGGTCGCGAAGGCCAGACCGGTGCGCGTCCGCGCGAGACCATCGGCTTCGCCACTGTGCGTGCGGGTGACGTGGTGGGCGATCACACCGTGCTGTTCGCTGCCGACGGCGAGCGCGTGGAAATCACTCACAAGGCTTCGAGCCGCATGACCTTTGCTCGCGGTGCCGTGCGTGCTGCGCAGTGGCTGGATGGGCAGGCCAACGGCCTGTACGACATGCAGGACGTACTCGGTCTTCGCTGAGCGGCATGGCCGTACGTCGTGCAAAAGGTGGACCATGATGTCGCATTTCTGTAAACTACAGCTTTAGTGTGTCCACTAAAAGTAGCGCAGCATGATCACATAAAAAGCGGGATGACTTCTTCTGATGTCATCCCGCTTTTTTACAATCTGCGCACGCCCAGCCAGGCTTGAACTACGGGAGGTCTTCTTGACTAAGCCAGCCATACTTGCACTTGCCGACGGCAGCGTTTTTCGCGGTGACGCCATCGGCGCCGACGGCCAGACCGTCGGAGAGGTGGTGTTCAACACCGCCATGACCGGCTACCAGGAAATCCTCACCGATCCTTCCTACGCCCAACAGATCGTCACCCTGACCTACCCGCACATCGGCAACACCGGCACTACGCCGGAAGACGCCGAGTCGAACAAGGTCTGGGCTGCCGGCCTGATCATCCGTGACCTGCCGCTGCTCTCCAGCAGCTGGCGCGACAAGCAGTCCCTGCCGGATTACCTGAAAGAGAACGGCACCGTTGCCATCGCCGGCATCGATACCCGCCGCCTGACCCGCATCCTGCGCGAGAAGGGGTCGCAGAACGGCTGCATCTTGGTCGGCGACGACGCTACCGAGGAGAAAGCCCTCGAGCTGGCGCGCGGCTTCCCGGGCCTGAAAGGCATGGACCTGGCGAAAGTCGTTTCCTCCACCGAGCGCTACGAGTGGCGCTCCAGCGTGTGGAACCTGGAAACCGACAGCCATCCGGAAATCGCGGCCGCCGACTTGCCGTACCATGTGGTCGCCTACGATTTCGGCGTCAAGCTGAACATCCTGCGCATGCTGGTTGCCCGTGGCTGCCGCCTGACCGTGGTGCCGGCGCAGACCCCGGCCAGCGAAGTGCTCGCCCTGAACCCGGACGGCATCTTCCTCTCCAACGGCCCTGGCGACCCCGAGCCGTGTGACTACGCCATTCAGGCCATCCGCGAGTTCCTCGACACCGAGATCCCGGTCTTCGGCATCTGCCTCGGTCATCAACTGCTGGCCCTGGCCTCCGGCGCCAAGACCCTGAAGATGGGGCACGGCCACCACGGTGCCAACCACCCGGTGCAGGACCTGGATTCGGGCGTGGTGATGATCACCAGCCAGAACCACGGTTTCGCCGTCGACGAAGGCAGCATGCCGGCCAACCTGCGCGCCACCCACAAGTCGCTGTTCGACGGCACCCTGCAGGGTATCGAGCGCACCGACAAGGTGGCCTTCAGCTTCCAGGGTCACCCGGAAGCCAGCCCAGGCCCGCACGACGTGGCTCCGCTGTTCGACCGCTTCATCGCGGCGATGGCGGAGCGTCGCTGAGTACGAGCTCGAAGAGGTAGAAGAAGATGATGCCGACCCTGGGAATCACCGATCTCTGGACCTACGTCCTGGGCACGTTGTTCATCGTCCTGCTGCCGGGGCCGAACTCGCTGTTCGTCCTCGCCACCGCCGCCCAGCGCGGTGTGGCCTCGGGCTACCGGGCGGCGAGCGCGGTATTCCTCGGCGATGCGATCCTGATGTTCCTGTCGGCGCTGGGCATCGCCTCGGTCCTCAAGGCCGAGCCGATGCTGTTCCTGGGCCTGAAGTACGTCGGCGCCGCCTACCTGTTCTATCTGGGGATCGGCATGCTCCGCGGTGGCTGGCAGAAACTGCGCCGCCCGCTGGAGGCGGCCGCCGCGCCGGCGAAGGAAGTGGACGTCAACCAGCCGTTCCGCAAGGCGCTGCTGCTGAGCCTGTCCAACCCCAAGGCGATCCTCTTCTTCATTTCCTTCTTCATCCAGTTCGTCGACCCGGGTTACGCCTACCCCGGCCTGTCGTTCCTGGTGCTGGGCACGATCCTCGAGATCATCAGCGCCCTGTACCTGAGTTTCCTGATTTTCTCCGGTGTGCGTCTGGCGGCCTGGTTCCGTCGGCGGCAACGGCTGGCTGCCGGCGCCTCGAGTGGCGTCGGCGCCCTGTTTGTCGGCTTTGGCGTGAAGCTGGCCAGCGCAACCCTTTCCTGAATATTGCAACGAGAGTCCCATGCCCAAGCGTACAGACATCAAGAGCATCCTGATCCTCGGCGCCGGCCCGATCGTCATCGGCCAGGCCTGCGAGTTCGACTACTCCGGCGCACAGGCCTGCAAGGCCCTGAAGGAAGAAGGCTTCCGTGTCATCCTGGTGAACTCCAACCCGGCCACCATCATGACCGACCCGGCCATGGCCGACGCCACCTACATCGAGCCGATCAAGTGGCAGACCGTCGCCAAGATCATCGAGAAGGAGCGCCCTGACGCGCTGCTGCCGACCATGGGCGGCCAGACCGCTCTGAACTGCGCCCTGGACCTGGAGCGCCACGGCGTGCTCGAGCAGTTCGGCGTGGAAATGATCGGCGCCAACGCTGACACCATCGACAAGGCCGAAGACCGTTCGCGCTTCGACAAGGCTATGCGCGACATCGGCCTGGCCTGCCCGCGCTCGGGCATCGCACACACCATGGAAGAAGCCTACGGTGTGCTGGAGAAGGTCAACTTCCCGTGCATCATCCGTCCGTCCTTCACCATGGGCGGCACCGGCGGCGGTATCGCCTACAACCGCGAAGAATTCGAGGAAATCTGCACCCGTGGTCTGGACCTGTCGCCGACCAACGAGCTGCTGATCGACGAATCGCTGATCGGCTGGAAGGAATACGAGATGGAGGTTGTCCGCGACAAGAAGGACAACTGCATCATCGTCTGCGCCATCGAGAACTTCGACCCGATGGGCGTGCACACCGGTGACTCGATCACCGTGGCTCCGGCGCAGACCCTGACCGACAAGGAATACCAGATCATGCGCAACGCCTCGCTGGCGGTGTTGCGTGAGATCGGCGTAGAAACCGGCGGCTCGAACGTGCAGTTCGGCATCTGCCCGAACACCGGCCGTATGGTCGTGATCGAGATGAACCCGCGCGTATCGCGCTCCTCGGCGCTGGCCTCCAAGGCCACCGGCTTCCCGATCGCCAAGATCGCGGCCAAGCTGGCCGTCGGCTACACCCTCGACGAGCTGCAGAACGACATCACTGGCGGTCGCACCCCGGCGTCCTTCGAGCCGGCGATCGACTACGTCGTCACCAAGATCCCGCGTTTCGCCTTCGAGAAATTCCCGAAAGCCGACGCCCGCCTGACCACTCAGATGAAGTCCGTGGGCGAAGTCATGGCCATCGGCCGTACCTTCCAGGAGTCCGTGCAGAAAGCCCTGCGCGGCCTGGAAGTCGGTGCCACCGGCTTCGACCCGAAGCTCGACCTGAGCAACCCGGAAGCCGAGAGCATCCTCAAGCGCGAACTGACCGTGCCCAATGCCGACCGCATCTGGTACGTCGCCGACGCCTTCCGCGCTGGCAAGACCATCGCCGAAGTCTTCGACCTGACCCGCATCGACGAGTGGTTCCTGGTGCAGATCGAGGACCTGGTCAAGGATGAAGAGCGCGTCAAGACCCTGGGTCTGTCCGCCATCGACCGCGAGCTGATGTACAAGCTCAAGCGCAAGGGCTTCTCCGACGCCCGCCTGGCAACTCTGCTGGGTGTGACCGAGAAGAACCTGCGCAACCACCGCCACAAGCTCAAGGTGCTGCCGGTGTACAAGCGCGTGGACACCTGCGCCGCCGAATTCGCCACCGATACCGCCTACATGTACTCGACCTACGAGGAAGAGTGCGAAGCCAATCCGTCGACTCGCGACAAGATCATGATCCTGGGCGGCGGTCCGAACCGCATCGGCCAGGGTATCGAGTTCGACTACTGCTGCGTACACGCCGCGCTGGCCATGCGTGAAGACGGTTACGAGACCATTATGGTCAACTGCAACCCGGAGACCGTCTCCACCGACTACGACACGTCCGATCGCCTGTACTTCGAGCCGGTGACCCTGGAAGACGTGCTGGAAATCGTCCGCGTCGAGCAGCCCAAGGGCGTGATCGTGCAGTACGGCGGCCAGACCCCGCTGAAACTCTGCCGTGCTCTGGAAGAAGCCGGCGTCCCGATCATCGGTACCAGCCCGGACGCCATCGACCGCGCCGAAGACCGCGAGCGCTTCCAGCACATGGTTCAGCGCCTGAACCTGCGCCAGCCGGCCAACGCCACTGCGCGCAGCGAAGACCAGGCCCTGGAGCTGTCCAAGAACATCGGTTACCCGATGGTGGTGCGTCCGTCTTACGTACTGGGCGGCCGCGCAATGGAAATCGTCTACCAGGAAGAAGAGCTCAAGCGCTACATGCGCGAGGCCGTGAAGGTTTCCAACGACAGCCCGGTGCTGCTGGACCGCTTCCTGAACTGCGCCATCGAAGTCGACATCGACGCGGTGTGCGACGGCGAGACCGTGGTGATCGGCGCGATCATGCAGCACATCGAACAGGCTGGTGTGCACTCCGGTGACTCCGCCTGCTCGCTGCCGCCGTACTCGCTGCCGCAGCACATCCAGGACGAGATCCGCGAGCAGGTCAAGAAGATGGCCCTGGAGCTCGGCGTGGTCGGCCTGATGAACGTGCAGATGGCCGTGCAGGGGGAAGACATCTACGTGATCGAGGTGAACCCGCGCGCGTCCCGTACCGTGCCGTTCGTCTCCAAGTGCATCGGCGAATCGCTGGCCAAGGTCGCGGCTCGCGTCATGGCTGGCAAGTCCCTGGCCGAAGTCGGCTTCACCCAGGAGGTGATCCCGCCGTACTATAGCGTCAAGGAAGCGGTGTTCCCGTTCGCCAAGTTCCCCGGCGTCGACCCGATCCTCGGCCCAGAGATGAAATCCACTGGCGAGGTGATGGGGGTCGGCGACAGCTTCGGTGAGGCATTCGCCAAGGCCCAGCTGGGCGCCAGCGAAATCCTGCCGAACGCCGGTTGTGCCTTCATCAGCGTCCGCGAGGACGACAAGCCGCAAGCCGTTCAGGTCGCCCGCGACCTGGTCGCGCTGGGCTTCGAGGTCGTTGCCACTGCCGGCACTGCCAAGGTGATCGAGGCCGCCGGTCTGCCGGTACGTCGCGTGAACAAGGTGACCGAGGGCCGTCCTCACGTGGTCGACATGATCAAGAATGACGAAGTCACTCTGATCATCAACACCACCGAAGGCCGCCAGTCCATCGCCGACTCTTACTCCATCCGTCGTAACGCCCTGCAGCACAAGATCTACTGCACCACCACCATTGCGGCGGGTCAGGCGATCTGTGAGGCGCTCAAGTTCGGTCCCGAGAAGACCGTTCGCCGTCTGCAGGATCTCCATGCAGGAATCAACGCATGAGCAAATTTCCAATGACCGTCCAGGGCGCTCGCGCCCTGGAAGAAGAACTGAAATACCTGAAGACCGTTCTGCGCCCGCAGATCACCCAGGCTATCGCCGAAGCGCGTGAACTGGGCGACCTCAAGGAAAACGCCGAATACCACGCCGCCCGTGAACAGCAGGGCATGTCCGAAGCTCGCATCCGCGACATCGAGGCCAAGCTGTCCAACGCGCAGATCATCGACGTGACTACCATTCCGCACAGCGGCAAGGTGATCTTCGGCACCACCGTCGATATCGCCAACGTCGAGACCGACGAGACGGTGACCTACCAGATCGTTGGCGACGACGAGGCGGACATCAAGAACAGCAAGATCTCGGTCAACTCGCCGATCGCCCGTGCGCTGATCGGCAAGACCGAAGGCGACGCTGTTCTGGTCAAGACTCCGGGCGGCGACGTCGAGTACGAGATCGTTGAAGTCCGCCACGCCTGATCGGCAAACCCTGAACGCAGGCACCATCAGCTGGCTGCTGGCCCAGACATTCTGGGTCGGCGGCCTGTGGCTGCTTCAGTTTGTGGTGTTGCCGGCGCTGGACAAGATCGGCCTGGCGCCACTGCTGGTGGAGGCCGTCGCCGACGCGCTGAAGCCATTGCTGCTGGGCTTCGCCGGTTTCTGCGTGCTGCTCCAGGCCCTGGTGCTCTGGCAGGCGCGCGGGTTCGCTGCCTTCGCCCGTGAAACGCGGGGGCAGTTGCTGCTGACCGTACTGGTGATGGCGGCGGCTTATTTCGTGGTGCGCCAGGTAGCGCCGGACGCTCAGCGCTGGCTGTTGTTCAACTACCTGGTAGTGGCGCTGTGCGGCTTGCTGCTGGTGCTGCAACCGGCACCCGGGCGGGACGAGCGGAGCTGACGCGGCGGAGCCTTGCCGGCTCCGCGTTGCCGGTCTTGACTGTCAGAGACCGCTGAAGCGGCTGATGTTCGACAGGTTCTTGTTCGGCTTGGGATTGCGACGATAGATCAGCGCCATCTTGCCGATGGACTGAACCAGTTCGCAGCTGCCGTTCCGGCAGAGTTCGTCGATCAGCGCACGACGATCGTCGCGTTCGGTGATGCGGAACTGCACCTTGATCAGTTCATGATCGTTGAGCGCACGCTCAAGCTCGGCCATCACGCCTTCCGACAGACCGTTTTCAGCAACGGTCAATACGGGTTTCAGGTGATGCCCGATAGATTTGAACTGCTTTTTCTGCTCCTGAGAGAGCGCCATAATCTGACCCCTGGGAAAAAGGCGGATATTCTACCCGAGTTTCGGTTATACCGGGATGCCGCTCAGACGAGGTAATACGTGGCCCGTTCCAAGACTAGCCATCGCTGGCTGAAAGAACATTTCGACGATCCTTACGTGAAGATGGCACAGCGCGACGGCTATCGCTCGCGCGCCAGCTACAAACTGCTGGAAATCCAGGAGAAGGATCGCATCCTGCGCCCCGGCATGACTGTGGTCGACCTCGGCGCTGCGCCGGGTGGCTGGTCGCAGGTCACCAGTCGGGTGATCGGCGACAAGGGCACCCTGATCGCGTCGGACATCCTGCCGATGGACAGTATCCCGGACGTCACCTTCATCCAGGGTGACTTCACCGAGGACGAGGTCTTTGCCCAGTTGCTCGAGGCCATCGGAGAAAATCCGGTAGACCTTGTGATTTCCGATATGGCCCCCAATATGAGTGGACTGCCCGCCGTGGACATGCCCCGTGCGATGTTCCTCTGCGAGCTGGCCCTGGACCTCTGCACCCGCGTGCTGCGTCCGGGCGGCGATTTCCTGATCAAGATTTTCCAGGGTGAGGGTTTCGACGCTTACCACAAGATGGTTCGCGAGAACTTCGAGAAGGTGCAGATGCGCAAACCGCTGTCGTCCCGCGACCGTTCGCGGGAGCAGTATCTGCTCGCACGGGGCTTTCGCGGCGCCTAGACTGGAATGATTGGGCCGGCTTCTGGTCTATGCCTTGCAGGTTTTGCTTGTACCGGTGAAAGCCGGGGTTCATAAAGGGTTACAGACGGCGCCTGCCTGGCGGCGGGCGTTGTGTAGTAATTTTGGCCGGAAGGAGTCTGGCCGTCGTGAGAAGCGGTTTCCAGGGCGGAGCCGGCTTCAGAGGGTAGTCAATTGAACGACATGGCAAAGAACCTGATTCTGTGGCTGATCATCGCGGCGGTACTCGTCACCGTGATGAACAACTTCTCCAGCCCGAGCGAGCCACAGACGCTCAACTATTCCGACTTCATCCAGCAGGTGAAGGATGGCAAGGTCGAGCGCGTGACCGTCGACGGCTATGTCATCACCGGCAAACGCCAGGATGGTGACACCTTCAAGACCATCCGCCCGGCGATCCAGGACAACGGCCTGATCGGCGACCTGGTCAACAACAACGTCGTTGTTGAGGGTAAGCAGCCCGAGCAGCAGAGCATCTGGACTCAGTTGCTGGTAGCGAGCTTCCCGATCCTCGTGATCATCGCGGTCTTCATGTTCTTCATGCGCCAGATGCAGGGCGGCGGCGGTGGACGCGGCGGCCCGATGAGCTTCGGCAAGAGCAAGGCCCGCCTGTTGTCGGAAGACCAGGTGAAGACCACCTTCGCCGACGTCGCCGGCTGCGACGAGGCCAAGGAAGAAGTCAGCGAACTGGTGGAGTTCCTCCGCGATCCGGGCAAGTTCCAACGCCTGGGCGGTCGTATCCCGCGCGGTGTGCTGATGGTCGGCCCGCCCGGTACCGGTAAGACCCTGCTCGCCAAGGCGATCGCCGGCGAAGCCAAGGTGCCGTTCTTCACCATTTCCGGTTCGGACTTCGTGGAAATGTTCGTCGGCGTGGGCGCCTCGCGCGTTCGCGACATGTTCGACCAGGCCAAGAAGCACGCGCCCTGCATTATCTTCATCGACGAGATCGACGCCGTCGGCCGCCATCGTGGCGCCGGCCTGGGTGGCGGTCACGACGAGCGCGAACAGACCCTCAACCAGTTGCTGGTGGAGATGGATGGCTTCGAGATGAATGACGGCATCATCGTCATCGCCGCGACCAACCGTCCGGACGTGCTCGACCCTGCGCTGCTGCGTCCCGGCCGCTTCGACCGCCAGGTGGTGGTCGGTCTGCCGGACATCCGTGGTCGCGAGCAGATTCTGAAAGTGCACATGCGCAAGGTCCCGCTGGGCGACAACGTCGATCCCGCCGTGATCGCGCGCGGTACCCCAGGCTTCTCCGGCGCCGACCTGGCCAACCTGGTCAACGAGGCCTCGCTGTTCGCCGCCCGCGCCAACAAGCGCATTGTCGACATGCGCGAGTTCGAGCTGGCCAAGGACAAGATCATGATGGGCGCCGAGCGCAAGACCATGGTCATGTCCGAGAAGGAGAAGAAGAACACCGCGTTCCACGAAGCCGGCCACGCCATCGTTGGTCGCCTGGTGCCGGAACACGACCCGGTCTACAAGGTTTCCATCATTCCGCGCGGTCGCGCCCTGGGCGTGACCATGTTCCTGCCGGAAGAGGACCGCTACAGCCTGTCTAAGCGCGCCCTGGAAAGCCAGATCTGCTCGCTGTTCGGTGGCCGTATCGCCGAAGAGATGACCCTGGGCTTCGAGGGCGTGACCACCGGCGCTTCCAACGACATCATGCGGGCCACGCAGCTGGCACGGAACATGGTGACCAAGTGGGGCCTGTCGGAGAAGCTCGGTCCGCTGATGTATGCGGAAGAGGAGGGCGAGGTCTTCCTCGGTCGTAGCGCCGGTGGCCAGCACTCGAATATCTCGGGTGAGACCGCCAAGCTCATCGACCAGGAAGTGCGCCGCATCATCGACGACTGCTACGGTACCGCCAAGCGTCTGCTGGAAGAGAACCGCGACAAGCTCGACATGATGGCCGACGCGCTGATGAAGTACGAAACCATCGATGCCGATCAGATCGACGACATCATGGCCGGCCGCACTCCGCGCGAGCCGCGTGACTGGCAGGGTGGCAACTCCGGTTCCTCCGGCAACGCCGCCTCGCCACGCGACGAAGGTCGCCAGGAAAACCCGATTGGCGGGCCCGCCGGCGAACACTGAGAGCACTGAATGAGTTCGTTGTACCACCCGACCCGGTTGCCTTGCGGCAACCGGGTTCTTGATTTAAGTCGCCCGCACGTCATGGGCATCCTCAACGTCACCCCTGATTCCTTCTCCGACGGCGGGCGCTTCAACCAGCACGATGCTGCGTTGCGCCACGCAGCGGAGATGGTCGCGGCGGGCGCCACGCTGATCGATATCGGCGGCGAGTCGACGCGTCCGGGCGCTCGCGTGGTTTCGCCCACCGAGGAGCTGGAACGTGTCGCTCCGGTGGTCGAGGCCATTGCCCGCGAGCTGGACGTGGTGATTTCGGTGGATACCTCCACTCCGGCCGTCATGCGCGAGACCGCGCGCCTTGGTGCCGGGCTGATCAACGACGTACGCTCCCTGCAGCGCGACGGCGCGCTGGATGCTGCCGTCGATACCGGGCTCCCGGTATGCCTGATGCACATGCGCGGTGAGCCGGGAAACATGCAGGACGACCCGCGTTACCCGGATATCCTTCAGGAGGTCCGTGGCTTCCTTGAGGAACGCATCGCGCTGTGCGAGGCCGTGGGCATTGCTCGCGAGCGGATTGTCATCGATCCTGGCTTCGGTTTCGCCAAGACCCAGAGCCACAACCTGAATCTGTTCCGACAGATGGACAGGTTGATGGACCTGGGGTGCCCGCTGCTGGTAGGTGTCTCGCGCAAGAGCATGGTCGGGCGCGCGCTTGGCCGTGAGGTGGGCGAGCGTCTCTATGGCAGCCTGGCGCTGGCCGCCCTTGCGGTCACCAGGGGAGCCAGCATTATCCGCGTCCACGATGTCGCCGAGACCGTGGATGTGGTTCGAATGATTCACGCAGTGGAAAGTGCAACGGAAGAGGGGATGCCCGCATGAGCAGGAAGTATTTTGGCACCGATGGAATTCGCGGGCGCGTAGGCACTCCGCCGATCACGCCGGACTTCGTGCTAAAGCTGGGCTGGGCCGTGGGCATGGCCTTTCGTCAGCAGGGCAAGTGCCGTGTGCTCGTCGGCAAGGACACGCGGATTTCCGGCTACATGTTCGAATCTGCGCTGGAGGCTGGTTTGTCTGCCGCCGGTGCCGACGTGATGCTGCTGGGCCCCATGCCGACTCCCGGTATCGCCTACCTGACCCGCACCTTCCATGCTGAAGCCGGCATCGTCATCAGCGCCTCGCACAATCCCCATGACGACAACGGCATCAAGTTCTTCTCCGGCCAGGGTACCAAGCTGCCCGATGAGGTAGAGCTGATCATCGAGGAGCTCCTGGACGCTCCGATGACCGTGGTCGAGTCCGCGCGCCTGGGCAAGGTCTCGCGAATCAATGACGCGGCTGGCCGCTACATCGAGTTCTGCAAGAGCAGCGTGCCCTCGAACACCAGTTTCGCCGGTCTGCGCATCGCGCTGGATTGCGCCCACGGAGCGACCTACAAGATCGCTCCCAACGTATTCCGTGAGCTGGGTGCCGAGGTATTCGTCATCGGTGCCGAGCCCAATGGTCTGAACATCAACCACAATTGCGGCTCCACCCACATGGGCGCGCTGCAGGAAGCTGTTCTGGCTAATCACGCGGATATCGGTATCGCCTTCGACGGCGATGGCGATCGTGTGATGATGGTCGATCACACGGGCACCATCGTCGATGGCGACGAGATTCTCTACCTGATCGCCCGTGACATGCTCGATCGCGGCAAGCTGCATGGCGGCGTGGTCGGGACCCTGATGAGCAACCTGGGGCTCGAACTGGCTCTGCAGGAACTGCATATTCCCTTCGCCCGCGCCAAGGTGGGCGACCGTTACGTGATGTCCGAGCTGCAGTCGCGCAACTGGCAACTGGGTGGCGAGAATTCCGGCCATGTCGTGTGCTACCAGCACACCACCACGGGCGATGCGATCATCGCGGCGCTGCAGGTGCTGATGGCGCTCAAGACCCGCGGGCAGAACCTGGCGGAGGCGCGCATGGGCATTCGCAAGTGTCCGCAGGTGCTGATCAACGTGTGTTTCGCGGGCGGTGGCGTCGATCCGCTGGAACATCCGGCGGTGAAGGACGCCTGTGCCAAGGTGACCGAAGAAATGGCCGGGCGCGGCCGCGTTCTGCTGCGCAAGTCCGGCACAGAACCGCTGGTTCGGGTGATGGTCGAGGGTGATGAGGAAGCTCGCGTTCGCGCCTATGCCGAGCAGCTGGCAAAAGTCGTTACAGAGGTATGTGCTTGATTTCTCTTGTCAGTTCCCAAAGCGTCGAGTAATATCTGCGCCCACTTTGCTCAGCGAGGTACAGCATGCGTCGACCCTTGGTGGCCGGTAATTGGAAAATGCACGGTACCCGCTCCAGCGTAACGGAGCTGATCAAAGGCCTGCGTCAACTGGCTCTCCCTACGGGTGTCGATGTGGCGGTGTTCCCGCCCTGTCTGTACATCAATCAGGTCGTACAAGGCCTGAATGGAAAGGCGGTTGCCGTTGGTGCGCAGAATTGCGCGGTTGAGCCGATGCAGGGCGCCTTGACGGGCGAGATCGCAGCCAGCCAGTTGGCGGATGCGAGCTGCTCCCTGGTGCTGGTCGGTCACTCCGAGCGTCGCCTGATCCTGGGTGAGAGCGATGGCGTGATCAGTCGCAAGTTTGCGGCGGTTCAGTCGTGTGGCCTGGTTCCGATCCTGTGCGTGGGCGAGACCCGCGAGCAGCGTGAGGCGGGCAAGACTCTTGAGGTTGTCGGGCGCCAGTTGGGCTCGGTGATCGAAGATCTCGGTGTCGGGGCTTTCTCCCGCGCCGTTGTGGCTTACGAGCCGGTGTGGGCGATTGGGACGGGGCTGACCGCTTCTCCCGAGCAGGCCCAGGAAGTACATGCGGCGATTCGCGCGCAGATCTCGGCGGAAAACGCAGAGGTGGCTCGCGGCCTTCGTCTCCTGTACGGCGGTAGTGTCAAGGCCGCCAACGCTGTCGAGCTTTTCGGCATGCCGGATATCGATGGGGGGCTCATTGGTGGAGCTTCCCTGAATGCAGATGAGTTCGGTGCGATCTGTCGCGCCGCAGGAAACTGAAGATGCTGGAAACAGTTGTAATCGTGATTCACCTGCTGATGGCGCTGGGTCTGGTTGTGCTGGTCCTGCTTCAGCAAGGCAAGGGTGCCGACGCAGGTGCGTCGTTTGGTGCTGGCGCTTCGGGTACTGTTTTCGGTAGTCAGGGCTCTGCTACCTTCCTGAGTCGCTTCACCGCTGTGCTGGCCGCAGTTTTTTTTATTACCAGCTTGGGTTTAGCGTATTTTGCTAAAGAAAAAGCTGATATGATTCGTCACGCTGGGCTTCCTGATCCGGCAGTGATGGAGCAGAAGCAGGAACAAGCTCCGGCAGCTAGCGATGTGCCGGGCGCGCAAGGGCAACCTCAAGCCCCTGCAGGCGGTAACGGCGACGTTCCGGCGGCTCCTGAGCAGAAGTAAGCAGGCAAGAGTTTTTGCCGAGGTGGTGGAATTGGTAGACACGCTACCTTGAGGTGGTAGTGGCCATAGGCTGTAGGGGTTCGAGTCCCCTCCTCGGTACCATATTACGAAAAGGCCCGCAGTGCGGGCCTTGTCGTTCCGGAGTTTCGGTTGACCTTCAAGGGGCTCGACCGTATAATTTCGCACCAGCTTTGACGCGGGATGGAGCAGTCTGGTAGCTCGTCGGGCTCATAACCCGAAGGTCGTAGGTTCAAATCCTGCTCCCGCAACCAGTTTGGCAGAGCCCCTTTTCAGGGGCTTTTTGCTAGCTGGACAGTCCGCGCCGCCAGATCAGGGCGGTCCTTAAGGGATGGGCGTTTCGCCCATTTTTTGTTTCTACAGCATACGCGAGGCGATCAGGTGTCGAGCAAGCTAGAACAGTTGCAGGCCTTGTTGGCCCCTGTAGTAGAAGCGCTCGGCTATGAGTGCTGGGGCCTGGAGTACATTTCCCAAGGTCGCCATTCCCTGCTCCGGGTTTATATCGATCGTGCCGAAGGCATCCTGGTCGATGACTGCGAAATTGTCAGTCGTCAGATCAGTGGCATCCTCGACGTGGAAGACCCGATCAGTGGCGAGTACACCCTGGAGGTGTCTTCGCCCGGCATGGATCGGCCGCTCTTCACACTCGAACAGTTCGCCCGTTACGTCGGCGAGCAGGTGAAGATCAAGCTGCGCACGCCTTTCGAAAGGCGTCGCAATTTCCAGGGCATTCTCCGTGGTGTGGAGGAGCAGGATGTGGTGGTCCTGGTGGATGACCATGAATACCTGCTGCCGGTCGACTCGATCGACAAGGCCAACATCATTCCCCGATTTGAGTGAGCCGCCAGAGCGCGGATTCCAATGGATTGAAAGGCGAGGCGTACGATGAGCAAAGAAGTACTGCTGGTTGTTGAGTCGGTATCCAACGAGAAGGGTGTACCGCCTGGCGTGATTTTCGAAGCGCTGGAGCTCGCTCTGGCGACCGCGACCAAAAAGCGTTTCGAGGACGAGGTTGACCTGCGCGTGGAAATCAACCGCGCCAACGGCAACTACGAAACCTTCCGTCGCTGGACCATCGTCGAAGACGAGGACTACTCCAATCCGGCATCGGAACTGACCGTCGAAGACGTGCAGGAAGAGCACCCCGGCATGAAAGCCGGCGAGGTCATTGAAGAGAAGATCGAATCCATCGAGTTCGGCCGTATCGCCGCACAGACCGCCAAGCAGGTCATCGTGCAGAAGGTTCGCGAAGCCGAGCGCGCTCAGGTCGTCGACGCCTACCGCGAGAAGGTCAACGAGATCATCTCCGGCACCGTCAAGAAAGTCACCCGCGACAACGTGATCGTCGACCTGGGCAACAACGCCGAAGCGCTGCTGGCCCGCGATCAGATCATCCCGCGTGAAACCTTCCGCGTCGGCACCCGCGTGCGTGCGCTGCTGAAGGAAATCCGCAGCGAGAACCGTGGCCCTCAGCTGATCCTGTCGCGTACCGCGCCGGAAATGCTGATCGAGCTGTTCCGCATCGAAGTACCGGAAATCGCCGAGCAACTGATCGACGTGATGGCCGCCGCCCGTGATCCGGGTTCGCGTGCCAAGATCGCCGTTCGCTCCAAGGACAAGCGTATCGATCCGCAGGGCGCCTGCATCGGTATGCGTGGTTCCCGCGTCCAGGCCGTCTCCGGCGAACTGGGCGGCGAGCGTGTGGACATCGTTCTCTGGGACGATAACCCCGCGCAGTTCGTGATCAACGCCATGGCCCCGGCCGAAGTGGCGGCGATCATCGTCGACGAAGATACCCACACCATGGATATCGCCGTCGCCGAGGACAACCTGGCACAGGCCATCGGCCGCAGTGGCCAGAACGTCCGTCTGGCCAGCCAGCTCACCGGTTGGACCCTGAACGTGATGACCGAGGCCGATATCCAGGCCAAACAGCAGGCTGAAACTGGCGACATCCTGCAGCGCTTCGTCGACGAGCTGGATGTCGATGAAGAACTCGCCCAGGTTCTGGTTGAAGAAGGTTTCACCACCCTGGAAGAGATTGCCTACGTACCGATGGAAGAGATGCTCAGCATCGACGGCTTCGACGAAGACATCGTCAACGAGCTGCGCTCGCGTGCCAAGGACCGCCTGCTGACCAAAGCCATCGCCACTGAAGAGAAACTCGCCGACGCACAACCTGCCGAAGACCTGCTCAGCCTCGATGGTATGACCAAAGAGCTGGCCGTGGACCTGGCGCTGCGTGGCGTAACCACCCGTGAAGATCTTGCCGAGCAGTCTATTGACGACCTGCTCGACATCGACGGCATGGACGAAGAGCGTGCCGGCAAGTTGATCATGGCCGCCCGGGCCCATTGGTTCGAGTAAGCATTCGCGGCCTGAGGAGAGAAGTGCATGACGCAAGTCACGGTGAAAGAACTGGCCAAGACGGTCGATACGCCGGTAGAGCGCCTGCTGCAGCAGATGCGCGAAGCGGGTCTGCCGCATAACAACGCCGAGCAGGTGGTGACCGACAGCGAGAAGCAAGCGCTGCTGGCCCACTTGAAAGGCAGCCATGGTGATCGCGCGGATGAACCGCGCAAGATCACCCTGCAACGCAAGACCACCTCGACCATTCGGGTCGCTGGCAGCAAGACCGTCAGCGTCGAGGTTCGGAAGAAGAAGACCTACGTCAAGCGAGATCCTGAAGAGCTTGAGGCCGAGCGCCAGCGCGAGCTGGAAGAGCAGCGTGCCGCTGAAGAAGCCGTACGTGTGAAGGCCGAGGAAGAGGCCCGCCAGCGCGCCGCTGCGGAAGAGGCTCGCCGTCAGGCGGACGCCGCTCGGCAGGCCGCTGATGTCGCTCCTGCTGCTACCGCTCCGGCCGCTGCCGAGGCGCCGCGCGCCGCAGCTCCGGCTGTCGCTCCTGCTGCCCCGGCCGCTGCCGCTCCTGCTGCGGACGACCGCAAGAAGGACGAAGTGCGCCGCGCGCCCAAGCGCGACGAAGAGGACGAGCGCCGTGATCGCAAGCATGCCCAGCATCGCCCGTCGATCAAGGAAAAGGAAAAGACCACTGCTCCGCGCGTTGTACGCAGCGGTGGTGGCGACGACGACGACAGCTTTGGCCGTCGCGGCGGTGGCCGTGGCAAAGGCAAGCTGAAGAAGCGTAACCAGCACGGGTTCCAGAGCCCGACAGGACCGATTGTGCGTGAAGTGAATATCGGCGAGACCATCACCGTGGGCGATCTCGCTGCCCAGATGTCGGTGAAGGGTGCCGAGGTCGTCAAGTTCATGTTCAAGATGGGCACCCCGGTGACCATCAACCAGGTCCTCGACCAGGAAACCGCCCAGCTGATCGCCGAAGAACTCGGCCACAAGGTCAAGCTGGTCAGCGAGAACGCCCTGGAAGAGCAACTGGCCGAATCCCTGAAGTTCGAAGGTGAAGCGGTTTCCCGCGCGCCGGTCGTGACCGTCATGGGCCACGTCGACCACGGCAAGACCTCGCTGCTCGACTACATCCGTCGTGCGAAGGTTGCAGCTGGCGAAGCCGGCGGCATCACCCAGCACATCGGTGCCTACCACGTGGAAACCGACCGCGGCATGGTCACCTTCCTCGACACCCCTGGCCACGCCGCGTTCACCGCGATGCGTGCCCGTGGTGCCCAGGCGACCGACATCGTCATCCTGGTGGTGGCAGCGGATGACGGCGTGATGCCGCAGACCCAGGAAGCCGTACAGCACGCGAAAGCGGCTGGCGTGCCGATCGTGGTCGCGGTGAACAAGATCGACAAGCCCGACGCCAACCCGGACAACATCAAGAACGGCCTGGCCGCTCTGGACGTGATCCCGGAAGAGTGGGGCGGCGATGCTCCGTACGTTCACGTTTCCGCCAAGCTGGGTACCGGTGTTGACGAGCTGCTCGAAGCCGTGCTGCTGCAGGCTGAAGTACTCGAACTCAAAGCCACTCCGTCGGCCCCGGGCCGTGGCGTGGTGGTCGAGTCCCGTCTGGACAAGGGCCGTGGCCCGGTAGCCACCGTGCTGGTCCAGGACGGTACCCTGCGTCAGGGCGACATGGTCCTGGTCGGCGTCAACTACGGCCGCGTCCGTGCGATGCTCGACGAGAACGGCAAGCCGATCAAGGAAGCCGGTCCGTCCATTCCGGTCGAGATCCTCGGCCTCGATGGTACCCCGGACGCCGGCGACGAGATGACCGTGGTTGCCGACGAGAAGAAGGCCCGCGAAGTCGCTCTGTTCCGCCAGGGCAAGTTCCGCGAAGTGAAACTCGCTCGTGCCCACGCCGGCAAGCTGGAAAACATCTTCGAGAACATGGGCCAGGAAGAGAAGAAGACCCTCAACATCGTGCTCAAGTCCGACGTCCGTGGTTCGCTGGAGGCCCTGCAGGGCTCGCTCAGCGGCCTGGGCAACGACGAAGTGCAGGTTCGCGTGGTCGGTGGCGGCGTCGGTGGTATCACCGAGTCCGATGCCAACCTGGCGCTGGCCTCCAACGCGGTGCTGTTCGGCTTCAACGTCCGTGCTGACGCCGGTGCGCGCAAGATCGTCGAGTCCGAAGGCCTCGACATGCGTTACTACAACGTGATCTACGACATCATCGAAGACGTTAAGAAAGCCCTGACCGGCATGCTCGGCAGCGATGTTCGCGAGAACATCCTGGGTATCGCCGAAGTGCGTGACGTGTTCCGTTCGCCGAAGTTCGGCGCGGTCGCCGGCTGCATGGTCACCGAGGGTCTGGTGCACCGCAACCGTCCGATCCGCGTCCTGCGCGACGACGTGGTCATCTTCGAAGGCGAGCTGGAATCCCTGCGTCGCTTCAAGGATGACGTCTCCGAAGTCCGTGCCGGCATGGAATGCGGTATCGGCGTGAAGAGCTACAACGACGTCCGCGTCGGCGACAAGATCGAAGTGTTCGAGAAGGTCGAAGTCGCTCGTACTCTGTAAGGGTATTCGAGCGTGAACGCAGCGCCCGGGCCAGCTGAATTGCTGCCCCGGGCGTTTGCCGCTTTCAGACCCGGAGCCTCGCGGCTCGGGTAAGCAGGTTAGAAAAATGGCTAAAGAGTACAGCCGTACCCAGCGTATCGGCGACCAGATGCAGCGCGAACTGGCGCTGCTGATCCAGCGTGAAATCAAGGACCCGCGTCTCGGCCTGGTGACCATCACCGGTGTCGATGTGGCCCGTGACCTGTCCCATGCCAAGGTGTACGTCACCGTAATGGGGCAGGACGACAATGCCGAAGTGGTGAAGCAGAACACCAGCATCCTCAACGATGCCGCAGGCTTCCTGCGCATGCAGCTAGGCAAGGCGATGAAGCTGCGCACCGTGCCGCAACTGCACTTCAGCTACGACGCCAGTATCCGTCGCGGTGCCGAGTTGTCGGCGCTGATCGAACGCGCTGTGGCTGCCGATCGTCGCGGCGGCGATTCCGAGGAGTAACGCGTGGCCCAGGTGAAACGCATTCGCCGTGCGGTCAACGGTGTGCTGATTCTCGACAAGCCGCTCGGCATGAGCTCCAACCAGGCGCTGCAGAAGGTGCGCTGGCTGCTCAATGCCGAGAAGGCCGGCCACACCGGCAGCCTCGATCCGCTGGCCACCGGCGTGCTGCCGCTGTGCTTCGGCGAGGCGACCAAGTTCTCCCAGTACCTGCTCGACGCCGACAAGGCCTACGAGACGATTGCCAAGCTGGGCGTCACGACCACCACCGCCGATGCCGAAGGTGAGGTGGTCGAGCAGCGCGAAGTTACCGCTGGTCGGGAAGCCATCGAGGCCCTGCTGCCGCGCTTCCGTGGCGACATAGAGCAGGTGCCGCCGATGTACTCGGCCCTGAAGAAGGACGGCCAGCCGTTGTACAAGCTGGCCCGTGCGGGAGAGGTAGTGGAGCGCGAGGCGCGTTCTGTTACTATTGCGCGCCTGGAAATGCTCGCGTTCGAGTCGCCCTGTGCGACCCTGGCGGTTTCCTGCAGTAAGGGCACCTACATTCGCACCCTGGTCGAAGACCTGGGCCGCGAACTCGGTTGTGGCGCACATGTCGCCGCCCTGCGCCGGACACAGGCAGGTCCCTTCCAGCTGAACCAGTCGGTGACGCTTGAGGAACTCGAGAAAGCCCATGCCGAGGGTGGCAACGAAGCTCTCGACCGCTTCCTGCTGCCGGTGGATGCCGGCCTGGAACACTGGCCGCTGCTGCAGTTGTCGGAGCACAGCGCCTATTACTGGCTGCATGGTCAGCCGGTACGCGCCCCCGATATGCCGAAGTTCGGCATGTTGCGGGTGCAGGATCATGAGGGCCGCTTCATCGGTATCGGTGAAGTGGTCGAAGACGGGCGCCTGGCGCCGCGTCGACTGATTCGGTCTTAAGACCGAAACCGAGGGTGGCTGTCAGCAGGCACGGTCACTCCTCTTATTATGAACACAGGGATAAGTCCCTGGCCTGTTACCTCAGAGGAAGCCCCATCATGGCACTGAGCGTCCAAGAAAAAGCCCAGATCGTTAACGAGTACAAGCAAGCTGAAGGCGACACCGGTTCCCCGGAAGTGCAGGTTGCACTGCTGTCCGCCAACATCAACAAGCTGCAGGACCACTTCAAGGCCAACGGCAAAGACCACCACTCCCGTCGTGGCCTGATCCGTATGGTTAACCAGCGTCGTAAGCTGCTGGACTACCTGAAGAGCAAGGACACCTCTCGTTACAGCGCCCTGATCGGTCGCCTGGGCCTGCGTCGCTAAGACGGCAAGCCTGAAGTGGGAAGCTGGGAGTCCGGGGTCGATGGGCGGTGTAAACCGCTCATCGGCTCTGGCTCCCGGCTTTCTCGCTTTTACAGGGAATGAAATCGGGTCCGACTCCCGGCATTTCCACAATTTCCCCCAAGGCAACTAAAGAGAAGGTAGAGCAACCGTGAACCCGGTAACCAAGAAATTCCAGTTCGGTCAGTCGACCGTAACCCTCGAGACTGGCCGCATCGCCCGCCAGGCCACCGGTGCCGTCCTGGTCACCATGGACGACGTCACCGTGCTCTGCACCGTCGTCGGCGCCAAGCAGGCCGACCCGAGCAAGAGCTTCTTTCCCCTCTCCGTGCACTATCAGGAGAAGACCTACGCAGCCGGCCGCATCCCCGGTGGTTTCTTCAAGCGTGAAGGCCGTCCTTCCGAGAAGGAAACCCTGACCTCGCGCCTGATCGACCGTCCGATCCGCCCGCTGTTCCCGGAAGGCTTCATGAACGAAGTGCAGGTTGTCTGCACCGTCGTTTCCACCAACAAGAAGTCCGATCCGGACATCGCTGCCATGATCGGCACCTCCGCCGCCCTGGCGATCTCCGGCATTCCGTTCGCGGGCCCGATCGGCGCTGCCCGCGTTGGCTTCCACCCGGAAATCGGCTACATCCTCAACCCGACCTACGAGCAGCAGCAGAGCTCCAGTCTCGACATGGTCGTGGCCGGTACCTCCGACGCCGTGCTGATGGTTGAGTCCGAAGCCGACGAGCTGACCGAAGACCAGATGCTGGGCGCCGTTCTGTTCGCCCACGAAGAATTCCAGGCCGTCATCCGCGCCGTTGCCGAACTGGCAACCGAAGCCGGCAAGCCGACCTGGAACTGGTCCGCTCCGGTCGAGAACACCGCCCTGGTCAACACCATCAAGGCCGAGTTCGGTGCTGCCATCTCCGAAGCTTACACCGTCACCATCAAGCAGGACCGTTATGCGGCCCTGGACGCCCTGCGCGAGCAGATCGTCGCCAAGTTCGCCGGTGAAGGCGAAGGCCAGTTCTCCGCAGGTGAAGTCAAAGAAGTCTTCGGTCTGCTGGAATACCGCACCGTTCGCGAGAACATCGTCAACGGCAAGCCGCGTATCGACGGCCGCGACACCCGCACCGTGCGCCCGCTGCGCATCGAAGTCGGCGTACTGGGCAAGACCCACGGTTCGGCGCTGTTCACCCGTGGCGAAACCCAGGCTCTGGTCGTTGCCACCCTTGGCACCGCCCGCGACGCCCAGCTGCTCGACACCCTCGAAGGCGAGCGCAAAGACCCCTTCATGCTGCACTACAATTTCCCGCCGTTCTCGGTAGGCGAGTGTGGCCGTATGGGCAGCGCGGGCCGTCGTGAAATCGGCCACGGCCGCCTGGCACGCCGCAGCGTTGCTGCCATGCTGCCTACCCAGGACGAGTTCCCCTACACCATCCGCGTCGTTTCCGAGATCACCGAATCCAACGGTTCCAGCTCCATGGCTTCCGTTTGCGGTGCTTCCCTGGCTCTGATGGACGCCGGTGTTCCGGTCAAGGCGCCGGTTGCCGGTATCGCCATGGGTCTGGTGAAGGAAGGCGACAAGTTCGCCATCCTGACCGACATCCTGGGTGACGAAGACCACCTGGGCGACATGGACTTCAAGGTTGCCGGTACCGACAAGGGCGTTACCGCCCTGCAGATGGACATCAAGATCAACGGCATCACCGAAGAGATCATGGAGATCGCCCTGGGCCAGGCCCTGGAAGCTCGCCTGAACATCCTCGGCCAGATGAACCAGATCATCGCCGCTCCGCGCGCCGAGCTGTCGGAAAACGCTCCGACCATGATCCAGATGAAGATCGACACCGACAAGATCCGCGACGTCATCGGCAAGGGCGGCGCCACCATTCGCAGCATCTGCGAAGAGACCAAGGCCTCGATCGACATCGAGGACGATGGCAGCGTGAAGATCTACGGCGAAACCAAGGAAGCTGCCGAGGCCGCCAAGCAGCGCGTCCTGGGTATCACCGCGGAAGCCGAGATCGGCAAGATCTACGTCGGCAAGGTCGAGCGCATCGTGGACTTCGGTGCCTTCGTCAACATCCTGCCGGGCAAGGATGGTCTGGTGCACATCTCGCAGATCAGCGACAAGCGCATCGATAAGGTCACCGACGTTCTGCAGGAAGGCCAGGAAGTCAAAGTCCTGGTTCTCGACGTGGACAACCGTGGCCGTATCAAGCTGTCCATCAAGGACGTAGCCGCTGCTGAAGCCTCTGGCGTGTAAGCAATCGGTGAAATGAAAGAGGGCCCCTTGCGGGCCCTCTTTTTTTGCCTTGAAAATGCGCTATTCGCCGATCTCGCTCCAAGGATGCCCCGAGATGGACAAGCGTTACTGTCACTACCACAGTGCCCAGCCCGCGACCTGGCATTGCCAGCCCTGCGAGCGTCATTACGGCGACTGCTGTATTCCCCTCAATGCCGACGCTCCGGAGTACGCACCGGCGTGCCCGCTGTGCCGCGGCCACCTGCGCTTCCTCGGCGCGGCCAATACCGCGCAACCCTTCTGGGAGCGCCTGCCGAAATTCTTCGCCTACGGCTTCCAGGCCGGGCCGCTGGCCTTCTGCACCTTGCTGGCACTGGCCTGCGTGTTCATGCCGGCGATGATCGTGCTCTGGGTCGCGTTGCTCAGCGTGGCAACCAAGTACCTGCACAGCGTGATCGAGGCCGCGAGCTTTGGTGGCCAGGACGCCCCAGGCCTGATCGAAGCCTTCAGTGCCGACAGCCTGCGCACTTTCTTCCAGCAGTTGGCGGTGTTTCTGATCGCCCTGGTCCTGCTCTGGCTGGCAGCCGACTTCCACAGCGAGGCCGTCTACTGGGCCGCCAACATCGGCCTCATGCTGGTGCTTCCGGCGAGCATCATCCGCCTGTCCCTGGACAAGAGCCTGGGCGCTGCGCTCAGCCCCAGTGAAGTGGGGCAGGTCATCGCCGCCATGGGCTGGCGTTACCTGATCCTCTGTGTGTTCCTGTTCATCCTCTGGCAGTCGCCCACCTATGTTGGCTGGCTGCTCTCCAACGGACTACCGCGCGTGGTGATGGTCCCGGTGGTGGCGGGGCTGACCGGTTATTTCGCCGTGGTGATGTGCGCCATGATGGGCTACGCCGTGTTCCAGTATCAGGGTGAACTGGGCTACGTCTCCGCCGGGGAAGACGCACCAGCCGGCTTTGCCGCGCCGGAATGGCACCGCCGCAAGGCGCTGGCCGAGGCGGAAGTGCGGGTCAAGGAGGGGCAGACCGGTGCCGCCCTGGAGATTCTGGTCGCCGCCCTGCGTGAAGGTCGCCAGGACCTCAAGCTGAACGAGCGTTATCACCAGTTGCTCTTCGCCCTGAACGAGCGCGCCGAGTGCCTGAACCACCTGCCGCACTATCTGGGCCTGGCCAGCCGGCTCAATCCGCAGCTGGCTGCCAGCGCCTTCCTCAATGCCCGGCAGCTGCAGGCGGATTACCTGCCGGAGGATCCAGGCGTGTGCGAGCGTGTCGCCGAGGTCCTGATCGAGCGCCACAAGGCCCGCGAGGGGCTGAGCCTGCTGCGCAACCTGCACAAGCGCTTCCCGGAGTACCCCGGCCTACCACGTGCCTACCTGATGGCGGCGCGGGCTTTCTCCGAACAGCTGGGCCAGGTGGAGCCGGCGCAGCAACTGCTGGCTTTTATTCGGCAGCGCTACCCGACGTTCGAGCAGATGGGCGAGGTGGTGCAACTCGAGGCCGTGCTGGCGAAGTTGGGTCGAAGCTCCGGGACCTAATCGTGCAAGCTGCATGAAGCGCAGCGGCGGGCTTTGCAAACTGCAAGCGAAGGGTGCTGTTGGAGTTTTCACAACGCACTGATTTATAAGGTTTTTTCTGAATTGGAAAAGCTGGCACAGGGCTTGCGATAGTCCTAGTGCAACTGCTGCCAGGCACGGGCCGCAGTTTTCCAATAATTCAGGAGAAACCGCCATGAAACGTTTCAACAAACTGGCTCTCGCCGCTGCCACTGCAACCGCCCTGAGCTTCTCGTTCGCCAACTCGGTGTTCGCCCAGCCGACGACTCTGGCCGCTAACGAGACAGTTCAGAAAACCGAAGAGGCGGTCTCCGACACCTGGATCACCAGCAAGGTGAAGTCTTCGCTGATCGCCAACAAGGATATCAGCGGTACCAACATCAAGGTCGAGACCAACAAGGGTGTGGTTTCCCTCTCGGGTAACGTCAAGACCGACGCCGAGAAGGAACTGGCCATTCAGACCACCAAAGGGATCAAGGGCGTGACCGCTGTCTCCGCCGATGGCCTGAAATCGGTCGAGTAAGAACCACAGCTTCTCACCCCATCCAACCTCGAATAGGAGGATCGCCATGAACACTGACGTGATCAAAGGCAAGTGGAAGCAGTTGTCCGGCACTATGAAGGAAAAGTGGGGCAAGCTGACCGACGACGATGTACAAGCGGCAGACGGACACGCCGAGTACCTGGTAGGCAAACTGCAGGAACGCTACGGCTGGACCAAAGAGAAAGCGGAAGAGGAAGTTCGCGACTTCAGCAGCCGTCTGTAGCACCCAGAAAAGGCATGCCCCCAGCCCCGCCGGTTCGCCGGCGGGGCTTTTTCATGGGCAGATCAGGGGGCGAGGTGTTGCTGGTAGATCGTCAGCTGCCGGGTTGGATCGGCTTCCGGGTAGTGCTGGCGGAGGAAGCGCGAGAGTTCGCGCACTGCCTGCAGGTCGCCTTTTTGCCCCATCTGCTTGGCCAGTTGCAGGGTCAGGCCGGGTAGCGGTTCGGGCAGTTGGCCCGAGCGTGACAGGCGCCGCCAGCTGTGCAACGCCTGAGCGGATTCATTGCGCTGGAGCAGTTTGCGCAACAGGTGCAACTGAATCGCCGGGTGGGCCAGCAGTCCGGCGTCGGCGGCGGCACTTTCCTCGGTGAGGCGGCGCAGTAGCGCATCGGCTGACGCGGAAGGTGGCAGGGCGAACAACTGCTTGAGGGTTTCCCCCATCAGGGCGCGGTCCTGCCGCCCCTTGGCGACGCCGTACAGGCGTTCGACCAGTACCGGCTGGCCGGGAAACTGCCGCAGCAGCTCCGGGCCGCGTGCAGCAGCCTGGTCGAGGGCAAAGCGGCCGATCTGTTCGTCCAGCGAGGCCAGGGCGCGCTTGAACGGGGCGTCCGGGTCTTCCTTGCTCAGGTAGGCCTCGTCCACCGGCATGCGCCCCAGGGTGCGCGGTAGCCAGACGGTGAGAAAACCAGAAACCAGGCCGCCGATGTGCGCGTAGTAGTTCACATGGTCGGCGGCGCGGACCAGACCGAACAGTTCCTTGCCCAGCCACAGTGGCAGGATCCACAGCGCCGGTGCCTTGAGGTAGCCCATCAGGGGCCCGAGCCAGTAGAAGAACTGGATGCGCCGCAGGCCGTAGACGCCGATGTACATGCCCATCAGGCCGGAGATCGCGCCCGACGCGCCGATGCCCGGCACCCAGGACGGATCGAGCGCCCACCACAGCAGGCCGGAGCACAGGCCGCTGAACAGGTAGAGGCCCAGATAAAGGGCCCGACCCAGTGCCGCTTCGAGGGCGAAGCCGAAGATGAACAGGAACACCATGTTGCCGGCCAGGTGCCAGAAGCTGCCATGCAGGAACATCGAGCCGAACAGGCCCTGCACGGTGAAACGCTCGGGGATAAAACCGAAGCGCAGGCTGCTGGTCTGGTCGCGCGCTGTTTCGGCCCTGAGGCGCGAAGCCTGCCAGGCAGCGTCCTGCTGGAAAGCTGGCAGGGTACGCAGTTCGTGGCCGAACTCCAGGTCCGAGAGTATCAGCCAGGCCAATCGCTGGCGGGGAAGGGCTTCGAGGGCGCGCTGTTGGTCGGCTTCCAACCGGTCGCGACGCTCCAGCGAGGCGCTGAACAGTGGACGCTCATGGCTCAGCAGGTCCTGTTCGAGGTAGAGGCGCACGGCTTCTTCGCGCCGGGTGCTGTCGCCACCCTGGTAGCCGAAGTAGATCAGGACGTTGATGACGATCAGCAGCAGCGTGATGACGGGAGGTTTCTTCCAGTCCAGCGGGTGCTCGGCGGGGACGATTACCATGGCGACCGGTCCTTGGCCCGAATGGCGTGAATGCTTGAGTGGCGGCGAGACTAGCACCCGCCACCACGGCTGTCAGTTGCCGCTGCGCTTGCTCTGGATATCGCTGAGGCGGTTGCCTTCGAAGCGGACGAAATACAGCATGCCGCTCCAGGGGCCGTAGATCCATTCCTCTACGGCTACTTCCATCGATTCGCCATAACGCGGGCCGGGTACCTGCTTGTAGCCGAGGAAGGAGCGGCTGACCGGCTCGCCGCATCGGCTGAGTACGTCGCTGGTGACATCGCCGGTGCTGATCAGTTTGCTGCTGCAGCGCAGGCTGGCGGCCTGTGCCTCAAGGGGCGTGAAGGTGAGGGGTAGCAGCAGGGCTGCCAGGCGCAGTACAAGAGGCGTCTTCAATTGCGTTTGAACTCGATGCTTTTGAGCTTGTTGGCTTCGAAGGTGAGGATGTAGCTGGTGCCGTTGCGCGGGCCGTAGACCCATTCTTCGACCCGGTACTCGCGGCGATCATAGCCGCCGAGGGTATAGCCGACCTCATCACGGTGATCCGGCGCACCGCACTTCTGCTCGACTTCCCAGGCGCGGTCGCCAGCGTTGATCAGGGCGCTTCCGCAACGCATGCTTTCCGCCTGGGCGCCCGCCGCGCAAAGCAGCAGGGCGCAGGACATCCAGGTCAGGGCTTTCATCGAACGACTCCTTATTCGCTATCAAGGTGAAGCTGGGTGGCCACACTGCCACCATTCTCCGCTTCGCCGAAGCTGACGTCGATGAGGTAGATGCGGTCGTCACCCAGGCCACCCTTGGCGACCAGGTAGTCCTTGATCTGGGTTGCGCGCTCCTGACCGAGCTTGCGCAGCAGCAACTGGCTGTCGCTCCAGGAATCGAGCACGGCCTGGCGCATCTTCGCCGAACGCTCGTCCTTGCTCAGGTCCTGCCATTGCGCTGGCGGCTGCTTCTTCAGGCGCGCGCGGTAGACACCTTCGAGCAGAACCGGCTGCAGGTCTTCCGGCACTTCCAACTGGCTCGCGTCACTGGGCACCTTGTCGCCCCGGCGCTGCAACATGCTGTAGTAGTTCTTCTGGTATTCCTGCTTCAGGCGTTTGTCGGCCAGCAGCGGGCCGTCGCTCGAGGCGGCGGCGACGCCTTCGACTTCCAGCTTCAGCGCCGGACGCTGCTTGAGGGCTTCGGCCAGCTTGTCGAGATTGCCCTGGGCGCTGGCGTCCAGCTCGCTGGAGCCGGGGGCGAACACCACATTGCTCAGGTCCGGCCCGCCACCGCCACCGGCCAGGCCGGCGATGAAGTTGAAGGGCGCCTGCACGGCGCGCACGACCAGGTTGCGCAGGGTCTGCCAGACGATGGGCATGACGCTGAACTGCGGGTTGTTCAGGTCGCCTTCCACCGGCAGCTGGATGTCGATATTGCCGTTGGCGTCCTTGAGCAGGGCGATCGCCAGTTTCACCGGCAAGTCCACCGCGTCCGGGCTGTCGACCTTCTCGCCCAGCTGCAGATGTTCCACCAGTACCTTGTTGTCGGCTTTGAGCTTGCCCTGGGTGATCTGGTAGTGCAGGTCCAGGTTCAGCCGGCCCTTGCGGATGCGGTATCCGGCGAACTTGCCGGAGTAGGGCGTCAGGGTGGTCAGCTCGACGCGTTTGAAGCTGGTGGCGATGTCCAGCTTCTCCAGCGGCGAGAATGGGTTGAGGCTGCCCTTGATGGTGACCGGCGCGTACTTGTCGACCTTGCCCTTTACGTCCACCGAGGCCGGTGCCGGATTGCGGTTGTCGATGGTGCCGATCTCGCCAGCGAGTTGTTGGATGGCCGTGGCGAAGTCGGGGCGCAGAGTCAGGTCGGCGAAGTTGGCCGAACCGTTGTTGATCTTCACGCCACCGATACGAATGCCCAATGGCTTGCTGTTACTGCCCGCGGCGCTGCCCTTGCTCGCTGTGGACGAGGCGGATTCCGGTTGCGCAATGATCAGCTCGCTGACGTTGGTGCTGCGGTCCTCGTTGATGATGAAGCGCGCGTAGGGCTCCTCCAGCGAAACGGTCTGGATCACCAGGCTGTCGCCATGTTTGTAAGCCAGGCCGTCGAGCGTCAGCTTGGTCCATTTGACGAAGTCGCGGCTCTTGAGGGTGTCCAGAGTGTGCAACTGGGTCACCTGGGCGCTGCCGGCGACGCTGAAGGCCAGCGGCTCGGTGCCCTTGAGGTCGACGTCCAGGTCGCTGGACAGCAGGCCGCTGCGCAGCTCCAGGCGAATGAACGGATCGATGTAGGCCTGGGCAACGCGCAGGTCGATGTCGCGGGTCGAAACCTTGAGCTTGGCGCTGACCGGGCTGGGGATGACCTGGCCGCTGGCCTCGATCTGCCCGCGCGGGCCGAGGCCGGTCTTGAGCTTGAGCTGCAGTGGCGAGGTCAGGCCGCTGTCGACGTTCTGCAGGTCCAGGTCCAGCGGGCCGATCTCCAGGGCCACCGGTTTACCCGGTGCGCGATCGGCCAGATGCGCCTTGTAGCCGCGTAGCTGGGTATCGCGCAAAACCACGTGCCATGGCTTCTGCGGCTCGGCCGGTGCGCTCGGCTCGGCCGTCTGCACAGGTTTATCAGCCCCGTCGGGTTTAGCTTCGGGTTTGGTTTCTGGCTGGGGTGGAGCGGCGGGGCTGGCTGGCTCGGTCTGGGCCGTCCTGGTACGGGCGCCGGGCTGGGCTTCCGGTTGATCTGTCGGGGCCTCCGGCTCTTTGCCGGCTGCAGCTGTCGCCTCGGTGGCGGGCGCTGGCTCGGCAGCGGCCTGCGCCTGCGGCGTGGGCTCCTCGGGGCGCTTGTAGGGTTTGAAGTCGGCGAAGAGCTTCTGCCAGTCCAACTGGCCGTCCTTCTCCCGAGCCGCCCAGGCTTCCAGCCCCTGGCTGCGGATCTGGCCCACCACCACTTCCTGCTTGACGAGGTCCAGGGTGGTGTCGGCGACATCCAGGGTGGCGAGCTTGGCCAGGGGTTTTCCTTCGGGGGAACTGAGATCCAGGTCGCGCAGCTTGATGGCGGCCTTGTCCAGCAGGAGTTGCGTCCCCTTCGAGAGGTCCAGGTGGTAGTCGGAGGCCACGCTGAGGATGCCGTTGTTCAGGTTCAGCGGTGCGTTGTCCCGCACATAGGGCCACCAGGCCTTCAGTGGTACGCCGTCGAGGGTGAAGCTGCCCTTGGAGGTGAAGGGCACGATGCTCAGGTCGCCCTTCCAGTCGAGCTTGCCGCCGTGGGGACCGGTGGCGACCAGGGTCATTTCGGCGCCGTCTTCAGGCAGGGTGCTGAGGTTGTGCAGCTCGAAACCCATCGGGTCAAAGACGAATTCCACCGGATCGCTGGGGCGGCGGTCGAGGAAGTGCAAGCTGCCTTCGGCGAGGCGGATGCGGTCGATGCGCAGCGGGAAGGGATCGCTGGGTTCTTCCTGGGCCGGGGCCGGCTCACTGGGCGGCAACTTGAACAGTTTGCTCAGGTTCAGCGTGCCGTTCTCAGCGAACAGCAGTTCGGTGTGCGGGGCGTCCAGTTCAACGTCGGCGAGGTGCAGCCTGCGTTTCCACAGGCTGTCGAGTTCGAGGTTGGCGTAAAGGCGACGGAAGCGTACCTGCTCTTGTCCATCGTCTCCCAGATGCAGGCCCCAAAGGGTGAGTTCGAGGCTGAACGGGTTGAACTCGATGCGTTCCAGGCGTGCCGGGACCGTCGAGTAGTGGGCCAGTTGCTGGTTGGCTATCCGCAATCCAACGCCGGGCAGGATGAGAAAACCCAGCAGGCAATAGAAGAGGACCAACAGCACTACCGCGCCGATCGCGCGTTTCAATCCTTTGGGCATGGCGAGAGTCGTTTCCGTCGTGACGTGCCACAGGAGTATGGCACGGCTGTGATTCTTCGATTCGATAGTCGCCTGCGGACGCGGTTTTCAGTGATGTCTGTCAGTCATTCAGGCGATGGGTGCGGGCGAATTCGACCAGGTCCACGAGGCTTTCCAGGTTCAATTTCTCAAGAATGCGCGTCTTGTAGGTGCTGACAGTCTTCTGGCTGAGGAACAGTTCCTCGGCGATGTCCTTGTTGCTCATGCCTCTCACCAGGCTGCGCAACACGACCAGTTCGCGTGGCGTGAGGCAGGCCACCGGATCGGTATTCTTGTCGATGCTCAGGGCCTTTTCCGGGAAGCAGCGATAGCCCGAAACCAGCATGCGTGCCGCGTTGAGAATGGCGCTGGTGTCCTTGTTCTTGCTGACGAATCCATGCGCGCCCGCCGCTTCGACCTTGCTTGAGTACAGACGTTCATCCTGCGAGCTCAACACCAGCAGGCGGATGTTCTCGTCGAAGATATGGATGCGCGCCAGCAGGTCGAGGCCATCCATGCCGGGGAGGTTGAGGTCGAGTATCACCAGATCGGGGCGTTCCTTGCGCACGGCATCCAGCCCGCCATGGCCATCGGCCGCTTCACGGACTACTTCGAACTGCGGATCCTGCTCCAGCAGCGAGCGGATAGCCAAACGCATTGCGGGGTGGTCCTCGATCAGCACCACACGCTTCTTCATAACTGACTCCCTGAGTCCGAATAATTGCGCGCATTGATCTTGAAGATAGACCAGTTGTTCAAGCACCTACGGAATATTCCTATGCGTAGGACTGAAAGCATGCGGGGAATCAAGTTGGCAGGGAGTCGCCCTGCCAGCGTGCGCAGAGACTTGCCGCGCAGAGTGAATTCTGCGCAGCAAGCCAACGGTTGTCAGCGCTCCAGAGCCAGCGCCACGCCCTGCCCGCCGCCGATGCAGAGCGTCGCGAGACCTTTTTTCGCGTCGCGGTGGAGCATTTCGTGCAACAGGGTGACCAGCACGCGGCAGCCCGAGGCGCCGATGGGGTGGCCGAGGGCGATGGCGCCGCCGTTCACATTCACCTTCGAAGCATCCCAGCCCAGTTCCTTGCCCACGGACAGCGCCTGGGCGGCGAAGGCTTCGTTGGCTTCGATCAGGTCCAGGTCGGCGAGTTGCCAGCCGGCCTTCTTCAGGCAGCGGCGGGTAGCCGAGACCGGGCCAATGCCCATGATGGCCGGGTCGACTCCCGCGTTGGCGTAGGCGGCAATACGGGCCAGGACCGGCAGGCCCAGTTCGCCGGCTTTGGCGGCGCTCATCAGCAGGACGGCGGCGGCGCCGTCATTGAGGGCGGAAGCATTGCCGGCAGTCACGCTGCCGTCCTTCCTGAACGCCGGTTTGAGCTTGGCCAGGGACTCGGCGGTAGTGCCGGCGCGTGGCTGTTCGTCGGTGTCGAAGCGCAGCGGTTCGCCCTTGCGCTGGGGAATCTCGATGGCGGTGATCTCGGCCTTGAATCGGCCCGCCTCGATGGCCGCAGTCGCCTTGCGCTGCGAGTCGGCGGCGAAGGCGTCCTGCTCCTCGCGGCTGATGCCGTACTTTTCCACCAGGTTCTCGGCGGTGATGCCCATGTGGTAGTCGTTGAAGGCGTCCCACAGGCCATCCTGGATCATGCTGTCGATCAGCTTCGCGTGGCCCATGCGCAGGCCGGTGCGGGCGCCGGGCATGACGTAGGGGGCGAGGCTCATGCTTTCCTGGCCGCCGGCAATGATGATGTCGGCGTCCCCGCAGCGAATCGCCTGGGTCGCCAGGTGCAGTGCCTTGAGCCCGGAGCCGCAGACCTTGTTCACGGTCATCGCGGGGACGCTGTTGGGCAGGCCGGCAGCGATCAATGCCTGGCGCGCCGGGTTCTGGCCGGCGCCGGCGGTCAGGGTCTGGCCGAGGATCACCTCGTCGACCCGAGCCGGGTCCAGGCCGGTCTGTTGCAGCAGGCTGCGAATGACTGCAGCGCCCAGTTCATGGGCCGGCAGTGCGGAAAGCGAACCCTGGAAGCTGCCGATGGCGGTACGGGTGGCAGCGACGATGACGACTTCTTGCATGACACGAATCCTCTGTCGGAAGCGGCGAGGCCGCAGCGAACGGTCATGGTTGCATGCCCGCCGCCGGCTCACCACCCTCCGAACCGGGTGGTCACGCTTCAGCGCAGAGGTGGTAAACCCATGCGCCGGCGTGCGCGGTGCAACGAGCCGTTGCGGACCGCCCAGCGCAGCAGTGGCACGCTGCGCCTCACACTGGAACGGATCAGTTGCCGCTGCAGGCTCCCCAGGCTCAGGCCGAGCTGATCCGTGGCCCAGTCCGGCAGCAGATCTATGCCAGCGCGCATCATCAGCATGCCGAAGGGTTTGGCGAGGAAGCTCGGGGCGGGGGCGTTGAACAGCACGCTGACCACTTCGCGGGTGCGCTCGTCGTAGCGCAGTTGCGGGCGCATGCGTTGCAGGTAGGCGGCGACATCGGCCCGCGAACGCGGCACGTTGCGTGCTCCGAGACGCTCGGCGATGCGGGCGATCTCATCGTAGTAACGGTCCTGCTCTTCGCCGGAAAGGTCCGGGTTCAGGTAGCGCAGGTGCGAGGCGAGGAAGCAGCTGACCTCGGCGACATGCACCCAGGTCAGCAGGTCCGGGTCGCTGGCGGCATAGGATGTGCCGTCGGGCAGCGTGCCGTGCACATTGTCGTGGATGCGTCGCACCCGCTCGATCAGCTTCTCGGCGTCACTGCGCGAGCCATAGGTGGTGGCGGAGATGAACTGCCCGGTGCGTCGCAGGCGGCCAAGCATGTCGGCGCGGAAGTTGGAGTGGTCCCAGACGCCGCCGAGAGCAGCGGGGTGCAGCATCTGCAGGAGCAGGGCGCTGATACCGCCGATGAGCATCGAGCTGAAGTCCCCGTGGACTCTCCAGCTCACGGAGTCCGGCCCGAACAGTCCGGGGTCGCCCTTGGGCGACTCGAAGTCGACCCCGCCCAGGGCGAGGCCGGTCAGGCTGAGTACCTGGCTTTCGATATGACGGCGGACGGTTTCCATTGCGGCGGACAGGCCTCGGGGCAAGGACGACAGGTCTGTTTGCTAAACCTAGCATCTTTGCACCCTTGGCCTGTAGCGCGCGTCAGCGGTTGAGGCGGTTGTCGATCAGTCCCTGGACCACGCTGGGGTCGGCCAGGGTCGAGGTGTCGCCGAGGTTTTCCAGCTCGTTGCAAGCGATCTTGCGCAGGATGCGACGCATGATCTTGCCCGAACGGGTCTTGGGCAGGCCCGGCGCCCACTGCAGCATTTCCGGCTTGGCGAAGCTGCCGATCTCCTTGCTCACCAGCGCCAGCAGTTCCTGCTTGAGCGCGTCGCTGGGCTCGATGCCGTTCATGGTGGTGACGAAGGCGTAGATGCCCTGGCCCTTGAGGTCGTGCGGATAGCCGACCACGGCGGCCTCGGCCACCGAGTCGTGCAGGACAAGCGCACTCTCCACCTCGGCGGTGCCGATGCGGTGGCCGGAGACGTTGATCACGTCGTCCACGCGGCCGGTGATCCAGTAGTAGCCATCCTCGTCGCGGCGCGCGCCGTCGCCGGTGAAGTAGTAGCCGGGGTAGGGCTTGAAGTAGGTGTCGATCATCCGTTGGTGGTCGCCATAGACGCTGCGGATCTGGCTCGGCCAGCTTGATTTAATGGCGAGGACGCCGGAACCGGGGCCAGCGATTTCCTTGCCCTGCTCATCCAGCAGCACCGGTTGCACGCCGAAGAAGGGGCGGGTGGCGGAGCCGGGTTTGAGGTCAGTGGCGCCGGGCAGCGGGGTGATCAGGATGCTGCCGGTCTCCGTCTGCCACCAGGTGTCGACGATGGGGCAGCGTTTTTCGCCCACCACGTTGTAGTACCACTCCCAGGCTTCCGGGTTGATCGGCTCGCCAACCGAGCCGAGCAGGCGCAGGCTGCTGCGGTCGGTCTTCTGCACCGGGGCTTCGCCCTCGCGCATCAGGGCGCGGATCGCGGTCGGCGCGGTGTAGAAGATGTTCACCTGGTGCTTGTCGATCACCTGCCAGAAGCGCGAGGCGTCGGGGTAGTTCGGCACGCCCTCGAACATCAGGGTGGTGGCGCCGTTGGCCAGCGGGCCGTAGACGATGTAGCTGTGGCCGGTGACCCAGCCCACGTCCGCGGTGCACCAGTAGATGTCGCCGTCGTGGTAGTCGAACACGTACTTGTGGGTCATTGCCGCGCCCAGCAGGTAGCCACCGGTGGTGTGCAGTACGCCCTTGGGTTTGCCGGTGGAGCCGGAGGTGTAGAGGATGAACAACGGGTCCTCGGAGTCCATCGGCTCGGGGGCGCAGTCTTCGCTGACCTCGCCCAGCGCCTCGTGGTACCAGATGTCACGGCCTTCGACCCATGGGATCTCGCCCTGGGTGCGCTCGACCACCACCACGGTGGAGACGTTCGGGCAGTCGGCCAGGGCCTTTTCAACGTTCTTCTTCAGCGGGACGTACTTGCCGCCGCGCACACCCTCGTCGGCGGTGATCACGGTGCGGCAGTCGGCATCGTTGATGCGGTCACGCAGGGCGTCCGGGGAGAAGCCGCCGAACACCACCGAGTGGATCGCGCCGATCCGCGCGCAGGCCAGCATGGCGTAGGCCGCCTCGGGGATCATCGGCATGTAGATGCAGACCCGGTCGCCCTTCCCTACGCCGCGGCTCTTGAGCACGTTGGCCAGGCGGCAGACATGGCTGTGCAGCTTGCGGTAGGTGATGTTGGCGGATTCGCTGGGGTTGTCGCCTTCCCAGATGATCGCGACCTGCTCGGCACGCTGTTCCAGGTGGCGGTCGATGCAGTTGTAGGTGACGTTGAGCTGACCGCCCTTGAACCAGGTGGCCTGGCCCTTCGCCAGGTCGCCGTGGTGCACCGAGTGCCAGGGCTTGAACCAGTCGAGGAAGGCCTTGGCTTGCTCGCCCCAGAAGGCTTCCGGGTCGTCTACCGACTGCTTGTAGAGGCGCTGGTACGCGTCGTTATCGAGGTAGGCACGCTTGCGTACGGCCTCCGGCACGGGGTGAAGGCTGATCTCGTACATGGGGAATCCTTGTTGTTGTTGAGCCGAGATGCCCCCAAGGGTGCATCCAAGGCCAGGCGGGTTCAAGGGTTGTCCATGTTGTTTCGACGCGCCAGGCGGTCGGATCGTTCAGGCGGGGCGTATTCCAGCTGGGAGGCGACCAGGCGCCGGGTCGATTCGCCGTAGCGCCGGGCGATGGCGTCAAGTGTGCTGTCGAGCGTCGGGATCGCCGTGGCGCCAAGTCCCGGCAATGCTGGGTGGTCGTCAGGTGGATCCGGCAGGAACAGCAGGCCACCGGCACTGCTGACGGGGTGCGCGGCGCTGCCCCGTACTTCTGTTCGGAAGGTCCGCGCCCAGGCGTCCGCTGTCAGTGCCAGGCTGACTTCGTCGAAGCCCTGCTTCAGGGGGACGCTGAAGACCTCGTGGTTCCAGATGGCGAGGTAGTTGGCGGCGGCGATCAGGTAGCCGCTGACGCCGAGGCTGAAGCGCTGGCTGTCGTGCCGCGGCGACCAGTCCTGTACGCCGAACTCCCGAGCGAGCGTGGCGGCTCTGGGTTCGCCAGCGATGGCCGCTACCAGTGCAAGTGATAGCGGTAGTGCAGCGGTAACACCGGAGGTGGTGATCACCTTGCCGTCCGCTACGTAGCGGCGATTCTCCTCCCAGTGAGTATCGGGAAAGTCCTCCAGGCGCTGGCTACGCGAGTACCAATGGCCGGTGGCGCGTCGGCCGTGCAACAGCCCCGCGTAGCCCAGCACCAGGACGCCATCGCAGACGCCGACGATGGTCGCGTCCCGCGCTGCCTGCGCCTGGATGAAGGCCAGCAGGGTAGGGTCCTGGCTGTCGTGCACGGCGGGCACGATCAGATAGTCGGCGCCCTGCGGATAACGTTGCATGAACTCCTCCAGCGTGGCCTGTGGCTGAAGTCGCAGGGCGGGCATCAGTTGCACAGGTCCTGGCTCCGTCGCAAGGGCGAGCACTTGCGCCACTCCCGAACGGCGCAGTATGCCGAGAGGGATGACGTAATCCGCGAGCTCGGTCATGCGGTTCTGGGCGACGACGGCGATGACCGGGCGTTCGCGGCCGAGACGCGGTTGATAGGGTGCAAGCGTCTCGTCGTCAGCCTGGGCGGCGTGGGTGCAGAGCAGCAGGATGAGAAACAGCAGGACATTGCGCATGGCCATCTCCGAGGGGGGATTTCCATCCTGCCGGCGATACGTCTGTCACTTCTGACGCTGATGGATGAATATCTGCCAATCGTTCCCAGGACTTGCCCCGATGAGTGCTCCTCACCGCGTTCTGTTGCTGGTCTTCCCGGACTTCCAGTTGCTCGATGCCACCGGGCCGGCCGATGTGTTCTCGGCAGTGGACGAACACCTGCCGGCCGCTGCCCGTCCCGCCTACCAGCTCGAGGCGGTATCGCCAGCTGGCGGGTTGGTTCGCTCCAGTACCGGACTGGAACTGGCGACCAGGGCCTTGCCAGAGCCACAGCAAGTGGCGGGCTGCACTGTGCTCGTGGCGGGCGGCCATGGGGTGCAGGCGCTCCTGCAGAAAGGCGAAGTCGCGCGCTGGCTGACGCAGGCCTCAATCCACGCCGCGCGTTGCGGCTCGGTGTGCACCGGGGCCTTTCTGCTGGCACAGGCAGGGCTACTGGAGGGGCGATCGGTGGTCACCCACTGGCGTTACGCCGAACTGTTGCAGCGACTGTTTCCTCGCTTGCGGGTGATGCACGACTCGCTGTTCGTCCGCGACGAGAAGTTCTACAGCTCTGCCGGTGTGACGGCCGGGATGGACCTGTGCCTGAGTCTGGTGGAGGAGGACCACGGTCGCTCCCTGTCGCTGCGGGTTGCCCGTGGGCTGGTGATGTACCTGCGCCGTCCTGGCGGCCAGCGCCAGTTCAGTGCCGAGTTGCTGGCGCAGCAGGCGCCGCCGGGCGGGCAGATGGAGCGCCTGGTGGAGTGGCTGCGGGGACGGCTGGCGGAGGCCCTCGATGTCGAGGAGATGGCGACGCAGATGGCCATGTCAGCGCGCACTCTGCATCGGCATTGCAAGGCGGAGATGGGGATGACCCCGGCGAAGCTGCTGCTGGAGTTGCGTCTGGAGAAGGCGAGCCAGCTGCTGGAGGCGAGGGAATCGTCGCTCAAGCGGGTGGCACAGCACGCAGGCTTCGGCAACGAATACAACCTGCGACGCGCTTTCGTGCAGGCGCTGGGCGTGACGCCCGCGGAGTTTCGTCAGCGCTTCTGCCGCTAGGAGCGGGACGGACGCGCAGGCGCGCCTCCGTCCGTTTCGCTATCAGCCGCGGTGACGGCCGCGGAAGAAGTCGATCAGGCCTTGGGTGGAGCCGTCCTCGGCGGCGCTTTCCTCGCTGCCGACCAGGCGGCCGTAGACAGCCTTGCCCAGCTCCTTGCCCAGTTCCACGCCCCACTGGTCGAAGGCGTTGATGCCCCAGAGGATGCTCTGTACGTAGACCTTGTGCTCGTACATGGCGATCAGTGCACCCAGGCGGCGGGCGCTGATGCGCTCCAGCACCAGGGTGTTGCTCGGGCGGTTGCCCGGGATCACCTTGTGCGGCGCCAGGCGCTGCACTTCAGCTTCGTCCACACCTTTGGCGCGCAGCTCGGCTTCGGCCTCGGCGCGGCTCTTGCCGACCATCAGGGCCTGGCTCTGCGACAGGCAGTTGGCGTACAGCCACTGGTGGTGATCGGCGACCGGGTTGTAGCTGGACACCGGGACGATGAAGTCGGCCGGGATCAGGTGGGTGCCCTGGTGCAGTAACTGGTGGTACGCGTGCTGACCGTTGCAGCCCACGCCGCCCCAGATCACCGGCCCGGTGCCGGCGGACACCGGGGTGCCGTCCTGGCGCACGCTCTTGCCGTTGGATTCCATGTCCAGCTGCTGCAGGTGATCGGTGATGTTCCGCAGGTAGTAGTCGTAGGGCAGGATCGCGTGGCTGCGCGCGCCCCAGAAGTCGCCGTACCAGACGCCGAGCAGGCCCAGCAGCACCGGGATGTTCTTCTCGAACGGGGATGTCAGGAAGTGCTGGTCCATGCTGTAGGCGCCGGACAGCAGCTCCTTGAAGTTGTTGATACCCACCGACATGGCGATCGGCAGGCCGATGGCCGACCACAGTGAGTAACGACCTCCGACCCAGTCCCACATCGGGAAGACGTTCTCCGGGCGGATGCCAAAGGCGGCGGCCGCCTCCTTGTTGCTCGAGACGGCGATGAAGTGGCGGTACAGCTCCGCCTCGCTGCCGCCCTGGGCCAGGTACCAGGCGCGGGCTGCCTGGGCGTTCTTCAGGGTTTCCAGGGTGCCGAAGGACTTCGAGGAGACGATGAACAGCGTGGTCTCGGCGTTGAGCTTGGCGGTCATCTCGCGGAATTCGCTGCCGTCGATGTTCGCCAGGTAGTGGCAACGCACGCCTTTCTGGGCGAAAGGCAGCAACGCTTCGGAGACCAGTTGCGGGCCGAGGAAGGAACCTCCGATGCCGATGTTCACCACGTCGGTAATCGGCTTTTCGGTATAGCCGCGCCACAGGCCGTTGTGTACCGCGGCGACCAACTCAGTCATCTGGTGCAGCACGCGGTGCACTTCGGGCATCACATCGATGCCGTCGACCAGAACCTTGTCGCCGATGGGGCGGCGCAGCGCGGTGTGCAGCACCGGGCGGCGTTCGGAGGCATTGATCACCTCGCCACGGAACATCGACTGGATGGCCTCGCCCAGCTTGGCTTCCTCAGCGAGCTTCACCAGCAGGTCGAGAGTGTCCTGGCGAATCAGATTCTTCGAGAAGTCGAGGAACAGACCGCAGGCGCTCATGGAGAAGCGCTTGAAACGCTCCGGGTCCTCGGCGAATGCCTCGCGCATGGTGAAGTTCTGCAGATCCTGGCGGTGGGCCGCCAATGCCTGCCAGCTTGCCAGTTTGGTGGCATCCAGCGGGGTGAGGTGGTGTTCCATGACGTACCTTCGGGTAAGACGGGCGTGTTTGAACGAGGCTTTGGAACTTGGGAAGGCCCGGTGGTTCCGAACCTTCCCAGTGGCTCAGGCGAGCTGAACCGGGATGGCGTTGCTGGTGTGGCTGAGTTCATTGCCGGGCGCCATGTACAGCATGCGCGGCTGGTAGCCTTCCAGCTCGGCGTCGCTGAACTGAGCGTACGCGCAGATGATCACCCGGTCACCCACCTTGGCCTTGTGGGCGGCGGCGCCGTTGACGGAAATCATCCGCGAACCTTCCTCGCCACGGATGGCGTAGGTGGTGAAACGTTCGCCATTGTCGACGTTGTAGATCTGGATCTGTTCGTACTCGCGGATGCCGGCGAGATCGAGCCATTCGCCGTCGATGGCGCAGGAGCCTTCATAGTCGAGCACGGCGTGGGTGACTTCGGCGCGGTGCAGTTTGGCTTTGAGCATGATGCTCTGCATGGCGTGGCTCCTGTTTTTCTTCTGGTCGAGGAGAGCGGGGCGAGTATGCCCGAGCACCCGAAGTCGCTCAAGGCCGCGACTGGCGCGGCTTCGAGGCGAAAATTCGGGTATCGGGCGGGGAATCAGTCGATGTGGAAGGCGAGGTTGTCGATCAGCCGGGTGGTGCCCAGGAAGGCGGCGACCAGGATCACCAACTGATGGTCTTGCGCCGTAGCCGGGCGCAGGCCGGCGGACTCGCGCGCCTCGAGGTAGTCGATGCGCAGGCCGGCCGCTTCGATCTGCTGGCTGCCCTCGGACAGCAGCGCGGGGAAGTCGCGCTCGCCCTGGCGGATACGCTCGGCCAGTTGCTTCAGGGTGCGCTGCAGGACAGGCGCGAGGGCGCGCTGTTCCTCAGTGAGGTATCCGTTGCGCGACGAAAGGGCCAGACCGTCCTCGGCGCGCACGGTGGGCTCGCCGAAGATCTGGATCGGCAGGTTCAGGTCGCGTACCAGCTTGCGGATGACCGCCAGTTGCTGGAAGTCCTTCTCGCCGAACAGCGCCATGTCGGGCTGGACCATGTTGAACAGCTTGCAGACCACCGTGGCGACGCCATCGAAGTGACCAGGACGGCTGCCGCCGCACAGGCCCTCGGAGACGCCGGTGACATGCAGTCTGGTCTGGCCTTCCATGCCGTCGGGATACATCTCCTCAACGGTGGGGGCGAACAACAGATGGCAGCCGGCGTTGAGCAGTTTCTCCTGGTCCGCCGCCAGGGTGCGCGGGTACTTGTCCAGGTCTTCGCTGGGGCCGAACTGCAGCGGGTTGACGAAGATGCTCGCCACTACGAAGTCGGCGCGCTGGCTGGCCTTGGTCACCAGCGCGGCGTGGCCGGCATGCAGGTTGCCCATGGTCGGGACCAGAGCAATACGCTTGCCTTCGCTACGGGCGCGCGCCACGGCGGCGCGCAGCTCACGGACTGTCTTGACTGTATTCATCAGGCGAAACCGTGCTCCGGGCCGGGGAAGGTGCCGTCCTTGACTGCCTTCACGTAGGCGGCGAAGGCGGACTGAATGTCGGGCTGGCCGTCGAGGAAGTTTTTCACGAACTTCGGCGAACGGCCGGACAGCGACAGGCCGAGCATGTCGTGCATCACCAGCACCTGGCCGTCGGTGCCGGCGCCGGCGCCGATGCCGATGACCGGGATCTTTACGGCTTCGGTGATTTCCTTCGCCAGTGCGGATGGCACGCACTCCAGCAGCAGTACGGCGGCACCGGCCTGCTCCAGGGCGATGGCGTCGGCGCGCAGCTGGCGCGCCTGGTTTTCCTGGCGGCCCTGGACCTTGAAACCGCCGAACAGGTTGACGGCCTGCGGGGTGAGGCCCAGGTGTGCGCACACCGGGATGCCCATCTGGGCCAGGCGGATGATCGGCTCGGCGAGCCAGGCGCCGCCTTCGAGCTTGACCATGTGGGCGCCGGCCTGCATGACCTTCACCGAGTCGCGCAGCAGCTGGTCCAGCGAGGTGCCGGATTCGAACGGCAGGTCGGTGACGATCAGTGCGCCCTTGTTACCGCGTTTCACGGCGGCGGTGTGGTAGGCCATGTCCTCAACGGTCACCGGCAGCGTGCTGTCGTGACCTTGCAGCACCATACCCAGGGAGTCACCGATCAGCAGCATTTCGGCACCGGCCAGACTGGCGGTGTGGGCGAAAGTGGCATCGTAGGAGGTCAGCATCGCGATCTTTTCGCCGCTTTGCTTGAGACCTTGCAGGGTGGTCAGGGTGACATCAGGCATGAAAGTGTCCTCGGTTCTGCGCCGGGCAGGGGCAAACGGGGCCCTATAGTCCGGATCGAAAAAGGCTAAGTCAATTGCAGGTGTTACCGGACTGTTACGGCGTTACTGCCAGTGCGCCCCACGCCTGGGGCGCAGCATGCATCAGGACAGGCGCTCGAGGCCGCTGAACGGACAGGCGGCGAGCAGCTCGGCCAAGGTGCGCCCGTCGGGGAAACGCAGTTGCGGAGCGAGGTCCGCCAGCGGGTAGAGCACGAAGGCGCGGGCGTGCATGTGGTAGTGCGGCACGGTCAGGCGCGGCTCTTCGATCAGGCGCTGGCCAAACAGCAGAATATCGAGGTCGAGGGTGCGCGGACCCCAGCGCTCATCCTTGCGTACGCGGCCCTGCTCCAGCTCGATGGTCTGCAGGGCGTCGAGCAGCGCGAGTGGCTCCAGGTCGGTATCCAGGGCGGCCACGGCGTTGACGTAGCGCGGCTGGTCCGGCGGGCCCAGCGGGTCGCTGGCGTAGAGCGGGGAGACCACCGCCACCTTGGTGGCGGGGACTTGCGACAGCGCCTTCAGCGCGGCTTCCAGCTGCTGGCGCGGCTCGGCGAGGTTGCTGCCGAGCCCGATGTACACCCGTTCGCTCATTCGCTGCTGGCGCCTTCGGTGCGCGGGCCGCGACGGCGACGGTTGCTACCGCCACGGCGGCGCTTGCGCGGTGCGGCGGCGCCGCCTTCTTCCTGCTGGCTGGCCAGGTTACGGATCATCCCGCGGCGTTCACCGTCGCTGGCTTCCTGGTAGTCGGTCCACCAGTCGCCGAGGCCGCCGGTTTCCTCGCCGGCGCTCTCGCGCAGCAGCAGGAAGTCGTAGCCGGCGCGGAACCGCGGGTTCTCCAGCAGCAGGTCAGCCTTCTTGCCCTGGCGGCGCGGCAGGCGCTCCTGCATGTCCCAGATCTCGCGGATCGGGATGGTGAAGCGCTTGGGCACCGCGGTGCGGCGGCACTGCTCGAGGATCAGCTCGTGGGCGGCTTCCTGCATCGCCGGGATCGGCGGCATGCCACGGTCCTGCAGCTTCAGCACGCGGGCAGGCAGGGCCGGCCAGAGCAGCGCAGCGAACAGGAAGGCCGGGGTAACCGGCTTGCCCATGCGGATGCGCTCGTCGGTGTTGGCCAGGGCCTGGCGCATCAGCTTGCCGGCGTACTCCGGGTCGTCCTTCAGCGCCTTGGCGCTCGCCGGGAACAGCGGGGCGAACAGTTCGTACTCGTTGAGCAGTTCGAAGGTGCGTTCGGCCTTGCCGCTGAGGAACAGCTTGAGGATTTCGTCGAACAGGCGCGCCGAAGGAATTTCATTGAGCAGCGGCGCCAGGCGGCGAATCGGTGCGGCGCTGTGCTTTTCGATCTCAAAGTCCAGCTTGGCGGCGAAGCGCACGGCCCGCAGCATCCGTACCGGGTCTTCGAGGTAACGCTGCTCCGGATCGCCGATCAGGCGGATCAGGCGGTTGCGGATGTCGCGCACGCCGTGGGCGTAGTCGAGGATGCGCTCGCCGGTGACGTCGAAGTACAGGGCGTTGATGGTGAAGTCGCGGCGCTGGGCGTCGTCTTCCAGGGTGCCGTAGACGTTGTCACGCAGTATGCGGCCGGCCTCGTTGCGGGAGGCGTGGGCGCTATTGGCGTCGTCGTCTTCGCTGACCGGATGGTTTGCGCGGAAGGTGGCAACCTCGATGATCTCGCGGCCGAAATGGACGTGGACCAGCTTGAAGCGGCGACCGATCACCCGCGCGTTGCGGAATTCGGCACGCACCTGCTCGGGGGTGGCGCTGGTGGCCACATCGAAGTCCTTGGGCGGAATGCCCAGCAGCGGGTCACGTACGCCACCGCCGACGATGTACGCCTGGTAGCCAGCCTTGGTCAGGCGCTCCACGACGTTCACCGCGTTCCTGCTGAACTGTTCCCGCCGCAGCGAGTGCTGATGATTGCCAACGACTTCCGGAGTAGTGCGGACAGCGCGCGGACGGCGCAGTGGGGATCGGATGGACTGGATCAGCTTTTTCAGCATGTGTGCACTATCGGGAATAGGTGTATGGATGGCATACGCAGGTCTCGGCAAGCCGCCTGATTACGGCGTTTCCTGGAGGATAGCGGGTGTCTGCCGCTGCCTTGAAACAAATGGCAGCAAATCGAATGCCGTCTGCGCCGCGGCGATTCTAGCATCGTGGGGTGGGATGATGAAGAAAACTGAAGAAAGGGACTTGCGGGGAGGGATCGGGAGGGTGTAGCGAAAGCTACTGGGGGAGCCGAGGCTCCCCCCCAAATAGGTGCGTGCTTTGTTTTTATTATGATTACCGGGCTTGTTGTTTTTGTTTGTAGACCCGACCCTCGAAGCTACCTGCTTCGGGGAACCTTCCACACTTGGAAGGTGTTCAATAGCAAACGGATTGCTTTGGTCGCTGAGTGAGCAATGATCTTTCGATCCAACCAGTTTTGCGTGCTGTCTCAAGACAGTTTTATTCTTCTTGACTGGTTGCGGGACTGGTCCCGACGGCTACCCTTCTCCAAAAGAATCAGTTAGCTGCGCCTCCGCGATCTTGTTTTTGTTGTGCTGGAGTCGTTTCGTCTTGTTCTTATTGTGAGTGGTCGTGCTTGTTATTGTTGTTGTACCAATAACAAAGCAGATGCCGTGCCAACTTTTGCGAATCCTTATTTTTCAAGGGTTTGCGAGGATTCACCCCCGAACGGCAGGCACAAAAAAGCCGGGTTTCCGTTACCGATGAACCCGGCTTTTGTTACGGAGCTTGTCTCCGGTAACAGTGTGAAACGTCTTACGAGTCAGCCGATGCGCCGGATTTGCGGCGCGGGATGCCCAGGCGCTGGCGGCGTTCCCACAGGCATTTGCGGCTGATGCCCAGCTTGCGGGCCAGCTCGGTCTCGGTCATGTGGTCCTGATGCTCGAGGACGAAGTGTTGGAAGTAGTCCTCCAGCGACAGGTCCTCGGTAGGCTCGTGGTTGCTGGCGCTGCCGTTGGTCGGGCGCAGGTCGCCGTCATCGCCGAAGTCGTCGTCCAGATCATCCAGCTCGATGTCGATGCCCAGCAGGTCGGCCGGGATTTCCTGGCTTTCGCTGAGGATCACCGCGCGCTCGATGGCGTTCTCCAGCTCACGCACGTTACCCGGCCACGGGTAGTGACGGATGGCCTGTTCGGCCTCGTGGGAGAAGGTCAGTGACGGGCGCCCCATCTGGGAGCACTGGCGCGCCAGGAAGGAGCGGGCGATCTCCATCACGTCAGGGCCGCGCTCGCGCAGGGGCGGCAGTTTCAGCGAGATGACGTGGAGGCGGTAATAGAGGTCTTCGCGGAACTGGCCGGTCTTGGCCAGCATCTTCAGGTCGCGGTGGGTGGCGGCGATCAGGCGGACGTCGACCTTCTGCGACTGCACCGAGCCGACTCGGCGGATCTCGCCTTCCTGCAGCACGCGCAGCAGGCGTGCCTGGGCCTCGAGCGGCAGCTCGCCGATCTCGTCGAGGAACAGAGTGCCACCGTCGGCCGCTTCCACCAGGCCCGCACGGCCGGCGCTGGCGCCGGTGAACGCTCCTTTCTCATGGCCGAACAGTTCGGATTCGATGAGGGTTTCCGGAATAGCGGCGCAGTTCACCGAGATCAGCGGCGCCTTGGTGCGCTTGGACAGGTTGTGCAGCGCGCGGGCGACCAGTTCCTTGCCGGTACCGGACTCGCCCTGAATCAGCACATTGGAGTCGGTGGGCGCGACCTTGCGGATCTTGGTGTAGAGCTCCTGCATGGGCGCGCAGGAGCCGATGATGCCGATCTCGCCGTCTGCGGGCGCGGTGTTACCGCTGCTACGGTCGGCGGCCTTGGCGTTACCGCGGGCTTCGGCGGGAGCGTTACGGTTTTCCTGGCGATCCTTGAGGATGCGCGCCACGGCCTGGAGCATCTCGTCGTGGTCGAACGGCTTGGCGATGTAGTCCACCGCGCCCATCTTCATCGAGTCCACTGCCGAGCGCAGGCTGGCATAGCTGGTCATGATCAGCACCGGAGTGCCCTGGGCCAGCTTGATCAGCTCGGTGCCGGGTGCGCCGGGCAGGCGCAGGTCACTGACGATCATGTCGAACGACGGGATGCTGTAGCGCTCCTGCGCCTCCTGTACCGAGCCAGCTTCGCTGACCTGGTACTGGTTGCGCTCGAGCAATCGTCGCAGGGCGGAACGGATGATGGTTTCGTCTTCGACGATGAGGATATGTGCCATGTATTCAGCTCTCTCGACGTGCTCGTTTACTGCTCGGCCGTCGGGCCAGGATGCCGCGGCAAGGTGACGCTGATGCGGGTTCCGCATTCGCGTTCGGGGTCAGCCGGGCTGTCTATGGTGATTTGCCCATAATGCTCTTCCACGATCGAATAGACCAGAGCGAGCCCCAGGCCGGTCCCTTTGCCAGGGTCCTTGGTGGTGAAGAAGGGCTCGAACAGGCGGTCGATGATCGACTTGGGTATTCCGCTGCCTTCGTCCTCGACGATCAGGTCGATGGTCTGCTCGGAAGCTTCGGTGCGCACGCGGATCGCGCCGTTGGGCGGGGAGGCGTCGCGGGCGTTGGACAGCAGGTTGATCAGCACCTGGGCCAGACGCTGGGAGTCGCCTTCCACCCAGTGTTCCGGATCGCACAGGTTGAAGAACTGCACGTCGATGCTGCGCTTGTTCAGCGACAGCAGGCCGATGGCTTCCTGGGCGACGTCCGCCAGGCACACCGGCTCGGCCGCGACCTGCTTGCCGCCAGCGTGGGCGAAGCTCATCAGCGACTGCACGATGCGCGAGACGCGCTTGGTCTGTTCGAGGATCTGCCCGCTGATCTCGGTCAGCTCGCCATCGCCTTCGCGTTCTTCCCGCAGGTTCTGCGCCAGGCAAGCGATGCCGGTGATCGGGTTGCCGATCTCGTGGGCTACACCGGCGGCCAGGCGGCCAATGGAGGCCAGGCGCTCGGAATGGATCAGCTTGTCTTCCAGGGACTGGGTTTCGGTGAGGTCTTCGACCAGCAGTACCAGGCCACTGTTACCGGGCGCGAGGGGCTCCTCGATCGCCGCCTTGTGCAGGTTCAGCCAGCGGGTCTGGCCCTCGATGGTCAGGCGCTGCTTGTGCAGGTGTTCGTCGGGGGCGTCGATGAAGCCTTCCAGCAGGCCGCGCCACGGGTCGGGCAAGGCGGCCAGGCGCGAGCCGACCACGCGCTGTGCGCTGACGCCGGTGAGTTCCTCGATGGCGCGGTTCCACATGAGGATTTCCTGGTCCTTGGCCAGCGAGCACACGCCCATCGGCAGGTCCTGCAGGGTCTGGCGGTGGTAGCGGCGCAGGGTGTCGAGCTCGGCGGCCAGACCAGTGAGTCGGGAGTGGTAGTCCTCGAGGCGGCTCTCGATGAAGTGGATGTCCTCGGTGACGTAGGCTTCGCTGCTGGCCTTGTAGGGCAGGAAGGTCTCCACCATGTCCTGCGCCACGCTCGGGCCCATCAGGCCGGAGAGGTTTGCCTCGATGCGGTCGCGCAGGCGGCGCAGGGCGTAGGGGCGGCGCTCGTCGAAGGGCAGGTGCAGGTCGCGCAGGGCCTGTTCCACCTCGCGCTGGGCGGTCTTCGCGCCCAGCGGCTTGGCCAGCTGGCTGGCGAATTCCTGCGGGGAGACGGCAATCAACTCGCGGCGCTGCGGGCGGCGTACGTTGTCGACGGCGCAGGCTTCGGCGGCGCCTTTCTCTTCATCGCTGGCTTCGGTGAACAGCGAGACCAGGGTGAACACCAGTACGTTGGCCGCCAGCGAGGCGAGCGCCGCGAGGTGCCAGGTGGTGTCGTCGAGCACGTAGAGCGAGTTGAACAGCGGCAGATAGATGCTCTGCATGTTCGCCACCAGCGGGGTGAGCATGGTCGCGCCCCACACCAGCATCCCCGCCACGAGACCTGCGATGAAGCCGCGGCGGTTGGCGGTCGGCCAGTAGAGCACGGCCAGCGCGCCGGGAAGGAACTGCAGGGTGGCAACGAAGGAAACGATGCCCAGGTTGGACAGGTCCTGCTCGGCGCCCAGCAGCAGGTAGAAGGCATAGCCGGCCATGATGATCGCGGCGATCAGCGCGCGGCGGGTCCATTTCAGCCAGCGGTAGATGTTGCCTTCGGCCGGGGGCTGGTAGAGCGGCAGCACCAGATGGTTGAGCACCATGCCCGAGAGCGCCAGGGTCATCACGATGATCAGGCCACTGGCGGCGGAGATGCCGCCGACGAAGGCAGTCAGTGCCAGGGCCGGGCTGTCCACCGAGATGCCCAGGCCGAGGGTGAAGTATTCCGGGTTGGTCGAGGCGCCCAGGTGCAGGCCGGCCCAGAGGATCGGTGGCACCGCCAGGCTCATCGGCAGCAGGAACAGCGGCAGGCCCCAGCTGGCGCTGAGCAGTGCGCGCGGGTTGAGGTTCTCGGTGAAGGTCATGTGGAACATGTGCGGCATGACGATGGCCGAGGCGAAGAACACCAGCAGCAGCGTCCGCCACGGCCCCTCGGCCAGCGGTGTGTGCAGGGTGCTCAGGGCTTCCTGGTTCTGCAGCAGCCACACTTCCAGGCCATCCGGTCCGCCGAATACGCCGTAGAGGGCGAACAGGCCGATGGAGCAGAGCGCCACCAGCTTCACCAGCGATTCGAAGGCGATCGCCATCACCAGCCCTTCATGACGCTCGCGTGTGGCAATGTGGCGTGCGCCGAAGAGGATGGCGAACAGCGTGATCAGCGCGCAGAACGCCAGCGCTGCGCGGTTGGGTTCGGATTCTCGGGTGAGGATGCTGATCGAGTCGGTCACCGCCTGGATCTGCAATGCAAGCATCGGTAGCACGCCGATCAGCATGAACAACGTGGTCAGCGCACCGGCCCAGGTGCTGCGGAAGCGGAAGGCGAACAGGTCGGCCAGCGACGACAGCTGGTAGGCCCGGGTGATCCGCAGGATCGGATAGAGCAGCACCGGTGCGAGCAGGAACGCGCCGGAGACGCCCAGGTAGATCGCCAGGAAGCCGTAGCCGTACTGGTAGGCCAGCCCGACCGTGCCGTAGAAGGCCCAGGCGCTGGCGTACACGCCCAGCGACAGGGTGTAGATCAGCGGATGGCGCACCAGCCGGCGCGGAATGAAACCGCGCTCGGTGATCCAGGCGACACCGAAGAGGACCATCAGGTAGGAGGCGCTGATCAGGATCAGCTGGGTAAGGCTAAAGCTCGTCAGCATCGCGCTGGCTCTGCAGGATGAAGGTGACGACGATCAGGATCAGCCACAGCAGATACGGGCGGTACCAGGCGCCGTGGGGATCGATCCACCAGTCCATGATGGCCGGTGAGAACAGGTAGATGCCCACGACCAGGAGCAACACCAGTCGGTAGATGTACATGTCGTCTCTCTCTTTGTTCGGCGGGCAGGCTACCTGTGCGCACAGTTGCCGGCAAGCCGGCCGCCGGTGGGGACGGGTACAAGTCTAGAGCTGCGCGTCTTCCAGCGTCAGGCTATGGGGAATGGCATTGGCATCCCAGTGCGCGATGCCCCAGGCAAGCACCTCGTGGGGCGTGGCCTGCAGCAGTTCGGCGGGCGGCTCCTGGCCCAGCGCCTTGAGTGCGCGTACCAGCAATGGCGCGGCCTGATTGGCCTGCAGCGGCGGCGAGCGGTAGGACTTGCCGAGCTTGTGGCCGTCGGGCTGGATGATCAGCGGCACGTGCAGGTAACGTGGCGCGGCGATGCCCAGCAGTTCCTGCAGGTAGAGCTGGCGCGGGGTGTTGTCCAGCAGGTCGGCGCCGCGAACGATGTCGGTAACACCCTGCCACGCATCGTCCAGCACCACCGCCAGTTGATAGGCGAACAGCCCGTCGCGGCGTCGGATGACAAAGTCGCCCACTTCGCGGCCCAGGTGCTGGTGGAATTCACCCTGCAGGCGATCGGTGAAGCGGTAGTCCAGTTCCGGCACGCGGATACGGATGGCGACGTCGCCGTGCCAGTCATGCTGGGCGTCGCGGCAGGAGCCGGGATAGATACCGTGGCTGCCTTCGAGCTGCTTGCGCGAACAGGTGCAGGCATAGGCCAGGCCGCTGCGCAGCCATTGCTCGACCTGGGCCGCATAGGCGTCGCCACGCTCCCTCTGGTGCTCCACCGGGCCGTCCCATTCGAAACCGTAGCGTTCGAGGGCTTCCAGGATGGCGGCCTGAGCGCCGGGCATTTCGCGTGGCGGATCGAGGTCTTCCATGCGCACCAGCCACTTGCCGCCCACGGCGCGGGCGTCCAGGTAGGAAGCCACTGCCGCCACCAGCGAGCCGAAGTGCAGGTAGCCGCTGGGCGTAGGGGCGAAGCGTCCGACGTAGCGGGAGGCGGGCATGGAGGCTCTCTGCTGGAAGACTATCTATAAAACGCAGAAACGAAACGGGGCGCCGCAGCGCCCCGTCCGGGATCAACCAGGCTCAGGAGCCCAGTTGCTTTTCCTTGATTTCCGCCAGGGTCTTGCAGTCGATGCAAAGGGTGGCGGTGGGGCGGGCTTCCAGACGACGGATGCCGATCTCGACGCCGCAGGAATCGCACCAGCCGTAGTCGTTGTCTTCGATCAGTTGCAGGGTCTCGTCGATCTTCTTGATCAACTTGCGCTCGCGGTCGCGGGCGCGCAGTTCGAGGCTGAACTCTTCTTCCTGGCTGGCCCGGTCGGCCGGATCGGGGAAGTTGGCCGCTTCGTCCTGCATGTGGTGCACGGTGCGGTCCACTTCTTCCATCAGCTCAACTTTCCATTTGTTGAGGATGGAGGTGAAGTGCGCGCGCATGCGATCACTCATGTACTCCTCGCCCTTGGTTTCCTGGTAGGGCTCGAAGCCACGAATCAGTTGGCTGCTCTGTTGCTTTGCTTTGGTGGGCATGGATGACCGCCTCTCACTCTCGCTAATCCTCTCGCGGATGGTCCCTCTCCGGCACCGCCGGCCCCGCGCTCGCAGCGGGCGAACTTACCAGAACGATAACCGCGATGCTACTCCCGGTTATCGAGCCTGCCAGTGCCCGCACATGACCTGATCGCCAGGTCGGCGACCCACCGGTCATCGCCAGTGGGGTTTTCTGCAAACCTGAGCAGAATCGTCGGCGTTCGCCAGACGAAGCCTGCAAGTTCCCGGAAGCCGCACATCACAGGCGCGGCCGCCCAGAATTCATCAGTGGCCTGTTAGAATCCCGGCTCTGTCGCAAAGTTCGGAATATTCCATGGCCACCACCTTCAGTGCGCGCAGCCGCGCCATCGAACCCTTCCACGTCATGGCGCTGCTGGCGCGGGCCAACGAGCTGCAGGCTGCGGGCCACGACGTCATCCACCTGGAAATCGGCGAGCCGGACTTCACCACCGCCGCGCCCATCGTCGAGGCCGGGCAGAAGGCCCTGGCAAATGGTCACACACGCTATACCGCCGCACGTGGCCTGCCAGCCCTGCGCGAAGCCATCGCCGGCTTCTACGCCCAGCGCTACGGGCTGTCGGTCGACCCGCAACGCATTCTCGTTACGCCCGGCGGTTCCGGCGCCCTGCTGCTCGCCAGCAGCCTGCTGGTGGATCCGGGCAGGCACTGGCTGCTGGCCGATCCGGGCTACCCGTGCAACCGCCACTTCCTGCGCCTGGTGGAAGGCGCCGCGCAACTGGTGCCAGTGGGGCCGGAGAGCCGTTACCAGCTCACCCCGGAACTCATCGAACGGCACTGGGATCAGGACAGTGTAGGCGCTCTGGCCGCATCACCGGCGAATCCTACGGGCACCTTGTTGCACAAGGACGAACTCGACGCGCTGTCTCGCGCCCTGAAGGCGCGCGGCGGCCATCTGGTGGTGGACGAGATCTACCACGGCCTGACGTACGGCCTGGATGCGCCCAGCGTGCTGGAAGTGGATGACGACGCCTTCGTCCTCAACAGTTTCTCCAAATATTTCGGCATGACCGGCTGGCGCCTGGGCTGGCTGGTGGCGCCGCCCGAAGCGGTGGGCGAACTGGAGAAGCTGGCGCAGAACCTCTACATCAGTGCGCCGAGCATGGCCCAGCACGCCGCGCTGGCCTGCTTCGAGCCGGCGACCCTGGCGATCCTCGAAGAACGCCGCGAAGAATTCCGTCGCCGCCGCGACTACCTGTTGCCGGCGCTGCGTGAACTGGGCTTCGGCATCGCCGTGGAGCCGGAGGGTGCCTTTTATCTGTATGCGGATATCAGCGCCTTCGGTGGCGACGCCTACGCCTTCTGCCAGCACTTCATCGAGACCGAACACGTGGCCTTCACGCCCGGCATCGACTTCGGGCGTTACCAGGCTTCGCACCATGTGCGTTTCGCCTACACCCAGAGCGTCGAGCGCCTGCAGCAGGCGGTGGAACGCATCGCGCGCGGCCTGAAGACCTGGCGTCCCTGATGCGCTTCGAACCGGCGCTGGAAGAGGCGCGCCTGATCAAACGCTACAAGCGCTTTCTGGCGGACATCGAGACCGCCAGTGGCGAGCAGCTCACCATCCACTGTCCGAACACCGGCTCGATGCTCAACTGCATGAGCGAAGGTTGCCGAGTCTGGTTCAGCCGCTCCGATGACCCCAAGCGCAAGCTGCCGGGGACCTGGGAGCTGGTGGAAACCCCGCAGGGCCGGTTGGCCTGCGTGAACACCGGGCGGGCCAACCGTCTGGTGGAAGAGGCGCTGCTGGCCGGTACGGTGACCGAGCTGGCCGGCTTCGATGAACTGCGCCGCGAAGTGGCTTACGGGCAGGAGAACAGCCGCGCGGACTTCCGTCTGATGTATGCCGGCAAGCCGGTGTACGTGGAAGTGAAGAGCGTCACCCTGGGGTTCGATGACACCATGGTCGCCGCCTTCCCCGATGCCGTCACCCTGCGAGGTGCCAAGCACTTGCGCGAGCTGGCGGCGCTGGCGCGCGAGGGCATGCGTGCGGTGCTGCTGTATGCGGTGAACCTGTCGGGTATCGACGCGGTTCGCCCGGCGGTGGAAATCGACCCGGCCTACGCCGCTGCGCTGGCGCAGGCGCGCAACGCCGGCGTGGAGGTGCTGGCGTATGGGGCGCGGATTGATACGCAGGAAATCCGGCTGGAGCGGCCGATGCAGGTGCTGCTCTAGGCAAGACTCGGTGCGAGGGCTGTTCGCGAGCAGGCTCGCTACTGCGCAGGGCCGGACAGCTTCGTAGGGTGTACAGCTGTTCGCGGTCTTACGCCCATTGGTATCGGCAGCAGCCTGGCGGCTTATAACGCCGAGCGTTATGCGCCCTACGCCTGATCTTCTTCCTGATCTTCCAGCCAGATGCCGTTCTCATCTTCCCGGCAGGGCAACGCCTCCAGTACATCCCCCAGGCACGGCCCCTGGATGCACTCGCCTGTCTCGATCAGGAACAGCGCGCCATGGTGGCCGCACTGCAGCAGGCGTCCGCTGGCATCGAGGTACTGCTCAGCGTCGTAGCCCAGCGGGATTTCCCGGTGCGGGCAGCTGTTGCGGTAGGCATAGACACGGCCCTGGCGGCGCACGGCAAAGAGATTCAGGCCAGCGGCCTTGAAGCCCCGGCTCTGGCCTTCGGCCAGGTCATGCGGGGCGCAGAGCAGGATCATCCGGGTCTTCCATTCAGGTACGGCATCACGAGGCGGACATTATCCGCGCCTGCAGGGCGGTACCGGAAGAGGGTGCACTTCCGTGTGCTGAAGAGGGGCTGGGCTGGCGTCTTGCCAGCGAAAGCGGCGCCGACCTTAAGCCTCTCTGACATTTAATGCAAATAATTATCAAATAGATTTCCTGGTTTTCCTGTGGCAAGGTTCGTCCATGCTGCTGCGCCGCGGCAGGCTACCTTTCGAACGAGGAATTCTGCGATGACCACCCTGACTGCGCCGGCCTCCGAGCTGTACCGCGCCTGGCAAGCCCTGCGCGCCGAGAAGCCGCGCCTGCGCGCCCGCGATGCCGCGCAACACCTGGCCGTGAGCGAAGCCCAGCTGACTGCCTGCCGCCTGGGCGTGGACGCCGTGCGCCTGCGTACCGACTGGACCGAGCTGCTGCCGGCGCTGGGGGAGCTGGGCCAGATCATGGCGCTGACCCGCAACGAGCATTGCGTGCATGAGCGCAAGGGGCCGTACCGCGACGTGACCGTTTCCGCCAATGGCCAGATGGGCCTGGTGGTGTCTCCGGACATCGATCTGCGCCTGTTCCTCGGCGGCTGGGCCAGCGCCTTCGCCATCAGCGAGGAGACCGCCCACGGCATCCAGCGCAGCATCCAGGTGTTCGATCGCCAGGGCACCGCCGTGCACAAGGTCTTCCTCACCGAGCAGAGTGACCTCGCCGCCTGGGACCCGCTGGTGCGCAGCTTCACTGCCGCCGAGCAGAGCGCCGCACTCGACCTGGCCCCACTTGAGCCCAAGGCCGCGTCGCTGGCCGATGGCGAGATTGATGTCGCCGCTCTGCGCGAAGGCTGGTCGGCATTGAAGGACACCCACCACTTCTTCGCCCTGCTGAAGAAGCACAAGGTCCAGCGCACCCAGGCGCTGCGCCTCGCCGGCCGCGAGTGGGCCGAGCCGCTGGCTACCGTCGAACTGCCGCGCCTGCTGGAAGCAGCTGGGGTCAACCAGTTGCCGATCATGATCTTCGTCGGCAACGCCCACTGCATCCAGATTCATACCGGTACCGTGGAAAACCTCAAGTGGATGGACGACTGGTTCAACGTCCTCGACCCGCTGTTCAACCTGCACCTGAAAACCCCGGGCGTGGTCGAGCTGTGGCGCGTGCGCAAGCCCAGCAGCGACGGCGTGGTCACCAGCTGGGAAGCCTTCGATGCCCATGGTGAGCTGGTGCTGCAGGTGTTTGGTGCGCGCAAGCCCGGCGTTCCGGAACTGCAGAGCTGGCGCGAACTCGCTGAATCCTTCCCGGCACGCTGAGGACGACTCATGAAGACTTCCATGACTGCACGCGCGCTGTTCGCCGGCCTCTGCCTGACTGCCACCAGCGCGCTGGCCGACTCGTTGCCGCAACGCTGGGTGAGCGCCGGTGGTTCGCTGAGTGAATGGGTCGTCGCCCTGGGCGGCGAGGCCAAGCTGGTGGGCGTCGACACCACCAGCCTGCACCCGGCATCGCTTCACGCGCTGCCGAAGATCGGTTACCAGCGGCAACTCGCCGCCGAAGGCATCCTCGCGCTGAAACCGGACATCCTGCTGGGCAGCGAGGAGATGGGTCCGCCGCCGGTACTGCAGCAATTGCGTGCCGCCGGCGTGCGGATCGAGACGCTGTCGGCCACGGCTGACGAGAAAACCGTGCACAACACCATTCAGCGTCTGGGCGAACTGCTTGGTGCGCCAGACAAGGCCAGGCAGGTCGAGGCGGACTTCGATGCCCGCCTCGCCGCGCAGGACGCCTGGGTGAAGAAAGCCCAGTCCGCTCAAGCCGCGCCCGGTGTCGTCCTGCTGGTCGGGCACGCGGGCGGCAACCTGCTGGTGGCCGGGCAGGACACTGCCGGCGACTGGCTGATCCAGCATGCCGGCGGCCGCAACCTGGCGACCCACACCGGTTACAAGACGCTGTCCACCGAAGCCCTCACCGCGCTGAATCCACAGGTGGTGGTGCTCAGCGACCGTACCCTGGACGGTGACAAGGCCCGCGCCGCGCTGACCCAGCAGAACCCCGGACTGGCCGCAACCAGCGCGCTGCGTGACGGCCGCGTATTGGTGCTCGACCCGACCCTGCTGGTGGGCGGTCTCGGGCCGCGCATCCCGGACGGGCTGGCTAGCCTCTCCCAGGCCTTTTATCCTTCCGCGCAGGCCCTGAACACGGAAAGTCGTCCTTGACCCGGATCGTTACCGCTAGACCGCTGTTCCTGCTCCTCGGTTTCCTCCTGCTGCTGGTCGTCTGGCTCTCACTGGCTCTCGGGCCGGTGAGCCTGCCGCTGGGCGATACCCTGCGCGCGCTGGCGCGCATGGCCGGGCTACCAGTCTCTGCCGATGGCCTCGGCCAGGCCGAGCTGATCGTCGGGCAGATCCGCCTGCCGCGCACCTTGCTGGGCATTGCGACCGGGGGCGTGCTGGCGCTGGCCGGTGTGGCCATGCAGGGGTTGTTCCGCAACCCACTGGCCGATCCCGGCCTGATCGGTGTTTCGAGCGGTGCCGCGCTGGGGGCGGCCATCGCCATCGTCTTCGGTGCGTCCATCGGTGGATTGCCCGAGGCTTTCGCTCCTTACCTGTTGTCTGCATGTGCCTTTGCCGGCGGCCTGCTGGTGACGGCGCTGGTCTATCGCCTGGGGCGCCACAGCGGCCAGACCAGCGTGGCGACCATGCTGCTCGCCGGCATCGCGCTGACGGCGCTCGCGGGCGCACTGATCGGCCTGTTCACCTACCTCGCCGACGATGCCACCCTGCGCACCCTGACGTTCTGGAACCTTGGCAGCCTCAACGGCGCGAGCTACCCGCGACTGTGGCCGCTGCTGCTGATCACCCTGCTGGTGGCCTGCTGGCTGCCGCGCCGGGTGAATGCCTTGAATGCGCTGCTGCTGGGCGAATCCGAAGCGCGTCACCTGGGCTTCGACGTCGAGCGGCTGAAAGTCGAACTGATCCTCTGCACCGCGCTGGGCGTCGGGGCGGCGGTGGCTGCCGCCGGGATGATCGGCTTTATCGGTCTGGTGGTGCCGCATGTACTGCGCCTGATCGTCGGTCCGGACCACCGGGTGCTGCTGCCGGCCTCGATGTTCGGCGGCGCGATCCTGCTTCTGCTCGCCGACCTGATCGCGCGGCTGGCGCTGGCGCCGGCGGAACTGCCGATCGGCATCGTTACCGCGCTGATTGGTGCGCCGTTCTTCCTCTACCTGCTGATCCGGGGGCGTTCCTGATGCTGTGCGCAGACAAGCTGCTGGTGAAGCGCGGCGCCCAGACCGTCCTGCGGGAGGTGAGCGTGACGCTGCAGCCGGGCGAAGTGCTCGGCGTTCTCGGCCCCAATGGTGCGGGCAAGAGCACCCTACTTGGCGCCATGAACGGGGAACTACCGCTGGCCGGCGGATCAGTGAGCCTCGACGGCCGCCCGCTGGACTCCTGGCAAGGCACCGAGCGCGCACGCCGGTTGGCTGTTCTGCCGCAGTCGTCTTCGCTGAACTTCGCATTCCCTGTCGAGGCGGTGGTTGGCTTCGGACGCTTGCCTCACGACAGTGGCCGCCAGCGCGACGAGGAAATCATCCGCGAAGCCATGGTCGCCGCCGATGCTTCGCACCTGGCCGGGCGCAGCTACCTGGCGCTCTCCGGCGGAGAACGCCAGCGGGTGCATCTGGCCCGCGTGCTGGCCCAGTTGTGGCCGGGCGGGGCGGAACAGGTGCTGCTGCTGGATGAGCCGACCTCGGCGCTCGACCCGCTGCACCAGCACACTACGCTGCAAGCTGTGCGCGATTTCGCCGGGCGCGGCGCGGCGGTGCTGGTAATCCTGCACGACCTGAATCTTGCGGCGCGTTACTGTGATCGCCTGCTGCTGCTGCACGAGACACGCGCGCATCTGCTCGGCACGCCTCGCGAAGTGCTGCAGGCCGAGCCGCTGCGCACTGTCTTCGGCCTGGATGTGCTGGTGCAGGAGCACCCGGAACGCGGCCATCCGCTGATCATCGCGCGCTGAAGGGAGTCGCCATGAAGAAAGTCCTGCTCGTCCCGCTGCTGGCTATTCTCACCGCCTGCCAGGGTCAGGTGAGCGTGCCGCCGCTACCGGTCTGGCAGAGCCCGGAAGGGCGCGGCAGTGCCGAGCTGGGCGTAATCCGCGATCTGCGTAGCGGTGAAGAGCTGTCGCCAGCGCAACTGCTCGACCGACTGGCTGCCGCGCCGCGGGTGATAGTCGGCGAACAGCACGACAACCCCGATCACCATGCACTCGAGCTCTGGCTGGCGCGCGCACTGGCCGATCGCCGCCCGACTGGCAGCGTGCTGCTGGAGATGCTCAACCCCGATCAGCAGAGCGCCGTGACCGCTGCCCAGTCCTCGGCGGCGAAGGGTGATACGCCGAAAGACCTGATCGGTGCGCTGCGCTGGCAACCAGGCTGGGACTGGTCGCAGTACGGCCCGCTGGTGACCTGGCTGGTGAAGCAGCCGGCGCCGTTGCTGGCGGCCAACCTGGATCGCAGCGAGATCATGGGCATCTACCGGGGCAAGCCTGAATTGCAGGGCCCGGCCTCCACGGCCGCTCCGGTGCGCGATGCATTGCTGCAGGACATCCGTGATTCCCATTGTGGCCTGCTGCCGGACAGTCAGCTGCCGGCGATGCTGGCAGTGCAGCAGCAGCGCGATCGGCGCCTGGCCGAACGTTTCAAGGCGGCGCCCGCCCCCTCTCTGCTGATTGCCGGCGGCTTCCACGCGCGCCGTGACCTGGGTGTTCCGCTGCATCTACAGGATCTGGGCGCAGCACAAGGGCTGAAGGTGGTGATGCTGGCGGAAGTCGGCAGAGTGGTGGAGCCGGCCCAGGCGGACTTCGCCTGGTACACACCGGCGCAGCCGCCGACGGATTACTGCGCGCAGATGCGCGGCAATATGTGAAGGGGCCGAAAGGCCCTTTTTCATGAGTGGATGAAGGACGGTCGTGGCAGAAATCGCGGGCAAAAAAAGACCCGGCAAAGTGCCGGGTCGAAACCGTGATTAGCCTGATGAGGAGATAATCTGAAGAGTCCGACTGCGTGGTCTCTCGAGCTTATCCAACTGGCCTCGCAGCCAGTGGTTGTAATAATAACCATTATCATTTGAGAGTCAACACCTTTTCTTCGACCGATCCGAAGATTTTCTGGTGGACGTGAATGCGCCGCGCGAAGGAAAAAATCGAGGCAAAAAAAGACCCGGCAAAGTGCCGGGTCGAAACCGTGATTAGCCTGATGAGGAGATAATCTGAAGAGTCCGACTGCGTGGTCTCTTGAGGTTATCGATCTGGCCTCGCGACCAGATGACTCAATAATAATCATTATCATTTGAGAGTCAACCTCTTTTCTGCAGATTTTTTCTCGCCCGCGAAATTCCGCCTGCACAAACGAAAAAGCCCGGCGCTGGGCCGGGCTTTCTCAGGTGGAAGCGGATCAGTCGGCCTGGCGTTGCAGACGCAGCTGGGTGACTTCCTTGTTCAGCAGGTCAATGCGCCGCGCCATGCCTTCGATGAGGCTGTGGGCGATGCGCGGGTTGCTCTGCATCAGGCTGAGGAACTGGTCCTTGGGGATCACCATCACGGTGCACGGCTCACTGGCGATCACCGAGGCGCTGCGTTTCTCGCGGGTGAACACGGCCATGGCGCCGAAGATCTCGTCCTTCTGCACATCGCCGACCTTCTGCCCGTCGACGAAGGCTTCGGCGTGGCCCTCGATGATGATGAACACGTGCTCGGCGTCGTCACCCTGCTGGATCAGCTGGGCGCCGGCGGCGAAGTGCTGGAAGCCGGTGGCCGGGCGAATCTCCGGCTGCTTGAGGTGCGCCAGGGCATCCGACAGCAGCGCGGTGTGGCCGATCAGGTAGTGCAGGAACTGCTCCTGACGCTGTTCGTGGCTGTGGATATGGCGGAACACGTCGCTGCGCGAATAGGGAATCAGGCACAGCGGCTCTTCGCTGACATAGCGGCAGGGCGGCAGCTCGATGCCCTGGCGCAGGCCGACCAGGTCGCCTTCCTGCAGGTAGAACAGCGGGCGTTCATCCACCAGGGCATGGACCAGACCGTTCTCGATGAGGAACAGATGCTTGCCGGGCAGCTCGCCCTCCAGATCGTCGGAGCGCTCCAGGCGAATGGCTTCGCCTGCGGGCTCAAGGCCGGCGAGCAATTGCGCCGGAATGCCCTGCAGCCGATTGATCAGTCGATCGGCATAGGCGGGTTGTTCACCGAGTAGGTACATGGCCGTAATTCCTTGATATGGCGACGGTCGAGGGCGCACGAAGGGCCCTGAAACCATAAGCGGACAGGTACCTTGCGTAAACATTTTCACACAGAGCTTGTGAGCTAGCTCTTGTTACGTGCGGGAAATGTCTCAAGCTCGCCAAGAAGAGCAGCCTTGTGCGCGGGCGGCAGGTCGTTCCAGTGCACATCCAGCAGCGCGCCCTCGATGGCATAGAGCAGCACTTTCGAGGCGCGGAAGCCCCTTGCGCGCACGGCCCGATAGGCGCCGACCGCCCCCAGACGGCGCAGATCGCTGGCGCTGTGAATGCCCACGGCATGCAGCCATTGGGCGGAGGTCTTGCCTAGGTTCTTCAGGTGCAGCAGTTCGTCGTTCATCGTCTGTCCTTGCGATGGGCGCGATGGGTGTCGGGTCTTGAAGGGGCCGAGAACTGCTCGTAGCGGCCGGACACTCAGAAGGAAGTGTAGCGGTGACTGGGAAAAACGTGGCTTTGTGACATCGCCATGAATGCGGGGCAGGGCGTTGTCGTCGTCGAAGGCTGGTCGTGCGGCGTGGCCAACGGCCGGAAATCGCCGCGCGGGGCGACTCCGGCCGACAGGCGGTGGATCAGAGGCCGGGTAGGCGCTGGCGGATGCTGGCGACCAGGGCGTCGAGGCTGGCGGCGTCCGGAGTGTCGACGCGCTTGCTGTGTTGTTGCTCCTCGGCGCTGAGATCGTCGCGGCTGGCCAGTTGTGCCTGGACGACTTCCAGGGTGGCGTCGGACGGGTCGTTGCCGTCGTTCTGGCGCTGGGCCAGCCAGCCGGCGATCACGGCTTCCGGTGCGTGGCAGTCGAGGATCAGGAAGGGCACGCCGGTTTCCTCGGCAATTTCCCACGCGGCGGCGCGCTGCTCGCGCTTGAGGAAGGTGGCGTCCAGCACGACCGGGTAGCCGGCACGCAGAATGTCCACGGCCAGTTCGTTGAGGCGCTGGTAGGTCGCGGTGGTGGCGTCGGTGTCATAGATGCCGCTCTTGAGCTGGCCTTGCTGATCGGCCTTCTGTTCGCCGAACAGGCGCTTGCGCTCCACGTCCGAGCGCAGGCGCACGGCGCCCAGCGCTTCCACCAGGCGCAGGGCAACCTGACTCTTGCCGACCGCGGAAACGCCGACGGTGACAGCCAGGAAGCGCGAGGGAATGGCACTGTAGCTTTCCGCCAGGTTGGCGTAGTTGCGGTACTGGCGCAGGGTCGCGGCCTTCTGTACGGCGTCGGTCTGGTGCGCCAGGCTGAACAGCGCGATCTTGGCGCGGACCAGAGCGCGGTAGGCCTTGTAGAAGTTCAGCAGGGCCAGAGACTGGTAGTCGCCGGTGTATTCCAGGTACTGGCTGACGAAGCGCCGCGACAGGCATTTCAGGCCACGGTCTTCCAGGTCCATGGCGAGGAAGGCGTAATCGGCAGTGACGTCGGTGAAACGGAACGGCTCGTTGAACTCGATGCAGTCGAACAGTACGGCCTTGCCGTCGATGATCGCGGCGTTACCCAGGTGAATGTCGCCATGGCATTCGCGGATGAAACCGTTCGCCTTGCGCTGCTCGAACACGCTGTGCAGGCGTTCGAAGCTGGATTCTGCCCAGGCTTCCAGGGCGTCGAGCTGTTGCAGGTCGACCTTGTCGGAGAGCATCGGGCGAATCTGCTCGAAGTTCTGCCGCACGGGCGCCATGCAGGCTTCCGGGGTACCCAGCGGGTGCTCGGTAGGTACGATGGGGGTGCGCAGGTGGAAGTCGGCGATCTGCTTGGCCAGCCCGTCGATGTGCGCGGAACCCAGTTCTCCGCGTGCCTGCACCTCGCTGAGCAGCTGGGTTTGCGGGAATTCGCGGCACTGGAGCATGTACTCGATGGCCGGGCCTTCACCGTTCAGCTGCGGTGCGCTCTCGCTGCCGGTGATGGCGATCACGTCAAGGTACAGACCGTCGGTCAGGCGCTGGTTCAGGCGCAGCTCTTCCTCGCAGAAGTGCTTGCGCTGGGCGAGGTCGGTGAAGTCGAGGAAGCCGAAGTTCACCGGCTTCTTGATCTTGTAGACGTAGGAGCCAGTAAGCAGCACCCAGGAAATGTGGGTTTCGATGACACGGAAACCTTCGACCGGATGAGGGAAGAGGGTGGGATTCTGCAGGGCTGCGAGTAAGGTCTGGCTCACGTGATGTCCTTTCCGGTCGAATTTCTGAAGGCAGGCATTATGGCGGCTGGGTCGGTAGCTGCAAACTCTGCGGCCGACCGGCAACCAAATGGCCATCGTGGGGTCATAGCTCGGCGACTGCCGTAACCGCGAGATGCGCGGCAGTTCGCATCAAGCCTGGACGCCCGCTGGAGTGGCGTCTGTCTCCTGTGGATAAAGTACGTATAATGCGCCGCCATGACGCGTCCCCGATCTTCCAAACCTCGTAAAAAAAGCGGCAAATCGTCGCCTGCCATGCGCAAGTGGCTGGGCTGGGCTCTTAAGCTCAGTCTGGTTGGCGTGGTGGTGCTGGCCGGTTTTGCCGTGTACCTCGATGCGGTTGTCCAGGAGAAGTTCTCCGGCAAACGCTGGACCATTCCCGCCAAGGTCTATGCCCGGCCGCTGGAACTGTTCGTCGGCCTGAAACTGGGCAAGGACGACTTCCTGCGCGAGCTGGATGCCCTGGGCTATCGGCGCGAGACTTCGGTCGCAGGTCCGGGCGCGGTGTCGGTGGCCGGCAATGCCGTCGACCTGAACACACGCGGCTTCCAGTTCTATGAAGGTGCCGAGCCGGCGCAGCGCATTCGCGTGCGCTTCTCCGGCGACTATGTGGCCGGCCTGAGCCGCGCCAACGGTGGCGACCTCGCTGTCGCGCGCATGGAGCCGCTGCTGATTGGCGGCCTGTACCCCGCGCACAACGAAGACCGCATCCTGATCAAGCTCGACCAGGTGCCGCCGTACCTGATCGATACTCTGGTCGCCGTGGAGGACCGTGACTTCTGGACCCACCACGGGGTTTCGATCAAGTCCATCGCTCGCGCCGTCTGGGTCAACGCCAGCGCCGGCCAGTTGCGCCAGGGCGGCAGCACGCTGACCCAGCAGCTGGTGAAGAACTTCTTCCTGACCAACGAGCGCAGCCTGTCGCGCAAGCTCACCGAAGCCATGATGGCGGTGCTGCTTGAACTGCATTACGACAAGCGCGAAATCCTCGAGGGCTACCTCAATGAGGTGTTCCTCGGCCAGGACGGCCAGCGTTCGGTGAACGGCTTCGGCCTCGCCAGCCAGTACTTCTTCAGCCAGCCGCTGTCGGAGCTCAAGCTGCCCCAGGTGGCTCTGTTGGTCGGCATGGTGAAAGGGCCCTCCTATTACAACCCGCGCCGCAATCCCGAGCGTGCGCTGGAGCGCCGCAACGTCGTGCTCGACGTGCTCGCCGAGCAGGGCGTGATCACTGCCGACGAGGCCGCTGCCGCCAAGCAGACGCCGCTGGGGGTGACTCGCCAGGGCAGTATGGCCAACAGTTCCTATCCGGCGTTCCTCGACCTGGTGAAACGCCAGCTGCGCGAGGATTACCGCGACGAGGACCTGACCGAAGAAGGTCTGCGTATCTTCACCAGCTTCGACCCCATTCTGCAGATGAAGGCCGAGTCCGCCGTCAGCGAAACCTTCAAGCGTCTCGAAGGCCGCAAGGGCGTTGCCGAAACCGAAACCGCGATGGTCGTGACCAACCCGGAAACCGGTGAGATCCAGGCGCTGCTCGGCAGTCGTGATCCGCGCTTCGCTGGCTTCAACCGCGCTGTCGATGCGGTACGGCCAATCGGTTCGCTGGTCAAGCCGGCGGTCTACCTGACCGCACTGGAAAAGCCGAGCCAGTACACCCTGACCAGCTACATCCAGGACCAGCCGTTCCAGGTGAAGGGCAAGGATGGCCAGGTCTGGACGCCGAAGAACTATGAAGGCACCGCCAACGGCACGATCTTCCTCTACCAGGGGCTGGCTCGTTCGCTGAACCTGTCCACTGCCAGGCTGGGTCTTGACCTGGGCGTACCGAACGTTCTGAAGACGCTGGAGCGCCTGGGCGTTTCGCCGAACTGGCCGGCCTATCCGTCGATGCTGCTGGGCGCCGGTGCACTGAGCCCGATGCAGGTGGCGACCATGTACCAGACCATCGCCAGCGGCGGTTTCAACACGCCGCTGCGCAGTATTCGCAGCGTGCTGGCGGCCGACGGTCAGCCGCTCAAGCGTTATCCGTTCCAGGTCCAGCAGCGCTTCGATCCGGGCGCCATCTACCTGCTGCAGAGCGCCATGCAGCGCGTGATGCGCGAGGGCACCGGCCGCTCCGTCTACAACCAGTTGCCGGCGTCCCTGACCCTGGCGGGCAAGACCGGCACCACCAACGACTCCCGCGATAGCTGGTTCTCCGGCTTCGGTCAGGACCTGCTGGCGGTGGTGTGGATCGGTCGCGATGACAACGGCAAGACGCCGCTCACCGGTGCCACCGGTGCGCTGCAGATCTGGACCAGTTTCATGCGCAAGGCCAATCCGGCACCGCTGGACATGCCGATGCCGGATAATGTCGTGCAGGCCTGGGTCGATCCGCATACCGGGCAGGGCACTGACGCCAACTGCCCCGGTGCAGTACAGATGCCTTATATTCGAGGAAGCGAGCCTGCGCTGGGCGCAGGTTGCGGAAACCAGACGCCGGCCGGCGAAGTCATGGACTGGGTGCGCGGCTGGTTGAACTGATGCAAGAGGATTGGAAGTGAGAAAAGCTTGGTTTGCAGCGTCGGCGACTCTGGCGCTTCTGTCCGGTTGCGCGTCCCCGCAGCACGGTGCGATTCCCGTGCAGGACTCCGGTACCTCCGTCTCCAACTCGGAGCGCGTCGGCCGCAGCGGTGGCAACACCCAGGCGCCGGTGCGCGCTGGTGCCGGCCAGAGCATTCCGCAGGGTGACTCCGGCGTTACCGTGATGGTCCCGCAGGATGCCGGCATGGCGCCGATCCAGACCTTCCCCGCACAGACCGGCGCCGCGCCGATCAGCACCGCGCCGATGACCACGTCTCCGGGGGCTGCCGGCTCGACCTATTCTTCGCAGCAGCCGATCTCCACCAGTGGTGGTATCACCTCCAATGGTGGTTTCCAGTCGCAGACCTACCAGCAGCCGGCGTACCAGACCCAGCAGGCCGCGCCGTCGAGCCAGGGCAGCACCTACCAGGGGCCGTCGGGGATTCCGCGGAGCAACTCCGGCCTGTCGGCGGACGAGCAACTGGATGGACCGGTGCTTGCGCTACTGACCTCCGCTTCGCAGCAGCAGGGTGGTGGTGATCTGAACGGCGCTGCCGCGAGCCTGGAGCGTGCCCAGCGCATCGCACCGCGCGAGCCGCAGGTTCTCTACAAGCTGGCCCAGGTTCGCCTGGCCCAGGGCGATGCCGCGCAAGCCGAACAGGTCGCGTTGCGCGGCCTGTCGCTGGCCAATGGTCGCCCGACCATGCAGGCCAGCCTGTGGGATCTGATCGCCAAGTGCCGTGACCAGCAGGGCAACGCTGCCGGCGCTGCCGAAGCGCGTCAGAAAGCCAAGGTGACCCTGTAATGGACACGCGCGTGCTGGCTGTTGCCGATCAGTTGCTGTTGATAGAACGGGAGTTGCGTACGATCGGGATGTGGGGAGTCGAGAGCCCGTCGACGGACAGGCTTTCCAGCATCGAACCCTTCTGCGTGGACACACTGGCGCTGGAGGAGTGGCTGCAGTGGATCTTTCTGCCGCGGATGAAACTGATCATCGAGAGCGGCGCGGATCTGCCCAGTGCTTCGGGTATCCGCGCCATCGCGGAAATGGCTTACGCCAATGAGGGCGCGCGCGTGGCGGCGCTGCTGGATGCGCTCGGCGCCTTCGATCAGCTGATCAGCCCGACGCCCTGAGCGGGCGTCAGTTGCAGTTCTCGCGAATGCTCTTTTCGCTGTCCGCGATGCGCCCCTGACGTTCCTCTTCGGTGATCCGGCGCAGGTCACCATTGCCGTCGTCCACGCGGACGCGCGGGTTGTTCTTCAGTTGGGCCACGTCGGCGCGCAGCTTCTCGCATTGCTGGACTCGCTCGGCTTCCTGCTGCGCCACTTCCTGGCGCACCTTCTCGTCGGCGGCCTTCTGCTTTTCGTCTGCGCTGGGTGGCAGCGTCGGCTTGGCGGCGGCCGGCGGCGGGAAATTGCTGCTGGCCTTGGGCGGCGCGGTATTGGTGTTCACGGTGGCGGCATCGGTGCCTTCCGGCGGCTGAGCGCCGAAATGGGTGATGCCCTGGGCATCGACCCACTTGTAGACCTGCGCGGCCATCACGGTCGGGGCCAGTGCGAGCAGCAGGCTGCCCAGGAAAATCGTCCGTCGCATGCTTTGTCGATCCTTGGGATGCGGAGTCTGTCGGTAACTATAACCAAATCGTGCGCTTATTCACTCTGAGAAAGTTCACATCCCCGCTTCATTCAAAGCCATATATGGCTTGACTTGGCCGCTTCGTTTCAGAAGAATCCAAGGTTCGCTGCAGTGGGCCGGCCGCAAGCTGGTTTTACTCGGCAGACAAGAGGTGCTACCCGCGCCGCAAAGTTTCACCCTGTTTCGCGTTACCTCGCGCTGGGTGGAGGCTCTCCGTAACACAAACAGGAGCGCCTCCAGGTTCTGCTCAATCGGCAGTCGACGTAGCCGGCGATTACATTCGCCCATGTCTGCCGGGCAGCCATCCAAGTCGGTCCCCCACGTTGGGGGTTTCCGTATATAGCGTTCTAGAGGTGACAACGTGGAACTTTTATCCGGCGCTGAAATGGTCGTCCGCTCCCTGCGTGACGAAGGCGTTAAGTACATCTACGGGTACCCGGGCGGTGCCCTCCTGCATATCTACGACGCTCTCTTCAAAGAGAACGAAGTAACCCACATCCTGGTTCGCCACGAGCAGGCCGCCACCCACATGGCCGACGGCTATGCGCGCGCCACCGGTAAGCCGGGCGTGGTGCTGGTGACCTCCGGTCCCGGCGCGACCAACGCCGTCACCGGCATCGCTACCGCCTACATGGACTCCATCCCGATGGTGGTGATCTCCGGCCAGGTAGCGAGCAACATGGTCGGCACCGACGCGTTCCAGGAAACCGACATGGTCGGTATCTCCCGTCCGATCGTGAAGCACAGCTTCATCATCAAGCATCCGTCGGAAATCCCAGAGGTCATCAAGAAGGCCTTCTATATCGCCCAGTCCGGCCGTCCCGGTCCGGTGGTGATCGATATTCCGAAGGACATGGGCGATCCGACCCAGAAGTTCGAGTACAACTACCCGAAGAAGGTCAAGCTGCGCTCCTACAGCCCGGCGGTCCGTGGCCACTCCGGCCAGATCCGCAAGGCTGCCGAGATGATGCTGGCTGCAAAGCGCCCGATCATCTACGCCGGTGGTGGCGTGATCATGGGCAATGCCGCCGAGCCGCTGACCGAAGTCGCACGCATGCTCAACGTGCCGGTCACCAATACCCTGATGGGTCTGGGTGGCTATCCGGGTACCGATCGCCAGTTCGTCGGCATGCTCGGTATGCACGGCAGCTACACCGCGAACCTCGCGATGCATCACGCGGACGTGATCTTCGCTGTCGGCGCACGCTTCGACGACCGCGTGATCAACGGCGAGACCGCTGCCAAGTTCTGCCCGAACGCCAAGATCATCCACGTCGACATCGACCCGGCCTCGATCTCCAAGACCGTCAAGGCCGACATCCCGATCGTTGGTCCGGTGGACAGCGTCCTGACCGAAATGGTCGCGATCCTCAAGGAAATCGGCGAGACCCCGAACAAGGAAGCGCAAGCTGCCTGGTGGAAGCAGATCGAGGAATGGCGCGGCACCCGTGGGCTGTTCCCGTACAACATGGGCGACGGCAGCATCATCAAGCCGCAGACCGTGATCGAGACCCTCTGCGAAGTCACCAACGGTGATGCCTTCGTCGCTTCCGACGTGGGCCAGCACCAGATGTTCGCGGCGCAGTACTACCGCTTCAACAAACCCAATCGCTGGATCAACTCCGGTGGCCTGGGCACCATGGGCTTCGGTTTCCCGGCCGCCATGGGTGTGAAGCTGAACTTCCCCGAAGCCGACGTCGCCTGCGTGACCGGTGAAGGCAGCATCCAGATGAACATCCAGGAGCTGTCCACCTGCCTGCAGTACGACCTGCCGGTGAAGATCGTCAACCTGAACAACGGTGCGCTGGGCATGGTCCGCCAATGGCAGGACATGCAGTACAACAGCCGTTATTCGCACTCCTACATGGAATCGCTGCCGGACTTCGTCAAGCTGGCTGAAGCGTATGGCCACGTCGGCATGCGCATCACCGACCTGAAGGACCTGAAACCGATGATGGAAGAAGCCTTCGCGATGAAGAATCGCCTGGTCTTCCTCGACATCCAGGTCGATACCAGCGAGCACGTCTACCCGATGCAGATCCGCGGTGGTGCGATGCGCGACATGTGGCTGAGCAAGACGGAGCGTACCTGATCATGCGACACATCATTTCCCTGCTGCTGGAAAACGAACCCGGCGCGCTCTCCCGCGTGGTCGGCCTGTTCTCCCAGCGCAACTACAACATCGAAAGCTTGACCGTCGCCCCCACCGAGGACCCGACGCTGTCGCGCCTGACCCTGACCACCGCCGGTCAGGATGAGGTCATCGAGCAGATCACCAAGAACCTCAACAAGCTCATCGAGGTGGTAAAACTGGTGAACCTCTCGGAGAGCGCGCACATCGAGCGCGAGCTGATGCTGGTGAAAGTGAAGGCCACCGGCGCCCAGCGCGCCGAGGTCAAGCGCACCACCGACATCTTCCGCGGCCAGATCGTCGACGTCACCAGCAGCGTCTACACCGTGCAGCTGGCCGGTACCAGCGACAAGCTGGACAGCTTCATCCAGGCCGTCGGCACCGCGTCGATCCTCGAAGTTGTCCGCAGTGGCGTCACCGGTATTGCCCGTGGCGACAAGACTCTCAGCATCTGATTTGAAATACGGCCCACGAGGCCAACTGACAGGGGATTACCCAAATGCGCGTTTTCTACGATAAAGACTGTGACCTCTCCATCGTTCAGGGCAAGAAAGTTGCCATCATCGGTTACGGTTCCCAGGGCCACGCCCACGCCTGCAACCTGAAAGACTCCGGCGTCGACGTTACCGTCGGCCTGCGTGCGGGTTCTTCCTCCGTTGCCAAGGCACAGAACCACGGCCTGAAAGTCGCCGAAGTGGCTGAAGCCGTTGCCGCTGCCGACCTGGTCATGATCCTGACCCCGGACGAATTCCAGGGCCGCCTGTACAAGGATGAGATCGAGCCGAACCTGAAGAAGGGCGCTACCCTGGCCTTTGCTCACGGCTTCTCCATCCACTACAACCAGGTCGTACCGCGCGCTGACCTCGACGTGATCATGATCGCGCCGAAAGCTCCGGGCCACACCGTGCGCTCCGAGTTCGTCAAGGGCGGCGGCATCCCTGACCTGATCGCCATCTACCAGGACGCTTCGGGCAATGCCAAGAACGTCGCTCTGTCCTACGCCTGCGGCGTTGGCGGCGGCCGTACCGGCATCATCGAAACCACCTTCAAGGACGAGACCGAAACCGACCTGTTCGGCGAGCAGGCTGTTCTGTGCGGCGGTTGCGTCGAGCTGGTGAAAGCCGGTTTCGAAACCCTGGTCGAAGCCGGTTACGCTCCGGAAATGGCCTACTTCGAGTGCCTGCACGAACTGAAGCTGATCGTTGACCTCATGTACGAAGGCGGCATCGCCAACATGAACTACTCGATCTCGAACAACGCCGAATATGGCGAGTACGTGACCGGTCCTGAAGTCATCAACGCCGAATCCCGTCAGGCCATGCGCAATGCTCTGAAGCGCATCCAGGACGGCGAATACGCCAAGATGTTCATCTCCGAAGGCGCCACCAACTACCCGTCGATGACCGCCAAGCGCCGTAACAACGCCGCTCACGGTATCGAAGTCATCGGCGAGCAGCTGCGCGCCATGATGCCGTGGATCGCTGCCAACAAGATCGTCGACAAGACCAAGAACTAAGGTCCTTTCGACGAACGAAGAAACGCGGCGCTTGCCGCGTTTTTTCGTTTAGGGGCGGTGATCTGGTATAAAGCGGGGGCGTCGGGTGAGTCTGCGCAGTAGCGTGCCCCGGCGAATCTCAGCCTCAACGAGTTCTCAAGGAATCGTCCATGAGTGAAGGTCACGAGGAGCCGAACAAGGCTTCCGACACCGAAGAAAGTCTGCTGCCCATCGATGAGCACATCGAAGAGGGCCATGACGCCGAAGGTCGCAAGGTTCGTCATCGCGGCATCTACCTGCTGCCCAACCTGTTCACCACCGCGGCACTGTTCACCGGCCTCTACGCCATCATCAATGCCATGAACGGCGACTTCTCCAACGCCGCCATCGCCATCTTCGTCGCCATGGTCCTCGACGGCCTCGACGGTCGCGTGGCCCGCCTGACCAATACCCAGAGTGCTTTCGGCGCCGAGTACGACTCGTTGTCCGATATGGTCGCCTTTGGTGTCGCGCCGGCACTGGTCGCCTTCGAGTGGGCGCTGAGCAGTCTGGGCAAGGTCGGCTGGATGGTCGCCTTCATCTATGTGGCGGGTGCGGCGCTGCGCCTGGCGCGCTTCAATACCCAGGTGGGCAAGGCCGACAAGCGCTACTTCATTGGTCTGGCCAGCCCGGCCGCCGCAGCGCTGGTTGCCGGTACGGTGTGGGCGTTCGCCGACTTCGACGTGCAGGGTGCCAAGGTTTCCCTGCTGGTTGCCCTGATGGTCGCTGCCGCCGGCATGCTGATGGTCAGCAACATCAAGTACTACAGCTTCAAGGATCTCGACCTGCGTGGTCGCGTGCCGTTCATGGCGATCCTGGTGGTGGTGCTGGCATTCGCGGTGGTCTTCACCGACCCGCCGCGCATCCTGCTCCTGCTGTTCCTTGCTTACGCCACCTCCGGCCCGGTGCAATACTTGTTGCAATTGCGCCGTCGCAAGCAGCCGCCTGCCGTGTAATTTCCAGCGGGCTCCGCAGTCTACTGGCGCATACAGCCAGTCGTTGCGGAGCCCGTCATGCTGATCAAGTCGTCCCGCCTTTCCGATTGCCACGAATCGGAAGTCACTCCCGAATCCCTCTATCTCTCCCGTCGCCACTTTCTCGGTGGTGCGATGGCGGTTGCCGCGTTATCCGGATTACCGCGTCTGAGTCTCGCCGATGGCGGTCGCTATGCCGATGTGGCCCAAGCGGCTGCTCCTTCCTGGTTGGCGGAGAAGCTGTCGGCTACCCGCTGGGATGCCGTGACAGTGAAAGATGAAGCCATCACGCCGTTCAAGGATGCGACCACTTACAACAACTTTTATGAGTTCGGCCCCGACAAGGGCGATCCTGCCGCCAATGCCGGCGCGCTGAAGACCGAGCCGTGGTCGGTGGTGATCGATGGGGAAGTGGGCAAGCCTGGCAAGTATGGGCTCGAAGACTTCATCAAGCCCTATCAGTTGGAGGAACGCATCTACCGGCTGCGCTGTGTCGAGGCCTGGTCGATGGTGATTCCCTGGATTGGTTTCCCGATATCCGACCTGATTAAGCGCGTGGAGCCGACCAGCAAGGCGAAGTACGTGCGCTTTGAAACCCTGGTGGATCGAAAGGACATGCCTGGTGTGCAGTCCAATTTCGCCTTGATCGACTGGCCTTACGTAGAAGGGCTGCGCATGGATGAGGCAATGCATCCATTGGCGATATTGGCAGTCGGCATGTATGGCCGGGTGCTGGCGAACCAGAACGGAGCACCGCTTCGCCTGGTGGTGCCGTGGAAATATGGTTTCAAGGGCGCCAAGTCCATTGTGCGGATCAGCTTCGTCGAGGAGCAGCCGAAGACCACCTGGCAGAGCCTGGCCTCGGATGAGTACGGCTTCTATGCCAACGTCAATCCAGCCGTTGACCATCCGCGCTGGAGTCAGGCGCGCGAGCGTCGCCTGCCCAGTGGACTATTCAGCCCCAATGTTCGTCCCACCCTCATGTTCAACGGCTATGCCGATGAAGTCGCTCCGCTCTATGCAGGCATGGACCTGAGGAAGGATTACTGATGCGCTATCCGTTCTGGCGGGCCGGGGTGTTTCTGGCTGCGTTGCTGCCGCCGCTTTATTGGCTGTACCAGGCGTGGATCTTCGATCTTGGCCCGGATCCGGGCAAGGCGTTGGTCGACCTGCTGGGGCAAGGCGGCCTGGTCCTGTTGCTCATAACCCTGACCATGACTCCCCTGCAGAAGATTACCCGCTGGGGAGGCTGGGTACAGGTCCGTCGGCAGCTGGGGCTATGGTGCTTCACCTATATAGTGCTGCACCTGAGCGCCTATGCCGTCTTCATTCTGGGGCTGGACTGGGCGCAGTTGGGCGTCGAACTGCGCAAGCGTCCCTATATCATTGTCGGGGTCGTTGCCTTCCTCGGCTTGCTCTCCCTGGCGATCACTTCCAACCGCTACAGCATGCGGAGGCTGGGGACGGGCTGGAAGAAACTGCATCGACTGATATATGTCATCCTCGGTCTGGGATTACTCCATATGCTGTGGGTCGTACGGTCCGATCTGGAGCGCTGGGCGATCTATGCAGCCATAGGCCTGGTCCTGCTGCTCTTGCGGGTGCCGCCAGTGGCCCGGCGTTTGCCGTTGTTGCGGGGCCGTCTGGCTGCTAACTGAAGAAAGTTTAAATTAGTCGTTGACGGCCGATTTAAACTCCCTATAATGCGCACCACTCTCAGCGACGAAGCGCTGAAAGAACTTGAAAATCAAGTACTTACAAAGGTTCGAAGTTGAGGGTAGTGGTCAGGCAGGTGATTCACTTGCCGCTCTTCATTAGCTGCTCCGGCAGCGAGCTGAAAAGAAGATCACCGAGGTGGTTGACAGCGAGTTTGATCGCTGTAGAATGCGCCTCCCGCTGATGAGAAGGTTTCCTTCGCTGAAGCACAAGCGATTGAGTAGAAAAGAAATTTTCGAAAAATAAAGCTTGACGAAAGATGAGGTTAGCGTAGAATGCGCGCCTCGGTTGAGACGAAAGCCTCAGCCAAACGCTCTTTAACAAGTTGAATCAAGCAATTCGTGTGGGTGCTTGTGATGTAAGACTGATGATCGACTGATTATCAGCAACGCAAGTAACACTCGTGAATTCGAGAGTTTTAGCTCTTTAAATAGAGCATGCGATTGCTGAGCCAAGTTTAGGGTTTTCTCAAAACCCAAGCAGTATTGAACTGAAGAGTTTGATCATGGCTCAGATTGAACGCTGGCGGCAGGCCTAACACATGCAAGTCGAGCGGATGATGGGAGCTTGCTCCCGGATTCAGCGGCGGACGGGTGAGTAATGCCTAGGAATCTGCCTGGTAGTGGGGGACAACGTTTCGAAAGGAACGCTAATACCGCATACGTCCTACGGGAGAAAGCAGGGGACCTTCGGGCCTTGCGCTATCAGATGAGCCTAGGTCGGATTAGCTAGTTGGTGGGGTAAAGGCCTACCAAGGCGACGATCCGTAACTGGTCTGAGAGGATGATCAGTCACACTGGAACTGAGACACGGTCCAGACTCCTACGGGAGGCAGCAGTGGGGAATATTGGACAATGGGCGAAAGCCTGATCCAGCCATGCCGCGTGTGTGAAGAAGGTCTTCGGATTGTAAAGCACTTTAAGTTGGGAGGAAGGGCAGTAAGTTAATACCTTGCTGTTTTGACGTTACCAACAGAATAAGCACCGGCTAACTTCGTGCCAGCAGCCGCGGTAATACGAAGGGTGCAAGCGTTAATCGGAATTACTGGGCGTAAAGCGCGCGTAGGTGGTTTGGTAAGATGGATGTGAAATCCCCGGGCTCAACCTGGGAACTGCATCCATAACTGCCTGACTAGAGTACGGTAGAGGGTGGTGGAATTTCCTGTGTAGCGGTGAAATGCGTAGATATAGGAAGGAACACCAGTGGCGAAGGCGACCACCTGGACTGATACTGACACTGAGGTGCGAAAGCGTGGGGAGCAAACAGGATTAGATACCCTGGTAGTCCACGCCGTAAACGATGTCGACTAGCCGTTGGGATCCTTGAGATCTTAGTGGCGCAGCTAACGCGATAAGTCGACCGCCTGGGGAGTACGGCCGCAAGGTTAAAACTCAAATGAATTGACGGGGGCCCGCACAAGCGGTGGAGCATGTGGTTTAATTCGAAGCAACGCGAAGAACCTTACCTGGCCTTGACATGTCCGGAATCTTGCAGAGATGCGAGAGTGCCTTCGGGAATCGGAACACAGGTGCTGCATGGCTGTCGTCAGCTCGTGTCGTGAGATGTTGGGTTAAGTCCCGTAACGAGCGCAACCCTTGTCCTTAGTTACCAGCACGTTATGGTGGGCACTCTAAGGAGACTGCCGGTGACAAACCGGAGGAAGGTGGGGATGACGTCAAGTCATCATGGCCCTTACGGCCAGGGCTACACACGTGCTACAATGGTCGGTACAGAGGGTTGCCAAGCCGCGAGGTGGAGCTAATCCCATAAAACCGATCGTAGTCCGGATCGCAGTCTGCAACTCGACTGCGTGAAGTCGGAATCGCTAGTAATCGTGAATCAGAATGTCACGGTGAATACGTTCCCGGGCCTTGTACACACCGCCCGTCACACCATGGGAGTGGGTTGCTCCAGAAGTAGCTAGTCTAACCGCAAGGGGGACGGTTACCACGGAGTGATTCATGACTGGGGTGAAGTCGTAACAAGGTAGCCGTAGGGGAACCTGCGGCTGGATCACCTCCTTAATCGAAGATCTCAGCTTCTTCATAAGCTCCCACACGAATTGCTTGATTCACTGGTTAGACGATTGGGTCTGTAGCTCAGTTGGTTAGAGCGCACCCCTGATAAGGGTGAGGTCGGCAGTTCGAATCTGCCCAGACCCACCAATTGTTGTGGTGTGCTGCTGATCCGATGGGGCCATAGCTCAGCTGGGAGAGCGCCTGCTTTGCACGCAGGAGGTCAGGAGTTCGATCCTCCTTGGCTCCACCATTAATCGTCGAAAGCTCAGACATGAATGTTCAAGATGAACGAACATTGATGTCTGGTCTTTGTGCCAGAACTGTTCTTTAAAAATTTGGGTATGTGATAGAAGTAGACTGAATAATCTCTTTCACTGGTGATTATTCAAGTCAAGGTAAAATTTGCGAGTTCAAGCGCGAATTTTCGGCGAATGTCGTCTTCACGTTCGAGACAATAACCAGATTGCTTGGGGTTATATGGTCAAGTGAAGAAGCGCATACGGTGGATGCCTTGGCAGTCAGAGGCGATGAAAGACGTGGTAGCCTGCGATAAGCTTCGGGGAGTCGGCAAACAGACTTTGATCCGGAGATCTCTGAATGGGGAAACCCACCTAGCATAAGTTAGGTATCTTGCACTGAATACATAGGTGTAAGAGGCGAACCAGGGGAACTGAAACATCTAAGTACCCTGAGGAAAAGAAATCAACCGAGATTCCCTTAGTAGTGGCGAGCGAACGGGGATTAGCCCTTAAGCTTCTTTGAATCTAACAGAACGCTCTGGAAAGTGCGGCCATAGTGGGTGATAGCCCCGTATGTGAAAGGTTCTTTGAAGTGAAATCGAGTAGGACGGAGCACGAGAAACTTTGTCTGAATATGGGGGGACCATCCTCCAAGGCTAAATACTACTGACTGACCGATAGTGAACCAGTACCGTGAGGGAAAGGCGAAAAGAACCCCGGAGAGGGGAGTGAAATAGAACCTGAAACCGTATGCGTACAAGCAGTGGGAGCCTACTTTGTTAGGTGACTGCGTACCTTTTGTATAATGGGTCAGCGACTTATATTCAGTGGCGAGCTTAACCGTATAGGGAAGGCGTAGCGAAAGCGAGTCTTAATAGGGCGTTTTAGTCGCTGGGTATAGACCCGAAACCGGGCGATCTATCCATGAGCAGGTTGAAGGTTAGGTAACACTGACTGGAGGACCGAACCCACTCCCGTTGAAAAGGTAGGGGATGACTTGTGGATCGGAGTGAAAGGCTAATCAAGCTCGGAGATAGCTGGTTCTCCTCGAAAGCTATTTAGGTAGCGCCTCACGTATCACTCCAGGGGGTAGAGCACTGTTTCGGCTAGGGGGTCATCCCGACTTACCAAACCGATGCAAACTCCGAATACCTGGAAGTGTCAGCGTGGGAGACACACGGCGGGTGCTAACGTCCGTCGTGAAAAGGGAAACAACCCAGACCGTCAGCTAAGGTCCCAAAGTTATGGTTAAGTGGTAAACGATGTGGGAAGGCTTAGACAGCTAGGAGGTTGGCTTAGAAGCAGCCACCCTTTAAAGAAAGCGTAATAGCTCACTAGTCGAGTCGGCCTGCGCGGAAGATGTAACGGGGCTCAAACCATACACCGAAGCTACGGGTGCATCGCAAGATGCGCGGTAGAGGAGCGTTCTGTAAGCCTGTGAAGGTGAGTTGAGAAGCTTGCTGGAGGTATCAGAAGTGCGAATGCTGACATGAGTAACGACAATGGGAGTGAAAAACTCCCACGCCGAAAGACCAAGGGTTCCTGCGCAACGTTAATCGACGCAGGGTTAGTCGGTCCCTAAGGCGAGGCTGAAGAGCGTAGTCGATGGGAAACAGGTTAATATTCCTGTACTTCTAGTTACTGCGATGGAGGGACGGAGAAGGCTAGGCCAGCTTGGCGTTGGTTGTCCAAGTTTAAGGTGGTAGGCAGAGATCTTAGGTAAATCCGGGGTCTTAATGCCGAGAGCTGATGACGAGTCATCTTTTAGATGATGAAGTGGTTGATGCCATGCTTCCAGGAAAAGCTTCTAAGCTTCAGGTAACTAGGAACCGTACCCCAAACCGACACAGGTGGTTGGGTAGAGAATACCAAGGCGCTTGAGAGAACTCGGGTGAAGGAACTAGGCAAAATGGCACCGTAACTTCGGGAGAAGGTGCGCCGGCGAGGGTTAAGGATTTACTCCGTAAGCCCATGCCGGTCGAAGATACCAGGCCGCTGCGACTGTTTATTAAAAACACAGCACTCTGCAAACACGAAAGTGGACGTATAGGGTGTGACGCCTGCCCGGTGCCGGAAGGTTAATTGATGGGGTTAGCGAAAGCGAAGCTCTTGATCGAAGCCCCGGTAAACGGCGGCCGTAACTATAACGGTCCTAAGGTAGCGAAATTCCTTGTCGGGTAAGTTCCGACCTGCACGAATGGCGTAACGATGGCGGCGCTGTCTCCACCCGAGACTCAGTGAAATTGAAATCGCTGTGAAGATGCAGTGTATCCGCGGCTAGACGGAAAGACCCCGTGAACCTTTACTGTAGCTTTGCACTGGACTTTGAGCCTGCTTGTGTAGGATAGGTGGGAGGCTTTGAAGCGTGGACGCCAGTCTGCGTGGAGCCATCCTTGAAATACCACCCTGGCATGCTTGAGGTTCTAACTCTGGTCCGTTATCCGGATCGAGGACAGTGTATGGTGGGCAGTTTGACTGGGGCGGTCTCCTCCTAAAGAGTAACGGAGGAGTACGAAGGTGCGCTCAGACCGGTCGGAAATCGGTCGTAGAGTATAAAGGCAAAAGCGCGCTTGACTGCGAGACAGACACGTCGAGCAGGTACGAAAGTAGGTCTTAGTGATCCGGTGGTTCTGTATGGAAGGGCCATCGCTCAACGGATAAAAGGTACTCCGGGGATAACAGGCTGATACCGCCCAAGAGTTCATATCGACGGCGGTGTTTGGCACCTCGATGTCGGCTCATCACATCCTGGGGCTGAAGCCGGTCCCAAGGGTATGGCTGTTCGCCATTTAAAGTGGTACGCGAGCTGGGTTTAGAACGTCGTGAGACAGTTCGGTCCCTATCTGCCGTGGACGTTTGAGATTTGAGAGGGGCTGCTCCTAGTACGAGAGGACCGGAGTGGACGAACCTCTGGTGTTCCGGTTGTCACGCCAGTGGCATTGCCGGGTAGCTATGTTCGGAATAGATAACCGCTGAAAGCATCTAAGCGGGAAACTAGCCTCAAGATGAGATCTCACTGGGAACTTGATTCCCCTGAAGGGCCGTCGAAGACTACGACGTTGATAGGTCGGGTGTGTAAGCGCTGTGAGGCGTTGAGCTAACCGATACTAATTGC